>NZ_OZ034756.1:0-1173856 GCF_964028115.1 Wolbachia endosymbiont (group A) of Anthophora plumipes
TGGAAAGCAGCAAAACAACAATAGTAGAAGTTATCAAACAAAATGAGCCAGGTGAAAGAGTGCCTATTTGGCTAATGCGTCAGGCTGGCAGGTCTCTTCCTGAGTACCGCAAAGCAGTGGAAAATATGAATAATTTTATGGAGATATGCTACAACACAGATTTAGTGACAGAATTGACGTTACAGCCAGTGACAAGATTTGACGTGGATGCGGCGATAATTTTTTCAGACATTTTAATAATAGCTGATGTTTTGGGTTGTGACGTGAATTTCCTGCGCAATGTGGGCCCGAGAATAAAACCTATAAAGAATCCTAAAGAATTGAAAAGTCCACAAGACATTGAAGCTAAAATTTTACCAATTCTAAACGCTATAAAGAAAGTCAGAAGTCAGCTATCAAAAAAAAAGCCTCTTATAGGATTTGCTGGTGGCCCATGGACAGTAGCTTCATATATCATAGAAGGTGGAAGCAGCAAAACTTTTTCCAAAGTATTAAATTTTTACCCTTCGTATTTGAAGGAAATAATTGAACGAATAACGGAAGCAACGATTATTTATCTAATTAAACAGATAGAATTTGGAGCAGATGTTATTCAGCTATTTGACAGTAATGCTGGTGCATTATCGGAACCATTGTTTAAAGAATATGTTATCGAACCAACAAAGAGAATTACCTTGGCAATAAAGGATAGATTTTCTGGTTTTCCAATAATAGGATTTCCAAGGTCTGCTGGAAATCTTTATAAGGATTACTGCGAACAAACAGGTGTATCTGCAGTAAGTATAGATTATAATGTCCCAATAGAATGGGCGAAAGCGAATCTAAAAATCCCTCTACAAGGAAATCTTGATCCTAATCTTTTAGCCTATAATAAAACGGAAGCAATAAAAGAAGCAAAACGTATAATAGATTGCTTTAGAGATTCACCCTTCATATTTAATCTCGGACATGGAGTACTCCCTGATACTCCAGTTGAAAATATCACTGCGTTGGTGAATTTGGTAAAAAGCTACTAATACAATACACAAAATTCCTAGCTTTTTTGCTGTACAGGGTTTATCATTTGAATTTAGCTTCAGTAAGATATGTCAGACCTTGCAAAAAGAATGTCCCTAATAAAACCATCACCTACGATTGCTGTAACTGATAAGGCAAATAAGTTGAAAAATGAAGGAAAAAAGATCTGTGTTTTAGCTGCAGGAGAACCGGATTTTGATACTCCAGATCATATAAAAAAAGCAGCTATTCAAGCAATAAGTGAAGGTAAAACTAAGTATACTGCTGTTGATGGAACGCGTGAGCTGAAAGAAGCAATAATTAATAAGTTAAGAAGGGATAATAACCTCGAGTACACGTTTAACCAAATCTGTGTTGGTACTGGCGCTAAGCAGGTGTTATTCAATTTGTTTATGGCAACAATTAACTCTGGAGATGAAGTTATTATTCCAGCTCCTTATTGGGTTTCATATGTTGATATGGTAAATCTTTTTGGGGGCTTACCAGCTGTAGTGGAATGCAAACAAAATTTTAAACTGACAGCGGAATTATTGAAAAGCAGGATAACTAAAAAAACTAAATGGTTAATTCTTAACTCACCGAACAATCCTGCAGGAGTTGTGTACACATATGATGAATTGAAAGACATAGCACAAATATTGCTTGAATATCCACATGTGAATGTCGTTACAGATGATATTTATGAGCATATAATATACGACGAAAAGTTTTTTACTATCACTCAGGTTGAGCCAAAGCTTTACAACAGAGTTTTTGTAGTCAATGGAGTGTCAAAAGCCTATGCAATGACAGGCTGGAGAATAGGGTATATTGCAGGTAGAAGTGATGTAGTAAAAGCTATCTCTACGCTGCAGTCTCAGAGCACTTCTAACCCAAATTCGATAGCACAAGCAGCAGCAGCAGCAGCATTAAACGGTGACCATAGTTTTTTGAAAGAAAGAACAAGGATTTTTAAGAGTCGTAGAGATTTTATGGTGAAAAAGCTAAATTCTGCTCCGGGATTATCAGCATCCATTCCGCAAGGCGCATTTTATTTATTTGTCTCGTGTGAAGGATTGCTCAGTAAGAGTACAAAAAGTGGTAAAGTAATAAATAATGATCTTGATTTCACTGAATACCTGCTAGAGGATCATTTAGTTGCTGTGGTTCCAGGAATTGCGTTTGGTCTAGAAAATTTTATCAGAATTTCTTATGCAACCTCTCAGGAACAATTAGAAATTGGATGTGATAGTATTACTAAAGCGTGCCAGGAGTTAAAATGAAATAGACTATCCATAAATTACCCATTTCACCGCGTCAAAAATATTCACTAAGGTTATCTTGAATGTTCTAACTTGTATTTTTCTATGGAAGGCATTTTTATTGAGTGAGCAAGTGTCTTTCTAATATTGAATTCCTCATTTTTTTCATTTCGTTGCAGTAAGTTAATGTTATTTATTTTATTTACTAAATCTTTCCCTTTCTCCAGAGTCTTTAAATCACTTTCGTTAATGTAATGTTCATTGTAAAATTCTGCAACAATTTCTTTTCTTTTCGGGTGAGTATTTAAAAATTCCGACACCTGATGTTTAGCAACAGCTTGAATAAATTTCTTATTAAATCTTGAATCGTTATATAGATTTTCCAAACTTTTGTCATAATGTTTTGCTTCGTTTATAGTGAGTTTTATTATCTCTTCTATACCACTTAGAAGTTCCCTATACAATTTGTCATATCTATTGCCTGACACATGTGTAGCGAATGTTTGTTCAATGTATTTTGTTATGTAATTTTGCAGTGTGTTGTCTATTGTGCTTATGTTCATCAACCTACCTCAATGTTATATTAACTATTTTACATGTAGAAAGGTTAATATTGAGTTAATAGGGTACTTCTGAAGTCAAATTTTACTGAAAATTATAGTATTTAATATATAATTGTTAGCATGAAATAAAAACATAAATAAAATGGATCTTGTAACAAAAGTGAAGCTCAAGATAAAGATGAATAAGGGCAAAATCATAAATATACTTGTCATTTGTGGTGTAATTTTTTTCATATACCTTATTCATGAGCCAGTTGTAGATATGGTAGAAAAAATTATAAGTAAAATAAAAGGTCTCTTTTAAAAATAGAAAAAGTGAACTTTTTCCATCATCCAAACTTGAACCTGGAAAATTTAGTTAATGCATAAACTACTTATGTTGGCTATGAGTTCAACTGTATAAAATTCCGGTAAATTAAAATAAGTATTCATAAAAATATTGTTTTCTATAAACAGAGTATCTATAATACTAGCTTTGGGGTAAAGTACTGCAGAGGAATTTTTTAATCTGGTTGTTGGCGTCACTGTTTTATGCGTACCAATATATATTACGCGTAATTCCAAACATAATTGCGCCTGGATTGATAACAAAATTTAACATAAGTATTACAGATGTTGGCCAGTTTGGTGGGTTATACTATGTAGGCTATACGCTAGCTCATATACCTGTTGGTCTTTTCCTTGATAGATTTGGGCCAAAATTTGTTTTGCCTGCTTGTATTGTTTTAACATTTACCGGAACATTACCGCTTATATGTTTTGATGAGTGGTATTATTCAATACTTGGCAGAATAGTCGTTGGAATTGGGTCATCCGCTTCAGCAATTGGGCTTTTTAAAGTTGCAAGCATGTATTTTGCGCAAGAAAAATCAGCAAGAATGGCTAGTTTATCCATAATTATAGGAACTTTGGGGGGGATATGTGGCGGATTACCGTTAGACTTCTTACTCAATAAATTTGGCTGGAATTATGTTATCTATACCTTCTCAGCATTCGGGTGTTTACTTGCTCTGTTACTGTTCTTAGTAACGCCTGAAAGCAATGCTCAACAGGAAAAAGTTAGCATTAGAGACTTGAAAAACATACTTTTCAACAAGCATATTATTCTAATTAGCTTTTTTGGTGGACTCATGGTCGGTCCAATGCAAGGTTTTGCTGATGGTTGGGCGAAAGCATTCTTTTTTGAAGTATATGAAATGAATGAAGGCTTGGCATCTTCTCTCTCTTCCGTAATATTGATAGGAATGTTAACAGGATCATTCTCTTTGGCTTATTTATTGGAAAAGTATAAAAATAAGCATTATGAAGTAATAATTTCATGCTCATTTGCAATGATCGCCGGTTTTCTATTACTTTTTACTCAGATTGGTGGCTTGTATGTTGTATTACCTACGCTTTTTATTATCGGCTTTGCATCTGGATATCAAGTAGTTACAATTTATAAAGCACTAAGTTATGTAAATAATAACTTAGTAGGCTTAGCTACAGCTGTGTCAAACATGATAGTCATGGGTTTTGGCTATTTTTTTCACACTGGAATCGCAAAAATAATAAATTTGTGTTGGGATAGAACAGTAATACAAGGAAATCCTGTGTATAGTGCTGAATTGCTGATAAAAGCAACATCTATTATTCCTGTATGTTTGCTAATAGCTGTTTTTGGGCTCTTATGGTTAAAAAAGCAGGATAAGTAGTCTTAAAATTGCTTGTGCATCTTAAAATTAAAGCGAGGTTTGATCTATGATGAGTGTTTTAAAAAAAATCTGTGGCTCTAAAAATAGTTTAAAGTCTTTTGATAACGAGGTTTATCAGTTTATAGAAAAAGAGTTACAACGTCAAAAGTCACAATTGCAATTAATTGCATCAGAGAATTTTGCAAGTAAAGCAGTAATGGAAGCACAAGGCTCTTTTCTGACTAATAAATATGCAGAAGGCTATCCAGGCAAAAGGTATTACTGTGGTTGTGAGCATGTGGACAAAGTTGAAAGTCTAGCTATAGAAAGACTTTGTAAGCTGTTCGGTGTTAAATTTGCAAACGTTCAACCTCACTCTGGTTCTCAGGCAAATCAGGCGGTATTTGCTTCACTGCTTACTCCAGGCGATACAATACTTGGATTATCACTGAGTTGCGGTGGACATCTAACTCATGGTGCGGCACCAAGCCTTTCTGGTAAATGGTTTAAGTCAATTCAGTATACAGTTAACAAAGACACTTATCTGCTCAATATGGATGAGATAGAAAAGCTGGCGCTGGAGCATAAACCAAAATTGATCATAGCTGGTGCTTCTGCTTATCCGAGAAAAATGGACTTCAAACGCTTTCGCGAAATTGCAGATAAAGTTGGTGCTTATTTGCTTGCAGACATTGCTCACTATGCAGGGCTTATTGCAGCGGGCGAATATCCATCTCCTGCTGAATATGCACATGTTATGACTTCCACGACTCACAAAACTTTGCGTGGTCCTCGTGGTGGAATAGTGATGACCAATGATGAAATATTACACAAAAAAATTCAATCTGCAGTTTTTCCAGGATTGCAGGGCGGGCCACTTATGCATGTAATAGCTGCAAAAGCTGTTGCATTTAAAGAAGCATTAGCGCCAGAGTTTAAAACTTATAGCAAGAAAATCGTGGAAAATGCGAAAGTACTAGCTCAAGAATTGCAAAAGCATGGACTCGACATTATAACCGGTGGCACTGACTCTCATATAGTGCTAGTTGACTTAAGATCGCAGAAATTAACTGGAAAAGACGTTGTAGATAGCCTTGAGAGGGCTGGCATTACCTGCAATAAAAACTCTGTACCATTTGATACAGAAAAGCCAACCATCACTTCAGGGCTCCGTTTTGGCACCGCTGCTGAGACAACACGCGGACTTGAGGCAGAAAATTTTAAAGAGATAGCCAGCCTAGTAAATGAAGTGGTTCAGGGATTAATCAGCGGAAATAGCTCAAGTGTCGAAAAAGCAGTAAAAACTAAAGTTGAAAAGATTTGTAGTAATTTTCCTATTTATTAATTTATGTGGTGTCATCCAAGTAGCTGGTAGAAACGGAAAAAGTTGCTTGACAAGCTTTGCCAGCTCCCTTATTATGACAATAAGGGTATTTATGACTCAAAACTTGTTTTTGACCTGCAGGCTCAATGACAAAATTCAGTAAAAAACTCAGGGTATTTTTTGGCGGATTACATAAAATTATAGCGGCTGCATGTCTTTTAAATTTTTTCTACATTCAACCAAACCGCGCTTATTTTAAGCGTTAGCACATTATTACAGCGCCACTTACAGTAATATAGAGTCAAAACTCGCACCACGGGAGTTCTTTGCCTTTTTTTTCATTTGGTAAATTTCTTAATGTTTATAGCTAAAAGAGCCCAAGAGAGGTGTCATCCCGCTGCTTGTTAGCGGGATCTATGTGAGATACCGCGGCGGTATGACGGTTAATTATTCCGCGCGGGATGACAAGAAAGGAGCAGCAGGATGACACCTCACCATGTCATTCCAGCGCGTGGCACACATCTGTACGAACATTGTTATAATAAGAGTTCATGAAAGATGTCATCTGGAATCTTGTTCCAATGTTAAACAACACAAAGTTGAAAAAGTAGAGCAAGAATTACTTACAATTCAATAATTCTCCAAAATCAATTATGTTTGAAAAGTAATCACTATCTATAACGTCATCACTCACACCGTTAACGTGAATAAGGACTGGACGACATGAAAAGCCTTTTGGACGCTTTAGTGTATCTATTTTCTTTTGTACTTCTTGTATTATTGAATGACCGATTTTATTTTTTGAGAATTTGATTTCGCAAATGTAGAGTGTGTTAAACCTTGTTTGAATCATGTAATCAATTTGACAACCAGCACCTGTCTTCCTCTGAAAAAATGGATTTTCGCTTACTATTCCATCAATTCTCAAGATATTATGTATGCTCTTTCTATTGTTAAGCACCAAATTTTCAAACTGAAGTCCAATAATTGTATGCCACTCTGGTAGAGATGTAAGTAACCCTATAGAGTAGGTGTCGCGATTAATTTTTCCTAGATTTTTTTCAATATATTTTAGATAAAACCTTAAATAATTATCTTGAAGTCTGTACTTCCTGAGTCGTGAATCAGTACCCGTTTTTATATCCCAAGTGTGATCCTTTGCAATAAAACCGGCAAGCTCGAGCTCATATAGATACTCAGAAATGCGTCCGTGTCTTGCAATGTTTAAAGCAGTACAAATTTCTTCCTGTTCTTTAGCTCCAGTAGAAAGAGCTCTCACTACTTGCTTATAAAAAGCTGTTTTTCGCATGAATAGATCTGAAAATATTTGGTCAAACTCCTCAACTAAAAACCCACCTTTTGTAAAACAAAGCTTTTTAATATTTTCTTCAGTACCATGTTTAAAATTTACCTCTTCTAAATATTTTGGAATTCCACCGGTTACTGCAAGCACCTTAAACTTTTCGTATGCTGAAATATTTTTTGGCCAAAATTCATTGCAATCAGAAAGTGATAACTCCCCGAGTGTTAAAGTCAACGATATTCTTCCTACAAAACCAGTACTACTAAGTATATTTTTTTCAATCCAGGATGAAGCTGATCCACAGACAACAAAAATTAGCTTGTTATTATTTTTTAGCTGTGTATCCCAAAAATTCTTTATTTTGCCTAAAAAAGTTGGATCTTTTGAGCCCATCCAAGAAATTTCATCAAGGAGCAATAATATTTTGCCAGATAGTAAACGTTCACCAACTGCCCATAGTAAGTCACTCCAGTCGTCATATCTAGCAAAAGATGTATTAAATTGTCTAGCAACTTGTCTAGAAAATTCATTAAGTTGGTGGGATGTTGTAGTATGCTTTTCTGGTGGCAAACCTGCAAATGAGTAATGTTGTTCGAAATGTTTACCAAACTCTTGAATTAAACGACTTTTTCCTATACGACGCCTTCCTTTGACTACTACAAAAGATGCAGTGTTTTTTTCCGTAAGCTCCAGCAGTTGCTTCAACTCGGTTTGCCTACCAATAAATGATGGAGACATAAAATACAAAATATAAATCTTTGTCTCCATTATACATGATGAAATTGGAGACGTAAATAAGTAAATTTCGATCTTTGTCTCTATAGTGCTATAGCTAAACTGACTTACGACAATTTGAAAAACGACAAATTCGTCATTCCGCTACGTGTTAGCGGAATCTATGCTGGGATACCGCGAATGAATCGCGGTATGACGGTTCGCGGCGGTATGACGGTTCGCGGTGGTATAGTAACTCGTCATTCTGCTACGTGTTAGCGCCGCGGCGGTATAGCTATAAATTGTTGATATCTTTTTTATATCACATTTTTAACTTACAATAGTTAGCCAGCGTTTCTTACATTAACCAAATCTTTCGAATTCTGCACTCACCACTACCTATAACTCACTTTCACGCAATATTGATCGTTCTTAAAAAGCAATCTAACATTTTTTATTCCTTGATTGCGAAGCTTTGATGCAGCTGATTTAGCAGCCTGAGCACTTTTAAAAAATGCAACATATCCCTTACTTTCTGCACTGTCTTGTTTTGGGTGACGTTTCTGCATTTCTTTTTCATATTGCTTTCTGTAATGAGGAGTATTTTGTATCAATTGTTCTGACATCTTTCTTAGGTATTGGACTTTTACCTTTGCAAGCCCTACTTTATGAAATCCTAAGACTTGAGCTGCTTTTTCTGATAAGTCTATTATTCTGCCTTCAATAAAAGGCCCTCTATCGTTAATCCTTACAACAAGCTTTCTTCCATTTTCTAAATTAGTGACAAGAGCAAAGCAGGGTAGGGGCAAAGTCTTATGCGCTGCAGAGATCAAGTGACGGTTAAACACTTCACCATTTGCTGTAAGCGTGCCATGATCTTCTATTCCATACCACGACGCTATCCCTATCTCTTCATAGTGTTTACAGTTTTTTGGATAATAAGTTATACCATTTATTGTGTAGCTGCAGCCAATTTTATAATGACCTGCAGTGCAATTAAACCTGTTGCTAAAACTGCAACTACTTATCAAAACAAATATTAGACATAGGAAGGCTAGGTTTTTTATCATTGTATTCGGTAAGAGGGTTCGATACTATGAGGATTTTAAATTATACTATAATAAATTTAGTAATGAGTAAACATCTACTGCTAAATATTAACAAAACTCAAAAAAGAATAATACATATAATTGGTATAGGTGGAATCGGAATGAGTGCCATTGCTGAAATTCTTCACAATTCCAATTACAAAGTTCAAGGCAGTGATGCACAATCAAACAACAATGTAGATAGATTACAAAGGCTGGGCATAGAGGTTTTTATTGGTCACAATGCTAATAATATAAGCCAAGCTCAAATAGTTGTACGTTCTTCTGCGATAGAATCTGATAATGTGGAGTTAGTAACAGCGAGAAATAACAATAAAACCATTTTGCATAGATCAGACATACTTGCTGAAATTATGAAAGATAAATATGTGATAGCAGTTTCAGGTTCAAGTGGAAAGACGACAACAACGGCTATGATTGCTTCTATTTTTGATCATTCTGGCATTGATGCGACTGTAATTGTAGGAGGAATACTAAATTCGTATCAGAGTAATTCAAGACTTGGAAAGAGTGACATTTTTTTAATCGAAGCTGATGAGTCTGATGGAACCATGCTAAAAATTCCTGCAAATATTGCTGTCATAACGAGTATTAACGACGATCATATGGATCATTATGGTACATTCGACGATATTAAAAATGCGTTTTCTCAGTTTATAAGCAAAGCAGGTTTTGCAGTTTTGCCTGATTCTGTAGGCATTAATTATGATGCGAGTAATTCTATAACGTTTGGGTTTGAGAATGGTAGCATAAGAGCCAGCAACATTAAACAGCATGCTAACAGCATAGAATTTGACGTGTTGAACAACTGGATTCCAGCATCAGCTACTTGCATGACAAAAAAGCAGGTGTCATCCCATCACCCTCTGTCATCCCAGTGCGTGACACTGGGATCCAGCCCTTTAAAAAACATAGTACTATCAAACGCAATAGGTATTCACAAAATGAGTAACGCCTTGGCTGCAATATCAGTTGCGATAAAGCTCGGGATTAGCAATGCAGAGATTAAAAAAGGCCTTTTGGAATTTCAAGGAGTAGCAAGAAGATTCTCTTTGATTGCCAATATTAAAGGTGTTAAGTTAATTGAGGATTATGCCCATCATCCAAATGAAATATATGCAACTTTAACGGCTGCACGTTCGATTACTAAAGGAAAAGTAATAGGAATTATCGAACCACTTCGTTTTGCTCGCGTTCGTAATTTTTTTGGTGAATTCATAAGGATCTTTATGATGTTTGACTATGTAATCCTTACTCCTATTCATCCCCCAGAAGACAAGCCTATTCCTGGTTGTGGGATTGATGATATACAAAAAGCTTTAATCAGTAATGGGTTTAATGATGTAAAGATTATGAATGATGCTCTACTCATTTCACATTTTATTAGTGATTCGACAAGTCCAGGTGATATAGTATTATTTATTGGTGCTGGTAGTAATATAGCTAAATTGGCAAAGGAAACTGCAGCACTTATTGCGGAAGTTAAGGTTTAATGCGATGAATAAGATAATCAACAACGTATTTGCAAGAGAAATTTTAGATAGCAGGGGTTACCCCACTGTTGAGGTGGAAATTGAACTCTGTGATGGAGCAATAGGTAGGGCCTCTGTACCTTCTGGAGCTTCAACTGGTAAATTAGAAGCCTTGGAACTCAGAGACCAAGATGAGAAAAGGTATTGTGGTAAAGGAGTGCTGAAAGCTGTTCAAGCTGTAAATGGAGTGATAGCAAATGAAATCATTGGCATGGATGCAACAAACCAAAGTGCAATTGATAAAGCATTAATTGAACTAGATGGAACAAAAAATAAATCTAAACTTGGAGCAAATGCAACTTTGGGTGTGTCTCTTGCGGTTGCAAAAGCAGCAGCAAACAGTTTCAAAATACCGTTGTATAGATATTTGGGAGGAGAGCAGATGCCGGTTCCACTCATTAACATAATTAATGGTGGAGTACATGCAGACAATAAGCTCGATTTCCAAGAATTCATGATTCTTCCGGTCGGTGCTGAGACTTTCAGTGAAGCAATCAGAATATCTGCGGAGGTGTTCCACAACTTACGTAGCATTCTTAAGAAAAAGGGTTATAGCACAAACGTAGGAGATGAAGGCGGTTTTGCACCAAATATTGAAAGTACTGAAGAAGCACTTGACTTGATCATATACGCTATAGAATCAGCAGGTTATTCAGCGCAAAGTGATTTTGCACTAGGCCTTGATGTTGCTTCATCTACTTTTTATGAAGATGGAATTTACAAATTTGAAAATAAAGAGCTTACTTCAAAAGAATTGAATGAATATTATTGTAATCTTGTGGAAAGATATCCAATAATTTCTATAGAAGATGCAATGAGTGAAGACGATTACGAAGGTTGGAAATTACTTACTGCAAAATTGGGGAGTAAAATTCAATTGGTTGGGGATGATTTATTTGTTACAAATTGTGAACTAATAGGCAAAGGAATAGAAGAAAAAATGGCAAATGCTGTACTGATCAAGCCAAATCAAATAGGGACGTTAACAGAAACTTTTGCTGCTATTGAAATGGCAAAATCAAACAACTACAAAGCTGTTATTTCTCACCGCTCAGGTGAAACAGAAGACACAACAATATCTCATATAGCAGTTGCATCAAATTGCGGGCAAATAAAAACCGGGTCGCTGTCGCGTTCTGATAGGCTCGCAAAGTATAACGAGCTAATCAGAATAGAAAGCGCATTAGGAAAGGATGCTAAATATTATCGTGGGTTAGCATGGGTTTTATAGACGAAGTAAAATTGTACTTAAAAGCCGGTGATGGTGGTGACGGTTGTGCAAGTTTTCGTCGAGAAAAGTTCGTTGAATTTGGTGGTCCAAATGGTGGTAATGGAGGAAAGGGTGGAAACATAGTTTTCATCAGCGACGCTAATCTCAACACTTTGCTTCATTTTCGTTATAGAAGACACATTAAAGCAGATAATGGGAAAAATGGTGCAGGCAGGGATAGATCTGGCACAGCAGGGAAAGACGTTATACTTCGAGTTCCAGTCGGTGCACAAATAATTGATGAAGAAAGTGAAGAGATAATAGTAGACCTTGACAAGCCTGGTATGGAATTTCAAGTAGCACAGGGTGGAAAAGGTGGACTTGGAAATACTAATTTTAAATCTTCTACTAATAAGGCACCAAGACATTTTACTTACGGTCAGCCTGGCGAAGAAAAACATGTATTATTAAAACTAAAAGTTTTATCAGATGTTGGAATTATTGGCATGCCAAACGCAGGTAAATCAAAATTTTTGACTCGCTGCTCAAATTCCGATACAAAAGTAGGCGATTATCCATTTACCACCGTAAGACCCCACTTAGGTGTGACAAAAGTGGATGATAGCGAAGTTGTAATAGCAGATATTCCTGGAATAATCACCGATGCTCACCTTGGGGTTGGGCTCGGACATAAATTTTTAAAGCACATAGAAAGGTGTCAAATTTTACTTCATTTAATCGATGTAACTCATGATGACGTTGTTTCGGCTTATAGTTGTATCCATAATGAATTGGAACTTTACAATGGTGATCTTGTTGAAAAAGAAGAGATTGTAGTATTAAACAAATGCGACTTGCTGAGAGAAGCAGAAATTCTGGAAAAGAAGAATCACCTAGCTAATTATCTCAATAAAGAAGTGCTGTGCTTATCAATTAATGGTGATTTACAGCCTATTTTAAGATTATTAAGTGAAAAATTGAAAAAGAGTAATTCTAAGGAAATCGATGTATATGATCCTTTTAAGATGTGAATTTCATTTAGATAATTGATGTTTTTCATTTATTTTATCATATAACTAGAATATATGTGTACGAACGTTTGTTTTTGAAGGTGATTTGCACAGTAAATGGTCAGCGCGTGACGCACTGCCCAGTTCATGTTAGCTATAAATATTTAAGAAATTTACCAAACGAAAAAAAGGCAAAAGAAGCCCTAGTCATTGTCTATTTTCAGTATTGGCGTTTTTTTATGTTTTAAACGTCTAATAACCGCGACTCAGCTGCTTTTTAATGCAACTAACCTTTAGTCATAAATGTTTAAGAAATTTACTAAGCAGAAAAAAAGGCAAAAGAAACCCCGTGTTAGCTAGTTGTCACTCTCCAATCCTGCAAATTGGCGTTCTATACTGTCTCAAACGCTTTATAAGCGCGTTTCAGCTTATATAGGTAAAAACCTAGAAATGTTGTGAAGACATAAGGTGCACATAGTGCAAAAAATTAAAAATAAGACGCCAACTACGTTGTTTTCTTGCTGTTTAATCTGCACAGATGAAGATAACTGAATACCTTCAGTTTCATGATAAGGGGGCTGGCGGAGTTTGTCAAGGAATTTTTGCATTTAATTCGTTTCTGCGAGCTACCTGGATAAGAAGTTTTCCTACTGAAATTTTGAAAAATGTAATCTACTTCTATATTCAAATATATCAAGCAGTAATTCAAAATTAGCCATTGCGCCTTTTGCGTTATTATACGCGAGATTGAGCAGCTCTTTGTCCTGATATAAATCAGCAAATTTAAATTCCATACATCCTGATTGTTTTGTGCCTAAAATATCTCCACTGCCTCTTAGCATCATATCCCTTTCAGCAATGTAAAATCCGTCCTGTGACTCACACATGATCTTTAACTTTGAAGATGAGCTTTTACTTAAATTATCGTATAATAATACACAAAAAGATGGCTTGTTTCCTCGCCCTACTCTGCCTCTTAACTGATGTAATTGCGATAACCCAAATTGCTCTGCATTTTCTATAATCATAATGGTTGCATCTGGCACATCTATACCAACTTCTATCACAGTGGTTGCAACAAGCAAAGAAAATTCATTTCTTTTGAAGGAAAACATAACTTGATCTTTCTGCTCCTGAGTCAATTTTCCGTGTATTATCCCGACTCTATCAAAAAATGTTTTTTGTAATTCCTGAAAACGCATCTCTGCTGCAGCAATATTGGTCTCTTCGTTTTCTTCTATATATGGACAAATCCAATATGCTTTTTCGCCCCTGTTTATAGCACCTTTTAGCTTTTCAATAACATCTGGCACCCTACTAATGTTCATAGTTACAGTTTTTATTGGCAATCTGGATTTTGGTTTTTCTCTCAAAATTGAACATTCAACGTCACCATACATAGCTTGCTGCAAGGTTCTTGGAATGGGAGTTGCAGTAACGAAAAGTATATCGGCATTTTCTCCTTTTCCTACCAAGCGATTTCTCTGCATCACTCCAAATCGCTGTTGCTCGTCTATGACTGCAAGCCCTAAATTTTTAAATGTAACGTTAGCTTGAAATAACGCGTGGGTGCCAATCACTATATTTAAAACACCACTTGCAAGTTCGTTCATGATAATCTTTCTTTCCTTGCGCGAAGTTTTACCAGTAAGCAGCGCAACTTTTATATCGGTACAGGATAAAACTTCCTCAATCCAATTATAATGTTGCTCCGCCAAGATAGTAGTCGGTGCCATTAGAGCTACCTGCATGTTGTTTTCTACCACATTTAGCATCGCAAAAAGTGCAACTACGGTTTTGCCACTACCAACATCACCTTGCAGCAAGCTCATCATGCGATACTTGGATTTTTGCCTCTCTGAAATTTCATCTATTGCACGAATTTGATCGTTTGTTAATTGAAACGATAATTCATTTAAAACTTGCTCTTTATATTTATTCAATACTATAAATTCTCTTCCCCTTTTTTTTACATGATTTTCTCTTGCAAGTTTCAGTGCTAGCTGATACGCAAACAATTCATCATAAGCAAGCCTTTTTCTACAAACCTCGGCTTCCGCCAATGAGCTTGGTCTGTGCAACTTTATTATGCTTTCCCTCCAACTTAGCCATTTTTTTTGCTTGATTAATGTATCATCTATCCACTCTGGCAAATCAGGCAATTCTTTCAGGTTAGAGCTTATTATGTTCCCAATGCTCTTATTGGTAATGCCACGGCATAATTGGTAGACTGGCTCTATGCGAGCTATTTCTTTAAATTGGTTGATGTCAAGCGACACGTAATCTGGATGAGTAATCTGCCAATGCTCAGCAAATTTTTCGAGTTTGCCACTGATGATTACATAGGCTCCAGCTGGAAATAGTTTATATAAATACTTAACTGAGTGATTAAAAAAGACTATGAATATACACTGACTCTCACTTTCAACGACTATTTTATATGGTCTACCTCTAAAAGTGGGCGACTGATGCTCATAAACTTTTGCAATAAAAGTTATAAATTCTCCAGCTTGAGCATCGGGCAGTGACTTACTTCTATCTATATAACCAAGCGGCCTATAAAACAGCAGGTCCACCACTTTGTTCCCACCACAGAGTTTAGGTAATATTGCGGAATGGAACTTAAGCATATTTTCCAGCTTGCCATTTAGAAAAGCCAGCACATCTAATTGCTCATTGAGATTCATACATGTGTAAAACTGTTTATCAATAATAGAGCCTTTTTAAAATCTTGTCACCTTATGGTCAGGTATGCACTATAGCTAGCACAGCTCTCTAACATCATACCACCGCGGTGCTAACAAGCAGCGGGATGACGGTTGTCGGTAAGCCTAAGTTACCCCTAACTATATTTGCTATCATAGGGCTTATAGCAGGTATTTTATTGAATTATTAATAATTTGTGATATAATTAATTATGATGTTAATAGGTCTATGATAGAAATGAATAGTACCAATCCAGTAGTTACATTAAGGGCTCAAGCAGAAGAGTTTGATTTTAGCAAATTAAGAGCTGGTAAAGATAATGCTGAAGCCAATTCTGGTTATCAGGCGTATAAAGATTTTCCAAGAATGGATTTTGTTATTAATAAAAAAGATATAGACCAAAACTTTATTAATCAATTATATGCAAAACACGCTAGCTTGATTGAAAACAACAAAAATGGAGAAAAGAATTATCGCCCATTTGCAAAAGAAGTTTTTAAGGAAATGTTCAAATATGCTGAAGCAAAAGTTCCAAGTGATTCTATCCTAGAAGAACTAGTTACCAATTGTAATCAGGCAGGGCATGAAGCTGGTGTATTGATAGAATCTCAACTTGCACTTGGCCAACATTCATTTCTAGTATTCTCCCCTAAAAGAGTAATGAATATTGATTATATTGACCAAAATAATGTAAGTATTAGATCGGATATGAAATTACCGATATTTTTCCAAAGGAGCGATGGTAAAGCCGGTGACAAGGTGTGTGATCTATCCAGTTCAATTGAATTCACAATTGAATCTCAAAATGATAAAGATGATGTAACATATAAAGATGGTAAATTGTCACTTACTGCTCCTCGAGAACTGAAAAATTACAAAATTGATGGCAAAAATTTATTTGATATTATTAAAGAGTATTTCCAGAAATTTTGCGAGAAGTTAGGATTTAAGTTTGAAGCAGAGATAGAACATAGTTTAGGTAATCCACTAGAAGTAAACAGCCATCTGGAAAATATGGAACCGCCCATTCATAGCAATGAGCATGGAAATACACCTGGAAACTAACAATTAAAATATTTCAAGCGCTGTTAGCTCATTTGCACAATCAATTACTTCAGAACTTGGGAACTGGTTTTTAAACCAAGTGTACTGGCGTTTTGCGTAGTGTCTTGTGTTTGTTTGAGCAATCTGTATCGCTTCGTCTAAAGTAATCTCACCTTTCAAATACTTTACAATTTCTGGCACTCCATGTGCTTTCATAGCTGGCAAATGTGGAGCTAAGTTCATACTAAGTAGCTTTTTTACTTCATCAATTGCTCCATTTTCGATCATTTTGATAAAACGAGAATTTATTTTTTGGTATACATCCTCACGTTTAGGCAAAATTGTATATATCTTAAAATTATCGAATAAAGGAGGCTGTCTATTTTCTTGCCATACAAAGATTGTCTTACCAGTTTCAGTGATAACTTCAAGTGCCCTTGAAAGGCGGTGCGAGTCATTCATGAATACTTTACCTTGAATCCTTGGATCTTTGCTTAGCACTAATTTGTAAAACTCCTCTTTACTTAAATTTTTCCTTAATTCGCTTACATTTTTCCTTACTTTCTGACTTATTTGTGGCATTGATGATAAGCCTTTGATTAAACTGCTGATGTAAAGCCCGCTTCCTCCAGTGATGATAGGTATTTGAGCATTTTCTAATGCGTGATTAACTTCTTTTTCTAAATCCTCTAACCATAGACCCACGGAATAATTTTCTTTTGCTGAAACATAACCATATAATTTATAAAATTCTTCTTGCTTTAGTGGTTGAGCAGTAATTATGGGAATTTCTTCATATACCTGCTTTGAATCACAATTTATTATGCTGATATTATTATATTTTTTTATCAGGTTATCACACAATTCTGATTTACCTGAAGCTGTAATTCCTGTAATAATTACTATATTATTTTTCATTTATATTAATTTAATTAACATATGATAGAGTGTAGTAAAAATTTGGGTCCTACAATCTAAAGTTTGGAGATTTTTATGGCAGAAAACAACGACAATAATTCATTTATTAAGCGTTTCACAAACAGGACTCCTGGCGGTACAGGGGAAGGTTTTTCCAGTAAGTATTCGTCTCAAAACACCAAAGAACGGGCATTAGGGGAAAAAGGGAAAATTTCTGAATTAGCAAACAAAAAAACCGAATCCAAGGAAGCTTTTTCTGAAAGTGGCGGCATAAAAAGTAAAAGCAGAACTGTCAATGAAAGATCTTTTGCTGATGCAACAAAAAGAAGTAGGTCAGATCTTATATATTTAGTCCGTGGTAAAGATCGTGGAAAATCAGCGTGGCATTATGTATTAGTTGATAAAGAGAAAAGAGAAATGTTTCTAGCAAAAAGCAGAACTGGCTCTATAGATGTTGCAGACTATGGAGAGATTTTGTATTCAGGATGGGGAGAGGATCCACCACAGGCAATAGTTGATAAAGTCAATGAAGAGTTTGGGTTGTAGCAAGTCTGCATAACAAATGGTAAGCTGCGTTGCATTGCGTTCACAAAAACTAGCAGTTACTATATAAGATACAATGCAACAAAACTGATCTAGTTGTTATGAATAAGTTTTTAGCTATATGGTATCTAAAATAATAAATGCAATACAGAACAACTTGTTAGTGTGTTTTCCAACAGAAACAGTGTATGCTCTTGCTTGTAATGCATTAAATAATGAATCTATAGGAAAAATATATCAGATAAAGAAACGCTCTCAAAATAAACCACTGTCTATATTTGTTAGTGATATTTGCAGCTTGATGAGAATAGCAAAGCTAGAGAAAAAGTATATTGGTTTAGTAAATCACTTTTCTCCTGGACCGATTACCTATATTTTACCACTTAAAAACAATAATATATTGCCAAACGAATTCTTTAAAGATAGTATAGGCATCAGAATCCCTGAGCATCCTATTGCAATTTCAATACTAAACAAACTGAAAGTTCCAATAGTTGCAACTAGTATAAATATTTCAGGAGAAAAAAGTGTATGTAAGGCAGACGATATACCACAATCCATTAAGCAACATTTATCTGCAGTGATTGAAGATGATGAATTAGTTTCTGGTATAGAATCTACTATTATTGACTTAACCGAAGATAAGATTAAGGTTTTAAGGGAAGGTGCAATTTTATTACAAACAGTAACCAATGCATTTTCAAACTAAGATCTATAGGAGAAAGAATGAAAAAAGTAATAGGTCACAACCAGGCCAAAAAAAAATTAATGAACAACTTATCTGTTCAGTCTTGGCTGATCTGTGGTAAAAAAGGTATAGGAAAAGCAACACTTGCAAAATCCTTCTCCAATTGGTTACTCATAAAAAGCTATAATGAAGTAGCATTGGACTTACACATTGTTGAAGGTGATACTATCGGAATAGAAAAAGTCAGAGAAATGAAAAACTTTCTACACTTAAGTCCCATTCAATCAGAACACAAAATATCTATAATAGATAGCTTAGAGGCAATGACTAATAACGCTAAAAACGCAATATTGAAAATATTAGAAGAGCCGCCAAAAAATTCTAAGATATTTATAATTAGCCATAAGCCATATGATATACAAACTACTATCCAGTGTAGGTGCTTTCAGCTAAATTTACTTCCATTAACTTATGACGAAACAAAGCAAGTTGCTTCATCTCAATGTAAATTTGATGATCAAACGTTTGACGAAATGATTACTTTATTTCCTGGAATGCCAGGAATGATAATAAATGCAATAAGTAGTGATGCTTATGAAGCATACAAATGCTTTTATAAATTTCTTCATGATTTAAAGAATCCCAATATGATTAATAAAGTAATTAATAGCGAAATCGAACTAGAACTAGCATCATATATAATTCAGGCCTTCATTTTAGAAAGCATAAAGAGAGAGGTAAATGGTGTTGAAATTTTACTAGGTCAGTGGAAAAAAATAGATGAACTTTTCGTTGTTGCTAAGCAACTTCACTTAGATAAAAAGCATGTTTTAGCTAATGTAGTTAATATCATGACATAAGTTTACAAAGTATAATACTTTTAACATAAATTCATGATAAAATTCTGTTAATTTAATACTCGAAGTATATAATTTGACTGATAATAAATTAACTGTATGGCAATCAATAGAAGTTTTGACGAAAGCCATACTAAACATGCAGAAAGAATTAAGTTCAATCAAGAATATAGCTTTAGACCAGGACGTCACCTTAGAAAAAGGAAAGGAGTTGTTAAGCGGCATTTATGAAGCAAATTTTAAGCTAAACAAGGCAATCAATATAGCTACTTTGCCAAAAATTGGCTATCATATGCTAAATGGTGAGCTTGTTGTACGTAATCATATCACGGAAGAGGAAGTAAAGATTCCTAGAGATTTTCATTACCTTAAAGTCGTTAAATCCGATCATGATGATTATAAATTAACGTTTTGTAATTTTTTAGGTAATGAGTTCTTTGAATATAAAAAGTATGATCCACAATATTCTGGCGTTTCAGATGAATATAAGTTTGTGGATTTTGGTAGTGTAAAAAAGACTCATAATCTAAAATTTAAGGAATACGTTGGTCATGCACCTAAGTTTTTTGCTGCAGAAGGGCCTATTGAGCCTGGATCTCAAAACCATGCAATTGATCTATTTGAGCTAGTCAAAAGTGGTAAAGGTAGCAAAGTGGGAACCCTCGCTGATGAATTTGGTTATTTTGATGATCAAAATAAATTACATTATTATAATTATCACAAAAGTGCTGAAAGTAATATTTACAATCCTGAAAATTTCAGTGTAAAAATGATCAATGTAGATGTGAGCAAAATCGATAAATTCTACCTTATTGCGGAACAAGGTGATATAATCATTCATCCTATTTTGGAAAATTTAGACATATTTTAAAGTTTTTTAGAGTATCTAATCTTATTGTTATTATAATTGGGTTTGGTAGCATTGTGTTATGGAAGATAAATTGCTTGAATCAGTAAAAAACAAAAGTTATTTCAGTAAAGCAGTCGAATGGTACTGCCATAAGTATCTGTTTTGTGTAGCAGAAAGATCTTGGATGGCATTAATAGTATCGCTTCTCCTAGTATGCTTATGTTTATTAATATTAAACATATACCTGTTATTTCCTGTTAAAAAAGATTTAAATTTTGTGAAGTACATGAACCACACAGAAGATGAGTTCTCTGCAATGCATAAGCTTAGTTTCAGTAAAAAGGAAGATGAATACACTTCCACAGCGAGGTACTTAATAAGTAAATACATTGAAATATACGAGTCCATTAAGATCGTTGAACCGAAGTACCAAGAAAATTTTATAAGAAACAATTCTATACATAAAATCTATCAAGGCTTTCAGGAAAAAACGAACAATGAAGCTGTTAGTTCACCTTCATCCAAAAGAAAAACTGCCAACATAAATGTAATAACATTATCTATTGATCGATCGACCAAGGACTTAGTTACATTTGCTGGAAATGCTACTGTAGTTTTTACAACCGAGCAAAATAAGGAGGTGAAAGATCATACTGTGGAGATTAGCTTCACTTTGTCGAGTATAAAAGCAACTCTGGCTGGTATAATACCATTTAAATTTATTGTTAATGGTTATAAATACAGATTTTAAAATATTACTTGGTAGCTAAAAAAAATAACTAAAGTGCATGTAGCAGTAATAACTGGAGGTAAAACTAGAAGAATTGGCGTTTTTTTAATAAAGTAATTCTGAGAAGGTTTTAAGAAAAAGGCATTGTAAATTATTGGTAAAAAGTACAGAGCGTTAAGTATAGTACTAACAATTAACACTAGAGTTACAAACACAGAAAGTATTACATTGCCAGAGTTGAAAACAGCTTGAAAAATGAGAAATTTACCCCAAAAAGTCGGAGCAGGCGGCACCCCTATCATAGACAATGCACCTATAGCAAATGCTGTCATGTTAATTGGCATACTGCGTCCTATACCGTGAATCTTATCTATATATTTCTCACCTGTTTTCGTTATTATTGCTCCGGCAATGAAAAACAAAGTGATTTTTGCAAATGCGTGGCAAACTAATTGAAAAATTGCAACCCTCATGCTGAGCTCACTAAAAATTGAAGCAAATAATATAATATACGACAATTGAGAGATGGTAGAGTAAGCAAGCAATTTCTTTAATTCTTTTTGCTTTAATGCAATCAATGATGCAGTAATAATAGTAAATCCAGCAGCGTACGGAAGCCACCCTCCAGCAAACCAATTTTGCTGCACAAAACGTTGTATGTTATCGACGCCGAAAGTGTATAATATAACTTTTATGATGATGAAAACTCCGGATTTCACAACAGCAACAGCATGTAATAGTGCACTCACAGGAGTTGGTGCAACCATTGCTTTTGGTAACCAAAAATGCATTGGCATTAATGCAGCTTTTCCTATTCCATAAATCAGCATAGCAAAACACACTGCAATGAAAGTGATGAGTGAAGTATCAAATTTGAATATTCCACCACTTACAAAGTCTAAAGTATGAAATTCATTATATAAAATGCCTATTGCAGGAAAAAATAATACTAAAGAAGAGAAAAATAGCACGCCAAAGTAATAGCGCCCTGCAATCATTGATTCATTTGTTGAGTTGTAAGTAACCAGAGGGTATGTACTAATAGTTAGAAGCTCATAAAAAACAAATGTAGTGAGCAAATCTCCAGAAAAAGCAATAAACATTACACAGCTAATCGATATTGAAAAAAAGCATAGAAAACTTGAGTGATTGCTATCAGCATAGTTATTCTGCATATAACATATTGCATATATACTGGTTAGTATCCATAAAAACGATATTAATAAACTGAATATTACTCCGGTAGACTCTAGCTTTAAACTAATGTGCAAATTATTACCAAAATCCATGAGAATAAATTGAGAATGATCACCATATACCCAATATAAAGTGCACAGACACGTATACGTAAACAGAAGTACAGAAGAAATGACAGTAATACTATTGTTCACTCCGGGCCATTTACCAGTAAAAAAGATAACAAAAGCACTTAAAAGCGGAATCAATGCAGTAATTAATAAGTAATTCTCAGTAATTAAAAATGGTAAGGAAAGATACATTAAGATATAGTCCATTAAATTTTCTGTTTAGGTAAAGCTAGAATTATACTCAAATCATAGAAAAACCGCCATGTTTTTTTGGCAAACTAGTTGTTTGTGTATGCTATAGCTATACCGCCGCGGTATCTCTTAGCATAGATCCCGCTAACACGTAGCGGGATGACGGACTTGTCGTTACGTCATCCCGCGATTCATTCGCGGCATCTCATCCGCTAACACGTAGCGGGATGACAAGCTTATCGTCATGCCACCGCGAACCGTCATACCGCCGCGGCGCTAACTAGTAGCGGAATGACGGTTTTTCAAATTGTCGGTAAACCTAAGTCAGTTTAGCTATATAGATAGCATAAAGTCAACTGCATAAATTGAAACAATATCTGCTAGACGCAAATTATAACAAATGCAGTAGCGTAATCTCCATCGTCACTCAGAGAAAGATGAATCTTGTAGTCCTTTGAGATGAAATCCTTTCTGACAGCAATATATGGTTTTCCTCTTACATCGCTGTATATTTCTATATCTTTCATTATAATGCCCTGGCTAAATCCAGTACCTCGTGCTTTAACAAAAGCTTCTTTTGCTGCAAAGCGTTTGGCAAAATACCTTGCTCGCATTTCTTGACTATTATACTTTCTACTTAGCTCTATTTCTTTTTCAGTGTAGATTCTATTGAGAAATTTTTCCCCGTATTTTTGTAATATTCTCAATACTCTTGGTATATATACTATGTCAGTGCCGATACCGCGTATCATTTTGTGCTAAAGCGATTTATTGCTTCCTCAATCTGCATTTCTTTTACCTCTCCAGTTGCTCTATTTTTTACTTCAACTATATTTTCATCTATTGCCTTTTTTCCAACAATTATTTGCCACGGCAAGCCTATCAGATCCATTCTAGAAAATTTTACTCCTATACTTCTTTCCGTATCATCGTAAAGCACTTCATCACTTTTCAAAGCTTTGTATATTTTATCTGCAGCCTCCGTTACTTTCGTTTGTAAATTGATTAAACCAATTCTGAAAGGAGCTACCGCTTCTGGCCAGATAATTCCCTTATCATCATGAAAAGCTTCTATTATTGCACCGACAAGCCTTGAAACCCCAATGCCATACGAACCCATATGCATGTTGACATTTTTTCCATCTTGAGAAGTAACACTTGCCTTCATAGGCTTTGAGTATTTGTCGCCAAAATAAAAAATATGCCCTATTTCAATACCTTTACTAACATTTAACTGCTCTTGCGGCACAAGGCAAGTTTTAGGGTCGTGCATATCATCTGCAACTGCATATATATTCTTCAAACTTTCAACATCTTCACTTTCCAGTAGTTCAGAAAATTTATTGTCATAATATAAAGTGCTCTCACCAGTGTTTGCCAATATATGAAACTCGTGGCTCAAATTTCCTCCAATTGGCCCAGTGTCCGCTCTCACTCCAATTGGAGTAAGTCCCATGCGTTTGAAGATTTTTATGTAAGTTTTGTACATCAAATTATATGAATTCAGTGCACCTTCGTAATCTACATCAAAACTGTATACATCCTTCATCAGAAATTCCCTACCCCTCATAACACCATAACGTGGTCTTACCTCATCACGGAATTTCCACTGGATATGATACAAACAAAGTGGCAAATCTTTGTAACTTTTTACCACATCTCTAATTAGATCAGTTGCTACCTCCTCATGCGTTGGACCGAAAAGCATGTCTTCCTCATGCCTATCCCTTATACGTAGCATTTCCTTACCGTAATCATCGTAACGTCCCGATTCTCGCCAAAGATTTGCTGGTTGCACACAAGGCATTAATGCTTCAATTGCACCAGATTTATCCATTTCATCTCTGATAATGTCTTCAATATTCTTAAGCACGCGCAGACCAAGCGGCAACCACGTATAGATGCCAGATGCTATCTGCTTTATTAAACCTGCACGTAAAGAATATTGATGGGAGATAATTTTAGCATGGGTAGGCTTTTCCTTTAGAGTTGGTAGGTAATATTTGGATAAACGCATATAATAGACCTGATTGTATTAAGTAATCTTAATACAATCAGACCTGTAGGTAAACTTATTTTGAAAAAGAAGGGAAGTGTGTGGTACTTCCCTTGATAATTTTATAGCTACCGTGGTCTTGGTACAACATTTTCATCCCGCTAACAAGTAGCGGGATGACGATTGTCAGGGTGTCATCCCAGCGCCCCTATGATGTCATCCGAGTAGCTGACACTGGGATGGCTTTGTTGCATCGCTCAAGTGAAAAGAACTGGCAGTTACTGACAAAATTCATTATAAATAGCCATTTAACTGTTGAAGAAAAAATATGCCACAAAAAATGAGAGTCAGTAACTGCCATGAATATAACAAATTTCTCCAAGAAAGAGGAAGCATTTTTTGTTATATCAATGACGCCATAGAAAATTGGTACGAGAATTGTCCAAAAATGCAGGGCGGCAACTATATTTATAGTGATAAAGTTGTGATTTTGGTGCATATAATCGTCAGTTTCTTTAGAATTGGTTTAAGACAAACAGTCGGGTTTATAAAAGGGTATTTGCAACAAATAGGAAGAGATTTGGCAGTTATCAGCTATTCACAAGCATCAAAAGAAACTTAATATTAAGATAAATGATTGCAGAATTGATAAAAATAATATGGAAGATATCGAAATTGCTATAGACAGTACAGGAATTAGTATATACAACAACACACAGCAAGGAAAATAGCACTGACAGAAAATATCGTGGCTATGAGCAAACGAGAAAATTGCACGTAATGTTGAATATAAACAACAAAAAAGCCATAGCTGTAAAATACAGTAACGGTGTCTACTCTGATCACTATGGAGCTTGTGATTTGCTAAAAGAAGTTGATTTTCAGCATGCCATAAAAGCACTATATGCAGATAGAGCATGTGATAGGCACAAGTTTTATAAGTTGTGTAACGAATATGATATAAAGACAAAAATTCCACCAATAAACAATGCGGCAGAACATCCAGAAATAGATTATATGTCTGACAGGAATGCTGCTATTAGGTTAATAAAATTATACGGTGAAGATGGCATGAAAGAATGGAAAAAAGAAGTAAATTATGGGAAAAGATCTTATATTGAAGGGTTTTTCTCAAGATTAAAGCAAATATTCGGATTTAGTTTTAGGAATAAATCTGAGATAAATCGAGAAAAAGAACTGCTAATCAAATGCTATTTGCTTAATAAATTCACTGATATTGGTATGGCTAAATTTGAGATAGTTACATGAATTTACCATAAATCACCATCTCATAAAGTGTGATGCAACAAAGCCATCCCAGTGTCAGCTACTCGGATGATAAAAGGAAGGAATATCGGAGTGACAAGAAAGGGGTCATAGTGTGCTAGACTTTATACCTTTTGCATTCAAACTCACACAAATCATGAATTATACACGTTTCACACGAAGGCTTTTGCGCTTTGCAAACATATCTACCATGCAAAACTAGCCAGTGATGAGCATAAAGCAGGTATTCTTTTGGAACTACATTTAAAAGAGATTGCTCTGTTTTAAACACATCTTTTTCTCTCACAAGTCCAAGTCTATTGCTTACTCTAAAAACATGAGTATCAACTGCCAATGTTGGAATACCAAGTCCTGAATTTAAGAACACATTAGCGCTCTTTCTCCCAACCCCTGGTAAAGATACCAAATCATCGAAATCAGTAGGCACTTCGCTATTGTACCGCTCAATCAATATTTTGCTGAGCCCGATTATGTTTTTTGCTTTGGAATTATATAAACCAATACTGCTTATGCATTTTCTCAGCTCATTTTGCCCAAAACTCAGCATCTTTTCTGGCGTATCAGCGATATTAAATAGTTCTCTTGTAATTTTATTAACGCTTACATCGGTTGTCCGTGCTGATAAAACTATCGCAACTAGTAGTGTAAAATGATTGGTATAATTTAGCTCTATTTTTGGCGCAGGATTTGATTGTTGAAACTTTTTAAATATTAGTTCTATTTTTTTTGAATCCATTTCATTTATCACACCTCTTTTAAAGAATTAAGAAAAGAACCCCTCTTTCCCATCATATAAATACAACTTATCCATTCTCACCACGTCAAAGCTGTTTTCTTCAAGTTTGATTAGCAAGTTATTTACATCACTATTTGTAATAGCTTGCTTTTCATTATTTGCGATAAACCTACAGGTTATTTGATCGCTTGAAGATTTTGAGCTTCTTGGCCAAATTGCCAGTCCTTTTGAGTATATTGCTATCATTTGCAGATTATTTAATCCTACTATTTGATCAAAATTGCTGGATTTGTCCCAAGCAAGCGTTATATCACTACCCACTAGCTTTTTAACTTTGTAATCTTGTTCGTAATTGTCTTGTACTTTATTTATTTTACTATCTGAACCACTGCTAATTATAAGCTCAGATAATATTGTAGGTTTTTTCCCTAGATTATCTATAACAGCTTCTGCAAATTCTTTTGTACCAACTTTCTGTTTACTTCTTTTCTCCTTATACAAATCGGCAGTGTGTATTCCATCCTCTAAAGTCTTCAGCCATGCATCGTAGATTAGTTTTGCAGTACCCACTTGACCTATGTAAATTAGCATATGCACTGCAGCATTTAAAAGACCAGAAGGATTAGCTATGTTTTTTCCTGCAATATCAGGAGCAGAACCATGAACCGCTTCAAACATCGCATATTCATTACCTATATTGCTACTTCCAGCGAGTCCCACAGATCCAGAGGTTTGTGCCACTATGTCTGATAATATGTCGCCATATAGATTTTCAGTTACTATAACATCGAAATTCTCCGGTTCTGTGGCAACACGTGCCATTCCAATATCAACTATATAATGTTCTGCCTTTATGTCCTGGTATTCCTTTGCAATGCGATCAAACGCTGCATGGAAAGTTCCGTCAGTCATTTTCATTATGTTGTCTTTAGTCAGGCAAGTTACTTTTTTTCTGTTGTGTTTTTTCGCGTATTCAAAAGCATACCTGCATATCTTCTCTGAGCCAGATCTAGTAATAATTTTAGTGCATTGGTAAGAATCACCAGTGAGCCTATGCTCTATTCCGGTGTAAACGTCCTCTTCATTTTCGCGTATCACTACGATATCAAACTTATCGAATTTATTTTCTATAACAGGATGATATGAAATACACGGCCTGATGTTTGCATATAACCCTAGATTTTTTCTGAGTGCAACGTTCAAGCTCTTGTGGCCTTTACCTTGAGGAGTTGTTGTTGGAGATTTTAATAATATTTTTGTCCTTTCAATTGATTCCCAACCACTTGGAGAAATTCCGTGAGACCATTCCTTACTATAAACACGCTCACCTATTTCAATAATATCTATTGAGATCTTCGCTTCCGCTTTGCGCAATATCGACAGCACCGCTTCCATAATTTCTGGTCCGATACCATCGCCATACGCAACTGTGATTGGTGTTGACATAACTTCCCTAACTGTAAATGATTTAATGTTAATTCAAATAATAGAGTGGCACAAGTAGCTAATATTACCCAAATTAGTATATTTACGGTTATTTAACAACGTGCTTTTATATCATATGATGACATTATGAAATATAGGTGGGGTTATGGATACTGAAATAAATGTTAAAGTAAATTACGTAGGGTTTACAAGGCGTACTGTAACAGCAATACTTGACCAAATAATATTTTTCTTTCCTTCATTCATCTTATACATTGCATTGTTGGGCAATAATGAGGTTAATAATTTTCTTGACGAAATTGAACAGTTAACATCTCCTTATACAATCTTTACATCAGTGCTGTGTACAGTATTAGAAATATCAATGATAACAAGACTGGGAGGTACGCCAGGACAACTGTTGTGTGGTATGTATATCAAAGATGCAGACACATTTAAAAATACTACTCTTATGCAAGCAGCAATAAGGTGTATTTCTGAGACAGTTTTCTTGATTATTTCTTTTTTGCTGACTCACTATGTTTCTCAGTGGTTTATAATTTTACCAATTTTAGTTTTAATATTTGCGATATTCGACCGGCGCAAGCAGACTTTTTATGATAAAATTGCAAAAACAGTAGTAATAGATTATAAACCTAGTTGATATTTTTCTTTAGTTGTTACCACCAAGGGTGTTATTCCAGCGCGTGACGTTAGTTAGAATCCAAAAACCATGAGAGCTACAAAAAATTACTTTACAAACTCCGCCAGCCCCCTTATCATGAAACTGAAGCTATTTATTTATCTTCGCAATCTCTGCAGTGGATTAATGACAAAAAAACTTAATGTATTTGGCGTAAATCATGCTTAATTTTTGCACTATGTGCACCTCATGTCTTTATAAAACTTCTAGGTTTCTACCTATATAAGCTGAAACGCGCTTATAAAGCGTTTAAGACAGTAAAAGACGTCAAATAGACAAGGGAGAATTTGAATACTAGCTACCCTGGGGTTTCTTTGCCTTTTTTTCCGCTCAGTAAATTTCTTAACGTTTATAATTTAGGTTAGTCGCATTTAAAAGCAGCTAAATTGCAGCATTTAGAATAAAAAACGCCAATATTTTGAAGTACATATAAATAACTAGCCAACCATGGGGCTTCTTTTGCCTTTTTTTTGTTTGGTAAATTTCTTAATATTTATGACTAAAGTAATTTAGGCCTACCGACAACCGTCATCCCTGTAAAGGTCAAGTATCCCGCTACGTGTTAGCGGGATCTAGAGATACCGCGGCGGTATGACGGTCTGCGGCGGTATGACGATAACCTTGTCATCCCACTACGTGTTAGCGGATGAGATACCGCGAATGAATCGCGGTATGACGTAGAGTCAGCGTTAGCTATACTTTTATACTCACCAAATCAGTTTGCTTGCTTACAAGCAAACTTTCCTGGATCCAAGTAGTCAAGCTACTCGGATGACACCATTATAGAGTGAACCAGTGTCAGCTACTTGAGTGACACCCTTTCTAGCAGAAACTGCTCCTCAAATCACAACGTTCGTACAGCTGCGTTTTAGATTAGGCACTAATGCATTACTTCCAATACCTTCTTACCAATCACTGCAGGGGTTTCAGCAATTGCAATCCCGGCGCTCCGCATAACTTCTAGTTTTGCACCAGCACTTCCACCACTGGAAGAGATGATTGCTCCAGCGTGTCCCATACGTCTTCCTGGAGGTGCTGTTTGACCTGCTACAAAACCAACGATTGGCTTTTTAGTTTTTTCTGTTTTCACAAAATGTGATACATCTTCTTCTTCGTTTCCACCTATTTCACCAATAACTACAATACCATGAGTATCGTCATCTTTTAAAAAGAGCTCCATACAGTCGACAAATGTCATACCATGAACTGGATCCCCCCCAATTCCGATACACGTGGATTGACCAAGACCAACAGCGGTTGTTTGTGCTACTGCCTCGTAAGTTAAAGTTCCAGAACGAGACATAATCCCTATATGTCCACGCTTATGGATATGGCCAGGCATAATCCCTATTTTGCACTCTTCGGGCGTAATAATTCCCGGGCAGTTAGGACCAATCAATCGACTTTTTGAACGAGCAAGAGCATGCTTTACCTTTACCATGTCAAGTATAGGAATGCCCTCTGTAATGCAAACTATTAGCTCTATCTCTGCATCTATTGCTTCAAGTATTGCATTAGCTGCAAACTTAGCAGGTACATATATTACCGTGGCATTCGCATCAGTTTTTTCTTTGGCTTCTGCTACAGTATTAAAAACTGGTAAGTTAAGGTGAGTGCTACCACCCTTGCCAGGAGTTACACCACCAACCATTTTTGTTCCGTAGCTAACTGCTTGCTCTGAATGAAATGTACCTTGCGCACCAGTAAAACCCTGGCATATTAACCTTGTATCTTTGTTTACTAAAACGGACATACTCTATTTCACCTCTTGTACTATTTTCTGCGCAGCATCGCCCAGTTCATCTGCAGCAATAATATTTAATCCTGACTCTTCTAAAATTCTTTTTCCTTCTTCGAAATTAGTGCCTGATAATCTAACCACTAGAGGAACTTTAATGCTCATTTCTTTTACAGCCGCAACAATTCCACTTGCGATAATATCGCAACGCATTATACCACCAAATATGTTAACCAAAATTCCTCTTACGTTGCTATCAGACAATATGATTTTAAATGCTTCAGTTACAGTTTCTTTACTCGCTCCACCACCAACATCCAAAAAGTTAGCAGGCTCTGCTCCGTAGTATTTTATTATATCCATTGTTGCCATAGCAAGACCTGCACCATTTACCATGCAACCAATACTGCCATCCATTTTGATGTAACTGAGCCCATACTTTGAAGCCTCTATCTCTTCTTTCACTTCTTCATCATAATCACGAAGTTCCATAATTTCTGGGTGACGATATAAAGCATTGTCATCGAAATTAATTTTCGCATCGAGCGCAATAAAATCTCCAGAACTTGTTTCAACCAGTGGATTAATTTCAATTTGGCTCGCATCAGTTGCAATAAACGCATCATATATATTTTTTGCAACATTTGTTATTTTTTCTATTTGTTCTGAACTCAAATTAAAACTGCTGCTTAACTTGCTGCTATCAAAACTTGTAGCAAGATCAATATCAAATTTCACAATTTTTGCGGGAGAATTTTTCGCCACTTCTTCGATGTCCATTCCACCTTCTGAGGAAAATATGAATATTGGCCTACTGAGCTTCGGGTCAATTACCAGGCTTAAGTAATACTCTTTCTTAATGCTTGAGCCTTCTTCAATATATACTCTTCTTACTTGCTGCCCGCTTGGCCCTGTTTGATGAGTAACTAAAGTCATACCAATCATGTCTTTTACAAACTGTTGAGCTTCTTCAGCTGACTTTGCTAGCTTTACGCCACCGGCTTTACCCCTACCACCTGCATGAATTTGAGCTTTAACCACAAACACGTCAGATTTTAATTGACTTACTTGAGTCTTTACTCCTTCTGCAGATATAGTGACAAAACCTTTTGGCACTGGGACATTAAATTTATGCAAAATCTCTTTTGCTTGATATTCGTGAATATTCATAAAACAACCAATGATAAACTATTAAAAAATTACCAACCGTAACGCTGCCTTCTGCATTCTTGCTGGTGCCTCTTTTTTCTCGCTTCAGCTTTCTTTTTAGCTCTTTTTTCTGATTTTTTTTCATGATATTGTTTTTTCATTTTCAACCCTCTTCCTTCCTTTTGAATTGTTTTTTTCAATACTGGAAGAGCTCTGTCTACATCACCATAATGGACTGATACTTCAATCAAACTCTATACCTCCTTCGGTAATCATTTCAAAATTTATTTATAAATTAGAAAATTAACATTGTCAATTATTTTATAAACTTGAGCGTTAAACTGCAATATGAACGAAATGCCTTTAAAAGCTCTAACTATTAAAAGCGTTAAAACTTCTGCTAGCATCGGGGCGGAGAGATTTGAACTCCCGACCCTTTGGTCCCAAACCAAATGCGCTACCAGGCTGCGCTACGCCCCGACTTCTTTACTCAGAGTATCAATAACTCAGGCAAAATGCAAGATTCATTTGTTTATTTTAGAAAAAATATAATATAAGATTTAATATTATTTTAGAATATGTTTTTTATTAGCTCCTCTTTAGTAGCAAACTGCTTCGCAGGCGGCCTATAGAGTTTGTACAGTTAGCGCGTGCAACACTGAATCAGATTTCTCTATGGCCCAAACCTTAGCCATATTTAAAAATCTAGCTACACCAATTGGTGAAAGTTAGTGCAGCAACCACAGCAGTATCGACCCTTAAAATTCTTTTTCCTAGACTCAATTTTTGACAAAACTTATCGGCAAGATCAAGTTCATAAGATGAAAAACCACCTTCAGGGCCAACAATAATAGCAACATTTTTCTTACCTTTCAGCACTTTATCAGCTTTACCTGTTTCATCACATAAAACAAAATTTTTACTCTGGGAATCAGGTAACTCACAAAAGTTAATAGGAGGCAAAATCTCTGGTATACTCATCCTACCGGATTGTTCCGCAGCTTCGATTGCCTGTAATTTTGCTCTACTTAGGTTAATGTTTTTTACTACTGTACGTTCCGTTGAAATAAATTGAATGCAGGTTACTCCCATTTCAGTTGCCTGTCTTACTATGTTGCCTAAAGCACCACTTTTTACCATGGCACAATATAAGTATAAATTTTCCTCATATTGCTGTTGTTTAGTGCATTCTTTGAGTGTAACTTTTGTTAATTTACGCGATATATTAACTACTTCTCCTAACCATTCTCCATCCTTTCCATTAAAAAGAGAGAGATTATCATACTTCTTAAGCCGCATTACATTGCAAATATAGTGACTTTGTTGTGGATTAAGTGCTAAACTCACGCCTTGTGATAAAGCTTCTTCAAAATAAAGCCTAATTTTTCCCATTCAAAACTTTAATTATATTCTACTTGAGTGACTCTTACGGGATTTGAACCCGTGTTACCACCGTGAAAGGGTGGTGTCCTAACCACTAGACGAAAGAGTCAATGCGAATTAACTCAAGTTATATTGATTATGCACATAAAGTCAATTATTTTATGGCGCAAACGTCTTTCTCTATTCCATATTTAATATTCACTGAATTTATTTCAGATTTAGGAGTTTTAGATCCTAATTCTAATTGTTGTTCAACTTTTGTATCGGAATCATAGCCAGAATCGTAGCCAGAATCTCTACGCTCATATTTCTGCTTTATTTCTTCTACACTAAAGCCAGCCTTTTAGTGCATTGTAGAGACTTAGAGTCAGTTTAACACCTTTTATGTCATTGTTTTTGACAGATTTAATTAAAAAATTATCTATTATACCCATGATTATACCCCCTATATAAAAGCTCACTATCATGGTACAACTTTAAACTATGATGATTTATTTTCTGCTAATAGCAGCTCTCTATAACCACTTAACAAGTGGTGGCATTGACATCATAATTGCATCTGGATTGCCGTCAGTCATTAAACCAAACCTTGTGCCACGATCGTATAACAGATTGAATTCTACATATCTGCCACGTTTTATTAATTGATTTTCTCGTTGTTCTTTTGTCCAAGATTTTTGTATATGTTTACGTATGATGTGCAAATAAATTTCCAAAAAGGCTTCACCTACTGCTTTTGTGAACTCAAAATCATTTCTCCAATTGCCAGAACTCAGATTATCATAGAAAATACCACCAATGCCACGCGGCTCTTTTCTATGTGGTAAGAAAAAATAGTTGTCACATTGCTCTTTAAATTTTGGATAATATCCGGTGTCAAATCTATCACATGTCATTTTGATTGATTCATGAATATACTTGCAATCTTCTTCATTTTTATATATTGGCGTAAAATCCATCCCTCCACCAAACCATTGTTTTGAAGTATATATCAGCCTTGTGTTCATATGTGCTGCAGGGATAAGGGGCGATTGCATATGAGACACTAAAGATATACCGCTTGCCCAAAACTCTCCGTTACTTTCACTTGCACCAGGAATTTCATTAATGGCTGAATCTGCAAATTTTCCGTGTACTTTTGAAACGTTTACTCCAACTTTTTCAAAAACATTGCCAAAAATAATTGTAGATTCACCACCTCCACCACCTGGGCGATCCCACTTTCTTTTTTCGATCTTTGGCTCTGCGGATGATTGTTTTTCAATTAATAAGAAAGATTCTATGATCTTATCTCTTAGTGCACAGAACCACTTAAATGCTTGTGTTCTTTGTTTTTCCATAATATCCTCTCGCTAGCTTATTAACATTGTTATATCTGATATTTAAGGAACTTAATTAGATTTGGATGATAATTATCTATCAAAGACGTTAATAAATCTATAATAATTAAATCAATATAATAAAACATTTTCGTATGTACAACGATGCCAAGTAACAATAATGAATAAAAGATACATAGATAACAAAAAAGAGAACAGGGTTGATTTCATACTAAGAAATTATGGAATGTCAATTGTTGTGATGGCAGTTATTATGCTCTTACCTCCAGTAGCAATATCGATACTCTACTTTTTTGATATATATAGTCAGCATATTAATATAGAGATTAATTTATTAGTTAGCATTCTAACAACTCTCTTTATGATATATAATGTAAAACGCTACAGACACCTACTTAATACTATAGAATTTCAAAATGCAATATTTGCAAATGCACTAAACCATAATACAGAATTTTGCCTTATTTTACATAGAGATGAGGGTATTATTTATGCTGATGCAAGGTTCTACGAAAGGTTTAAAGATCATATAGATGATGACATTACGTTAGGCAAGATTTTTGAAATAGGAGATGTTTCAGAAGAAGACAAAAAAGTACTCTATCATGCACTAAAAAATAACTCTTCTGTACAAGTATGCATTTCCTTAAACAAGAAGAATAGAGTATCTAACTTTCTTTTGCTCTTTGAGCCGATACCAGATAATCCCCAAATTGCTATAAATAGTAATAAGATTTTAAATTTATCATTAGTGCCAATAGCAAGGCCAGATGGGTATTTTGTGTTAAAAGCAACACAGATAAACAAGGAGCAGATATATGAAGAGTTAATAGAAAAACACAGTATAGGAACTTACATTGCAAATGCCAAAGGGGTGATTTTATCTGTAAATAAAAGATTTTTAGATATATTTGAACTGAAAAAACTGGAAAAAGGTAGCTCAATCAGTGATTTTATATCTCAATCTAAATATAACAATACAACAACCGATAATGAAATTTTGTTTTTTACTATAAGTGGTATTCCATTCAAGGCTTATATGAGCACTGCTATATTTTGTGATAAATACAACCATAGCTATATATATGGCTTTATAACACCAACCGAATCAAATATTGTTGATTATCAATTACACCCTTGTTTTGCAAATTCATCAATTGCTATTGCACAATGTGACATAAACGGCAACTTTGTAAAGAAAAATACGGCACTAATAAAGCTTGCAGGGTCAGATAATAATTCAATCTTTACATTGATATTAGATAGTTATCATGTGAAAATACGTGAATATTTTTCGAGTAATAGAATAAATAATGCGTCCTTTGATGTACAGCTCAACGGCGATAATAACATAAAAATATATTTCAATAAGTTTCTTCATAATAAAATGATCTTCATACTTTGTTATTTTATTGACAATACTGAACACAAAAACCTAGAGATAAAGCTTGAGCATTATCAAAAGATGCAAGCTATAGGGCAGTTAGCAGGTGGTATTGCGCATGATTTCAACAATATATTGACTGGGATAATAGGATTTTGCGATTTGCTTTTACTCCAACATTCAGCTGGTGATCCATCTTTTGGAGATATAATACAGATACAGCAAAATGCAAAGCGTGGATCAAATTTAGTAAGACAATTGCTTGCTTTTTCAAGAAGACAGACCTTGCAGCCAAAAATTATTGATGTAAATAGTACTATAGCTAATCTTTATGAAATGATAAAAAGATTAATAGGTGAAAATATAAAGTTTAATATTTATTATGGTAGAGACTTGGGTGCTGTTAGGGCTGATCAAGGGCAATTAGAGCAAGTTATACTTAACTTAGCAGTCAATGCTAGTGCTGCTATGGAAAAGGGCGGAGAATTAACTATACGAACCTTTAATCAAAAGATTGACTCACTAAATTCTACATCTCAGGACATGTTTTCTCCAGACAAGGAAACGATCGAACATGGAAATTATGTTGTGATTGAAGTAATTGATACTGGATGTGGAATGACAAGTGATACAATTGAAAAGGCATTTGACCCATTTTTTTCTACCAAAGATATTACCTCTGGTACAGGCCTTGGCCTCTCTACTGTATATGGCATTATTAAACAAACTGAAGGATACATCTATGTTGCTAGCAAAGTAAATCATGGAACTAAATTTAGCATATTTTTGCCCATGGTTTACATATCAGATGAAAATCTGATAGAGGAAGATAGTGAAGAAATAGAAAGACCAGTAGTAAGTGAAATTAAAGGTAATGGTATAATTTTATTGATTGAAGATGAAAATTCAGTAAGGGAATTCATCTCTAAAGCACTCAAAAGAAAAGGATTTGATGTAATAGAAGCGAGCATAGGCAGCGAGGCGCTAGAAATAATCAGTAAAAAAAATCAACACATAGATCTAATAATCACTGATGTAATCATGCCAGAGGTGAGTGGTCCAGAAATAGTTAAAGAAGCATTGATCCATAGGCCAAATATCAACGTTATTTTTATTTCTGGGTATGCAGAAGATGCTTTTTTAAAGAGTGATGACATCAATATAGAAGATTTTCACTTTTTGCCAAAACCATTCACTCTGAATGAATTAGGAAACAAGGTTCAAAGTGTGTTACACAAAGCAAAAAAGACAGTCTAATTTTAGTGTGATTAGCAACAAAAAAATTTTCTAATGCAAAAGTTTCTTGCATATATACAATAGAATTATTTTATACATAAGATAAAAGGCGTGAGCAAGATTATTGCAATAGTAAATCAAAAGGGTGGAGTTGGCAAAACCACAACTAGTATAAATTTATCGACAGCCTTTGCTGCTGTGGGAAAAAGCACTTTATTGGTAGATCTTGATCCTCAAGGAAATGCTAGCACCGGACTCGGGATTTCTTATCGTAGTAGGGAAGAAAAAAATATATACAAAATACTACTGAGCAGCGAAAATAAATTGATAGAATCGGCAATTTTCAATATAAAGGAAATTCCAAATTTATCACTAATTTCGTCAGTAGTTGATCTGTCAGCTGCAGAAATTGAATTATCGCAACTTGAGCGAGGAAAATTTGTGCTAAAAAGCGCATTAGAGAAGATACGCGATAATTATGAGTATATAATCATCGATTGCCCTCCATCACTTGGGCTTCTAACCATAAATGCTTTGACTGCTGCTAATTCTATTATTGTTCCTCTTCAGTGTGAGTTTTTTGCTCTGGAAGGATTAAGCCATTTAGTTAAAACTGTAGAACTGATAAAAAGGAATAACCTAAACCCTTTTTTGGCAATAGAAGGGATCGTGTTAACAATGTATGACAGGCGCAACAAACTCAGTGAACAGATTAAAAACGATATTTGCCAGTATTTAAATGATAAAGTATACAAAACTATCATCCCATTGTATGAGACTGTTATTCCACGTAACGTACGGTTATCAGAAGCGCCTTCTCATGGAAAACCTGCTATTGTGTATGATCTTAAGTGTCCTGGTGTACAAGCATATATAAGTTTGGCAAGGGAAATTTTAAAAAAGCACGCGAGCAGCTGTAAGGAGAAGAAGCTAGTGAGTGAGGGCGTGGTATGAAGGATGATAGACGCCTCGGCAGAGGTCTTGCCGGCCTCATAGGCGATAATTATGATAATAAAGAAGATCGACAAGAATATTTGCCTATTTCATTACTGCACCCAAGCAAATTTCAACCGAGGAAACATTTTGACGAGGAGTCATTAAGAGAACTTGCAAATTCGATAAAGAAAAGTGGCATTATACAGCCTATCGTGGTACGCAAAGATTCAAATGATGATGGTTACGAAATAATAGCTGGGGAACGTCGTTGGCGAGCAAGCAAGATTGCAAATCTTGATAGTGCACCCGTTATCATAAAAGATCTGAGCGACAAGGAATGCTTGGAAGTATCCATTATTGAAAACATACAAAGGCAAGATATTAATCCAATAGAAGAAGGTGAAGCGTATAAGAGACTGATAGATGAGTTTTCCTATACACATGAAGAATTAGCTTCAACTATAGGCAAAAGCCGCAGTCACATAACCAATATGATTCGGATGTTGTCACTTCCTGATGGAGTAAAAACAATGATCAACGAAAAAAAGCTATCTATGGGTCATGCAAGAGCGTTGATTAATGTTGAAAATGCAGAAAGTATTGCAGAAAAAATAATTTCCCAAGGCTTAAGCGTTAGGCAAACTGAAAAATTGATAAAAGACTTACATCAAAGTAACAACCAAAAAGAGCAGAGATATACCAAAAATCAAGATATGGCAGCACTAGAAGGTGCTATATCTTCTCAACTTGGTTTAAAGATCAAAATTAATGACAGTAATTCTAAGGGTAAAGTTATGATACGGTATAATAATCCAAATGAATTGAATTTAATATTAAAAATTTTAAATAGGAAACTTGAGTGCTAGTAGAGCAAAAAGATAATATAAAATACAACTGTTGGTGTCACCCAAGTAGCATGGAGAGACAAAAATCACTTGACAAACTCCGCCAGCCCCCTTATCATGACAGTGAAGCTATTGTATTTGCTTTCGCCAATCTGCAGATTAAAAGGTAAGGATTACTTAATGTATCGGCGTCTTATGTTCAATTTTTTGCAGTATATAGATACTGTATGTCTTTACAAAACTTCATCTACATCTAGATTTTTATCTAAATAAGCTGAACGCGCTTATAAAGCGTTACAAGACATCAAAAAATGCCAATACTCGACAGAGATAGTAAAAGACTAGCTAACTCGGGGATTCTTTGTCTTTTTTTCTGCTTAGTAAATTTCTTAAACATTTGCAGCGTAGGTTAGTTGCAATTAAAAGCAGCTAAATCTTGCTTGTCAAGCGTTTAAAACATAAAAAACGCCAATATTTTAAAGCGGATAATAACCACGGGGCTTCTTTTGCCTTTTTTTTTATTTGGTAAATTTCTTAATATTTATAGCAACATGAACAAACATTTGAGAGTAACTTCCGCTAGTAGGGTGTCATCCCAGTGCGTGACACTGGGATCTAGCCTTTATTATGCAGTCACTTGGTTGAAATTAAGTCTTCTGGATCCCAGTGCCCCTATGATGTCATTCCAGCGCGTGACGCTGGAATCTAGTTCTTATTGTACATTTACTTGGTGTAGAGTTAAGTTTCCTGGATCCCAGTGTCTGGGCACTGGGATGACAGCAGTCCTACGTCATACCGCGATTCATTCGCGGTATCTCTTAACATAGATCCCGCTAACAAGCAGCGGGATGACACCTCTCTTGGGCTCTTTTAGCTACAAACGTTAAGAAATTTACCAAACGAAAAAAAGGCAAAAGAAGCCCTAGTCATTGTCTATTTTCAGTATTGGCGTTTTTTAAGTCTTAAACACTGCAATTTAGCTGCTTTTAAATACAACTTACCTTAGCTAAAATGTTTAAGAAAATTTACTAAGCAGAAAAAAAGGCAAAAGAAACCCCGTGTTAGCTAGTTGTCACTCTCTAATCCTGCAAATTGGCGTACTATACTGTCTTAAACGACTTATAAGCGCGTTTCAGCTTATATAGGCAAAAACCTAGAAATGTTGTGAAGACATAAGGTGCACATAGTGCAAAAAATTAAAAATAAGACGCCAACTACGTTGTTTTCTTGCTGTTTAATCTGCACAGATGAAGATAACTGAATACCTTCAGTTTCATGATAAGGGAGCTGGCGGAGTTTGTCAAGTAGGTTTTTCTTTTCTAACGGTTGTTGCCAAAAACTATACAAAAAGTCTAATGAGTTAACTTCCATATATCCTGAGTAGTTCTTGTGCATTAGCTTTGATTAGGATAGGGCATTTTCTGTCATTTAATAGGGAACGCAATATTTCAGTTGCACCTTTAATGTCGTTATTATGTATCTTTACTACAGCGATAGCTTCTTGGCTTGAATAAGGATACACTGCACTTGATTCTAAATTATCAATTTTATCTTTATTTATTTTTTCACCGTTGGAGTGAAGTAAGCTCATTACTTCTAAGTATTGTGCTAACTCACGCAAAACATCAGGAGCATCTTTATCATCTGCCAAATCATTATAAATAGATGCTGTGTTTGTTGGCATTGAATCTGAGATATGATTGAATGCGTGTTCAAAATTTGCTAAATACCCCCAATTTGAATCTATTTCTTCTAGCAGCGGCTTATTATCTTTTTTAAAGAATAATACTTCGTAAAACTTGTCACCCGCAGTTATAGATTGTTTTGTGTTATCAATGTTGCGCAATAAGTATAATGTGATGCCAACTAACATTGGTGCGAGTGCAAGCAGAAAGATGTATTTTTTCATGGTAATATTCCAAATAGTTATATATTTATACATTAATGCTTTTGATTTGCAAAAACATATTGACATAGTGATTATATCACATAATAATATTCTCAAAGTTGTTTGAATAGTTGGAGATTAAAATATTTCTAAAGTAGAAATAAAGACAGCAGTATTAAGCTAAATTATTTTTTGTCGGATTTATCCGATGTACCCTCAACCTTTTATAGGTTGAAGTCTAAATTTGAGAGTTTGATCCTGGCTCAGAATGAACGCTGGCGGCAGGCCTAACACATGCAAGTCGAACGGAGTTATATTGTAGCTTGCTATGGTATAACTTAGTGGCAGACGGGTGAGTAATATATAGGAATCTACCTAGTAGTACGGAATAATTGTTGGAAACGGCAACTAATACCGTATACGCCCTACGGGGGAAAAATTTATTGCTATTAGATGAGCCTATATTAGATTAGCTAGTTGGTGGGGTAATAGCCTACCAAGGCAATGATCTATAGCTGATCTGAGAGGATGATCAGCCACACTGGAACTGAGATACGGTCCAGACTCCTACGGGAGGCAGCAGTGGGGAATATTGGACAATGGGTGAAAGCCTGATCCAGCCATGCCGCATGAGTGAAGAAGGCCTTTGGGTTGTAAAGCTCTTTTAGTGAGGAAGATAATGACGGTACTCACAGAAGAAGTCCTGGCTAACTCCGTGCCAGCAGCCGCGGTAATACGGAGAGGGCTAGCGTTATTCGGGATTATTGGGCGTAAAGGGCGCGTAGGCTGGTTAGTAAGTTAAAAGTGAAATCCCGAGGCTTAACCTTGGAACTGCTTTTAAAACTGCTAACCTAGAGATTGAAAGAGGATAGAGGAATTCCTAGTGTAGAGGTGAAATTCGTAAATATTAGGAGGAACACCAGTGGCGAAGGCGTCTATCTGGTTCAAATCTGACGCTGAGGCGCGAAGGCGTGGGGAGCAAACAGGATTAGATACCCTGGTAGTCCACGCTGTAAACGATGAATGTTAAATATGGGAAGTTTACTTTCTGTATTACAGCTAACGCGTTAAACATTCCGCCTGGGGACTACGGTCGCAAGATTAAAACTCAAAGGAATTGACGGGGACCCGCACAAGCGGTGGAGCATGTGGTTTAATTCGATGCAACGCGAAAAACCTTACCACTCCTTGACATGGAAATTATACCTATTCGAAGGGATAGGGTCGGTTCGGCCGGATTTCACACAGGTGTTGCATGGCTGTCGTCAGCTCGTGTCGTGAGATGTTGGGTTAAGTCCCGCAACGAGCGCAACCCTCATCCTTAGTTACCATCAGGTAATGCTGGGGACTTTAAGGAAACTGCCAGTGATAAACTGGAGGAAGGTGGGGATGATGTCAAGTCATCATGGCCCTTATGGAGTGGGCTACACACGTGCTACAATGGTGGCTACAATGGGCTGCAAAGTCGCGAGGCTAAGCTAATCCCTTAAAAGCCATCTCAGTTCGGATTGTACTCTGCAACTCGAGTACATGAAGTTGGAATCGCTAGTAATCGTGGATCAGCATGCCACGGTGAATACGTTCTCGGGTCTTGTACACACTGCCCGTCACGCCATGGGAATTGGTTTCACTCGAAGCTAACGACCTAACCGCAAGGAGGGAGTTATTTAAAGTGGGATCGGTGACTGGGGTGAAGTCGTAACAAGGTAGCAGTAGGGGAATCTGCAGCTGGATTACCTCCTTGGGCTTTGCGCATAACTTACCATTTTTAATGATGGTGTTGTTATGTGCTATACTGCTGTCTTTACTTCTACTTTATTTTAATTTCCCAATAACGGAATTTTATGAGTGATAGGCCTCTTTCTCCACATTTACAAATATATAAAGTACAAGTTACTAGTTTTTTCTCTATTATGCACAGATTGACTGGTATCTTGCTATTCCTTTTATTAATGATACTTTCTTGGTATTTCATATTACATGTTTACTTTCCTGAGTTACTTATAGTAAGGTACTTAAATGCATTATTATTCACTCCTGTTGCTAAATTAGCTTATGTCTTATGTTTTATAAGTTTTGTATATCATTTTCTTAATGGTATTCGTCATTTATTATGGGATGTTGGGCTTAATTTAGAAATTACTGGCGTTTCAAGGAGTGCTATACTGCTGACAGTAACGTTACTTCTTTCTACTATGGCTTTTTTATTTATGTTTATATGAGTCAATCTGGAAATTCAGTACATCATTGGTGGGTCCAGCGTGTTTCTGCGGTAATTTTACTGTTCCTGTTTCCTTGGTTTATCTATTCATTTTCTTGCGCATTTTATACTGATAGCTCTTTGTCTTTTAGTGAAAAATTTATTAATCATCCTCTAGAGCTTTTATTTTTTGTTGTATTGTTGTTTTGCATTTTTTGGCACGCAGTTCTTGGAATGCAGGTGGTGTGCGAAGATTATATACACAGTGTGCCTCTAAGGATTTTCACAATTACATGCATAAAGTACTTATCAAGCATTACTTATATAACCCTCGCTTTTACAATCTTTGTCTTCTACAGGCATATTTTCTTGTAAAATTGCCAATTCTGTGTTAATATATTATTAGTGTACTAGTTTTATCATTGAACTATAGCGATTTTGGTTTAGCAATATGTTAGAGACATTGAAAAAGTGGGGAATAGACCTTACGCTAAAGGTGAAGGATCTATTTAGTTCATCTGAGTCTCAAGTTTATGTCAAAGACCTTAGAAAGGTAATGACGTATGATGGAAGGAAATGCCAGTATCCAAAAAATTATGATCAAATTGTACAGTCTGCTAAAATCATAGAAAACAAGGATATGCGTGGAAATGCTATACTGGATAAAGATAAAAATCCAACCTATAAACTTTTGTATGGTCAAAAAGATGAGAATGGAGAACAACCAAGTTTTAGATTATCTTTAGTTACCAAAGCTAATGATAGATCTTATTTTACTATCAATTATATAGACAATCAGGGTAAGCAAATTCCTATAGATTGGTTAGATAAGTCATACTTTGAGCCATTAGGCTTTTCGAGAATGGATTTGAAAAAACACGTGCCAATTTTTGAAGCTGAAAAAACTAAGGATCCTCAATATCCGTTTGAATTAACTAACTCTTCTGTGCTAACTAAAAAGGTAAAAAATAAAGAAGGTAAAGTTCAGGAAGTTGTTGATGAAAAAGGAAGAAATGGAGAATTATTATATACTAGTGATTACAAGAAGCTAAGCACCCATTTTTCAGAAATTAGAGATCAGAATAGTAATCTAGAGCTAGATAAAAGTCTTATATCTGTTCCTATCGTTTTTGCTACAAGCTTGGCTAAAGTTTGTACTAAATTGTTGACTTCTCTTCCTATAAAGTTAGGGGAGCATTTAATAAGCAAACAAAACCCAATTGCAAAGTCTTTTGGCTATCTTTTGTTCACCCCTGCAGCGGCAGTAAAAAATTCAGTAAATATGGTAGCTACCATACTTAAGGCTCCAATTTTATTGTTTGTAGCAGATAAGAAAAAGTATGGTGATGCTTACTTAACTATGTGGAAACACCAATTGAAAGGATGTTGGGAAGAAGCAAAAAGTGACTTTAATGTTATTAAAGGTGGAGAAAGGCTAAAGCCGGAGCAAAAGGATCATAAGCCACTTAGTATAGTGGGCACATGGGATGAGCTTGACGCTAGAAGGCCAGGTATTGAAAAAGACTTAAAAAAGGCGCTGAATAAAAGTAGTGAAAGTATAGATAAATCTAGAGAACCAGGTGTTGAAAAAAGCTTAGAGGAGAAGTTGCAAAATGAAGACAATGAAAGGATACCTGGGTCTAAAAAAGCAACTATCGATCAGAGTACCACTTCTCATGTTGATAAAGTACTAAGCAAACGAAATTCATTGCAAGATGAAAGAATTCAATCATCTTCTCGCTAGTTAGCCATTACTCTGCTGAATATCTACTCTCTATCTTAACTATTCCACAACAAAAACTTGCGTGCATTTTACCCTCAGTATAAGATATTAATTATTTAATTAGTTTTCTTAACTAAATGCGCCCTGTAATATTGTGTGGTGGTAGCGGTAGCAGACTTTGGCCTTTATCTAAGCCAAAGCAATTTCAGAAAATATTTAGTCAGAATACTATGTTTCAGAACACTTTATTGAGGCTAAAAAGTGGTTATATGCCGCCCATAATCACCACAAATATACAGTATGAGTCGTTAGTGATGGAGGAATTACATGCATTACAGGAATATAAAGTGGTTTTCGAACCAGTGAAAATTGGAACAGCAGCGGCGATATTAATTGCTGCACTTCTCTGCAATGAAAACGAGACAATGTTAATTCTGCCTTCAGACCATTTTATAGGTGATTTGAATAATTTTTATGCTTCTGCTCACAAAGCATCTCAGCTAGCTTCTGAAACTAACTCTATAGTTACGTTTGGAGTTAAGCCTCATGAATTCAATTCTGAATACGGCTATATAAATGCAGTTTATGATCAGAAAGAAAAATGTCATATAGTGAAAGATTTTACAGAAAAACCCGAGCGTAAGTTAAGCAACGATCATTACTGGAACTCTGGAATATTTGTGTTTAAAGCAAAACGCTACATAGATGAGATCAAAAAATCTGCCCCGAATCTTTACAATTTATGTTTTGCAAGTGTGAAACATTTCACACCGCAAGAGAGATTTCTGTATTTAAAACAACGAGATTTTGCAGGAATTGAAGGCGTCTCTATTGATTACTTGGTAATGGAAAAAGCAAAAAACGTTGCAATGATAGAAGCTAATTTCGATTGGCTGGATGTTGGAACTTGGAATTCAGTTTTAGAATTGAGTGAGAAGTTTACGTCGTCATTCCGACATGTAACAAAAAAAAGAGAGCCAGTTTCAACGACAGAAAGTAATAAAAATTTATTGGGTGGAGCTTATAAGCAACCAAACAAAAGCCTAATATCGTTTATTAATAAGGTTAAGAAAGCAAAAGCGATAAGAAGAGAAATCAAGCCATGGGGATTTTGTAGTATAATTTTAATAGGCGAAAATTTTCTTATAAAATATCTTTTTATAAATCCATTAAGCTGCACTTCTAAGCAATTCCATCACTATAGAGATGAATACCATATAGTACTATCGGGAGTTGGGTATGTTAGTTTAGGCGACAAAGAATATGCTATAGTAAAAGACCATATGATAGAAATCCCAAGGGAAGTTTCCCATAGGATTGAAAATAGAAGCACAAGCTCTCCACTTGAAATAGTTGAATTTCAGATAGGAGAGCATTTATCTGATAATGATATAGTGAGATTGGATGATGTATATGGAAGATTTTGAAATTCTAATGTTAAAGATACTCTATAAGTCTGCTAAATTTAAAGGAGTAAAAATATCTAGTTTTCAAATAAAGAAAAGTCTACAATTATACGAAGTTTCAAGAATATAATGTTTAACCTCAAAATATTTTGTAATGTCCATTGCCTTTGAAATTACTATGGCTGCTTGCTATTTGCGAGCGAAAAATGCCAGATTTTGCTCTATAATGACTTTGTTCTCTATTATCGGCATTGCCCTTGGAGTTGCAACACTAATAGTGGTGATGTCTGTGATGAACGGATTCAGAGCAAAGTTGCTTGACTCAATACTTGGCATTGATGGCCATATTAATGTTTATTTTGATAGGAACATAAATTCAGATTACTGCACAGTTTCGAAATCTATTGAGAAAATTCCTGGTATATTAAAAGCTACTCCTATGACCAATGATCAAGTTATTATTGTAGCAAATGGTAAAATTGCAGGTAGCGTAGTGCGAGGTGTGTCAACTAAAGATTTGCTTGATAGTACTACCATTACAAATAATGTAATTATAGGTGATGTAAAAAAATTTGATGAAGGGATAATAATAGGAGCACGATTGGCAGAAGCTTTGAACGTTGACTATGGCGACAAAATTACGTTTATATCATCTGAAGAATTTGATGCATTACTTGGTGAAATGCCGCGAATGAAAAAATATAAAGTTATAGCAATATTTGATATGGGTATGTTTGAGTATGATAATACCTTGATATATATGCCTCTAAAATCAGCACAAGCCTTTTTTAATTATGAAAATAGCATAAAAAATATAGAAGTACTTGTAGACGACGTTACTAGAGCTGATAAGCTGGCAGATGCTATAGAAAAAGAAATAGGAATGAAAGCTGAAAGTTGGCAATCACAGCAAAGCCATTATTTTAGTGCTTTAAAAACTGAAAGAAATGTGATGTTTTTAATTCTTACTTTGATTATAGTTGTAGCAGCGTTTAATATTATCTCAAATTTAATGATGATAGTGCAAGAAAAGAAATCCGCGATTGCAATTATGCGTACATTTGGTGCAACAAGTGGAAGCATTATGCGCATATTTTGCGCTTGCGGTCTATTAATCGGTTTTACGGGAACTTGTCTTGGCTGTATTATAGGTGTCGTTTTTTCTCTCAATATCGAAAGTATTAGAGTGTTTTTAGAAAACATTACTAACGTCAAGCTGTTTGATCCTATGATATACTTTTTTTCAAGTTTACCGGTGATATTAGTCCCTCAAGATGTAGTAAGTATTTCTGCACTTGCGTTACTCTTATCATTTTTAGCGACAATTGCTCCTGCATTGCAGGCAGCTGCACAAGATCCTGCGGAGATACTACGTTATGAATGATACTCAGCAAAAGTACATAGGTTGGTTCTTAATTGTATTGTTATTTACCGGTTACATCACAATAAATAACATAATCTTTTTTAAAATAAGTCAGCAAGAAAGCGAAGACAATATAAATGTTTTAACGGAAAAAATAGATGAATTCAGAATGTCACTTGAAGTTAATCAATCCAGGGTAGAAAAAAAGATATTTGACTTAAAGAGAGGTCTGCACACTCAATGTGAGCAAGGTGATGGTAGCTCAAGGTATAAGAACCTCGCAAGATTGCTGCTACTTGTAGTTAAAATGAAGAATTCGTTATTGCGAGAAGCAAAATTTGATAATCATATAAATTCAATAAAGCCTTTGATATCAGAGCTTGATGATCCAGAGATAGAAAATGCAGTAAATGAATTGGAAAGTTTGAAAGAGGTAGATACTTTACGTGAGTTGAAGTTATCTTTTGAGAAGACCATTGCTGTTATTAACTACAATAAAAGTACATTGTCTAAAAAAATCATTTCAAACTGGATTAGAATACAAGATAAAAATGACCCATTAAGGGCAAAATTCGCAGAAATTGAGGAGTCAATAAACGATAATGATTGGCAAAATATAACTGTTACAGTAAGCAATTTAACGCATTCAGAATTCAAGCCATGGCTGAATAAATTGAATGGTTTTATTGTAGCTTCTAAGAATATTTCAACAATATATCATCACTTATTACAATATATCTCATGATTTATTTTATAATTTTCGCTCTTTCGTTTTTATTTGGCATATGGGTCAAGGTAAGTGGTGAAGTAATAAAATTGGAATTAGGCAATTACACTATAAGTATTGATCTATATTTCATTATTTTTACTTGTGTAGTTTTATTATTTTTATTAATTACACTTGTACGCTTTTTTTCCTCCATTTTATCAACATTTGCCAACATAAGAAATAGAAGAAGGGATAGGGAAGAATTGCTTCTCTTTGAAGCTTTCTTTAGCATAGACTTAAACAATATAGAGAATGCCCAAAAGGTAGTTAAAAGTCTAAATGAGAAGAGCGATAGGTTGTCTTTAATAAAGCTCTTTAACTCAGGTAAGACGGGAAATTACAGCTTTTTCAGTAACGGTTTAACAAATATTGCAAATAAAAATCGTAACTTAGCTCTACTTCTGGCCAATAAGCTGATTGTTCACCTCAAACAAGAAAAAGTAGTCTTTCAAAAATTTATAGAATATTGCTCTAGTTCAATTAATGATAAAATGCTATCTATTCCCTTTCAAATAGAGCATTGCATATTGAAAGAAGATTGGATTAATGCAATTTTGAAGTTGAGGGAAGCAGTTAAGTTCAATATTTTTCTTCCCTTTGACCATAAAGAAATGTTTGCAGTTTTTTATTGTGCTTTGGCAAAACAATATGAAAGTAAAGGGGATTTTAAAGGGGCTATAAAGTCTTTACTCAGAGCACAAAGTTATTATGCAACTTTTCGGCCCATTAATTATTTAAAGGCAGAATTATATATTAAACTTGGAAAAATCAGAAAAGCTTCTGCAGTGCTAGAGGCAGAATATGCAGTAAATCCTATTCCTCAGTCAGCTAAAATGTACATCAATTTAAATAGTAAAGGTGCTGAAAGACTATACAACTTACGCCCTGATTATTATTTTAGTTACTGTTTACTTGCTTTGTCCTCAATGAGTTCAGGTAAATATGATCTTGCAAGTCAATATTTAGACACTGCTATGAAAAAGGCTAATTACATGTCAATCTACTTTATTGTAATACAACTTAAGGTTACATTGCAAGAACACGACAAGGTAATTTATTGGCTAAACAAGATGGGCTCAGAAGCTTTGCCTGATCCGGGCTGGAAGTGTAAAAATTGTAACAGAGAACTAAAGCAATGGGATCATAAATGTTCAAATTGCAATAGTTTTAATTGCGTTTATTATATGTTATAAGGTTCCACAAAGTGTGATGATAATAATATATGGGAAATTACCATCAAAGACCTCTATTGAACAATTTTTGGAGTAGATCTCTTAATATAACCCTTATTTCAAAATAATAAACCTGCAAGTTTTTTAGTTAGACTTGGTTCTAATGTCAAAAAAACTTGCTTTTAGACACTAACAATTATATATTTTAATAAATCAGGGTTGTATACAAAATGAAGAGCTTAAAGGAATTATCCTTAAGAATTAAGAATATTAGGTCTGTACAGAAAACCACGAAAATAATGCAAATGGTTTCTGCAGCAAAGTTATTACAAAGCCAAAAGAAATTATCAAATTCAAAATTATATATATCTAAGCTGCATAGCATTATTTCTTCATTAATGCTATCAGTTGATCAAAAATTACTGGCAAAAATTCTAAATATCAGTAATGACGGTTCTTACCTAGTATTCATTGTTGCGTCTGATCGTGGCTTGTGCGGCAACTTTAACTCTTCTATTGTCAAATTTAGTCAAGAGCGTGTAAATAAGTCAATCGCAAATGGCAAAAAAGTAGATATTGTATTTCTTGGTAAAAAAGCTTTTGATGTAGGTAAAAATAGGTTTGACTCTAAAAGTATCTTAAAAATTGAAAATAGTAAGGGGATCACGTTAAAGCACGTAGAAGCTTTGGTTGATGGTATAGATTTAAGTAAATACGATAAAGTTAAAGTTTTTTATAGTAAATTCTATAATACCTTCACGCAAAAACCAATGTTGGAAACAATAAAACCATGGAGTGAAGGCTCATCCTTGATTGACAACTCTCTGGCTGGTCCAACAACAGATTACGGCTATGAGTATGAACCACAAAATATTGAATTTATTTTAAAATCTTTGGTTCAAGATTACGTTGTAATTGCTCTTTACTCTGCTTTGCTTGAAAGTGCAACAAGTGAGAATAGTGCTAGGATGGTTGCTATGGAATCAGCAAACAGAAACACTAAAGAGATGCTGAACAAACTAGCATTGCTTTATAATCGTTCTCGTCAAGCAGCAATTACAACTGATTTAATTGAAGTTATAGGTGGTGCAGAGTCTTTATAAAAATCTAAGGAATAGAAAATGAATATATTAAATATTGCAGCAGATATCACTAAATTAATAAAAAAGCAGAATCAAGATGCGGAAGTTACAATATATGAAACTAATAAGACTTCAGTTTCTCAGCGTCTATCAAAAATTGAGCAAATATCACAATCTAAAAATTGCACTGTAGGAATCAGAGCTATAGCAGGTAAAAACAAAGCTGCGTATATTTCTACAAACGATTTGAATAATCTTAGTGATACGGTAAGCCAAGTGGTAGAAATGGCAAAGAATGCGCCAGAAGATCCTTGCATTAATTTTGCTGTAAATGGTAGTAATTATATCTCTTCTGCAGATTTAAGTATCTCAGATAATAATGTTGTAACCGTTGATAACCTAAAAGAAATTGCTGAAGCTGCAGAAAATTCAGCCCTTGCACATAAGAGTATCACTAATTCTGAAGGAGCCTCTTCTTCATACGCTTTAGTGAATACAGTATTATCGACTGTTTCTGGTTTTATTGGCTCGTTTAGTAAATCAACCTTTGCTAATCAGGTCTCTGTTGTTGCTGGAAGAGAAAGTGAAATGAAGGTTGGTTACGATTATGATATAGCATGTAATTTTAGTGATTTAAAGTTGCCAGAGTTAATGGGAAAAGAAGCAGCAAAAAGAGCAGTTGATCAATTGAATTCACGTACAATTAAAACTGGTAAATTTCCAGTTATTTTTGAAAAAAGAGCAGCAAAAGGGCTAGTAAAAAGTTTTGCTTCTGCTATAAATGGGAGCAGTATTATAAGCAACAGTTCTTTCTTGAGGGGTAGTTTAAACGCTCAGATTTTCAACGATAGAATTAATATTATCGATGATCCATTGTTGCCAAGAGGCATAGCATCGAGACCATTTGATGGAGAAGGGATAACTAGCAAGAAAAATATATTTGTAAAAAACGGAATATTACAAAATTGGATTTTAGACTTATACTCGGCTAGAAAATTAGACTCAGAAACAACCGGAAGTGCAACTCGTGCAAGTAATGCTGCAGTTATTCCTGCAGCTAGTAACCTCTACATTGAGAATGGTAATGTATCGTTTGAAGAATTAATTCAGGAAGTGAAAAAGGGAATATATGTAACTGATTTATTTGGTTTTGGTGTTAATTTAATCAATGGCGATTACAGCCAAGGCGCTTCCGGATTTTTTATAGAAAATGGAAAAATAACGTATCCAATACATGAGATTACCATTGCTAGCAATTTAAAGGATATGTTTAGCAATTTAGTCGTTGCAGATGATCTAACTTTTTGTGGGCAATTTAATTCACCAACGATTAAAGTTAGCGAAATGACGGTTGCAGGTTCGCTTAACGATTAAAAAATTTATTTGCATTAAGTACAACAATTGTGTATTATTGTCATGTAATGTTAAGAATAGACTATGGAGTATAAAGGTTTAGTTTCAATAGCTAAGCTTAAAGCATTCTCAATCGTAATTTCAAAGTTTTTCATCACATTAGTAATGTTAATTAATAATTTAGGAGTTGTTTAAATGGAATTTGGTAATGTAAAATGGTTTAATGCCGAAAAAGGCTATGGTTTCATCAAGCCAGAAGGTAAAGGGGGTGACGTTTTTGTACATATTAGCACGTTGGAACGTTCAGGAATAAGGCCTGAGACACTTAAAGGAGAGAATAAAGAGAAGGGGATAAAAGGAGAAAGGGTGAGTTATGAGGTTAAAGAGGAGCGTGGTAGAAACGGAGAAGATAAAAAATCTGCAATAAATTTAAGATTGGAAGATTAATCTATTATGAAGTCTTTTAATAGGGTTAACGTATTGTGAATAATTTTTATGAGATGGGTCTCCCAGCTTCGCTTACACAAGCTCTAGATAAAAATAATCTTTTCGTCCCAACTCCGATTCAAATACAAGCGATTCCCTTAGCGCTACAAGGTAAAGATATTCTTGGGTCTGCTCAAACGGGAACTGGAAAAACTTTGGCATTTGCTATTCCGTTGGTTGCTAAGTTGCTGAATGAGCCTAACACTGGTTCAGCTTTAGTCATCGTGCCAACCAGGGAGCTTGCGCATCAGGTAACAAATGAGATAAGAAAACTCTTATTTCAAAATTCTGCACTAAGGGTCGCTTTATTGATTGGTGGTGAGCCTATTTTTAGGCAGCTAAATCAGCTTCAGAAAAAACCACAAATTGTAATAGGTACTCCTGGTCGTATTATAGACCATATTGAGCGTAAAACTTTGATTACTCGCAATGTTAGCGTTCTTGTGCTTGATGAAACGGATCGTATGTTTGATATGGGCTTTGGAATTCAAATTGAAGGGATCATGAAATATCTGCCAAAAATACGGCAGACTCTTATGTTTTCTGCAACTCTTCCTAGTGATATAGTTAAACTTACTGAGAAGTACCTTAATCGACCAGAACGTATTTCTGTTGATTGTGAGATTACAACTTCTGTAAAAATTAAGCAAGAGATTGTTTATGCATCAGAATCAGAAAAATATGAAAAGCTTGTTACACAACTATGTCAGCGCGAAGGATCAATCATTATCTTTGTCAAAACAAAGCAAGGAGCGGATCAGCTAGCTAGCAGATTGCACAAAGATGACTATAGCGCTTTAGCAATTCATGGTGATTTAAGGCAGCACAAGCGCGAAAGGGTCATTAATTCTTTTCGTCGTGGCCGCAATCAAATCATGGTTGCAACAGATGTTGCTTCTCGCGGCCTTGATATTCCCCACATTCAACATGTTATCAATTATGATGCACCACAATCGCAAGCTGACTATATTCATCGTATAGGCAGAACTGCACGTGCTGGAGCTGAAGGGCATGCGCTATCTTTTGTTACACCTCAAGATAAGAGAAGACTGCCTGCATTGGCAGACAAAGAAGGAGAGCCAAATTTTGATTGTAGTGTGCAATTTAAAAAACGTAATAGCAAAAAGGTCTTTAAAAGGCCAAGTACGTTAAAGACTAAATACGGTAGAAAAAAGATCAATGCATTTAAGAAGAAAAGCAGAGTACTAGAAAAAGCATATTAAATAGGATTTACCTACAACTTGATAAGCGTAAAACTCGTCATTCCGCTACTCATTAGCGGAATCTATGTTGAGATATCGCGGTGCTATGACGTAGATCCAGAGTGGGGATTCAAATTGGCTACAGCGAACTGCTGGATTTCAATTTTTTTAATAATTGTGTGCTATTCATTATATATGAGTTCCCACTTTTAAAGAGAATAGGAGATGATTTCCAAAAACTTAGAGGCAAGTTTGAATAGAGCGCTACTCATTGCTTCTAATTTTAATCTAAAATATGCGAAAGTAGAACATTTATTGCTGGCGTTAACTAAAGACGTGGATGTAAATTACGTTTTATCAAGATGTAATATCAGAGCCGATGAAATCATCAATATGGATAACATTCTATCAAGATGCAATATTAAGGCTAATGATTATAATAATAATATAAAAGGGTTTTTACAAAGCAGTTCTGAATTGATTATCAGTGGAGTTAAACCTAGCTCAATGTTTCAATGCATAATACACAGAGCAATAATACGGGCTCATAGCTTGGGAAAAAAAGAAATAAATGGAGCAAGTGTTCTAGTAGAAATTTTGTCTGGGCAAGATTTATACGTTGAAGATCTATTGCAGAAACAAAGTGTGAAAGATTCCAATTTGATTTACCATATATCTAATATGAAATACTTGAGCGATATAGATGAATACACCACCAATCATAAAGTAAAACTTGATAAAAATAATGACGCTCCTACTACAGTAAATAAAGGTGAACTACTAAAAGATGAGGAAATTCTACAAAGTTATTGTAAAAATTTAAATGACTATGCGAGAAGCAAAAAAATAGATTATGTTATTGGTCGTGATTATGAATTAAATCGCACTATAGAAATATTATTGAGGCGTAGAAAAAACAACCCTTTATATGTTGGAGACCCAGGTGTTGGCAAAACAACAATAGTTGAGGGTTTGGTACTCAAGATCATTGAAGGCAGTGTTCCGAGTGCGCTCAGGTCCAGTATAATTTATGCTTTGGATTTAGGATCACTCCTTGCAGGGACACGCTACAGAGGTGATTTTGAAGAGAGAATAAAATCTATAATAAAAGCGATTGAGGTAAAACCAGGTGCTATCCTTTTTATTGACGAAATACACACTATCATTGGAGCAGGTTCTACAAGTGGTAGCTTTCTTGATGCAGGTAACCTACTCAAACCTGCGCTTGCAAGAGGTACACTACGTTGTATAGGTGCAACTACATATAGAGAGTACAGCACTAGTTTTGAAAAAGATAAAGCACTAGCAAGAAGGTTTCAAAAAATTAATGTTAAAGAATCTTCTGTTAATGAAACGATAAAGATACTAGATGGCATAAAGCACTACTATGAAGGGTATCATGGAGTATATTATACAAAGAATGCCATTAGGTCTGCGGCTGAACTTTCGCATAAGTATATTACTGGGCGAATATTACCTGATAAAGCGGTTGATGTTATTGATGAGGCAGGGGCATATTGTAAATTGCTAAGAAACAGGGGTAAAATTGTAAATAGTAGAGATATTAAGAATACCATTACTAGAATTACAAATGTGCCTTGCGGATCTGAATCTGATGATTTGCAGAAAGTAAAGTCTTTAAAAGCTAATCTAGAAAAGGTGATTTTTGGCCAAGAGCAGGCAATAGAATCTCTTGTTAATTCTATTAAAATTGCTAAATCTGGGTTGAGAAATTACAATAAGCCTTTAGCAAATTATCTTTTTGCAGGGCCAACCGGTGTTGGTAAAACCGAGCTAGCAAAACAATTAGTAGAAAGCATGGGCATGAATCTTATACGCTTTGATATGTCCGAATATATTGAATCTCATACGATATCAAGGATGATTGGTTCTCCTCCTGGATATGTAGGTTATGATCAGGGTGGATTACTCACAGAGTCTGTATCTAACAATCAATATAGTGTTGTGCTGCTTGATGAAATTGAAAAGGCCCATAGCGATATCTATAATATATTGCTACAAATTATGGATTATGGTTGTGTTACAGACACTTACGGACGTAAAGTTAACTTTTCCAATATAATTTTAATTATGACAACTAATGCAGGAGCAGCTGAACGCAGCAAAAGTTTTGTTGGCTTTGGGCATAAAAATTTTAACATTGGTGATAGCGAAAAAGCAATAGAACAGGTTTTTAGCCCTGAATTTCGTAATCGTCTTGATGCGATTATTTCTTTTTCTGACTTAAGTACGGATGTGATTTTGCATATTGTGGATAAATTTGTCCTAGAACTGAAAAAGCAACTGACGCAAAAAGGCATAAACTGCTTGGTAGAGGATGAAGTGAAATCTTATCTTGTACAAATGGGTTATAGTAAGGAAATGGGAGCACGTCCGATAGAGAGACTTATTGAAAAAGAGATAAAAAGTTACTTAGCGGAAGAAATACTGAATCGTAAATTAATAAAAGGAAAGAAATTAAGAATCTATATGAATAAAGTAGAAAATAAAATTGCTTTTAATATAGTTTAAAATCCTTGTATTGAACTTCATCTTTGTTACAATTTATAACTTAAATTTAATTTGAATTATAGTGATAAGTGATAAAGTAAAACAAGTCCTAAGCTACTACGAAAGTGAAAACCCCGGGGTAAAAGCAAATCTTACTCGTATTCTCATGCATGGAAAGCTTGGCGGTACTGGCAAGTTAGTGATTCTGCCCGTAGATCAAGGATTTGAGCACGGGCCAATAAAAAGCTTTGAAGTTAACCCTGATGCTTATGACCCACATTATCATTTTCAGCTTGCAGTTGATTCGGGAGTAAGTGCATATGCTGCTCCACTTGGTATGATTGAAGCTGGTGCTTCAACTTATGCTGGAATGCTCCCACTTATTTTGAAACTTAATAGTTCCAACTCCTTACATTCAAAAAATCTGACTTCTGATCAAGCAATAACCTCTTCTGTGAAAGATGCACTGCGTTTGGGCTGCTTGGCTGTTGGATTTACTATATATCCTGGTTCTGCTAAGTGTTTTGATATGATGGAAGAAACCCGTGAAATCGTAGCTGAAGCCAAATCTTATGGGCTTGCAGTAGTGCTATGGTCTTATCCACGTGGTGAAGGAATTTCCAAAGAAGGTGAAACAGCAGTTGATGTTATTGCCTATGCTGCGCACATAGCAGCTTTACTTGGCGCTAATATAATCAAAGTAAAACTTCCAACTAAATATTTGGAAAGGGAGAAAATAGAAACAGAAAATATTGAATCATTATCTAAAAGAATTGAATATGTTAAAAGATCTTGTTTTGCAGGGAAAAGAATAGTAGTTTTTTCTGGTGGCGAATCGAAATCAGTGAATGACATATGCAATGAAGCGAAAGAAATTAAGCAGGGTGGTGGTAATGGTTCAATCATTGGACGTAACACTTTTCAACGCAAAAGGGAGGAAGCTTTATCTATGCTAAAAGATATAATGGATATCTACACATAAAAAATGGCTGGGTGGCAGAATGGCTTATGCGGAGGACTGCAAATCCTTTTATACCGGTTCAATTCCGGTCCCGGCCTCTTTCATTTTCTATATCTTGTAAAAGTTGCTCAATTCAACAGTAGCTTTAAGTGTGTAACCTATAGAGAAAGCTTATCCATTATTTATTCATAAGTAAAATCAATAGACTTCTTGCATAACCCAAACTAAGTAGAAAAAAGGTGTCATCCCAGTGCCCTGACTACTTGGATCCAGAAAACTTAACTTTAAATAAGTGGCTGCATAATAAAGACTAGATTCCAGCGTCACGCGCTGGAATGAGACCATTTTCAGTCTCTTAAATTGCTTTAGCTACAAACATTAAGAAATTTACCAAATAAAAAAAAAGGCAAAGAAATCCCGTAGTGCGAGTTTTGACTCTATATTACTGTAAGTGGCGCTGTAATAATGTGCTGACGCTTAGTTTAAGCGCGATTTGGCTGAATGTAGAAAAAATAAAAAAGACATGCAGCCGCTATAATTTTATGTAATCCGCCAATAAATACCCTGAGTTTTTTACTGAATTTTGTCATTGAGCCTGCAGGTCAAAAACAAGTTTTGAGTCATAAATACCCTTATTGTCATAATAAGGGGGCTGGCGAAGCTTGTCAAGTAAGTTTTTTGTTTCTATTTCCAATAAAAGTTCGTTATATGGTTATGCAAGAAGTCTAATTTCTTTTCAAGTTATGGTTATACTCTTATAGCGTTTCATGGTAAAAAATAAACTAAAAATAAGCAAAGTGTTTTACAAAATGATATTACGTAATTTATTGTTTTTACTGCCGCCTGAAGTTGCTCACTCTTTGGCAATCATGGCATTAAAGAAAATACCTTATAAGAATCCTATAGAGCTACCAGAATCTTTGAGTGTGAATTTTTTTGGTAGTAAGCTCAGAAGCCCCGTGGGCCTGGCTGCAGGTTTTGACAAGAATGCAGAAGTTATAAGGCCTATGCTTTCATTTGGTTTTGGGTTTATTGAAACTGGTACTGTAACTCGTAATCCACAATATGGAAACAAAAAACCAAGAATTTTTCGGTTAATTAAAGATCAAGGGGTAATTAACAGATTGGGATTTAACAATAAAGGAATAGACTATTTTCTTAAACAAATAGATGAAACCAAGCTTGATGACTGCATTTTTGGCATAAATATAGGAAAAAATAGTGCATCGAAAGACCAAATTAGTGATTATGTTGATTTAATAAAGATGGTATATGGAAAAAGCAATTATATAGTGCTGAACATCTCGTCTCCAAACACGCCTAATTTACGCAATCTGCACAATAAGCAAGAATTATCGAAATTGTTGAAATCCATAACTCTAACCCGGAAATCAATTGATAATTCCGCAATAATATTAAAAATCTCACCAGATATAGATCAGCAAACGAAAGAAAATATCGCTGAGCTTGCGTTGGAATATAAGATTGACGGATTAACAGTAAGCAACACTACGGTAAGTAGAGATAATCTGCATTCCCACCACAACGAAAGTGGCGGATTGAGTGGCAAACCACTGTTCAAACTTTCAACCGAGTTATTGGGCGATATGTACAAATTTACTAAGGGCAAAATATTATTGATAGGGTGCGGAGGAATCTCAAGTGGTGCTGATGCATATAAAAAAATAAAGGCAGGAGCCTCTTTGGTGCAGTTGTACACTGCTCTCATATACCACGGACCTCAAGTTGTAAACAAAATTAATCTAGAACTTGCAGAACTAATAAGGAGAGATGGATTTAGTAACATTAGTGAGGTGGTGGGTTGTATACATTAATTTTGGAAGTTGGTGGTATTATTTTAATAAAATAAGACTAATTCTCTGGTATAAAGGTGGTAGAAAGTGCTTTTCTTTTAAATAATGGGTATGAAGAGTTTGAATGATGCAATATCTAAGATCATTGATTATAAATTTACAAATTATGCAATATTAGAAGAGGCACTAACTCACCCAAGCGTAAATAAAAGGAATAGCAAAAACCAGATTGTAAGCTACGAAAGACTAGAGTTTTTGGGCGATAGTGTTTTGAATATGGTCGTATCTGCCATACTGTTTAAACTATTTCCTGAAGAAAAAGAAGGAGCATTGGCAAAAAGAAAGACGGATTTAGTTTGTGGCAACACCATTGCTAATGTTGCTAAAGAAATAAAATTAGGCAGCTTTATCATCATGAATAATAGTGAACGCTGCAATGGAGGGAGATGTAATCTAAAAAATTTAGAAAACTCGCTTGAAGCACTAATAGGTGCAATTTATATTGATGGCGGACTTGAAAATGTTGAAAAATTTATTACCCAATATTGGGAAAAGCTAGCTAAAAGCATGCTTGACCCCCCTCAAGATCCTAAAACCTCACTGCAAGAGTGGACTCAGAAAAACAAATTGCCTTTACCAGAGTATGAGCTTGTAAAACAAACTGGACCAGCACACAATCCTGAATTTACTATATCAGTTTGCATAGAAGATTATGGTAAAGTTTCTGCATGTGCTTCTAGTAAAAAGATTGCTGAACAAAAAGCTGCTGAGTTAATGCTAGAAAAAATTGGAAAAGACGCTTCAGTTTAGGCAAAATAGGCATTAATAGACTTCTTTCAAAATTCATATAAGGAGCTCAAAATTGTGGATAGCAGCAATCAAATTAAATCTTAAACCAAAACGTTTTCGTCGGTTTCTATGTCTATCGGAAATGATTTTAAACCTTTTCAATTACGTTTTCAACTATTGCCCTTTGGATCATAAGTGTTCTGTTCTCTTTTTTTTGTTCTTTGCTTAACGGATTCTTTTTCGTTTTCCTGTGCGGTAATACAACATTTTTGTGTATCTTCTGCATTTCCCTGTAGCCGGCATCAGCTAAGATTTTAGTTTGTGGCAATACTGCTACCTTTGATTTTCTAAACATCCGAAAATCATGTTTTCTACCATTCGCTCAAATGTTGCTTTTTTTACCCCTATTAAACGTCAAAACTTTTCTCCTTCTAACTTTTTTATTTCCTTATATTTCATGCTTTCAAATACTTGATCTTACACTCCCTCTAACAATTTTGAAAGAAGTCTAGTGAATGGTCACGTTAAAACATGTTTTTAAATTTTTGCCAAAATCCTGGTTTATTATCATTAACCTTTGTAAATGTTATATTTAAACTGTATTTCGGATCATTTGGCACGTCGTATTTTATGCTAAATGTTGAAACTTTATCGTTATTGTAAATATGTACATCATCATATGATAGCTTTGTTGTGTAACACTTTACATGCTTTTGCTTATCATACACTAAATCACCTGACTCCCTTTCTAGTTCCACAAATTTCGTTTTTTTCTGACATTCCTTCATTTTTATTAAATCCTTATCTAGTGATATTGAAACTGGCAACGTATTTCCAGCATATTCTTTAGCTAAAAGTTCACTTTGAGGATACATTTTTATTTCCCTGCCAAAATGTGAGTCTATGAAATTATTACTCCAAAATTTATCGCCAGAATGCATGTACTCATCAGTAGCATACGGCACCCCACCATAACTGCATTGAACTTTGTAATCTCCAACACCGTTGTTTTGAAAAAAATCATGAATGGCAGTGTAGCTACCGGCAGCATCATTTATATAATTCATTACTTTATTCCTTAAACTTTTAGTTCATTATATCATAATCATTATGCCAATCAATCAAAAAAGCTCTCTCTTGCTGTTTTTAGAACTGATTTTAAGCAAGCGCTCTCGATTAGTTGGGAGCGTATTTATAAGATTGTGACATTCGTGCCTCCCAGTTTTTCACATACTGCTGAATCAATTCAGGATAATCTGTAATAATTAATAAATTTTCAGCATTTCCTTTTTTAGCTGTCTTACTAAGGTTAAATGACCCTGTGATGACTTTTTGATTGTCAACAATCATTATCTTATTATGAGCAATCTTTGGCTTATCATCGATCCAAATTGGTACTCCACCTGAAAATAATTCATTTATAACACTATATTTTGAGTAGAGTTGCGATTTATCTAAGATGACTTTAACATCAACACCGCGTTCTTTAGCATTAATCAAAGATTTTGCAACTGTTCCAAGAGTAAATGTATATTCTTGAACTAAGATAGATTTTTTAGACTGATCTATTACGCTGATTATCGGTACAGCACAATCTTCTCCAGGTGAAAAGCAAACCGTAGCTTTTGGGCAGGGCGAAAATATAAAACCCGCATAGTAATACAGAGAAAAACACATTAACAAGAATAAAAAGTGAAAAAGCCTCACAACAACTCACCCCCGGATATACGGCGATAGGCTACATCATAATTTAATCACCTGTCAATCCATATTCTTCCCACTTCTCCGTGACTTTTCTTACTATTTCCTCACTCATTTTAATTTTCTCTCCCCATTCTCGTTTGGTTTCAGGCGGGATTTTATTTGTTGCATCAAATCCCATCTTACCTCCCAGGCCACTTTCAGGGGAAGCAAAGTCTAAATAATCAATAGGTGTATTTTCTATCATGATTGTATCACGCACAGGGTCCATTCTCGTTGATATTGCCCACATCACTTCCTTCCAATCACGTACATTTATATCATCATCAACAACGATAATAAACTTCGTGTATAAAAATTGCTTTAGAAAGGAAAGTATGCCCATAACAATTCTTTTTGCCTGCCCTGGATAAGACTTTTTTATCGATATCACCGCTATTCTATATGAACAACCTTCTGGTGGTAGATAAAAATCCACTATCTCTGGAAATTGATTGATAAGAATGGGCACAAAGATTTCGTTGAGCGCTTCACCAAGAATTGATGGTTCATCAGGTGGCTTGCCAGTGAAAGTGCTGAGATAAATTGGATTTTTGCGCATAGTAATTGCAGTAATATTAAATTCTGGAAATTGCTCAACAGAATTATAGTAGCCGGTGTGATCTCCGTATGGCCCTTCATCTTGATATCTATCCAAACTTACATAGCCTTCCAGAACAATCTCTGCATGAGCTGGCACTTGAAGCGGAATAGTCTTACAATTTACAAGCTCAAGCGGTTTTTTGCGCAGCAACCCAGCAAATTGGTATTCTGACAATGTTTCTGGCACTGGAGTTACCGCAGCAATAATTGTTGCAGGATCACTACCGATCACAGCAGCAGCAGGAAATTTCATATTTTGTTCCTTCTCTTTCCATCGTTTGTGGTGACCTGCACCACCACGATGTGCAAGCCAGCGCATTAGAGTCGTTTTTTTATCTATAACCTGCATACGATATATTCCAAGATTGAAATTATCTTGCTTGTCTTCCGTTGGGCCTTTTGTCACCACAATTGGCCAGGTGATAAGTGGTGCAGGTTCATTTGGCCAGCATGTTTGAATAGGTAGCAAACTAAGATCCACCTCATCCCCAGTTAGCACCACTTCTTGACATGGAGCCTTGCTCACAACTTTACTTCGCATCGACAATACAACTTTTAGTAAAGGAAACATTTTCACGGCATCTTTGAAGTTTTTTGGTGGCTCAGGTGATCGCAAAAATGCTAAAAGTTTACCAAGATCTCTTAGTTCACCAGGGTTTATGTTCAACCCCAATGCAATCCTCTTAATAGTACCAAATAAATTCACCAAAACAGGGATCGAGCTTTTACCATTCTCTTTAACAACATTCTCAAAAATTATAGCTGGCCCTTTGTTTGACAAAACCCTACGGTGAATTTCTGTCATTTCAAGAACTGTTGAAACTTCCTCCTTAATCCTAATCAGATCTTTTTTTTCTTCTAAGGCTTTAATGAAGTCGCGTAAGTTGGTGTACATATTAAAATTTAAAATAACTTAAAACAAGTCTTCTAGTGTAATCACATGATGTATCGTATCTTTTAGATATTGGTTCTCAGAAACTCCATTTGCAGCAATTAACACCCAGAATATTTGCTTCTTTGATTTCGTTTTTTCTCTATAAATTGCTTCTTTTCTTTTTAATTGTTCGACAAATTCCTTTGTTACTGTATAAGGTTTATCACTATATTTTATCTCACAGAGCATTACACATCCATCTTCTCGATCGAAAACTAGATCTATTTGAGCACCAGACTCTTTACTGTATTTTTCTGGTTGATATTGCCAATCTCCACATATAACTGCTATATGCTCTATATCTAATTTTTTTCTAATTACATTGGCATGTTTAAAACACACTGCTTCAAATGTTTGCCCTGTCCATGTTTGCCAAGCTGGTTTCTTTATTGCTAACTCCCAATAGTGAGCATCACTTATTATTGCCCTTTTTGTTACTTCCTTAAACGGCTCAATCCACGTTAGATAAAATAATACATATTCGTCCATTACCCTGTAATATACTCCTCTCTTTCCCTTGTTCAATGGTAAAAAACCACCAATAAATCCTGCTTCTTCTAAACTCCTTAATTTAGCAGTTAAGCGACCACCCTCAGTGATTTTAGTCGCTTTTATAAGTTCTTTTCTGCTTATCCCTTTTGGCTTTTTTGCAATCGCACGAATGATATTTAGATATGTCTCTGGCTCTTCATACAAGGAGTGAAACAACATATCAAATTCATCAAATAACAAACCACCCTTCTGAAAACAGATCATATTAATGTTTTGTGCTGCTGATAATCCTTTACTTACTTCCTTAAGGTAATGTGGTATTCCTCCAATAGCCATATAGATCTGTAATATCTGCTGGTGATTAAGGTTGATTCCTAAATATCTTAGATACTCTTTAGTTTCACGTAAGTTAAAAGGCTGCAAAGGTATCCTTGCGGTAATGCGGTTATGCAACCCCCCTTTGGTATAAATTATATTTTCCAACATCCAAGAAGCTGCTGAACCACATACAACCAAGATAAGCTTCTTTCGGTTTGTCCAATGTATATTCCAAAAATATTCTAACGTTTCTAGAAAACGAGACTTTCTTGTAGCTAACCATGGAAGTTCATCAAAAAATAAGACAATGTGTTCATTCTCATGTGTGTTATCAATAGCAAGTGTTAATTGTTGTAATGCATCCAGCCACACTTCAGGCAAAGCCATTTTTGCACCTTTATAAAAAGTATTTGATAACGACTGTGTAAAAATTGCAAGTTGTTCCTGCATAGTACCATTATTAAGACCTGTTTGTTCAAATAAAACATCGGCATGTTTACTGAAAAATTGTTTTATTAGGTACGTCTTACCCACACGACGCCGACCATACACTGCAATAAACTCAGCAAATGGGGAAAAGAGAAGCTTACTTTCTAGAATGGCTATTTCCTTTTCTCTACCAATTATTGGTTCGCTCATATAATTTACCGCCGCATTTGTTAGCATTATACACGGCGGTTATAAGATGATCAACTTTTTTTACCGCCATGTTTACAGTTGTTATACGCGGCGGTAAAAGATAGAGCATCTCATAATTGGCTATTCTGGCGATGGTTTGGTCATTTGCATCACCAAGTCTTCTGATGAGCTTTTCAGTAATGTGCTTGAGTTCCATTGTACGTAAAGTTTGCATTTGAGGCAAAACTGGTTATAAAATACACTTGATATAAATGTTTTCATATATTAATATTAGATGCTTCTTTTAATATACAGATAAATGTGTACTAAAGTTTTATGTTGTAGGTTTTTAAATAAATTGTATGTCTAGAATATCGTTTTTATTGATCCTTATACTGGCAGTAGCAAGTTTACCAGTAATAAACAATTGGCTTTCAAATCGCAGCCAAATGCTAAGAGATGATTATATAGGTGAGAAATTAGATAATTATATAAGTAGAAATTTTGATAAGATCGTAAAAACTCTCAAAGAGGAGTCGATTAAAAGTAGTTACGCTGCTCGAGATAATGTGACCAAAAGTAAAATTTCACAATACAAGGATCAAATATTTGACCTTACTTATCCTTACTCCGGAAATGAAAATAGTAGTGTTATAGCTGTAGGTTTCTTTGACTATTCTTGTGGATATTGCAAGACTATAAAAGACGATATAAAACAGTTAATTAACGACGGTAAAATTAAGTATATCTTTAGGGATGCTCCAATACTTGGTAATGACTCTTTAAGGGCAGCAAAAAGCGCTTTAGCTGTTTACTTTATTGATAAAGAAAAATATTTCGACTTTCACTATTCTGCTTTAAGTCACAAAGGAGGATTTTCAGACGAAAGCATATTGGATATAGTGAAAAGCATAGGGATTAATGAAGACGACTTTAATAATTCCATGAAAAATAATGCAGACAAAATTGAGCAAATGATAAATGGCAGTAAGCTCCTAGTAAGAGATTTGGGAGTAGGGGGCACACCTTTTTTAATAATTGGGGATAGTCTGTTTGTAGGAGCAGCTGATTTGAATGTATTACGCAAAAAAGTAGATGAATTAAGTCGCAAGCAAAAACTAGCTTCAGCGATTAATTTGCTATAAAATTTTATTTTTTTACTTGACAACGTAAACGAATCTAATTATGAATGTGATAAATAGCAGTACGTATAAGATACGCAGTAGCTCAAGAAAAGCAGGTGATGCCTACAGTCGAGCATAACCTTAGCCTGCAAAGGTTGACTAATCCATTAAAAAGTGTTAAACTTAACATATAGCTACCATTCTGAGGTTACAATATGAAAGAGCCTAATTATACAAGAGAACCAATTGCTCTTTTTCGACAAATCAAAGAAAAGAAAAAATCAAGTGATTTACTGCATAATTTAAAAAATGCTTGTCCCAAAAATCTAAACATAGGAATTGCTATAAAGACAGGAGATTGCTTTTTTGACTCCGTGGCTCAAGGGTTGAATGAGTTAAATATAAAACCTGGTTATCGTTTTACCGCAAAATCATTAAGAAAAGATTGTGCAGATTATGCTGAAAACAAAAAGGACTCACGATGGGTTTTTAATGAAATAACAAAAAATATTGCTGAAGGATATGCTGTACCTATGATAGGTTCAAACGGAAATGTAATGAAAGATAACCAGAACAATATTATACCAGACAATATTGCATCTTTTGATAGATATTTAAAAGATATTAGAAGTATGGCTACAGAAGCTAGCCCACCTATATGGGGTCGCCCAGGGGTTGAAGGGAGAATGATATGTGATAAGTATGAAGTGGAGCTTTATATTTATTCAATAGAGGAAGATAGTCAAAAAGTTACAGTAACTAAAATTACAGCACATGATGATGATCTAGAAGTTTTTATACAAGATGTGAATCTTGATCAATTAGAGATAGATAATAGTAAAAAAACTGTAGGAGTAGTGAATTACATGCAACATTTTGTACCACTCCTTAGTGGAATTTCTGAAGATATAAAAGAAGATCAACAAGTTTCTAGTGAAGAAATTTTTAGTACAGATAAAAGAGTTCCTCCTTCTAATCAACCAGAGCAAGAAGTACAACAAGAAAGAATTAATACCAGCACTAATGCGACTGTTTATACGGATAAAGAAATCCCTTTTTCTCATCAACTAGAGCAAAAAACACGACAAGAAGGAATTAATGCCAGCGCTAGTGCGACTGTTTATACGGATAGAGAAATTCCTACTTCTAATCAATCAGAGCAAAAAGTACAACAAGAAATAATTAATACCAGTACTAGTGCGCCGGTTTTACAAATTCACATAGATAAAGAAATCCCTTCCTCTCATCAGCAAGAACAAAAAACACAACAAAAAGAAATACAAAAAAAATTAATTAATAATTACAAGAAAGAAGCTGTTTATGGCACAGTTGCTGTGATAGCTGCTATAGTATTCACAGCATCTGCTATAGCTGCTATCATTACTCAAGCAATTCCTTTGCATGTCTTGCTGGAATTGCTTTAGTCGCTGCATGTGTTTGTGTATATCAATTAACGCAGAGTCATAAGAACATTAACGAACTGAAAAGTGAGTTAGAAGAAAATAGTACCCTTACTTTTCTAGAAGAAATAGGATTAAAAATGCACGGTCTTATTAATAAAGCAACTTTAAAAATTTAAGATCTTTCCTGTTTTACTACACCACCTCAATTTTACTTTCATAGGAGGACATATGTCATTCACAGAAATTAGATTTCCAGAAAATATATCTTATGGTTCCACTGGAGGACCGGAATTTTCCACTGACGTTGTAACAACTCATAACGGTTGTGAACAGCGCAACATCAATTGGTCTCATGCACGCACTAGATACAACATAGCTTACGGGGTCAGATCAAACGAGCAGCTAACAGAACTCATAACATTTTTTCATGCACGAAAAGGTAAAGCAATAGGGTTTCGTTTTAAGGATTGGTCAGATTTTATAGCCATTAATCAAAAGATTGGTATAGGAGATAACAAAAAAACGACTTTTCAGCTAATCAAAACTTATGTAAGTGGGGAAGATAAGCATATACGCATGATCAAAAAGCCAGTACATGGGACAGTAAAGATTTATTTAAATGGTAAAGAAGAGAGTGAATATTCAGTAAATTATTCAACGGGAGAAATAACATTTATGAAGCCACCAGTAAAAGATGCGATAATCACTGCGAGCTTCGAATTTGATGTGCCCGTGCGCTTTGATACAGATTACTTAAACGCTTCTATTGATGACTATGGAAGCAATAGCTGGAATAACATTCCACTAGTAGAGGTGAAGTTTAATTAAGCTGCTTTAAAATTTCCTCCTGTTGCTGAGTGTGAACACTAGCATAACCACATGCAGGAGATGCAGCAGCAGGTCTTGCGATACACTTAGGTCTTTTTGCTTGAATATTGAGGTCAGATAACACCTCGTCTATCAATGGGTTGACAAAAAACCATCCCCCCATATTTTTTGGTTCTTCTTGACACCATATAATTTCAGCGTTCTTGTACTTTTCAAGTTCGCTGCTTAATTTATCGGCCGGAAACGGATAGAATTGTTCTAAACGTATCACTGCTATATCGTTTATTTTTTGTGTTTCAAGCATTTCAATTATATCGTAATAAACTTTACCACTGCATATTACAACTTTACGTATTTCATTATTTGAAACTAAACCTGTTCTACATTCTGGAATTACCGTGAGGAATTTTCCTTCAAAGTCAGATAGGTTAGAAACTGCTCTTTTATGACGCAATAGTGATTTAGGTGTAAACACTACTAAAGGCTTACGAAAGTCTCTATGCATTTGTCTGCGTAAGACATGGAAGTAATTCGCCGGAGTGGAACAATTAACTACCTGCATATTATCCTCTGCGCAGAGTTGCAAAAATCTCTCTATACGTGCGGAGCTATGCTCAGGTCCTTGCCCTTCATAACCGTGGGGCAACAATAGAACTAGACCGCTTGATCGCAACCACTTTGTTTCTGCAGATGCGATAAACTGGTCGATCATAATTTGTGCACCATTTGCAAAATCACCAAATTGTCCTTCCCAGAGCACCAGTGAATACGGAGAATCAAGACTATATCCATATTCAAAGCCCATTACAGCATACTCTGATAAAGCGCTATCTATGACCTCAAAGTGAGCTTGCTTTTCATTTATATTGTTTAGCGGAATAAACGCTTCTTCTGTTGCCTGATCAACAAGCCTTGAATGACGGTGCGAGAAAGTCCCACGACCAGAATCTTGTCCTGATAAACGCACTCCTATTCCTTCTGTAAGCAGTGACGCAAATGCAAGACTTTCGGCAGTTGCCCAGTCTATATTGCTACCAGAATTTATGCTGTCTATTCTTCCATCGAGTATTTTTCTAACCTTATTGTTAATGTTAAAGCTACTTGGAATATTGCTATTTATATGCACACCCAATTTTTTCAACTCATCTGGCGGAACACCAGAATCCGTGTAGTATTCGCTCAAATCGTTCAGCTTTGCTCTTCTTAATTTTGACCACACTCCACCGAACCAGTCAGCTTTTTTTGGAGTGTAAGTCACTGATTCAGCAAGACTTTTATCTAATTTTGCCCTGAACTCACTGCGCAATTTATTTACTTCATCGCCATCTAATACTTTCTCTGCAGTCAATTTTTCTTCATACAATGTTCCAGGAGTTTTATGTTTTGATATCAGCTTATACATAAGTGGCTGAGTGAAATTCGGTTCATCGCCTTCATTATGGCCGTATTTGCGGTAGCATATTATATCAATCACTACGTCCTTTTTAAATTTCTGCCTATATTCCATCGCCAGACTTGCAGCAAAACTCACAGCTTCCGGGTTATCTCCATTCACATGGAAAACCGGAGCTTCTATTGATTTTGCTATGTCAGTGCAATAAAAAGAGGATCGTGCGCAGCATGGGTTAGCAGTAAAACCAACTTGATTGTTTATAACAATGTGCACAATACCACCCACTTTATAACCTTCAATGTTGCTTAGGCTCAAGGTCTCGGCAACGACACCTTGACCGATGAAAGCCGCATCACCATGAATTGATATACCAAGCACAGACCTTATATTCTGTTTTGCTCTTATTCTTCCAGCCAAAACCGGATTCACCGCTTCAAGGTGAGATGGGTTAGGGCATAAACTTAAATGTATTTTTTTGCCACCTGTAAGTGCTCGATCAGAAGAATAGCCAAGGTGATATTTAACATCACCAGACACCTCAAGACCACTTGGGTATGCAAGGTTGCCTTGAAATTCAGATAGCATTGCCGCATATTCTTTGCCCATAACTTTGGTCAGAACATTAAGTCGTCCGCGGTGAGCCATGCCAAGAACTACTTCTTCAATGCCAAAAGCCGCAGAATCACTAATAATTCTCTCAATCGCAACAATAGCTAACTCTCCACCTTCGATAGAAAAACGCTTATATCCAGGAAATTTCATATGGAGAAATTGCTCAAACATCTCAGATTCGATCAAGTGCCTCAGGATTTCCTTTTTATCTTGTGAACTCAGCGTATAGGTTTGATTTTCGATCTTGTCCTGCAGCCATATTCTCTCCTCATAAGAGGAGATATGCATAAATTCAAAACCGATATTCTTGCAGTAAATATCTCTATAGATTTCAGCGTCACTTGCCGGAGATAGATTTGAATATTTTTGGTAATCTATTTCTTGATTTTCACTTGGTGACAATGGGTTTAAGTCTGCAAAAAAGTGACCATAGGACCTGAAGAAATTTGCTAAACTAGAAACTGAATCATCTACCTTAGTTGCATTGCAGGGCTCTGCTTTATTAACTTCTAAATTGCTTGAAAAAATTCTATACCAATCTTCCCCGATTGATTTATCGCCCTGCAGATAACGGCTATACATTTCTTCTACAAATTCTGCATTATCGCCATAAAGGCAGCTTAAACTCGACATAATTACTATATAAGATATCAAACACTTATAAGTATAACTTAAGTTTTTTAAAAAAGAACTTTTTTAGTTTCTATGGCTAAACACGTCATACCGTGATTTATTCACGGTATCTCATCCGCTAACAAGTAGCGGAATGACGATTTATCAGCAATCTACGTCATACCGTGATTTATTCGCGGTATCTCTTAGCATAGATCCCGCTAACAAGTAGCGGGATGACGAATTACTATACCACCGCGAACCGTCATACCGTGATTTATTCACGGTATCTCTTAGCATAGATCCCGCTAACAAGTAGCGGGATGACAAATTACTATACCGCCGCGAACCGTCATACCGTGATTTATTCACGGTATCTCTTAGCATAGATCCCGCTAACAAGTAGCGGAATGACGATTTATCAGCAATCTACGTCATACCGTGATTCATTCGCGGTATCTCTTAGCATAGATCCCGCTAACAAGTAGCGGGATGACGAATTACTATACCACCGCGAACCGTCATACCGTGATTTATTCACGGTATCTCACATAGATCCCGCTAACAAGTAGCGGGATGACGATTGTCAGGGTGTCATTCCAGCGCCCCTATGATGTCATTCCAGTGCCTATTTCTTTGTCATCCGAGTAGCTGACACTGGTTCACTCTATAATGGCAGTGCCCCTATGATGTCATTCCAGTGCTCCTTTCTCGTCATCCCAGTGCCCAGACACTGGGATCTAGTTTTCCATAAATGGTGCATTTTAACATAACTTTTATACTTGATAAAATTCCTGGATTCCAGCATCAAGTGCTGGAATGACACCTCTCTTTGAGCTATAAACATTAAGAAATTTACCAAATGAAAAAAAAGGCAAAAGAAGCCCCGAGTAGCGAGTTTTGACTCTATATTACTGTAAGTGGCGCTGTAATAATGTGCTGACGCTTAGTTTAAGCGCGGTTTGGCTGAATGTAGAAAAAATTTAAAAGACATGCAGCCGCTATAATTTTATGTAATCCGCCAATAAATACCTGAGTTTTTTTACTGAATTTTGTCATTGAGCCTGCAGGTCAAAAACAAGTTTTGAGTCATAAATACCCTTATTGTCATGATAAGGGAGCTGGCGGAGTTTGTCAAGTCGTTTTTCGTTTAATCCGTTTCTATGAGCTACTTGGATGACGAGGAAAGAGCACTTACATATTTATGGCAACCTCATTACCTGCGCTCAAAAAGTTTTTCAATATCACTGAGTTTCATTTCTATATAAGTTGGTCTTCCGTGGTTGCATTGCCCGGAATATGGAGTTTTTTCCATTTGTCTCAGCAGCTCATTCATCTCCTCTAACCTCATTTTCCTGCCTGCTCTAATTGATCCATGACAAGCGATAGTAGCCAATATCTTGTTCACTTTGTCTTCTACTGGCAATGTATCTTCTATTTCCGTTAATCTACCCACTATATTAATTAGCATCTCTTTCACATCTATTGCTCCCAAAATTGCAGGGATTTCTTTTACTATCACTTTATTCTCTGATTTGATTTCAATATCAAAACCCATTTCAAATAACTTATCTTTATAGATTTCAATCATCTCTATTCCAGCTTGATTTTTGATTTCAACCGTTTCAGGAAGAAGTAGTTTTTGTCTTTTTATACTTGATTTTTGTTTTAGGCATTCATATACTAACCTCTCGTGGGCTGCATGCTGATCAACTATAATCAATTTGTCTCTTACCTCGGCAATAATGTAAGTATTATAGACCTGACAGCGTGCAAACCCGAGCGGGTGGCTCTCTATCAAATCAACTTGCTCTAACACCTTTTTTTCTAGAACCATAATTTCCGCTTGTGATGGGGATTTCTGTATGCCGGTATAATCAAACGATTTTGACTGTTCTGATAAGCCTTTTGCTTTTTCATTTGGAGAAGCAAATTCTTTTATTAGTTGATTTTCAAAAGGACTTGGTTTCCTTTCGTAAAATTCTTTTTGAACATCAGGTTTATCAAAAGGATCTGATAATGAACCTTTCAAAAAACCCTCTATTGCATTAGTAGTTTTCTGGTCACTAGCTGAAATGACATCAAAGGTGCCTATCCTTCTTGACAACGCTTTGATTAATCCTCTTGTCACTATCTCATATATGAGCTTCTTATTCTGAAACCTTACTTCTGACTTATTTGGATGCACATTTACATCTACTTGATCATAAGGTATCTCTAAATGTAACGCTGCAAAAGGATACCTATCGCTTGGAATAAAATCATGATATGCATACCTAACCGCACCAATAAGTAAATTATCTTTAATTGGCCTTCCATTAACAAATGTATAGATCTGAGTTGACTTACCACGATTGACGGTTGGCTTACAGATGTGTCCCGTAAGTTTGATGCCGTCTTCTTCTTCATTGACTTCCAAAGAATTGCCCTGAAATTCTTCTTCTACTTCACACAATCTATGAAATAACGAAGTCTGCTTAGCGTATTTTAAGAGCTTTTTATTACCTGAAGTGAGAGTAAACCCTATATGATAGTTAACCATTGCTAGGTTGTTTACAATATCAACAATGCTTTGAGTTTCTGCTCTTTCGGTTTTTAGAAATTTTAGTCTATTTGGGGTAGCGAAAAACAAATCTCGTACTTCAATATGTGTCCCTTGTGATAAAGAGTAAGGAGTTAGCTCCCCCATCTTTTCTCCACCCTCATAACTTATAGACCATGCTTCACTTGCTCCGCTTGCTTTAGACGATAATTTTATCCTACTTACTGCTGCTATTGAAGGCAGAGCTTCTCCTCTAAAGCCAAGATGCTTGATTTCTATCAACTCACTATCGCTCAATTTTGAAGTAGCATGGCGCATAAACGCAAGTTCTAAATCGTTTTTTTCTACTCCGTTACCATCATCTGTCACAATAATAAGGTTACGCCCACCACTTTCTATTTTGATCTCTATTTCTAAACTTCCAGCATCTATTGCATTTTCCACTAATTCCTTTACTACACTTGCTGGCCTTTCTATCACCTCCCCCGCTGCTATACGGTTTATGGTTTTTGTGTCTAGAAGGATTATTGCCATAGATTTATTATGAAGCTGGTTTTTCTTTTACTTCTTTGGTCTGTCTCTCTCTCCACTTTTTTAACCTACCTGCAATTTCACTGTTGGAAATTGACAATATAGATACGGCGGTAATGGCAGCATTATATGCTCCATTTTCTCCTATAGACATGGTTGCAACTGGAACACCCTTTGGCATTTGAACTATAGAGAGTAGACTGTCCAGCCCATTTAATTGTTTACTATGCACAGGAACGCCGATAACTGGTAAACAAGTTAATGACGCAACCATACCAGGTAAATGAGCTGCACCTCCTGCACCAGCTATAATAACCTTAAAACCTTCTTCTTGTGCAGATTTAGCAAAATTGAAGAGCCTTTCTGGTGTTCTATGTGCAGATATTATGAATATGTCATGTGAAACTTCTAATGCTTTTAGCATATCGACGGTATGGACCATAGTGGTGTAATCTGACTCACTTCCCATAATAACAGCAACATCTTTTTTTATTTTTGTCATATTCAACACAATTTTACTTACTAACTAAATAGTGTTCCAGCTAAAAAGCAACAAATATTTAAGTTATATTATAAATATAGTATATAGAATTCTCGTTAAAATAGAAATTTTAAAAATTTAAATAAATATCTATGTTAAGATATAGAGATATAAACTTCTTATGTAAGATAAATTTATAAAATAATTATTTTTGTATTTCAAGCTTTGTAATTTTAGCTTGTTCTTTCTGTAAATGATTTTTTCAGAGAGGCTGATGGTAAAATGGTAATTTAAAATTACTAGAAATTTGATTGAAATATTAATATACAATCAACTTAAAGTTTTAAATTTGATATCATATAATTATTGACAAGTTATATGATATTAATATCTTGGTATATTAAATATTATGCTATAATATTTAATAAAGTTAATTGATATGTGAGTGTAAGAATTATGGAAATAATATCGTTAAATAACTTAGACAGTGCAGCAATAAAAACAAAGTTGCTTTATATAATAAATAAAATTATAGAAAAAAATGCTTGGACTCAGGCTTTTGCAGCTGAGAAACTTGGTATTGATCAGCCAAAGGTATCACAAATTAAAAATGGTAAAATAGATGGTTTTTCTTTAGAGCGATTGTTAGGATTTCTAAAAAAACTTGATCATGAAATAACAATCACGATGACAGAAAGCCAAGAAATAAAATCTGAGGCAGAAAAAGTAAAACATGAAGTTGAATCGCAATAGATACAAAGTTGACAACTTGTTTTTTGTGATATAGTATAAAACTTATTAAGGTAGTATCTTATGGCTGAGTCTATTGTAGAAAAGTGTACAGAACAGGTAAGTAACCTTTTCAAATTGGTTCTATTGGCAAGTCAAAGAACACATGATTTAAATACAGGAGCAAGTAATCCAGTTCAAACAGTTCAGTTTAAAGACCATAAAAACACCATAGTTTCCTTATATGAAATAGCAGAAAAACAGGTGGATACTCATGAGCTATTTAACCTTTTGGTAGGTAGATGCAAGGAGTACATGAAAGGAAATATGAATAATGTTTACAGCAGTAATACAAGTAAGCTAGCGAATTTATTAAATTTTTCTGATGGTCAATTTAACACAGATCTTGATGCAAGTCAAGAAAGCCAAGATTATGAAGTGGATGGTGAAATAGATGATGAAATAAATGATCAAGATGGCGATGAAGAAGTATCCGTTTAGAAATCTACTGAAGTTACATAGTCTTTAAATGCTTCACATTGCTATCTATACACTGTTGTTCTGTATGAGTGTAATGTTGTGCCGCATAGTGTCTAAGTCAAGTGATGTGTACAATAAGGTTTTAGCGTTCAATAATTTCTCAACGCAAGTAGTTGTACTCATAACAGCAATATCAATCATTCTGAATAATTTTTTTTTAATTGATATAGCATTGTTGTATGCTAGCGTTAGCTTTATATCAACTATAGCACTAATGAGATTAATGTTGTTTTAATAATTTATGATAGGATCCGTTCTTATATTTTTAGGCATTTGTTCAGTAATCATTTCAAGTGTGGGAGTAATTAGATTTCCTGATTTCTATACTAGGTTACATGCAGCAGGTATTACAGATTCTAGCGGTGCAACGCTATTGTTAATTGGTTTTGCTTTGCAGAATGGATTTTCAATCAATACTGTTAAAATAATATTATTAATTCTTATAATATGGGTAGCTAGCTCAACTAATGGCTATATTTTAGCGCGCACTTATTATAAAGTTAAGAAAAAAACTGTTAAAGAAGGTTAAGGTGTTAGAAATATTAAATGTAGTGCTACTTTTGTTGTTACTAACAGTTACGGTTTTTATAGTCTTCTCGCGACATTTAGTCGTAAGTGCTGTTCTAATGTGTGTATTTAGTTCACTTATTGCGCTTATATACTTAATTATGAATGCACCTGATGTTGCAATTACTGAAGCTTCTGTTGGTGCGGGGCTCAGTACGATTTTTACGTTTGCAGCACTCTCCTTGATAAAGAATCATAAAGTAAATCTATCTCATAACCCTATAACGCTTTTTTTTATGTTATTTCTGGCTGTATGTTTGTCATATTTTATGATTCAATTGCCAGATTTTGGCAGCCACAATGCTCCGATCCACTTGCATGTTGCTCCTTATTATGTGGAAAATACCGAAAAAGCTACCGGTATTCCTAATATAGTGACAGCTGTTTTGGCAAGCTTTCGTGGTTATGACACGTTTGGAGAAACTATAGTAGTTTTTACTGCTGCGCTTTGTATAACGTTGATATTAAAAGAAGAAAAAGACAATGATTAAAGATCCGATATTAAATGCAGTAACATTTTTGATGATACCTTTTATCATTTTATTTGGTTTATACATACAATTTCACGGTGATTACACTCCGGGTGGAGGTTTTCAAGCAGGAATAATTATTGCCTCCGGGATAATATTATATTCAATGCTATTTGGTGTATCTACAACTCTAAAAGCAATACCTTATTCTGTGATTAGATTGACTAACGTGTTAGGTATTTTAATTTATGGAGGAACGGGCGTTGCAACAACTTTACTTGGCCAAAATTTTTTATCTTATGATATCTTGTCAGCCAATAATAGAACCGGTCAAAAATTGGGTATTTTTTTGGTGGAATTAGGTGTAGCATTTACTGTCTGCTCCTCTATGTTAATTATATATATGAATTTTGCTCGTAGGAAAAAACAATGACTTTATATAATTATACGATTATTATTGTATTAATGGTGCTAGGTTTATATATTATTATAAACGATAAAAATTTAATCAAGAAAATGATAGGGGTAAGCGTCTTCCAAGCATCTGTTTTGTTGTTTTACATATCTCTAGGATATATAAAAAATTCTTTGCCTCCTATATTGGTTTCAAATTTTTATTCATATAGCAATCCTATACCTCATGTTTTAATGCTTACTGCTATAGTGGTTGGAATTGCAACATTTTCAGTTGGATTGTCCATAGCAGTAAAAATGGAAGAAAAGTATGGAACAATTGATCAAGACAAGTGTACATAAATTAACAGTATCTTAAACTATATGAAGTAACGAATAGCCACAAGTTAAAAGTAAAATTATAGACTTGCTCGTTGTAAGTTTATTTGTTAATAAGAAATAAAATTATAAACTATAAAGGTAATGATGTCAACTATTAATGATGCAGAAGATAAGAAAAAAATTATCAGAGATCTTGTAACTAAAGGTATAAAAAAAGGTGGTTTTGTCACCTTTGATGATATAAATGATAAATTATCAGATGAAAATTTTTCGTCTGATTTTATAGATGATGCTATATCTTTATTGCAGGATTCCGGAATTAATGTGCTTGAAAGTAGCGAAGATGAAGAAGATATTCCTTCCAACAGTGATGATAGTAAACTTGATGATGATGACACATCGCCAAATGTTACTGCAACTTTAGTACAAAATGATGATCCAGTGAGGATTTATTTACAAGACATGAGCTCTGTAAAGCTTTTGTCAAGGGCAGATGAAATCGAGATAGCAAAAAAAATTGAATCTGAAAAGCATAACATGTTACGTGCAATAATTGAAACATCAGTAACATTAAAGGTGATAAAAGTATGGCGTGATGATTTAAGTAGTGGAGCTCTCTTACTGAGAGAAATTATAGATCTGGATGCAATTTATAACTCTGACTTTAATGTGGTACCCAAAGAAGAGAGTGAAGAAAGTGCTGAAGATGTTGAGGATTCTGAGGATGTTTCTGAAGATGCTGAGTACTGTAGTGATGATGAGAAAGATAGTAAAAAAAGTGATGATGAGAAAGACGGTGATAATGAAGATATAAATTCAGCGAATTTAAATGTTTCTATTCTTGAAATGGAAAGTGACTTATTGCCAAAGGTCATAGTTGCATTGGATGAGATAATTACTTTAACAAATGAAGCATTGGTATTAAGAAAAAATTCTAAAGATTCCTCTGATGAACTAGAGAATTTATATAGTCAAATATGGTCTATAGCATTACAAATTAAGTTAAATGATGCTGCTGTTGCCAGAATTACACAAGAACTTTATAAGATAAATAGATCCATTACGCTTGAAGAGGCTAATCTTATTGCTGAGGCTAGAAAATACGATATCGATAGAGAAAGTTTCTATAAAGTTTATGATGACGTGCTTTTAAAGCACGAATTGAAAAAGATAAGTCTTTTAAAGATCAATGAAAATCAGTCCTCTTTTACAGGTGAATTAAAAAACAAATTTTTAAGGTTTATAGACGATAACTCTGAACATATAGCTAGTACTTTGAACGGTATTAAGCAGCATATACAGGAAGATAACGTGCAAGAATTTAAGGAGCTAATCAGGAGAATACAAAAACACGAACGAGAAGTCTCTGAAGCAAAGCAAGAGATGATTAAGGCTAACTTAAGGCTAGTAGTTTCCATTGCTAAGAAGTATTCAAAAAGAGGCCTTGATCTGCTTGATTTGATACAAGAAGGCAATATTGGTCTTATGAAGGCCGTGGATAAGTTTGATTACAAACGTGGATATAAATTTTCGACTTATGGCACTTGGTGGGTAAGACAATCAATCACTAGGGCAATACCTGAGCAGTCTAAAGTAGTTAGAATACCAGTTCATATGGTAGAAGTTATCAGTAAAATCAACAGAGCATTAAGAAAAATGACTCATGAGATGGGAAGAGAGCCGACGTTAGAGGAATTAAGTGTAGAACTGACAATGCCACTGGAAAGAATACGCAAAGTTATGAAAATAGCAAGGGACCCAGTAAGTCTTGAAGCTCCAACAGGAAAGGATGATAGTAGTACCTTCGGTGATTGTATAGAAGATAAGCGAGTCTCCAGACCAGAGGATGCTGCAATACTTGCTGACTTGCGTGGCATTACAACCAATGTTCTTGCAACTCTAACACCAAAGGAAGAAAGAATTCTAAGAATGCGTTTTGGCCTTGGTAAAGATGGGAAGGAGCATACCTTAGAAGAAGTAGGAAAAATTTTTAATGTAACACGTGAGAGAATTAGGCAAATAGAGGCAAAAGCACTGCGCAAGTTGAAACATCCAAGCCGCGCTAGAAAACTTAGAGGGTTCTTTTAAGTATACGTGTCAAGTTAAGAAGAAGCTGATTTTGCCCGGAAAAAGTGGAGAAAAAGTCAGAGCGTTTTTAAAATAAAACGTTTTTTCAAAAAGGTATGATATGAAGGAAATGCACAATAAAGTTTAAAATGGGGGTTGTAAAAAAGTTGCACCGCTATTTTTTTTTATGAATCTAATGAAACAACATGCTAATCTACGGTAAATATTATGACAAACAAAAATGACAATTCTAATTCAAAGTATAGAAATTTTTATGTTCTGGGTGATAGTTTATCCGATAATGGCGCAATCATTGGAATTTTAAATAACTTATCCTTTGCAAAAAGCGTAAAGTTTGATGACCCTTTTTATCAAGGAGGATCTTTTAGCAATGGCCCTACTGCTGTTGAATATGTAGCAAAATATTTAGATTTAGACGAATTTAAACCTGGGTGGAGTTATTCATTTTTTGGGAAATGCCACGAACAGCAAGGTCAAAACTATGCAGTTTCATGTGCAACAGCATCTGAAATTTTTGACCCTATTTTTTCTTATTTCTTCAATAAATTTCGTTTAGCTAACCAGCTAGATGCGGTAATTAAACATCATCCAGATATAGGTGAAGAAGATTTATTTTGCATCATAATCGGCGGAAATGATGTTATGGTTGCCACTGTTTATGACGATACTAAAGCGGAAGAAGTGTTGGAACAAGCAGTGAGTGAAATATGTAATGCACTTAAGGTTCTAAATGAACATGGTGTTAAGCATGTAGTTGTTGCAAACGCACCTGAAGTTGGCTCAATACCAGCTTTTAATAGAGATGAAGAAGCAAGGGAACTAGCTACGAAGCTCACAGAGAGTTTCAATGCAAAATCGGCTAATGGCTTAGATTATATGAAGAAAAGTACAAATCTTGAAATAAAAGCATTTGATCTTAACTCTAAAATGAAAAGTATGCTTAGCGAATACAAGAGCAAAGGTTTAAATTGTCAAGATGCATGCACATCGAACATTGCAAACCAAATTGGGAGATTTAAAGAAAATATAAAAATACTCTTAAAGTTGATATTTAAAGGGGAACTTGACGTTCACTATAACCCTGGGTGTAGCGAAGAAACACTAAAGGATTATTTCTTTTTTGATTATTTCCATCCAACTGCAGAACTTCATCATGAAGTTGGTAATGAAGTGTATGAGTTGATTTGACACAGTTTTTTGAACATTCCCTAGATCCCAGTGTCCCTATGATGTCATCCCAGTGCTTGACACTGGGAACCAGAAAAGTTTGCTTGTTCACAAGCAAACTAGCACAGAAAGTGATTACAACATTTTCGATGAGATTATATGGAAAACTGGATCCCAGTGTCTGGGCACTGGGATGACATCGTTTACTATGTGCCATATTGCAATGTTCGTACAGCTGTGAGTCACGCACTTTGCTTCAATATTTGCACATTAGCCACTCCTCTGAACAGATACAGTCAGTTTAGCTATAACTTCCTAAGTTTGCTCACAATCTCTTGACTTGACCATATGTTTTTTTCCCAAATGTTACTATCTTCCTCCTTTTCCTTTCTCAATTTGTGCAACCATTTCCTTAACACTTACTTGTGTGGAAGGAGGATTTTTGCTGACATGAGATTTTGGATCAGATTTTGCTGTTATGTGTTTCGTTGCAGATCTTTTATTCTCTGTTAGAAATGAATGAGATTGTTTTTTCTTCACACCGATATCCGCTTGTGCTGCTGGGGTAGTTTTGCTTGATTTTGCTCAAATTTTTCTTTTAATGCCTTTACTTTACTGCCCATCTCGCGATTAGCTCCTCCTTTCATAGTAGCTGCTGCTACTTTTGGTATCGCCTTACCAGCAGCTTTTTGTGCTGATTTCCTATTGTCTTGATTTTCAGATTTTAGTGGTACTGTAGGTTTACTTTCAGCTGATTTTTTAAGAATTACTTCTACTACTTTTGGCTCTGTGCTTACTTTTTGATCAGCACGGCTTAGATTTTTAGGCTTTGGCGGTACTGCAGGTTTATCTTTGACTACCACTTTCGATTCTTGTCTAACTTCTTGAACAGTAGTAAACATTTTTTTTGGCACTTGCGATGCTTTTAGTGGTTTTGTTAGTACGAGGGATTGAGGTTGTTGTTTCTGCTTACGTTCTCTTTTTGCTTCTATATGTTCTTTAGAAACTGTTGCATAAATTGGCTCTTCTTTGGGCGATTTTGAACTCTGCGAATTTTCTATTAAAATTTTACTCTTCTTCTCTTGATAATGTGATATGTCTTCATATTCATGCTCTTCATTTAATGAACTTCCATAGCCTAAATCTTCTCTCTGCTCATATAAAGGATTTTCCTTTTGCTTTTTCTCTTGATAATGTGATATGTCTTCATATTCATGCTCTTCATTTAATGAACTTCCATAGCCTGAATCTCCTGCTTGTAGCTCATATAAAGGATTTTCTTCTTGCTTTGACGCTGTTCTATCCTCTAAGTTCACTCCATACAATCTATGTTCCTCCTGATTTTTTTTACTTTGCTCTAAATCTGAAATTTTCTTTAAAACATTTAGGTATTCGAATGTTATTTTTTCAGCAAGACTGGGCAATTTATCATTAGCAAAATTTCTTATATCGTTATCCTGAATTGAAGCATCTTTTCCCAAGATTTTATTAAATGTTTCCTTGAATATTCCAAAAAAACCTGATGGCTTTTTGTTCACCGGTTCTATATAATTATTCAAGTCACTACATATAACAAACTTAGCTACATCTTCTGCCTTATCTGTAAAACTCTCTAATGTCTGGGATAAATCTCTCACTGTTTTATTATATTGTTCACCAATATTTTTCAGCTTTATAGCTTCTATCAAGGAGTCGAGATTTTTTTTATAGTTCTCACTTTTAAATGGATCATTCATACTAATTACAGCTCATTATTTATTAAAATATAGATCTAAAATATTAAGATCTAGTAAATATTACTTTTGTAATTCATGTAGAACTATAGCTATAATAAGTAATACGTCATACCGCCGCGGTATCTCTTAGCCGCTAACACGTAGCGGGATGACGAATATACCGCCACGAACCGTCATACCGCCGCGGTATCTCCTTAGCATAGATCCCGCTAACAAGTAGCGGGATGACGAGATTATCGTCATTCCGCCGCAGACCGTCATACCGCGATTCATTCGTGGTATCTCAGCCGCTAACAAGAGATCCCGCTAACAAGTAGCGGGATGACGGTTGTCAGGGTAGCTGTCATCCCAGTGCTCCTAATAATGTCATCCCAGTGCGTGACACTGGGATCTAGTCTTTATCATGCAGCCACTTATTTAAAGTTAAGTTTTCTGGATTCCAGTGTCTGGGCACTGGGATGACAGCAGTCCTACGTCATACCGCGATTCATTCCTACGTCATACCGCGATTCATTCGCGGTATCTCTTAACATAGATCCCGCTAACAAGCAGCGGGATGACACCTCTCTTGGGCTCTTTTAGCTATAAACATTAAGAAATTTACCAAACGAAAAAAAAGGCAAAAGAGGCCCTGGTCATTGTCTATTTTCTGTATTGGCGTTTTTTTAAGTCTTAAACACTGCAATTTAGCTGCTTTTAAGTGCAGCTCACCTTAGTTCAAATGTTTAAGAAATTTACTAAGCAGAAAAAAAGGCAAAAGAAACCCCGTGTTAGCTAGTTGTCACTCTCTAATCCTGCAAATTGGCGTACTATACTGTCTTAAACGACTTATAAGCGCGTTTCAGCTTGTGTAGGTAAAAACCTAGAAATATTGTGAAGACATAAGGTGCACATAGTGCAAAAAATTAAAAATAAGACACCAACTACGTTGTTTTCTTGCTGTTTAATCTGCACAGATGAAGATAACTGAATACCTTCAGTTTCATGATAAGGGGGCTGGCGGAGTTTGTCAAGTAGGTTTTATGGCTTAGCGTCACGCGCTGGAATGACAATTTCGATTATTTCATACATTGACTTCGGTAAATCCAAATTATATTAGCTACATCTAACGAATTTTACACTTGCTAAGATTGCGCTATTTGAGTATCTTTAACTGAAAGAAGTTATTTTTTATCCAATATGAAAAAAGCCTTTATATTCACATCCTTAATAGCAGTTGTATTAATAGTCATTACTTTTTTGTATAAAAACAGCGGAATTGACAATTCACAAGTAGTGAATGTCTATTCATCGCGCAAAGAAGAATTAGTACGTACTTTATTTGATGAATTTACAAAAAATACAGGCATTAAAGTACGTTACATCATTGATGATTATTCTCAGCTACTTTCACGCATGGAAAATGGCGGTGAAGCTGACTTGCTTTTAACTGCAGATGCAGTGAACCTGATTTTGGCAAAAAAAAGAGGGCTTTTATCTCAAGTGGATTCAGAGATTTTAAAAAGTGTTATACCTGCAAAATTTAGAGATAGTGAAGATTATTGGTTTGGCCTTACAAAAAGAACCAGAATATTAGTTTATAATAAAGAGTCAGTAAATCCTAAAAACTTAAGTACTTATGAAGATTTAGCAAATGAAAAATGGAAAGGAAAAATATTAGTGCGTTCTTCTACAAGTCCATATAACCGGTCATTGATTGCTTTTATGATTGCAAATAATGGTTTTGAAAAGACGAAAGAATGGGTAAGTGGAATTGTGAGTAATATGGCAAGAAAACCAAGTGGTGGTGATACTGACCAAATTTATGCTGTAGCTGCTGGTGAAGGAGATGTTGCAATAGTAAATAGTTATTACTTTGCAAGAATTCTTTCATCAGAAAATAAAAAGAATGTTATAGACAAGCTAGGGGCTTTTTTTCCTAATCGCAATGATCACGGCGTAATGGTAAACATCAGTGGTGCAGCAGTAACAAAAAACGCAAAAAACAGGGAAAATGCTATAGTCTTATTGGAATTTTTAGTAAGCAAGCAGGCTCAAGAGCTATACGCTAAAAAAAACCAAGAATACCCTGTTATTGAAGGCGTTGAAACTTCCGATATACTAAAGTCTTGGGGAAATTATCCACAAAGTGATTTACCTCTAAGTGAACTTGAGAAGCATCTTCTTGAGGCTGTTATGATAGCGGATGAGTGTAAGTGGAAGTAATCCCCAGTGCCACTGAACACTGGGATGAAAGATTTATGCTAATGTACCTTACTCTTGACTCGCTGAACTTTTTCTTCCTTCTAACTTAATTTTGACTTTACTATCTTTTTCTGTTCTTTCACCAAAACAATTGCTGCACAAGAGGTCTATTGAAAAACAATAATAAGAAAGTAGAATAGGTTCAAGTAGTTGAAAAGGAAATTATGAACAAGAGAAGGAATTTGTTAAACATCTCAGACCTTACAGTCGATGATGTAGAAAATATAACTAAGTTGGCCAACCAGTACCTTAAAAAAGAAGCTGCAAATAGTCATATCTTGGAAAATAAGACAGTAATAAATTTATTTTTTGAAGATTCAACGCGTACACTTGCGTCTTTTGAAATAGCAGCAAAAAGCCTTGGAGCAAATGTTGTAACTTTGCCAATAAGATCTTCTTCTATTAACAAGGGAGAAGATCTAAAAGACATGATCAAAACATTAAATGCAATGAATCCTGATTACATGATAATCAGGCAAAAAAATAGCGGTACTGTTAATATGCTGGCTAAGAATGTTAGCTGCTCGCTAATCAACGCAGGCGATGGAAGCAGTGAACACCCAACTCAAGCTCTTGCAGATTATCTTGTAATCATCAATCATAAAAAGCAAATAAAGGACCTCAAAGTTGTGATATGTGGAGATATTCTGCACAGTAGAGTTGCAAGATCAAATATAAGATTGCTAAAAATGTTTGGAGCAAAAATATGCTTGGTCGCACCACCAACTTTGATTTGTAAGCATTTTCCTGAAGTAGATTCAGTCCATTATTCATTAATTGAAGGTATAAAGGATGCTGACGTAATTATGCTTTTGAGGCTGCAGAAAGAGCGCATGAATAATAGTTCTTCAGAGAAAGAATATTTTCATTTGTATGGACTTGATTCACAAAAGCTATCATACGCAAAACCAGATGCGATTGTTATGCACCCAGGGCCAATAAATAGAGGGATTGAGATTAGCAGCGATGTAGCAGATTGTGTTATTTTACAGCAAGTAGAATTTGGATTGGCAATACGTAAGGCAGTGCTGCACTATTATAGGCCTTGTTAATATTAAAAGATGCTACACAACTAATGCGAAAGAAGGGTTTTTTCATGAAATGACGAGGCTTGTAAATGGTTTGAGAATGGCCATTAAGATGTTAAGGCCGAGGATATGGTGTGGAAGTTTTTACGAAAGCCTGAAGTCAATCAACAACCTTGCAGAACGGCAAATTAGACGGCTATCGTAAAAACAGCTTTTTCACCTGGTTGGAACGTGGGGAAAGGTTCGTGGAAGAATGTTGTCGATATTTTTGACATCACGTCTCAATGGCCAAAATCCCTTCCAAAAGTTACGACTGCTTAGTTCTTTATTCATTCTCACAATCCGTGAACGGTTACTTGTTTTTAGCGTTAAGCAGCAAAATTAATAATTTGAGAATTTTCCTGAAAAAACTTACCACAAACTGGTCACAATTTTCTGTGAAAGACAGATATAGAAAGACTAGAGTATCCACCTTAAGTTCATTGAATTTTCTTACCTTTGCTTCTTAACTTGACGCGTATAGTTTATTTAACGCTCCCTAAGTTCGCCATTGCCTGAACGGATACAATTATTTTAACTATAAAAGCGTTTTACTTTTTGCTCAGCATATCCATCATAACTGGCTTACTTTTAGTGATTCATGGAGTTAAAAAAGTCAGCATTGCTCTTTGTTAAAAGTAGTTTGTCACGTAAAAATTCCATTGCTTCAACAGATCCCATAGGATTGAGTATTCTACGCAACACCCATATTTTATTTAGTATAGCCTTATCAACTAATAGCTCTTCCTTCCTTGTTCCGGATTTTGTAATGTCAATAGCTGGAAATATACGTTTATCAGAAAGTTTTCTATCAAGTATAATCTCAGCGTTTCCTGTACCTTTAAACTCTTCAAAAATAACCTCATCCATTTTTGAACCAGTGTCTATAAGAGCTGTAGCGATGATTGTCAAAGAACCACCATTTTCAATATTACGAGCCGCTCCAAAAAAACGCTTGGGTCTCTGCAGTGCATTTGAATCCACACCACCAGTTAGAACTTTCCCAGACGAAGGAATAACAGCGTTATAAGCACGTGCAAGTCTAGTAATATTGTCAAGTAGGATTACCACATCTTTTTTATGCTCAACCATTCTTTTAGCTTTTTCTATTACTATTTCAGCAAGCTGTACGTGACGGTAAGCAGGCTCATCAAACGTAGAACTCACTACCTCACCTTTTACAGAACGTATCATATCTGTTACTTCTTCAGGTCTTTCATCTATAAGTAACACTATTAATTCTATTTCAGGGTGATTTATAGCTATAGAGTTAGCCATTTGCTGAAGCAATACAGTTTTTCCTGTGCGAGGTGGAGCAACTACTAACGCTCTTTGCCCTTTCCCAAGAGGAGCTACTATATCTATAGCACGCATGCTTAAGCCTTTTTTATCATCACCACTATTACACTCAAGTACTATGCTTTCCTCAGGATAAAGAGGAAGCAAATTATCAAAATGGACGTACTTTCTTAATTCACTGACTTCAGTAGAGTTTATACTTTGAACCTTAGTTAAAGTAAAATATCTTTCTTTATCACCAGGTGGCCTTATTTCTCCACATGCCATATCTCCTGTACGTAAATTAAACTTCTTTATTTGCCCGTTAGAAATATAAACATCATCGGTACTTGGAGCATAATTTGCACTTGCTGAACGTAAGAAACCGAAACCATCAGGCAATATTTCCACTATTCCACTCCCTGTGGTTATGCCTCCTTCTTCGCTCATTTTCTTCATTAAGCTGAATATCATTTCCTGCTTTAGCATTCTACCATTGCTTTTACCGTTAGTTGAAATTTTTCTTTCTTCAGCTAACTCTAACAATTCTTCTGCTGTTTTCTCTTTTAATTCGCTCAGATCTAATGTTTTTCTGTTTTTCTCAGTACCTTCATTGACCATCTGTTTTACTGTATCGTTATTGTGAATTTGCTCACTTTTTTCAGGTTGAGCTGTAACCTTTCCTTTTGCCAAAACATCTTCATTGATTGTTGTCATAATCCTCCAAAAATTTTAATTGATGCTTACTAACCTAAAATGTGACTATAAGATAATAAATTAGGCTGAGCTAGTTTTAGTGCGTATTAAGCTTAATTATTATTAAACCCCGTACTTTACTTACATTATACTAATAAACACTAGCAAGTCAAGTTAATTTAATGTTAACAAAGCACAAAAATTTGAGGATTTTCAATAGCTATTCTTTATATTTTTTAACCTTTCTTGCTTCTCTTCTTCTACTTTTGCTTTTTCCACTTCTGCTTCTAAATTTTCTTGACTACATAAGCCAAGTAGTACAGGATCTTGGGGTTTTATATTTTGCATGTTATGATGAGATCCATCTCTTACTTGCTCAACTGTGTAATTTGTTGTACTAATTAATTTAGCTATAACGTTATTATCCAAGATAGGAAATTTTTTTACTAAATAATAAATCGCATCAGGTTTATCTCTACGCCTTGCCGTAGAGGCAAAGCCAAGAATGCTACCAATCGCTTTACTCCTTTTTTTTATATTTTTTATAATCAAATTTGGTACACGGTTTGAATTTTTTTTGCAATCATCGATTTCTTTTTCAGTAATTACCCCAGAAATAATAGGGTTATATTTTTCAACTTCTATTTCCTCATCAGCTATGTCTTGTACTTCTTCAAGGGCCAACCTACAGCATTGTGCTATTTGATTAAAAGTTAAACCAGTGTTGTCTACTAACCAAGCAGCTATTTGCATTAGAAACTGTTTATTTCTATCGTTATTGCCCTTAGAAGATTCCATTGACATCAAAAAAGCATCTCCCATTTAAAGTATCCCTTACTGTTATACAGAGCTAAAATATAAGCTATTAAAACTAAAAAAGCATTAATTTTGTCATTCAATGACTTTTTGTTTGTCACTTCCCACCTCTTAAGTTAATTAAATGCGCTTACGTTTAAGCATATTTCAAACGATTCAAAAAAATATTTTCCCTTCTTAAGGTATAGTATAACTTAGTCAAACATATGTTTCTATTTAAGAAAAGAGTTAAATTTTAAGTTAATATATTGTAATATTATATATATTGGCTAATAAAGCAACAGGTTTACAAGAATTAAATTATCACTATTCTATAATTAACCATTAATTAACTGAGTTTAAAATGAATGTTAAAAATTTTTTCACTAAAGTAACCGTTGTCCTTTTAGCTTGCTTATTAGTCTTCATGGGAATTGGCAACCTTTTATCAGGTGATGATGAAAAAGAAGAGGTAGCTAGGGTTGGAAAAGAAGTTATAACGTCAGATGAGTATAAATCACTATATCAAAATTATGAAAAGCAAATTTCTGGATCTGATGCGAGTAGAGAACAAGTAAAAAAGCTGAAATATGATTTGCTTAACGCACTTATAGAGCAAAAACTATTGTTTAACCTAATTAGTGAGCTGGGGTTGACAGCTGGAGAAGAGTCTATAAAAAACCATATTAAAAATACCAAATACTTTCAAAATGATAAAGGCGAATTTGACAAAAATAAATTCCATGAAACGCTAAATGACCTGCATATGACAGAGAAAGAGTATATAGCAAAGCTAGAGAAAGTTCTGCCTGCAATGATGTTCATGACTTCGTTATTTAAAGATAATTATCCGGTAACTTTTGGCGAGAGAGTTGATGAGCAGATATACAAAAGTCGCTACCAAACTAGAGTGGTTGATATTGTTAAAATAACTGAAGATGCAGTTACAAACATTCCTGAACCAGATGATCAAGCCTTACTTGATTTGTACGAAAGAAATAAATCCCATTTTTATTATCCTGAGTATCGAACTGCGCAATATATTTCCCTAGGCCAAAAGTATTTTGAAGATCAAATCAAGATCTCAGATGAAGAAGTTGATGGTATAATAGAACAACAGGAACTAAAAGATCAAAGAGATGTATTCAATGTAATATTTTCTACCAAAGAAGAAGCTGAGACAGCAAGAAGAGCATTTGAGGAGGGTAAAACAAGCTTTGAACAGATAGTAGGAGAGTTTGGCAAAGCAAAACTTGAGGAAACTAGAGTAAATAATATAACTAAGGATTTTTTACCAGAAGACGTGAGGGAAAAGGTATTTGCTCTCAAAGTAGGTGAAGTAAGTGAAGTTTTAGCAAGCAGTTTTGGTTGGCATATAATAAAAGTGGAAAGTGCGCATCAAATCTCTGATGAAGACTTAGTTGATTTAAAAAAAGACATAAAGTCAATTCTAACTAACCAAAAGTCTTTTGAAAGAGTCAATGATTTCATAAACCAAGTGAACTATAAGATATACAATGGTTCAGAAATTGAAGAAATATTGAGTGAATATAATTTACCTATACAAACTATTGGTCCAGTAGATGCGAGTGGAAAAGATCAAAGCGGTAATAACGTAGGAGATTCTAGTGATTTGATTTCTTTCATTTTTTCGCGAGAAAAGGATCAGAAAGGTTATTTCAAGGGCGTTGGGGACGCTGTTGTTAGTGTAAAAATCATTGATATCGTTCCACCCAAATTGCAAAGTTTTGAAGAAGGCAGGGCATTAGCGGTAGAGCTTTGGTGTAGTGAGTTTATAAAAGAAAGAATGTTTAAAATTGGGCAAGAGGTTGCAGTTCAACTAAGAGAAAAAACAGATTTGGAAGAAATTCAAGGTGTGGAATTAGTTAAAGGTCAGCAGATGCAACGCAATGAAGTGGATCAACAAAACTACCCCTTTTCTTTTGTAGAAGAGATTTTCAATATGAAAACAACTGGTTCAGTGACAGACCCTATTCAATACAATAATGAAATTATAATAGGTGTTCTAAAAGAAATGCATTCATCAAATGGTAAATTAAACACGCTTGACACCGGAAAACGTGTGATGATATCGCTAAAAGAGCAATTAATTAGCTATCTGGAATCAAAGTATAAAGTCGAAGTTAATCACGCTATACTTGATGATATATAGTCAAAAATCTTATAAGTTGCTTCAAACGCATCCAGTGCCCAGACACACAACTGTACGAACATTGCGATTTGAGAGCAATCTTCACTAGGAAGGATGTCATCCCAGTGCCCAAGCAACAAGGACAACATTGCAAATTTAGAGTTCAAAAGGGTTATTCCTCGAGAACTACTGCGTCAGAAAGCTGGCGCTGAATTTGTATATAATGTTGATCTTGGGGGTTTTTATGAATAATAGTGAGAGAAAAGAGAAATTAGAAACTCGTATTCTATCAAGTAGAGGTAGGTCTTTACTTGACCATGAGCTACTGGAACGTAATCTATCTGCGTGTGCAGAAGGAAGAGAAGTCGCTAAAAGGCTAATGGAGCTCTTTAGTAGTTTAGGAAGGGTAATTAATGCTGATTTTTATGAGCTAAAAAATGTTACAGGAATGAACGATGGAGCAATAGCAAGTATCTTTTGTCTGAAAGAGATTTTTGATAGGATACTGAAAGGTAAGTTAAAAAAATTGTCAATTCTTGATAATAGAGAAGAGCTACTAAAATACTTTAAAGCAGCAATAGGGCAGTCACGAAAGGAAAGCTTACGAGTAATATACTTATCAGGGAAATAATAAAACAGGGATTACTGATTGATGCAGCATCTGTTGCAATTTCACACAATCATCCAAGTGGAGATATAGAACCTTCAAGGGAGGATGAGGATAACACACTTACATTAGCTGCAACCTGTGAAAATGTAGGAATGAAATTAATAGATCATATAATCGTAACACAGAAAAGCCACTTTAGTTTTTATGACAGTGGTTTATTGTAATCTGTAGACCGGAAGGAAAGTTCTCCAACTTTCCTTCTTTTTTTCACTTTATAAATTAAAAAATTCAATATAAGCTTGAACAGCTAAAATTAGTAATGAAAGGTGGAATTAGGCAAAAAAATAAAAGAGCTTAGGTTATACTGTGGTTTGACACAAACTGAATTAGGAAAAAGAATAGGTGTTTCATATAGACAGATACAAAGGTACGAAAATGGTTCAAATTGCATTTTAGCTAGTAGACTATATGACTTAGCAAAAGCCCTATCGATTGATGTTGCTGATTTTTTTACTGATGTGCATGACGACTCACATGAAGCTTATGATGAGGAGATATTAAAATTAGTTAAAGGATACAATGAAATTAAGAGCAAAAGGTTACGTAGTGTAGTTTATATATTGGTAAAATCTTTTTCTCAAAGTATATTATCTGATACGTAAAATGACCATACAACATCCTATCGATAAGCAAATAGGTGAAAGAATAAGGAAAAGAAGGCTAATGTGTGGTTTTAGCCAAAGAGACTTAGGAAAAAAGCTTGAAATTTCATTTCAGCATATACAAGGATATGAAACTGGAGAGGTAAGGCTTGTAGTTGATAGATTATATAATTTGGCAGAAGCTTTGTCAGTTGATATGTCATATTTTTTTACTAAAACCTCTGAAGACTTACGTGATAAGGCCTTCCATAGTGATGTAGGTAGCGAAGAAATATCAAGATTAGTAAGAGAATATAGAAAAATTAAAGATGAAACATTGCGTGATATTGTGCATTCAGTGATAAAGGCTCTTGCTAACAAATAGTACAAATTTTAAAGTTCAGGTATTTTTTATAATATAAAACACTTCTACAAGCAATACTAATTAAAGTAAATTATTTATGGTAAATTTGATTAAGTTTTAAAAACTACTTTACTTTGTAATAGTTAAATTGTTTACTATTTATTTCTGATAGACAAGTGGCTATGTGAAACATAGCCACTTGTCTCCAATCAAGAACGTCCTACGGATGTCGTTTTGTTGTCTTTTAATTTATTCACCCAAGAAAAGGTCTCACTACTTTTAGAATTTTGGTCGCCCCACCTTCCACATCTAGTAAAACAGCCTTTTTCTACTGCTTCTTTAACAGACATTCCACCAAATAAACAACCCTTTCCTACGATTTTTCCTATTTCTTGCAACTCGTTCCACATTTCTTCATCTTCTACCTCAATTTGTACTTGATTATAGTCTGCTGTGTCATGGTATACCATTAAATTTAGCTCTCCTAGGCTAGTATAAAATGTGACTGCAAAAGCACTGTTATCCGATATATCCACGTAGTCTCTTTCACCGCCTTTCCCAGTTTTGACTTCAACTTCACCATCACCTATTTTTATAACATTGCCACCAAGGTTTAAGTCTCCTTTACTTAAGCCCAAATTTTTTGCACCTTCTACAACTTTAGCAACATCAACTATGCAGCTATGTGAAAATTCCATATAGAAGGTCTTATTATCGATTTCTACATTTTCAACAGTTCCTTCTATAGTAGCGTTCTCTCCAACTTCCCTGAGTTTTGTGAGCCTACTATATATTTGTGGCTCAATTTCTTTTTGCACCTTTTGATGAATTTCAGTTATTTTCTTATCAACTTGTACATTAAAATCTGCTCCATTTATTGTAACGTTAGCGAAGCCAAAGCCATCTTCATTGGCAGCATTTATTCTTATTCCTAAGTCCAAAGCTTCATCGATAACTTTACTTAACTCGTTTATATTTTTAGCTGCAATAGCTTTTTCCAGGAATTCATTTAGTTTCATATTTTCATATTCACTTAGTCTTGTCCTGCATAAAGCTGATCGAAATGGATTGAGCTCCTCAGGATATGTTAAGACAGGTAATTTACTAATCTTTTTATTCGCTGTTGGAGCAGCTTTTATAAAATTAGGTAATAACCCTTCTTTTGCTATTCGCTCTACCGCTTTTAACATTTTACTAGACAATTTTTTACCATTTATTTTTTTCATTGTAACCCTCACTTAATTTCATTACTATTCAATCATATCGTGATAAATATTATTTAATTGTTAATATTATACGACTTATTGATTTACTATATGTTATAATAACAAGTTTTACGGGCATTTACACTAGAAAAACACATCTTGTAAAAATTATTTCAATTTCAATCAAAGTTGGGTATTGTGATTGTAAAACTGAAAGAAATGGATCTCTTGTCTTACTCCACTGAAAAGTTGAAGAAGCATTGTCAGCTACTTGATAATGAAGAAAAAATAATTCTATATGAGCAGCTGCTAGACAAGGCTAAAGACATACTTGAAAATTCAAGAGATAATGTTTCTGAACTGAAAAAGATCAGTAAAGCTGCTGTAGCAATAGAAGAAACCACCGATAAGCAGTTACTAGAAAAGTTTAATGATGACCACCCGCTAAGAGAAGTGGACATTTTAATCTACTCTCCTCAGGGAAATACTGAATATCTATTCAGCATAGATAACTCGTCAGAGCTTTATGATTTAAAAGAAGATAAGGATAAAGCTCTTTATAATGCAGTAAAATCAAATGATGTTGAGCTTGTAAAAAAGCTGCTAATGATCCTTTTACCTACAGAAGTAGGTAATTTTGATGTAGAATACTTGGAAGAATTGAAAATATTGCTGTCAGGAATTCACAAAGAATTGCAATTATCACAAGATATGAAAAATTATCTTGTGAAGACGATAAAGTTCTATAGTTTTTTATGTAGTAATTTTAGCTTATTAGTTGCAAATCCTACTGATGTAAAAGCTATGATCAATCTATTTGCTACTCAACCAAATATTGATTACCAAATAGATAAGCTTCTGCTTTCTTTTATTGTGAGAGATGTTGAGGAAAAAAAGCTAAATTCTGAAATCAAACACATGATAGAGCTTCTTGAGCAGCATGAAAGATTTGCTGAGCTCGAATATAAGGTTAGAAGATTAAGATCAGAGTTTGCATGTGGCAAAAGCAGATATTCGGCTGAAGTAATACGAAATAGCATTGCAGAACGAGAAAAAGAGATGAGGGAAATTGAGAAAAAATACGTAAGGCCAAACGATTTAATTAGCGAGAGGCAGAAATTATTAAAGCAATTACTTTGCTAGCTTTTTTTCCACTTCATAAAATTTGTTGTAAATTTGAATAAGAGGTGAAAAGTGCAATTAGGTAAAAAAATAAAACAACTTAGGTTAGATCGTGCTTTGACACAGACCGAATTGGGAAAGAGAATAGGTGTTTCGTATAGACAGATACAAAAGTACGAAAATGGTTCAAATTGTGTTTTGGCCAGTAGATTATATGATTTAGCAAAAGCACTATCGATAGATGTTGCTAACTTTTTTACTGATATGCATACTGACTCACATGAAGCTTATGATGAAGAAATACTAAAGTTAGTCAAAGGATATAACGAAATTAAGAGCAAAAGGTTACGTAGTGCAGTTTATATATTGGTAAAATCTTTTTCTCAAAGTGATAATACATAGTTAATATTATCTGATACGTAAAATGACTATACAACATCCTATCGATAAACAAATAGGGGAAAGAATAAGGAAAAGAAGGCTAATGTGTGGTTTTAGTCAAAGAGACTTAGGAAAAAAGCTTGAAATTTCATTTCAGCATGTACAAGGATATGAAAGCGGAGAGATTAGGCTTGTAGTTGATAGGTTATATAAATTAGCAGAAGTACTATCGGTTGATATGTCGTATTTTTTTACCAAAGCCTCTGAAGACTTACATGATAAGGCCTTCCATAGCGATGTAGGCAGCGAAGAAATATCAAGGCTAGTGAGGGAATATAGAAAAATTGAGGATGAAACTCTGCGTGACATTGTTCATTTAGTGATTAAGGCTCTTGCTAATACAGGCTTTAAAGCATAAATTCTCTCCTTGAGTCGTTGAAGAAAACTTAAACTTTCATTTTCTTCATCATTTTGCTTTTGATTTTCTTTCACTTTGATGCGTGTAGTTATACCCTACACAAAGTATAATGTTTTAAAAATAAAAACCTGCACCATAAAATATTGAGATTTAGAATATTAACTTATAAAGTCTTTTCGGCAGTTTTAGTGAGGGTTTATTAGCAAGGATGTTGGAGGTTAGAAATGACTATATCTGAAGGTGTAATACAGGGTATAAGGCATAATGATAAGAACGAGATAGGGGAATGATTTTTTGGTCAAGATGGCTGTGCATCATCCAGCTAAGTTTGATAGCTTAGAAGTAACAAAATTTTTAGTAAATAATAAAGGTGTAAGTTTTAACACTAAAACTAATGACGAAAACAAGCCTATTCATATTGCAGCTGATTTTTGAAATATTGATATTGTAAAGTTTTCTCTTAATCAGGGAGTAGAAGTTGGTACAAAAGGTAAAAACAATTGGACTCCTTTGCATTATGCTACCAATAAAGGATATCTAGGAATTGTAAAGCTTCTAATAGAAAAGCAACAACAAGAATCATTTATTAATAATTCTAAAACTACAGATCAGTCTACTATGCTGCCAAGGAAGGACATTTACCATCTGTAGAATTTCTCATAGAAAAAGGAGCAAGAATTGATATTAAAAATTCCAATAATAGATCACCATTGGAACTTGCAAATGATGGAGGACATGAAGAAGTTGAAAATTTACTAAGAAATGAATTACTTCTTGATGCTGTCAAGAGAAAAGACTGCAGTGGAGTAGAAGCTCAACTTGATAAAGGGGCTAATGTTAATTATGTACGTCGAGAAGATGGCTGTGCACCATGCTGTCAGTTATAACCATGAAAATCTTGAGTTTGTGAAGTTCTTAGTAGGGAAAGAAAAGGTGAAATTATTTAGCACCAAAAATTAAAGAAGATGTAATAAATGGGAGACAGCCAAGAGGCTTGAAATTAGCTGATTTGAGAGAAATGCCGATGTTGAGGAGTGAAACAGGTGGAAAAATTCTACGGTCTTAATTTACAAAAGCAACAGTATGTGCTAGAAGGAGCTGCTACAAAGGGTCATGCCAAAAGATGTTGAGGAAGTCAAATTTGATATAAATCAATGTTGCAGAAGCTGACACTCAATTATGTGAAAATATCAGTGTAGATAGTAAATATCTTAGCATAATTAGTTTGGATGCAAAAGCGGTAAAAAATGCCTCCTATGTTCTCCCTTTAGCTGAAATAAAGACATAGACCCGCTGCAAAAGGAAAGTTGCTGTTTTTATCATTTTTGTTTTGCAGCAGGTCTTTTATTGGAAGATCATTCAGCTCCAGGAATTGCATTTGGCCTTAAAAATTTTGTCAGAATTTCTTATGCAACCTTACAGAAACAATTAAAAATAAAGTACAACAGTATTATTAAAGCGTGTAAAATGCTAATACCAATTCTCATTGTTGGTCAGTCAAATAGGAGACATTGCAGAGTTGTTTAATTGTGGAGCTGGCAAGAGAAGTAATAAATTTGCACAAAGCACCCTCAAGCAGAGCAATTGTATCGTATATTTTATTGCGCAAAATGTTCTGTTTTATGTATAACCAAAGCCTCTCAACAGGATTAAGTTCAGGTGAATATGGAGGTAGGTATATAATCTCAATATTTTTAGCTACCTTTAAATTTTTTGACTTATGCCAACTAGCACAGTCCATAACAAGAACAGCTTCTCTTGTCCCTAGATATTGCGACATTTGCTCAAGAAATACATTCATGCAATCAGTGTTAACATTTGGTGCAAATAAGCTAAAACTCTCTCCATTTTTAGGATTAACTGCACTGTAGAGATAAAAATTATGCCTACCTAATTTTATTTTAACCCGAGTCCTAGTGCCTTTTTTAAACCATCCATGCCCAACTTTCGAATGTGTGCCAAACCTTGATTCATCAAAGAAAAATAGCTCTTTTTCTGGATACTTGCCAATAACTTCATTGAGATTTTTTTTTGAATTCCTCTTGTTTACTTTTATCTTGTACGTTGTGTACTGGTCTTGGTGTAATATATGAAAATTTCATCTTTTGCATATGGCAGTGTACTGTAGATTTGCTGATATTTAATCCGAACTTTTCCTGGATTCTTATTCTCATTTCTTTAATGGTAATATTAGGATTTTCTTCTATACATGCTTCAATTTGCTGTAGTTGAGCCTGATTTAATTTAGTTTTTCTACGGCGTGATGGAGGAGCAAACAGTTTTTCTTCTCTGCCAAATTTCAAGAGTTTTATCCACGAAGTTAGTGCGCTTCTTGAAATGCAATATATTTTTGCTACAGCCGTTATACTATGCTTTTTTGCCGCAATTACAGCATTTAGTTTTTTTGAAACATATGCATTGTTCCTTACTTTCTTCAGCATTTCTTTTGCTGATTCTACTACTTTTTCATCCAATAATTTTGATCTTAATGCCATTTAAACCTCGCTACTTCACTTACTTTAGTATGGCTTTTTTTCCATTATTGTCTATCCGTTCTTTGTATAGTGGGAATTGGTATAAGTGAACTTTTAACATTCTTATGTATAATATATCAGTAAGATGGAGTTAGTGTATGGCCTAGGCGTATTTGCTATTAGCTGGTTTGGTTGAGATAATATGGACCACAGCACTGAAATATAGCAATGGCTTTACTCGTGTTATACCTGTAGTAATTATTTTAGTTAGCGGTTCTGTGAGTCTTTACTGGCTATCGTTAGCAATGAAGTCTATTCCCCTTGGTACATCTTATGCAGTTTGGACTGGTATAGGGTAACCGTTCACGGAGTATTCCCAATTAAGAAGGAATAGCGACTAAATTCTGTAATTTCTGGACAGGGTTCTGATTATTCAAACGTGAAGTCAAAAATATCGAGAGCATTCTTTCAACGAACTTTTCTCCACGTTTTGACCAAGTGAAAAAGCTATTTTTACGATAAATGACATACCTTCTACCTTGACGTTCTGCAAGATTGTTTGTTGTCTCAATCAGATCAGGACTTCGCACAAATTTCCACATCATATCTTCAGAACGCAGAATATTGGCAGCCATTCTCGAGGCTTGAGTTCCTTTTGCAACCCTTGTTATCTTTTGCAAAAAATATTTCACCCTTTTTCTAATCTTTCTCATTAACCAACAAAATCTTAAATTATCTATCAGGTTTTGTTTACGTGCTCTATCTATCACAAACACTCTATTGATCAGCGATTTTAATGCTGCGCCGATTTGACTCACTTCAACATTTTTACTGAAGAAAAACCTTTCAAAGTCCCTTGCTAAGTGGGCCCAGCAGATCTGTCACGACTAAAGTAATTATATGCAGCATACCTATCGCTTATCTTAGTACTCTGGTAATAACCCTTTCAACACTTTCTTTCCGCGAGATCCAACTAACTTCATAAGTGTTGCTGTTTTATTCGTTACTACCCAACCTTTCTTTCCCTGATTTCTATTGGCTCGTTTCATCTATGTGCAAATACTTACTCTCGTTCAGCTCTTCTCTTATTTTTTCGTATTCTGATATACATTTTTCTGATACTTTACCCTCAGTTTTGATATCAAACCTAGGCTTATGTTCAGATTAAATATACTGCTTAAAATCTGTTGTACTTCTCTTTTTGAGTTGATAAAAAAGCCAGTAAAGCTGCTGATTATCGCTTCGGCATTGGGTCTCAAAAGATTCCAATCAACACCTTCAGGTAGACTAGCTGAGATCCTTTTCTTACATGCCTTACAGTAACCTTTTTGCAGCATATACTCAGTTACTATTGGCTTAATTTCTGGCAGCTCTACCTTTTGGTGTATAGTGTCTTCTTCTAAAATAACTTGGCCTCCGCACACACAAATCGAATCAATCGAGCACTTCACAATCTCATCTGCTTCCATTAACTCTCGCTTGTGCGCTTCATGTCCTGGTTGCCCTCCTGGATTCCTGTTACTCTTCTTTTTTGTTTTTTTACATCTTGTGATGGTGGTAGAGATAAATTTTTTGAATTTAAACCCAGCTTGTCTTGTAACTCTATTACTTCCTTTCTAAGATTTTCTATCTCCGCTTTCAGATCGGCATTTTCTGACTCTAACACCACAATCTTCTCTTGCAGCACTTCTATAATTAAACCCTCTCTATCTAGCTTATCTTCTCTATACCACTATACCATTTTTGTAAACTACTTTCTTATATCGTGAACGGTTACTAGAAAAGCTTTCGAACTACGCAAGGGTATCTTTTTGCCTTTACTATTTCTTTATTGTTTTAAGGCAACTGTCTGAGCTCCTCTGCCTTAGCATTATATCTCCACTTTCTGCAAGTTATTCCATTAAGTAGTAAAAATATTAGACTTGCTGCAAAACTAAGAAAAAAAGACCAAAGATAGAGCAGATTGAACTTACAGTAAAAATAGAACAAAAAACTCCAACAATAAATTGTACAAACTTCATCAGGTTAACTTTAACTTAAGAAAACATAAATCAAATTTTCTTGCTAAAAGACCTTACTTTTTCTCCAACCTTACTCAAACGCACTCTAGCTTAATGCATAATTTTACCCATAAACAACCTTATCTTTGGTACTTTTATTAGTTACAAGTCATCTAGAAAACCCAGATGCTCTACGAAGCCCACCAATCAATATCAGATCCTGCTCTTGTCCTATAGCATTCAATATAGCGTATAACAAAACCATCGCATCTCCCCCAGTAATACGCTTGCATCCTCCACAAAATTCGTATTCACTTAACTGTCGATTTGCCTCCACCCTTTTTCGTTCAACTTGCTCTGCGGTGTTAGCATACTTCAACTCTATTCCAATTGGATGAGTATCATCATTTTCCGCAGATTTTGATAATACTAGGTCTATTTTCCTTCCTCTCTGTAGCTGGAACTCAATAATTACCTTGGCAGGATTACCGCAACTTTGAAATATCCCACGCAACAAAGCCTGAAATTTAGCTTCATTGTTCACGAGTAGACGGTTTCCATTTAATAACGGAGACAACAGACGAGAAATCTCATTAAATAAAACTTCATACCTAGCCCTGTACTCACCATTAACATTACCATCATTACCAAAATTAGGCTCAGCACTCATCAACTGATCTGCAAATTGATGTAAGTTCCTAACATTACCCATTTGTTCTGAAAACCTTCCCTCGAAATAACCTTCACTATGAGAACGTGAGTAAGCACGTAGTGATTCGAATTTCTTTGCATAAGCCACTTCCAGATGACCCTGGACATCTACTTTACAAAGTACTTGACGCACCTTAGCATCATCTGTGGCTTGAGGTAGTAACGACAGGTTCAATGCCTTATCTGGTAAAGTCTGCCACTTTAAACGACGAAAAATGTGAAGCACAACAAAACCAATATTTGATAAAAATAGAGCTAAAGTTAACGCATGTCTTACAATATCTGCTGCATCTCCCCTACCACCTGTACGTTTCATTTTCTCTCCCTGAGAGTGGTTAAATAGATACTTGGTAACCCTTACCTCCCGCCCATCATCTGTTTCTAAGTCCCTCCTTGTAGATAAAACATTTCCAAAAACAAACGATGACGTACAGGAAAAAGTATTACAATGAGGAGATTGAGTGAACTCTGATGCTATGGGTTGTAAAAAACGTTTTACATTTCCCCTAACTCCATTTCCATGAGGATGTAGTAAACCTGGTATTAAGGAAAGACCACCTTCTGAAAAGGCCTGCACAGAAGTTCGGAGACCAGCACCTCCACGTAATTGAAAATTTAACGCTACACAAACAGCACTTGGTGATGAGGTATGAATAGGCAAAGACGAAACAGAACAACTTTTAGCATAATCTTTAGCTTGCTCTAACCCTTCCTCATCACCAACCTTCAACTCAATTATAATTGGAACCGAATCATTTGCCTGATCAACACCACGAACAAGCAAAACAACATCTGCATAACCTTTTCCTATAAGTAGCTCTGGGTAGAAATCAGCCACAGCTCGGTATCTAAAATTTACTAAAAAACCACACAGAAAACCGTGGTAATCAGACTCTGCACGAAACACTAAGCTATCTTCATGTTCATCATGGATATCAATAACATATTCCAAAATTCTTTTAACATTAGTACGCACTTCTCCTGCATCATCATTTGCCAACTCATTCATCAGGTCTAACAATTCACCTTGTTCTCTGATTGGGTTAATTTCATGAAAAATTGGAGCTCCAGGTTCATCACGTTGAGGAAATCTATCTATTTCATGAATAAACCTACATTCTTCTCCAAACCGAAATATTTTATACTCTTCCCAGTCCAGATCCTCACCTTCCTGTAATTCTTGTGGAAGATTCTCTGCTACCCACTGCTTCTCTTCTTCGCTAAACCTTGATCCAGGGCTGTTCTCATTATCAGCAACAGTATAACACCTGACTATTCTTCTATTTTCTTCATTAGTGAGAACAGCAACTTTTAGATTTCCACAGTTGTCAAAACGAAAATAGACTCTTTCATCTTCAACTAATATACCTGCATCATGTGCGGTAGAAAACATACCAAAGAAGAATGTAGGAAAAAAGCCAGGCTTATTAGCCGAATGCAAAAAAGATGCACAGTTGTTTAAAAAACCTACAAATTGTCTACTAAACTCATCACAACCTCCACTTAATAAAGCCCTAACTAATTCACGATCTTCACTATTACTATGCATAAATACTCCTATTTGTTAACAACTGCAGCAGGCGAAATACTAACACTAGTACCCACTAACGTAGATTGAGGACCTTCAGAACTAGCAGAGGATAAACTCAAGCTTTTCTCCGATTTGCACAACTCTTCTATTAAATTAGAGGAGCTAGTTGCACCTATCATCTTAGAATCCCTTGTTTTGTCTAAACTATTTGCTATCCTCTTTTTTAATGATTCAAAGCTTTTGTCTGAACAACAATCTTTAGCAAACTTTAAAATACTCAAGACCAAATCAACTTTTTCACCATCGCCAGCACTTTGAGTATCCTTGCTGCTCTCCTGATCTACAATCAAATTTGAAATTGCATTTTCCATTGCAACAAAAGCAATCCTATCTTTAAAAGGATCGACAACATTTATTTTATTTTGGTTAAATACACTAGATTCCCAAAGACTGCTAATAGCTGACCTTGCTTCATTCCTGTTATCCAAGTCATAATCTTTAGAAACTACAACAAATGAAAGCGATGATAGAAGATGTGCATATCCTCTAGGTGAAAGCATTTTCTCTACTTCAGATCTTGAACATCCCTCGCTCAAGTACTGGATAACATACTTAGTTGTGTAAAGAAAACCGTGCTCTACTAAGCAACTAAGAGGACGATAGATCACACCCCTATCTTTCTTATTCGGTAGCCCGAGTAGTGACTTATGATCTACTTTTGCGCTTATGACTTTACCTAGAATGGAATTTAAGGTAGCAGCAAGTTTATAGCTAGATTGCAATGGAGATAATTTTGCAATAGCAGAAACTAGCAATTTTTCTCGCCCTTCTTTCACTAATTTTTCTTCAGAACACAGACGATTATAGAAGTGTTCCACTCCCTTACTCCACTTGAAATCTACAGCCTTATTAAATCCATCTTCTGCTTCTATATTTTCTCTAAGGTTACCTGATTCTTGATCAATCCAGAAATTGAAAACAGGATCACGTCTTCCCATGGAACTTAACAATTCAACTCTTGCAAGCTCATCACTGCAAGCTAAATTCCTATCTTCCTCACATGCGCCTTTATGAGATAAGTCAGATCTAAAAGACTCTAACGCCTTGTCAAATAATTGCTTAATTTCACTCTCTACACACTCAATACATGCTATTTTATATATAGCAAATGGATTCAACACACCTGATTTAGCTAATTCTCCTACCAATTTAGCAACATCTAGTGTCGCACCTGACCAACAAGATTCATCACGAAACGCATTACATAAGAGGTCCGATTGCTCAACGGTTAGACCCTCTACTGTTACAGGGTGAGCCTTGACCCATTCCTCAATAGCTGAAGTTCTATCACCTTTAACAACATCCTTCAGCTTACTTATTACTTTGCTAGAGATAATCTCTTTATTTTTTTTAGGATCAGAACTGAGACGAGATCTTTTGCTTGGGCCTGCATTACCCTTCAAATCTTCCGTTCCACGTTTAGTTTTACTTTTTGGCATCTAATTACCTCAAAATCAAATATTCAATGAAGGTATTATACAAGCATTAGAATAATATACAAATCGAAAAATTAGTGTGCACCTAAATTTAAGCAGTAAGTATAGACCTGCTGCAAAAGAGGAGATATAAAGAGAGATGTAGCAAGAGGGAAGATGAGCTTAAATTATCAAATCAACGTTATTCTACTTTACCTCACTAGCATTTTCCTTACCTTGAACCTTACTATTACTCACAAATATAAACATTCGTTACGTAGTTCTTAATATGTCTACAGAGACGAAATTTCCCGAATTATTTATAATTAACCCTCACGATCACATTCTGGGACCATACATCAGAAAACTTTTATATTATTAGTTTTGTACATCATATCTATTAAATCAGAAGCTTTATGGATTATAGACTGAGAGCTTATTTGTTTGGGGTTATCTGGTTTATACTTAGCTTATTTAGTAGTGTAGCTAATGATACTATATCAAAATATCTAAGTTTACATCTTCAGAGTTTTGAAATAATTTTTTTCCGCTTTCTGTTTACCACTATTACCCTTGTACCTTTTATGTTTTACTATGGAATAGAAGCTTTTAAAACAAGTCAAATATCTATTCAAATAACTAGAGGAGCACTGTTGTTCTGTGGAATGGTCTTATGGACCTATGGATTGAGTACTTTCCCCATAGTAACTGCAACGATTATAAGTTTTTCTATACCATTATTTGTTATATTTCTTGCAATCCCTTTACTAAACGAAAATATAATTTGGCAAAGATGGATAGTAACTATTATTGGTTTTGCTGGTATTGCTATTACTATCAAAGCTCATAGTGAAGACTTTAATCCTAAAATTCTTATTTTTATTGTATCTGCATTAATCTTTGCTATATTAGACATACTTAATAAGAAACTTGTGATAAAAGAGTCAGTAATAAGTATGTTATTTTATTCAGCTCTAATGACAACTGTTTTTTCTACTCCACCTTTGTTATTTTATTGGCATATGCCTTCCTTGTTGGAATTAGTATTACTGCTGATTTTGAGAATTAATTCAAATCTAATTTTGCTCTTTATGTTAAAAGCTTTTACTCTTACTGATGCTACTGCACTTGCACCTTATAGGTACATAGAGCTAATAATTTCTGCAATAGTAACATACGTTATATTTAATGAATTACCTGATAAAAGTGTTTTACATGGTACTTTGATATTAATACCGTCAACCTTATTTATAGTTTACTCGGAAGGTAAGGCAATTAAGAAAAATAATGTAACAACAAAAGTTTATGACTCTCATTGTTAATGGTATTTATTTTAGATGCTAAGCTATATTTTTAAGGTGATAATAAAATGCACATAACTATTATAGGAGTAGGGTATGTAGGCTTAGTATCTGGTACAATGTTATCGGAGCAGGGCCATAAAGTTGATTGCATTGACATAAATACTGAGAAGATTGAACTTTTGAAATCAGGGAAAATTCCTCTATATGAACCTGAATTAGCAGATTATTTAGAGAATAATATAAAGTCACAAAGGATAAGATTTTTCGATTCGTATTTTCAAATAAATCCCAATACAGAAGTAGTATTTATAACTGTAGATACTCCATCAGACTCCCTAGGAAATGCAAATTTAAAGAATGTATATAATGCAGTAAGTGAAGTTTCTGAGAGAGTTAATCAAGATTGCTTAATAGTGATAAAGTCAACTGTTCCTCCTGGTACTGCAGAAAATATACATAATTATTTATCTAATAAGGGCTATAACTTTGATTTGGGGGTTAATCCAGAGTTTCTCAAGCAAGGCTCTGCAGTATCAGATTTTTTATACCCAGATAGGATAATAATAGGAGTAAAAACTAAGCTAGCTAGGGCAAAACTAGAAGTTATATATAGATCATTTATAGATAAGAATATTCCGTTAATAGTCACTGATACAGTTACTGCTGAAATGATTAAATATGCTTCTAATGCTTTTCTAGCAACAAAGGTTGCTTTTATCAATGAGATGGCAGATTTATGTGAGCTATTAGGAGCAGACATTGACCTTTTAGCTAACAGTATGGGAATGGACCATAGAATAGGTAAGGAATTTCTCAAAGCTGGTCCAGGATTTGGAGGATCATGTTTTCCTAAAGATTTATCAGCCTTAATAAGGCTTGCTGAAGATCACAATGTCAAGCTACAAATTTTAAATTCAGTTAAGGAATCTAACTATAATCATATAACAAACATTGCTAAAAAGGTAGAATATCTATTAAATGGAGTCCAAAATAAAAAAATAGCAATATGGGGGCTAACTTTTAAGTCTGGTACTGATGATGTAAGAAATAGCCCAGCTATAGATATTGCACAATTGTTAGTGAATAACAAGGCTAAAATTACTGCATATGACCCAATGGGGATGGATAATGCTAGGCAAGTTCTAAAGGATATAGAGTACGCGGACAATGCTATAGGGGCTGCAAGGGACGCGGAAGCCTTGTTATTGTTAACGGAGTGGAAAGAATTTAAAAATCAAGATTTTGCAAGTTTAAAGAGTATTATGGCTGCACCTAATGTTTTTGATTTCCGTAATTTATTAGATAGCGAGCTATTACTAAGATATGGTTACCATGTTTATCCCTTGGGTAAAAAATCTATCTACAAAGTTTAACTGTTGAGAAATGTTTTTTACACCGCTTTACTTAGTTTTTTAAGGTCTTTGCTTGATAATATGGAAAAGCAAACGAGTGCAACAACAGAGCAAATGGAAAAAAATGAAAACATAATACTGTTACCATAGTGTTTAACAAGTACTCCTAAGAGCACGCATGAAAATATTGAACTTGCAATATACCCAAATAATCCTGTTAAGCTTACAATTGCACATACATTATTTGTGGAGCAATTTACAGCTATAACACCTGTCAGTACTTGCACTCCAAATATAAAAAACCCTGATAAGATTGCGCCAAGGTTCATAAGAATTATGTTTTGACCAAAGTTCATTACAATAAAAGTGAGTGCTATACCCAACATGTAAAGTAATGCCAGCAAGCTTCTATTTTGAAAGAAGTACATATCACTAATTCTTCCTGTGATTAAAGTTCCAAGGATTCCACCTAAATCATACACGCCTGTTATTAGTGAGGATTGTACAAGAGAAATTTGTAATTTATCCTTTAAAATTATAGGAAACCAAAAGAAGATTCCCATTTTTATAATATAAGCACAAAAAGTAGCACAACATAGAAACCATATGGAACTTGTTACCTTGATACCTATTTGAGATTTCTGCACCTTATAATAGGTAGTAAAGTTGGCACTTTCTTTGTAATATGCTTTTAATATTATATAAATTCCAAAAAGTAAGCATAAGAGACCAGAGTACAAAAATGCACTTTTTGCATCATATATTTTAATTATACTTGGTAATACAATTAAAGTAATACAAGAACCAAGTTGCTGAGATGCGCTCATAACTCCCCATGATGATGCAATTGAAGAGATGCTAGAGTTTGTAACCATAAACTTGGTAATAGCTGGCCAACCTAACCCTTGTGTCCAAGCTAATAATATTAATGTTAACAGTAATAAAGTTAGATTATTATATGATAAAGTTACACCAATGGTTAATAATCCAGTTGTAATATTGCATAGCCCAAACATAAATAATGGATTATTTTTGGAGTCCATGATTATTCCATTAACGAATTTTGATACTCCATAAAAAAAAGAAAAGCAAGCAAAAAAATAGCTTAATTTTACATGGTCAGTATCTATTAACAGTGGTAGAGCAATTGGTATACTTTGTCTTGATAAATAAAGCAGCATATATCCACAGAAGAATAGTAAATATTGAAAGAAGACAAAGTTCACACCTATTCCCAAATAGCTCTATGTAGATGCTAGCATAATACTATATTGGTATAATATTGTTTGACAAGAAGTTTGCAAACAATTAGTACAGAAAATTACTTAGTATCTTTCTTATAGCAGATACAGTAGTATTAATATCTTCATAGCTTATATCTCTATGTGTTATAGCTCTGATTTTACCTCTTATGTTAGCCATTCTAATTCCATAATTTGTAACTAGTACGTTTATTAATTCTTGAGTAGATATACAATTATTACGTAATGAGAAATACGCTATATTAGTTTTGTATAGGTCGATATCAATTATAACTTGATCTATGGAGTCTAGGCCTTCTATAAGGTGCTGCATTTTTTTATGATCTTCTTCTAAAGAATTTACATTATTACGTAGAGCATATAAACATGCAGCTGAGATAATGCCAGCTTGGTGCATACCTCCGCCAATTTGAAACTTATAGTACCAAGCTTTTTCAATAAACTCTTCACTTCCAAGCAATATTGCGCCCATTGGAGCACCTAATCCTTTACTAAAATCAATGAATACCGAATCAAAATAACTTGCGTACTCCTTTGGAGATATTTTAGTATGAGCACAAGCGTTGAACAGTCTTGCTCCATCTAAATGAGTGAATACGTCATTCTCTTTGCAGAGACTTGAGATCTCTTGAATATATTCTAAAGGCCACACAGCTCCACCACCAAAATTTGTCGTTTGTTCGATAGAAACAAGCCCAACTCTCGGAATATTTCTTAAACTAGGACGAGTAATAAACTCAACAATTTGTTCTCCAGTAAATATTCCTCTCGTACCTTTGATGGGCAAAGGAGTGGCATGTGCCTGGGCTGCGATCAAGCCAGATTGTACTATGAGCGGATGTGAAGTTTCATCAAGCAGCAAGTAATCACCAGGTCTTTGAATGTGTACTTTATAAGCAATTACATTGGACATCGTTCCTGAAATCAAAAAGATTCCTGCAGGTTTACCTAATATTTTACATGCGGTTGCCATTAATTCGTTCACAGTTGGATCTTCACATGCAGCTTCGTTTCCAACTTTTGCTTTAGCCATCGCTTCCCTCATTTTAGCTGAAGGGTCAGTGTTTGAATCGCTAAAGAAATCTATTTTTATTCTCATATTAAATTTAACACAACCTCCTTTATAATTTCAGCAGCTTTCATGATGTCTATTTCCTTTGTGCCAAGATGGGTAACTGCTCTTATATGAGACTCGAGCCAAGGAAAAAGCAATAAACCATAAGCTTGGCACTTACTCAAGAAAACCTCATTAGTTACATTTAGTGCTTTTATACTAAAGCTTACTATATTAGTTTCTGGATAAGGTAGTACCAGTTTTATGTGTGGAATTTCTTTAATCTTATCTGCAAACAATTTAGCGAGCTTATTATCTTCTTTAAGCCTAGAGATATTATTCTGTAGTACGTATTTTGCTGCATTAGTAAACACTTGTTCCTTTAAAGACTGTTTTAAATCTGCTGCATGACTCTTAATTTTTAACGCCTGTGGCGGGCCTTGTAACACAATTTCATTTACTATGTAATCTCCCATTGGCACAATGCCAGTTTCTTTATATCCAAGTAAAATATTCAGCTTTGCTCCAGTTCTAGGAATCTCAAATAACGAATCACGGTCATCAAGGTGAATTATAGCAGTATCACTTATTACTCCAGCTTCATCAGTAATATGCATTGATACCAATCGACTCTTTATCAGCTCAGTGATTAAAACTCCCTCTACTGAAATACTAAAGTCTGGTGTCACTTTAATTCCATAGTTTTACTACTTGCTTTTGTATTGCTTTTTGAATTACAGGCAGTTTAATGGTTAACCCTGCAGGAAGAAGCTCATACTCTGCAAGACCAGGATTAGCTTTTAATACAACCTCAACTGTGCCAGAGCTGAATCCATAGTGTCTCCAGCAAATAAAATCTAACATGTCATTTTCTTTAGTTTTGTAGTACATCATTGTCAGCTGCAGTAAAGTCAGTAGTGTTATTTTGTGATGATAAATTGCTATAATGTTTTAAACTTAAATGAAACTCAGTTTTCCTTGGTTCACCATTCGGAAAAAAATATTTCTGTGTTTCTTCTATTTTTACGATAACAAAATGGCCTAAAATGTTACCTTGGCCATCAATAAGTAAAAGAGGTTTCGATGAATTTCGCATATTATTTATTTGCTTCAGCCCTCCTGAATAGATTACTCCTGCAAGCTCAACAATGTCCTCTCCAGGACCAATACTTTGGAGCAATGGCTTTTCCCCAATACGCTCAAGTGCAGGCCAGCGATATTCACTTCTGCGTGTAAAGCCTTGCTCAATTAATGAAAATCTATATGGACCAAGAGATAACATAATTTAATTTATATCGTAAAGTGCGCCACTAAATTGTTCTCTAATTCGTTCCATTACTTCATCAGCAATGCTGCGTGCATTCTGCTCAGGGCTTGAATGAATATTGATACTAAATTGCATTTTGTTTTCTACAGTCTTACTTTGTGCTGTAATGGGGTACTTAAGAGAATCACTGATAACGTTATTTACAGATCTAACTTCTAGTCTAGCCTCATTTTTTTTACTCCATAGATTATTGATTGTTTTAAAAGGCTGAGTAATATTATTCCAAAATTTTCCTACCCAATCAGAAAAAGACTTCCATACAATTTTCACTGATTCCCAGATAGTAACAAAAAAGTTCTTTACTGCTTGCCATTTGGTAATTATCAAAGTTGCAGCAACAGCAATACCACCAATAATCAGCCCCATAGGGTTGCTCATCACGGCAATTGTTAATGCTTTAAATCCAGCAATAATTGCTGGAAAAACTGCAGAAGTAGAATAAAGACCTATTTTTACCAAAGTAATAACAGATCCAAACATTCTCCAAGTAGATAAAAGAGCGAATAAAGAACCTTTTATAAAAGTCCAAGCATATCCAAGAGATATAGCTGCTATTTTAATGCTAATCAACGCTGTAGCAGTACTCGTGATTACTGTAGTCAGTATTGGATATTCTTTTGCATACAGCGCTACTTGTGTAGTTGCTGACTTGAGAAGATTAACAGTAAAATTTAAAGGTGGTAATAATACCGCACCGAGATTCATACCCAATTCTGCTATTGAGTTCTTAAGTAACTGAAGATTATTTGCTGTAGTATTTGCTCTATTTTCAAACTCTCTTTGCATTGAGCCATGATATTCTTCGTTTATTAATCGCAAAGATTTTCTATATTCATCTAGACTACCAGTAAGTAGCGCTATATCATCCTGATATTCAAGACCAAAGAGGTCAAAGAGAACGCTAGAACGTTCTTGCTTATCTAATTTTGCAACTGTTTCTAAAAACTTAAGTAATGTACCTTGTGCATTCTTACCGATTGCTTTCTCAAACTCCTGAGCATTTATTTTTAGCACTTGAAACGCTTTTTGAAAATTGCCACCTTGTTTACTCGCTGTTTGCAACTTGCTGAGCATTGCATTAATCGCCGTACCTGCTTTTTCAGGAGTTTTGCCAAGACTAATGAAGCTACTTGCTAAAGCTCCTGCTTCCACTGCAGTTAAGCCAAATTGCCTTGCTGTACCACCAATCCTGTTTAGCGTTGGAACAATGTCCTGAGCCTTTGCCGCAGTGTTATCAGAGATATGGTTTATCGCATCGCCAACGCTTTTCATTTCACCAATTTTAATTTGATAAATATTAGAAAGTTTAGCAATAGCGTCGCCTGCTTCTTCTGCTGACATATCAAATGCAGTTGCCATTTTGGCCACAGTGTCTGTAAAGATTGTAAGATCTTTAGCTGCAATACCAAGCTGACCACCACTTGCAGTAATTTGCGCAAGTTCTGCTGCAGATAGCGGAATTGTTCGTGACATTTCCTTTAATGTTTCCCCAAGCTTTGTTAAGCCATTTACATCTGTATCTTCAAACTTTACAACTTTCTTTACATCAGCCATGGCACTCTCAAAACTAATTGCAGCCTTAAGTGGTGCTGCAAGGGTGAGGCCAAGTGCCACGGTATCCATGATTTGAGCTCTAAAATTTGCTCTTTGCGCTAAAACTCCCTTACGTTTTTGCATTACGGAATTTAAAGCTGTATAGTTATTTTTAAGCTTTTCAATAGAAGAGCCAAGTTTAGCTTGATCTCCAATAAGAGATTTTATATCTCTACCACTTTTACTGAACTCCGTGCGTAAATGGTGGAGAGCACTTCTTTTTTGTAAATAAGCTGTTTTAGCTTTCAGTGCTGCAGTTTTAGACCTTGTAAACTCATTTTGCAGACTCTTACTTGGTTCTTCTGCGTTTTTTATCTGCTGAGCAAGAGATTTTGTCTTTATTTCTAGTTCATTCCAAGAACGCCTAGCAAGCAGAGCATCGTGGCTTAATTGTTTAAACTTGGATACTGATTTACTTGATGATTCAAGTTGTTTTATCGTACTACCAATACGAGAAAGTTGCTTCGTGCTACCTGCTATCGTACTATTAAAACTGCTTTGCAGTGTTGCTCCAATTACTATAGAAATTGCCTTCATTTGTATAATTTTCCGCTACTTTCAAACCAAGTAATAAATTCTTCAATATCCATATCAAGCCACTGATTGATTCCACCACCAACCATTGAGCTAAGTGATAATATGCTCAGCCTTAAATCTTCTGCTGAGACAAAAAACCTTGTAACGCTCCCTGAATCTTATTGTAGTCTGCAAGATCAAGTTCTTCTACTGCTTCTCTTGAAATACTTGCAAGATTTCCAATCAGTGCTACTTCTTTCTCTGCATCACTATTACCCATACGTTCAACAGCTAAACGGTCTCGAACTTTTGGACGACGTAGAGTTAGCTCTGAAACTAAAATTCCATCGATTTTTATTGGTTCAGTTAATTTAATTTTTTGCATTATTTTACCCTTTTATTTAAATCCCTAAAGCTGTGCGCATAGAAGTCATTTGATCAACACCATCGATCTTGCGAATCATGTTTTCTGCATCAATTTCAATCAATTCTCTGCCATCAATGGTAAGCTTATAATAGTTGGCAGCAATTATACATTTTAGTGTTGCTTTTTCAGCAGCCTTCCAGTTACCAAAATCAAGTTCCTTAAAGAGCCCTCTTAAGTTAATTACTACTGATTCGGCATCACTACTTCCCTGCAAACCTCCTCTTAAAGTAAGAGAAACAGCATTATTGTTTATCAATCCGAAAAGTCTAAAGAGCTCAGAGTCATATTCAGAAAAAGTGAAATCTGCTTCAAGCTTTTCCATGCCCATATCAATATTTATTGGAATATCCATACCACCAGCTCTGTATTCTTCTGTTTTTATGGTAAGTTTTGGCAAGGTTACTTCATCTATTTTTCCTGCATAACCACGACCATCAACAAATACGTTAAAATTCTTTAGGATCTTTGGTAACATCTCTCTTTCTCCTTTTACAATATTGCGCCACTCACAAGGTGTGACCTGAAAGTAATCTGTTCAGCTGGATATGGTGGCGTGAACTCAAAATCAAAAGACACTTTTCCGCTTGCAATATTTGTTGGTGTATTGAGCTCTGGAGTTGCATAACATTTTCCGCTAATAATCGCCCCTTGCGCTTTTAAATTTGCAAGATAAGAATTTACCCCCTCAATCACATCATCTATATAAGTTTTGGTAATATTGTGATCAACTGCCCATAAATGAGCTCGAAGTAGACTATCGTTGATTAAATCTGCAGTCCTTCTCACTGACAGAAAAGCCCATTTTGAGTCATTTGAACATGTTCTATTTCCCCAAAGCCTATAGCCATTTTGATGAATTATCGTTGTTACTTCATTTTCATTTAAGTAGTTTGCTCTACAATTTGTATTACCGAGCGTAAAATCAATAGGCCTGCTTATGCCAACAATACCGTTTATTTCTTTATTTGAAGGTGAATGCCAAAATCCTTGTTCGCTATCTACTTTCGCTATTAAACCAGCTACAAATGGGCTAGACGGCAAAATTTCTTCTTTTCCTTCAATAAACACCTTAACCCATGGGTCAACAACGTAAACTCTTGAGCTACCTACACTTTTTCTCCATTTTATGGCTTCTTCATCATTGGTATTTGGTCCATCTGCAACTATTATTGCCCTTAGCTTTTCTGCTACTCCTATCAAAGCTGCTACTACTGGGTTTTTAGGATTTTCAGATTCAGGCAATTGATGAGTAAACTGAGGTGCAATTAGTATTCTTGGAGCAACATGTATTATGCTTTCACTGCTGAGGAATGCTTGAATTCCCTGATATTTTCCAGTCTCTTCATCAACTCCACCAATTATATTTTGAATAGCTTCACTTTCTTTGAGCTTTGTATCACTGTTTTCACTTTCTTCAACTCGAATAACTACTACTGTTGCACCAATTTGGGAAAATATTCCGTTTATTGCAGAAGGTAGTGTTCCACTTTTCCCAAGCTTTGCTGCTTCCTTTAAGCTTCCTGCTATCAGTACTGGTTTATTCAGTGGAAATTTTTGCTCATCAGCTTCAGGGGCAGTACCAATTACACCTATCACTGATAATTTAGCTGTACGTACTGATCTTGCTCCTGAGGTTACCTCAATAACCTTTACTCCGTGTAAAAATTCTTCTGGCATTTCTTCCCTTTTTAACTTTCTTGCATTGTTTTCCTGAAATCATCGAGCAAAGTCTGTAGCTCTTCTTCACTTTTGACTTCTTTAATTTTCTTCTTGGCGATGTCTTCCAATTCTTCACATTTCATTATTTCTTTTACTGCTTTTTTTGCCTTCTCTTGAATTATTTTTGCCATCTCTACTACTGAAATTCCTCTCACTCTTGCTAAAGGCTCTATAATTGCTGCATCTTTTTTATTTATAGATTCTGGTGCTGCTAGAATGTTTTTTGCGGCTTCTGCTTGAATCTCATAAGATTTAGCTTTTTGGTGAGAATTCCCTGCATATTGGTTAATATAGCTATCATAATAAAAACGCATACTATCAAATGCACAAAGCTTCGCATTATCCAGCAACTCCTTTTGTATATCTTCTTTAGTACGCTCAACAACGTCTTGTATCTTGTCAAAAGCATCTAATGTTTTAAGCTTAAGCATTAGGTGGAGAAGGGAGGAACTCTGTGCTTCCTCTTAGATATAAAATCTGTAGAGGAGATAAGAATTCCCTTCTCAAAAGTATAGGCTGGACGGTATCGTAGAAAGACCTGAATGGTTCTAATTCTGTATTCACAAGACTAGCCTTACTTTTCATTTTTAATGGTAACGTATGGGGTTATATATGATCAACAACTTTTTGGGCATAGATATATCAAAAGATCGCTTTGATGTTTTTCTCTCATTTATAAGCAAAAAAGGAAAGCGTGAAACTAGAAAAAGAAGCTTTAAGAACGATGATCATGGGTTTCAAAGTCTACTGAATTTTCTACACAAACATAATGTAGAAAAAGTAAAAACCTGCATGGAATCTACTGGTTGTTATAGCGAAGCACTGGCTGAATTTCTACACAATGCTGGACATTTTGTAAGTGTTGTAAATCCTTATTGCATAAAATCTTATGCAAGGAGTAAGCTGATACGACAAAAGAATGATCAGACCGATGCAGAAGTTATTGCTGATTATTGCCAAAGACAGGAACCTTCTAGTTGGACACCACCTTCTCCTGAAATGAAAAAATTAAAACATCTTTATCGTTGCTCAGTTGCGTTAAAAGATGAGTTAACATTAGTAAATAACCACTTAGAAAAAAAAGAGAGACTGCCTAAAGAAGTTGCAAATGCTTGGGAAGACCTTGCAATGAATATAGCTCAAAAAATAGAAACAATAAAAAACTCCGTACGTGAACTATTAAATCAACACAAAGAATTGTTGGAAAATTTTCAACTTCTATTGACTATTCCAGGCATAGGAGATACCGTCTTGTTAGTCAACAAAAAAATTATAAAAATTTCCCAAGTTGCATCATAAAATCAAAAAATACTTCCAATTGTGTAACAGTACACAGATTATAGTTAGTGGATATGTTGATAAGTAAATTAGTTTTATACGCACAAAACAGATGAAGTTTACTTATCAACATATCCACTAACCAACAACATTCAATAAATTTGTGTAAGATACCACTTTACATAAGATAGATAGGAAGCATTTTTGATTTTAAAGTACTAAACCTTCAGTCAACCTCCTAGCCCTGTAGTTTTTGATATGGTTAGGATCAAAAGCACTTTTGGATGTCAGAATACCGAAAATGATATGGAGTAGCTTACGCATTGCAGCACCAACGATGGCCATATTATGCTTACCCTTTTCCTTTAATCTTTGGCAAAAGCTCATAATGATAGGATTGTGATTCTTAGCTACTATGGCAGGAAAGAAAAGTGCCTTACGTAATGTTTGTGAACCGGATTTACTTAATCTGGGTTTGGCATATACAGAGGAACCTGACGTCATATTTCGTGGTATAACTCCTGTATATGCTGCCAATTGCCTGGCATCTCTAAAAACCTCTATATCAGAAACTTCAGCTAAAATAGCTATTGCTGATTCTTCTCCTATGCCTGGAATAGTCAATAGAAGTTGAAAATTTTCCAACAATTCTTTGTGTTGATTTAATAGTTCACGTACGGAGTTTTTTATTGTTTCTATTTTTTGAGCTATATTCATTGCAAGGTCTTCCCAAGCATTTGCAACTTCTTTAGGCAGTCTCTCTTTTTTTTCTAAGTGGTTATTTACTAATGTTAACTCATCTTTTAACGCAACTGAGCAACGATAAAGATGTTTTAATTTTTTCATTTCAGGAGAAGGTGGTGTCCAACTAGAAGGTTCCTGTCTTTGGCAATAATCAGCAATAACTTCTGCATCGGTCTGATCATTCTTTTGTCGTATCAGCTTACTCCTTGCATAAGATTTTATGCAATAAGGATTTACAACACTTACAAAATGTCCAGCATTGTGTAGAAATTCAGCCAGTGCTTCGCTATAACAACCAGTAGATTCCATGCAGGTTTTTACTTTTTCTACATTATGTTTGTGTAGAAAATTCAGTAGACTTTGAAACCCATGATCATCGTTCTTAAAGCTTCTTTTTCTAGTTTCACGCTTTCCTTTTTTGCTTATAAATGAGAGAAAAACATCAAAGCGATCTTTTGATATATCTATGCCCAAAAAGTTGTTGATCATATATAACCCCATACGTTACCATTAAAAATGAAAAGTAAGGCTAGTCTTGTGAATACAGAATTAGAACCATTCAGGTCTTTCTACGATACCGTCCAGCCTATACTTTTGAGAAGGGAATTCTTATCTCCTCTACAGATTTTATATCTAAGAGGAAGCACAGAGTTCCTCCCTTCTCCACCTAATGCTTAAGCTTAAAACATTAGATGCTTTTGACAAGATACAAGAAGTTGGTTCTCCAGGTCCAGTAGGTCCTAAAGGTGAGCCAGGTTATCCAGGTCCTAAAGGTTTAAAAGGTGAGCCCAGTGCACCAGGACGACCAGGGTTAGATGGACAACCAGGAATAAAAGGTGAGCAAGGATTAAAAGGAGAAGTTGGTCCGCGGGGTCCAAAAGGAGATCTTGGAGAACTGGGATTGAAAGGTTCAAAGGGGAATATAGGCCCACAAGGTCCAAGTGGAACAAAGGGAGAGAAAAGTATTAGTGGTCCTCAAGGGCCAATAGGTCCAGAGGGTAAAAAGGGAGAACTGGGAAAAGCTGGTCCCCAAGGACCAAGAGGTTGGAAAGGTGAACCTGGTTCACAAGGCGAACAAGGTAAAACCGGAGCGCCGGGTACGGCTGGACTAAAAGGAGAAACCGGTCCACAAGGCTTTAATGGCACGCAAGGAGAAAAAGGTGCTCAAGGTCGAGTAGGTCCTAAAGGTGATAAAGGAGATTCAGGTCCAGTAGGTCCTCAAGGAGTTGCTGGAGCGCCAGGTGTGTCTGGTAATAAAGGGGATACTGGGTTGCCAGGAATGCCTGGAGAAAAAGGTGACCAAGGAAATGCAGGTCCAAGAGGCCCTCAAGGAAATAAAGGTGATCAAGGTTTAGTAGGTCCACAAGGTCCTAGAGGTTTCAAGGGCCTCTCTGGTTCAAGAGGCGCAAAGGGTGAACAAGGGCATAGTGGCATGGATGCAAATCCTGAAGAAGTTGCAGATAAGCTAGTCACTACTAGAGCCACTGGGTTTAAGGAGATGATGCTTAACTTCACTGATTCCAGTGGAAAAATGTTAATGGAAGAACTTGCAGGCAGTTCAAGTCTGCATACTGGGGTTGCACAAAAATTAATTGACAATGAAACCATTGCGAATAAAGTACTTGAATATCGTGATAAAGGTGGAAATTTACTGCTAGAGCAACAGATTATAGGAAGACTTTATGATGAAAATATTCACGAAGGAATAGCTACTAAACTAATTGATGACAGAGCTCAAGAGTTAGCAGACGCGTTACTAAGTAGTGCTGACAATGATACATTGGTAGAGAAACTTGCAAACAGTACTGAGCTAACAAAAAGCATTTCAGAAGAATTAAGGAAAAATCCAGGAAAAGTTCAAGGACCAAAAGGTGGTAAGGGAGATAAAGGAGCAGATGGAGCGCCAGGAATACCTGGAGAAAAAGGTGACGAAGGTATACAAGGTTCTCAAGGCTTTAATGGTACGCAAGGGGAGAAAGGTTCTCAGGTCTAAAAGGGGATAAAGGTGAATTTGGAGCACCAGGAACAGATGGATTGCCGGGAGCAAAGGGAGATACAGGTCCTCAAGGTCTAGTAGGTCCTAGAGGTGATCAAGGGGATATGGGTGCAAAAGGAGTAGATGGATTGCCAGGAATACAAGGTCCACAAGGCTTGAATGGCATGCAAGGGGAGAAAGGTGATGTTGGATTACCAGGGATGCCTGGAATAAAAGGTGATCTTGGTCTCAAGGGAGATAGAGGTGAAATTGGAGCACCAGGAATGGATGGATTGCCAGGTCTACAAGGCTTTAATGGCACGCAAGGAGAAAAAGGTGCTCAAGGTCGAGTAGGTCCAAAAGGTGACAAAGGAGTAGATGGATTACCAGGGATGCCTGGAATAAAAGGTAATCAGGGAGATATAGGTCCTCAAGGAGTAGATGGTGCTTCAGGTACAGATGGAGCGCCAGGTGTGTCTGGTAATAAAGGGGATGCTGGTCCAAAAGGCGATATGGGTGATAAAGGAGATACCGGAGCGCCGGGTACGGCTGGATTAAAAGGTGACAAAGGAGTAGATGGAGCGCCAGGTGTGTCTGGTAATAAAGGGGATGCTGGTCCAAAAGGCGATATGGGTGATAAAGGAGATACCGGAGCGCCGGGTACGGCTGGATTAAAAGGTGACAAAGGAGTAGATGGATTACCAGGGATGCCTGGAATAAAAGGTGATCAGGGAGACATAGGTCCAAAAGGCGATATGGGTGATAAAGGAGATACCGGAGTGCCAGGTACAGATGGATTAAAAGGTGACAAAGGAGTAGATGGATTACCAGGGATGCCTGGAATAAAAGGTGATCTTGGTCTCAAGGGAGATAGAGGTGAAATTGGAGCACCAGGAATGGATGGATTGCCAGGTCCACAAGGCTTTAATGGCACGCAAGGAGAAAAAGGTGCTCAAGGTCTAGTAGGTCCTAAAGGCAACACAGGAGCGCCTGGTCCTAAAGGCTCAAAGGGAGAAGATGGAATAGGTGCTGCAGTTGCTGATCAGTTTCTGCGCAAGATGAATCAAACAAAAATTGAAATTCAGAATGCTCAGAAAGCAGCAGAGGTAGCTAAAAGCGCTTCTGAAAAATCTGCCAAAGAAGCTAAAGATTTTAAAGAAGAGGCTGACAATTTTTCTGATAAAGCATTTCAATCAGAACAAAATACTCAAGCACTTTATAGTAAGGTAAAGGATATATTTTGTAAAACAAAACCTACAGATCAAGTTTGTACTGCACGTATAAAGAAGAGGGAAATTAAAAATTCAGACAATCTGCCAGTGACAAGTGGAGCAGGTAGACCAACTTCATTTATATCTCAAGTAATAAATTTCTTTTATCCTTTTGTAAAACAAGATGAATATAAAATAGAGAATAAAATACAAGAGCTTAATCAAGTGGTAAAAATAATAGATGCAGCAGATATTGCTATAAAATTTGAAAAAGTATTAGAAGAAACAGCTTCAAAATGCGGCATTCCAAAGAAAAGCCTAAATTTTGATCCAGTAAAACTACAGTCAACCATTCTAGATAGGTCATTATTTAATGATGAAAGTCGTAATGAGCTGTTAAAACTCTTATATTTATCTGCAAAAAAATCATGTCCAAATTACAAACAAACTGATAGATTTTTGACTACTTTCAAAGATCGTATGGAAAGAACATTAGAAAACAATGAGCAACAAAGGGGGTTTGTTAATATTGAGAAAACAGCAACAGATAACGAGCAGCCAAGGAGTTTTATGAGCGATGTCACTCCTCCAAGTAGTTTCAAGGCGATTGATCTGAAGGCTGTTAATTGTTTAAGGTAATAGTATGGGAAATACATTTAGAATAGATAATAAAGATCCGCTCTATAAGAAGCTGATTAAACTTCCTACTGCATATTACAGGTTAGAGATTAATAACAACAAGTATACTATTCGTTCACACATTGGTACGGCTGAGTTGGGTGATATTATTAGTGATTTAAAGTTACAGAAGCTGGGTGATGAAATAGTTTTATATAAGGGAAAATCACCTCTGAAAGTGAAAAATAAAGATGGTGAAGAAGAGAATCTTATTATACAGCAAGAAGATATCATAAGTGCAAACAGGGACAATATTATAGAAAAGCTTAGATCAAAACCAATAGAGATTTCGCTTTACCACATAGAAGATATTCCATATTTTGGTGCCAAATTACCCATTTCTAGACACAGTACAACAACTGAAGTACTAAACTTCATCAATTTTAATGATGAAAATGATCCAGTACTACAGAAGATCAAAGGAGAAAATGGTGGACTTTATTTTACAATAGAAGGTGATTATATCTATATATCAGACAAAAATGGAAAGTGTCTTTCAGTGTGTAAAGATGTTGGTTGCTATAAATATCAATACACAAAAGATAAATGTGATGTATTAACAATAAGTGATGTATCAACAATAATAGGCAATTTAACCGAGACTAACAACGAAAAGCAGAAATTCACTTTGCAAAAAGGGGAAGAGTTATCGGATAACATCTATGAAGCAAATGTTGCCTTGAATGATAAGCCCATAGCTACTCTTCCAAAAATAGGTTACTACATGTTCAATGATCAATTGGTCATGCGTAATCATGTTACACAAGAGAAGGTAGTTATCCCAAGAGATTTTCACTATTTAAAAGTTGTTAAATTTAATAATGATGATTATAAATTAACGTTTTGTAATTTTTTAGGTAATGAATTCTTTGAATATAAAAAATACGATCCACAGTATTCGAACGTTTCAGATGAATATAAATTCATAAGTTTGAGTTGTATGAAAGAAAAACGTAACCTAAATCTTGGTGAGTTACTTAGCCATCGGCCATCGTTTTTTATTACAGAAGGAATTGCTGAACCAGATTCTCTAGGTAACCATCAAGCTGTAGTGTTCGAAGTAATAAATAGTGGAAAGGGTGAAAAAAAGGCTACATTGACTGATGAATTTGGTTATTTTGATAAAAATAATAAGTTTCACTATTATGATTATCATAAAAAAACGGAATATGATACTTATGATTCTTCTGAGATTAATCTAAAAGAAATGTATAAATGGACAGATAAAAATAGCGAATTTTGTTTTGCAGAAGATAACAATATAATTCTTCACACCATTCCAGAGTTATTGTAATTATACGCACCAAGTTAGGAAAAAATGAAGTAAAAGAGGAATAGGCTATAGGATGACAGAAGTTGGCTTTATTAGCTATAGGTGGTATGATACTTAGTCAATTTAAGTAAGCAGATGATCTTAGCTACAAAAGTATTTTTTACCTCATTTGTTTTTGGGTTTATTCTTTTTCCCTATTTTATAAAGCTTCTAAAAAAAATAAGTAAAGATGGGCAACCAATTAGATCATGTGGACCAGAAAGTCATTTAATAACAAAAAAGAATGTACCACCTATGGGCGGAATAATAATACTGATTTCTTCTTTATTACCAATTTTACTCTGGGCTCAGTTAACACTAGAAATTTTGCTGCTGATATTGATAACTCTATTTTTTGCTCTACTTGGATTTATTGATGATTATTTAAAATTGAAGACAAATCACTATCGAGGTTTAAGTGCAAAAACCAAAATACTTATTCAGTTTATTGTAACTCTGGTTAGTATGTCTATACTTAAGCTATACTCTGCTGAAGGTTTTACAAAAACGTCTCTATTTAAAGGAGTAATAATCGACTTTGGCTATCTATATGTTCCGTTTGCTGCGTTTGTAATTGTCGGCTCTGCTAATGCTGTGAATCTCACAGATGGTTTGGATGGCCTTGCTGCAACTCAAGTCATCACTTCCTTTGCTTTTTTGGGGCTAATTGCATATATAACTCAAGCAGATATGAATATTACTTTATTCTGCATTGCATTTATAGGAGCTATTTTAAGTTTCTTGTGGTTTAACACACATCCAGCAAAAATATTTATGGGTGATGTTGGAAGCCTGTCAATTGGTGCAGCTTTAGGGTTAACTAGCGTTTTAATGAAGAGAGAAATGCTTTTTGCCGTTATTGGAATAATCTTTGTAATAGAGACTCTATCTGTGATTATTCAGATATCATATTTTAAATATACAAAGTTTAAATATGGAGAAGGAAAAAGAGTTTTTCTTATGGCACCAATACATCATCACTTTGAGAAGAAGGGATGGTCAGAAAATGTAATCGTTATGAAATTTTGGATAATTTCTATTATCTGTTCAGTTTTTACTATAACTTTCTTATTATAAAAACCTATGAAATACCCAGACTTTACATTAGAAAATAAATTATCAGGAGTGATAGCAGGAGTGGATGAAGTTGGAAGAGGTCCGCTAGCTGGTCCAGTAATATCCGCAGCCGTAGTGTTTATTGATAGAAATACAATTATTGATGGAATCAACGACTCGAAAAAGTTGACTCCTCAATGTAGGCAAGTCCTATATGAAAAAATAACATCCGTTGCAAAATTTGGTATAGGAATGGCAAGCGTAGAAGAAATAAATTCATACAATATCTTGCAAGCAACAAAACTTTCAATGAAACGTGCGTTGATAGACCTGGACCTAGAATTAGATTATGTGCTAGTTGATGGTAATCAACCACCTGAAGTGAAATGGCAAGTGAAATCCATAGTAAATGGTGATAATTTGAGTACATCAATTGCAGCAGCTTCAATCGTTGCAAAAGTTACGAGAGATCGGCTTATGCAAGAATTGCACAATAAGCATCCTGAATATAATTGGTATAAAAATAAAGGATATGGGACAAAAGAGCACCTTAACGCTATTGGCCTTTATGGAATTACAGAACATCATAGAAAAAACTTTGCACCCATATCTCGGGCATTATAGCCTTTAGATAGTAATCACTTACCTTTTTTGAAAGGCATGTTTTCATTAAATAGGCAAACTGTACTTGATCCATTCCTTAAGGTAAACACTGAACTCACCCTTTCGATTATCAGGTAGTTGTCAGCTGTACGGAAGTTTACTAAAGACTCATAACCTGCAGAATCAACCATAAAAACTGCCGGGAAATCAGAGTTTATTTTATTGAACTGTAAATATGTAAATTTTCCGTCATCAAAAACCTTAATTGGTATTATTGACTGACTGCCTTTAACGTGCGAGATGGAATAATTAAAATTTAAGCCCTTCTTTACAACTTCAATGTCGTTTATATCAGGAATAATGGTATGACTAGCTTGTTCGAAGATATCGCCGTTATTTGTTGTGTAAATCTCATCACTGCTAAATAATGGATAAAGAAACCTTACTTCATATGCTAATTTTGGATCATCTAGTCCAGTTGCTTCTTCAGCATGAAGTTCAAAGTAATAAACTCTTTTATTGGTAATTATAGTTGCGTTAGTATCGGCAATATCATCTATAGGCTTAATAAACAATCTGTTACCTTGAGGAAGGAGTTGCCAACCAGTTGAATCACCCATTGAAAGGTTTTGTATTACCTCCCCTGGTTCAAACAATATGCTGGATTGATAACCATAAAAACCCGTATACTTATGTATAGCTTGTGGGTTATAATTTATTACCTTTATGTGATTATCTCCAGCTATTGAACGTGGCTCCTGTTTTGCAAGTGCATCACTACCACAAAAAAACAACAGTACGGCAAACAGTAAACCAATCATAATATCAAAATAAATTAATCTTCATTTTATCATTGATAGACATGCACTGCAACTGTTAAGCTGTACTATAAACCCCAATTATAGGTTAGCAAGGGGTAGAAAAGGCAAGAAATAAGGCAAACTCCTTAAATACTTTAGAACTACAGGAGGCTTCACCTGAACGGATATACTTGGAATCCTGCCATTTTCACTTCGTAAACATACCAAGAATTCTGTCCATTATTCCACCCATATTTGCTTCAGCTTGAGTATACTCTATTTTACCACCGTGCAAGATTAGTTTAATATCTGATCCAGGTGATATATTAACAAATTTACTGCCAACAACTCCACTGCTAGTGATCAGAGCTGAGCTATCAACTGGCAACTTTATATCTCGGCTTACGCACATATCGATTCGTGCTATGTAGGTAGCTTTGTCAAGTGACACACCAGTTATGCTTCCAACGTCCACACCAGAGATCTTGACACTATCACCAACTCCTATACCGTTAGCGTTAGCAAAAAGACCATATATTTTATAGCAATCCTTGTAGTTTTTCTTTATGTAAGATAGCTTATCAATAGCAAAGAAAACCAGAAAAATAGTGAAAATTAATACAAATAATCCAGCGGTTATTTCAAGTATATTTGACCTTCGCATCTTTAGTTATCAGGACTCCAGCTTTTATAGTAATTTTTCACTTTTTGGTTTGGATAGTATGCATCTTTTGTACCCGTTAAATTAGGAGTATGTTTTACTTTTCTTTTTTTATTATTAACTGGTACTACATTATCAGTATAGTGAAGCCATATATGCCATTCCGGAGACACTGTTGTAGGCTCAGAAACACTGCTATACATAATCCACCTTTTCCCTTTACTTGATTCATAGTAAGAATTTCCATTTTCATCTCTTCCTACAAATTTATCTTCTCTTCGTAATAGGCGTTTTATTGCGTTACAAATTTTAGATAACATAAGAGTATTAAAACGAAAAGTATTATATATACTAATACTTTAACGATATATTAACAACAATTTAATGCAATTATCAATTTTACAAGTTATTATACCAATAATTGCATCAATGTTTTGCTTTCTTACCAAGAAACACAAGGTATCTTGGTTTATTTCTTTTATTGCAACAACAATCACTCTTATCATTTCATCAATACTACTCATAAAAACATATAGAGGCGAGATTATAACTTATCACCTTGGAAATTGGGCTCCTCCGCATGGAATAGAGTTAAGAATCGACGTGTTAAACTCCTTGATTCTAACTTTGGTGAATTTTATAGCGCTGATTAGCGTGCTTTATAGCTTTTATATTAACGAAAAAGAAATTAGCAAAAACAAAATCACTGGTTTTTACTCTCTATTTCTACTGTGCTTAAGCGGACTGCTCGGGATTCTAGTAACAAACGACATATTCAATCTTTATGTTTTTTTGGAAATTTCATCTCTTTCTTCTTATGTATTAGTTTCAATGGGAAGGGATAAAAAAGCCTTGGTTGCAGCATTTGAATATCTAATTAGTGGCACTATAGGGGCAACGTTTTACTTGTTTGGTGTTGGGCTTTTGTACTCCATGACAGGAACGCTCAATATGTCTGACATGGCTGAAAGAATAGTTCCATTATACGATAACAACATCATAAAACTTGGCACATTGTTCATTTTTGTTGGTCTCTCAATTAAAATGGCACTGTTTCCATTAAGCAGGTGGCTGATTAATGCATATAGTGAGGCGCCAAGTTTCATTAGCATATTCTTTTCAGGCACAGTGACAAAAGTGATGATATATGTTTTCATTAGGATCTTCTATACTGTTTTCCATCAGAATTTCTTCTTATTTAAACCATCACTAAGCAACGTGATAATTATCCTCGCACTTTGCGCTGTTATATTTGGGTCAATATCTGCAATAACTGCAAAAGATATAAGAAGACTGCTTGCTAATTCTAGTGTCAGCCAAATTGGTTATATAATTTTAGCACTGAGTTTTAACTCAAAAACAGGTGTATTTGCAGCAATTCTTCACATAGTAAACCACAGCATAATAAAAACATCTTTATTCATGGCTGCAGGATGTATTTCTTACAAATTTGATACAACAAAAATAGAGAATTTATCGGGACTCAAGAAATCAATGCCTTATACAGCACTTGCGTTTACTCTACTTAGTTTAGCATTAGTCGGTGTGCCGCTAACAAATGGCTTTGTAAGCAAATGGTATATAATGAAAGCAGTTATAGAATCTCGCGCGTGGATTTCCCTGATAGCTTTTGCTGCCGGTTCTTTTCTTGCACTAATATACATGTGGAAGATGGTAGAGAAAATGTATTTTGAAAATAGTGCAGCATCAAGCGCTGGAATGACACTAGGCAAAATTAATGATGTGCCATTTCCTATGCTTTTCTGTCTATTGTTTATGGCAGCTTTAACAATAGTAACTGGAATATATAGCACTCCAATTCGGTTAGTAGTTGAGAAGTTGGTTTTTTGATTTTTATCTTTGTTTCATATTTTACTATACTTTAAGGTTATAAGTGTGGATAGGCTGAAGAAGATTCATTGGTTATTAGTCATTAACGTGATAGTGCTGTTTTGCGTTGGCATTGCTGTTCAATACTCTTCTGCTGGAGGAAAGTGGGTACCATTTGCAATTCACCAAATAGTCATATTTTCCTTCTTTTTCCTACTCGCTATAGCTATGTCATTCATAGAGCTAGATTTTTATTTGAAGCACGCCTACTTTTTTTATATAGCAGCAGCGATTTCGCTATTAGCAGTAAATTTTTTTGGCTCGCACATAATGGGTGCGACGAGGTGGATAAGAATTGGGTCAATTAGTTTGCAACCATCAGAATTTGCAAAAGTAGGCTTAATACTTGCGCTTGCTCGTTATTTTGATAAGCAAAGTGTGTATAAAATGATGGAATTTAAAAGATTGCTTAAGGCGGTAATAATTATTTTCTTGCCTGTATTCTTGGTGTTAAAGCAACCTAATTTAGGCACAGCTGTGATAATGTTGTTTATAGGAGCATCAATTATATTCACAGCAGTAATAAAAAGAGCTCATTTAGTAATTTGTGGGACGCTTGGCATTTTTGCAGTACCGGCTATTTGGCCTTTTTTACGTCCTTATCACAAGCAAAGGATATTGTCGTTTTTGGATTCATCAGTGGATCCACTTGGAATAGGTTATAATGCGCAGCAATCTCAGATAGCTATTGGTTCAGGAGGTTTGCTTGGTAAGGGCTTTGTTAACGGAAGTCAAACTCAACTTGGATTTTTGCCGGAGAAACGTACGGATTTTGCTTTTGCAGTGCTGAGTGAGGAGTGGGGCTTTTTAGGTAGCATGGCTTTAATTTTGCTTTATACCTCATTACTTGGCATAATTTTCTCTATCGCTTATAGGTCGAAAAATTATTTTTCTAAGTTAGTATCTATCGGGATTTTTGCTTTTTTTGGCGCTCATTTTTTTATAAACATTGGAATGTCAATAGGCCTCTTGCCTGTGATAGGCGATCCACTGCCATTTCTTTCCTATGGAGGAAGTACAACTGCTGCAAGCTTGATATGCATAGGATTATTGCTGGCAATAAAAGCAGATGAACAACAAAATGCTTGTATTTCACCTATGCTAAAGTAAAATTAAACTTTACTTAATAGTTTTTATGCTAGATGAAATGCGTGAGGAATGTGGAGTATTTGGTATAAGCTGCAATAACGATGCTGCATTTAACTCTATACTTGCTCTCCACGCTTTGCAGCATAGAGGTCAAGAGTCTTTTGGCGTAGTAACCAGTAACAACGATAAGCTGCACTCTTATCACTTTCAAGGTCAAGTGAGCAGCGTATTTGATGATATAGATGAAATAAAGAAATCCTTACCTGGAGATTGTGCAATAGGTCACGTTCGATACTCAACAAGTGGTAGTAAATTTGGAGTGCAGCCCATGTTTGGCAAAAGTGGCAAATTTGGGGATTTTACCATAGCACATAATGGTAATTTAATTAATATTTCTCCGATACGCGAACAATTAATTAAACAAGAGTGCGTTTTTCAGTCAGATATTGATACAGAAGTAGTAGTGCATCTGACAGCAAGCGGTGAAAAAGATAGCTTTTTAGAGAGTTTTATATATGCATTAAAGCAAATACAAGGTGCTTATTCTTTTGTGGCAATCAATCAAGAAGTAGTTATTGGAGTACGTGATCCATCTGGAATCAGGCCTCTTGTTTTAGGAAAGTTAAACGGTTCTTACGTTCTTGCATCTGAAACTTGTGCTCTTGATATAATAAATGCAGAGTTTGTTAGAGAAATAGAACCAGGCGAATTAGTTACCATCAGTTCGGATAGTAAGCTAGCCTCAATGTTTCCTTTCTCACAGCAAAAATCAAGTTTTTGTATTTTTGAATACGTTTACTTTTCGAGACCAGACAGCATAATGGAGAATAGGTCCATATATGATATAAGAAAAGAAATAGGGAGAATACTTGCAGAAGAGAGCCCACCAAAAAACAATGTAAATATGGTTGTACCAATACCTGATTCTGGAATACCTGCAGCTATTGGATATGCAAAGCATTCAGGATTACCTATGGAACTGGGGATAATTCGTAATCATTACATAGGAAGAACTTTTATACAACCAACCGCTGAAGTACGTAAAGTTAGAATAAAATTAAAATTCAATGCTAATAAGCACACTTTGAAAGGTAAAAACATAATTTTAATAGATGATAGTATAGTGCGTGGTAGTACGCTCAGAAATATAATAGTTATGCTAAAGGATGCAGGAGTAAAAGAGATTCACCTCAAAATTTCAAGCCCACCAATTAAGCATTCTTGTTTTTATGGAATAGATACGCCAGAGTGCAAAGATTTAATTGCTGCAAATAAATCTGTAGAGGAAATTAAGGAAGTTATAGGAGTAGATAGCCTAGCCTTCTTGAGTATTGATGGACTATATCAGGCTGTTAAAGGAGAGGTGCGTAACAATGCTACACCACAATATTGCGATGCTTGTTTCACTGGTGATTATCCGATTGGCAAATAGTCTACGCAAGATCTTAAGTTTAGAAAATCTTAAACCGCCAAAATTTCTCTTGGCCTTTACTAATTCCGATTCTCGGAGTGCACACATAATCCGGGTTGAGGTGAGATTCATAAATACAAAATTTGTGGCTTATAGTAAGGTCCAGTTTATTGTGTTCTTTTGTAATGTTTAATCTTTTGCACAATATTCCTGGTCCGCCTAAGTTTGCTTCAAGCGGTTCAATGAGCTTTAATCCCCGTATTAACACTGCTGCTGGGAACCCTTCTGCTTCTGTTACAATATTTAAACAGTAATACATTCCATATATAAAATACACGTATGAAAACCCCGGCATACCAAACATTACTGAGGTTCGGTTAGTATAGCCTCTTGCCGCGTGACAAGCTGGGTCATTCATTCCTATATAGGCTTCAACTTCGGTTATTATTCCACTAAAGTTAGAAAATTTGAGGACTTTTCCCAATAACTCTCCAGCTACAGTTAAGGTCGGCCGCTCGTAGAAATTTCTTGGTAGTATTATGTTGCTCATTATAAGAGTATAAGTTACTTGCAAATGCAAGCAACTTATACTGAATTTTCACTACTTTACCTATTTTGAGCAGCAGAAGCTTGATGCTTTTGTGGTGCGCCGCTCAAGTCTTCTACATTTGTTGAAGGCTGCTCCAAAAATTTTACTTCTTCAGAGCTTTGTTGTAATTGTGTTTGTGGCAATTGTGATGCTAATGCTTCATGTAAAGACTTTGGTTCACGTCTCTTGCCTACTTTTACTTCTTTGTTTGCACGTAACTGTTCTTCAGTAACACCGTTGCTTTCAAGGAGCTTTACACCATTCTTATCGTCAATATTAATTTTAATTTTACATTCTTTTCCATCAACATACCACTTTAAAGTCATTTCATATAATCCACTAATTATTTCATAAACTCTTTCCCCTTTATCATTAATATAGCAACATGCCCCTCTCTTTTTTTCCTGATTAGAATGACAAAATGTAATTGTTTTTACATTGTACTTTTTACATATATTACCACTCAGAAGTTTAGCTATATCTACTCCTTCTTTACTAACATTCAACACAACTCTCACGGAAGGGTAAACAACATTCCCTTCCCTTTTGCCTTCTTTTATCATTATGGACCCTATGGTATTATTTTTCATATCTTCAGATATCTCTGATTTAATTTGGTCAGCAATTTTGCCTACAATCTCTTTGCCGTGATACTGAGATTCTCCTTTCTTTGGAGAAAAAGGTTTTTGGTTTGTGGTATTGGTAGAAGGGTTGTTCTGTAATGCAAAGAACTTATTCCATTCTTCATCGCTTTCTAACTCGACATATTTACGCTTATTCTTGTCTGGTGTTGATTTAGGTATATCCTGAGTGCTCAAATCGCTAGGAAGTCCTTTTGTTTTATCAGAATTACCGCTCTCCTTTGCTTTATTACTTAGAAGGGTAAGATGCTCTTCTGGCTTTTTCTTATCCGGTTTTAAAGTTGTATCATCAGAAGGAAGTTCCTCCACCATAGGCACATGAGGACTTTTAACTTTATCCTTATTGCGAAAAACTGGAATGCTTTCCCAGAGCTTTTTCCAGAGTTCTGTAATCTTGCCTAATATATACCCTCCATTATCGTTAACACATAATGCTAGCGTACGAGCATTATATCAATTGGTCAACATATAATTACAGCAACAAAATTTTTTATATTAAAGGCTCAAATATTCCTTTGCTTGATCGGTTAGAACGCGCCCTCTTGGTGTGCGCTTTACAAAACTAATTTTGATTAAATAAGGTTCTACTGTTTCTTCAATATTGCCAACATCTTCGGATAGCGCAATAGATATGGTGTCAATTCCAACAGGTCCTGAGGTGTTGAATAAAAATCTTAGATAATGCATATCAAGTTTATTGAGTCCCATTTTGTCTACACCCAATTTTAGCAATACAGAATCAGCGACTTCATAAGTGATTTTTTTATCATCTTTCACTTCAACAAAATCCCTTATTCTTCTGAGTAACCTCAAAGCAATTCTTGGAGTGCCACGTGCACGGCAGGCAATTTCCCGTGCTGCATTTTCTTCAATTTCAGTAGAAAGAACTCTTGCGCCTCTTTTTATAATATTAACCAGTTCTTCAAAAGAATAAAACTCAAGATGCAAGGGAATGCCAAAACGATCTCTGAGTGGCACAGAAAGTAATCCAAGCCGTGTAGTTGCTCCGATTAACGTAAATGGTGGTAGATCTATCCTTAAAGTGCGAGTAGATGGACCTTCACCTACTAATATGTCCAAGCAAAAATCTTCCATAGCAGTATATAAAACTTCTTCGATGCTGCGATTTAATCTATGGATTTCGTCGATAAATAGAACATCTTTTGCATTTAAAGTGGTAAGCACTGCAGCCAAGTCCCCAGCTTTACTAAGTAAAGGACCAGAAGTTGCGCGGAAGCTGACCCTTAATTCTTTAGAAACAATTTGTGCTAAAGTTGTTTTGCCAAGTCCTGGGGGACCATACAATAAAACGTGATCTAAAGCTTCAGTTCTCGTCTTTGCAGCATTTATAAACACTTTTAAATTTTGTATTAAGTCTTTTTGTCCGACAAAATCATCAAGTTGCTCAGGCCTGATGTTGATATTGCGCGCATCTTCAGTATATTCTTTACCGCACGATATTGATTTCATAATGTTGAGAGCTCCTTAAGCGCCATGCGAATAATATCCTTGGTGTCCAGATTTGACGATTCGTCTTGTATTTTTTTTATCGTATCATAAGCTTTCATTTTTTCATACCCAAGATTGATCAATGCTGAAAGGGCATCTTCATTGATTGGATGAAAATTATTGTTATTTATTTCTAATTTACTCACTTTGCCACTTAATTCAGTGATGATTCGATTTATGAGTTTCAGGCCAAGTCCGCTCATCTTGAGTGCTACTTTATCTTCATTCATAATTGCCAGAAACAGCTGTTCTGGAGTTAATTTACTCAAAATTGACATTGCAGTTTTGTAGCTAACACCGCTTACTTTAACAAGCAACCTCAAGCACTGCTGTTCTTCTTTGCTTATAAAACCATATAGCTGAGCGACATTTTCTCTGTTATTTGCATAGGTTTCGATAAGTAATTTAACTCTACTTCCGATGGAACATGCATTTAAAGTTTTGGCTGAGAGATACACCATATAGCCAACATCATTCACATTCAGGATTATGTGATCACTGCGCACTTCATCAACTATTCCGCTTAGATTTCCTATCATTTTTAGCACTGTATAGGGTTCAGTTTAAATACTCCTGGATCTTAGGTCAAGCAAACGAACATTATAACAGAGAGCCAAGTAGATCATAGAAACGAAAAACTTCCTTGACACATTTTGCCAACATTTGCCGCTTCAAGTCTGTCTGCTATGACTTTTATATACTGATAATCATTATACTCACACCCCGGCACCACCGTTTGAAAGCACAGTTCAATGAATTTTAGAAAGTTTATTTTGTCCATGATATAATGTTGAAACCAGCGCGTGACGCTGGGATGACAAAAAAAGGAGCACTGGAATGACAAGGCTATAGGTTGCAAGCGAGACGTCATACCGTGATTTATTCACGGTATCTCTTGGCATAGATCCCGCTAATAAGTAGCGGGATGACGAAGTTATCGTCATGCCACCGCGAACCGTCATATCGCCGCAGACCGTCATACCGCGATTCATTCGCGGTATCTCTTAGCATAGATCCCGCTAACACGTAGCGGGATGACGATTCTTCAAATCGTCAAGGTGTCATCCGAGTAGCTTGACTACTTGGATCCAGAAAACTTAACTTTAAATAAGTGGCTGCATAATAAAGACTAGATTCCAGCGTCACGCGCTGGAATGACACCATTTTCGGTCTCTTAAATTGCTTTAGCTACAAACATTAAGAAATTTACCAAATAAAAAAAAGGCAAAAGAAGCCCCGTGGTGCGAGTTTTGACTCTATATTACTGTAAGTGGCGCTGTAATAATGTGCTAACGCTTAAAATAAGCGCGATTTGGCTGAATGTAGAAAAAATAAAAAAGACATGCAGCCGCTATAATTTTATGTAATCCGCCAAAAAATACCCTAAGTTTTTTACTGAATTTTGTCATTGAGCCTGCAGGTCAAAAACAAGTTTTGAGTCATAAATACCCTTACTGTCATAATAAGGGGGCTGGCGGAGTTTGTCAAGCAAGTTTTATGGCCTAGCGTCACACGCTGGAATGACACCGGATCTCACATTCATTCTACTGCAACGCAGAAAATTCGTACAATTGTGCATGATGTAGGGTTTCTGGCTACATTTTTCTATTAAACTCACCTTTCCTCTATGTAACAGATTTCGTATTAAATTTTAAATTTAATGCGCCTAGATATACAAGCATTCCTAGCAAAACCATAGGTATAGAAAGCAACTGCCCCATAGTTAAATCAAGCCACAAATAGCCAATTTGATAGTCTGGTTCGCGAAAAAACTCAACGAAAAAACGTGCTACCCCATACCACATAACTGCAATACCAGTTAACGCACCGTGATACAGTCTTATTCTAGTCAAGAAAAACAGTGAATTTGCAACTACAAAAAGTAGCAGTCCTTCAAAAAGTGCCTCATAAAGCTGGCTTGGATGACGCAGCAAATTATCACCACTTTCTGGAAATACCATACCCCATGGCATAGTTGTAACTCTGCCAAATAACTCTCCGTTTATAAAATTGCCTATGCGACCTAAAAATAAACCTATGGGAACTCCGCAAGAAACTAGGTCCAGTGCATAAAATATAGGAATGTTATGTCTTTTACACGAAATTATTACTGCAAGCAAAACTCCTATAGCACCACCATGAAATGACATTCCTCCTTCCCAGGTCTTCAATATCTCGATAGGGTTGCTTATATAAAGAACTGGATCATATATCAATACGTAGCCAAGTCTACCTCCAAGGATAATGCCTATAATAGTGGCTGTTAATAACGAATCGTAAAAATTCTTAGTAAATATTTTTTGGTCGTCTAGCTTGTGTAAATACCAATATGCAGACACTATACCCAAAACGTAAGCTAAGGAATACCAATATATAGAAACAGGACCGATGCTGAAAATTACTGGATTTAAAGACATATTTTGCTATAAATTATTCTTAGACAATCTACTTTTTTCACGATCCCACTCTCTCTGTTTTATGGTTGCTCTCTTATCGTAGAGTTTTTTTCCTTTTACAATGGCAATTTTAGTTTTTGCAAATCCTTTATCATTAAAATAGATCGAAAGCGGCACAACAGTTATCCCAGCGGTTTTGATTTGACCAATTAGTTTGTTTATCTCTTTTTTATGTAAAAGCAGTTTACGTTCCCTTTTTGGTTTATGATTTTTTCGGTTTGCAGCTTTATATTCTGCAATATGCATATTGTGCAGCCATATTTCGCTATTCTTTTCGATAACGTAGGCGTCGGAAATATTTACTTTTCTTTCTCTTAGCGATTTAACTTCACTGCTTAATAAGACCATACCCGCTTCAAATTCTTCTAAGATGAAATATTCAAACCTTGCTTTCCTATTTTCTGCAATAACTTCCATATCTAAAGATATCTTTAAGCTTCAATATATTACAGAGTTTTTGACTTAATTCATAATATATCTTTCCTTAAAAAATCATTTAAGTTATACTGCAAACCATGAACCTTAGGCAAAAAATCAAGTTTTTTTCTCTATCATTTGTAATTTTATTTTCTCTATGGACTGTATTGTCTGGTTATTTTGAGCCATTTTTTATTTTTTGTGGAGTGTTTTCCTCTATATTCACATTATTTATCTTTAGAAGGTTGATAAACGCTGAAAGAGCTCTTAGCCAGGTTTTAAATGGTACGAGTAGACTGTCGTTTTATAAGTTAGTAAGTTATATACCATGGTTAATGTACCAAATCATTTTATCAAGTGTTTATGTAACAAAAAAGGTGCTACGACTCAAATCTAAGCTTGAGCCAATCATTATCCTAAGAAAATGCAAAGGGCATAATGATGAAAGCATTGCGTTATTTGCCAATTCGGTTACAATCACTCCTGGAACTTTAACTATCAATGTTGAAAGTAAGCAGAAAACATATTTCTCTACCATGTATCTGATAGATAAAGATCTTGAAAGCGGCATTTCTGAAATAGAAAATAAAATCTTAAAAATACTACGTTCAGTTAAGTAATTGCTTTAAATAAGTTAACAGCATCCTTATATTCCCTTACAAGACTTTCAAGCATCTCTTTTGGAAGGCTATTGTTAACAATAGAACATAAATAATTATGTAAATCTTCTAACCTTAGTATGTTATTTCTCTTCTTGCTGTTGAATTTATACGGAAAAATACCTTCCATAACTTCAATAGTAGTAGCCTTGTTTAAAAATACATTTTCACTTGTCACGCTTATTCTTGCTAAAACAGTGTTAATTTCAGGTTCGTCATTTGTATAAAAATCTGATAGCTGAGTTATTCTAATAACGTATAAAGTTACTATTTTTGATAAGCAATTATCAGCATATTCACAATTTTTTATTACCTCCCACTGAGTAACCTGGGATTTACCTATTTTTGCATTGTTCGGTAATTTACTCATTCAACTTTCTCCATTTAATCCAGTAGATAGATTATACTAATACTTTGTTAAATAAATGATAACGCAATCATAAAAATATATATTCATAATGGCATGTTATGTAAAATAGTACGATATCCAGACATTAAAGTTGATTTAGGCTGGTTTATATTGGGCACCTCTTATTTCTGCATTACCTAAGCAAGCTAAGCTGTAAAATGACAGTTGGACATCAGCTCATAACAGGAGCACTCTGAAATATAGCTAACCCAAGAAAGGTTTCCCCACGTCATACCGCCGCGGTATCTCAACATAGATTCCGCTAACGAGTAGCGGAATGACGAATTTGTTGTTTTTCAAATCGTTGGTAAACCTAAGTCACTTTAGGTATAGATTTACTTTTTGAGTTATTTTGTTAACATTAATTATTACACCAAATCAATTGCACAAAATGAAAAAGGTGAAACTTGGGATACTAATTTCAGGCAGGGGATCAAATATGCAGGCCTTGATAGAGGCATGTCAAAATCGTAATTTTCCTGCAGAAGTTGTGTGCGCTATCACAAATAATAGCGAAGCTGCTGGCCTAAAAATAGCAGAACAAGCAGGAGTGCCAGCGTTTATTGTTAGAGATAAACCACTTGATGCTGATAAAATTCACGAAATATTTGTTCAACATAAGGTTGATTTAATTTGCCTTGCAGGGTTTATGAGAATCCTGCAAGCTAATTTTCTCAGTAAATGGAATAACAAGGTGATAAATATTCATCCCTCTCTACTTCCGTCCTTTAAGGGCCTAAATGCTCAAGAGCAAGCTCTAAAAGCAGGAGTAAAAATCGCAGGCTGTACTGTACATTACGTCACTCCTGAAATTGATGCTGGAGCCATAATTGCTCAAGTTGCTGTGCCAGTGTTACCAGCTGATGATATTCAAAGCCTCTCAGAACGCATTCTAGCTGAGGAGCATAAGTGTTATGTAGAAGCAGTAAGATCAATAGCAGAAAATATTAATTATTGACCTTAAGTGTTTCTCCCAACTTCAACAAAAAATAAATTTTCGGGTTCCAGTAAAGAGCTTGCCAGTTCGTTTACTTTCTCTAATTTAACGTCATTAATATAGCTCACAAAATCATTTATATGGTTAATATCGCGGTTGTTTGTCTGAATATTATTTAGTTTTGCAACTATGTTGTTATTATTAAACATAGAGAAAACATAGGAATTTACCATACTAATTTTTGTATCCCGAAACAACTGCTCATCAATTCCTTCCTTTTTTATCCTGCTAAATGTATCTTTTACTGCTGATATAGCTTTGCCAGCAGTAGAACTATCAGTACTAAGACTTCCAATCATAATGTTCCCATGTTTATTGAGAATAATACTCGCATAAACACCATAAGTAATGCCTAAGTTTTGCCTCAGTTCTTTCATTAATATTGAATTCAGCCCCATGCTGCCAAGCGCATTAATCAAGACTTGAGCATTATAGTAGTCTGGATCTTCATAAGCTATGCCTTTTTGAGCAAAAAGTATCACACTTTGTGGTATATCCATAAAAATGTTTTTATTCTCTGCAGGACCAAAATCATTTTTCACAGGTATTTTTCTAACTTTTGATCTTTTTGACGGCAATTTAGATAAATATTTATCTAATAATGTAATAATTTCTTCTTTTTTTGCACAACCAGCAACACTGATAACTATGTTATCTTTAGCAAAATTACGCTTTATGTATGTTAAAACATCATCTCTAGTAATGCTCATTACAGTGTCAAGAGTTCCATATTCACTTTTTGAGTAAGGATGTTTTTTAAACAATAACGTATTCAATTCTTTTCCAGCAACAAAAAAAGGATTTTTTTCAAGATTATTAAAATCAACTTTGGCTTTCTCGAAAACTCTATTCAACCCTTCAGGGTCAACTTTAGGACGCATTATAGCGTCGCTCAATAATGAAATACCTTCTTCAAGATTTTCTGATAAAGCATCTAATGAAACTCTAAATGCTTCTAAACCAGCAATAAAATTTAAACTAATCCCTTTATCTTCTAGCCTTTTTGCAAAATCTTTGGCATCATTTTTTCCTGCCCCTTCTTGAATTATAAGAGAAGTAAACCAGGTAAGTCCTTGTTTTTCTACATTTTCATATGCATAACCTGCATCTTTGAATGATATATTAAGTGAAATTTTTGGTAAATCGTGGTTTTCAACAAATAGAAACTTAAATCCTTTACGGGTAGTGACCTCCTCTATATTTAGGTTACCACTTGCTTGTAAATTAAAGCCTAGACAGAAAGAAAATAGGAGTACAAATTTACTTATTCTCATTATCATCTCCTTTTGGCAACAAACGACCAATTAACTTATTAGCAGAAAAAATAGCACAGATTTTATTATTTACATCCTCTAGATTGACATCATTAATCTTGCTATATGAAATATCTATTTCATCAAGTGGAATACCAAGCGCTAACTGTGAGCCGTAAAAGAATGCTATATTCTCTAAGCTAGATAAGTTATCAAACTGTGCTGCTTTATATCTATATTTTGAGCTTTGCAACTCCTCATCCGTTATTCCTTTAGACATGAAGTTATTAATAGCATTTTCTAATTCTCTTTCAACAGTGCCTAAATTAACCCCGCTTTTTGGAATGACCTGAATATCAATATAGCCATCACTAAAAGTTAAACTATTGTAATAAGCAGATACTGATACTGCCACATCTTTATCTAAAACCAAATCTTTATACAGTTTGCTGGATTTGCCGCCACCTAAAATGTCAACCGCTAAATGAGCAGCAGAGGCTTCACTTGTGTGCTTAAATAAAGAAACACGATAACGAAAATATAAAACTGGTTCTTTTACTTCAGTGCTCTCTAAAATCACCGATAAACCTGCATTATGCACTGGATCCTGATTTGGGTAATGTCTCATTACAGGCTTAGCTTTAATTTCGCCATATTTTTCTTCTGCTAGCTTCACTACTTCATCAAATTCCACATCACCCACAATCAGTAATATTGCATTGCCGGGGTGATAATAGTTATCATGAAACCTCGTTATGTCATCCTGATTGTAAGTTGTGATATCGCTCTCCCAGCCAATAACAGACCTGCCATAGCCAGTACGGTAAAATGCACTATCCATTTCTTCCCGCAACAAGCTGTTAGGATGATTATCAAATCTCATCTTCCTCTCTTCCAGTACAATGTTTTTTTCTCTTTCTATTTTATCTTGGGTAACATTAAAATTGCCCATTCTGTCTGCTTCAACTTCCATTGCCAGTGGTAAGTCATTTTTAAGGACTAATTCGTAGTAACAGGTATATTCCTTAGTAGTAAACGCATTAAACTGGGCCCCAATGCTACTCATAGTGGCTTCTATATCTGTGAACTTCCCTGTAGTTTCAAACATTAAATGTTCAAAGTAGTGAGCCAATCCTGCTTTGCCAATTGGATCATCCATTCCCCCAACTTTGTATATTACTGCATGTAAAACGGCTGGAATCCGATGATTAGGAACAACATAGACATCTAGTCCGTTACTGAGTTTAGCATGTTTTATGTCGTGCTCTATGCTTAAAGCCTTCAAAGAAATTGGGTAAGTAAAAAAGAGTGCAGGTAGTATAAGAAAACTAAAAAACTTATGAAGCATTATTTCGACCTAATATAAAAACAATTATTTTATTCCTCATTTTGTTTAGAAATAAACATATCGTATATATACCACTTATATAACAATGTAAACATTCCACAAACTATAGATAAATCCGCTAAATTAAAAGCTGGCCAATACCAATCATCAATATGAAAATATATGAAATCATATACAGCTCCCCAATAAATCCTATCAACTACGTTTCCGATTGCTCCACCAATCATCAGAGAAAACCCAAGGTAAGTTGACCGATCATCAGACTTGTATATTAAGTATGCAAGTATACCAATTATTAGTATTGAAAATGCTGAAAAAAAGAAACCGCCATGCGGTAAAGCGCTACACATTCCAAAACTAATGCCTGAATTCCAAACTTCAACTAGCTTTATAAAGCTAGCGATCTCAATTGATTCTCCCTCATCAATCAATGAGTTTATGTACAATTTGCTCGTTTGGTCAATCAATACTATAATTAATATAACAATTAAGCATAACTTTTTCATAAATTTGCCTTTAACCTATAAATTTTAAGTATATCATAATTTATCTGTTTTGTTAACTCCTCAATACTATGGAATTTTTTTTCTGACCTTATGAATTTTAAAAGTTGTATATTAACTTTATGATTATATAAGTCTTCATCAAAATCGAATATGTGCATTTCTATTATAGGCTTTTTCAGGTCCTTAAATGTAGGTCTCATACCAATATTGACTACTCCATATAACCAGTTTGGGTTATTATAAGAAAACATCACTTTAGCGTAATATGTACCAAATTTTGGTTTTATCATGCAATCTTCTATAGGAATATTTATGGTTGGGAATCCTATTTCTCTACCTCTACACGCACCCTTTGTCACAACACCAGAAACTTGATAAGGTCTACCAAGTAGTTTATTAGCAATGTCTATTTCACCTTTCTGTACATACTCTCTGATTGAAGAAGAAGAGCAAATTTTGCCGTCAATTATTAATGGCTCTAATTTAGTCAAAGAGTATCCATATGTTTCAGAATATTTCTCTAGAGTTAATATATCACCCAATCGTTTATGACCAAAAGTACAATTTTCTCCGACAATTATGTGTTTAGCGCCATATTTATCTATTAAAATCTCACTGATAAAGTCATCGCAGCTAACCTCAGAAAAACCTCTACTAAAATTAATAATATACAAGTAATCTATACCATAGCTGCTGATTAGTTCCTTTTTTTGTTCTTGGTCTATTAACCTAAAATTGTTTCTACCAAATAAAACAGCTGATGGGTGAGGCTCAAAAGTTAAAACTGCAGAGGGTAATCCTCTTTCTTGTGCTACCTTCTTTAGAGTGGAAATTGCAAATTCATGTCCTAAATGAATGCCATCGAAATTTCCGAAGGTTAGTGCTATATTATTTTCTATCCCTTGCTCACAATTATAAATAATTTTCATACAATTTGATGTTTTTACATGTTTCTTATATATAATAACTATATTTTAGCAAGCTACGGAGATAAATTGTGAAAAATACTAAAGGAAAAGTTATAATATATGTAAAGCATCACTGCCCATTCTGCAAAAAAGCAAAAGAGTTACTGGATAAAAAAGGTGTGAAATATGAAGAAATCGATGTGCTCAAAAACTCAGATCTATTTAACGACATAAAATCAAAGTATAACGTTAGAACAGTTCCACAGATCTTTATTAACGATAAGCACATTGGGGGGTGTGACAAATTGATGGATCTTGAAAAAGAAGGAAAGTTGGATGATATGCTAAATAATAATGACAATCACACTGATGTCACAACCTACACAAACAGCAATGATGAATGTGGAGAGTGTGTTATACCACATGATGATTTTATGTAACTTTTTATCTTGTTTTGTCGTGTAATACGTAAATGAAAACTAGTATGCTCACTTTAAACAATTCTTAATGAATTAAAAATACAATTCATTTAGTGAGTTTTTTTAGTGGGAAAAAATGACAAAAAATATTTCAATTATTAGCAGAAACTTAATTAGTATCGAATTAGTTAACAAACAAGATTTAGAGAATTTCATCAAGATTTTCACAGTGCTTGATAAACATATAGCAGCTAAAACACTTTTTGCAGAAGAAGTGAGAATAGAGTATAAACAGCACAACGGCAAAGAAGTTGTTGAATTGCTAAAAGATACAGGCTTTACATATCATGAGGTTGAAAATGTATTGAACCACCTGAGTAAACATGGAGTGAAGGTGCCCAGCAGTGTTATAGCACACACCCTTTTTGCTGCATACAATCACGCACTTGAATCTAAGAATGTAGCATTTTCCTTTTCTGAAGGCTCTCCACAATTTAACATCAGAGTGAGTAAGAACACCTTCATAATAACTCCTATGAGTGAAGAGAATTTGGAATTGAATTCACAAAGTAGCAAGACATTAATAGAGTCGTTACAGAGCGAAAAAAATATTTATGATTGTATAGTAGAAGAAAATACCATTAAAGTTATAGTGCATTCTGAAATACATCAAGCTATAAATTTGATTATAAAATCACTGATAAAGTCTCGCCTTTTAGCAAAAGAGGAAGAAGGAAAATTCAAAGAGAAATTGAGACAACTTGCCTTTAAGGATCAAGCTTTTGTTGAATATTCCAGTATCAAAACCATCAGTAGGTATCCACATAATCATCCTCTGAGAAAGCATGAAAGTATTACTAAGGATATAGAAAATATTTTATGTGATTTCATAGCAAATGAGAACAGCAAGTTTGCTATAGAGCGGTTAAATAAGCTGAGCTCAGCAGTTTCTCCGGATACTCCAAGAATCATCACTAAAACTATAGATAAACTTGTTAAATTTCATTAAGGTATACGAGAGCCAATAGACTTCTTGTACTACCTTCTGTCATCCAAGTAGCCAAGCTACTTGGTTCTTTTTTTGGGTTCAGCACTATGTACATAGCTGTACAAACATTGTAGCCGTTATTCAAGTAGCCCGCAGAAACGAAAAAACTTCCTTGACAAACTCCGCCAGCCCCCTTATTATGACAATAAGGGTATTTATGACTCAAAACTTGTTTTTGACCTGCAGGCTCAATGACAAAATTCAGTAAAAAACTTAGGTATTTTTTGGCGGATTACATAAAATTATAGCGGCTGCATGTCTTTTTTATTTTTTCTACATTCAGCCAAATCGCGCTTATTTTAAGCGTTAGCACATTATTACAGCGCCACTTACAGTAATATAGAGTCAAAACTCGCACCACGGGAGTTCTTTGCCTTTTTTTTCATTTGGTAAATTTCTTAATGTTTGTAGCTAAAGCAATTTAAGAGACTGAAAATGGTGTCATTCCAGCGCGTGACGCTGGAATCTAGTCTTTATTATGCAGCCACTTATTTAAAGTTAAGTTTTCTGGATCCAAGTAGTCAAGCTACTCGGATGACAGCTAGCCTGACAACCGTCATCCCGCTACTTGTTAGCGGCTGAGATACCGCTGCGGTATGACGGTCTGCGGCAGTATGACGGTTCGCGGCGGCATCCTCGTCATTCTGCTACTCGTTAGCGCCGCGGCGGTATGATGTCTTCCTTGGATCAGCTATAGATTACCTGATCTCACCATCTTTCCAATCACTTTATACATAATTCTCGAATTTTGAAAACTTACTTTGAGTGAATTGCTCATATTCTTCATCCTCTAGTTCTTCAAAAATTTCTGGATGTTGGTCACCTAGACGAACAATTATTGAAATGAGCTCTTTGTTTGTTTTTTTAAGTAAAAACCTTTCAAGGAGAGTTTGTTCATCAACATATCCCGGGCACATAGATGATCGATACTCCTTTCTGTCAAGATCAATCAAAGCAAAACCCGTTTCAGCCATATGCTTACATGGACCAAAGTAACAGAATGCAGGGCAGGAACATGTTCCACTGAAAAGAGGACCATCGTGCTTTAGTGTTACTCGATATACATTTGATCCAACTACCTTTGATTTAGCTTGAGATTCATTAACAGATATAATCTGTACCTTTCCTTTGTTAAAATAATCTCTTCCGCTAGAGAGGTAGGGTTCTTTGATAAGACCTGTGATATCTTTATAATACAGTCTCATTTTTGCCTCCTTATTTCATATATAAAGCCCTCAATTTTCTAATATATCCTTTCTTCCATAAAAATTTATTAACCCACCACAACTTTTATATGGCCCTGCGGACAACTTTATAGTGCTATAGCTAACTCAAGAAAGGTTTCCCTACGTCATACCGCGATTCATTCCACAACTGTACGAACGTTGTAGTTTGGGCCACCAGTGGGGTGTCATCCCAGTGCCCAGACACACTGGGATCCAGCTTCTATGCAACTTAATTAAAAACGTTTGTTTTAGCGTAAGACAACTACCTTTAGCTCATCAGCTCAGTTATAAGCAAAATTCCTGGATTCCAGTGTCAAGCACTGGAATAACACCATTTGCTGTGCAATTTACCTTCAAAAATGAATGTTCGTACAGCTATGGATTCATTCGCGGTATCTCAGCATAGATTCCGCTAACGAGTAGCGGAACGACGAATTTGTTGTTTTTCAAATTGTAGGTAAACCTAAGCCACTTTAGCTATATATAATAGAATTTCGCTTTCTACTATCTTTCCAATCGCTTTATACATAATTCTCGAATTTTGAAAATTTGCTCCATGTTATACGGTATGGTTGGGTTACTGATCAGCCAGCTCTCAATAAATTGTTTATGCTTTTCTATTTTATAGCTTCCAAGGTGTTCTGGCTCAATTTTTTCTTTCTCTGTCAGTTTTAATAACATGTTATTTCCTGGAAAAGTTATGTCAATAATTCGGCTTTCGTAACGAAGATAGCAATGCATTTCTGGAATGTGTAGTAAGTTATACTCATTTAGAATTGCAGAAGCTTTCGGAGTGTTCACTTTATTCATCATAAAGACAGCTATGTGTAGCGTTATGTCGATTTCACATTCGCAACCTAACTTATAAATCAGAGCATGTTTTGTACTACACGTTCCTCGTCTTTCATTGAATACTGATATACAATCTGTGCGGTCAAAATTGCGTCCATAAGGCAGCTCATGTACATATTCTAATGCTTCACGTAACGTAATAATATCCAAATTTAAAAAGAGATTCGATATAGGCTTATGATTAGATAAATATATTTGATTTAAGTCATTCATATCATCATTATCTAATTTCTCACTTGTATAAAATTTGTTTTCTTACTTCGAGACCTAATCTACCACAACTTTAATATGGCGCTTCTTTCCTGCAGATAATTTTATAAATGGCTGACCTTTAAAGCTCTCGAAATTTATTATATAGCTAACGTCATTTATAATATTATCATTAACTTTGCACCCGTTGCCCTGTATTAAACGCTTTGCTGCGCCTTTTGAAGGTTCAAAACCGGTGTCACGCAGTAGGTTTACTAAGGATATGCCGCTTGCAACTTGTGCTTTTTTTATGATGTAATCAGGAAGTAGTGAGCTATCTTCATTCTCAAAAGCAGAGACTGCAGCAGATAGTGCAAGTTCCGCTTCTTTGTCACCATGACATATTTTTGTCACCTCTGTTGCTAAAACTTTTTTTGCTTCATTTATTTCCTGATCTTTTAAGGATTCTAACTTTTTGATCTCATCAATTGACACATCAGTGAGCAATCTCAAAAAACGTCCAACATCTTGATCATCAACGTTGCGAAAATATTGCCAGTAGTCGTAAGGCTTTAGCATATTATCATCAAGCCACACTGCTCCACTTTCAGTTTTGCCCATTTTTACCCCTTGAGCATTCAATAAAAGAGGGGCAGTAAGGCCAAACAGCTCAGGTAAATTCAACTTTTTTCCAAGCTCAATTCCGTTTACTATATTTCCCCACTGGTCTGACCCTCCAATCTGCAGACGACAGCCATGCTTTTTATTCAACTCAACAAAATCATAAGCCTGCAATAGCATGTAATTAAATTCCAGAAAGCTTAAGGTTTGCTCTCTATCCAGCCTGGTTTTCACACTATCAAAACTTAGCATACGATTTACAGAAAAATAAGCTCCTATATCACGCAAAAAATCTATGTATTTTATGTTATCCAACCAATCTGCGTTATTTACTATCATTGCACCAGTCTTGCTGTCATTAAAAGACACCATTTTCTCTAATATTCTCCTTATGCTGGATGTATTTTGATTGATGTTCTCTACGGGCAAGATGCTTCTTGCTTTATCTTTGAAGGATGGGTCACCAATTTTTGTTGTGCCACCTCCAAGTAAGACTATCGGCTTATAACCAAATTTCTGCAGGTGATGGAGCATCATAATCTGAATTAGGTGACCAGCATGAAGACTTGGTGCTGTGCAATCAAACCCAATGTATGCGACTATATGATTATTTTCGGATAATAGCTGATCTAACCCTTCAATATTTGTACACTGGTATAGGTACCCTCTTTCTTGGATAAAATTTAAAAACTCGGACTTGTGTTTCATTTTATAAACCCCAGTCTATCCTGTCATTAATGCCGAAGGTAACCCTAATAGGGAAAGATGTCATCCAAGTAGCCAACACTGGGATCCAGAAAACTTAATTATAAACAAGCACACTATACAACGTTTTCGATGAAATTGCATGAAAAACTGGATTCCAGTGTCAGCTACTTTCATGACACCACCTGTGCAGGAGTTGCCTTCAAAATTACAACGTTTGTGCAGTTGTGCACCAGCTATCCAGGCAATCAGTTCCATAACTCTTCTATTTTATAATACTCCCTTACTTCTGACCTGAATATGTGAACCATTATGCCTTGAAAATTCAAAATCACCCAATTGCCTTCATCCATACCTTCTACATCTATTTTATCATGTCGCTCGAGACTTTTTATTACGTGTTCAGCTAACGCTTTCACATGGCGACTTGAATCACCAGATGCAATAATCATATATTTTGCAATAATGGTTCTATTCTGCACATCGAGAGTAACTATATCGTGACCTTTATTTTGATCTATTATACTTACAATCATGCTTTTTATTGATTCTGTATCACTGGATACATTAGTCATCATCTTAAATTATTTAATTTACTTATAATTATACACTCAAAATCTCTAAATATGAACTATTTTCAACGCGACTGTTCGTTAAAAAGGTATTACCTGCATCTATTTTATCATCATGTTTTTAGCATGTACAATGATATACTTTTATATATAATTGAAAATAGCTTTCTACTAGTATTCATTATGGACAAGACTCTCATCTACTTAATCGGCTTTCCAGGCAGTGGTAAGTTTACTACTGCAAAGGAACTGTGTAAAATCATTGATGCAGTAATAGTAAGCAATAATCTATTCAATAATATTATATTTGATATTGTTAAATTGCAGGATGCTGAAGTTCCAGATGAACTATGGGAAAAAATTTTTGCAGTTAGGGAAAATGTATTAGCAATACTAGAAAAACACTACATAAAATCAAAACATTATATATTTACAAATGAATTGATAGAGGGTGACCCCTATGATCAGAGAATATACAACTCTGTGGTAAATTTAAGTAAAAAAATGGATATGGAAATTCTTCCTGTAGTGTTACATTGTAATGACGAAGAACTAGCAAGGCGTATTCACTCAAAGGAGAGATGCCGGAAAAATAAAATTATTGATTCGGATTTTGTTATGAAAAGAATTGAAGGGAAAAGGCTATTTATACCGGAAGGTACACTTGAAATTGATAACTCAAACTTAAGTGCAAAGGAAGTTGCAAAGAAAATTGTTGAAGAGATGAAGGAAGAAAAAAATGGAAAATTAATTAAAACTTCTGTAACAAATCATTTAAAAACAGAGCGTACTCGTGGTTGAGCAGAAAGATAAGTATCGTCCTTGTGTTGGCATAATGCTATTTAACAGACAAGGACATGCCTTTATTGGAAAACGCTTTGATAGCGACTCTTACTGGCAGATGCCACAAGGAGGTGTTGATGATGGTGAGGAACTGGAACAAGCAGCGTTACGTGAGTTGCTAGAGGAAGTTGGTACTAATAAAGTAAAGGTTATAACTAAAAGCAAGGATTGGATATACTACAACTTGCCTGAAGAAGTTATACCAAAGTGCTGGAATGGGAAATATTCTGGTCAAAAGCAAAGGTGGTTCTTAATGAAATTTTATGGAGAGGATAAGGATATTGATATTAATTATACTGATCATCCAGAGTTCAAAGAGTGGCGTTGGCAAAGTATAGATGATTTAGTAGCCAATGCTATATCATTTAAAAAAGAAGTTTATAAGACAGTGATAGAAGAGTTTTCTTCTATAATAAAAACCTCTATTATTGAGTAAAATTTACAATAAGCTCATGATAGTAGATTCTCATTGCCACTTGATTTATTTTTCCGATGATGAAATACCAAAAGTAATTTCAAGGGCAGAGCAAAATGGTGTAAAAATTTTGCATAACATATGCGTAAGCATTGATGATATCCCTAAATTATTAAAAATTTCTTCATCCTACGATCAAGTCTACTTCTCTGTTGGTATACATCCACTTGATGCTGCTATAGAAAACGGTGAGTGTATACATGCTGATGAATTAGTTGAATTTACTAAGAATAAAAAGGTAATTAGTATCGGTGAAACCGGGTTAGATTTTTATAAATCTGACAACAAAGACAATCAGAAAAAAAGTTTTGCATCACACATAGAAGCAGCAAGAATAACAGGGTTACCTTTAGTTATTCACACTAGGAGTGCTGATAGTGAGATGATCGATATGTTAAAGTCAGAAATGAAAACCTGTGCTTTTAGTGGAGTGATGCACTGTTTTGCTTCCTCTAAAGAGCTTGCTTATCAATCTATAGATTTAGGGTTATATATTTCATTTTCTGGAATCATTACTTTTAAAAATGCGAGCTTACTCAGAGGAATTGCACAAGGTGTACCACGCGAACGTGTTTTGGTTGAAACTGATGCACCGTATCTATCACCTGAGCCTTACAGAGGAAAAAAGAACGAACCAGCAATGGTAAAATATGTTGTGGATTGTTTGGCAGAGTTATGGAATGAGTCACCCGACAAAGTAGCAGAAATAACCACAAGCAACTTTTTTAGGCTGTTTACGAAACTTGAGCTACAAGGAAATTCTATAAAACCATTGATTTGCTTATGAGCCTAAATAGTTCTTTCACTGCATTCACAGATTTATCGAACATTTCTCGTTCACTATTATCCATCTTAACTTCTAGGACCTTTTCAACTCCATTTTTTCCAATAATTACAGGAACACCAATAAACAAATCTTTTACACCATATTCACCATTAAGGTAAGCAGCACATGGTAATATACGCCTTTTATCTTTTAAATATGACTCTAACATGCATATAGCTGAAGATGCAGGAGCGTAGTATGCAGATCCAGACTTAAGCAGATCAACTATTTCTTTACCGCCATTGCGAGTGCGTTCAACTATTTCATCAACTTTTTTCTGCGTAATGAGACCCATATCGATAACTTGGGTAAGTGGAATGCCAGCGATAGAAGTGCAATTAATGAGTGGTACCATAGTGTCACCATGTCCTCCAAGCACAAAAGCAGATATATCTTCAACTGAAATATTTAATTCACTTGCAAGAAAATAACGGAAACGGGAAGAATCAAGCACTCCTGCCATTCCAACAACCATATTAGCTGGAAGGTTTGAAAATTTATGCACCACTGAAACCATGGCATCCAAAGGGTTGGTAACCACTATTACAAACGCATTTGGAGAATACTTCTTAATATTTTCACCAACCTCCTTCATTACTTTAGCATTGGTTTGCAGGAGGTCATCCCTGCTCATTCCAGGTTTTCTAGCAATGCCTGCTGTTATGATGATTGCATCAGAATTTTCTATATCTTTGTATTGATTAGTTCCAGTTAAACCAGAATTAAATCCATCAATAGGGGATGATTCTGCTATGTCGAGTGCTTTACCTTGCGGTATTCCATCACTAATATCAAGTAAAACAACATTGCCGAGTTCCCTTAGTGCAGTCATATGGGCAAGAGTTCCACCGATATTTCCTGCACCGATTAAAGATATTTTTTTTCTTTGTACTGTCATTTTCTACTCCTTTGTATTTACTTTTATGGTTTTACCTTCCCAAGGCGATAGGCTATCAAGCATACGAAAATCTTGCGATAAATCTATAGGATTATATACAACCTTTTTTGCCTCTATATCGTATCTTACTTCCTCATAACCAGTGAGAGGGAAATCTTTTAACATTGGATGACCTTTGAATCCATAGTCTGTTAGAATCCTACGCAAATCAGGGTGATCAGAGAATTCTATTCCATACATATCAAACACTTCACGCTCAAACCACGAAGCTGTGCTAAATACCTTTGCTATGCTTGGAGGCATATCGCCCTCACATAATTGAAGTTTTATGTGTACTCTAATATTATGCACAATGCTGAGTAAATTGTACACTAACTCAAAGCGCTTTTCTCGATCTGGATAGTCAACCCCAAAAATATCAACTAATAGTTCAAACCTACACTTTTCATCATCACGTAGAAAGGATAGGTGCTTTTCAATTTCATCTAAAGTTGAATATATTACAATAATGCCATCATCTTTTTGAATGCACTCACACTTGGTCTTTTTTTGTATATGCCTTGCAGTTTTATCCATGCTTTATATTCTGAGTTCGTTTTATTTTGTTTTGTAGGCATAGCATTCCATATAGCAACGCCTCAGCGGTTGGTGGGCATCCAGGGACATACACGTCAGCTGGCACAATTCTATCACAGCCTCGGACTACTGAATAAGAGTAATGGTAATAACCACCACCATTTGCACAACTTCCCATAGAAATAACATACTTCGGGTCTGCCATTTGATCATAAACCTTGCGCAATGCTGCTGCCATTTTATTAGTTAGTGTGCCAGCAACAATCATCACATCTGATTGACGTGGGCTTGCACGAAACATTATGCCATATCTATCAAGATCATAACGGCTGGATGCAGTATGCATCATCTCAACTGCGCAACATGCAAGACCAAATGTCATTGGCCACAATGAACCAGACCTTGCCCAATTCATTACATAATCTATTAAATCACCAAATTTAGTAACAAGAAACCCTTCTTTTTTATAACGACCCCAGTCATCATTAGATAGAATTTGATTTGTCATAAACTACTCCCACTCTAATGCACCTTTACACCATTCATAGATAAAACCTATAGTGAGTATTGCAAGAAATACCATCATAGACCAAAATCCACCATAGCTTATCTTAGATAAAGAAACAGCCCAAGGAAAAAGAAAAGCGATTTCTAAGTCAAATATTATAAATAATATTGAAACTAGGTAAAATTTTATGTCAAAATTTTTTCTTGCACTGGATAGTGGATTGAAGCCACACTCATATGTGGAAAGTTTTTCACCATCTGGCTTACTCACTGCAAGAAACATAGGCAATATACCTAAAGCAAAAGATACTACAATTGATACGCAAATAAAGATTACTATGGTTAGATATTCGCTCATTTAACAAAACATATAACACTATGGGTTTACATGCTTTCCTAACTTTTTACCACCTAAAATATGCACGTGAAAGTGTGGTACAACCTGCTCTCCATTTTCACCGTAGTTAGTGACTAATCTATATCCTGTTTTTTCTAAATTATATTTATGTGCTATTTCTCTGACAATTTTGAAAAAACTTACTATCTCCTCTTCAGAAGCTTTTAGAATAAAATCATCGTATGAAATATATTGATTTTTTGGTATAACTAAAATGTGAACTGGTGCGTCAGGGTACTTATCACGAAAAGCTAGTACATTTTCATTTTCATGTACCTTCTCACAAGGTAACTCACCTCTTAATATTTGAGCAAAGATGTTATTGCTATCATAAACTTCATTGCTCATATTTTAAGAGCGACCTTTCCCTCTTCCTTTATTTCTTTCTACATCAGGCGTAGATAGTGGTTTTATTACTTCACCAGAGGCATCTTCAAAATTCAAAAAAGTACTTCCCAATCCTTCTGCTTGCTTTTTGATATCTCGTTCTGATAACTGCATATTTTTTATAGGAGAAATAGCTTCTTTACTTTTACCAAAAGGAAACTCGTTAGGATTAGTAATGTTAAAAGATTTTACTAATTCATCTGTACTTGTAACAGTTTCTGAAGACTGCCCTGGTGACTTTCCAGTTTGTGCTGGCCTTAGAGTTTTTGATGGTTTGTTCTGGTTATCACATTCTCGATACAATTTTTCTGCAATACCATTCAGCAATTTTAAGTCTGTATGAATTTTAAATTCTCCACCAGTAATTCCTGCAAGCTTCTTAAGGTCTTCGTCAACTTTATTAGCAATTCCTTTAAGAACAAGCTCTTCTATTTCTTTCTTGCTCTTGCCTTTATTATCAGGATTAGTTTTAATAGTGTTAGCTATTTCCTCAACGTTAATTTCAATTACAATTTTGTTTTCTTCTCTAAAAATAGTTACATTTGGCAGGTTTTTCTTTATTTGACCTAATTGTTCATCGTTCAAATAAGGTATATCTCCCGTCAGAGTCCTTGACGCTAAAAAAGCTACCTTTCCTTTCCCTTTCTTTTGCTCTGTTATTTCTACACCAAGATTCTCACTAGCTTGTGTGGTTTTTATGGGTGGATCATATTTTTCAAGCTCGCTGCCAATAACATAGCGCCCGCCATTTTTTATGTCGTGCCACATTTCGCCCCGAGACTTAAACCAGTTTTTTGGCTGTATAGGATATATTATACCCCCAAATAGAGCTCCTACACCTCTACCCAGAAAATTTCCTACTCCCGAAGCTGCATTACCAACTTTAGCTAGTATAGAAGTAGGTTTTTCATTTCCTGTTAACATACATACCTCCAAGGTACTTTCTACAACATACCTAATTATAGACGAAAAAATTTAAACTTCTATATTCATTATAAGATAGAATTATAGGGATTGCAACCATTATTTATACATTGTCTAAAACATGTGGTATTTGCTACTTTATTCAATTTACTTTAAAGAGTACTCTCTAAATTATGTTTAAATGGAATACAAATAATATCATTGATGCAACTGGCGGAAGAGGCGTAAATGGTTGTAATTGGACACATAGCTCAAATATTTCAACGGACACAAGAAGCATAAAAAAAGGTGATTTATTTATTGCACTCAAGGGAAAGAATTTTGATGGCCATAATTTTTTGCATGAAGCGTTTTTAAAAGGGGCTGCCGCTGCAATAGTAAGTGAGGGTAAATATAAAAATTTCCCTCTCATTATTGTACAAGATACCCTGAAAGCTTTGCACGATATGGCATCATACTATATTAGAAATATTCTTGTTGATGCTAAAGTTATTGCAATTACAGGCAGTGTCGGGAAAACCACTACAAAGGATATGCTGCACACTGTTTTATCGCAATATGGAGTGTCCCATGCAAACAAAGGTAACTTAAATAATAATATAGGATTGCCTTTGACAATTCTAAAAGCTCCAAAAAACTGCCAGTACTTAATCCTTGAAATGGGAATGAATAAAGCTGGTGAAATAAAAGAATTATCAAAGATTAGTAATCCAAATATTGCAGTTATTACCAACATCGAACCTGCACATACTGAAAATTTTTCATCACTATTTGACGTTGCACAAGCGAAGTTAGAAATTCTATATGGTATGAAAAGTAATGGTACTTTGGTCTTAAACAGAGATAATAAATATTATGATTATCTCTCATCACATGCCAATAGAAATGTAATAAGCTTCGGTAAAGATAAAAATGCTGAAGTTTGCTTACTAGACATAATAAGAAACGATGACGGGTTAAATTTAAAAATAAGACTAAATAATAATCAAACTATAAACTGTAATTTACGTGTGCAAGGTGAGCATTTTGCTTATTCGCTACTTGTTGTTGCAGCAGTTGTGCAGAGCCTCGGACTTGATTTATCAAAATTACCACTTGCACTTAAGAATTTTAGTGTAACGAAAGGTAGAGGCAATATTCATAAGGTCAAATACAATAAAAAATATATACATTTAATTGATGACTCCTATAACGCCAGCCCTGCTTCGATGAAAACTGCAATAAAAACTTTGAGTACATATTCTAATCAGAGAAAAGTAGCTTTGCTTGGTGATATGTTGGAACTTGGTGATAAAAGCATAGAATTTCATACAGATTTGGTTAAGATTGTCACAGAAAATAATATAGATAAAATTTATACAGCTGGTAAATTTATGTTAGAATTGCATGAGCTTTTGCCAGATAATATAAGAGGCGCGCATTTTAATGATTCTAATCAATTGAAAAGTGATTTAGCTAACATTATTCAGAATAATGACGCAATTCTAGTTAAAGGCTCACGAAGAATGAAAATGGATCTTATTGTACGGGAATTCATAATAGAATATTAAGCAAAATCATTGTATTAATTTACAGTAACAAATTATTAGGAACTTTAATCGTGACAAAACGTGTAATTATTTTTGGTGGAACGGGGTTTATAGGGAAACACATCGTAAGACGCTTGGCAGCAGAAGGATATTTAATAAAGATATTCACTCGTAATCAGGAAAAAGCTGCTTGTTTAAAATTGTGTGGCAATTTGGGACAAATATCAATATTTAAAGGCGATTTTTTTGATGAAAAATCAGTTCTAGAGGGTATGGAAGAATGTGATGTAGCCATAAACTTAGTGGGAATATTATATGAAGCAAAAAAGCACGATTTTTACGCTGTTCACGTTAAAATAGCTGAAAGGATAGCAAAAGCTGCAAAAATGAAAAATGTACCTATGATGATACATTTTTCCGCTATGGGAATAGAAAATAGCAAGTTGTCAAAATATGCCAAAAGTAAATTGGAAGGTGAAAAAGCTGTAACTTCAGCATTTCAAGAAGCAATAATAATTAGGCCAAGCCTTGTATTTGGTAAAGAAGATAACTTCTTTAATAAATTTGCAAGATTAGCAACTGTTCTTCCTTTTTTGCCGCTAATTGGCAATGGAACGACTAAATTTCAGCCAATATGTGTAACAGACTTAGCTGAAGTGGTATATCGTATTATCAGTTTTAATAAGCAAGACAAGAAAATTTATAACATGGGTGGACCAAAGGTTTACTCTTTCAAAAGCTTATTGAAGTTTATTCTGAATGTTACTAACAGAAAGTGTTTGTTGATCAATGTATCTTTTCCAATGGCAAAGTTAATAGCTTTCTTTTTAGAAAATAAAATTATTTCTATGCTGCTAAAACCAATAACCGGAGATACGAACCCTGTGCTTACTCAAGATCAGGTGAAAGTTATGATGAATAGCTCAATCGAAAAGTCAGCTGACCTTGAAACAATGAAGGTTCGACCATTAGCAATTGAAAATGTGGTGCCAGAATACTTGAAGATTTATAGAAAGTATTGATAGAAGAGTGTGCCCGGTAGGATTCGAACCTACGACCCACAGCTTAGAAGGCTGTTGCTCTATCCAGCTGAGCTACGGGCACACAATATATATAAAATGCTTCTTAGTACAAGTGAAGTCAAGTATTTCGTGTGAATATGATGTTTGTGGTAATATCTTACAACACCTTGTCATTGCAGTTGTGTGTCATGCGCTGCCGAAATTGGATGCGAGAAGTCCATTTATTTTAGAAAATATTATATAGAAACTTGCTTGACAAACTCCGCCAGCCCCCTTATTATGACAATAAGGGTATTTATGACTCAAAACTTATTTTTGACCTGCAGGCTCAATGACAAAATTCAGTAAAAAACTTAGGGTATTTTTTGGCGGATTACATAAAATTATAGCGGCTGCATGTCTTTTTTATTTTTTCTACATTCAGCCAAATCGCGCTTATTTTAAGCGTTAGCACATTATTACAGCGCCACTTACAGTAATATAGAGTCAAAACTCGCACCACGGGGCTTCTTTTGCCTTTTTTTTCGTTTGGTAAATTTCTTAACGTTTGTAGCTAAACGACAATCGTCGTCCCGCTGCTTGTTAGCGGCTAAGAGATACCGTGAATGAATCACGGTATGACGGTTCGCGATGGTATGACGTAGGACTGCTGTCATTCCAGTGCTTGACACTGGAATCCAGCTTCTATGCAACCTCATCAAAAACATTCATTTAGTATAAGATCAGCTACTTTCCATGCTAGTTTGCTTATAAACAAGCAAACTTTTCTGGATCCTAGTGACCTTTGTTGTATTGCCAAAGAGATGGGTCGTTGAGCGCTCTTTTGCTTGGTTGGAAAAGTGTAGGCGGTTGTGGAAAAATTGCGAACGTAAACTCAATACCAGCTTGCAAATGATTGTCCTTTCCTTCATTTCTCTCCTATTACGAAGATTTTAAACAGGTTCTTAAGAAAGTTTTAAATTTTTGCAGACCATACCTAACAATAAGCAACTTTAGGTTTAAGTTTATGAAATTAGTTGTTATATACATCAGCAAATACGAATTTAACTGGTGTTATGGACTTAAATAAATTTACCGAAAAAGCAAAAAGTCTAATTCAAAGTGCTCAGATGAAAGCGTTGGGAGCTGGGCATCAGATTTTTATGCCTGAGCATTTACTCAAAGTGATGCTTGAGGATGAATTAGGTTTAGTTCAGGATTTGATAAACGCTTGTGGTGGAAATGTGCAAAGTATTTCTGATGCTGTGGATAGCGCAATAAAAAAGTTTCCAGTAGTTGAAGGTCCAGGAAGTGGTGGACTTCAACTTTCAAGAGAAATAGCAAAAGTTTTTGAAGATTCAATTGGTATTGCAAAGAGAAATAAAGATTCATTTGTTGCTGTTGAGCGTTTACTGCAGGGCCTCACTGCACAAAAAGATGATACTGTAGGCAAAATTCTGGCAGAGAATGGTGTGACTCCACAAAAACTGAACTCAGTTATTGCAGAAATGAGAAAAGGCAGCAGTGCAGACTCGCCAAATAGTGATGAAAAATTGAACGCTGCTAAGAGATATACAAAGGATATTACAGAGCTTGCTATGCAAGGCAAGCTTGATCCTGTAATTGGTCGTGATGAAGAGATCAGAAGAACTATGCAGGTATCACTGAGGCGGACAAAAAATAATCCAGTGCTGATAGGTGAACCTGGTGTTGGAAAAACTGCAATAGTCGAGGGGCTTGCAAACAGAATTGTTGCAAACGATGTGCCACTTGGTTTGCGTGATGCAAAGGTTTTAGCTTTGGATCTTGGTGCATTAATCGCTGGAACGAAGTTTAGAGGAGAATTTGAAGAAAGGTTAAAAGCAGTTATTAATGAGCTTTCGAAAGCGGAGGGAAAAGTTATCTTGTTTATAGATGAGCTTCATACTTTAGTTGGAGCAGGAGCAACAAGTGGTGCAATGGATGCTTCAAATTTGCTAAAGCCTGCTCTTGCGCGTGGAGAAATTCGCTGTATAGGAGCCACAACTTTAGATGAATATCGTCAGCATATAGAAAAAGATCCTGCACTTGCAAGGCGTTTTCAGCCTGTGTTTATCTCTCAACCAACTGAAACTGATACCATTTCAATACTCAGGGGTTTGAAGGAAAGATATGAAGTGCATCATGGTATAAGAATTACAGACGGTGCAATAATTGCTGCTGCAACGTTGTCCAATAGATATATAACAGATAGGTTTTTACCTGATAAAGCAATTGATTTGATTGATGAAGCAGCAAGTAGGGTGAGAATTGAAATGGATAGCAAGCCTGAAGTTATTGATGAACTTGAGAGAAAGGTTATACAGCTAAAGATTGAAGCAGAAGCTCTAAAAAAAGAAAGTGATGAAAATTCTAAACAGCGTTTAAAAAAGATAAATGAAGAGATCGAAAATCTAAACAGTAAATTTGCTGACTTGAACAGCAAATGGCAGATGGAAAAGAATAAAATAGCTAGAATACAAGAAACAGCCGAAAAATTAGATAACGCTAGAAAAGAGCTGGAATTGGCTCAGCGGAGTGGAAATTTAGGAAAAGCAGGAGAGCTGATGTATGGTGTGATCCCTCAGCTTGAGAATGAATTAAAAAATCAGGAAAAGGTTACTGATAGTTTCTTAAAGAAAGAAGTGACTGGAGATGATATTGCAAACATTGTTTCAAAGTGGACAGGAATTCCAGCTGATAACATGATGCACAGCGAAAAGGAAAAACTTCTTAACATGGAGAATGAAATAGGAAGAAGAGTAATAGGGCAAAAAGGCGCGATAGAAGCAATAAGTAATGCAGTTAGGCGCTCTCGCTCTGGTGTGCAAGATACTAATCGACCTTTCGGTTCATTTTTATTCTTAGGCCCAACCGGGGTTGGAAAAACAGAACTGGCAAAAGCCCTTGCTGAATTTCTGTTTGACGATCAATCAGCGCTTTTGCGTTTTGATATGTCAGAATATATGGAAAAACATTCTGTTTCAAAGCTAATTGGCGCGCCTCCAGGGTATGTTGGCTATGAGCAAGGTGGCAGATTAACCGAAGCAGTAAGAAGAAGGCCATATCAGGTTATTCTGTTTGATGAAATAGAGAAGGCAAATCCAGATATATTTAATCTATTGCTGCAAATCTTGGATGAGGGTAGACTCACTGATAGTCATGGCAAATTAGTTGATTTTCGCAACACCATACTGATCTTAACTTCTAACCTTGGTGCAGAGATAATGCTTAAGGGAGTTACAGAAAATGAGACTCTACCTCCTGTCATCCAAGTAGCTGACACTGGGATCCAGATGCAGATTCCAGCGTCACGCGCTGGAATGACATCGGAAGGAGGAGTTGCTAACTCTGTAAAAAGCGAAGTGATGCAAATAGTTAAATCAGCATTTCGTCCAGAATTTTTAAACAGGCTGGATGAAATTATTATATTCCACAGTTTAACCAGAGATGACATCTATAAAATTATAGATGTTCAATTTTCTTATTTACAAAAAACACTTGCTAAGCGTAAACTGAGTATAAGTTTGTCGCAGGAAGCTAAAGAACTAATAGCACAAACTGGCTATGACCCTGAATATGGAGCAAGGCCCCTAAAAAGGGTTATACAAGAGTGTATTCAAAATAATTTAGCTAAATTAGTTTTATCAGGGGAAGTAGTAGAAAATGATGAGCTAATAGTGTACGCTCTTGATAATGAAATCTTAGTTAAAAAGGTTTAAGTTCACTGTGTATTTTTGTTAAAAAAATGTGTATAGATCATAATGTTGACACTGAGTCTTTATTTGAGTTAGTTGATCAAGAAAATCAGCAAGATAAAGAAAAAATTAAAAAATTTATTAAGTATTTTTATAGTTTTGTTTATAAAAGCGACCTAAAAGTCAACGATAAGTTTTTGCTATATATTGTAAACGATGCTTACAATTTTGTTTCTCAAAAAGAGAAAGATGAAAGTAAGTTAGTAGTAAGCAATATAGATGATATACCAGGAATAGAAGGCGATTTTACCACGATTAAGATAACAAACGATGATATGCCATTTTTGGTTGATTCTGTTATTGCAACTATTAAATCGCACAATTTAACCATATGCTATTACAGCAACAGCATAATTAACATTAAAAGAAAAGATGGCCTAATAGATGAGATTTACTCCTTGGAAGAAAGCAATGGAGTCAAAGAATCAGTTATATATGTAATTATCAAAGGTATAAGTGACAGTTTTGTTGATACATTAAAAGAATCTCTACAGAAAACGCTGAAAGCGGTCAATTGCGTTGTGAAAGATTGGCACTTAATGCTCAAGAAACTTGATGAAGCAAAAAGTCTTCTTTTTGCCATCGAGCAGCCAGCGTCGAACGCTGGAGTGACACCAGGAAAAGATTTCTTAGATTGGCTAAAAAACAATAATTTTGTATTTCTAGGTTATCAAGAATATATTGCTGGTAAAGATGAAAAACTCGTCTGTGATAGCAAAAAGGACCTTGGCCTGATAAGAGTAGGTCAAAGTACGTTGATTCCTTCTGCAAACCTTGATTCCCTATACATATTGAGATCAGATCTAATCTCAATAGTCCATCGGCGTACATACATGAATTGTATAGGAGTAAAAGAATTTGATGACCAGGGTAATGTAGTAAAGGAACGGCGTTTTTTCGGGCTATTTACTTCTGTAGCGGAGGTCCAAGATATTCGAACTATTCCAATAATAAGAGATAAAGTTAAAGTTATAGAAAAAAATGCAGGGTTTGTAACCGGGGGCCACAATAACAAAGCTTTAATTTCTATTTTACAAGCATTCTCTTGTGATGAATTATTCCAATCAGATGAAGACGAATTATTTAAAATTTGCATTTCGATCATGTCTCTTGCGATTAGGCCAAGGGTCAGATTATTTTTAAGAAGAGTAAGGGATTTTATTAGTTGCATAGTGCTGATACCAATGCGTTATGCTAGCGCTAGGCTAATGTTCAAGATACGTGACATATTGAAGGATGAGACAAGTGCAGAAAGTTCAGATATTTATAACAATCACATTATCAATGAATATGATTTGATGAAATTGCATGTAGTGCTAAAGACCAAAAATGCTAGTGTTCCTGATGACGAAGTTTTGCGTATCGAAAACAAATTGAGGAACATTACGGAAAAGTGGGAAGATCGTTTTATAGACAATTTATATAATACTTTTAGTACTGTTGAGGATATATTCATCCGTTATTGCAAGGCATTTCCAATAAGCTATCAAGAGAGTTTCGAACCTCATGACGCATATTACGATATGAAAAAATTGGAGATAGTGAGGAAAAAAGGAGTTAGCGAGGTCGATTTAAGACTTACTTGTGATAATCTTAATTATCAATTAAAGGTTTACACTTCGAGCAATGGAGGTCTTGAATTATCGAAGATATTAAGAATTACTAAGAATTTGGGAGCTAAGATTCTATCTCATAATGGCTATTACATAGAAATTAACGGCGGAATATGGATACACCATTTTGTGTTGTCAAGAGTCGATGAATTAATAGACAACATTACTCTAAAAGAGCAATTTGAAATAACACTTGCGAAAGTGTTTAGAAAGGAAATTAAAAATGATTATTTCAATAGTTTGGTCATTATTGCTGGACTGGAGTGGAAAGAAGTGCTTCTGGTTAGAGCGCTCAGTGCTTACCTAAAGCAGACGTCATTTAACTACAATCCAGAATATATCCAAAAGGTAGTCTCAGAGTATCCAAAAATAGTAAAGTATTTGATACAACTATTTCATGCAAGATTTGATCCTAGCATAGACATTGATAGAGCAGAAACCACGGACATTTTCATAGAAAAAATTGAAGAACTTCTAAAAGAGATCAGCAATGTTTCACATGATTACGTTTTGCGCTCGATATTTAACTTGATAATGGCTATTTTAAGGACCAGTTATTATCAAGACGATAAACCATATTTATCTACAAAATTTGACTCAAATAAAATAAATGGTTTGCCTGATCCTCGTCCATATCGTGAATTGTATATTTATTCAAATCTTTTTGAGGGAATACATCTAAGAGGAGGGAAATTGGCCCGTGGTGGCTTAAGGTGGTCGGATAGGACGGAAGATTTTCGCACTGAAGTTTTGGGGCTCATGAAAGCTCAGATGACAAAAAATGCGGTTATTGTACCTGTTGGCGCAAAGGGTGGGTTTGTAATTAAGCAAGTTTATAAAGACAAAGATATTTTAAGAGAGAAAGGTGTTGAATGCTATAAGAGTTTTATCAGGGGAATGCTTGACATTACTGATAATGTAGTTAATGGCAAAATAATTCCACCAGAGAATGTGATTAGGTATGATGAGGATGATCCATACTTGGTAGTTGCAGCAGATAAAGGCACTGCTTCTTTTTCTGACTATGCAAACCAAATAGCCTCTGAATACAATTTTTGGCTTGGCGATGCATTTGCATCTGGTGGATCAGCAGGTTATGATCACAAAAAAATGGGTATTACAGCCAGAGGTGCATGGATTGCAGCGCAGAGGCATTTTTGGAAAATGAATAAGGATATTTACCAAGATGCAACTGTTATTGGAATTGGAGATATGGCTGGCGATCTATTTGGAAACGGTATGCTGCTTTCAAAAAATATACATTTAATCGGCGCATTTAACCATATGCATATTTTTATTGATCCAAATCCTAGTGCAGAAAAGAGTTTCACAGAGCGTAAACGTCTCTTTGAGTTACCATTTTCAACTTGGATGGATTATAACAAAGATTTGATTTCTAAGGGTGGAGGAGTATTTGAGCGTAGCAGCAAGCAAGTAAACATTTCTCAAGAAATAAAAAAATGCTTTGATATAACAGAAGATATGCTACCTCCAAGTGATTTGATTAGATATCTACTCAAAGCAGAAGTGGACTTCATATGGAATGGAGGAATTGGCACGTTTGTTAAGGCAAAGAGTGAAAATCATAGCATGGTCGGTGACAAAGCAAACGATGAGTTAAGAGTAAATGGTAAAGATATTAGAGCTTCTATGTTTATAGAAGGCGGAAATTTGGGATGCACACAACTTGGAAGAATAGAATATGCTGAAAGAGGTGGATATATAAATGCAGATTTTGTTGATAATTCAGCCGGAGTGATATGTTCGGACCTTGAAGTTAACATCAAGATTGCATTTGTTTCAGCTATGAAAGCAGGGGGTGTTTCTTTAGAAAAAAGGAATGAAATACTGGCAAGTATGGTGGACGAAGTTGCATCCAAAGTGCTTGAGAACCACAACAGAATTGAAACAAAAGCATTACTTCTTGAGTGTTTGCAAGCTAAAGAGAGATTGGAGCAGCACCACAGGTTACTGCTCAGTTTAGAAAAATCTGGGCTGTTAAACCGAAGCGTAGAATTTCTTCCAACTGAAGAAGAGATAGCAAGGATGTTAACTGGTGCAGAAGGTTTCAGTTCTCCTCAGCTTTCTATTCTAATGTCTTATGCTAGAACGGCAATAAAAAATGACATTATACATTCCGATCTGCCTGAAAAAGATCTTATATCTAATGACTACTTGCTAGGTTATTTTCCTAAAAAGATGATAACAAAGTTTAAGGATTTCATATTAAAACACCAACTTCGTAGAGAAATTATCTCTACTTGCATTGCAAATGATGTAGTGAATAGAATGGGCTGTATATTCATCAATAATTTGGCTGAGAACACTGGAATTAAGGTACAAGAAGCGGTTAACATATATATTGTTGTTAACCACCTGTATGATTTAAACAGCCTGTGGCAGAAAATTGATGAATTGGATGGAAAAATTGATGTTAACTCATACTTACAAATAGTGAGGAACGTGCAGAAATTTATTGGCAGAGTATCGTTTTGGTTAGTGAAAAATCTTGGCAAGCTTAGCTTTGTAGAGTTGGATGATGTTACAAAATTTAAAGATGCAATTGAAACTTTAGGCCAGAACTTAACTGATGTTTTAGATGAACACCTATTAAAGGTCTGTAGCCATGGATCAACTTCTTTAGTAGAACTTAATATAAATAAAGATCTAGCAAAAAAAGTTGCTGATCTATACGTTCTTGCTTATGCACTGGACATTATATCTGTTGCTGAACAGACATCTTTGTCCATTCTTGATGCTGGTAAAATATACTTTGAGTTAAAGTCGCTGTTAAGATTCGATCTGATTAGAACAATTGCCATCAAGATGAAAAGCCGCTCTTCTTATTGGGATCGCAGCTTAGTTAATGATTTATTGGACGATTTAAGCAATTACCATCACAAGCTAGCTGTTAAAGTCATAAAAGCTACTGATAACCCCGAAGATAAGGTTCAAACCTGGGCTTGTAATGATAAGGACTACATAGAACGTTATAATAGTTTTTTAGATGAGATAGTTGCTTCTAAACTTGATTTAAGCAAATTAATATTTATAATCAGGAGGATTAAAGTACTTGCTTCATAGGAAAAATGTTTAATATAGGTCTTTCAGAAATTTTGGTCGTTGCTTTAGTGAGCATAATTGTTCTTGATAGAAATAAGGTGCCTGTATTTATTGATCTTATTAGGAATACATATAGGTATCTTATGATTATAAAATCAAAAGCTAGGAGGTTATTGAAAGACGCAGGAATTGAAGACTTATATAAAGAGTGTAATACTGAGAAAGTAAATTACATAGTTGGTAAAAATGGTAAGCTTTATCCTACTTACGATATAGATAATACATCTAAAGATAATGACAGCGAAGATTCTAGTAGTAGATGATGTACTATCTAATGTCAAGCTTTTAGAAGCTCGACTAAAAGCAGAGTACTATACGGTTATCGTAGCTCATGATGGTGAAGAAGCTATAGATTTAGTAGCAAAGCAGCAGCCTGATATTATATTACTTGATATCATGATGCCAAAGATGAATGGCTTTCAAGTTTGTAAGGAGCTAAAGAGTGATCCCTTGACAACCCATATTCCAATAATTATGGTAACTGCACTGCATGATACTCACAATAGAGTACAAGGCATTAATGCTGGTGCAGATGACTTTCTGACTAAACCAATAAACGAAACTGCTTTATCTGCGAGAATTAAGTCTCTCACACGCTTAAAGATGATTATCGACGAATTGCGTTTGAGAGGAGAAACCAACGCTGAGATTGGCGGAGTAGCAGGAAACAGTATTATGGATTATTCTAATCAGATTTTTGATGCTAACATACTTGTTGTAGATGAAGATGTCTTTCAAGCAGAGCAGATATATAATGTACTAAAGCACCGCTTTAGGTCAATTAAAATACTGAGTGATCCAGTGGAGGCATTAAAGGTTGGTATTAAGAATAATTACGACCTGATCATTTCTGATATGCAGTTTTCAAAAACTGACGGCCTGCGTTTGTGTTCTGAGTTTCGTAGTAAAGTAGAAACACGCTATACACCAATTCTGATTCTTTCTGAGGATTATGATAAAAACAATTTAGTAAAAGCACTTGATGTAGGTGCTAATGATTATTTAACAGTACCTTTGGATGAGGGTGAGTTAATAGCAAGGGTTAATTCGCAAGTAAAACGCAAAAGATATCAAGATGCCTTGAGAATGAATTTATTTAATAATGCGGAAATGTCTATAAAGGACCCATTAACTAACTGTTATAATAGAAGATATTTTGATGCACACTTAAGAAACATTGTTAAGGACTCTGTGGAAAAGGATAGAAGGTTGTCTCTTATGATACTTGATATAGACTATTTTAAGATGGTGAATGACAGTTTTGGGCATAGTGCTGGAGATGAACTTTTAAAGCAAGTACAGAAAAGAATTTCTGAAAATATCAGAGTGACAGATTTACTAGCTAGGTTTGGTGGTGAGGAGTTTGTTGTTGTAATGCCAGATACCAATGTATCAGATGCGTACACTATTGCGGAGAGAATACGAAAAATTATTGCTAAAGAACCTTTTATACTTGCGGACAAAAATACAACCCATAACATAACTGTGAGCATTGGAATTGCAGAAATGCAAGGATCTGACCTTGACGATATTAAAAAATTTATAGTACGTGCTGACAAATATTTATATAAGGCAAAAAACAGTGGTAGAAATAGAGTGGTTACTGGCTATAGCTAAAGTGGCTTAAGTTTACCGACAACCGTCATTCCGCTACTCGTTAGCGGAATCTATGCTGAGATACCGCGAATGAATCGCGGTATGACGTGTTGCTTGGGTTAGCTATAGATTTCTGAAATGATTTCAAAAAAATGATAACTAAGGTTAAAGCGACAACATGAGGTTTCTCAGCTCTGGAAATTTCATGTTTAACTGCAAAAATAGATACTTATTTAAAAAATATCCTGTGACTTTCAGTCCTAACTGAAATTCTTGGAATGAGTAGCTGTTTTGTAGGTTATTATTGTATACATCATGCAACATTTGTGGAAAAGGTAGGAGTTTATCTGCATAATAATCTCCTGCTTTTTTTGACACTGCTCTACCAGTTTTTGGAGAAATAAATTGTAAGTTTTCCTTAACACCTGTTACAGCACATTTGGATAAGTCTAACTTGAATCCCAATTGCGTAAGAAGCAGAAGCTCTAAGTTAAGATAATGGCTTTGCCAAGACTGATTGTTGTGTTTAATTACATCGATGAAATATCGAAAATTGTCATACAGCATGGCACAGGGTTCACTTTCTGGAAGCACTTTTTCTAAAATAGAGGAGAAAGAGACAATAGTAATGCTTTTTAACCTATCTTGAAAGAAATGATGGAATGGAGATTCGATTAATTCGCACTTTAAAAAACCCAGATTTTCAGGTAACTTAGCACTCCATTCTGCATGTAATAGATTACTTATCTGAAACTTATAATTGCTATTGTTTGTTAGCTTAGTTAATCCCCTGCGCTTTCCATGATTTTTTGTAAACAGAGAAAGAATTAAGTTTTTATCGCCGTATTTTTTAGCAGCTATAATGATGCCTTCATCTTTCCATCTCATTTAGAGTATATTGACCGTATTGACCGTATGATATTATAGAAATAGTAAAATTAGTACAGCAAAAACTACGTCTTTGAGCTTAAATCAACTAAAATATATTGACTTTACGTGCAATATTAGCTTTAAACCAGTAAAACAAACTGCTTAACATATGCGTTTTTTCTATTCTAATTACATTCTTTTTTTATCTTTATGTTGTTTTCTGCTTTTTTTGTTACCTTCAACAAAAGCCCAAACGAATGATACGTCAGTTGTTCCTATACCACAAAGGAAAAAAGAAACAGTTGAGCACACTGTTGTAGCACAACCGAGGCAAATTATCGAAATGCAAGAAGAAGTCATTATTAACGAGGGTAAAGAATTCATTCCAGTTCCAAAAAGAAAAAAAAGTGTAGGGAAGAAACTAAGAAGGGATGTTAGAGAGGCAAAAAATGAAATAGGAAACGAAAAAAGCGTTGAGAATAAAAAGGATGAATTAGTTGTAACAGAAATTATTAACTCTATAAGAGACAAACTTACAAAATGCTGGAGCATTCCTGAAAGCATAGCTTACAAAGAAAATTTTAATATAAAAACTAACTTATTATTATCCAGTCAAGGCGAGATAATTATGGCCGATGTAGCAGACAGTGATTCCTATCGAAATAATCCACTTTTCAGGTCGATAGCAGATAATGCAATGCGTGCAGTATATAAATGTAGCCCATTGACTGGCTTGCCTACTCAGCACCACCACATTTGGCGTGAAGTAACACTAGACTTTATTCTAAATGGGTAAAATCTTACAATAGACCTCTTATATTACCTTCTGTCATCCCAGTAGTCAGGCTACTTGGATGACAGAAGTAGACACTTCACATTATCATTCCAGCGCTCCTTTCTTGTCATGCCAGTGCGTGACACTGGCATCCAGAAAAAAAATAGATCCCAGTGTCTGGGCACTGGGATGACGTAATACGGTTCTTGGATGACAAAGAAGGGCGGGAAAAACTCTGTAGTCAGCAGATTTTCAATCAGGAACAGCCAAAGATCTCTCTAAGATGTCAGTTTCTTTTGTATCTGCAACTTTACCGTTCTGATCAAATGAAATTTGCAGGGACTTACTGCTATACTTCCTTTTTCCTAAGAAGTTAGCTTGTTTAATTTTATATGAGACATAGTACCAAACATTGTCATCGAACTTTGATACTAATATTGGTGATCCTAAAGTGTGAACCACTTTTTCTTTATCGTCACCTGCTTTTATCTTGCTCCACAATTCAACACTAATGCCAGGAGCTCCGTGGTTGTGAATAGTGTGTGTGCAGCTCACTGTAAATAATAAAATAAAAGATATTAATACTCGCATTTCTGTTGATAAATTACTTGAAGCTATAATACACTAATAAATTACCTGCCGTCAAATTTCAAAAAGTTAAATTGACTGATTCTCAATATCACTTAATATAATATTTACTTTAGAAAATAATAGGTGTCTTATGTCATTGTTAGAAGCAGATCCAATATACAAACCTTTTAATTACCCTTGGGCGTATGATGCGTGGCTGCAGCAACAAAGAATCCATTGGATACCTGAGGAAGTTCCGCTTGCTGATGACGTGAAGGATTGGAAAACTAAACTTTCAAACGTAGAGAAAAATCTACTAACTCAGATTTTTAGATTCTTTACTCAAGCGGACATTGAAGTAAATAACTGCTACATGAGGCATTATTCAAATATATTTAAGCCAACAGAAATATGCATGATGCTTGCAAGTTTTTCCAATATGGAAACCATACACATTGCAGCTTATTCTTATCTTTTAGACACAATTGGCATGCCAGAAAGCGAGTATCAAGCATTTTTAAAGTATGATGCTATGAGAAAGAAATATGAATACATGCTGGAATTTGAGGAAAGCAAAAAACACGATAAAAAACATGTAGCTAAAACTCTAGCAGTGTTTGGTGCATTTACCGAGGGGTTGCAGTTATTCGCATCGTTTGCAATTTTGCTCAATTTCCAACGCTTTGGAAAAATGAAAGGCATGGGGCAGATAATCGCCTGGTCAGCCCGTGATGAAACTTTGCACACCAATTCAATTATTATGTTATTTAATACATTTATTAAAGAGAATAATGAAATTTGGGACAACGAGTTTAAAGAGGAATTATATTCTGCATGCCGCACTATTGTTGAGCTTGAGGACGAATTCATAAAGCTTGCCTTTGATTTAGGAGATGTTGAAGGACTATCCGCAGAAGAAGTGCGCAATTACATACGCTACGTAGCAAACAGACGGTTAATGCAATTAGGTCTTGAGTCCATATATGATGTCAATGATAATCCTATTCCATGGCTCGATGAAATACTAAATGGCGTTGAACATACGAATTTCTTTGAAAATAGAGTAACAGAGTATAGTCGTGCAGCAACTCAAGGCACATGGGAAGAGGCTTTTACTGAAAACGACACGAATAATAGGTGAGTGCTAATTTCACTCTTCTTTGTCATGCAAGTAGCTGACACTGGAATCAGTTTTTTGATCGAGAATGTTGTATAGTGCATAATCAATTTTCCTGGATCGAAGTAGTCAAGGCACTGGGATCTAATAGATAATATTCGTGCAGTACGCGCGGGAGTAACAAAAGCTGCTTGTCTTTCATAATGTTTCGTAGCAATAGGCAGTTTTGCTTTACTTAACAACCAACTTACCATATATATGTCCATAGGACATTGGTATATAAGAACGTGCTACAACTATTAATCTTACTCACGGTCATCACTTCAGTTGCATTCTTTAGTCATTTAGTTCCAATGGAAGCAAAAACCTTCTTGTACTCAACGAGCCTGAGTATAAAAGAGGTTTTGCTATTTATAATGCCTTTTATTATTTTTGCGTTAATCTTTAGCAGTGTTAACAATCTTAAGCAGTCAGCTATAAAGTTTATATTGTTACTTATTATAATGATCTTCTTATCGAATCTGGCTTCAAGCTTAATAGCTTATTCTGTTGGGCATTTTATCATACAAAACACTTATTCAATACAAGATATAACGTATGAAGAAACAATTGTTCCTTTATGGTCGTTTAGGCTTCCGCTACTCCTTTCTAACTTTCATGCTCTTGCTTGTGGATTTGTGTCCAGCATAGTAGTGTCTATACTGCTACCTAAGAAAAGCAAAGAGCTTTCGAACAAAATGTTAGATTTAACTCTCTTTATTTTGAAGACGTTTTTGACGCCGATTATTCCAATATTTGTACTTGGGCTTGCTTTAAAAATGCAGCATGATCAAGTTTTATCTATAATATTTAAGGATTACTCAATAATTTTCATTATTATAGCATCTGCAACCTACCTTTATGTTTTCCTCTTATATGGAGCAGCAAATTCATTCAAGATCACAAGCTGGATAGCTAGTATAAGCAATATGATACCGGCATTTATTACTGCGATGAGCACAATGTCTAGTAATGCAACTATGCCGCTTACTCTTGAAGGAAGCAAAAAAAATGTAAAGCAACCTGATATAGCATCGTCTGTTATACCAATAACTGCTAGCTTCCATTTAGTAGGTGATTGCTTTTTTGTTATAATATTATCAATGGTAATTACTTCTGGTTATTTATTGTCCACAACGGACTATGTAACTTTTCTTCTCTATTTTTTGTTATTTAAGTTTGCTATCGTTGCAGTGCCGGCAGGAGGAATTATGGTAATGCTACCTATTCTTGAGAAATACCTCAAATTTTCTCCAGAAATGCTTTCGTTAATCACAGCCTTGTATATAGTGTTTGATCCAATAATCACTTCAGCAAATGTTATGGGTAATGGTGCCTTTACTATGATGTTTACAAAACTCTATGATAAGCTTAAGTAATGTCTATTTTAGCGATTGATACTGTAGGTACTGGTAGTTCAATAGCAATAGTTGATTATGATGGTAATTGTTTTGTAGAGCGCAATTCCGCCAGCAACAATCATGTAGAATCATTTTTTCAAATTCTGAATACTTTGTTTGATAAGCACAATTATAATTATGATAAAATAGATCATTTAGCGGTAGTAGTTGGACCAGGAAGTTTCACTGGAATTAGAGTTGGTATATCAGCAGCACAAGGTATAAATCTTGCTACAAATAAGCCATTATACGGAGTTAATGCGCTGGAAGTTCAAGCTTACACAATATCTTTGCTTTGTACGAATAGCAAAAAAAATATCAGAGCTATAATCAAAAATACTCAAGGGTTTTATACGCAGTTATTTGATTTCAATTTATTGCCGCTATCTGGTCCAACTGCAGCACGTGACCCTGGATCCAAGTGTCACGCTACAAGCAGTGACTGCATTACACATATGGATTGCAATTTAAATGCTAGCCATGCAGGACTATTGGTTCATTATAGACTGAAGAACAAGCAAAAATTAAATGAAGTTGAGGCTCTATATTTAAATGAGCCTCAGTATATGAAATCATTATAGACTATTCTTTCGCGTACATACAATGTGGCTAAGCCTGTGCGTCTGGTTTACTATCTCTTGAGCTACTTCTTTTATACTCATATCTGAATTTTCTATCTCTATGGCACTCGGTGGTATAAATAAATTGTTAATCCTAAATTGCTCTATCATGCTATTTACATTAGTCACCTTCCTATTTTTTCTTTGCCTTTTTAATGCAATACGCTTTTGTAATGTCGGTAGATCACACCTAAGTACCACAGGAAGGATTTCTGTGTTCATTTTTTTACTAAGCCTTACTATTGAATCATACATCCTCATGTTCTGGTCATTATTTTCCATCAACCCATCAATAAATATGTAATTTTTTGAGTGAATCGGATAATTTTCTATTACCTGAAGCATAATTTGCATAATGTCATATATTCTATCTTGAACTTCTTTAGGTATTTGATCACGTTCAAAGACACCATTGTATATAGAGCAAACTTGAACACTGTTATAGAACTTACTATTTACAATTAATGCGTCTATCATATTGGACAATTCTATTGCTGTGGAAAGTTTACCACTTCCTGAAAGACCAGAGAGATATATGAAAAATCCTGCTGGCTGTTTTTTTGTGTTAATACTTACCATATTATTTTCAATCTTGAAACTTACATTTATAATAACATAAAAACAAAGCTTTAAAACATATGAAATATTACATAGAAAATTATTTTTATAGTTAAGATATTATGTAATTTAGAAACATAAATTCTGTATATAAACTCTATAATAACGATAACTATTTTTAAGCAAGCTACAACACAAAAGTGTTTGGTATTCAGAAAGCAAGACAGAGTGGCATAGACTTATTAGTTTACTACAAGCCTTTTTTCGTGTATAAATCTTCAGAAGATTCTAACAGAGGATTGTGTTGTTAACAAAGAGCAGAGTAAAAAGGGATCTAGTCTATGCCTATCAGATTTTGTCTTACCTTAAACTGGATGATCATACATATACTCACCTCTCGGTATGTTCTGAAGATCAAAAGTCGTTTTATATTTACCCATTTGGTATACGCTTTGACGAAGTGAATGAAAATTCATTGATGAGAGTATCACTAGATGGAAATGTGATTGAGGGTACAGAATATCAATATAATAAAACTGGCTATATAATTCATGGTTTTGTTTATCAAGCAAGGAAAGACATTCAAGCAATTTTTCACCTGCATACACCTTCTATTGTAGCAGTTTCTTCTCTAAAAGATGGACTACTTCCAATAAGTCAATGGGCACTGCACTTTTACAATAAAATCTCTTACCATAATTATAATTCCCTAGCACTTAGCAATACAGAAGGAAAGAGGTTAATAGCTGATCTGAAAGAAAATTTTGTCATGTTAATGCGCAATCATGGATCTATAACGTGTGGTCGGACTATACAAGAAGCAATGTTTTACACGTATCATTTAGAACGAGCGTGCAAAACTCAATGTTTAACGTTAGCAATGAATAGGGAGTTATCAATTCCAAGTGAAGAAATTTGCTCAAAAGCTGTAAAGGATCTCCTATCTTTTGAAAGCAATCTTGGTGAGAGGGATTGGCACGCATGGGTTAGACTAATTAAAAGTAAGTTGTAAGAGGCTTTCGCACTACTATCTGTCATCCAAGTAGGGAGTCATACGCGTCAAGTTAAGAGGTTATGAGCAAATTTAGAGAGGTTAAAGTGGATACTCTGACCTTACCCAGAAAAAGTAGAGAGAAAGTTAAGACGTTTTTGGAGTAAAATAAAACGTTTTTTCAAAATATGGCAAATAGAAGCAGCAGGATTCGAATTAGAAGCTGTTAAGCTGGTTAAAGAAACAGAAGTAAAAAAATAGCAAAAGATCTAGGCATAGATGGCAGTATGTTAAGTAAATGGGTAAGAAAATATGATGGAAAAATGTCAGAAGCATACGCATTTCCAGACAAAGGCTCCTTATGACAAAGAAAGATTTGATCTAAAAAAAGAACTAGCAAGAGTAACAAGAGAAAGAGACATTAAAAAAAAAGCCCTGACCAAACAAAAAGAGTAAAGTATTCTTTTATATAGAAATTGCTATAAAATACAGGAACTATGTAGGGTTTTAGACATATCTGCTGGTGGTTATTATAAATGGGTTGCTAAGGGAAAAAGCAGTAAGGAATTAGCAAGAGATGGGCTTCTAGCAGATATTCAAAAAAAGCATCCAAATGCAGATCCCTAAAATTCACGCTGAATTAAAAGCTTTAGGCAAAAATTAAAACAGTACAAAGTGTTATGCAGAAAAATGGTATTCGGGCTATATTGAGAAGAAAATTTAAAACTAAGAAGCAACAAACGGACAATAGAGTCGTAGCTCTCAATATATTAGACCAAAACTTTATTGTCGATCAACCAAATAAAATATGGGATTACTTATATAAAAACCAAAGAAGGATGGCTATATTTGGCAGGATCTATATTCACGCATGGTAGTTAATGAGCAGTTCAATAAATAAACAATTGGTTGTTGACTCTTTATTGATGGCCGTTAATAAGCGCAAACCCGATAAAAATCTGCTGTTACATAGCGATCAAGGGTCACAGTATACCTCTCAAAATTACCAATTTCTATTGAATACAAAAAACATCATTTCCAGCATGAGCCATAAGGGATGTTGTTACGATAACTCTGTTGCAGAAAAGTTCACTCAAAAGGGAGCTCTTATTGATACTTCTCGCTCAACAAACCAGAACTGCCATATTTGAATACATAGAAATCTTTTATAACAAACAACGTAGGCATTCTACTATTAATTATTGCATTCCTGAACAATTTGATGCATCATTCTCATGACAAAAACGTCTTAACTTTCTCTCTACTTTTTCTGGGTAAGGTCAGATAAAGTAGAACCACCAAGTGAAAAATATATGCTAATTAGTACAACATCAGAGCTGGAAGATACGTGTGAAGAATTAATAGCAAAAAAGCCGAAATTTATAGCAGTTGACACGGAGTTCATTAGAAATAATTTAACCTACTACCCAAAATTATCGTTAATTCAAATTTCTTACGGAGAGAAGAGTTTTATTGTAGACGCATTAGTGCCAGAAATTGATTTATCATTCATTAAGAAAATAATGCTAAATCAGGGGATAACCAAAGTGTTTCATAGCTGCAGGCAGGATATAGAATCCTTACTCACTGTGTTTAAATGTATTCCCACTCCCATTTTTGATACCCAAGTTGCCGCTATGTTTTGTCATTATTATCATGACTTTATTGGTTACTCAAAAGTAGTAGAGCAATATCAAGGAGTAGTGCTGGATAAAATTAAAGCTAAAAATTCAGATTGGTTAAGGCGTCCGTTGTCCGAGGATCAGTTAGACTATGCAATAAACGACGTGGTACACCTATATGACTTATACCAAATATTGTGCAATAAACTTGAAGAAAATAATAGGATGTGTTGGTTTCAAGAAGAGATGGAATCAATAGTTAATATAAATAAGTATTTACATAGTCCAAAAGATGCATGGAAGAGAATTAAATTTAATTATGAAGCAAATCCAAGATTGGTATTAACTGTTAAAGCAGTTAGTGAATGGCAAGAGACCTTAGCACAGCGCTATAATATGAATCGTAATAAAGTAATTAATAATGCTGTAATAGCTGGTTTTATTGAAAAAAATGTAGAGCATGTTGATGAGATTTTAGATGATCTCAAGAGGAATGCAAAAAATATAAAAGATGCAGATTTACTAGAGTTTGTGAATATTTTTAATGAAAATGAAAAAAATTGGATGCAGCAAAACAACATCTTACCGAATAATTATGACAAATCTGTATTCGATATACTCTCAATTATTTTAGATAGTAAATGTAAAGAAAGTAACATATCAAGGAAATTAGTTTCTTCAAAAGATGAGTTAACCGGGTCAATATCTGGGCAGATAGATAAACTATTCAAGGGGTGGAGATACGATTTTTTTGGCAGGTCAGTTGAATCATTTTTGAACACAAGCTCAAAATTTGAGATTTCAGCAGTGAAATCCGCAAATAATACAACTAAAATTCGGAGTAATTTGGTGGAGAATAACTGTTGCTAAAGTAACTTAGATTTATCGACAATCGTCATTCCGCTGCTTGTTAGCGGGATCTAGAGATACCGCGGCGGTATGGCGGTTCGCGGCAGTATGAAGATAACTTCGTCATCCCGCTGCTTGTTAGCGGGATCTATGCTAATACCAATTCTCAATAATAATGAGACAAATGAAAAAGAGTGCTTTCCGCCTATAACTGGAGGTTTAAGTGAATTTATCGTATATTCTATTTGTCTTCCCAATAACGAAGTTTGGTATAAGAGATACCGTGACGGTATGACGTAGAGCTACGTGTTGAGGTTTAATGAATCCACTATTTTTTTTATTTGAGAAAAAACATACTCTTTGCTTACACTGGTGTCGATAATAAAGTCACTCATCTTCCTTTTCTCCTCAATAGATAACTGAACATTGAAGATTAAATTTAGCTTTTCTTTATCTATGTTGCGTTCGTTAAGTCTTTGAGCTTGCACAACGCTATCTGCATAGATAAAAATAATAAGGTCACAGTATGAATGAAATTTTGTTTCTAATAGAAGTGGCACATCTAAAACTAAAAGCTTTCTATCGATCTTTTTTTCCTTGGCAATAAAAAATTCTAATTCACGCAGCACAGCAGAGTGAACCAAAGATTGAAATTGTTTCCAATTTTCATCGTAGGCTAAGAAATATTTAGACAGTACTGTTCTACCTATTTCACCATTTACTACCACTCCAGGAAAATTTTTTTCTGCATAACTTATTATGCTTTTATCCACTTTATAAAGTTGGTGTACAACAGAATCAGCATCAAACACAGCAGCACCAAACTCTTGAAAGCAATTAGCTACAAAGCTCTTTCCTACCCCAATTCCGCCTGTTAGACCTATGATCATATAGCAAAATACATTAGACTTCTTTCGAAACTATATTACAGTAGCTGCTGTGTCTACTCAAAACCCAAATTTGGCTATGCAGAGGCTCTGATGATAAAAGAAAAAATAAACAGCTATTATTTTTTTAGTAATTAAGTAAAATAGAGTGAAAGATTGCGAGGAAGTTTTGAAAAATAAGATAAAAAAGATAGTAATTTCAGGAAAGGAAGTGTGGCCAATCATTGAGGGCGGCAAAGGCATCGCAATCAGTGATGGAAAGTCAAGTGGAGCATTTGCTGCAGCAGATGCTGTGGGTACGTTTTCTGGTGCAAATGCTAAGCTTATTGATGATAATGGTGAGTTAGTGCCGCTGATTTACAAAGGCAAAACAAGAAATGAAAAACACAGTGAATTGATTGAGTATAGTATTAAAGCTGGAATCAGTCAGGCAAAAATAGCGAATGAAATATCAAAAGGTCATGGAAGAATACATATGAATGTGCTTTGGGAGATGGGAGCAGCAGAACGCGTGCTTCATGGCATATTAGAAAAAGCAAAAGGCTTAGTTTATGGTATTACCTGCGGTGCTGGTATGCCTTATAGGCTTGGAGAAATTGCAGCTAAATATCAGGTTTATTATTACCCTATTGTCTCATCGGTGCGTGCTTTTAAAGCATTATGGAAGCGCACTTACCAAAGAATATCTTCCTGTTTGCTTGGTGGAGTAGTGTATGAAGATCCATGGCTTGCTGGAGGGCACAATGGACTCAGTAACAGTGAAGACCCAGAGCTACCACAGGCTCCATTTGAAAGAGTTGCAGAGCTTAGATCTTTCATGAACGAGATCGGTCTTTCAGAAACACCAATTGTTATGGCAGGAGGAGTGTGGCATTTGAAAGATTGGGAACATTGGTTTGACAATCTGCAAATTGGACCAATAGCTTTTCAGTTTGGCACTCGTCCACTTTTGACGAAAGAAAGCCCAATTTCTGCAGAGTGGAAAAAGAAGCTACTCACTTTAGAAGAAGGTGATGTATTTTTAAATAAATTCAGTCCAACAGGGTTTTACTCATCTGCAGTAAAAAATAACTTCATACGTGAGTTGCAGAAACGGAATTCACGTCAAATAAAGTTTTCAGAAAATGCCAGCGAAGAATTTAGTAGTGAATTTGCAATGGGTAGCAGAGGTAGGAAGATCTACCTTACTTCAAAAGACAAAGAGCTGGCAAATACATGGACTAAAGCAGGGTATACAGAAGCAATGAAAACTCCAGATACAACTGTTATTTTTGTGACGCCAGGCAAATTTGCAGAGATAAGACAAGATCAAATCAATTGTATGGGATGCTTAAGTCATTGTTTGTTTAGCAATTGGAAGGATCACGGCGACCATTCAACAGGACGAAAGCCAGATCCACGGAGTTTTTGTATACAAAAAACACTGCAAAACATTATACATGACGGCGATATTGAAAATGAACTCATGTTTTCCGGGCACAATGTGTACAAATTTAAGCAAGATCCGTTTTATGAGAATGGCTACGTACCGACAGTAAAAGAGCTGGTGGAAAGGATATTAACTGGGTATTAAGTTATGGTTGATTTGACAAGAAGACGTTACTTTGTTATAATAAGTATTTATTAATTTAGTCTTAACTTAAGAGGGTATTTATGGTAGCAAGTGATAGTGTTTTAAAAAGGTATGCGTTAGCCTATATAAAAAAATCTGGTAGTAACAGTAATGTTAAAGAGTTTTTACAATTTTGTAATACGCAAAACACCACAAATTGGAGTGAGGAGAATTTTAAAAATGCGTATGAAAAATTTACACATCCAAATTCAAGCAATAGGCACGATACAGGAAGCAGAAATTATCAATATAACGCAGGGAATGACGCGCAACCTACAAGCCCTAAGACTACACATATACATGTACACAATAATAGAGGTTTAGATTTTTGGGATTATTTTCTACTTCGTAGCTTGTTTAGTGGTAATATTGGTCATACTACAGTTATAAATAACCCTGGTTTCAGTAGTGGTAGCCATCAAAGCAGAGAAGATAAGAAAAAAGACTCGGAAGACAGTAGAAAGCTATTAGTTTTAGGTATGGTAGCTGCAGTTGTGTGTGTTGCTTTCCATGCTGGTATGTGTTTTTGGTATAACAGCAGCAGAAAAGCGGCTAGAAAAGAAGAAAAAATAGATTATCTTGATAATAAGCTTAAGATGCTTAGGAATATAGAATTTGCGGTTGGCGCTGTTTCTTTAGCGGCTTTGGTAGCTTGTGCTGTTTATCCAGTGTTACCAGTGTGGGGTTTAGTTATCCTTGGCGTTAATTCTCTCGTATGTTTTGCTGGTGGTTTAGCTTTTCATATGAAGCATGAGAAAGAATCAGATAATATTGAGAAGGCTAAAGAAGCAGTTAGGAATTATGGACCACCTCCTCCTTACTCTCCTCCAAGCGCTCCTCCTTATAGTGAATTTAATGATTCTAATGTGAGAGGGGTGTTTGGGAATTGTAAGGCGTGCTAAACCCATAACTGTACGAACATTTTGATTTGGGCCCATCAGGAGGGTGTCATTCCAGTGCTCCTTTCTCGTCATCCCAGTGCCCAGACACTGGGATCCAGCTAAGTTAGTGAGTGTAAAAGTAGCCAACCTTACGTTAAAACACAACGTTCTTGATGAGATTGCATAAAAACTGGATTCCTTACATCATAGAGGCACTGCCATTATAGAGTAAAATGAGATCCCAGTGTCTGGGCACTGGGATGACAGCTAGCCTGACAACCGTCATCCCGCTGCTTGTTAGCGGGATCTAGAGATACCGCGGCGGTATGACGGTTTGCGGTAGTATGACGTAGTACTGCTGTCGTCCCGCTGCTTGTTAGCTGATGAGATACCGCGAATGAATCGCGGTATGACGGTCTGCGGTGGCATGACGATAACCTCGTCATCCCGCTACTTGTTAGCGGGATCTAGAGATACCGCGGCGGTATGACGAGGGAGAACAGTCAATGGCGTCAACTTAAGAGCATACATTAGCAAACTCTCCTAAAGACATGATGGCGTTTAGGCTTATCTACTTTATCGCGGCTATACAATCTTCCCGGTCGGATCTTAACTTTAGCGCGTATACTTAAAAAGGGCTTGAAAGTTTTTTGGCGCAATAAGTACCTGATAGAGTTTCTGCCTCATTACACCAAATAAAACTGAAAAATTTAAACGATACTCAGCAATTTGATCTGGGTTCCAAGGCCCTTGTGCATCACACATATGAAGCGATAATATATTGCACATGACCAAGTTTGCCCAAAATTCTTGTAATACAGCCTCTCCAGAAAAATTCTCTAACTCTGCTCCTACTTTGAGTCGTTTATAGCACTCCTCTATGTGCCACCTTAATACATAAGCTTTACTCCAAAGTCTCGATCAAAAACTCTGTTTCTCCGTTGGTTAATGTCAGCTCTTACTTTCTGTCCTTTCATTTTATTTTTTAGCTTTTCATTTTCCAATATAAAATCAAAATCTAATTCGCCAGCGTTCCCATAGCTTGCTATAATTTCTTTTTTGCAAGCGAAAAATAAAATCTACTTCCAAATCATCATGCTGCTGAATGAATTTTACTGAAGACGATCATAGATAAATAATAATTTCTCTTGATTTAATGAACGCATTTGAGTGATAACTTCGGGTAATTGCTCTTCCGCCAACGTTTGTTCACCTATATTCCAAGCCGCAAGACGAGCACTACAAATCAGCGAAGTACACAAATCAACAAACAAATTGCCAATGGTGGCATTGTGCCTGTTGTTCCATTTGGTTTAAAGCGGCCAAACTCGGATACAATTTCCTCAGAGCTGAATACCAGAACCATCTGCTGCAATAAGTCTATAGCCTCTCCAAGTTCCATACTCAGGTTCATCCTGATAGGCTGTTTGGATGCTTAAATTCTTGAAAGCCTGTATGGCAAATCTTATACCTTGCTTTAGAAAAAGCTTGCTTTGAGGGTACATGTCAATGGCTCCATAAGTTCACATTCTATTCCCAAACTTTTTTTAACTAACTATAGAAAATACTGTCGAAAAAAGAAGTTTTCTTGTTCGTGTAAAACTCAACACAATGGATTTTCTGAAAAGTTTTCGAGTATATTGCATTTTTAATTTGTAAGATAAGATCTTTTCCTTTTTGCATGCCTCACCTAAAAATGACACATTTTAAACTTTTTTGTTGCAATAAAATAGAAACAAAAGTGCTGTCTCTTGTAGTATTTTACTCCTTAACATCCCTTAAGTTGATGCCATTGCCTGAACGGATACAATTATTCAACCATATTTTTGAAGATAGCTAGTTTCTGTATTTATTTTAAATTGAAGAAAGCTCAAATGAAAGATCGTGTTTTGCTAAAATCACAGAATGCAGTCTGGTTACATTACTCTAGCTATACGCAACAACTTTACTTTCAACAATTTTATTAGCAATAATACGACTTTCACAATCAATATTTATTATATCAGATAGTGAATTAATATCAGTGTAACTATCAAAACTTTCCATTGTTGATTCCACTACCTCTACTATTTTTAAAAAGCCAATTCGTGACTTCAAAAATTCATTAACAGCTATTTCATTTGCAGCATTGAGCACAATACTGTTTGTTTGTGGAGCAGAAGAGTTTAACACTGCCATGCTAAGCTTTAGCGCAGGAAAACGCTTATGGTCTGGTTCTTGAAAGGTCAATTTTCCTTGCTTTGTTAAATCTAATTTACGATTTAAAGCTGATCTTTCCGGCCAAGACAAAGCATATGAAATAGGAATTGCCATGTCAGTTTCTGCAAGCACAGCAAAGTTGAACCCATCCTTATAAGTTACAATTCCATGTACTATTGACTCAGGATGCACTATTGCTTCAATTTTATCCGGGCTGATGTTAAACAAGTTATGTGCTTCTATTATCTCTAGTGCCTTATTCATCATTGTTGCACTATCAACTGAGATTTTCCTTCCCATATTCCAAGTGGGGTGACTAAGCGCCTGATCTACCGTGACATTTCTTAATTGCTCAGAACTATAGTTTAAGAATGGTCCACCAGAAACAGTAAGTATGATCTTTTCTACGCATTTGTCGTCATTTTGCAAAACTTGAAAAATTGCGTTGTGTTCAGAGTCGATAGGGATTATTTGTACGTTTTTTTCTTTAGCTTTTTTGAGTAATAACTTTCCACCGCAAACAATGCTTTCTTTGTTTGCTAGTGCAATGACTTTAGTACCGCTTTCTATGATGTGCATAACTGGTTCAAGGCCTGCAATGCCAATTATTGCAACAACTGAGAGATCAACAGGTATGGTAGCAATATTTGTAGCGCCAATTGCTATTTTTACATCTGTACCAAGTAGGTTTTCTCTTAAATCTTTGTAAAACCTTTCATCGGAGATAGCAACGTATTTTGCATTCAGCAGTTTTGCTTGGTGTGCCAGTAGAGCAAAGTCTGAATGGGCACTTAGTGCTTCCACTTGGTATTCTTCTTTTCTCCTTGAGAGCAAATCTACAGTCTTTTTTCCAACACTTCCTGTTGATCCTAAAACTGAAACCTTTTTCACTAAGACAAACTCACAACAATAGCAACTTTTCTTATTAGGTCTTCTCGCATACTATTCAGCAGTTTTTAAGCGTTTAACCAAGTTCATGTCCGTGGTCATCGCCAACAGATGGTGAAGGACCAGGTGAAAAAGATTGACCATGGTGATCACCTGCATCATGCATGTCTTGCAAACCATCAGCATTATGAGCCATTTCATTATTGGCATGAGGGTAATCATCTGAGTGAGGTCCCTCATCACCATGAGCCATATCCATTCCTTCTGATGGCATATCTTCCCCACCTCCACCTGAAAAATGTTCTGCAATGCTTTCAAGAAATTTTATGCCAAACATATTACCTGATTTTCCAAACAGTGTTACTAAACTACTGCCACTTACCAAACTTTCAAACACGTTACTATAAGCAGCAATTGCTCCTTCATGAAAGTTGAACAACCATTTCATTCCATCCACGACTGTTGAAACAGAGTCACTATGACCAAGACCAAAACCACTTTTCTCACCAGCGGCTTCTTGGTGTTGCTGCTGCGCTTGCCATTCTGCAATATTTGGACCTTGAGCTTCACTCATAAATTTTTACTCTCAACCTTAAGCTATTATTTTATCACAAATATTGCAAAATATCAATAGAGCTTTTGAATATAGCTAATACAAACAATTTCTGTCATCCTATATATAGCTAAACTGACTTACGACAATTTGAAAAACGACAAATTCGTCATTCCGCTACTAGTTAGCGGAATCTATGCCGAGATACCGCGAATGAATCGCGGTATGACGTGTTGCTTGGGTCAGCTATAGGATCCAGTTTGAAAAAAATCTGAATTCCAATGTCCGCTACCTTTTACAGAGTGAAAACTCAAAAATATGATTGTTAGCAATAGTGTACATATCTTTAGCTATATATAACGAATGAATTTCTTTATATATTCGTTATTAGTATTTTGTATTTCCTGAACAGTTCCATGGGAAATGATCTCCCCTTCATGTAATACTGCTATTTTATCGGCTATTTTAAATGCGCTATGAATATCATGTGTAATCGTGATAATTGTAGTGTTAAGATCTTTAGATAATTTTATTATTATCTCGTTTACTATATCTGACATAATTGGGTCCAATCCTGAAGTTGGCTCATCTAATACGATGATTTCTGGATTGTGTGCAATCGCCCTTGCAAGTGCTACTCTTTTTTTCATTCCACCTGATAGCTCTATTGGAAACATATCTGCTATGCTTTCCTCCAGTCCAACATCATTTAACTTCTCGATTGCTAGCTGTTTTGCCTCCTTTTTGCTGATATTAAAGCGCTTTTTATAATTAAAAGATATATTTTCCCACACTGTAACGTAGTCAAATAAAGCGGAATTTTGAAATAAAACCCCAAATTTATTTTTGCTTTTACTATTTATTTTAACAGACCCTGAGTCTGGAGCAAGCAAGCCGATAATTGTTTTTGTTAGTACAGATTTGCCGCTTCCTGAGCCGCCAAGTATGACTAATGATTCCCCTTTTAATATATCGAAACTTAGATCTTTTAGTACTGTCCTATCATCAAAAGATAAGCTTAAGTTCAATATTGATATTATGGGGTTACGCATGTATCAAAGTAATCATGTAGTTTGCTAAAATGATCAGTATGGACGATAAAACAACAGTTGATGTTGTAGCAACACCTACTCCTCGTGCACCTTCTTTGCAATGGTAACCGTAATAGCAACTTGAGACAGAAATTATGGCGCCAAAAGCAATTGCTTTTATTAGCCCAACAATAAAATCGTACATATTAAAGAATTGAGCTGTGTATTTAATGTATATATTTAGATTGTGGTTAAATTCGAAGACTGCAGTGATACATCCTCCAAATATTCCTATTAGATCTGCACATACTGTAAGTATGGGAAATACTATGATTGACGCTAAAATCCTTGGTGCAATTAAATACTTGAAAGGGTTGATGTTCAAAGTTGTAAGGGCATCTATTTGCTCGGTGATGCGCATTGTACCAATTTCTGCTGCAATTGATGATCCAACCTTCCCTACCATTATTAAGCTGATCAAAACTGGTCCTAACTCTTTAATGATAGTGATCGTAACAAGTTTGGGTATTATCTGCTCTTGGTTAATTAATGAGTCACTCAAGCTGCTTTGTAAAACTATCGCCGCTCCTATAAAAACTCCAGTGAGCCCAACAATTGGCAGAGAGAAAAAGCCTATCTCTATAATTTGTTTTGCTACGTTGCTAAAATAATATGGTGGCACAAAGCAGTGGTATAGAGATTGAATAAAAAATATGAATGCACTACCAAGCCTTAACAAAAAATTGATAAAGTACCTACCAATTATTCTAACACTATTTATATCAAAAAAGCTCACTTTGTATTCATTTTAGCTAGAGGTTAGTCTTACTGATTTTATTAAAATTTTTATTAACTTTATCGCAAAGTATAGCTGAGATATGTTTTAAGTTCAACATACTTGATGTTTTAATTTAAAGCTTAACCCAAGAAAGGTTTCCCTACGTCATACCGCCGCGGCGCTAACTAGTAGCGGAATGACGGTTTTTCAAATTGTAGGTAAACCTAAGCCACTTTAGCTATAGGACTCAATTACATAAGCAAACCTTACTTATTTTATTATCCCTGTTTACTTCTTGTAAAAAACATGTTATTAATGAATTGAATTTTGTAGTAGAATGGAGGAAGTTTTGGCAGTTCCAAAAAGAAAAAAGTCGAAGTCAAGGCGTAATATGCATCGTTCTCATCATGCTATTGAGCCTAAGAATGTTGTGGTATGTTCAACAACTGGAGAATTCATGTTGCCTCACAATGTAGCAGTAGATGGCAGTTACAAAGGAAAACGAGTTTTCATTAAGCAACAGGCAGAATGACTATTATGGTATGTTACCTACGGTCAATAATCACATAGTTATTGCACTTGACGCTATGGGGGGCGATTTTGCGTCTCTTTCCGTAATTCAGGGTGCTGGTTTTTTTTTGGATAATCTTGTTGACCCAGGCATTAAAGTTCTTTTTCATATTTATGGAGATAAGGAAAAAGTATCTCCTTTGCTTTTGAAATATAAAAAAGTAAGTAACAATTCTGAGTTTACTCATTGTTCTGACAATGTCCTTGCAAATGATAAGCCATCTTTTGCGCTGAGACATCGTAAAGACTCAAGTATGAAAGCTGCAATTGTTGCAGTGAAAGAAGGTAAAGCTTTCGGAGTGGTATCTTCAGGCAACACCGGGGCGTTGATGGCAATTTCCAGATTTATTTTAGGAACATTACCAAATATTTATCGTCCTGCTATTGTCTCTATCTGTCCAACTAAGACAAAAAGCTTCGCTTTGCTTGACCTTGGTGCAAATGTCGATTGTAATGCCGATTCGTTATTCCAATTTGCATTAATGGGAAGTATATTTGCAAAAGTAGCGCTAAAAATTGACAATCCTGAGGTTGCTTTGCTAAATATCGGTACAGAAGAAGTTAAAGGTAATGACTCAGTGCGCGGCGCTTTTGAGTTGCTTAAAAACGCTCCAGGCATTAATTTCAAAGGGTATATAGAGGCAAGTGAATTTTTAGAGGGTAATATAGATGTGATTGTTGCTGATGGTTTTGTTGGCAATGTAATGCTCAAAACAGCTGAGGCAACCGCTAGTACTTTTATCAATCTAATAAAGCAGGAAGTATTCAACTCGTGGATAGCGAAAATGCTTATTGGTATATTGTTAAAATCTAAACTAAATAAAGCATTAACGCGTTTTAATCCCAAAATTAGAAGTGGAGCTATGTTTTTAGGGCTGAATGGTATCATCATTAAAAGTCATGGAAATTCTGATGCTATTTCTTTTGCCCATGCTATAAAATTTGCAGTAAATGCAATTAGTGAAAATTTAAATCAAAAGATAATTAACGGGGTAAGTCATATTGAATAAAAGTTTCATATTAAGCACTGGATCTTATCTACCAAGAAAAACGTTGAGTAACAACGAAATTGCATCGATAGTTGAGACAAGCGATAAATGGATAAGGCAGAGAACAGGAATAGTTCAAAGGCATATAGCAGATGAAGGAGAATTAACGTCAGATCTAGCTGTAAATGCAGCAAAAAGTGCTATAGAAAAAGCTAAAATTTCAGTAGATGAAATTGACTTGATTATAGTTGCAACAACAACGCCTGATAAAACTTTGCCTAGCTGTGCAACGATTGTACAAAGTAAGTTAAAATGTAAAAACGCATTTTCTTTTGATGTACAAGCAGCATGCTCTGGTTTTATATATGCAGTTACAGCTGCTGATTCGCTCATAAAATCTAACAATAGAATTAAATATGCGCTCGTTATTGGTGCTGAAATAATGTCTAGGATTGTTGACTGGGAAGATAGGTCAACTTGTGTACTCTTTGGTGATGGTGCTGGTGCAGTGATAATAAAATCGGAAATGGGTAGCAGCGTCATCATATCAACAAACTTACACTCTGATGGCAATGTGGACATATTATGTACGAACGGAGGGGTATCCTCTACTGATGATTCTGGAAAAATATGCATGAATGGAAGAGAAGTGTTTAAACATGCAGTGGATAAGTTAACAGCCTCAGTAGAGGAAACACTAAGATGCAATAATTTGAAAATCACTGATATTGACTGGTTAATTCCCCATCAAGCAAACATTCGTATTATTGAAGCAGTAGTAAAGAAATTAGATTTTCCTATAGAGAAAGTGATTAATACCGTTGATAAGCATGCAAACACCTCAGCAGCGTCAATTCCACTGGCCTTAGACTATGCAATACAAGAATCAAAAATAAAATCAGGAAATCTGGTACTGCTGATTGCAATAGGTGCAGGTCTCACATGGGGTTCCGTGTTGCTGCGCTATTAGACTTCTTGCATTACCTCCTGTTACCCAACTCGTAGAACATCACACCCATAGGGCACAGCATAACTGTATGAACATTGTGATTTGAGTCCACCAGATCTAAGTAGCTTGACTACTTGATTGGATGCTGAGTTGGTGAGTATAAAAGTATAGCTAACGCTGTCATACCGCCCACAACTGTACGAACATTGTGATTTGGGCCCATCAGGAGGGTGTCATCCGAGTAGCTTGACTACTGGGATCCAGAAAACTTAACTTTAAATAAGTGGCTGCATAATAAAGACTAGATTCCAGCGTCACGCGCTGGAATGACACCATTTTCGGTCTCTTAAATTGCTTTAGCTACAAACATTAAGAAATTTACCAAATAAAAAAAAGGCAAAAGAAGCCCCGTGGTGCGAGTTTTGACTCTATATTACTGTAAGTGGCGCTGTAATAATGTGCTAACGCTTAAAATAAGCGCGATTTGGCTGAATGTAGAAAAAATAAAAAAGACATGCAGCCGCTATAATTTTATGTAATCCGCCAATAAATACCCTGAGTTTTTTACTGAATTTTGTCATTGAGCCTGCAGGTCAAAAACAAGTTTTGAGTCATAAATACCCTTACTGTCATAATAAGGGGGCTGGCGGAGTTTGTCAAGGAAGTTTTTTCGTTTCTGCGGGCTACTTGAATAACGGCTACAATGTTTGTACAATTGTGCGTAACGCGCTGCCGAACACTGGTTTTTATATGGCTATATAAGAAAAATTAAGGCTTAAAAGGAAACTTAAGCAGCTAATAGGGCCTAAGCCTTCTTAATAAAACATAAAAAGCCCCTTTACCACCATGTTTTTTCGTAGCTTGCTGGTAGTATAGAACCATATGCTGGATTTTAGTATCATTTAACCACTTATTTAAGTTATTCTTTATAGTGTCTGTTTTATTTGTTGCACTGCCGTATCCCGTAATTACCAATAAACATCTATTTCCTGCTCGATAATTTTTGATAATAAAATCTATCAATTTACAGTAAGCATCCTCTATACTATAGCCGTGCAAATCGAGCTTATCGCTTATAAAATATTTACCCCTATCAACTTTTGATTTTGTGTTTTGGTCAAGACAAAATGATGAGTTACCATTATTAGTATTAAGAAAATTCCTTTGTAAGTCGGAGGTACCTTTATCAACCATAGACTTTATATTTACTTTATGATTAACTTTCAAAGTAACTTTTCCACATTCTATTGGCTTAACATTTTTTTGCCAATCCAACTCATCGTCCGACATAAACGCATTAATCGAATTGTATAATTTTACAACAATATCCAAACATAGTAAAATGTTGCTTATTCTATAAAAACCCGATTTTCGATAATACGATGAAATCGTCAAAAACTAATGAGAATTTTTGGCTGTATGGAAAGCACACCTGCATGTCAGCACTGAAGAATAAAAATAGGCGGTGTATAGAACTGTTAGTAACAGAAAATTTCTATAGAGAACATGAAAAAGAAATTAGGCAATGTGTAAATAGTAAGGGCATTAAAGTTCGATTAGTAGAAAACAAAATACTTAATGACGTTTTATCTAAAGGTGCTAACCATCAAGGAATTGCTTTAAATGTTGCCCCTATTCTTTGTAACTTAAGCATCGAAGAAGTAGCTGAAAGCTCAAACGACAGCTCTACTATAGTCATTTTAGATCAAGTCACTGACACGCACAATATTGGATCAATTTTAAGAACTTCAGCTTGTTTTAATGTCAACGCATTGGTTTTACCACATAATCATTCACCTGGCGAAAATGCATCTATTGCAAAAGCAGCAAGTGGAGCATTGGATATTGTTCCGCTAATATACGTTACAAATATAGTAAAAACTATGCAGTATTTAAAAAAGGTCGGCTACTGGTGTTACGGGTTTGATTGCAATGCTAAAGAAAATATAGATGAAATAAAGAGCTTTGAGAAAAAAAGAGTAATTATTTTTGGTTCTGAAGAGAAAGGAATGCGGAGGTTAGTTAAAGAAAATTGTGATTATCTTTTAAAAATACCAATGTCAAATGCAATTAACAGTTTAAATGTTTCAAATGCAGCAGCAATAGGCCTATATTCTATTTATATTAAAACAAATGCCAGCGCATAACTGTTTATAATAAAAATACTTGATAAAAATGTGGTTTTATATTATAATGTGTTAAATAATGGACAAAAGGAGTTACATTTATGTCTTACATGAGAAATGAACAGGATATCCGCTCTCAGGGCGTTTATTATAGCGCTGGGCTCAGAAGTTACCTAACTAAAGTATATAATTACATGGCTTTAGCTTTAGGCGTTACAGGGCTTGTTGCGTTTCTAACGGTATTTTCTGGTCTTTTTCAGGTAATTCATTCTAATCCTGTTCTGTCGCTTGTGATAATATTCTCTCCAGCTGCATTGGTGATCTATATGCGGTATAGAATTCAACACCTAAGTGCTCAGTCTGCCGTTACTATATTTTTCTCGTTCTCAGTGTTAATGGGGCTTTCCTTATCTTATATTTTTATAGTTTATACTGCAGAAAATATAGCAAGAGCGTTTTTCATTACATCAATTATGTTTGGCTCTATGGCTTTATATGGTAATACCACAAAAAGAGATCTTACAAGTATGGGCTCTTTCTTGATTATGGGAGTCTTGGGGATAATTATAGCATCCATAGTAAATTTATTCCTTGGAAGTAGTCCTCTCTACTTTGCAATATCGTTCATATCAGTAATAGTCTTTACCTTAATGACTGCGTATGATGCTCAAAGAATCAAGGACGTTTATTATAAATATAACGACGGATCAGAAGTCGCTACTACTAAATTGGCAATACTGGGTGCAACTGATCTTTATTTTAACTTTATTAACATATTTCTCAATCTACTCAGGTTACTTAACTTGTTCAATAATAGGGACTAGATGTTTTCCTTTTTAAGGAAAGGTAGTAAGAATTCTATAGTTTTCTTTTTAATATCTTTAGTCGTGTTGATGCTATGTCTTGCATATGCATCGGTGCCACTATATAGCATTTTCTGTAAAGCTACCGGGTATGGTGGCACAACAAGAAAAGTAACTAATGCAACAATAAGTGCAACTGACCAAAAAATCAGGGTCCACTTCAATGCTGATATAATGTCCGATCTACCTTGGGAATTTAAATCAGAAACTAACTACGTTGACGTAAACATAGGAGAACAAAGTTTAGCGTTTTATTACGCAAAAAATCTATCTGATCATCTTTCATTTGGTATGGCAGTATATAACGTTACGCCTTTCAAAGCAGGTAAGTATTTTAATAAAGTTGCATGCTTTTGTTTTGAAGAACAAATGTTGCTACCAAAACAAAAAGCAGCTATGCCCGTATCTTTCTATATAGATCCTGAGATAATGCTTGATAGTAATACAAAAGATTTAAGTGAAATAACGCTATCATACACGTTTTTTAAGCTTAAGTAACAAACTTTTTCTATTGTCCACCCAAGCAGCGTGAGCTATAGCTAAACTGACTTAGATTTACCGACAATTTGAAAAACTGTCATTCCGCTACCCGTTAGCGGGATCTATGCTTTGAGATACCGCGGCGGTATGACGTGTTGAAACAATCCGATAAGGTAAACCTCGTCATCCCGCTACTTGTTAGCGGGATCTATGGGATACCGCGGCGGTATGACGTGTTAGCTATAGAAGGAGTGCGTTGTTATTCAAATAATAGTTATGCAACAGATCTATTGAATTGAGCAGGAGCTCTTGTTTTCTTTTTGCACACTGACTACTTGTGTTTCAGTGCTTGGTGTTGCTGAATCAACCAATACCCATCTTTTATTATTTGCTTCACAAGCATTCCAATACTTAGCCAACTCCTTATTATTTTTTACAGAATCTGACATTTCTATGTTGGGATTTTTTTCTAATATGTAATCAATTAGCATCTTGACACATTTTATCTGACTTTCAGCTCTTTCAGCATTCTCTTTATTTGGTGAAAATTGGTCGAGGGAAAAGTTAGTAAAACCTTCTAAAATGGCACATGCTTGCTCATTAGAGGTAATGATTATTTTTCTCTCCATGAGAGTCTTAAAAAGGTTTGGAGATGGTATAAAAAAAGCTGTATGTAGATAGGTAAATCCATTTTTTTTTGGCTTAATGTCCGCTCCAGCTCTTACTAAAGCTTCTGCCACGTTAAGGTATTTAGAGTTGATAGCTATATCTAAGAGTTTTCTGGCATCTGGATCTTTGCCATCATTTTGCACACGAAATTCATGGTCAATTGCAAAATTTCCAGCTTTCCATAACTCAAATAAATCACTGCAGCTTTGACTATACTCTTTGCCTTCTTCTAACTTGCTTTTTATTAACTCTATTACATTATATGTTTTTATATTATTGCTTATTTTCTTAAATATCTCACAAAGAGCAATATACCTATTAATATATCTATCTCTTCTACCTAACATAATTTATACTCTCTAATTGCTTAAATAGCTTATTTAAAATATAGAGATATTTGATAAAAAAGTCAAGCTTGTTAATTGTGGAAACAATGACTTTGCAAAATATTAATTATTAGATAACATAATCAAAGTTTTTATCTTACATTCATCATGGTTAGAGCTATACAAATTAAAAAAACTGGGGGACCAGAAGTATTAGAATTTGTAGATAAGAATATAGGTGAGCCAAAAGGCGAGGAAGTTTTAGTACGTCATACAACTATCGGCTTAAATCGTTATGATTTAGAGCACAGAAAAGGTACACGCAAAATTAAAAATTTACCATCAGTGCTTGGAGTGGAAGCAGTTGGGGTTATTGAAAAACTTGGTAAAAAAATCAGTGATGGATTCAAAGTTGGAGACAGAGTTGGATATTGCACAGCTCCTCCAGGGGCATATTGTGAAAAGCGCATTATACACCAGAAATATCTGATAAAAATTCCAGATGACATATCTGATGAAGTTGCTGCTGCAGTGCTGTTTAAAGGTATGACAGCTCACTATTTAGTTAATCAATCTTATAAAGTTAGGCCTGGTGCTTTCGTGCTAGTTCATGGGGCTAATGGTGGCTTAGGACAAATAATATGCCAATGGGCAAAGGATAAAAAAGGTGTAGTGATAGGTTCTGTAAGCTCTGATGAAAAAATGAAGATAGCTTTACAAAGTGGCTGCACATACGCAATAAACTACAATGATAAAGACTTCGTTTCTAAAGTTATGGAAATTACGCAAAACAGAGGAGTAGGTGCAGTGTATGACCCTATAGGTTATGCTACAAGCAAGCTTTCTTTTGAATCTTTAGGCAGGTTCGGCATATACGTTTCCTATGGGCAGATATCAGGTAACGCTCCTATTAGTTTTTCTTTACTTAGTTCACGTTCGTTATTTGCAACTGGAACCTCAATATACCATTATAAGCATGATAGATTCACATTAGTGCTTACCACAATGGAAATCTTCGAGATGATAAGAAAAAAACTTTTAACTGTACGGATCAATAAAAAATATAAATTTGGTGAAATAATTCAAGCTCATCGCGATATGGAAAATAGAAAAGCGAGTGGGTTAAATATTATCAAAATCTCTTAAATAAATTAGTAATTTAAACTAACCATTCATTAAATCATATCAACTAGAACTTCACATATTTAATTCTCCTTTTGGGGGAATTAAAAGCATATAGCTAAACTGACTTAGGCTTACCGACGATTTGAAAAACCATCATTCCGCTACTCGTTAGCGGGATCCAGGATTTTGATTGGGTTATAAAAGTATAGCTTAGGTTTTCCTACGTCATACCACTGCGGTATCTCCAGATCCCGCTAACAAGTAGCGGAATGACGGTTGTCAGGCTAGTACCTTCTCCTGTCATCCCAGTGCCCAGATACTGGGATCCAGTTTCACCTTATGATGGTGTCATGAAAGTAGCTGACACTGGTTTCCATCCAAAACGGTGTCATTCCAGTCTGGAATCCAGAAAAAAGAATGGTGTCATCCCAGTGCCCAGACACTGGGATCCAGAAAACTTAATTTTAACCAAGTGGCTGCATAATAAAGACTGGATCCCAGACTGGAATGACACCCTACTTAACCGTCATACCGCGATTCATTCGCGGTATCTCAGCCGCTAACAAGAGATCCCGCTAACACGTAGCGGGATGACGGTTGTCGTTTAGCCATAAATATTTAAGAAATTTACCAAACGGAAAAAAAGGCAAAAGAAGCCCCGGTTAATATCTATTTTCAGTATTGGCGTTTTTTAAGCCTTAAACACTGCAATTTAGCTGCTTTTAAATGCAACTCACCTTATCTCAAATGTTTAAGAAATTTACTAAGCAGAAAAAAAGGCAAAAGAAACCCCGTGTTAGCTAGTTGTCACTCTCTAATCCTGCAAATTGGCGTACTATACTGTCTTAAACGACTTATAAGCGCGTTTCAGCTTATATAGGTAAAAACCTAGAAATATTGTGAAGACATAAGGTGCACATAGTGCAAAAAATTAAAAATAAGACGCCAACTACGTTGTTTTCTTGCTGTTTAATCTGCACAGATGAAGATAACTGAATACCTTCAGTTTCATGATAAGGGGGCTGGCGGAGTTTGTCAAGTAAGTTTTTTGTTTCTATTCCCAATTAAAGTTCGTTATATGGTTATGCAAGAAGTCTAATGAATCGCGGTATGACGTCTTAGCTATAGATGCTGATTTGTGTGATTTCAAGAGAAGCTTAGTAGATAAGTTGTGTTTTAAACCAGATTCGGTATTTTAAACTGAACATTTTCAATAATACCACCTGGCATAACTGAAATTTTTACACTCAGGTTTACTTTTAGGTAGTCCATTAATTCATCAACCAATATGTCAGGAGCAGAAGCACCTGCAGTGATTCCTATCTTTTCTACGCCATGAAACCAGCTTTTATTCACACAGCTGTAATTATCAATTAAGTAGGCTCTTTTTCCTCTGGCAGTGCACAGATCTAATAAGCGGTTTGAATTTGAGCTATTTTTACTTCCTACAACTAACACCATGTCTACAATTTCAGCTAGCTTTTTAACAGCATTTTGTCTGTTTTGCGTTGCATAGCATATGTCCTTTAAATCTGGACCTGTTATGCTTGGAAACCTGAGCTTCAGGGCAACAATAATTTCACGGGTATCGTCGATGCTTAACGTGGTTTGTGTAACATAAGATAAATTATCTGGATCTTTAACTTTTAAATTGCGTACGTCCTGCACAGTTTGCACTAAAATGATAGGATTATTTACTCTTCCTCTAATTCCCTTAACTTCTGGATGGTTTTCATGCCCAATGAGAATTAATTCTTTACCACTGTTTTCATACCTTTTTGCCTCTTTATGCACTTTGCTGACTAAAGGACATGTTGCATCAATCACTTGAATACCCTTTCTTTTTGCCTTATCTTCTATATTTCTTGATACTCCGTGCGCGCTGAAGATCAGTATTCCTCCATTATCTTCAATTTCCTCGATACTGTTCACAAAAACCACTCCTTGTCTCTTAAAGTCCTCTACTATATATTTATTGTGAACAATTTCGTGTAGCACATAAACTTGGCACTTGTTTTTGTATTTTTCTAAAGTAATAGCTAATATGTCCACAGCTCTTTTTACCCCGGCACAAAAACCTCGCGGCTCAGCTAAGATGATTTCCATTTTTGTCAAATCAAGTAAATATGCAAGCATTACTTAAAAATAAGCTCCGCTCACTGTGTTTTATAGTACCATTATTTATATTTTATATAATAATTATTTTTCGCATATTCTCTTTAACATTTGATCAACCTACTACTTCAGAAAATTTTAGAAAAGATAATACAGTATATAAACAACCTGATATTTTAGATAGAAATGGAGTGGTAATAGCAACAAATGTGCCCACAACATCACTATATACAGATGCAACCAAAGTAAAGAATCCGGAAAGTATAGCAGCACAACTGTGTTCTATTTTGAATGATCTTGAATACGAGAATTCATATAGAGTACTTACTTCAAAAAAGAAATTTGCTTGGGTAAAGCGGCACTTGACTCCAAAAGAACTGTTAGCAATAAAAAATGCCGGCGTGCCAGGAATAAACTTCTATAACGATGTAAAACGTATATATCCTCACAGTAATTTATTTTCACACGTGCTTGGTTACACTGACGTAGATGGCAACGGTATTGCAGGAGTTGAGGCATATATAAGTAAAAACAAACAACATTCTGTTATCCAAGTAGCTGACACTGGGGTCCAGAAAAAAAATACGTGGATTCCAGCATTACGTGCTGGAATAACACCTTACCAGGGTATTCAACTATCCTTAGATACACGAGTGCAAAGCATAGTGCATGAAGAGCTAACTAAAGCTGTAAGCAGATATCAGGCACTCGGCGGAGTAGGAATTGTTTTAAATGTGAGAAATAGTGAAGTCATCTCAATGGTCAGTCTGCCTGATTTTAACCCCAACCTACAGAATAAGGCAGAAGACGTACAAAAGTTTAATCGCGCCAGTCTTGGGGTGTATGAGATGGGGTCGGTATTAAAATTCTTTACAATAGCCGCAGCGCTTGATGCAAACGTTGTAAAAATTGATGATTTATATGACGTGTCAAAGCCAATCACTATTGGGAAATATAAAATTTATGATCTTCATGAATTTAAGATTCCGGAAATCACTGTGCGAGATATATTTGTGAAATCATCCAACATTGGTGCAGCAAAAATTGCAGTTAAATTAGGTATTGAAAAACAAGTAGAATACTTTAAAGCTATGAAGCTATTTTCTCCTTTGAAAATAGAAATACCAGAAAAATCTACACCGATAATCCCGGATAAATGGAGTGAAAACACTTTAATAACAGCATCTTATGGTTATGGCATAGCTGTAACTCCTATACATCTTGCACAAACTGCAGCAGCATTAATCAACAATGGGGTATTTCATAACGCAACCTTGATGTTGAATAAAAGAAGTATAGGAGAGCAAATTATCTCAAGAAGAACTTCCAGGAAAATGAGAAAATTATTACGCGCAGCAGTAACAGATGGCACTGGCAGAAAAGCAAAAATAAAGGCATATTCAATAGGGGGAAAGACTGGATCGGCGGAAAAAGTTGTAGATGGTAAATATAGCAAAGATGCAAACATAGCGTCATTTATAGGAGTGCTAACCATGCTTGACCCAAGGTATATAGTGCTAATTGCTATTGATGAACCTCAAGGGATACACCATACCGGGGGAATAATTGCTGCGCCTATAGTAAAGAACATTATAAATAGAATAGCACCTATACTAAATGTTACACCTGAGATGTAAAATTATGATTGCTTTACTATAACTTCAAATCTATCATTACCAAAATTCTTATTAATATACCAAGAACCATCATCTTTAGTTACAAATTCAAGACCTTTAAGGTCTCTTTCTATTGTCTTTCCATTTTGACCATCAATAGCGATATTAATATCGAATGTAATAACGTCTAGATTTATCATAGCTTCTTTCCCGCTGCACGAATTTAGACTGAACTTGCCTAACATGACATCATTAAAACTCACTTCCCCTGTATAGACATCACACTGACCGTCCACACAACACGTAGTTTCAATATAGAAAAGGTCTGACATATAAAACACCTTGCGTTTATAAAAAAAGAGCTAAATATATATAGCTAGTGCAGCCCTACGCCACGCCGCTAACAAGTAATAGTCGTAAACCTAGAGCACTTTAGCTATATAACCATAATACAGCTAGGAATGTAAAATTCAACAGTTAATTGTGTAAGGAAGTCTAAATTACTACATCTTAGAGGAATGGCTGTTTAGTTTTTTTGTTAATCTTTTTTACCATGCTGTCAATCATATGCTTTATCCCTTGATATACAGAGTATATACTTTTGTCGCTACGCATATAAGCAGAACAGGAAAATACATTATGTTCTTCGTCTTCTATTGATAACCCTGTATCACACTTTATGTGTTCACCACCAAGCTTCTCTATCAACTGTTCTCTGTCATCTCCTATAGTTACCTTAACCTTACTTTCTTCTTTACCTATCTTGCTACTTAAAATTGAAACAATGATGGCTGGAGATATGCATATCGCTCCTATCGGCTTTTTTGTAACAAAAAATTCTGAAACTAATCTTTCAAATTCAGGCATTACTGTCACCATGTCTTTATTCTCAGCTAAATCAGATAAATTTTTTGCAACCCCGTATCCACCAGGTACAACTAGCATGTCAAAATTTTCAGCTTTGGCTTCTTTTAAGTCATATATTTCACCTCTTGCGATTCTTGCAGCTTCTGCAAGTACATTCCTTTTTTCTTTTGTTGCCTCTTTTGTTTTATGATTCATAACTTGTGTGATATTGATATCAGGTGCAAAGCATTTAACATTCACTTCCTGCTGATCAAGCACAAGCAAACTTAAAACCGCTTCTCTTACCTCTGCACCGTCAAGGTGACCACACCCTGATAAAACCACAGCAGCTTTTAATTTTTTTCCGCCCATAAAGTACCTTAATTTCATGTAATCTAGATATTTTAATACAAATTCTATATTTGGAAAGAGGTTATTATATTAATTATCTCATATTTATTATAATATAATTAATAATTAGTATGTATAATTAGGCATATTTATAGTTGATGAAGTTGAATATGGCACCTACAAACAGTACGTTTTTTGACACTGACTACTCATACCAAACTTCGTTATTGGGAAGACAAATAGAATATACGATAAATTCACTTAAACCTCCAGTTATAGGCGGAAAGCACTCTTTTTCATTTGTCTCATTATTATTGAGAATTGGTATCAGAACTAAGAAAAGCTATTTCAGATATAATAGAAAGCATTGCACAATCTCCATCAGAGGGAAAAGAGGAGTTACTTAAAGCCCTATCAGAACAAGTTAGAGGGATGAATCTCGAAGGTTTAAGTTTAGCAATTAATGACCAAGGCTTGCAAAAGGAGGTAAATAAAGAATTATTTATAAAACTCATTGAAGAAGCACTTAAAGGGTTAACTTCTGAAAACGTTGACTCAAAAATAATAGAAGAGGCGTTAAAATCTGTTAATCAGCAAGCAATAAGTAATGTTATAAATAATAATAAAGGTCCGCTGGACAATCTAGTCAATTATTTTAAATCAGCATCTGCAAATAAAAAAATTGGAATAGCTTCTACAGGAATAGTATTGGGAGTAGCATTTTCTCCGCTTATTGTGCTTGCTACATTAATAGCGCTTGTGGCTATTGGAGCACGTTATGTAGGAATAGGTATAGGAAAGGCAGGGGAAAAAATAAAAGAAGGTGCGATTGAAGCAGGGAAAGCAGTAAAAAGTTCATATAAGGATTTAATAGATAAATTACCTAAAGTTCAAGCAAGAGAGAATAACTTTAGTAGATTAAGAACAAACATGCTTGAAACTATTGCAAACATTAGTCTTAAAGATAACGAAGGCGTTGACGCTAAAAAAGGTCTTGATGATGGGAAAAAAATATTAGAAATGCTTCAAAATGAAGGGCAGCGATCTGCTATACAAGAGTTAGTAAAGAATGGAACCATTGAAAATTTTTCAGAAGATGACATGAGCAGACTTATGAACAAAGGTCTTAGTACTCATCTAGCAGATATGGAAAGATCTAAAGACACGGAAGAATCTAAAAAGAAAGGATTTCACATTCTTATGGGTGAATTTCAATCTGCAATTATGGCCATTGGTGACGGTAAAATAGAAGATGTAGAACAAAAGATTAATGATAAAGTTAATCAAATGAAGCCAGATTCTCACTTAGGTATTTCAAGTGCTGCACGAGTGAGTGAAGGAGGAATTACAGGACCAAATATTTGATGTATTTGAGGAGCGTTTTGACGCAAAAATTACTATCAGAAAGTGGGGTTACGCTACTCCTTTCTATCCACTTTTTTGAGCAATCCACCTCCACATCTAACACACATCTCAGTGATTATAATATCCAATTTTTGATCATGTTTTTCTACAGGTAAATCTTTACAATATTGTTTCTCATAGGCTACACCTATAAATATTTTTCCAAGCGGCCGTAATTTTTTTATCATTGTATCATACCAACCACCGCCAAAACCTAATCTATTAAAATGATCATCAAAAGCAACAACAGGAGTAATGATTGTGTCGGGAATTACATCTTCATTTGTTTCGTTCCATCCCTCAAATCTTAGCAACTGATTTTTATCAGGAATTGCTACTTTATAACCTAAATAGAGCAAACAACACATCAAAGGGACAACATTTATTTCCCCATCCATTGGAATGTAAGCCGCAATTGTTTTGCCTTTAACGTAACTTAAGTTCTGATTAAAGAGATTAATAAGGGAACTTGCCGCATAACTGGAATAACTTTCATCAATATCTTTTCTTATAGCTCTATATTGCTCTCTTATTTCCTTTTTGTGCTGTTTAATATCTTTGAACATGATCTATCCATTTCGCAGTGAGTTTTTCTTGTAAACTATTTTGCTTTAAGCGCTCACTTAAAAAATCAAAGTCAATAAATTCCATATCCTGGTCTTGATTACTGCAACTATAGACAAAACTCCTTTCTCCTGTTTCCGTATTTATATGTTGCTGAACACACTGAGCGCAGATTTCTTTCATCATACACTGCATAGGAGAATTAACTGACGATATTGCTATGTGACTTGACTTCAGATATGGCTTTAAAATTGTTTTTCTAGCTTCATTCATAGCTTTCATCATTTTATCAGAACCAATAGTGATAATTTTATCTATAGTGTTTAAATTAATACCTAATCTTCCTTGTTGATAAGAGACTATTGCATCAACTATATTACCATGAAAGGATTTATCTTGATCTCTGCTTGTTTCTATCAATCCTTCTTCACATGCCCAAACTACTGCATTTGATGCACGCTCTATCAGTGCTCGTTTAAATACATCACTTAATTTCTTATAGCCAGCAAAGTACAAAACCTTATTATTATTTTCAAGACACGCCTTCCCTATCGAAAATAATACTGCATTTCCAACTCCACCACCGATTAGCATTATATTCTTCATGTGCTATTTTAACTATATTTGTTCAAATTTTTTGAAATTTTATAGAACAAAGTAATTTTCGTACACAAAGACAGAGACAAGGACACTCTCTGACTTCAACTATACCGATAACTGACAGCTGAATTTTTACGCATATTATCTAATAACAAGTTGCTTTGTATCATAATCTTTTGTTGGTACATCTGCTGTTTAATTGCTTCTATATCCGCTGCATTACTCTTGATATCACACAACATCATTAACTTTGCAGTGCCATTTTCTCTTAATTCTACTATTTCATTCACACTTGTTTTACTAAATAAAATCTGTAAATCAGGATTTAAATCTCGCATTTTTATTTCAAACTCTTTTGCGTTTGGCAACTTAAAATCATCTGCTAATTTGTCAAAATTTAAACAATTGACCTTTTGCTCTTTAAAATTATCCAATAAACTTTCTGAACCCTCAGCCACAATCTGTTTTAATTTTAAAGTGCTTTCCAGCAGTGCATAATTAAGTTGTACCTTGTCTATGACTTTTATAATAGAGTAACCTTCACTGAAACTGAATGGACCTGCTATATCGCCGGTTTCTAGTCTTTCTAAAACGCTCTTAAGTTTATCTTTGAGCTGACTTAAATTAACTGTTGCTTTACGCATCTTTATTGGAGATTCCGGGTTATTACTATTACGTAATTTTTTTACTAAATCTTCAGCTATGCCATAAACATCCTTGTCTTTTTGATCAGGAATTATAAACTCTTGGAACGTGATAAGATAATCCGGCTTTTCTGTTTGCCTTTTTACATCATCTACTTCTTTATCGCTTATATTAATAAATGGCACAATTCTTACTTCAATAATTTTGCTCCATAGTAACTGACATTTTATTTGTTTTCTTAAAATACTAAGATCTATATTATGCTTTTTTATGTATTGATCAACTTCATTAGCCTTAAGTTTAAAACTTTGGGTTAAAAATAATATGATAGCATTATCTAACTCCTCGTTGCTCAATTTTATATTCAGCCTCTGCGCTTCATTGATAATGATAATTTCGTCTATTAGCTCCCTAAGAATTTGAGGTTTTGCTTCTTTTTGATTAACACTTTGGGTGCCAAACAATGAATTTATAAAGTTGATGCGTTTTTCGATATCTAAATTTGAAATTGGCTCACCATTTACATCTGCAACAATTTCAATCTCGGTTGCAAGCAACCTAAGTGGCAACACTATCAACAGTAAAATTAGTATTTTATGCATATAAGTAAGGTTAACAACCAATTCTATAATAAATACTGAGTCAACGCTAGCCAACTTTTTAATAGCTATCTAAGCAAAGACGGAAATAAAAACCATTGCAACAAGATCAGGTAAACAGGCTAAAAATATGCTAATATAGCGAATTCAGACCGTGCTAAAACAGTATACGGAAGGAGAGGGATTCGAACCCTCGATACGACTTTTCAATCGTATAACGGTTTAGCAAACCGCCGCCTTCAGCCGCTCGGCCACCCTTCCAAATTTAGAACCTAAAGATTATATAATACCAAGACCTCTACCGCCTGTCTAATGCTTTTAATTGCAATATTTACCCATTAAAAACAACAACATTTTTCCGAATAACTGTAATTCCAGGCTAAATCAACGTAAACTAATTTCTGCTTTTTTCAATGATTTTCTTTGCTTCTTCTACACCAACCCATTCTCCAACTGCTACCGTTTTTCCCTTTTCTAGATCTTTATAATGAGAAAAGAAATGAGCAATTTTATCTAATAGGTTTTTAGATAAGTCAGAATAGTCCTTTATATTGTCATAATAGCTATCAACACTGGAAACAGGCACAGCTAATATCTTTTCATCTTCTCCTTTTTCATCTTTAGTGAGTAATGCGCCTATTGGACGCACCGATATTAAAACACTAGATGCTAAGGGAAATTGAGTTAGCACCAAAACATCCACAGGATCACCATCACCTGCGCAGGTATTTGGTATAAACCCATAATTGCAAGGATAAGTCATTGAGGTAGACAAAAATCTGTCAACTTGTAACAATCCAAGCTCTTTATTAAACTCATACTTTACAGGCTCAGCATTTGCACTTATTTCAATTACCACATTCACCGCATTTGGTCCCGCTGTTATTTTACTTAAATCCATAAATCTACAGACTGTGTTTTTATGGTCTTTTTCTTTTTTCTTGCTGACAATGAAATTTGGCCTACATTTATTCTCTTCTTGTGGCACTGAGTAGTATATATTTTTAGGGCTCGTTACTAATTGTTCAAATTCATCACTATTTTGGTTTTTTAACAGTTGCTCTAGGGTGTTTTTTGTATTTATACGATATAATTCGAATTTACAATGCTCTTTCAAGCCTTCCTCTTGCCGATCCACATGCTCATGGTCGATTGTATATTTATCTCTACTTGATAATCCGATCATGTGTAGTTTGCCAGCTAAGAACATTATATAGCTCTCTATTAACTGATTCTCACATATCTCTAATACTTCTCTTTTTACTATTTTGTCAGGTGACAAAGGTTCTTTATAACTACCGCTCAAAGAATATAATAGAGAAAACAATAAAGCCACATCTTTATCTACCTTTATATCTTGATGAATAGAATAGTAACAGTCGATAACAAATTTATTAAAAAAAAATTTTTTATCAGATTTTTCATTTAATAATTTTTTAACGTCAGTAAGCACTTTATTTTCAAAATCTTCTTCTGTTTTAAATATTGGTTTTCTCTTTGGACTTGCTAAGATGTTAAGTAAATCTAATTTACTTCCATCTACTTCTACTACTTCATTTATATCTCTATTTAACTCAAACCCTTTAATAACTTCATATATTTTATCTATGACATCTTTAGTATTCAGGTTATTGTTTTCACTAAGTATCTTATAAGCTTGAGCATAAATTAAAAACAGCCCTTGTAGACTAAACTTTAAGTTAAAATATTCATCTAATGGCTCCCCCTCTTTTTTAATGAATGCAGACAAGCCAAAATGATTTCTGCGGTCCATACTACGATCTAAGTCAGCATGTTGAAAGCCACCTAAAAAAATAAACAAAGTCTCTAATAAATTACCCTTACCAACAATTTTTATTAGTTCTTCAACTTCCTTAACCATTGCTAAAACCTATAATGTTCTACTTTATAGTATAAGCGATATAGGGTAAAATAGCAATAAATATTATTGTACGTTTACATTCTGCATAAAAAAATTAAGCTACCCAGTTAAGAGCATATCCATCCTCCACCGATGACTTGTTCACCTTTATATGCCACACAGGCTTGACCTGGACTGATGCCAAAGTAATCGTCGTTTAAAATGACACAGGCTTTATTTTTTTCGTCAGCTGAATGTATTGTTGCTAAACTTCCCGCATGTGATGATCTCAGCTTCACAGTTACTTCCATACCTTCCTTTGGTTGTTCTAACCAATTTAACTCCTTGATCAATATTTTTTTTTGCATTAATGCGTTGATCGGACCTACTATAACCTCATTATTTTCTGTATTAATTTTTATCACATAAAGAGGTTCATTGTGTGCGATACCCAAGCCCTTTCTTTGCCCCACTGTAAAATTTACTATGCCACTGTGCTCGCCTAGCACTTTTCCATTAACATCCACTATTTTACCTTTCTGTACAGATTGTGGAACTAATTTAGCTATTGTTTTACTATAGCTTTCGGAAACAAAGCATATATCTTGACTGTCCGGCTTTTCAGAAATTTGTAAGCTGAAATACTTTGCTAATTTTCTTATATCACTTTTATAGAACCCACCTAGTGGAAATCGCAAAAGCTTCAACTGCTCCTTTGTTGTAGCAAATAGAAAATAGCTTTGATCTTTACTTTTATCAATGCTTCTGCACAACTTTACCTCACCATTTTTTTCTAATCTTCTCACGTAATGTCCTGTTACAAGCACATCCGCACCAAGATTTTTTGTAACTTGCAATAGATCACGAAATTTTACCGTTTGGTTACATCTTACGCATGGTATGGGAGTTTCCCCACGCATATAGGTACTTGCAAAATCCTCTATTACTTCCTTTTTGAATATTTCCTCGTAGTTTAAAATATAGTGAGGAAAGCCAACACTTTCAGCCACGCGCTTAGCGTCGTAAATATCCTGTCCAGCACAACATGCACCTTTTCTTGCGTTAGCATTACCGTCGGTGCCATAGAGTTGAAGAGTCACACCTATCACCTGGTACCCAAAGTTATATAGCAGTGCTGCAGCAACGGAGCTATCAACTCCCCCGGACATTGCAACAATAGCCTTGGTCTGGTGCGGAGCTCTATCTTTTAGCAGAGGTTCAATTTTAAATTCTTTTAGCATAATCGCCTTAATTTATAAACGCAAATCTTGTGTCATTCCAACATACAACTGTGCAAACGTTTTGATTTGGGGGCAATTTACATAGTAGATGATGTCATGAAAGTAGCTGACACTGGAATCTAGTGTCTATTTATGCAAATTCATTAAAACAGCATATTTATTTGTAATCAAGTTTCCTGGATCCCAGTGTCAGCTACTCGGATGACACCCTTTCCTGCTGAAAGTTGCCTTCAAATTACTTGGTGCGTGACACTGGGATCTCATTTATATTACATAATTCCATCAAAACAATTCGATAAACTACCTTCAAAAACAATTTAATCTTGCTTGAATAAAACATGGCCAAAATAATCCATGTTTTCAAGCACTTTTCCACTACCCAAGGCAACACAACAAAGTGGGTCATCTGCAACACGAACTGGTAATTTTGTTGTTTCACTGATAACTTTGCCCAAGTTACGCAATAATCCACCACCACCAGATAAAATTATTCCTCTATCGACTATATCAGAAGAAAGTTCAGGTGGAGTGCTCTCCAGTGCAGTCCTAATAGCAGAAATTATCTGATGTACAGGCTCTATTAAACTTTCTGCAACTTGATATTCTGATAAAAGCATTTCTTTTGGCATGCCACTCACTAAATCCCTGCCTTTAATTATCATTCCCTCTTTGTTATTTTCACCTGGCAGACTGGCTGAACCTACGTTTTTCTTAATTTTTTCAGCAGTTGTTTCACCGATTAATAACTTATGATTTTCACGAATATACGATTTTATTGCTTCATCCATAATATCGCCACCTACTCTGGCAGAACGTGAATAAACAATTCCGCCTAAAGAAATAATTGCAACTTCAGTTGTACCGCCTCCTATATCAACGATCATAGAACCCTCAGGTTCAGTAACTGGGAGCCCAGCTCCGATTGCTGCAGCCATTGGTTCTTCAATCAAAAATACTTCATTTGCACCAGCACTTTCTGCTGCATCTTGTATAGCACGCCTTTCAACTGGCGTGGATCCAGATGGAACGCATATGATAATATTAGGTTTATTAACAGTGAATTTTGTGTTTGCACTGCGTATGAAATATTTTAGCATTTCTTCCGCACTTTTAAAATCAGCAATAACTCCATCCTTTAAGGGCCTTATCGCCTCTATTTCTCCAGGCGTTTTTCCAAGCATCATTTTAGCTTTTTTACCAAAAGCATAAGGAACGTAGCTTCCTTTTTCTTTTACTCTTGCTACAACTGAAGGCTCATCAAGCACTATTCCCTGATTTTTCTGATAAACTAAAGTGTTTGCAGTACCAAGGTCTATGGCAATATCGCTAGCAAACAAACCTTTGAAAGTAAAAAGGCTATAAAACTTTCCGGTCAATTTTCGAACAAAATTCATACATAACTCAAGAAAACCATTTATTGAGACAAATTATACTTTTCAGATAGGTAGTAAGTAACACACTCAACGTCTAAACCCTTGCCTGTTACTTTTTTTAGCAGTTCCAGGCCACACTTTGCACTGTATATATTTTGAGATAACCAACTGATAAGTAAACTAAAATCTCCTTTTATTATAGCACTTAATGATTCGTAATGATTCTTTTTAACGAAAGAGAAAATCTGCACAGCAGCAATTAAAGCAATAATTTTTATAGGAAAGTAGCCCATAACACCGCTTGCCCAATATTCATCTTGAAAATAAGTGTCCAGCTCATTTTTAGCTTTTACTGGAATTTTATAGTGCTTCATACCTTCCAGCCACGCATCGTGCAGATCCTTAACTTCCAGTGTACCATTTATTATATCCTGTTCTAACCTAGTTCTCAACATAATATGAGCTAACAGACTAAATTCATCTGCGTTCTTTAAAGAAGAGGAAAGGTTTATTTCATTGAAAACCAAGTGCAAATTTTCAACACTACTATTAGTTTTGCCTTTTATAGCAAATTTCTCTTTTATGTGTGGTTGAATGAACTCAATAAATTCTCTGGATGTTCCAATCATCCTTTCCATGAATAACCCTTGAGTTTCATACATAACATGTCTCGTAATTGGGCTACTTATAGAATTTTGCGCTAAACATTTTTGATAAATCGCATAACCACTATGCCGTAAAAGTGAAAATAAACCATAACAAAAATCAGATTCATCATAATCTATAGGGTAGTAATAAGAAGTACGAATCTCATTTAGTGCAATACCCATTTGCTGTAAACATAACGAGCCAAGTTCAATCTGCTTCTGAGTAGCAACTCTTTGTATATTAGTAACCTTATCCTTTTTCTGCTTTTCAATTATTTCATCCACATTTTCGCTAAAAAATTTGCCTACCTTGGGGAATACTTCCCTTATATTCTTTTCTGTGATATCAGAGTCATAGTCAGCAAGCAGTAAGTCGTATTTTGAGCATTTTAATTGCTGCGATTTTATAGAAGCTACTTCGCGAATGAGTGTGATTAAATCAGTAAAACGTTCTTTTAGTTTTTCTAAGTTACTGGTTTCAGAATGAGATAGTTTCCATAAATTTTGGCATTCAACCTTAGCTTTGGATAAAGACTTTACTAAATCAATAGGAACAGCACTGTTGCTTTTATGTATTCTCTCTATTAACTTTAGCTGCTGAGTATTTGCACTTTTTTTGTTACCAAGAGCATCTGCTAATGATTCCTTTATTGCATCATGAGAGATAATTTCATGTCTGATTTCTTCTAGAAGACTCATTTGTTCAACTTTGTCCTCTATATTCAATTGGCTTTGGTTTAGTACTTTTAGCGTATTTTCGATATTCTTTACCCTATATAATACTTCCTCTAAAAACTTATAAGATTTCATAATTTGTTCATTGTTTTAGAAAACATCTCTTTAATATCGTAATAGATTAATAATAAAGTTAAAAGTATATTTGCTTAAAGTACAATAAAAAATTGTACTTTTTATTCCTTTATTGGATTTTTCTACTCAGAGTCCAGCATATTATAAGAAAATTAATTGTAAGGGTGTAGAAAAAGTATTTAGTATTTTATTTCTCTTGACTATATTACAATATGGAGAGATTATTAGCTACTGAAATTAAAGTTACGCACTATTTAAAATTTATGGAGGTTTAGTAATGTGGAGTAGACTGGTTATAATGTGCTGTTTTTGTTTGCTACTTACTGGTGTAAGTTCTTGCCCAAAAAAAGGAGCAAATACAACAAATAAAATGAATTCTGTTGTTAAGCAGATAGGTGATAAAAGAGTTTTCTTTGGTTATGATGAATCTAGTATTACTGAAGTAAGCGCAGATGCATTACTTAACGTAATGGAGGTGTTACAAGATAACCCTGACGCGAAGGTTACTTTAACTGGTCATACTGACAACCGTGGTTCTCATGAATATAATCTTGCGCTAGGCGCTAGAAGGGCAGATGCAGCTAAAAAATTTATGGTTAGTTGTGCACCCTACATAGAAAACAGAATAAAAACTGCTTCTAAGGGTGAAACTGAGCCTTTGGTTAATGTAAAAGATGATTCTAGAAATTCTAAATATGAAAAAGAGCATGCTAAAAATCGTAGAGTGGAATTTTCATTTTCTGGAATAAAGAAATAGTTTCTTGCATTAAAACCTGGATCCCAGTGTCAAGCACTGGGATGACAAAAGAGAGCAATTCCGCTGCTTGTTAGTGGGATCTATATATACCACAAATAAGTCGCTGTATGACGTAGAGACTATCTTGCCATCAAGAAACATAATGAAATTAGAGTTATTATTTCAAAATATAGCTAATAGCTTTGCTTTCTATAACCAAATCGCAGTTGCAGTATCAGGTGGTGTAGATAGTATAGTCTTACTGCACTTAATGACTAACTGGGCAAAAAAAAACAAGCTTTCACTTCCTATAGCATTAACAGTAAATCATGGGTTACGTTCAGAGTCTCAAAAAGAAGCTGATTTTGTTACAAGTTATGCAAAAGAACTTGGAGCAAAGGAATCGTTCATATTAAATTGGGAGAAGCAAAATATTAAAGGTAATATTCAATTACAGGCACGAAAAGCACGATATAAGTTACTAGCAGAGTGTTGTAAAAACAATAATGTTAAATGTTTGCTCGTTGCTCATCACAAAGATGATCAAGCAGAAACGTTCTTATTAAGATTGGAGCGAGGTAGTGGCGTAGATGGATTATCATCAATGGATTACAAATCTTTCTTAAATGGTATTTATATATTTAGGCCATTGTTAAATTTTAGTCGTAGTGAAATAGAAAAGTACGCTAAGCTTCACCGGTTAAAATGGATCGAAGATAGAAGCAACTATAACTTAAAATACAGGCGAACTTTATACCGTAGCTTACTTAAAGCAAGTGACAATCAAGAGATTTTAACAGAGCGAATATGCCTCACAGCCCTTCATATGAAAAGAGCTGCAAAAGCGTTGATGCACTACACACGCCTTGCATTTAATGACTGTGTTAATGTTCATGATCTTGGTTATATTGAAATTAAACTAAGTGAATTTTATCAATTGCCAGAGGAAATAGCCTTGAGGCTTCTTCTTTACTCTATAATGGCAATTGCCAGTAAACATTATAAACCAAGGTACAATAGCCTTATTGCGATATTTAATAAAATATTGCAAAAGGATAGTAATGTTAACTGTACACTTTCTGGGTGCAAAATAAGAAAATATGGAGAAAATATCTTAATAATTAGAGAATCGTCAAAGATACAAGAAATTACCGTAAACCTACCTTTAAATGAACCTACTCAATGGGATAACAGATTTAGCTGCACAATACTCGGAAATCAAGAGTGTTCAGTTATCATCGCTCCATTAAAAAAAACACAAAAAGTTCCTGAATTTCTGAAGGATTACAACTGCTGCCCTGAAGTTTTCTATTCTTTGCCTACAGTACAAAAAGATGGAAAGGTGCTTGCTTATCCTAGTACATGTCAAAGTAATCAGAAAATCGATAATAATGGAGTTAAGTGTATTATTACTAACATATTGTACGAAAATCTGATAAGCTCAATTCTTTCAGGTGAAAATTAAATGACTCGGTGGAAATTCCTTAAAATTGCTCTCTTATGTCTGGCAATTGCTGCTACCATTTTTGCAATTTATATGCTGTTTTTTCAAGGTGAAGGTCTAACTACTATATCTTTTTCAGAATTTTCAGACAGATTAGAAAGTAACGATATAAAAAGTGTTGTTATAGATATAAATGAAAATAGTATTGTAGGTAAGCTTAAGGATGGATCAAGTTTTAAGTTAGTCAGTATTATATCTAATGATCTCATAAAAATTTTACGCGACAAAAGGGTTCACATCCTCTTTTCAACAGAAGCCATAAATGAAGATGTCATTTTAGGTAGCATTTCCATTATAATATTTCTAGGTGTGCTAGTATTTGGCTGGGTGATATACAAAAAAAATTTTAGCATTAGCTTAGACGATAAATTAATTACAGAAGAAGAGAAATTAAAATTTAGTGATGTTGCAATCTCCGATGAGGTGAAGAAATCATTAGAAATGATTTGCAATTTCATAAAAAATAGAAAAATTTTTGAACAATTCAATTGTGATATACCAACAGGCTACATTTTATACGGTCCCCCCGGAAATGGTAAAACCCTCCTTGTTCGTGCAATTGCAGGCGAAGTTAATATTCCGTGTTATAGTGTTTTAGCGTCTGAGTTTTCTAAATCATTAATGGGTGCTGGTCCAGCTTACATTCGTGATCTTTTCGAAAAATTAAGAAAAAATTCTCCTTGCATACTCTTTATAGATGAAATAGATGCCGTTAGTAGACGAAATAATTCAGAAACTTCTGCTAGTAATAATGAAGAGAGGCGGATGATCACTCAGTTATTGAGTGAACTGGATGGGATAAAATCTAGAAAAGATGTAATAGTAATTGGTGCAACAAATCATTTGCCTCATATAGATGAAGCACTCTTGAGACCTGGGCGCCTAGGTGAGCGCATTTATATTCCTCTACCTGAAGAAAAGGAGCGTGAGAAAATATTGAATATCAACTTAAAGAATATACAAATAGCACCAGACGTAAATCTGGAAAAAATTGCAAGCCGCACTTCTGATTATTCAGGAGCTTATTTACCTAATTTGGCAAAAAAAGTAAAATATAATGCTATAAACAGAAGCCATGAAGGCACTACTCCTACTATTACTATGGATGATTTTGATCATGAATTGAAAAAAATAAGTAGTGCAAGAGTAAAACATGTAGCTCGCCAGTGTAGTATAGAAGTGTAATATAGAATAGTGTGCGGTAATGTACATAAAGTCATCTTATTAACAAATTACTTTGTCCCACAAGGTTTTCCTACATATTAGACCTTGCAACTATTTTCCCATAAAAGAAAGCACATGGAGCAGTAGCTACCCGCTTTTCAAGTTTACAACTGCTGCCCTGAAGTCTTTTATTCTTTGCCTACAGTACAAAAAGATGGAAAGGTGCTTGCTTATCCTGATGTAAATTATAACGAAAAAAATACCAATGACGATAAGGTTCAATGCATTATTAATAGCACGATAAAACAAAATTTGGTAAGCTTGATTAGTACTTAGTTAGAAATAGAAATGAAAAAATTTTTAGAAGGCTTATTGATCTGGTTAGTAATTATTGTTCTTATTTCAGTTGTTTATATTCAGTTCAGCGGAAATGTAGGTAGAAGTAAAACAACCATACCTTTTTCGGAATTTTTAACTAGACTAGAAGACAATGATGTAGAAAATATTGTCATAAAAAACCAGAGCATTGAGGGCAAGTTTAGGGATGGTTCAAGTTTCAACTCAAGCGGTGTTATATATAGCGACCTAATAAAAAATTTACATGATAGAAAAGTGAGATTCTCCTTTTCAACTGGAGATTCTGCCATGAGCGTAATTGGTGGATTACTTATCTCATGGGTCCCAACATTTATCTTTATTGGCTTTTTGCTATTCTTTCTTAAACAAACACAAGCGGGGAGCAACAGAACTATAAGCTTTGGCAAGTCAAGGGCTAGACTCATGACTAGTGGGAAAAAAGTAACATTTGATGATGTTGCCGGAATTGATGAAGCAAAAGAAGAGCTAGTAGAAATCGTTGATTTCCTTAAACAAAGGCAAAAATTTCAAATATTAGGTGGAAAAATACCAAAAGGGTGCCTTTTAATTGGCTCTCCTGGAACTGGTAAAACTTTACTTGCTCGTGCAATTGCAGGAGAAGCTAATGTGCCATTCTTTAGCATTTCTGGATCTGATTTTGTTGAGATGTTTGTTGGTGTTGGTGCGAGCCGTGTTCGTGATATGTTTGATCAAGGCAAGAAAAATGCTCCTTGTATAATTTTTATAGATGAGATAGATGCGGTGGGTAGACATCGTGGCATTGGTCTTGGTGGTGGTAATGACGAAAGAGAACAAACATTAAATCAGTTATTAGTTGAGATGGATGGCTTTGAGTCTAATGAGGGCGTAATAATAATTGCTGCGACTAACCGTCCGGATGTCTTAGATCCAGCACTGCTTAGGCCTGGTCGTTTTGACCGGCAGATTACTATTTCTTTACCCGATATAAATGGGCGCGAGAAAATATTAAATACGCATATAAAGAAAATATCAATGGCCCCTGATGTAAATGTGAAAACAGTTGCAAGAGGAACACCTGGTTTTTCAGGGGCTGATTTAGCAAATTTAGTGAACGAATCTGCGCTTATTGCTGCAAGAAGAAACAAGAAGATTGTTACCATGGATGATTTCGAATATGCACGTGATAAAGTGATGATGGGTGTGGAAAGGCGATCTCTCATTATGACAGAAGAGGAAAAGAGACTGACTGCATACCATGAAGCTGGCCATGCGATGATTGCTGTTAATATGCCTGCTTCTGATCCTATACACAAAGCAACAATTATTCCACGCGGTAGGGCACTCGGTTTAGTTATGAGACTACCAGAAACAGATAGAGTGTCCCTCACAAGAGAAAAGATTCTAGCAGATATAACTGTTGCAATGGGTGGACGTGTGGCAGAAGAGCTAATTTTTGGCTATGATAAAGTCACAAGCGGCGCATCTTCAGATATAAAACTAGCATCAGATTTATCACGTTCTATGGTAACAAAATGGGGAATGAGCGACAAAATAGGTCCGATCTATCACAATCGCGAACAAACTATGCATGGTTCTGAGATAATTTCTGAAGATACATTAAAACTTATAGATGAAGAAGTGAAGAAAGTTGTGTCTTCTTGCTATGAAAAAGCGAAAGACATTTTGACCAAGCATAAGAAAGGCTTAGATCTCATTGCCGAAAATCTACTGGAGTTTGAAACTTTAACAGGAGATGAAATAAAGGACATATTAAGCGGAAAAAAAATTGTTAGAGAGGAAAATGAGAAGAATGAGAAAATAAAAAAATCCTCTCTCTATTAGATCTGACCCTAGCTTAAAATGCTAATCAGCTAACGCTGCAATAAAACATTCAGAATTGTAACTGTCAATATAAATTGTATTAGAATATTCATAATGTTGCATTTTCATCACGATAATGCTATCATTCAGTTAGTATTACTGTTTAATGAGGTATGAGTAATGGTTGACGTAGCTTCTATTGGTGTAAATGCAGTCATTGATCATAAGTATAAAAAAAGAGCGCAATTAACTTTATTAGGGCTATTTCTTGTTGTATCAGCAGCAACTGCTGTCTGGTTTATCTTTCCTGTATCACAAAATGTACTAGTGCCATTTTTGCTCCCAGCCGTATTCTTGTTCTTTACTCTATCTATGGGTTATTACATGTTCATATTTAGTTGTGAAAAAAAATCTTTGGTAAAGAATGTTCTTGGTATGGTTGAACCAGCTGAATCAGTAAAGAGAGTGCATTGCCAAGAAAATATTAAATCCTTATTAGCAGAAGTGAGAAGTACTACGAGAGATAGGTTTTGCAACGCGCTTGTTAATCTTTGTTTTGAAGATCGTATTAAAGCACACACACTTGCATTATCTGTGAAAGAAATTGACGATATTGTGTCTTCAATAAAAAATAAAGACCTCTTAGACCATTTTGATCAATTTTTTACTATTACTGAAGTAAGTAATAAAAAAAATAGAAGTGAATTAATGAACCTCACAAGGGCATATAAGATAATAAGTGAAGAAGATCCAGACAAAATACAGGATTTTTTAGCTACTCAAACAAAAAGTTATTCATGTGAAATAATGTTAACTAAAATTAATAATTTTCTATCACAAGTTAAAGGTTCGGTTTAAATTAGTAGAGGTTAAATAAATATAGTTAAGTCTTTGCAATAGTGATTTTATCAATAATCTTAGTGTGTACTTGATTATCATTTTTTGTTTCAATTTCAGTGATGACATGGCACCTAACGGGCTCTTTTATGGCGATTTCTTTAAACCCTTTTCCAACTTTATTATAAAAATTAACATCCATTTCTTCATATTTATTCTTGTCTTTCGCTCTACTTAACCCAACTTTAACATCAATATCTAGAATAAATGTAATATCTGGATATCTAACTCCAGCCAACCTGTGCAAATCTTCTATTAGTTTTAAATCAACTCCAAACCCATATCCTTGGTATGCAATGGTTGAATCAATAAACCGATCACAAATCACTATTTTCCCTTCTGCAAGAGCTGGTAATATTAATTTTTTCATATGTTCGTGCCTCATCGAGATAAGTAGCAAGAGTTCAGAAATAGGATCAATATTATTTGTTAACAACACTCCTCTTATCTTTTCTGCAAAATCAGTGCCACCTGGTTCTCGAGTCGACACTACATTATTTTCGCCGTGAATTTGCTTAAAATGATTTGCAAGTAGCTTAGATTGTGTTGTTTTACCAGAGCCGTCTATTCCTTCGAAAGTTATGAACATAAGTTTTATAATTATAATACTAAAAAAGAATATGCAAACAGTATACATAGAAACCGTTTGACATTTAAATAATAAGACCGTAAATTACATATGGTATAATAATAGTCTATGGTTGCTCTGAATACTCCTAAAGTCGATTTTAGTTTTACTGCAAAAGATTTTAATCTTTTGGGAGTAGACAATAAATACTATACATTAAGTGACTGTTGTGGAAAAAACGGTCTTATTGTAATGTTTATATGCAATCACTGTCCTTACGTTCAGTCAATTATTAGCAATCTGGTAAGCGATGTTGATCAATTGAAAAAAGATTATCAGGTAAACACCGTTGCAATAATGTCAAATGATGTAAATGAATATCCAGAAGATTCCTTTGAAAATATGATTAATTTTGCCAAGGAAAATAAGTTTACATTTCCATATTTAATTGATAGTACACAGAAAATAGCTAAAGAATACGGGGCTGTTTGCACTCCTGACTTTTTTGGCTTTAATTCCAATTTAAACCTTTGCTATCGTGGACGTTTTAATGACACAAAAAAAGAAAAGGTTCAAAGCTATGAAGTAGGAAGTAGTGACTTATTTCAAGCTATGAAATTTATTGCAGAAACTGGTAATTCTCCAATTGACCAAAAATCAAGTATTGGCTGCTCAATTAAATGGTCTAATTCTACAGGTTAAATATCATGCACAGTGGCTCTCAGCATTTGTTTGATATTATAATTTTACTTTCTGCTGCTGTGTTTATAGTCATAGCGTTCTGGAAAATGAATATTAGTCCAGTGCTCGGTTACTTCGTTGCAGGTGCAGTTATTGGTTCTCATGGATTTAATCTGATACACTCAGCTGAAGCAATGGATAATCTTGCAGAATTTGGTGTAGTTTTCCTATTATTCATTATAGGCCTTGAATTGACATTTGAACGCCTGATCGCTATGCGTATTCATGTATTTGGGTTCGGTTCTCTTCAAGTTATAGTTACCATGGTAGCAATATGGTGCATCGCTCTTGCTTTCGGAGTGAATACGAATATAGCAACAGTTATTGGTGGTGGGCTTGCGCTATCCTCAACAGCAATAGTGTTGCAGGTTCTGCAAGAAAAAGGTTCTCAAGCAAGTCAGGTTGGTAGGTTGTCAATAGCAGTACTATTAATGCAAGATTTTGCAGTGGTACCATTAATAGTATTGGTACCTTTACTTGCTGGCAATTCTGAGCACAGCCTGATAAGCTCATTGGCAGGTTCATTGGTGCAAGCAGCTATTGCATTAGTGCTGATATTTATAACTGGTAGATTATTGCTTAGACCTTTATTTTCGGTTATTGCTAAAATGGAAAGTAATGAGGTCTTTATATCAACAACGCTTTTAATAGTATTAGGAGCAGCATTTATTACTGAGCAATTCCATTTATCGTTGGCATTAGGTGCATTTGTCGCTGGATTGTTAGTTGCAGAAACAGAATACAGACACTCAGTAGAACACGCAGTATTGCCATTTAAAGATTTGTTTCTTGGCTTATTTTTCATGACTGTTGGTATGTCTATCAATACCGAACTTTTACTCAATAAGTTACCACTAATTACTTTATTATCGATTATCCTTATCGTTTTAAAAACATCTATCATATATATATTGTGTAGATTTTTTGGGTTTAAGAGTGCACCTGCTATACAAGCTGGGTTACTACTTTCACAAGGCGGTGAATTTGCGTTTATTTTATTTCGCTTAGCAAATGAACTAAATGTGCTACCAAGTGAAATCGCTCAAGTACTTATGATGGTAACTACAGTAACCATGGCTTTCACTCCTCTTTTATCGGGGCTTGGAGATTGGATAGCAAACTCATTTAGCACTGAGAAAATAATATTAGATGATGAAGCTGTTGAAACAGATACACAAGATCTTTATAACCATGTAATAGTTGCTGGATTTGGTAGAGTGGGATATATGGTAACAAAAATGCTTACTGCAGAGCATTTAAGTTACGTTGTTGTAGATATTCAATCAAAAATAGTCAAAGAAGGAAAAAGTGATAGTTTTCCTATATATCTTGGAGATGTTACAAGATGTGAAATTTTAAAATCAGTAGGAATAGAAAGAGCTCAAGCTCTCGTTATTTCAATAAAGAATGAAGTTACTATAAAAAAAGTTGTTTCCTTAGTTGCTGCAAATTTTCCGCATGTAAATATTGTAATACGCTTACCAGATCTGAGTAATGTGGAGGTTTATAGAGATCTAGGAGCTAGTAAAATTATTCCTGAAACATCTGAGATAGGATTGCAGCTAGGTGGAGCTGCACTGAGCCTCAGTGGTATTAGCGAAAGTGGAGTTACGTCTTTAAAAAGTAGATTCAGAAAAGGCAATTACAGTATGTTAAAAGACCTTGGTAGTGATAAAGATGAATAACTACTTTTCTAATTTTATGTACAGAAAGCTTCAAGCTTTATTGAGGTTTTGCCTATAGTAAATTACGCACATAATCAACCAAGTTAAGGAAAGTGCAAACCAAGTGATTGCATATTCCAAATGCTTCATTGGCTGTATAGCTACTTTGCTGCCAAAATTGTTCGGCCACAATACACACTTCTCTAGCTTAATACCTAACTCATTGGAAATTTCCTCTGTACTCAGGGTAAACCATGTATTCGAAGCAGTATCGTTTTTGATGAACCAATTTTTGCTTTTATTGCTATCGCAATATAAAGTTCCATCTGCAACTACTTTTTCAATTTTTACTTTTTTCTCCTTTTTTTCTCTGACTATTCCTTTATTCACCAACATGTAACGTCCAGTGGTGAGCAACATAGGAGACAGCACGTGATAGCCGTGTTGCCCTGCAAAAACATATAGTTCTATGTCACTTAGAATCCCATCGATCTTGACATACCTATAGTTAAATTTTTCAAGGTCGTTATTGGGCAATAGATGAACAACTGGAAGACTCATACTTTTAATAATATTATTCTTCCAGTTCAATCTGAATATTTGCCATAACCCTAATAAAAAAAGAAGTGAGCAAGGTATAATTAAAATAAATACTGTTTTTTTTAACACTCTATATTTGTGTTCTTAAATAGTTTTCAACACCCATTAGTTCAATAAGGTCTATCTGTTTCTCAATCCAATGGAAATGCTCTTCTTCATTCTTTAACATCTCTTCTAATAACATTACACTAACAAAATCTTTTTCTTTCTCAGCGATAGAAATTGTTTCTTTGATATCCTTAATACCTTTTCCCTCTAATTTTAAATTAGCCTCTAAGATTTTCTGTATTGTGTCTTTTGTAAACTTTCCATCATGCTTTGATATTTCGTTTGTATCCTGAAAATTTGGAACTCCTTTGAATAACAAAATTCTTTCTGCCAACTTGTTTGCATGTTCAAGTTCTTCGTTAAGCTCATTTTTTACCTTTTCTGCAAGTCTATTAATTCCATTGTTTTTGAGAACCGCAAAATGCAAAAGATACTGACGTACAGAAGTCAGCTCATTGGTCAATAATTTGTTCAAATGTTTTACTATCTCTTCATTCATAATCTTCCCTTAGTTCAATTTATCAGCATAATTTATATGATAACGATGATTATAGCAACTCATTTAATAGTTCCTTTGATAACAACCGTATTAAATAGCATGTCGTGGTATGTCTGTTTCTTTTTAGAAAAACAAGCAACTAGATACCAGCAGAGAGTGAGCAGCATTATAATTACTTTCAATGCACTCAAGACATTCACTAATACCTCCTGATCTTGCAAAAATTCAGTAAGGACAACTACTACACTGTTTAACAAAGGAAGAAAAAACTGGGAAGTGCTTCTGTCAAACGCTAAATTCAAGTCTATTTTAGAATTATCTAAATTGATAGTACATATATTCATTAACTGTTGACCTGGAGTTGCTTGGGCCTTTGAAGATATAAAATATGTGAAGTAACTACAATTTACACACATGTATGATAGATGTAAGATCAACGGAGAATCCTCTAATAGCAGTATAATTAATAAAGTTGGAATTAATAAAATTGCTACATCTATTAAATATGCGCAAAAGCGCCTTTGTATACTGGCAATCTCTGTAACAGCGGTCATTACCTATCTTCTAAATACTTTATTATAAAATCTGTAAGTTTATCAAAATGTTGAAAACATGACAAATCTTCATAACCGCTTATTGATTGACCGTATATAATAGGTAAACAATTGGCATTTTGTGCACACAGAACATCTGTGATGCTATCACCAACGAAAAACACATTTTCTCTATTTATAGGCAACGTACTCTCTTCTAGTGCAAATAGCAGTGGGGTTGCAGATGGTTTATCTTCCGCGGTATCGCATGACCCAACCACTCTTTCAAAGTAAGAATCCAGTTTAAAATAGGTAACTTCTTCACGTAAATTAGTATTTTTCTTATTACTTACTATTGCTAGATAAATATTGTGGCTTTTTAGTGTCTGCAACATTTTCTCTACTCCTTGATTCAGAGCAATGTTTTGCAATAGTGCATCGTCTAAATATTGTTGATATATCTGGTTCGCTTTTTTCCACTGATCGCCAAATAAATTGACCATATAGCTCTTTCTCGACTCATGGGAATTTCTATCAGCAGCTTTATTACTATACCCCATTGAGTTTATGGTATGCTTAATAGCATTAAAAATGTTATCTTGAGTGTCAACTAAGGTATTATCCCAATCGAATACTACTGCTAATTGACTATCCTTCATCTCTTATATGGTTATACATTTCAACTTAATAAGTAAATAGCATTTTAATAAAAAAAGTATAAATAGGACGCTCTTACTCTTTACCACAAGTTATGTTAACTGTTTTTTATATAATTAGCTAATATACTGGTTATATGATATGTTTTAATAGGTAACAGGTATGGCCCAGACATCTAAAGAAAGTGTTGAAAAAAAGTTTAAAGGTGTCTTTGAACGTTCTCCAGGTGCTTTTCCAGAAGGTACTCCGTTAGAAGAGAAGGTTAATTATATTGCAAAAGGAACAAAGGCTCTAAAGGCTATGAAAAGTAAAGAGCTCGAAAACAAAATGAAAAGCGTTGCAGAATTGAATCAGAAATTTGAAAGTCAAAAAAGGCGTACAGATGAAAAAGTACATCAAGATTTTGAAAGAATTGCTGAGCTTGACCAACAATATAAAGGGAAGGGCATCTTCACAAGTGAAAAAGTTGCAGAGCCAAAAAGTGACAAAAAATTTCAAGAAGCAGCCAACACTCTTAGAGAAACTACAGCAGAAGGTAAAAGCGTTGAACAGAGTGGACAAAAAAAGACTTTTGAGGCTTCTGTACAAACAGATACACAGCCATCAGAGCACATCGTTAGTCCCTCAGTGAGCAAGAGTTCTGTAAAAGAGAAGCCCAACACTGAGCCAGGCAAAAAAGATACCACACCTCAACCACAAGAAAATCAAAAAGAAGAAGGGTTTTTGAGTCTTCTGAAGCGCTTTGTTAAGAAAATATTAGAAAAACTTTTAGGTGAGGATGAAAAGAGTGTGGAAAATGCTCGTGGCATAAAAGAAGATGCCCAAAGAGATACGTCAAATAACGAAGAGCAACAAAAGAGTAAGCACTTTGATAAAATTTTAAATCAGGACCAAAGTATAAGCAAGGGCTTAGAGCAAGCAACACAACTTGAAAACCCAACGATAACACCTGTTAATACTCCTGAAGTAAATACAGGTCGTGAAAGGTGATCCGCTTTCAAGCTTCATTATACCGCCACGAACCATCATACCGCCGCGGTATCTCTTAACATAGATCCCGCTAACAAGCAGCGGGATGACGATTGTCAGGGTGTCATCCCAGCGCCTCTATGATGTCATCCCAGTGCCTCCTTCTTGTATCTTGTCAAAAGCATCTAATGTTTTAAGCTTAAGCATTAGGTGGAGAAGGGAGGAACTCTGTGCTTCCTCTTAGATATAAAATCTGTAGAGGAGATAAGAATTCCCTTCTCAAAAGTATAGGCTGGACGGTATCGTAGAAAGACCTGAATGGTTCTAATTCTGTATTCACAAGACTAGCCTTACTTTTCATTTTTAATGGTAACGTATGGGGTTATATATGATCAACAACTTTTTGGGCATAGATATATCAAAAGATCGCTTTGATGTTTTTCTCTCATTTATAAGCAAAAAAGGAAAGCGTGAAACTAGAAAAAGAAGCTTTAAGAACGATGATCATGGGTTTCAAAGTCTACTGAATTTTCTACACAAACATAATGTAGAAAAAGTAAAAACCTGCATGGAATCTACTGGTTGTTATAGCGAAGCACTGGCTGAATTTCTACACAATGCTGGACATTTTGTAAGTGTTGTAAATCCTTATTGCATAAAATCTTATGCAAGGAGTAAGCTGATACGACAAAAGAATGATCAGACCGATGCAGAAGTTATTGCTGATTATTGCCAAAGACAGGAACCTTCTAGTTGGACACCACCTTCTCCTGAAATGAAAAAATTAAAACATCTTTATCGTTGCTCAGTTGCGTTAAAAGATGAGTTAACATTAGTAAATAACCACTTAGAAAAAAAAGAGAGACTGCCTAAAGAAGTTGCAAATGCTTGGGAAGACCTTGCAATGAATATAGCTCAAAAAATAGAAACAATAAAAAACTCCGTACGTGAACTATTAAATCAACACAAAGAATTGTTGGAAAATTTTCAACTTCTATTGACTATTCCAGGCATAGGAGAAGAATCAGCAATAGCTATTTTAGCTGAAGTTTCTGATATAGAGGTTTTTAGAGATGCCAGGCAATTGGCAGCATATACAGGAGTTATACCACGAAATATGACGTCAGGTTCCTCTGTATATGCCAAACCCAGATTAAGTAAATCCGGTTCACAAACATTACGTAAGGCACTTTTCTTTCCTGCCATAGTAGCTAAGAATCACAATCCTATCATTATGAGCTTTTGCCAAAGATTAAAGGAAAAGGGTAAGCATAATATGGCCATCGTTGGTGCTGCAATGCGTAAGCTACTCCATATCATTTTCGGTATTCTGACATCCAAAAGTGCTTTTGATCCTAATACCAAACTTCGTTATTGGGAAGACAAATAGAATATACGATAAATTCACTTAAACCTCCAGTTATAGGCGGAAAGCACTCTTTTTCATTTGTCTCATTATTATTGAGAATTGGTATAACCATATCAAAAACTACAGGGCTAGGAGGTTGACTGAAGGTTTAGTACTTTAAAATCAAAAATGCTTCCTATCTATCTTATGTAAAGTGGTATCTTACACAAATTTATTGAGTGTTGTTGGTTAGTGGATATGTTGATAAGTAAACTTCATCTGTTTTGTGCGTATAAAACTAATTTACTTATCAACATATCCACTAACTATAATCTGTGTACTGTTACACAATTGGAAGTATTTTTTGATTTTATGATGCAACTTGGGAAATTTTTATAATTTTTTTGTTGACTAACAAGACGGTATCTCCTGTCATCCCAGCACCTTCTTCCTGTTATCTGAGTAGCTGACACTGTACGAACATTGTCTATCAGGAAGGTGTCATGCAAGTAGCTGACACTGGTTCTTTTATGACGGTGTCATTCTAGTCTGGAATCCAGGAAACTTAATTGCAAGTAATGCATTGGGTTTGGTGAGTATAAAAGTGTTGTGTTATGGCTAACGCTGGCTAGGTTTTCCTGCATCATACCGCCGCGGTATCTCTAGATCCCGCTAACAAGCAGCGGGATGACGGTTGTCAGGGTGTCATTCCAGCGCCCCTATAATGTCATCCCAGTACTCCTATAATGTCATCCCAGTGCTCCTATAATGTCATCCCAGTGCTCCTATAATGTCATCCCAGTGCGTGACACTGGGATCTCATTTCACTCTATAATAGCAGTGCTCCTTTCTTGTCATCCCAGTACTGATTAGCTATAAAATTTAAGAAGATATTTAAGAAATTTACCAAGCGGAAAAAAAGGCAAAAGAAGCCCCGTGGTGCGAGTTTTGACTCTATATTACTGTAAGTGGCGCTGTAATAATGTGCTAACGCTTAAAATAAGCGCGATTTGGCTGAATGTAGAAAAAATAAAAAAGACATGCAGCCGCTATAATTTTATGTAGTCCGCCAAAAAATACCCTAAGTTTTTTACTGAATTTTGTCATTGAGCCTGCAGGTCAAAAACAAGTTTTGAGTCAGAAATACCCTTAATACTACAATAAGGGGGCTGGCGGAGTTTGTCAAGCAAGTTTTTTTTCTACTGAATGACAGTTGTGGCTTGGGAGGTAGTGCAAGAAGTCTATTTCCACAAAAATGCTTCAATTTATCTTAACATTTTGTCAACTACCTTTATAGGAATGACAATTTAAAAGGGCATTTTTACATATTCCATATGGCTGCCAATTGCACCCCTCACATGCGTAATCAAATTTCTTTAAAGACATTTTCTCTCTAATCTTTTTTACCGCCTCATTCCAAGTTAAAGTCTCGCCAATTTTTATTCCTAAAATTCCCATATGCCTTCTATCTAGCTCTAAAACTTTAGCTTGTGTGGTGCATTTACCTTGTTTAATCTGGTTTGGGCAAGCACTACAAATACTATCAAGATTGCCAACTACTTTGATTTGAGTGTTAGGATCACTCATTACTTTGCTTGCTATCTTTTTATAATTTTCTATAAAATCCCGAGAATATCCATACCCTTGAAATGCAAGGGTGCACATGAAATGATGAGGACGAAACCTTATCACTTTTTCAAATACTGCAAAGCCGCTACGAGTAGAAAAATTTTTACCAAACCAGGAAGGATAAATGGTAAAACACCCACCATTATTGCTTGTCCCAGACCCAAGTAAACAGCAAGCCAACTAACACCACAAATAAAGATTACAACTGTACCAGCCAGACAACTTAAAGAATTACACACAAATGATTTATATTTAGAGTTCAGTAATTCATTTACTTTGCTCATTACCATAACAGCAGCTAAACAGCCAATTAAATATCCACCTGTTGGTCCGAGAAAAATGTGATAACCACCAGAAAAATTCGCAAAAACAGGAAATCCTGCTGCACCAAGTGATAGATATGTAAGCACAGAATAGAATGCTGTTCTGCGGTTAAATTTAAGCCCAATAAGCATTACTCCTAAAGTTTGCAATGTGATAGGCACAGGCTGCAATGGTACGCTTATTTGAGCCATCAAGAATAAAAGTAAAACGCAAGACAATATTTCAGCCAGTGTTGATCTGCTGCTAGATTGTGTTATAAACATACCTTCCCAATAAAAATAACTTATTAAATGTAATATATGTGTATAAGAGGTTTTGCAATTTAAATTTTGCTCATATTGTGCTACAATGAATTATTTATGCACTATTAAATTAAAAATGATGAGTAAACAAGATCTATTATCGTTGATGAAAGCAAGACACAGCGGACGTTCATACGATACTACAAGAGCAATATCTCAGGAAGACATGGATATTTTAATAGAAGCTGTAAGGCTGACTCCCTCATGTTTTGGTGATGAACCTTGGAGATATGTGATATGCAACAAACAGAACAATCAAAGCGCATGGGAAAAGCTGCTAAATTGTCTTGATGAATCTAATCAAAAATGGGCAAAAGATGCACAAGTGTTAATCATATCTTTAAGTGCTAAAAACTTCCGTAAACGAGGTAAAGGAGAAAATCTTTGGGCTAGTCATGATACTGGTGCAGCAAATTATGCACTTATGCTACAGGCTGCATCTGTGAACTTAATGGCTCATCAAATGGGTGGATTTGATAGAGATAAAATAGTAGAAAGATTCAACATATCCGATGATTTTAATGTAATGTCAGTGATAGCGGTTGGTTACGAAGAAGAGGGCGCTGAAACAAGTAAGAAAAAAAGAAGACCAATAGAAGAAATATTTTTTTATGATGAGTGGCCAAGGTCCTAAAAATTTTATCAAGATGCACGGTACTGGCAATAATTTTGTTATCATAGACTCACGTTCAACAAACAATTTAGACTGGAACTATAGACAAATTGCTGATCAAAGCAGTTGTGATCAAGTGATAATTATAACAATGTCTAATGCTGCAGACTGCTTTATACATATCTATAATGCTGATGGTAGTCGAGCTGAAATGTGCGGAAACGCAGCACGCTGTGTTGGATATTTGATAATGTCAGAAAAAGGTACTGAGTATATCACTATTGAGCTGGTAAACAAACGCATTTTAGAGTGTTTTAAAGTTGGTGATAAATCCATAAAGGTTAACATGGGTAAACCTTTGCTAAAATGGCATGAAATTCCCTTGTCTACTGAGTGTGACACTCTTCACTTACCTATAGAGCTTGAAATGCTAAAAGATCCTGTTGCAGTAAATATTGGTAACCCTCATATAGTTTTTTTTGTTGATAACATAAGTGAAATACCATTACGAAATTTAGGACCAAAGCTAGAAAATCACGTACTATTTCCTCAGAAAATTAATATTAGTATTGCACAAGTTGAAAAGTCTGGAGAAATAGCTTTAAGAGTTTGGGAAAGAGGTACAGGCATTACTGCATCATGCGGTAGTGCAGCCTGTGCAGCACTTGTTGCATCCACACTACGTGGATATCTGACTGCCCAACAGACTTCAGTAGATTTACCAGGAGGTAAGTTATTAATCGAATGGGCAAATAACGTATTCATGACCGGTGATATAGGATTTTTGTGATAATTGTTTTCACAATGCAAAACTACTTGACAAACTCCGCCAGCCCCCTTATCATGATAGTGAAGGTATTCAGTTATCTTCATCTGTGCAGATTAAACAGCAAGAAAACAACGTAGTTGGCGTCTTATTTTTAATTTTTTGCACTATGTGCACCTTATGTCTTCACAACATTTCTGGGTTTTTACCTATATAAGCTGAAACGCGCTTATAAGTCGTTTAAGACAGTATAGTACGCCAATTTGCAGGATTAGAGAGTGACAACTAGCTAACACGGGGTTTCTTTTGCCTTTTTTTCTGCTTAGTAAATTTCTTAAACATTTAAACTAAGGTGAGTTGCATTTAAAAGCAGCTAAATTGCGGTGTTTAAGACTTAAAAAACGCCAATACTGAAAATAGACAATGACTAGGGCTTCTTTTGCCTTTTTTTTCGTTTGGTAAATTTCTTAACGTTTGTAGCTAAAAGAGCCCAAGAGAGGTGTCATCCCGCTGCTTGTTAGCGGGATCTATGTTAAGAGATACCGCGAATGAATCGCGGTATGACGTAGGACTGCTGTCATCCCAGTGCCCTGACACTGGGATCCAGCTAAGTTAGTGAGTGTAAACAGTAGCCAACCTTACGTTAAAACACAACGTTCTTGATGAGATTGCATAAAAACTGGATTCCTTACATCATAGAGGCACTGCCATTATAGAGTGAACCAGTGTCTGGGCACTGGGATGACAAAAAAAGGGGCTACTTGGATGACAAAAAAGAGGCACTGGGATGACATCATAGGGGCGCTGGGATGACACCCTGACAATCGTCATCCCGCTGCTTGTTAGCGGGATCTGCTGAGATACCGTGGCGGCATGACGCAGAGCTCACGTTAGCTATACTTTTATACTCACCAACTCAGTATCCAATCTGGATCCCAGTGGGCTTTGTTGCATAGCAGCAGAAAAACTAGTGATTACTGACTAAATTCATTATAAAATGACGATTTAAGGATAAATATGCCACAAAAAATGAGAGTCAGTAACCATAGAGAATATAACAAATTTCTAGAAAAAAGAGGAAATATTTTTCATTATATCAACGAAGCCATAGAAAATTGGTATGAAATTGGGCCAAAAATGTAGGGTGGCAACAATATTTACAGCAACAAAGTGGTAATTTTGATACATATAATAACCCATCTATTCAGAATAGGTTTGAGTGGGATTTTTAGAGGGATACATTGAACAAATAGGAAAAAATTTGCAGCTATTCACAAGCATCAAAAGAAACTTGATATTAAGATCAATGATTGCAGAGTTGATAAAAATAAGATGGAAGATATCGAAATTGCTATAGACAGTACAGGAATTAGTATATACAACAACACACAGCAAAGAAAATAGCAAAGATAGAGAGTACCGCAGCTATAAACAAGTAAGAAAATTGCACATAATGTTGAGCAAACAAGTCATAGCTACAAAATACAGTAATGGCGTTTACTCTGATCACTATGGAGCATTGGGGAAATTTGATGTTAAATATGCTATAAAAGCACTATATGCAGATAGGGCATATGATAGAAAAAAGCTCTATAAGCTGTGTAATCAATATGGCATAAAAACGAAAATTCCTCCGAAAAACAACGCAGCAGAGCATCCAAAATTGGATTATATGCTTGATAGAAATGCCGCTATTCAGTTAATGAAATTACATGGTGAGAATGGTATAAAAAGATGGAAAGAAGAAGTAAATTACGGAAAAAGATCGTATATTGAAGGATTTTTCTCAAGGTTGAAGCGAATATTTGGGTTTAGTTTTAAGAATAAATCTGAGACAAATAGAGAGAAGAAACTGCTTATTAAATGCTACTTAATGAACAAATTTACTGCAATTGGTATGCCTAAATTTGAAATAGTCGCATAAAATTATTTACTCTGGAAAAAACTTACGTTGCTATGCAACAAAGCCCACTGGGATCTAGAAAAAAGAAATGTGGATTCCAGTGTCAAGGCACTGGAATAAGACCACTTACTACGTATTTAAACTATAATGTTCATCATTACACGCTGGCAGGATGTCATATATAGTGTTACCCAGGTAGCTGTGTTGGGGCTTATCGTCTTTAAGATCCCAATTAGATAGAAGGTTTGTACTTTTTTCAAATCAAAGCTTGAATTTTTGCTCGAAAATCAATATATTATATATATGAAGTTTTAATTTAAGTTGTTATGTTGACCCCAATGGCAAGCTTATGTGTTGATAGCAGAACCAATCTCATGCAATATATTGCTAGAGTGCAAAAATTCCCTATGCTGTCTCAAGAGGAAGAGGTACGATTAGCAAAAAATTGGAACCAATATAAGGATATTTCTTCTGCTCATAAATTGATTACCAGCCATTTGAATTTGGTAGTGAAAATTGCAATGAAATTCAAAAATTATGGACTATTGTTGATGGACCTGGTCATGGAAGGGAATATGGGTTTAATGCATGCAGTAAAAAAGTTTAATCCTGATTTAGGGTTTCGTTTTTCAACTTATGCAGTGTGGTGGATTGAAGCTTCAATAAAAGACTTTATATTGAAATCTTGGTCGTTCGTGAAAATAGGCACAACGCAAGCACAAAGAAGATTATTTTTTAGTTTACGTAAAATAAAAAAAAGAATTTTACAGTATACAAACAGAGAGACTTTAAGTAATGAAGAAATAAAAGCAATATCTAATGAGCTTTCTGTATCCGAAGGAGATGTTCTGCAGATGAATTACCGTTTGGCTTGTAAGGATCAGTCGCTAAACGATTGCATAAAAATAGGTGATGACTCTAAAAGGGAGTTGCAAGATATGATCCCATGTAACTTGGTCAGTCAAGAAGTAACCTATCAGAATCATGAAGAAAAAGAATTAAAAGAAACAATTTTAAACAATGCACTAGCAAGCCTTAACGAAAGGGCAAGAGACATTTTTATCAGTAGATATTTGTCTGAAAACACTCAAACTCTAGATGAACTTAGTAAAAAATATTGTGTTTCAAGAGAAAGAATAAGACAGTTGGCTGAGCAGGCGATGGCTAAGGTAAAACAATATATACAATCAGAAAGTTTGAAATTTGGTTTGCATGCGTAGTTTTTTTATATTTCTAATATTTTTTTCAATAGGCACTTTTGCATCGGTTAGTGATGTGCAATTGAAGGAAAAATACAAAGACTGGCTTGTATATACTGCATCAGAAGATGGAGAGAAAGTATGTTACATTGTATCTTACCCTAAGACAAAAAGCGAGCATTATACAACCAATCGCAAGCCGTATGTAATGGTCAGTTATGTTGATAAAAAAGCAGATGAGGTAAGCGTTACCTCTGGTTTTCAGTATGATAAGGAGCCTGTAGCTCTCAATATCGACAAAAAAATTAAATATACACTGCCTATAATACAGGGAAGTTTTGCGTGGGCAGAGCATACAAAAATAGATCAAGATCTCATTCTAAAAATGAAGCAGGGATTATCAATGGTAGTTAATGGAAAAACAAAAACAGTGACCATTGATGATACTTATTCCCTACTTGGTTTTCAAAAAGCGTATCAAAAAATGCATGATTTATGTCATACAAAGTAAATCATTGTAACAAAATACCCAGCTATAGTATAAACTGGACTACTCTTTCAATGGAAATATAAATAGCACTTTACTTTATATAGGATGTGGATATCATTTAAAATATATTTTTGAGAGTTAGCAATGTCAGAGGTTGCAGGTGTAGATACAGAAATCAAAAAGCAAAATTCTGTGTGCGAGCAGATGCGTTTTAGCGTGAGCCGTACAAGTCTTTTAAATACATTATCCAGAGTAAGTGGAGTGGTTGAAAGGCGTAATGCAATAGATGTTTTGGCATGTATAAATATCAAAGCACAACACGGCAGCATAAAATTAATGGCAACTGATCTTGACATTTCAATGTTTGCCTCACTTGCTTCAACCGTATTAACAGAAGGAGAAGTAAAAATTTCAGCGCATACTTTACATGACATAGTGAAGAAGTTACCCGCTGATTTGGATGTCAATTTTGAAGTAAACAACCAAAGAAAATTATTGATGTCTTGCGGAAATGCAAACTTTTCTTTACCGAATGTAGTTTCAAGCAGCTTTCCTGCTCTTGAAGAAGACAATTATAAACATGATTTTATTCTACTAAATACGGACCTGATAGACTTATTAACTAAAACAAAATTTGCTGTATCACTAGATGATACAAGGTATAATTTAAATGGAATATATCTACATACAGACGAGCAGTTTCTGTACTGCGTTGCAACTGATGGTCACCGTTTATCATGTATAAAGAGACCAAAGCCTGGGAACATCAATGGCGAATTTGGTGTGATCATTCCACGTAAAACTGTTATGGAGCTGTTAAAAATATTGGACGACTGTAATGAAATTAATGTAAAACTCTCAGACAGAAAAATCAAGTTTACATGCGGTGAATATATTCTAATATCAAAATTAATAGATGGGACTTTTCCAAATTATAAAGCAGTTATTCCAGCATCTCAAGATAAGCATATGATTATTGAAAGTAAAAAACTTTCAGATGTTATAGATCGAGTTTCCGTTGTTGTATCTGATAAAGTAAAATCCATTAAATTCTCACTACAAGAAAAGCTGCTGACTCTGCATTCAAACTCTCAAGAGTGCAATGATGCAACTGAATCCATAGAAGTGGACTACAATGAAGCCCCTATAGAAATAGGGTTTAACTCGCGTTATTTACTTGATGTTCTATCCTGCATAAAAAATAAATGTAAGTTTAGCTTAGCCGATGGTAATAGTGCTACAATTATCACTGATGAAGACGATTCAAGTGTATTATATGTAGTGATGCCAATGAGAACTTAAACTTGTCATCCCGCTTCTTGTTAGCAGGATCTGGAGATACCGTGGCGGTATGACACTTATTTCACTAAGAACGTTACTTTTTATTAAATTAGTAATCTATCTTTACCAAATATAAGCCAAAAGGTGGTGCAGTAACTCCAGCTGCATTTCTTTTGCATTGGTTTAATATATTTAGCATTTCTTGTGGATTAGTTCTATTTTTTCCAAATTCAACTAAAGTACCCACAATGATCCTCACTTGGTTATGTAAAAAGGAAATAGCAGATATTTTGATGTGTATATGATTCCCATTTTGTATTATATCGATATCATCAATTGTTCTCATCGGATTTGCGGCTTGACAATCTTTTAAACGAAAACTTGAAAAGTCATGTTTTCCAAGTAGATGTTTAGCAGCTTCACGCATAATATTTACATCAAGTGGGTTAAACACTTGCCATACATAACCTGTCTCCAGAGCGGCAGGAGCATAGCGATTAACTATTCTGTATTCGTAATATCTTTTTTTTGCTGAAAACCGTGCGTGAAACGCATCATCTACAACTTCTGCATTCAGTACAACTATGGGAATTGATTTTAAATGATAATTTATTGCGTTTCTTATTCTATAAAGCTCAAATTCCTTTTCCATATCAAAATGAGCAATTTGTCCTAAAGCATGAACCCCTGCATCAGTCCTGCCACCGCAGTACAAAGTAACTTTCTCACCACTAAAATTAAATATAGCATTTTCTATGGCTTCCTGGATTGAATTAGCAGAATGTTGCTGCTTCTGCCAGCCAGAGAAACTACTACCATTGTATTCTATCGTTATTTTGTATCGCACTGCAGAGTCTATCTAACTTTCTATCTTAATATAATTTAGGTAGCTAATTTTTCTACGATAACGTTCTTCGTTATTAAAAAACCCTTGGCAGGTTGTTCACGTTCGATTATCATGGAAGTTATACAAGTTAATAAATGATCCATGGCAAACAACTCAGAAGAAAGAAATAATGATAAGCAAAAAGCATTAGATAACGCAATAAGCCAGATTGAAAAAGCATTTGGTAAAGGTGCAATAATGAAGTTGAAGCAAAACCCTGTAGAGAAAATAGACACAATATCCACAGGATCAATTGCGCTTGATTCGGCTCTAGGTGTTGGAGGTCTGCCAAAAGGACGTATAATTGAAATATTTGGTCCCGAGAGTTCTGGTAAAACCACTCTTGCCTTGCACGTGATTGCTGAAGCACAAAAAAAAGGAGGATCATGCGCATTTATCGATGCAGAACATGCATTGGATGTCTTATATGCTCGTAAACTTGGGGTAAGCACTGATGATTTAGTAATTTCGCAACCAGACACTGGGGAACAAGCATTACACATTGTTGAGTACTTAGTGTGTTCTGGTGCGGTTGATGTGATAGTTATTGACTCTGTTGCAGCGTTAACTCCAAGAGCTGAAATTGAAGGTGATATGGGTGATCAACATATGGGGCTGCAAGCAAGGCTTCTAAGTCACGGGCTACGAAAGCTAACCTCTGCCGTTTCAAAAGCGAACTGTATATTGATATTTATTAATCAAATTCGTATGAAAATAGGAGTAGTGTATGGAAATCCTGAAACTACCACGGGTGGAAATGCATTAAAATTCTATACTTCTGTAAGGCTTGACATAAGAAAAGTTGGTGTAATAAAAGACAAAGAAAATATTACAGGCAATGAAACAAGAGTTAAAGTTGTAAAAAATAAAGTTGCTCCTCCATTTAGAGAAGCGAAATTTGATATAATGTACAATGAAGGTATATCAAAACTCGGAGAAATAATAGATATGGGAGCAAAGCTTGGTGTGCTTGAAAAAGCAGGTGCTTACTATTCATATAACAATACACGTCTTGGACAAGGAAGAGAGAATGTAAAAACTTACCTAAAAACAAACAAAGAAGTCGCAAATGAAATAGAAATGAAAATCAGAGATTTACTCAGAAATCATGATAATTCTATTATAATAGACGAGGATAGTGAGCAACTTTTAGAAGAATCAGTGTTCTGATCTAAACTTAGTTTGTGTTGGATGGGTTGTTACAGTATGACGGTGTGTGCTAATCTGTAATGTTACCTTGTATCAAGAGGACTTTGCTGAAGCAGTTAAAAAAAGCTTTTCATGAGAAATTATAAATGATAAATTGTTAACAATAGGTTATTGTGAATAAGATTATGTGTTTTAGTTTACCTAATATAAACAGGGAAGGTTATTTATTTATAGTCGTTGCCTTTATAGTAACGTGTATAGCATTCTCTATATCTTGGGGGTTTGGTGTTACGTGCTTGTTTCCGACATTATTGTGTACTTATTTCTTTCGCGATCCAACAAGAGCTGTGCCAAACAATAAGGATCTTATATTAAGTCCTGCTGATGGTGTGATTTCAAAAATTGAAGAAGTTAATTATCCTTTATCGGCAGAAAATGGAGAAGAGAAGAAGTTCACGCTTGTTAGCATATTTTTAAGTGTTTTGAACGTCCATGTGAACCGTATACCAATATCTGGTACGATAAAGGAAATGAATTATAAAAAAGGCAAGTTTGTATCCGCAATGAGCAATAGGTCTAGTAATGAAAATGAAAAGCAGGTTATTGTGATTGAATACGAAAAGGGAAAAGAAATTATTGTGGAGCAAATAGCTGGATTAATTGCACGTCGTATCGTTTGTAATTTAGGAGTATCCCAGAATGTGAAAGCAGGTGAAAGGTTTGGAATTATAAGATTTGGTAGTAGAGTGAATATTTATGTTCCTGCTGATATAGAAGTCAGAGTTTCAGAAGGGCAAACTGTTATTGGTGGTGAAACAATTATAGCAAACTTAAATAAGGAAAACGTTCAAGAGAAGCTTACTTTTGACGTTATATGAATAACGATGGAAGTAACAGTAGATTCTTACCTATTACTAAATTATTCCCAAACTTTATAACTTTATTGGGTTTATGTTCTGGTCTCACTTCACTTAAATTTACATTTAATGAACAATGGGAATTCTCAGTAATTTTTATCATCATTGCAGCAATAATAGATGGAATGGATGGCAGAATAGCTAGAATTCTAAAATCAACTAGCGATTTTGGAGCCCAGCTTGATTCTTTTGCAGATTTTCTAAATTTTGGTGCAGCGCCTGCATTTCTTTTGTATTTTTGGAAGCTAAACGAAATCAAAGTCATAGGTTGGATTTTAGTAATGATATACGTAATCTGCATATCAATAAGACTTGCAAGATTTAATGTTTCGCTACACTCAGAACAATCACACTGGGAAAAATTTTTCTTTTCTGGTGTTCCAGCTCCAGTGTGTGCTTTACTTTCTTTGTTACCAATAATTATTACCTTTCAATCTCATGAGAGTGAATACTTACTTCTCATAGAGCGATTTTTTAACACAAGAAACGTAGCTTGTTACTTTCTGGCCATTTCATTTTTTTCGATAAGTCACATTCCAACTTTCTCTGCAAAATATATTTATGTTCCCAAAAGCCTATCCTATATATTTGTGTCATTTTTTGGAGTACTTATTATATTTTTCATCAGTAAGCCCTGGATGACGCTACCAATTTTAGGTGTAGTGTATGTACTTACTATTCCAGTAAGCACTGGGCTTTATATATATTACTCGTATAAAGCTCGTTAGCTATAAGTTGTAATAAAAAGTAGTGAGCAGCATGATTGTAAAAATAAGTGAACTGTTAAATTCATTTCTGTACATAAAGATATTTAACATTCCATTTATAATTATTTGGGTAATTGCAACTGGGGTTTTTTGTACCATCCAATTCAAATTCACTAACTTTAGATTGTTCAAGCATGGAATACAGACGCTATTCAATCTAAAGTGTAATAACAATAACAATGGCATAATCACTCATATTCAAGCGTTTGCAACAGTAATTTCAGGAACAGTTGGTCTTGGAACAATATCAGGAGTTGCAATAGCTATCACAATAGGGGGCCCAAGTGCAGTTTTTTGGATGGTAATTACCGGAATACTTGGTATGTCGATAAAGTTTGCCGAGGTGGTGCTTGCATTCACCTATCGCTCTGAAAATGCAACTGGCGGGGCTTTTTATTACATGAAGTACGGGCTTGCAAAAACTGGTAGATTTCTTGCCTTTACTTATGCAATTATGCTACTTATTGCAATGATTTTGGGCGGTATACCATTTCAAGCGAATCAGATAGCAGCATTGTCAAATAACCTCTTCGAATACAACGCATCTATTATTATATCCCTGCTTGTCTTTATTGTAATATTGGGAGGAATAAAGCGCATTGCTTTCGTTTCAACGAGCTTAGCACCAATTATGATAGTGCTATATATGGGTATGTGTATATATTTAATTTATGTAAACAGAAGTAATTTGCTGAATGCTCTATCCATAATATTCCAAGACATCTTCAATAAATCAGCTATAGGAGGCGGAGTATTGAGCGGATTAATAGCAGGAGTGAGAAGATCAGTGTTTGCTAACGAAGCAGGTACCGGAACAGCAGCTATAGCACATTCAGCTGTAAAAGAAGAAGATCCAATTAAAGTTGGATGCGTTGCAATGATTGCACCACTTATAGACACAATACTAATCTCATTTTTGACTGGTATCGTGATAATTATTACTGGTATGCATAGCACTGATAACGTGGGTGATATTACACTAATTAGTTCGGTATTTTCAACAGTTTTGCCCTTGTTCAGCAAGTTAGTTTTTCCGCTAATGATGTTTTCCTTTGCATTTTCTACAATAATAGCTTATTGTTACTACTGTGAAGTTGCTCTGCTGTATTTATTTGGTAATAAAAAAATACTGATACCGTTCCAAATTCTTATAGTGGTTTCAGTGTATATTAGTTGTATGTCAAAAAATATAGAATTTATATCTTACCTAGGCGACAGTTTGTTCATGTGCCTTATGATTCCAAATGCTGTTGCAATATATCTACTAAGAAGGGAAGTTTTGAATACAATAGATTCTTATTACAATTCTAAAGGGTATTAACATGATTTATAGATTACTTTGTATGGTGTTATTTTGCCTATTGTTTAATGATGTGTACGCTGCTTCAGGTTTTTATGAAAGTTATGATGCTGTGTTGAATGGAATAAATAACTTCATGAATGAAGTGCTGTTTTTCAAAATCCTTTACGTGCCATTTATAATCTTTCTACTAGCTTTTGGTTATGTGTTTCTAACATTACGTTTTGGATTTCTCAACATAAGAATGTTTAAGCATGCGTTTGCTATTTTATGTGGAAAATATGACACGAATCACCATGATGGTCATATTACGCATTTTCAGGCATTTATGACTGCACTTTCAAGCACAGTAGGCCTTGGAACTGTTGCTGGAGTCGCAATTGCAGTTTCAATGGGAGGGCCAGGAGCGGTGCCTTGGATGATGATTACAGGTTTTTTTGGTATGTCAGCAAAATTTGCCGAAGTGACTTTAGCATTTAGACATAGAACAGAAGATCAGGAGCAATTGTTTAGTGGTCCCTTTCAGTATATAAGGAATGGTCTGGAGGAATTTGGATTTAAAAAACTTGGTATTGTTTTAGCTGCAATATATGCAGTATTCTTTGTATTATCAGGTCTTGGTGGAAGTGTAGCGTTTCAAACCAACCAAATGGTTTCAATATTATCTGGCTATTCAAGTTGGGTAGATGGTCACTCTTGGTTTCTTTCTTCCATAATCTCTGCGCTGCTTGCTCTAGTGATTATTGGCGGAATTAAAAGGATAGCTAGAGTATCTTCTGCACTAGTGCCTATTATGTCACTCATATATATATGTAGCTGCCTTATTATTATTGGATTTAATATCCACAATCTTGGTCACACATTTAAGATATTATTTTCCAGCATGATAGATTTTAATGCTGTTGGCGGAGGGATGGTAGGAGCATTTGTTGCTGGAATTCAAAGAGCAATTTTTGCCAGCGAAGCTGGTGTCGGCTCTGCTGCAATTACTCATGCAACAACTAAAGATGAAGAACCAGTAAGAACTGGGCTTGTTGCTATGATAGAACCGTGTTTTGATACAATGCTCACTTGCTGTTTAACTGGAATAACGATAGTAATAACAGGTGCATACCAGACTAGTGTTGGTGAAGGGATATTAATCACTCAAAAGGCATTTGAAACTGTTTCTTCATGGTTTCCTATACTTTTAACCATAGCTGCACCTTTGTTTGCATTTTCTTCAGTAATTTCGTTTGTATATTGTTGTGAAATGGGGTGGCTATATTTATTCGGTGCAAAAAGTATAGTGATATATCGCATAGCAGTAATAATTGTAGCGTTTTTTTCTGCTCTTTCTAAAGATATAATGGCTATTGCCAATATCGGTGGAACTTTGTTCTCTTGTTTAGCTCTCATCAACATGACAGCGCTTATACTGTTTAGTAATCAGATTAACGATGAAGTTCAGTGCTACCTAAAGAGGCTGAGGAATAATAAAATTAATTAGGTTCTTGGTATAATGGAAAAGCATGTAGTCCTTATACTATCCTGCATATTAGGTTCAATACCGTTTAGCTTAATCATTACAAAAATAAAAGGGATAAACTTAAGAGAAGTAGGTTCAGGAAACATTGGCGCTACAAACGTTGCAAGAACAGGAAATAAATGTCTTGCTGCTCTGGCATTACTTCTGGATTCCTTAAAAGGATTCATCGCCGTTTATATAGCACAACAATTTTGTGATAATAACGATTTTTATATATATGTATCTGCAATTTTAGCAGTTTTAGGGCACATGTTTCCTATTTGGCTAAAATTTAAAGGAGGTAAAGGAGTTGCAACAACTCTGGGAGTGTTGATAGCGTTTAACATACCTGTGGCATTAGTGTTTATATTTGTTTGGCTAGCAGTGTTTTTTACCTTTCGATATTCTTCCCTTGCTTCCTTGACGGCTACTATAGTGGCTGTAGCATGGTCCTTTTTTTTTCAGAGGAATTTGTTTTTAACATTACTAGTTATAGGAACACTAGTTTTCCTAAAACACCATAGAAATATTGCGAATCTTTTACAAGGTAAAGAGTATAAATTTTATAGATAATGTGCTGCCAAATTATTGACACTTAAACTACGAGACAAATTGCTTGACGGTATGATTTTGTCCTTTTCGTTTAAGTCTATGATTTTTGCTTTTGTTATATTCTCTACTTCTTGAGGTGTTAAAAGTCCGTCTTCAATAAATCCTTGCTTCGCTTCCTTTATTTTTTCATAAAGTTGAGTAACATGATCTTTATTTCCTTCATATACACTTTCAATTTCTAACTCTAGCTTATGTGAAGCTTCTTTTTTTAACATTTCATCCATTGCTGCTTTTGTTACTTCTAACCTTTCTTGCAAAATTTTCTTTATTTTTTCCTTATCATTTTCGTTATTTTTACTGAGTTCTACATATACTCTATAGCATCTTTTACTTTGTGGCAGCATCTTTAACTTATCTAACATTCTAACCACTTGACCTTCAATAGTCCTCTCAGCTTTTAATTTAAATTCCTTTACTTCTTCCACTATTATCGTGTCAGCTACTCTCTTAGCTTCATCCAAAGATGAACCCTTGAGAGAAAAATCTGTCCTAAGTAAATCTCGATTTAATAGTCCCAAGAATACTTTTTCTTTAATACTTTCAAGTAAACTTTCTTGGTCATCTAAATCATGCTCCTGCAGTTTATTTCTCATGTGCTGAACCAGCTCACAACATTGTAATTTATTTAACTTTATAGGGCTAATATTTTTCATTAACGTCAGCACAATTTGTTCACTATATTGAGAAATAAAACTCAGTAATTTTCTCATTAAGGGAATACTTACTTCTGAAATGAAATCATCAACTATTTTTTGACTTTCATTGTCACCAGGATTGTTCTGAACCTTATACCAAGCATTAAAGATTTCTTTATTGTTTTTCTTGTTTTTTAACTTGTCTAATATAAACTCACGTGCTTTATTTTGTGCTTCTGAGAGCAACATTTCCCTTGGGGGAGTAAATCTAATTTCTGGATCAGGACGAATACCCTCTAGCGTACTTAACATCCTGTAGACAATACCGGTAAAACAGGTGTTAGGGATTCGCTCTTTTCTAGAGAAAGTTTGGCTATCAAGCAAATTTGTAATTAACGCGTCTTTTTTATTTTTTACAGCTTCTCTGTCTCCATCATTGCAGGCTTTCAGAACTAAAAGTAAAATCTGTCCACCTGTAAAGCCAGAGCTATGCTTTTGATCATCTTTGCAAAAGTCATTTAAAAATGTAATTACTCTTCCTTTATTTTCATCACTAAACTCATATGAACTATCTATATGTCCAATGAATTGAATATATTCATCATTTTTGATTACGTCTTCAGGTACTTGTTCACTATACTTATGTCTTAATTTGTGAACGTTATTATTGATATCATCATTTAATTTATGAGGAAGCAAATGTTCGAGCTTAACATCAAAACTATTAACCATACCACGTAAATTCTCTTTTATACCTTCCAAAAAGAAATTTATAGAAGCTTTAAGCAGCGTAAATGGGTTAAAATCTTTTGGCCTTAGTTCACTCTGCAATAAAATTAATAGCATTGTAAGTGGTATAGTTCCCAGTAACGAAATTAGTAAGAAAGTGGAGGTGAAAGTGAGATATGTTATGAAAGCAGAAAACAAGAGGAAGGCTGCTACCTTGATTGCATTGTTCTTAAAAAATATTTCCCAATATTCCCTTTTGCTCATTTTTTGCTGTTTTGCCGCTTTTATTTCTTTGTAGATATAAAGAGTTTTAATTTCAGACCTGAAGAATATAGTACCAAGAGAAAAAAGAACATTAACAGGGTTAGTGATAATGCTTAAAGAAACAAAAGTTGCAAAGTAACTAACAAACTTTAGCCTGCTAGATTCCTTTGAAGGAAATTGTAATTGAGAAATACCTATCATAGCTTATCTTCAACATCATTACACTCTAGTAATAGCATAGTAATTTAAAACGTCAATGTTTAAGTATCTTATTATCCGCACACTCATCGTATTCGATCTCGACTGTAGAGTGTGCTATCTCGAACCTATTTAGTAGTATTTTTTTTATCTCATACAAAATATCAGTGTGTTGTGAATCTTGCTTTACTTTGGCATGCATGGTAATTATAAAATAATTATCAGACAGTGACCATGCATGTATGTGGTGCACATCTATCACTTCAGATAATTCTGATGTGATCTTACTTTTTATTTCCTCAGTAGATATCCCTTCAGGTGTGCCTTCAAGAAGTATGTGGCAAGAATTCTTTAGAATTTTGTAGCCACTATTCAAAATGATTACACTGACAAATACCGATAAAATCGGATCCACCATTTGCCATCCAGTAAACATGATAATTATGGATGCAAGTATAGCAGCTACAGAACCTAAAATATCTCCTATAACGTGTAGTACAGCACTTTTTATGTTTATATTGCTCTCGCATTTACTATGTAATATAAAAAAGACTATAATATTAGAGATCAGGCCAAGTGTAGCAATTACTAACATTACTTTCCACTCAACATTTACCGGAAAAATAAATCTTTTTATTGACTCAATTATAATGATTACTGCAATGAAGAATAAAGTTAAACCATTAACAAATGCTGCAATTATCTGCAACCGATGATACCCGTATGATCTTTGCAAATCAGATTTCTTAGCTGAAAATTTGTGTGCTAACCAGCTTAAAACTAAGGCAAAGAGGTCAGTGAGCATATGCCCTGCATCTGATAGTAGAGCAAGCGAATGTGAAATTATTCCACCTACTATTTCCATAAACATTGTTATCGCAACTATTATTATGGAATAGATTAAGCGCTTGGACTGTGCTGCTGAGTGTTTGCCGTTATGCACTGCTGTCATATAAAATCTTTTCATGAACAAAAACGTGGGTAACACTGGGTTCGAACCAGCGACCGCTTGCACGTCAAGCAAGTGCTCTACCAACTGAGCTAATTACCCATCGTGGTTTTAGTATAGTGCTTTGGTGGAATGAAAGTCAATTTGCTTTTAAATTCTTACCCTATCCTAATGTAACGTTAGAATTTAGATTTTTTTTGTGGTCAAGCTATAGAGCCTATAGCTAGTGCAGGTCAGGTTTTCCTACGTCATACCGCGATTCATTCGCGGCATCTCAGCATAGATTCCGCTAACACGTAGCGGAATGACGAGTTCATAGCTTACCAAATTATCGGTAAATCTAAATTGCTTTAGTTATAGCTATATCTTATATTGTTCATATTAAATTAATTACTTATATTTCTTCACTAAGATATAGATTATACCAATATGAAAATTCACACTTTTTTAGTAGAGATCACCTTATATTTGAAGAGTTAATAAATTAGAGGTTAGAATTATGACAATCAATCAACAAATAAATAAAAATATAACTAAAGAAGAATACTTTAACAATAACGGCAAAGGGTTTAATTCGCCACATGTTGTAGAAGTTAAAGATTTAAATATTAAAGTAGAAGTTTATTCTCATAATTTAAGAGCAAGTAAAATTGCAACAATTGAAAGTGAGATAAAAGAAACAGCTACTAGTTTTAAAGATACATTCAAGTTAGAACACAGCAACTCAGAACAAACATTTAAAATTTATATGTTTGATGACAAGGATGATTACACTCACCTTGGCGGAAGCGAGCGTTTTGGTTCTTACCTTGGAGATGAAGGTGGTAAATGTTACTACAAAGGAGAAGCTGATGTTTTTGCTGAAATGTATGTCTATCAGCAAGGTGGCGTTCATAACCTTCAGCATGAATTTGCACATGGTTTAACTTACTTGGCTACAGGAGGTAAGCACCTACCTACAGTATTAATGGAAGGAATTGCAGATTACTTTGAGCATCATTCAGATCATAAATTCAATTCTCAAGGATCAAGTATCGACAAAACTGAAGCTGAAAATTTGGATTTAGATAAAATTTTAAGTTTAGAATATTCAAAGGACAGCGAAGCAAATAGCCTGGTTTATAAAACAGGTCATGCGTTGATAATGTACTTACAGGAAAAAGATCCTAGTTTATTAAGAGACTACCTAGATGCTTTACGTCAAGGTAACTCAGATGAGTCAAAAAGTTTCTTGAAAGACATAAAAGGACATGATGCTGACTTCAAAAGTTGGCTCGATATATCAAAGGAATATCATTTCTTAAAGGCAGTAAAAACTGCTGATGGGCAGGTTAAGCTGACTTACTCTGACCAACAAGGTAATGAGTACCAAAACAGTCAAGAGTATAAAAATCAGGCTTTAAGGATATTATCAAAATACGATACAGAAATTAAGAATCAGGTAGATGAGTTTGATAATTTGAATAAAGAACGTGGTGAAATGTATCAAAAATATCATAAAGGAGAGATTACTATTGAAGAGTTACGTAATGAGGAAAATACAAAATACAGACCAGCATTTTTAAAGTTTGATCAACTAAAAAACAAAGCTGTTGATAAGATTGAAAATAATTCCCAAGCAGCAAAAATATTAGATGGGCTGGTCAATATCGATCCAAACTTAATCAGAGGTACTCATATTGATCTACAAGAAGGTAAGATTTTTTCTATGCAAGCTCATGGTCAAGGAAATATGGGTGCACTGTCTATATATGACGGAAATGCAAAGCTTGGAGAGTTATTGAGCGAATCAGGATTTTTTAAGCAAGTTGAAGGCCAAACTAAAGAAACTTTTGTTTTTGAGGATATATTGCACAACTTAAATGTTCAATATGATGGTAGTGCTTATATGGCGGTTACAAAAGAAAATGGTCATTATAAAGCTTCTCTGATAGATGGCAGAACAGTTGAACGCGATGAATACTTTGATGAAGCACATTTACATGAAAATGAATTGTTGCATCCTAGCACTGGACACATCCAAAAAGATTTAGATTCTCTGCTCCTTAGAGGTACCAAAATTTTGAATCATCAGGATTCAGAGCATGCCCAATATTCTGATGAGCAAAAGGCAAATGGAGTAATCGTAGAAAAAGGAAAACTACTGGATAATAAGGGAACCGACAGGACAGACGACGATGTATACGAAGCGGTTGTAAAGCAAGGAGACGAGCGCTTACATGAATTCAAAAATATGGGCTTTTATATTACCGAAGAGGTGAAAAATGAAAGAGGTGAAATTACAAATGGAAGTAACTTGTTCATTCATGATCACGGAAAAAATGTGCGCTATGAGTTACCTGAAAAAGTTACTCATCTAAAGTTAGTGCAAAAGGATGGACAATATAAGTTAGCACCATCTGATTCTGAAGGGAGAGAGTATAATGGCATACCAGATGAATATAGATATATAGATCCAATATTTGCACATGAATATGAGAAGAGAGATTATTCCCATAAACATGTAAATGTGGGCCTTATAAACTTAGAGAAATATGGCTCTGGCAAACTTTTTGCTATAAAGTACGACCCAAATGATTACCAAATACAAAGAAACTCTAGCGGTGAAATAGTTAGAATAAAAGATCAAGCATATTTCACTAAAGTAAAACTATTTGATGGTGATACTGATGAAGAAATTGGAATGTTATCTAATAATTTCCATAACTTCAAAGGGAAAATATTCTTTTCTGCTGACTACAACTACAGTTATAACGATTTCCTCGCATCTGTTTCTCCTCAAGTTGAAATTGAGGACATGGGGAATGGAAGTAAAAAAATAACTTTCGATCAAGGTGATGGTGATATCGGTGACACTAATAGAGGCTACACGGACTATCAGAGAATATTCACAAAAGAGAAACAAACCGAAAGTCCAAAAGGGCAAGTAAGTGAAACTAAGACAGAAGTTGATACATCACACATAAGTCACAATACTACTAATGTTGTTGCACAAGCTGCTGAAGAGAGAACTGTATCAAACGACAATAGTGAAATGCAGTCTGATCAGCCACAAATTCCAACAAGGGCAAAAAGGTCATCTTCAGTGGAAGAGAAAGAGCAGGTATTGAAAGATACAATCTTGAAAATAGAAAAGAGCTACGAGCAGGACTCAGAAGGGAAGCACAAGGCAAATGTAACCATAGATTATCATGACCTAAAAGCTTTGTACAATAGGGCAGAAGGGGAAGATAAAAACTCTGTGTTAAAGTTCTGGCACAAATTGGCTGAATCGGGATATAAGGTTGGTGCTTTGCCCGAAGACAAATATTACTTTAAAGATGGCAAATTTGTAATTCGCGATAGTGATGCGGGAAAATGTATATTATTACCTGCGGATAAGGTATCTATTAAGATAGTGAAGGATGGCAATCATTATGATCTAGCTATATCTAATAATGATAATGGTAAAGTGATAAGTAGCATTGGTAAGATAGGTGACTTAAACTATGGGTTGCTGTCAGGTACAAATGAGGTCAGCCTAGAAACACAAGATAGCACTATATTTTTAGGTCAACATAATGAATATAACTCTTATCTGGAAAATGGCTTTGTGAAAATGTTCGATTGCGCAAGCGACCACATTTATCACGACCACAACTCGGCCTACATCTAATACAGGGAAGCAAGTATAGCTGACCCAAGCAACACGTCATACCGCGATTCATTCGCGGTATCTCTTAGCCGCTAACAAGTCGCGGGATGACAGCAGTCCTACGTCATACCACCGCGAACCGTCATACCGCAGCGGTATCTCTAGATCCCGCTAACACGTAGCGGGATGACGGTTGTCAGGCTAGCTGTCATGCGAGTAGCCCCTTCGGTGTCATCCAAGTAGCCCCTTCGGTGTCATCCCAGTGCCCAGACACTGGGATCCAGAAAACTTAACTTTAAATAAGTGGCTGCATCTGGGTCACGCGCTGGAATGACAGATCCGAGTAGCCCCTTCGGTGTCATCCAAGTAGCTTGACACTGGGAATTTATTTACTATATATGAAAAGTTATTATGTTTATATACTTACAAGCAAGCACAATAAGGCTCTGTATATAGGTATAACGTCAAATTTAACTAAACGAATTTGGGAACATAAAAATAAAGTTATTTCTGGCTTTACATCAAAGTACAATGTGCAGAAATTAGTTTACTTTGAGGTATTTCAAGATGTAGGTTCAGCTCTGAACAGAGAAAAACTTTTGAAAAGCTGGAAAAGAGAATGGAAAATTGATTTAGTTGAAAGGGAAAACCCAAATTGGGCTGATTTATATGATGAAATTACAAAATAAAATGAGATCCCAGTGTCAAGCACTGGGATGACAGGAGAGGGAACTGGGATGACAGGAGAGGGGAGTGGGATGACAAGAGAAGAATTCTAAAATGAAAAGTTTCAAGGAAATCTTATGTAAAATCTAGCATTAACGAAAATTATACTATTTTCATGCATGCTATGGTTTTTATAATTAACGGAGAGGGTAATATGCCGGCTAGTTTAAAATTTAATAAAAATGCAACTGACGCTGCAACAAATCTAGGTGAGGTTAAAATTATAATTTTAGAAGATGGTACGGGTAATAAATATACCTTGGCCTTGGATACTATCGCAAATAATCTTAAAGTAGCATATACACCAAATGGTGGTAATAAAACAGAGTACACAGTAGATGGTTTAGCAAACGCGATAGGAAAGTCACTTAGTACAGAAAATGGTGCTAATAAATTAGTTTTAGTGGAAAAATTAGGAGAATCTCTTGAGAAGCAAGATCTAGTAATGTATGATGGTCAAACTAATCAAACAGCAAAGGATTTCTTAATTGCAAAAGGTCTTCCATCAGCTAATGATGTGGCAGCTAATGCTGCCTTACAAGCATCTGTAGCAGATAATCCTGCCTTACAAACAGCTGTAGCAACTAATGCTAACTTACGAACAACTGTAGCAGCTGATCCTGCCTTACGAGCAGTTGTATCAGATCCAGCAGCGATAGCAGCTATTCCAAATTTACAAACGGCTGCAGCAACTAATCCTGACTTACACACGGCTGTAGCAGGTAATGCTGCCTTACACACGGCTGTAGCAGGTAATGCTGACTTACGAACAGCTGTAGCAGGTAATGCTGCCTTACAAACAGCTGTAGCAACTAATGCTGCCTTACAAACAGCTGTAGCAGCTGATCCTGCCTTACGAGCAGTTGTATCAGATCCAGCAGCGATAGCAGCTATTCCAAATTTACAAACGGCTGTAGCAAGAATAAACATGGAAAGTGAAGTATTCAAAACTAATGTAAGAGAAGTAATGTCACAACAGCATTTTGAGATTCCAGACGCAGCAGATGTTCCAATTTCTGCGGATTGGTAATCCAGCAAGTAGTCACGCTACTTGGATAACGTCATACGGTCCTCGGATGACGAAAAAAAGGACTCGGATAACACCCTACAATGTCATTCCAGCGCGTGACGCTGGAATCTAGGAAAGTTTGCTTGTAAGCAAGCAAACTTATTTGGTGAGTATAAAAGCATAGCTAACGCGAGCTCTACGCCATACCGCCGCGGTATCTCTAGATCCCGCTAACAAGCAGCGGGATGACGATTGTCAGGGTGTCATCCCAGCGCCTCTCTATAATGTCATCCCAGTAGCCCCTATAATGTCATCCCAGTGCGTGACACTGGGATCTCATTTTACTTTATGATGATGTTATGAAAGTAGCTGACACTGGGATCCAGAAGACTTAATTTCAACCAAATAATAAAGGCTAGATCCCAGTGTCACGCACTGGGATGACAGAAGAAGGTGCTGAGATGACAAAAAAAGGAGCACTGGTTCACCTTATGACGGTGTCATCCTAATACCTTCTCCTGTCATCCAAGTAGCTAACACTGGGATCTCATTTTACTTTATGATGATGTCATGAAAGTAGCCTCCTTCTTGTATCTTGTCAAAAGCATCTAATGTTTTAAGCTTAAGCATTAGGTGGAGAAGGGAGGAACTCTGTGCTTCCTCTTAGATATAAAATCTGTAGAGGAGATAAGAATTCCCTTCTCAAAAGTATAGGCTGGACGGTATCGTAGAAAGACCTGAATGGTTCTAATTCTGTATTCACAAGACTAGCCTTACTTTTCATTTTTAATGGTAACGTATGGGGTTATATATGATCAACAACTTTTTGGGCATAGATATATCAAAAGATCGCTTTGATGTTTTTCTCTCATTTATAAGCAAAAAAGGAAAGCGTGAAACTAGAAAAAGAAGCTTTAAGAACGATGATCATGGGTTTCAAAGTCTACTGAATTTTCTACACAAACATAATGTAGAAAAAGTAAAAACCTGCATGGAATCTACTGGTTGTTATAGCGAAGCACTGGCTGAATTTCTACACAATGCTGGACATTTTGTAAGTGTTGTAAATCCTTATTGCATAAAATCTTATGCAAGGAGTAAGCTGATACGACAAAAGAATGATCAGACCGATGCAGAAGTTATTGCTGATTATTGCCAAAGACAGGAACCTTCTAGTTGGACACCACCTTCTCCTGAAATGAAAAAATTAAAACATCTTTATCGTTGCTCAGTTGCGTTAAAAGATGAGTTAACATTAGTAAATAACCACTTAGAAAAAAAAGAGAGACTGCCTAAAGAAGTTGCAAATGCTTGGGAAGACCTTGCAATGAATATAGCTCAAAAAATAGAAACAATAAAAAACTCCGTACGTGAACTATTAAATCAACACAAAGAATTGTTGGAAAATTTTCAACTTCTATTGACTATTCCAGGCATAGGAGAAGAATCAGCAATAGCTATTTTAGCTGAAGTTTCTGATATAGAGGTTTTTAGAGATGCCAGGCAATTGGCAGCATATACAGGAGTTATACCACGAAATATGACGTCAGGTTCCTCTGTATATGCCAAACCCAGATTAAGTAAATCCGGTTCACAAACATTACGTAAGGCACTTTTCTTTCCTGCCATAGTAGCTAAGAATCACAATCCTATCATTATGAGCTTTTGCCAAAGATTAAAGGAAAAGGGTAAGCATAATATGGCCATCGTTGGTGCTGCAATGCGTAAGCTACTCCATATCATTTTCGGTATTCTGACATCCAAAAGTGCTTTTGATCCTAACCATATCAAAAACTACAGGGCTAGGAGGTTGACTGAAGGTTTAGTACTTTAAAATCAAAAATGCTTCCTATCTATCTTATGTAAAGTGGTATCTTACACAAATTTATTGAGTGTTGTTGGTTAGTGGATATGTTGATAAGTAAACTTCATCTGTTTTGTGCGTATAAAACTAATTTACTTATCAACATATCCACTAACTATAATCTGTGTACTGTTACACAATTGGAAGTATTTTTTGATTTTATGATGCAACTTGGGAAATTTTTATAATTTTTTTGTTGACTAACAAGACGGTATCTCCTGTCATCCCAGTGCCCAGACACTGGGATCCATTTTGCATGTAATTCCGCTATAGTATTATGTTTTAGTGTAAAGTTTGGTATTTATCCATTAAGTTCGTTTGCGAGCAAAGTTCGCTAGATCCCAGTGTCACGCACTGGGATAACAAAAAAAGGAGCACTGGTTCACCTTATGACGGTGTCATCCTAATACCTTCCCCTGTCATCCAAGTAGCTAACACTGGGATCTCATTTTACTTTATGATGATGTTATGAAAGTAGCTGACACTGGGATCCAGAAGACTTAATTTCAACCAAATAATAAAGGCTAGATTCCAGACTGGAATGACATCATAGGGGCACTGGGATGACAGCAGTCCTACGTCATACCGCGATTCATTCCTACGTCATACCGCGATTCATTCGCGGTATCTCTTAACATAGATCCCGCTAACAAGCAGCGGGATGACACCTCTCTTGGGCTCTTTTAGCTACAAACATTAAGAAATTTACCAAACGAAAAAAAAGGCAAAAGAAGCCCCGTGGTGCGAGTTTTGACTCTATATTACTGTAAGTGGCGCTGTAATAATGTGCTAACGCTTAAAATAAGCGCGATTTGGCTGAATGTAGAAAAAATTTAAAAGACATGCAGCCGCTATAATTTTATGTAATCCGCCAAAAAATACCCTAAGTTTTTTACTGAATTTTGTCATTGAGCCTGCAGGTCAAAAACAAGTTTTGAGTCAGAAATACCCTTAATACTACAATAAGGGAGCTGGCGGAGTTTGTAAAGCAATTTTTTAGCCCTGTCTCCTTGCTATAATGTTCATATCGATAGAAAAGCAAAAGAATAGAATGAAATATCAAGTGATATCCTCTATAATTAAATTTTTTGAATGAAGAGATGACGATTCGTGTAGGAATTAATGGTCTGGGTAGAATAGGCAGAGGCGTATTGCGTGCTATTTTCGAAATAGAAGAATATAGCAAACAAATAGAAGTTGTAGCTGTCAATGGATCGCTCAGTGCAAAGCAGCATGCACATTTGATTAAATATGATTCTGTTCATGGCAAATTCAGTGGTGATATTGACTTTAATGAGTCTCAAAATTGGCTATCTATAAATGGCAGAAAATTTTCTTTATATAGAGAACGGAGCCCTGAAAATATTCCTTGGAATGTTGATGTAATACTTGAATGTACTGGTGCATTTAACAAGCGTGAAGAAGCAATAAGGCACAATGCAGAGAAAGTGATTGTCTCTGCTCCAGTTCCAGATGCTGATGTAACTATAGTTTATGGTGTGAATAATGATATGCTCAAAAAAGAGCATAAAGTAATATCAGCAGGTTCTTGCACTACAAATTGCCTTGCTCCGATTGTGAAAGTCCTACACTCTAATCTAGGTATAAAAAGTGGCTTTATGACTACTATACACGCCTATACGAATGATCAAAATGTTCTTGATGGCAATCATAGAGACTTATGCAGAGCAAGGGCTTGCGGATTATCTATGGTGCCAACTACAACCGGGGCAGCAAAAACAATCGGTTCTGTAATTCCTGAATTAAAGGGAAAGCTAGATGGCACTGCCGTCAGAGTTCCAGTTAGCAATGTTTCTATGGTTGATTTTAAATTTACGACTGATAAGAAAGCGACCGTTGAAGAAATCAATGAAATATTTAAGGATGCAGCTCTCTCCTCTACGTCATTCCAGCGCGTGACGCTGGAATCTAATTTCTGGATCCCAGTGTCAGCTACTCGGATGACATCAGAGGGTACTAGGATGACAGAGGGTTCTCCAATGTCAAATGTACTTTCTATATGCACGGAACCTTTAGTTTCAATAGACTTTGTGCATAACCCTTATAGCGCAATTGTGGATTCAACTGGTACATATGTTACAGGCGACATCTGTAGAGTTGCAGCGTGGTATGACAATGAGTGGGCTTTTTCGCTGAGAATGTTAGACATAGCATTATTGAGCCATAGTAAAGTATGAATGGAAACCCAAACAAATATGCTTCATTTTGTGAGCACTTTGCGGAACTCAGAAAAAGAGTTATCTTTTGCTTTCTATTTTTTTGCGTTACTTTTGGTTTTTGTTACTACTTTAAGGAAAATATATACCGTTTTTTACTTGCACCTTTAATAGAAGCAACAAAAGATAGCGAAGGTTTTTCTTTAATTTACACAGACTTAACAGAGGCATTTTTTGTGTATCTTAGAGTCGCAATAATGAGCGCACTTTTGTTTTCTTTTCCTGTGTTTGCATGGCAATTCTATATGTTCTTAGCACCTGGGTTATATAAAAGTGAAAGGGCAGTGTTGTTGCCATACTTAATTGCAACCCCGGTTTTATTTGTAACGGGAGCTACTGTAGTCTATTACTATATATTTCCTTTAGCCTGGAAGTTTTTTATCAACTTCGAACACAGTGGTAAATCCTTCGATATACCGATAGAGTTTATGCCATCAGTTAGCGAATATTTAGACCTCGTTCTCCAATTTATGTTTGCATTTGGCACTGCATTTCAAATTCCAGTAATACTCACATTGATGGTGAGAGTAGGGTTACTCACTACACAAAGTTTGTCAAATAAACGCAGAATCGCGATAGTGGTAATTTTTATTATCGCTGCAATCTTAACTCCACCTGATGTATTAAGCCAAGTAGGGCTTGCAATACCAATGCTGATTCTATATGAATTGTCCATTTTGATATGTAGGTATATTGAGAAGAAGGCAAAGGATTGAATAAATATGTATTTGTAACGTTCTTTTTCGAGCACGAGCACCTTTTTCTTGCTTAAGCGTGTGTGATCATTACTAATAAGACTTTGTGTATTTGATTTTTTACATAAAATATGCAATAATTAAACTTAGTAGACTTATGGGAGTAATTGTATGTTTGGTTTAACAGAAGAACAAAGGAAATTATATGATCGGTTACAGAACGCAATAAAAGATCATGGTAACGTTGCTGAAATTCTACAAGGAGTTTCAAAAGATGATTTACTAGCAGTTCTTAGTGCTCGTGGTACAACCATAGAGTTCAAAAATGGTGAAAGATATACTAAAAACCTATTAAATGTTGAGATTATAAATATTGAATTCCCCAACGTTGTAAAATTTGATGGGACGCCGCCTGAAGAAGAGCAAATGCTTTTTGATGAACTTTGGGATTTTTTCGAGGGTTTTGCCAAGGGTTTTGCCAAAGGTTTTAATGATAAAATGAAAGAGAAACATGAGATAGAAACTAAACAAGTAACTAATAAAGCAATAGGAATTGGTATCATTTGTGGTGTTATAGCTGCATTGGTAGTCGGTGGTGGATGTGGTGTTGCCGGTGCTCAATTATCAATATTGGCTATAGCTGGTATAGCTGTAGCTGCTGCGCTGGCAGTTGGACTTGTTGCTGGTGGTATTACGTATGCAGTATTAAAACCTAGTGGTAGACTAGAAGAAGCTCACGCACAAGAACAAGAAGAAAAAGAAAAGGTACCTGCTTAGAAATTCGCCATATAGTTAAATAAGTATGATCTCCAAATACTAATATATAATACTTAAAGAGATACTTTAACACTTTCTCTTAAGTACTAATCTGGAGGTTCGACAAGTTGCTGTTTAAAAGGTTAGGAAGTAGTTTTATTAGCATTGAAAATTACATAATATACATTATGGAAAATAAAATCACATAATATAAAAAGCAATGCTAAAAATAAAATCACATAATATAGCGAACTATAGCTAACCTAAGAAAGGTTTTCCTACGTCATACCGCCGCGGTATCTCTCAGCCGCTAACTAGTAGCGGGATGACGAATTTGTCGTCTTTCAAATTGTCGGTAAATCTAAGTCAGTTTAGCTATATAAAACATAGTATAAAAAGAGCTATTTCAGCAAAATTTTAAACAAATAAAGTTCATTAGCTTCACAATTGGCACCTTACGAGAAAAGTACATTTGATATACAGATTTAAAATACAAGTTAACGAATTATTATGATTTTTACCAAGATAATAATATAGTAAGGTTTGGTAGTGAGGTATCAAAATGGGAAAATACACTAACGCATGGTTTTATAAGAAAGATAATCACGATTGTGCAAACGATGGCACTTGTGGGCAAGCTATAACGGATTTTAGGATTGGTGATTCTGATATTTTCTTCTATGATAGTAATGGAACAGTGATTGCGCAGATACCTAAGCTGCCTAATGGAAACTCTATTACATACCGTAATGATTTATATAAAACTGCACAATCAAAAAACTTTAGTGAGAATACAAAATACGTAGGAGTACAAGATGTGCTGCCTAATCAATTTAATTTTGAATACGGAAAGTTGAATTGCGTAATACATTATGACAATGTATCGCAACAAGAGCAGGAGCAAATGAAGCTTGATATTCAAAATGCCTATGAGGCATATAAAGCAAAGTTTTGTATGGATAGTGATACTCAAGTGACTGTGCATACCTATGTTTTTAATAATAGAGATAATTATAGGGGATATGGCACTTTGGTTCCTGGGTTTTCACGGAGTCAATCTTCGCTCAATACTTCTGGTGGGATGACAAATGGAGAAAGCGTATTACTCTATAAAGATGTTTATACGGACAACGTTTTAGCTCATGAATTCGGTCATGTGTTTCAATTTAAGCTTTCCGAAGCAAAAGTAGAGGAGTTAGACCGTATAAATAATCAGCTGATGGCAAATGCAATTGGACTTGAAGTAGAAGAAAAAAATTATAAAGCTATTTGCAAGCAGATGGGTGTAGATGAATATAAAGACCATGGATCGATGTTTCAATTTAAATATAAAGATACAACTGGTAGTATATACTGCAAGGATCTTTCAGAAGAAGAGAAATTTCAAATTATACAACGTGTCAAGAATTCTGGACTAGATGAATATGAAGATCGTGGATCGATGTTTAAATTTAAATATAAAGATACAACTTATAGTATATACCGCAAGGACCTTTCAGAAGAAGAGAAATTTCAATTTATTCAAGATATAAAGAACTCTCATGAATCGCTCGTTAGTGAATGTGATGGATTGGGGAATGAGAATACAGCTTTATCGATTTACGTTGATGAAAATAAGGAGATAAGTCGAATATATTTTCAAAACTCCGACAAAAATATATTCAAACAGCTAGATAAGACGCTTATAAGCAGAAGTAAGTCTGAAGAAGAGGCAAATGAAAACCGCACGAATCCAGAACCAGAAGAAGAACAAAAAGGCGATGAATACACAGAGTTTACAGGAGTGTTGCAATTTAAGTACAAAGGGACCAATTATGATATACAACACAAAGGTTATCTTTCAGCAGAAAAAGAAAAACTTCAATTTATCAAAGACATTAAGAACTCTCATGAATCGCTCATTAGTGAATGTGATGGATTAAATGAGGGGCCATTAAGTCAGAATGCAGCTGTAGTAATTTCTATTGATGAAAATAAGGAGATAAGTCGAATGTATTTTCATAATCCAGACAAGAATATGTCCGAATGGTTAGATAAGACACTTATAAGCAGAAGTAAGTCTGAAGAAGATGTGGATGACACAGATCCAAAACCAGGAAAAGAGCCTGAACCAGAATCAGGAAAAGAACCCAAAGAGGATATAAGCAGAAGTAAACCTGAACAAGAGGTGGAAAAATCAAATGAAGTAGAGCAAAGTAATGTAGATGTAGAAGAGGAAAAAAGTAACCAGCAAGACACTCAGCAACCCAGTAACTTCTTATCCAGTATTATTTTTCCAGCAATTAAATCCGTTATTGATTCTATCTCATCATTCTTTTCATGGTTATTTGAGTCTAAAGAGGAAGAACAATCTGATAACAACCTTTCTTTGCTTAACTTATCAGAAGAACAATCCGATGACAATCTTTCTTTGCTTAAACCTGATGTTAATCACGATGCTGACGAAAATTACGTAGGCAATTACTCAGATTATCACCAACATGATGACCTAATATAGTGAAATAACGAACTTTTATCCCCTACCCTTCTAGTTGTATTTATAACTTTGCAGATATGGGAGGCGATAAAGGGTACTTAAACAACTGGATAAAAAACCAGGTGGATCATTCTGAAATTCTTGCATTTTTGTCCATAATTTTGTTAAACAACTTCCCTTTTGGTCATGTCGAACCAAATTTCTTTTTCACACCACCTTTTAAGCCACCGATGACAGCTTCGTTAGTTTTTGTCATAATGCGATCAAACACTCCCAATAACCTCTTTAATAGGTTTGGAGTTAGCGAAGAGATAAGATCAACAGATACGTTATTGTTTTTGTCATCACCACTTGCTTTATAGTCTATTGAAACGATTCCCCTACTTTTCCCGCCAGTAAGAAGTTTCCCAATTATAGGAATTTTTAACAAAGATTTATTAATTGAATATGCTGGTATTACCTGTCCTTCAACTTGGAATTTATAATTTCTAATGTCGAGCTTACCGCTAGTGCTAATGCCTAATTCCGCCCCTTCAAGCCAAGATTCTTCAATTTCGACAGAGCCATCTTTGTATGAGAAAGGTACATTACATTTATAAAAGTATACACCTTCATCCTTTATAGCATTTACAATACCAGGAAGCGAAGACATCGATAATAAAGTAGTGAGTAGTGGAGCATCTTTGATATAAAAATTACTAATAGATAACATGCCATAATGTTCTTCATTTTCTCTTTGAGGAGATAGATAAAGAGAAAGTTTACCATTTTTGACTGATTTACTAATGCCTAAGGAACGCGAAAGTATACCTGCATTATCCGCATATATTTCGAGCCCTATTCCACTGTATTCCGCTAGTATGTTGCTGCTATCTTCTAGAAACTGTCCTGTAAATTGACTTCCATTGCAATTACCTTTAGTACAGGTTACATTCAGCTTAGCATTTTTGATAACGACGCCTTCTTTCATAATTACATTGTCAACATTCATACTAATTTCCATATCTTTGTTTAATCCATTATTGTTTTTGCCAAGCAAGCCTAAAATATCACTCAAATTGATTTTCTCACCATAAATAGTTATGGCATTTTTTTCCTTACCTGATTCAATTTCTATACTAAAATCATTATCAGGCAATTTAAAACTACTAGAATTTAAATATAAATTTCCATTTCCTACTCTTCCGCTGAATTTTATATCTAGGTCATTTCCTATAACATCTAATTTGTCTATTAACAATTCATCGGCACCTTTTAATTTTACAGAGAACAAAACTTTATTGTGATCTTCAAAACGATTTTTCCACCCAAAATAACTTGAACGTGATTCAAGCTCTGATAAATCCATATTACCATTAACATGTCCCGTCTTATCTTGATTTATTACCAATTCTATATTTGTATTGACATAGCCACCTATATTTTCATCAAAATCAAGTATTTGAGCGGGTAAATCTCCGGTCAAATTCCAGGCAAAACTTTCATTCCTATTGCTACTTTTCAGGTCAAATAATAGCTGTGTGTTATTCACCATACCACTACCATTTAAATCTATAAAGTCACTGCCAAAACTAAGCTTAATGTCATATTTACCAAGACTTGCATTATAGACGGCCAAATTGTCAATTTCAGAATGAAAATTTGCTGAGAAGTCTACTTTTTTGTCATCAGCATTTAGATTAAAAATGCGAAAATTAAATACAGATTTTGCCATTCCACTTACTTTATCCCTTTCAACCTTCACCACATCATCCAGCTTAAATCTTATAGGCTCATATAAACCATACGCATCACTTACAGCTTGGCCATTAATGGTTAGAACTGAATTTTCCTTATTGAGAGATTTCATTTCAATATCACCACCATTAATAGTGAAATTCTGAAACTTAGCGCTATTTGCAGTAATTTTGAGATCGTTATTCTTGATGATCAAATCACCCTTTAATTCCTTTACTTGCTCAAAATCTTCATCAAATTTTACGCTACCATTTTCTATATCAGCAACAATTACAATGTCTGACAGATCGTCATCAACCAAATTGTTAATTTTGCCATTGAAACTTACAATGGTATTTAAAACATCCCCATTAATATTATCACAATACCAGCTTCTAAATTTACTATTCACTACACCATCTGGTACATAAGTACATAAATCCTTTGCAGCAAACTTGCTAATATTAATTCTAAGCAAAGCATGACTTGTACTAAAGTTCATCTTGCCTATTAAAGAGAGATACGTGTCATTTAACTTAAAATGGAAGTTTTTTACACTAATAATTCCATCACTATATGTTAAATTTATATTTACATTAGTTAAGGCCAAATTTTTGTTCAAATAATTTTCTGTATTCAATACGTATATATTTCCATCTACAATTTCATCCTTTTTATCAATTTTCACTGAGAAGCTTCCTTTGAATCCTATATTTTTGTCCAAATTGTAGCTTTTAACTAATGTAGAAAACTCGCTCAATAGTCCCAATTTTAGATTATAAAATGTCCCGTATACATTTAGCAAATTGTTGCGATTTTTTATTGTAATTGATAAATCATCCAAAAATCCCTTTCCATCTTTTGTATTCACATGAATATCTAAAACATTAAAATCTTCCCCCTTCCCTATATATAATTTATCAATAAAAAATTCATCTTCTGTGCTTTTATCAATAGCGATGTTAGTAAATTCAATTTTTGAATCCGCATTTAAGTCAAAAAAAAAATCCCTTATTGTTTTTAATAGATTTTTTGCACTGCTTTCTGTCATCTTAAAATTCTTCCCTGTCATTCCAGCACTCGTCCTTGTCATCCAAGTAGCTTGACTACTTGTTTCTTTTTTTCTAGATTCCAGCGTCACGCGCTGGAATGACACCGAAGGAAGGCGGTTACTATTTAAATAATGATTATCCAAAAGGTCTAATGAGTTTTGCGGATTAACATTAGTTTCTTCTCTCTTGATACATACATGCACATTATCAGCTGAAACCTGAGAGAGATTTGTGCTAGCTTTAAATAAGGAACTTAACTTAAAATGTACAAAAAGCTCAGGAACTTTTATAGTAAAATTAGGGTTTGCTATTGCCAAATCTGTAATGACTAAATACGGATCTTTGCCATCTTTCTGCCAAACAACTGAGGTATTCTCCATATTAACGCTTGAGCCAACAAATATTTTTGATATTTTATGTTTAACATAAAAATTAATATAATTAATATTGATTTCTAAAGGCTTTAAAAAAATAAAGAAGCACAATATGAACAATAAAGCTACGGAAAATAATATAGTAATTTTTTTAAGCATCGATTATTGCTTTTCTTGCTAAAATATCAGCCTCCTCATTATATTTATTGCCACTGTGTGCTTTAACCCACTTCCAATCAATTTCGTGTTGTGAAGCAACGTTGTCTAGCTCTTTCCACAATTCCATATTTTTTACTGATTTTTTATTACTTGTTTTCCAGCCATTCATTTTCCACTTATTTATCCACTCTGTTATGCCATGCTTAATATAAAGACTATCCGTATATAAATTAATATTACAAGAAAATTTCAATACTTTTAGCCCATTGATCACCGCTGTTAACTCCATTTTATTGTTTGTGGTATTTTCTTCCCTACCATAAATGTCTTTTCTATAATCTTGAAATAATATGATAGCTGCCCATCCTCCCGCTCCAGGATTACCAGAACACGCCCCATCCGTGTATATTGTCACTTCTTTCTTACTCATCTTTGTTTATATCGGTTAACAAAGTATATAGTTGCTTTTATGAAAGCACAATTTCTAAAGGTAGTTTAAGCTGCACCTTTAAATTTTATTATAGAAACAAAAAAAAGTGTGACAACGAGCATTACCAAAAGGAAAAGTAAAAAATAGTTTTTATGCTTCTGCCGTTCTTTCATAACTAAAATAAATCAATAGAACAAAAAATAATACTGGCGAATAGGGAAAATAGATAAGAAATTGAATAAGAAAACATTTGTTTCTGTGAGTTGTGGTTCTTGAATCTGAGAATTGATATAGCGTACCAAATAAAGATGCAACCTGCAAAAATTGCCATGCTTAGATAAAGTAAAGCCTTTTTCAAAAATAGAGCTGGAAGCAAGCTGGTTAATACCAGCAACACACTATAAATTAATATATATTTTCTTGTTTTTTCCGGACCATAAACAATATTGAACATAGGAATCGATGCTCTTGCATAGTCTTCAGACTTATTTAAAGATAGGGCCCAAAAGTGTGGTGGAGTCCACATAAAAATTACTAAAAATAAAATGAAACTTTCCCAGCTGACAGAATTAGTCACAGCTGCCCAGCCAATCATTGGAGGAAAAGCACCTGCTGCACCACCGATAACGATATTCTGTGGAGTACGCCTTTTTAGCCAAATTGTATATACGAAAACGTAAAATAATATGCTAACTGCAAGCAAAGCAGCAGAAATATAGTTTACTGCTATTGCCATGATAAATACTGACAATATTCCAAGAGTTATACCAAATTCAAGCGCACCTTCTGCAAGAATTCTTCCTGAGGGTATAGGGCGGTTTTTTGTCCTTTCCATGAGCAGATCTATGTCTCTGTCATACCACATATTTATAGCACCTGCAGATCCTGAGCCAAGAGCAACACATATAAGAGATATTAGTGCTAGAAAAGGGTGCATACTACCTGGTGCAGTAACCATACCAGCAACTGCAGTAAATACCACAAGATACATTATCCTTGGCTTCAGCAAACGCCAAAAATCCAGTATTGTTGATTCAACATTTAGCAAAACACTTGTGTACATTCTATTTTACCACTGGTGGCTTTTCGAAAGTATGAAAAGGCGGTGGTGAAGACACTGTCCATTCCAAGGTGTCACCTTCCCAAGGATTATCTCCAGCTTTTTTGCCCCATTTAAAGAGATGTATAACTATAAACACAAAAAACATAACTGAAACAAAGGACATATATGAGCCAATTGAGGATATATAATTCCAAGGGATAAACGCATCAGGATAATCAGGTATACGCCTCGGCATACCAGCTAATCCTAAGAAATGTTGAGGTAAAAAAGTGATATTGGTACTAATAAAAGTAAGCCAAAAGTGGATTTGACCTAAGCGCTCATTATATTGTTTACCCGACATTTTACCAATCCAATAATAAAAGCCAGCAAAAGCTCCAAATAATGCAGCAAGTGACATGACATAATGGAAGTGAGCAACAACATAGTAGGTATCATGCAGAAGCTTATCTATTCCACCATGAGAAAGAATTATTCCCGTTATGCCACCGCCAACAAACATAAAAATAAAACCTAGTGCAAATAGCATAGGGGTCTTAAACTCAATTGCTCCACCCCACATAGTTGCAATCCAGCTAAAGACTTTTACACCAGTTATAACACCGATAAAAATTGTGGTAGTGCTAAAAAATGCAGCAGCGTCAGCACTAAGCCCAACAGTGAACATATGATGAGCCCACACCATAAAGCCAAATACTGCTATACCTATCACAGCATAAACCATCCCTATGTAACCAAATACAGGTCTGTGAGAAAAAGTTGATACAACCTGACTTATGATGCCAAATGCAGGAAAAATAGTTACGTAAACTTCTGGATGACCAAAAAACCAAAATAGATGTTGAAATAACACAGGATCTCCGCCACCGGCAGGATCAAAAAAGGAAGTACCAACATTGCGATCAGTAAGAAGCATAGTTATAGCACCGGCAAGCACTGGTAAGGCAACAATCAACATAAATGCTGTTAGCAAGACAGACCAAACAAACAGTGGCATCTTAGTTAATGACATTCCTTTTGTGCGCATGTTAAATATAGTAACTATAAAGTTGATCGCCCCAACAATTGACGACATACCAGCAACATGAAGTGCAAGTATAGCAATGTCAACTCCTGCACTTGGATGGGACATTACCTGTGATAAAGGTGGATATAAAGTCCAACCTGTACCTGGACCTTCACCAATAAACACTGAGAGAATGAGCAAAATAAAAGATGACACTAATAACCAAAAACTTAAATTATTCATACGAGGAAATGCCATATCTGGTGCGCCAATCATGAGAGGTACAAACCAGTTACCAAATCCTCCCATGAGGGCTGGCATTATCATAAAAAACACCATTATCAACGCATGCCCTGTAACCATTACGTTATATAATTGATAATTATTGTTAAGTATATTAATGTGCATTAGCTGAGTGCGAATAATCACCGATAATAATCCACCAATAATTCCAGCTAATATGGAAAAAATAATGTACAGTGTCCCTATGTCTTTATGATTAGTGGAAAACAACCAACGCTTTATGCCCTTTGGTACGTCACTCATATCTATACTCCAAATTTAACTCACTAATTTTCTATTTTCAATCCACTTATTAAAATCTTCTTTGCTTACTGCTTCAACAACAATTGGCATAAATCCATGGCCTTGACCACACAATTCATAGCACTGCCCGTAATAAACACCAGACTTTTTGATATTAAACCACGCCTCATTCAGCCTACCTGGTATCGCATCAATTTTTACACCGAAAGCCGGTACTCCCCAGCTGTGTATCACATCTCCTGCTGTAACTTGTAAACGAACGTTAGTATTAATGGGTAAAACGATGTTGTTATCAACAGAGAATAGCTTTAAATCTCCTTCGATAAAGTCTTCTTTTCCCTTAATATAACTATCAAATGACACACCTTGATATTCTGGATATTGGTAACTCCAATACCATTGATGGCCAATAACTTTCAGTGTTATATCAGCTTTCGGTATTTCTTCCTGTAGCTTCAGTAATTTAGCGTTTTCAAAGGCTAATATACCAACAATAATCGTTGGTATAACAAACCAAACAATTTCTAAAAGGACATTGTGGTTAGTTTGGCTTACGTTTGCCACTTTGCTTTTACGAAAGCGAAATACTACATAAGCAAGCAGCGCCCACACAAAAAGCATTATTGCAACCATCACAACCATTACAAACGAATGTGACCTAACTACAGCCTCCATTACTTCAGTTGCAGGAGCAGGAAATCCAAATTGCCAGGAAGTAGGAGCAGAGGCAACAGATATATTTGAGTAAAATATTATCAATAGTGCAAATAACTTCACCATATCTTTTGTTTGTTTGCTATAAAACTAAATGATATACTGTATAATAGTATATATAAACTTACTATGCAAATAGAGATTAGTGATGGTTAATAATTTTTTAGCATTCAATAAGTATAATAGTACAATACTAATTTGAGGAAAAAAGCATTTACATAAATCTATTGTAAGGAAAAATATTATAATATTTTAAATTAAGTATTTACTTTAAGTAAATTCTATAATAAGTTTAATAGTGTCTGTTACTGCTAATAACCCTCTAGCCTCACACCTAAAAGCAGTAACAGACACTATTAAACTTTATGACAAGTTTATAATTTGCAAGATCAAAATCTTACAAGTTCCTTTATTTTATTATACATTGCAGTTTGTTAATTAACTTTTAATGCCTATGGTAGCATCTACAGCTTGGACCAAAGGTTTACGCATTATAGAAAATAATTATAAAAAAACACACTATATTTGTATACCATACAAACTTTTTTCATTCTGCATAGCTGAGTTACTAGATTCTGTAAACGAAATCTTTAGAGAAGCCAAATAGAGCTACCTTTCTATAAAAGACCTATCGACTGTTGCAATTATAGGTGTAAACAAGAATGATAAAAGAGTACGGGATTGAGTAACTATGTACACTTCTGCTGGCATACCAGGGTATAGGTATACGTTTTTAAACTGAGCAAGCTCTGACTTTGGTATCACCACGCGCACTGAATAATAACGCCCTAGTCTTGGATCATCAAGAGCATCAGGAGAAATATGGCTTACTATACCACTAATTAAACTTAAACGACGTGCACTGTAAGCACTCAGCCGGACTTTAACCTTTAGCCCTTCTAGCCCATCAATAGAGACTATGTTGCTATCTTTCTTTTGTGCTGACAGTACCTCTTCTATGTTTCTGGTCTGAATTTTAGCATCTATTATTAGGTCATCATCCGATGGCACTACGCTCATGATTGGAACTCCAGATTGTATAACACCACCTTCAGTATGGTATCTTATATCTGTGACTATCCCATCTTGAGGGGATTTAATTATTGTACGTGCTAATGAATCTTCAGCAACCATCAGCCTCTCTTTCAAGTCTGCAATAGACGTACTAACTTCCTTAAGTTCAGCGTTTGCTCTTTCTTGAGAATCATTTCTCACGTTTATAATTTCTAATTCGTTCTCTCCAATTTTTTGCTGCACTTGAGATATTGCAGAACGGTAATGTCCAACTCTGCCTTCAATTTCAGCAAACTGTTTTTCTAAAGCTAAAATGTGTGGTTTGCTTATATGGCCACTATCAAGTAATTGTCTTTTTGTTTCCAACTCCTCAGTTATCAAGTCATATTGCTTATGAGCTGCATTTAGTTGAAAGTTTAGCCCAGCTAATTCATCATTTAACTGCTTTATACGTTGTTGCAGTATGTCTGTTTTTCCCAATATGCTCTTTCTCTGAGAGTTGAACAACTTTACTTGATTCTTTATCGCTTTATTTACAAGTTCATCATGAGATAATTTTTTAACCTCATCAGGAAACTCGAGCGTGTCTAAATCTCCTCTGATTGCAATAAGCCTTGCTTCTGTTGCTAAAAATGATAAGAGCTTCTCTTTGATAATACTTAAATTCGCCTTCTCGTTAACATCACTCAACAAAACTAGAGGCTCATCTTTTTTAACTGCTTGGCTCTCTTTGACTAAAATTTTGCTTATTATTCCTCCGCCCAAGTGTTGAACTATTTTCCTATTTGAAGATACAATAACTTCTCCACTTGCATGCACCGCACCGTCAATTGGAGCTATAGCCGACCAAATACCACCTATCCCAAAAAAGATGAGTATTACTACCAGACCAAAAAATAGTGGTCCCCATGTTACTCTCAGAACTTCATTTACGTTATTACTTTCGCGTTTTAAAATAAAATTTATCACTGCATCAATCAATGCAAACGTCTTATCCAAAAATTTTGGGTACTTCTTCTTTTTATTTTTTGCTCCTTGCATATTTATATTATCACTATGGCCAATCAGGCCTGTCAAAGAAAATCCAGCGCTAAGCTTTTTTAACTTACTTATCATAATACTACTGTGAATTTGTGTTAACTCAAGATAACACACAAAAACAAAGAATCTATAATTTAGGCATTCCATTTAGACTGCAGAGCACCAGAATAAACTATTTAGTAACAATTCCTGCATCAACTATGTTTTTAAAATTTTTTGACGTTTAACTTTATTATAACTTTTCCTTTATTTTGTGAATATCTGAGTTACTTATATTATGTAAGAAATCTATTGCCAACCAGTCGATATTCTGTTAGGAATTAAGATAATATAAAGTTATTATGTTTAGATTGGAAAGTAGAAAGTTCCTGATCACTGGCGCATCAGGCGGAATAGGGCAAGCAATTGTAAAAATTATGCACAAAGCCGGAGCAACTTTATGTATTTCTGGCACAAAAAAAGAAGTGCTCGAAGAAGTTGCTAAACAATATGAAAAAAATATGCACATACTCCCTTGTGACTTATCAAATGCTGAGGAAGTAAATCAACTAGTAAATAGAGCAAGTGAGTTGATGGAAGGCTTTGACGGGCTTATATGCAATGCGGGCATTACGCGAGACAGTTTATTATTGAGAATGACAGATGAAGCATGGCAAAAAGTAATTGATATTAACTTGAGCTCTACATTTAAGCTGAGTAGAGAAGCATGTAAGAGACTAATTAAGAATAATTGGGGAAGAATTATAAATATTTCCTCAATAATAGGGCTGACAGGAAACGCCGGGCAAGCAAATTATGCAGCGTCTAAAGCTGGAATAATAGCTATGAGCAAATCTATAGCAAAAGAAGTTGCAAGTCGTAATATAACAGTAAATTGTATTGCTCCTGGGTTTATAGATACTAAAATGACTGAAGTTTTAAATGAAGGACAAAAGGGAAAAATATTAGATAATATTCCAATGAAAAGAATGGGAACAGGGGAAGAAATAGCAGCAGGGGTATTATTTTTAGCAAGTGATGAAGCAAAATATATAACAGGGCATGTGCTTAACATTAATGGTGGGTTATTTATGTAGCAACACTTATGTATAGACAAATTATAATTTTTACTTTAAAATAAAAATATGTGTAGGTTTGCGTTTGCGTTAATTTGTTATTTAAAGGCAAGAAAATGAGCTCTATAATAAAAAGATTTTTTAGTGTTTTTTGTGTAGTATTACTTTTCTCTTTCTCAGGTTATGCAGCTACCACTGATCCTGATATGGATGACACAACTAAAGTAATATGCAATATTATTGGTTACGTTTGGGGAATAGGCGGTCCACTTATGACGGTAGTAATAATTGGTGCAGCTTTGCTTGCAATATTTGGCAGGATGCCGTGGCCAGCCCTCTTTGCTCTAGGCATGTTCTGTGGTGTATTTTTTGGCGCTAAAACTATCATAACGAAAATTATGCCCAACGTAAGTAATGAAGCAAAAGCTATGTTGGAAAAGTGTGGAAAATAACCCATAAAAGTGCAGAAATGCTTTTTTGTTATCCATTAAATTGCTTCATATCTTCAACTTGCAACAAATAAGGACTATCTTTTGGTAGAGTTTTAACAGCTAGCTCAGCATATTTTGTAAATTGCTTTAAATCACCTTCAATACAAGCCTTTTTTGTCAAGGCAAAATAATGCATTGCCGTATCAGCTTCACATTTATATGCAATGCTTAAATATTTCCAGACAAAAGCGTTATTTGGTTCTACATTCAAAATCTGCTCCAGGTAAAAAATCGCCTTTTTTGCATCACCGTGTAATAATAAAGTATGAGATAATGCAAGTTTCACTAAATAACTGTTTTTCTCAGATAAATACCTAAGCGATTCCTCATACATTTTTATTGCTTCACTTAAATTTCCGGCCTTGTATAGCATTTCTGCTTTTAATTCATATAGGTATGGGTCATTGCGTGACTCTTGAATCAATGAATTAACTTTAGCAATAGCCTCTTCTATCTTTCCTTGCCTATAGCAAACTATAGCATTTACATACTCAGAATTATTTTCATATTTATTAGATAACACATGAATAGGAGCAAAGAAAGAGTCTAGCTTTGCAACCACACGCTCAAACTTTAGTAACTTATCCGCAAAAATTGGTTTTACGTTGTTTTTGACCTTATAATTTTGTACAGCAAATATGCGTTTCTCACTAAGTGGGTGAGTGCGGAAATATTCCTCGGTGTTCTCATGCTCAATACTTTTAAAATAATCAAAAATCTCTTTCATACCTGAATTATCATAGCCAGATTCATCAAGGTACCTTAAAGCATAGCTATCTGCTATACTTTCTTGCTCTTGAGAATAGTTAAAAAATAGCCCTGAACTGAGTGCTACACCACTAAGCAAAATTGCACCAGCAACCTGAGGGTTAATGATAATACTAGAAACTAATCCTACCATATAACTAATCATTGCTATCGATTGAAAATAACCCATAGCACTACTCATTTGCAATATATGACCAGCAGATATGTGAGCAATCTCATGTGCTAATATACCAAGCAGGACATAAGGTTTAGCCGAGTATTGTAAAAGTCCTAAATGAATGAAGATACTGTTGTTGTTAATTACAAAAGCATTAATCGAATTATCATTAATTATAAAAACTTTCATTCGGTCACTATCAATGTTTGCAGCGAAAAATAAAGGTTGCGCTAGCTCTTTCACTATTGCTTCCACTTCACTATCTCTAATAATGTTAATAGAGTAAGCATTATTATAATATGCAAAAAAGAACAATAAGGTCAAAAACTTAGCAATTCTAAACATGGAAATTCTGTGCTTGTATAATTTATAGGAATTCTATATTTTAACACTTAAATTATACAAATTTATAAACGCTAGTTTAATTTTTTAACGTAACTGTTAAGTTTGTCGATGGTAGTTAACTTAATTTTATGTTGTTCAGCAAATTTAAGTAACTGAGGTAAGCGCATCATAGAGCCATCATCATTCACTAATTCACAAATAACTGCTGAATGATCAAACCCTACTAACTTCGCCATTTCAACACTCGCTTCAGTATGACCAGCACGTTGTGCCACCCCACCTTTATGTGCAATTACAGGAAAAACATGACCTGGAGTTATGATGTCATCCTGAGTGCCATCCTTGTTGATAGCAGCATGTATAGTTTTCGTTCTATCCTCTGCTGAAACACCGGTTGTAATGCCATAACGTGCATCAATTGATGTAGTAAATGCGGTATGATTTTCACCAATATTTTTCTTTTCCATGAAATTAAGGCCCAACCTCTTCATGTGAAATTTAGTCATTGCTAAGCACACAACCCCTGTACCGTACCTAACCATAAAAGCCATATGTTCTGGTTTTACTTTTTCAGCTAAGACAACCAAATCACCTTCATTCTCTCTACTTTCATCATCAACTAAAATGAATAATTTACCGGAACGAGCATCCTCTAATACATCTTCCACAGAAGAAATACCGGGTAGACTCATTGAAGCATAAGTGGCCTGTACCATAATAATTTACTTAAATTCAATCTTAACTATTTTATACAATTTCTCTCCATTTGGCACTGTCACTTCCACATACTCACCGACTTTTTTGCCGATTAAGGCACTCCCGAGTGGTGAACTAGTAGATATTAACTGCTTTGAAACATCAGCTTCATATTCGCCTACAACCTTATAAACATATTCCACTTCACCGTTATTATCACTTAACATGCTTAATGTCACAGTTGCACCAAACATTACTGAATCACCAGACAAATTTTTTACTTCTATTACTTCCGCATGTGAGAGCTTACTTTCTATCTCCATTATACGGCCTTCAATAAAACCTAACCTTTCCCGTGCTGCATGATACTCTGCATTTTCAGACAAATCACCTTGATCACGAGCATCAGAAATATCCTGTATCACAGAAGGTTTTTCTTCCTTTAATTTTTCAAGTTCGGCTTGCATATTCTCAAAACCTTCCCTCGTCATAGGAAATTTATTAATAATGGATGAAGCCATAATCACCACCTAAACGCAATTAAATTGAGTAACGAAATTACTCACAATGTTAAAAATATCACCTTTTATATCATCACTCATGTCATTTGACAACTTTTTTAAAACCCCAGGGTGTACAGTATGAAAATAATTAATAAGATCATGTTCAAATTTATTAATGTAACTTATTTGTATTTTACTTAACTGATTATATAGGTTAGAAAAAATATACATCAGCACTACTTGCTCTTCTATTGACATAGGTAAATGTTGTTTTTGCTTTAATAACTCGACAAGATATTTACCCTTATTCAAGGATAATTGAACACTAGCATCAAGATCAGAACCAAATTTTGCAAAATCTTCTAATTCTCTATACTGAGCTAAGCTTAGCTTTATAGAACTAGCAACTTTCTTCACAGACTTTAGTTGTGCAGCAGAACCAACCCGTGAAACTGACAAACCTATATTTACTGCAGGTCGAAATCCTTTATAAAATAATTCAGACTCAAGAAAGATCTGCCCATCGGTAATTGAAATAACATTTGTTGGCACATATGCAGATACATCACCAGCTTGAGTTTCGACAATCGGCAAAGCAGTTAAAGACCCCTGCCCTTTTTTATCAGACATTTTAGCAGCTCTTTCAAGCAAGCGAGAATGTACATAGAATATATCTCCAGGGTAAGCTTCACGACCAGGAGGACGTCTGAGCAATAAAGACATCTGCCTATATGCCACAGCATGCTTAGATAAATCATCATATATAATCAAACAATGCATTCCATTGTCACGGAAAAATTCCCCAATAGTGCAACCAGCATAAGGTGCTAAAAATTGCATAGGCGCGCAGTCAGATGCACTAGCCACAACTACAGTTGTATACTCTAATGCTCCGCTTTCTTTCAGCTTATTTACCACTTTTGCTACTGTTGAAATTTTTTGTCCAATAGCAACATAAACACAGTAAATTTTTTGATTTTCGTTTACCTCATCGTTAATCTTCTTCTGATTGATAATAGTATCAAGCGCAATAGTAGTTTTACCAATTTGTCTATCGCCAATAATTAATTCACGCTGCCCTCTACCTATTGGAATTAGCAAATCTATAATTTTAATTCCTGTTTGCAGTGGCTCATGCACAGACTTACGATCAATAATGCCTGGCGCTTTAGATTCTATATCCATTCTGTTTTTGGCTCTAATTTCCCCACCGTCGTCTATAGGATGGCCCAACGCATTTACAACTCTCCCTAACAATTCATGCCCTATAGGCACCTGCACAACATCACCACTACATTTTACAACGTCCCCTTCTTTCACATCACGGTCATTACCAAGCACAACTATTCCAGCCGTATCATGATCTAAATCAAGAACTATTCCTTCTACACCGCTTGCAAAAAATACCTTTTCACCGAATTTTGCTTTTTCCAGCCCATAAACCAATGCGATACCATCTGTTACTGAAATTACTTCACCTATATTTTCCCGCTTTATAGGATTATCAAACGTCTCAACTTTTTCCCTTATTACACTTGCTATCTCAGAAACATTCATACTGTTCTTCATACAAAATTCCTTACTTTTAATATTTCCATTTTACTTAAGTCAACTAACCTATCTAAGTAACTTTTTAGCGAAGCATCGATCAAATTAAAACCATACCTAACTACGAAGCCACCTAGTATAGAAGGGTCAACCACATTGCTTACTTTTATTATTTTACCAAGAAAGCTCAAAGATTCAGTAATTATTTTTATATCAGATTCCTTTAAAGCTTCTGCTGACTTTATAGTAATTTCGAATTCATTTTCATTTTCTTTTGCAAGACTTAAGAATTTTTCTAATATAAGGATCAATAAACTAGAGCGTTTGTTTGCAAATATAACCATAATAAATTTTACTAAATTTTCACTCAAGTGCTCATTTATAGAAAGCATCACTTCTTTTTTGTGTGCAAAAGAAATCATAGGATGAGATAGGTACACAAAAACATCACGTTGATCCTTAAAAAAAGCCAATAAAAATTCTACTTCTTTCCTTATAATACCTAACCTGCTTCCTGAGACATGAAACAGCACTCTAGCGTAAGATGAAACTAAATTATTGTATTGGGTCTTTTTCATATTAAATCCAGTAAATCTAAATTAATTCAGCTACAAACCTTCCATTCTTCAATCCAAGCATTTTTTATATAAACAGGTCCTCTCTTTAAGGAAAGAAAACATAAATCATATCTGACTGAATAATCTAAAAAACTAAGGTTTGTACTTAAGAAATACTTAGAAGAATTTATAATAGACTGACATTGAAGATGAGATATCGGTATTTCTTTTCCAAGTAAACTTGTTTTAACTTCTATAAAAATCAGCTCCTTTTTTTTAGATACAATTAAGTCAATTTCACCGAACTTACAACGGTAACGGCGTTTTATAACATTATACCATTTCAGCTTTAAATATGCCAAAACTAACAATTCGCCAAAGTAACCTACAAAGTAGCGTAACCTACTTACCATAAGAAGAACAATTATGATAACAATTAACTTTGTGTAACTGCTTTGCCTCCTTCTCTATTTTTACTATAAACCTTACCTCTTGCTGCAATATCCCTATTAACCAGTTCTATCACTGCCATTGAAGCGCAATCACCCTTTCGAGTGCTAAATTTTATTATTCTAGAATACCCACCTTTACGATCTTGATAACGGCTGGCTAAGACGTTTAATAACTTATCAGCTGCTAACTTACTATTATGAAGGCGTGAAAGCAAAAGTCTTCTACCATGTAAAGTGTTCTTATTCTTAGCAATTGTAATAAACTTTTCGACATATGGACGAAGTTCCTTAGCTTTTGGTAAAGTAGTTACAATCTGCTCATGGTTAATTAATGAGATAGATAGATTCTTTAACGTCGATAATCTATGTTCAGTGCAACGAGATAGTTTACGTTTTTTTATTCCATGTTTCATATATCACCTAATCTTCATCAGTATGTTGTTTAGCCAACTCATCTATATCCTTAGGCGGCCAGTTTAGCACATTCATACCCAAAGACAAGCCAAAATTAGCCAAAACTGCCTTAATCTCATTCAAAGACTTCCTGCCAAAATTAGTAGTTCTTAACATTTCACCTTCTGTCTTTTGCACAAGATCACCTATATAAGTGATGTTTTCGTTTTTCAGACAGTTATGAGACCTGACAGATAATTCCATTTCATCTACCTTACGCAATAAGACAGGGTCATAACCCAAATCTTTAGCACCACTAGACGAAGAAACCTGCGATTTTTTATAACTTACATCAGAACTAATAAAGGGCTGAAGTTGCTCCTGTAATATTCTTGCAGCAGAGTCAACAGCTTGACTTGGAGAGATTGTACCATCAGTTTCAATTGACAATATCAGCTTATCCTTATCAGTCACTTGGCCAACACGACTATTCTCTACCCTGTACGAAACCCTGTTGACAGGGCTATACAAAGCATTAACTGGAATAAAACCAATTAAATCCTGTTCACTCATAAGCTTCAAAAGTTCATTTTCTTTATACTTAGTTACAGGAAGATAACCTTTTCCGCTAGCCACATATATGGTCATGTTAAGCTCTACATTTTGCCCCAGCGTACATATTAACAAATCTTTATTAACAATAGAGCATTGATCATCAGTTTCTATCATCCCAGCTAATACCTGGCAAGGCCCTTTAGCGTTTAAATTTAAGCATTTATTAGAAGCACCATTTAATTTACAACTCAACATGCCCATATTTAATACTATATCAGTTACGTCTTCTCTTACCCCTTGAATTGAAGTAAACTCATGAGTTATACCTTCAATTTTTATTCCATAAACAGCACTACCTTTAAGAGAAGATAACATTACACGTCTTAATGCATTACCTAATGTTAAAGCAAAACCTCTTTCCAACGGTTCTAGGACTATATCACCTTTTTCACTTGAATCATCTGATATTACCTTAACTGAACTAGGTTTAATCAATTTATCTAAATTGCTACAGAGAGAAACATTATTATTATAATACATAAAACAACCTTTTCAAATATCCTATACTCTTCTTTTTTTTCTTAACCTGCACCCATTATGAGGAATTGCGGTTTTATCTGCAATTGAAGTCACAGTCAACCCACAGCTCTGAAGTGCTTTAACCGCAGCTTCGGTACCAAAGCCAGGACCACGAATTATTACAGAGACAACCTTCATACCAAATCTCTCCATTGCATTCTTCGCAGCAGCCTCCGCAGCCTTACCTGCAGCATAAGGTGTGGATTTTCTCGAACCTGAAAAACCACATGCACCCACAGAAGTTTGACATAGCGTATTACCATGAACATCAGTTACATTTACAAAAGTATTATTAAAAGTTGCACGAATATGAACAACACCAGTAATAAACTCCTTTGTACTCTTACCAACCGTTTTGACTTTTTTCATTAAAACTCACAATAATAATAAATTTTATTTTTTCCCAGCAATAGGCAACCGAGATCTACCTTTACGAGTCTTAGCATTAGTATGAGTCCTTTGTCCTCTCACAGGTAAACCTTTTCTATGTCTCACTCCTCTATAGCATCCCATTTCCACTAAAGATTTTATGTTCATAGCCACTTCTTTTCTGAGCTCACCTTCTATAACATAATTTTGTCTAATGAAACTGCTGATCTTTTCTATATCTTCATCTCGTAATTCTGAAACACGTTTGCGCTTATCAACTTCACAAGCGTGACAAATTACATTCGCAGTAGCAATACCTATACCATATATATAAGTTAATGCAAAAGGAACACATTTCCTCACTGGAATATTTATGCCTGCAATACGTGCCACTGGTACCTCGATACTTTATTAATAACAACCCTTAATTTATACCATAAAACAACTCAGAGTCAAACCAAATTACAAGAAATTTTACTTTCAATCTCTTGCGTTACCTCATCAACACTCAAATTAGCGTCAATTGTTAATAATTTGCCTTTATAATACTCGCGTAAACCTTTCATTTGAAGGTGATATTCACTTATTCTCTTATTAATTGCAGACATATCAGCATCATCAATTCTTTTCTCTAACCTCGTACTTTTACATTTAGCACAAGTAGTACTCTTAAAAGAAGATACACTATATATGCTTTTACAGTCCAAACACGCGAGACGATTTTTTAATCTATCGATTGCAATATTATCGTCAAGCTGCAGTTCAATTACAATATCAACATCCCTATTATATTTTTCTTGCAAAACTTGAGTCAAAAAATGAGCCTGGTTTAAATTTCTCGGAAAACCATCTAATAAGCAATTATCATCCATTAATGCAAGCTGGTCATGCAATAATCCACATATAATTTCATCTTGAATTAAATTACCAGATTCCACGGTACCCTTTATTTTTTTACCTAACTCATTGCCATCAGATATAATATTCCTTAATAAATCCCCCACTGAAATTAATTTTAAATTATATTTTGCTATTAACAAGCTTGACTGAGTACCTTTACCAGAACCTGGAGGACCAAAAATCGTAATGATCATCTTACTTTCCTCGTTTTAGACTCATATTTCTTTATCCAGCTATCGTACCTATTCGAAAAAATATAAGATTGTATTTGCATAATAGTATCAGTAATAACGTTCACTATAATCAGTAAACTCGTCCCACCAAAAATAAATGGTATATCATAATAATATCTCATAACTTCAGGTACAGTACATATGACTACCAAATACGCAGAGCCAATGAATGTCAACTTAAAAACTATATCTTGAAGGTAATCAGAAGTATGTTTCCCAGGCCTTCTACCAGGTATAAAACCACCATTTTTTTTAAGAAAATCTGCGTTTTCCTCTGGATTAAATATAAAATTGGTATAGAAAAAATTAAAAAATACTATCAGCACCAAATAGGCTACAATATATACTACTTTATTTGCCATAAAGTAATTTAAAATAAAATCAGAAAAAGCGTGCCCCTTATAGAAATTTGCAATTGAAATAGGTGTCAATAAAATTGCATTAGCAAAAATGGTTGGTACTACACCAGATAAATTAATCTTCAATGGAATATAAGTAAAATTGTCATTATGTAATCTTTTAAATTGCTTTTTAGGATGTTGAACAATAACTTTTCTATAAGAAGACTCTACAAAAATGACTAAGACTAGCAGCAAAAAAAACAATACCAAAACAAAAAGGATAATAAATAACGATACGCTACCGTTTTTATTTAACGTTAACAGAGATGACAAAGCGCTGTGTAACTCTGATATTATGCCCGTGAAAATGATTAATGAGATACCATTGCCTATACCGCTAGCACTGATTCGTTCACCAAGCCATATTAAAAGCATAGTTCCACCTAAAAGGCTGAAAACACCTATTGTACGAAACATAACACCAGGTTCGATTACAACCAATACCCCTTCCCTATTCATCCCTTCCAATCCAACCAAAATTGGAATTGATTGAAATACACAAATTACTATGGTCAGGTAGCGTATATAAGAATTCATCTTTCTACGGCCTGACTCTCCATCATTCTTAACTTCCTTCATTCCTTTAATCGCAGAAGAAAGCAACTGAATAATGATAGAAGCCATTATATATGGCATAACGTTCAATGCTAGAATTGTCATTCTAGCCAATGCACCACCAGAAAATAAATTAAATACTCCAAAAACACCTGAGCCCTCTTTGGGAAATATATCATTAATTACATCAAGATTAATTCCAGGAATAGGCACATAAGTACCCAAGCGATAGCAAATTAAAGCTATTAGCGTAAAAAATATACGTTTTAATAAATCGCCTTTATATAACAACGTAGGATCCAAGCTATTAAATGCGGATTTATTGCCCATGATTTACGATAGTATTTCCACACTACCACCGACTGAAGCTACAGATTTTTTTGCAGCTTCTGACGCAAAATCAACATGAAACACAAATTTTTCGCTCAACTTACCTTTATTAAGAAGTTTAATTTTATCCTTAATAGACTTTATAAAACCTAATCTATACAGCCTCTCCTTATCTATAACAGAGTCTTTCACTATTTTTTTAGCTTCCATTAAGCGCTGTATATCGCCAACATTAATTATAGAATATATGTTCCTACGTATAGGCTTAAAACCTCTTTTAGGCAAACGAGTATATATAGACTGTTGTCCACCCTCAAAACCATTTATGGAAACTCCACTTCTAGCCTTTTGCCCTTTATGCCCTCTACCGGATGTTTTACCTTTACCACAACCGATACCTCTACCCAGCAACTTAGGCTTCTTTTTCTTAGATAACTTAGTAAATATAGAGTTTAATTTTACAGCATTATTCATACTTTACCTGTTTCCAACTATCTCGCTAATCTTTTTGCCTCTTTTGCTTGCTACCTGACGAGGAGATAACATACTATCAAAAGCCTTAAATACCGCACATATAACATTATGAGGATTATTTGATCTAGTGGATTTAGCTACCACATCCTTTATACCTAACACCTCAAAAACTGATCTAATCGCTCCACCAGCAATAATACCTGTTCCGGCTCTTGCGGTTCTTAAAACTATCTCACCAGAACAAAATTTAGCTTTAATATCATGATGCAAAGTTCTACCTTCACGCAAGTACACTCTAATCATCGATTTCTTTGCAGCATTTACAGCTTTGACTCTTGCTTCAGCAACTTCTGCGTGCTTACCTATTCCACATCCTACCCTACCCTTCCCATCACCAACAACAACCAAAATTGAAAATGAAAATCTTCTGCCACCTTTGGTAACCGTTGTTACTCTTCGTACCGAAACTAAAAGCTCTGATAAATCATTATTATTTTGTAAATTCTTTATAGCCATATTCAAAACCTTCTAAAACTCAAATCCAGAACTTCTTAAAGCCTCAGCAAATTGAGAAACTAATCCTGTATATTTATACGCTCCACGATCAAATACTAGCTTTTGTTCTAATTTCAGACCAGATAAGCGCTCAATCATTAAAGAAGAAACCTGTTTTATAGTTTCAGCATTGACTTTTCCTTTACATACATCCTTAATTTTAGCATCCAAAGTAGAAGCTGAAGTGAGAGTTACTCCTTTTACATCATTAATTAACTGGACATAAAAATGCCTATTAGATTTAAATATGGATATACGCAAAGGTTCAGCGCTCTTGTCAAGCTTCGCTCTATTACGCAACTTCCTTTTTTCATAGTTACTTAAAAAATTATATAACCTTCTCATCTTAATTACTTCTTTTTACTTACAACTTTACGCAACATAAATTTACCCTTTATTACAATACCCTTACCTTTATAAGGATCGTACTTCCTAATCCTGCATATATCAGATGCCACCATATAAACTTTTTGCTTATCCATACCACTAACTACTAAGTGAGTTGGCTTTACGCACTTAATCTCAACATCTTTAGGAACTTTATATTTAACATTATGGCTATAACCAAGATACAAAGTCAAATACTTACCATCACACTCTGCCTTATATCCAACACCATTAATCTCAAGATTAACAGAAAAACCATCAACCATGCCGTTAATAATATTATTAATATTACTCCTATAAGTGCCCCACATAGGCTTTATTTCATCATAATCATCTTTATCTTGATCCACAGAAAGGAGTAGCTGATTATCAACAATCCGGCACACAACATCACTGATTAAGCTAAGCTCTTTTTCAGCCTTAGCACTCTTTATTAACATCCTACCATTATTATATTCAACTGAAATACCAGCAGGAATATTGATAGGAGCAGCACCTATACGAGACATGAATTTCTCCTATTATTTAAAACACACGACACAAAACTTCTCCACCAACCTTTAACTTATGTGCATTATAATCAGTCATCACTCCTTTGGGTGTCGATATAATAAAAATACCAAGACCATTATATGCTTTAGAAATGTCCTTATACTTAGAATAACAACGACAACCAGGCTTTGACACCCTAACTATGTCACTAATTACAGGTGACTTCTCATAATACTTCAATTTTACAATGAAAGAAGGTAAATTATCTACAACTTGCTTTTCATAATCAAGGATATACCCTTCATCTTTTAAAATCTTCAGTATAGAAGAATTCACTTTAGAAAACAACACTCTTGTTGTTCTATGCATTGCCAATTGAGCATTACGTATCCTTGTTAAAAAATCACCAATACTATCAGATAACGCCACAATATACTCCTTATATTATATTTACCAACTAGACTTTGTAACCCCTGGAACTTGCCCAAAAGAACATAAATCACGCAAAACAATTCTACATAAACCAAATTTTCTATATACTCCTCTTGGTCTCCCAGTTAAAGCACACCTATTTCTAATTTTGGTTTTAGAAGAACTTCTAGGCAATTTTTTAATTAATTTATTTTGAGCTGTAAACCTTTCTACAATAGACAAATTCTTATTATTTATTATAGATTTCAATTTCTCTCTTTTTTCTTTATATTGATCGCACAGCTTTATTCTGCGAAGATTTCTTTCTATCATAGATTTTTTTGCCATATATTTCTCCTCTCAATTAATCAAAAAAAGGAAATTTAAGAGCCAGTAATAATTCCTTTGCTTCCTTATCACTAACTGCACTTGTTATAATATTAATATCCATACCTCTAATTTTACTTATTTTATCATAGTCTATTTCTAAAAACGAGATATGTTCCTTTATACCAAAGGAAAAATTACCATTACCGTCAAATTGCTTCACACTAAATCCTCTAAAATCTTTTTCCCTTGGCAAAGCAATATATATCAATCTTTCTAAAAACTCATACATTTTATCTCTACGCAAAGTTACTTTGCAACCTACTGTAGCACCTTTTCTGATCTTGAAGCCAGAAATAGATTTTTTTGCAAAAGTTGATAAAGGCTTCTGCCCAGCAATCAAATATAGGCTATCAAGTGGTTCATTTATTGCTTTACTATCTGTAGCAGCATCTCCAACGCCCATATTGATACACACCTTGACAAGTTTAGGCACTTGCATGATATTGCCGTAATTAAACTTATCCTTTAAGGACTTTACTATGCTATCTTTATACAATTCTTTAAACATATCAACCTAATCTATCACTTCTCCAGAAACTTTTGCAAAACGCACTTTTCTACCGTCTATAACCTTAAACCCCACTCTAGTTGGAGTTTTATATTTAGGGTCCAATGTTGCAACGTTGGATATATCAATAGCTAACTCTTTATTTAATATACCACCACTACTACCAGCTTTTGGTTTAGTGTGTCTCTTATGTACATTTACCCCAGAAACAATTACTTTCTTTTTAGCATCACATGCCACAACTTTAATCACTTTACCAATTTTTCCCTTATCTCTACCAGTTAAAACTATAACGTCGTCACCACTTTTTATTTTAGCACTCATTATAAAACCTCAACAGCTAATGACATTATCTTCATAAAAGAACCAGATGATAACTTTTTTACCGGACCAAATACCCGAGTGCCAAGTGGTTCACCTTGATCGTTAATCAAAACTACAGCATTGCTAGAAAAACGAATTACAGAACCATCAGATTTTCTAATAGGGCTTTTCACCCTCACCACAACTGCTCTATATACTTTTCCCTTCTCAACCTTCCCTCTTGGAGTAATAGATTTAGTAGATACAATAACTGTGTCACCTATAGATGCAGACTTTCTACCACCCAATAAACCAATACAAAGCACTGCACGCGCACCAGAATTATCAGCTACTTCCAACAATGTATTTTTTTGAATCATATAAATATCCTATTCAATGTGAGCTATTAACAACAACCCATTTTTTAGTAGTAGAAATAGGCTTGTGTTCTTGTATTAAAACCTTGTCCCCTTCTTTACAACTATTATTCTCATCATGTGCTGTATACTTCTTGTATTTTTTTATAACCTTTTTATACAGCTGATCCTTATACACTTGTAATACCGAAACCTTTACAGTCTTATCACACTTAGCCTTAGTTACAGTACCACAAAAAACCTTTTTAGGCATTCTTTTCCTCTCTTCTTCTTTTATTTAATGTAGTTAGAATACGAGCTATGCTCTTTCTTATTAAGCTAAAACGCGAAATATTGTTGCACTGCCCCAACTTCTTTTGAAAAACCAAATTAACAAACTCTTTTCTCAAATTTACAAGAATTTCATGCAATTCTTGTGAAGACCTCGATTCAATGTCAGCTATATCCATTGCAACTCCATTTAATTATGATTAGATACAAATTTACACTTCATAGGAAGCTTAGCGGTTGCCTTTTCAAGCGCCAATCTTGCTAAATGCATGGGAACATCACTGCTAATCTCAAACAACATTCTACCGGGCTTAGCTTTAAACACCCAAAATTCAACACTACCTTTTCCCTTACCCATACGTACATCTGCCGGCTTTTTACTAACAGGGGTATCAGGAAAAATTCTTATCCACACTTTACCAGAGCGTTTTAATGTTCTAGATATTACACGCCTTGCAGTTTCAATATGCTTAGACTGAATCCTACCTGCTTCTACAGCTTTTAAGCCATAATCTCCAAAAGATAATGTGCTACCACCTTTTGTATTACCCTTAATTCGCCCCTTAAATACCTTCTTATATTTACTCTTTTTGGGAACAGACATCTCAATATACCTTAATTACCAATATAAACCCAAACCTTAACTCCTATAATACCATATATAGTTTTTGCTTCACAAAAAGCATAATCTATATTAGCACGTAAAGTGTGTAAAGGCAAACGACCTTCTTTATACCATTCAGTACGAGCTATCTCAGCTCCGCCAAGGCGCCCAGAACAACTTACTTTAATACCTCTAGCACCCATCCTCAAACAACTTTGAATAGCTTTTTTCATCGCTCTTCTAAATGAAACCCTTTTTTCTAACTGTTGTGCAATGCTGCTTGATATTAAAACTGCATCTATTTCAGACCTTTTAACTCCTACTACATTCACTTCCACATTATTTTTTACTTTTTCAGCTATTTTTTGCTTTATCTTCTCAATATCTGAGCCTTTCTTACCTATTATCACTCCAGGTCTAGAAGAATGTATTATTACAGACACCAAATCGATTGTACGCTCTATAATTACTTTAGAAACACCAGCATGCTTAAAAGATTCATTTATATAACTGCGAATAGATAAATCTTGATGCAACCCTTGTTTATAACCCTTCTCAGCATACCAAACAGATGACCAAGTATTAATTATTTTTAACCTAAATCCTTTAGGATTAACGTTTCCCATACTTTTGCACTTTCCTTATTAATTTTCTATTTTTATGAATCATATAATTTCTCCCAATTTTACAGTTATATTACTATAACGTTTACTAACTCTATTAGCTCTACCCATAGCTTTTGGACATACCCTACGCAAAGTAAGAGACTTACCTATTGAAATTTCTTTTATATATAAATTATCGATATCCAATCCATAATTATATTGAGCATTAGCAATCGCAGAATTTAATACCTTCCTTATAAGACCCGCAGCTTTCTTTTCACAAAATCTTAATTGCACAGTGGCAAAAGAAACTTTTTTATTACGTACTAAACCAGCAACCAAATTCAATTTACGAGGAGTTGATTTTAAAACCCTAGAACCAGCTTTAACTATTACATCTCTGTTTTTCATATCAATTACCTTCTTGTCGCCTTTTTATCACCACTATGCCCAGTAAATTTACGAGTGGGCGAAAATTCACCAAACTTATGACCTATCATATTCTGATCATTAACATTAACAGGAATGTAATCCTTACCATTATAAACAGCAAACTTTAAACCTAAACAATTAGGAAGAATTACAGAAGCCCTGGAATGAACTTTTATAGCCATGTTAACAAACCCCTTGTTTAAAGCATTATTCACCGACTTTAATATAGAAGGATGACAAAAAGGAGGCTTCCACGCAGATCTACTCATAAACTAACCTTTCAATTGTTTTATATACTTATCACTAGATTTATTTTTCCTCCGAGTTTTCTTTCCTTTTGTTGCAACACCCCAAGGAGTAACAGGATGACGACCACCAGAGGTTTTTCCTTCCCCACCTCCATGAGGATGGTCAACCGGATTCATTGCAACCCCACGCACAGTAGGTCTAATTCCAAGCCACCTACTTCTTCCAGCTTTACCCAGCTTTCTATTCTTATGGTCAGGGTTAGATACTACACCAATAGTAGCCTTGCAAGAAGATAAAATCAACCTAATTTGACCAGACCTGAGTCGTAATAAAACATATTGGCCATCACGACCAACGATTTGCGCATAACAACCAGCAGCTCTAGCAATCGCAGCACCATTACCTGGCTTCAGCTCAACATTATGAACGAAAGAACCAACAGGTATATACTTGAGTAGCAAACAATTACCTGGCAAAATATCAGCATCATTTCCAGCTGTAACAATATCACCAGGCTTCATACCTTGAGGAGCTAATATATAAGACTTAATATCATCTTCCTTATATGATATTAACGCTAAAAACCCACTTCTATTTGGATCATACTCTATTTTTTCAACTATACCCTGACCACTTCTATTACGCTTAAAATCTATAACTCTATACTTCTTTTTGTGACCACCACCCCTATGACGAGTTGTAATTCTACCATAATTATTTCTTCCACCACTGGACTTTTTACCGGATGTAAGAGACTTTTCTGGCTCATCTTTTGATAAACCAACTTTACTTACTAACACAGTCCCACGAGAAGACGGAGTAACAGGATTAAAAAATTTCATACCCATATTAAACGCTCATTATATCTAATTTTTGACCATCTATCAAAGAAAAATAAACTTTCTTTTTCTGTTTTTCACAACCAATCACACCCCTGAAACGCCTATATTTAGGCTTAATTCTAACAACATTTATAGAAGAAATTTTAACATCAAATAGAGACTCTATTGCCAACTTTATTTGACGCTTATTTACATTTACAAAAACATACAAAGAATATTTATTAAACTTCTCCCTCAAAAAAGAGGCCTTTTCTGTAATTATAGGAGATTTTATTATATTATTATATTTGATCATAACAATCTACCTTCAAGATGCTTTAAAGTATCCTTTGTCAACATCACGCATTCGTGATTCAATATATCAAAGACATTTAACCCAATAGGTTTGATTAAGTCTACATAATGCAAGTTTCTAACAGCACGCAACAAATCATCTCCATAATCACCAACTATCAAAAAGGAAGAAAATTTAAAATTTTTAATACATTTACACATTTCAGACGTTTTCTTCACATCAATATTTAAATTATCCAGAATAATCACTTGATTATTTAAATACTTTAGAGATAAAGCAATTTTTAAACCAAATTTGCGTACCTTCTTATTAAGAGAATAAGTATGACTCCTCACAACAGGGCCGAAAATAATCCCACCACCTCTAAATTGAGGAGATCGCAAGCTCCCTTGTCTTGCCCTACCGGTACGTTTTTGACCATAAGGTTTAGCTGTTGTACCAGAGACATCACTGATACCTTTTGTTTTATGAGTACCAGCTCTTCTCTTCGCTAATTGCCATCTCACTATATCATGCAAAATACTCAATTTTTGCTTAGCAGAAAATATCAAAGGATTGAGCTGAGCAGTACCTACATTATTATTAGATAGATTAACTAAATTACATTCCATAACTAACTTACCAAATTACTAGCATCATCATTTACATCTAACAGTAAACCTACCGGAAAAGGAACATCTTTATGTAAAGATTTTTTAACTGCATCTCTTACAAAAACATAGGAATTTTTAAACCCAGGAACATTATTACCCTTCACAGCAATTATACTATTTTCATGATCAATGGATAATATCTTCATATTTTGTACAGTTATTCTGCTGTTACCTAAATGACCAGCCATTTTCTTTCCTTTGAATACTCTACCAGGATCCTGACATTGACCAGTGGAACCTTGTGATCTGTGAGCAATAGAAACACCATGAGATGCCCTAAGCCCACTGAAGTTATGCCGCTTCATTACACCAGCAAATCCTTTACCTATAGAATAACCCGTAATATCAAGATATTGACCAACCACAAAATGATTGATTCCCACTTTTTTACCACATTCTATTCCCGACAGGTCATTTAATCTACTTTCGTATAACTTACATTTATTATTTATACCCTTTTTCTTTAAATATTCCAACTGAGGTTTTGCTATATTTTTAAAATCTCCTGTGCCCAAAATGACTGAATTATAGCCACATTTATCTTGTCCTTTTATATCAACAATATGAGTTTCGCTGAGATGCAATAAAGTTACAGCCATGCGACTATTGTCAGAATACATAGCAGTATGACCAATATTCATCATTAGTAAACCAATTCTCCTCAGTGAATTTATTCTCTTCATTTCCTTCTCCTAAACCTTAACTTCCTTGACTTTTAAATCCACTTCTACGCCAGCAGAAAAAGATAAACCTGTAAGCATCTGCATCATAGTAGGAGTAAGATCATGTAAAACAATCAAACGCCTAGAAGTTCTCATTTCAAACTGTTCACGAGATTTTTTATCAACGTGAGGAGATCTATTAACAATAAATTTAGAATCTTTTCTTGGCAACGCAATCGGACCAGATAATTTTGCATTGGACCGCTTTAATTCATCAACAAATTTTCGAACACACTCCTCCAATAAAGAACAATCGAAAGCCTTAATGTTAATATATATATCTTGCTTCATCTTAGTTACTACTCTCACTCCAAAATTTCAGAAACAACACCAGAACCAACAGTTCTACCGCCTTCTCTTATCGCAAAACGCAATCCCTTATCCATTGCTATCGGTACTTGCAATTCTACTTCTACACTCACATTATCTCCTGGCATTACCATCTCCTTCCCATCTAGCAATTTTATGCTCCCGGTTACATCCGTTGTCCTTAAATAAAACTGTGGCTGGTAATTCGCAAAAAATGGTGTATGCCTTCCTCCTTCCTCTTTCTTTAATATATAAACCTCCGCCCTAAACTTTCTATGCGGCGTTATCGTCCCCGGTTTTGCTAATACTTGCCCTCTCTCCACTTCTTCTCTTTTTGTTCCTCTTAACAATATTCCTACATTGAGTCCTGCACTCCCCTTATCCAGCAACTTCTTAAACATTTCTACACCTGTGCATATCGTCTTTTGCGTCGCTTTCAGACCTATTATCTCTATCTCTTCTCCCGTCTTTATCTCTCCCTTCTCTATCCTTCCTGTTACCACCGTTCCTCGCCCCGATATCGAAAATACATCCTCGATTGGCAATAAAAATGGTAAATCCACAGGCCTTGGTGGAACCGCCACATACTCATCTAACTTTTCCATCAATTTATCTATTGATTTCTTTCCATATTCGCTACTGTCATCCTCCAGCGCTTTCAATGCAGACCCCACTACCACAGGCACTTCATCCCCTGGAAATCCGTATTTATTCAGCAATTCCCTCACTTCCATTTCTACCAAATCTATCATATCAGCGTCAGCAACATCAGCTTTATTTATATACACCACGATATATCCAACACCTACCTGCTTCGCTAGCAATATATGCTCTCTCGTTTGTGGCATTGGCCCATCAACCCCCGACACTACCAATATCGCCGCATCCATCTGTGCTGCACCTACTATCATGTTCTTTACATAGTCAGCATGTCCAGGACAATCAACGTGTGCATAATGCCTTTTTTCCGTCTGATACTCAACATGCGCTGTTGCTATCGTTATCCCCCTTTTCCTTTCTTCTGGCGCCTTATCTATCTGATCGTACGCTACAAAATTTCCATAATGCTTTGTTATCGCCGCTGTTAACGTTGTCTTCCCATGATCCACATGTCCTATTGTTCCCACATTTACATGCGGCTTTCCAAATGCTTCCACTACTGCTGTCATAATTTAAACTTTTCTACCTAAAATACAAATACATCAATAAATAATATGTTGATTTTATAAAAATACAACAAAAAAAAAGAGCGGATAGTGGGAATCGAACCCACGTCACTAGCTTGGAAGGCTAGAGCTCTACCATTGAGCTATACCCGCACAATGGAGGAGGTAGGGTTCGAACCTACGTACGCAATGCGGACAGATTTACAGTCTGTTACCTTTAACCACTCGGTCACTCCTCCACAAAAATTTGTTAAGAGAACGCTATTTTAGTACCTTAACTCAAGCTTTTATTGTATTTAATACTAAACGCCTAAAATTAAAAAATCAAGCAATAAAACCTACCCTGATTAAAATCATGCAGATTTCATTTTATACAACACAATATTGCCAATAAAACGTCTAAATAAATAATGCGAATCATGCGTACCTGGCGCTTCTTCTGGATGATATTGCACAGAAAAGACTAAGTAATCCTTCATCATTATCCCCTCTACACTATTATCAAATAGAGAAATGTGAGTAATTTCAACATTACTTGGAAGAGAAGCTGAATCAACAACAAAACCATGATTTTGGCTAGTGATCTCAACTTTTCCACTAATTACATCATAAACTGGATGGTTACTCCCTCGGTGACCAATATCCATCTTGATGGTCTTTGCTCCCAAAGTAATCGCAAGTAATTGATGACCCATGCATATGCCAAAAATTGGTATTTTAGATTTTATAATAATGTCTATCTCTGAAACTACACTTTCTCCTATTTCTTGCGGATCACCAGGACCATTTGAAAGCACTATACCATCTGGATTCATACTCAACACTTTTTGAGCAAAACCTGTGCTTGGTCTGATTAATTCAGCTGTACAACCAAGTTCTATTAAGCGTGAAACTATACTGATTTTTACGCCAAAATCAACGATTACAACCCTATATTTTGCATTAAGGTCACTTTTAAAATTACTATGCAAGCTGACTTTATTGGTTATTTCTATCCCATTTACAGATTTGTATTCCTTCAATTTGTCCAACACATGCGTCTCGCTTGACGGGCATATCATTCCACTTTGAGATCCATGTTTTCTCAAATGTCTCGTTAAAGCTCTAGTATCAATTCCTGATATCCCAACCACGTTATTTTTCTCTAACCAATCATTTAAACTGATATATGAAGAAGGGTGGGACATAGAAGAAAGTTCACGCATAACCACACCACTTGCAAAAATTTTCTCTCCTTCATTATCTTTATGGTTTATTCCAATGTTACCAATATGAGGAAAAGTGAATGTTATAATTTGATCAGCAAAAGAAGGATCAGTTATAGTATGCTGATAACCGGTCATACCAGTGGTAAAACAGACCTCACCTATGCACTTGCCTTTTTTACCTACTGATTTTCCCCAAAAGCACTTGCCATCTTGTAAAATTAAAACTGCGTCCTGCACTTCATTATCTATTTAACTGATTCAAAACAGTATACAAGAATTTCAAATAATACGTAACTCTTTCTAAAATTCCAAATTTAACCACGAGGCGGCGAAGAACAACATGAAAAAAAACTTTTAACGTGCCCTTTCATAAAATATGTTGACTATCTCCGTATTTTATATTAGGTATACTCCGGCAGTTATGAAATGGAGGTTTATTATATCAAATGAAATCCAACCTAAAAATAAGTTACTAATTGTAGGAGCTGGCTTACTATTCTTTGCGATGGTGTTCCCATCATTTTTTCTCTTAGCAAAAATAGCCATAGGATTAGCTATGATCGCAATTGCAACAATCGCGGTAAAAATTTTCTCAAAAACAATATCAAACGCTCTTGAAAAAGAAAAAGTAGATCAGAATCAGGCAGCACAACAAACAACACAAAGTAAAATTATAAACCTAGCTATTGGATTAACATTTATATTTGCAGGAGGATTATCAATGCTCATTATAGCAAAAACTGGCTTAATTGCAGCATGTGCAGCTATAACTGCTTTAGCTCTACACGAATATGTTAAAAATGAAAAAATAGGAAAAGAGATAAATGATAAATTCGATAAGGTAGCTAACGATACAATCAATTTTATTGTTAGCAATGTTGAAAAACTTATTCCAACAAAGCCGCCAGGCATAACAGCCTAAACTGTCTCCGTTCAGCAGAGTGGTTTAAGAAACAATAGATAGAAGGTTTTGAAAAGGGTTCAGCCTTCTTTTTATGTCGGTCTTGAGGAACTTCTTGTACAATTAGTTTTTCTTGAGAAAATGAATCTAACATTTTAACACTCCCTTTAACTCTTACATCATATATTGAAAAATAATTAACCTAACTTATAACTTGCACCTTTATCAGCTTGTTAGGTAGAATTATTAAAGAACTAGTTGAACAGACGTTATGACTAAATTCAACTCCATCCACAAGTTCTCCGCTTGTTACTCCAGCTGCAATGAACACTGATTCACCTCTTGCCATGTCTTTTACGGTGTAGATTTTTTCTGGGTCATCAATATTCAGACTTTTTGCTCTTTCTCTTAACTGATCCGTGTCAAATATTAATCTTCCCTCCATCTGTCCACCGATTGAACTTAGCGCTGCAGCCGAAAGCACCCCTTCTGGTGCTCCTCCTATGCCGATATACATATCATGATTGCCATTTACTAGTGAAACTACGGCCGCAACATCACCATCATCTATTAGTTTAACTTTTGCTCCTAACTTCCTGATTTTCACTATTAATTCATCATGCCTTTCACGGTTAAGTACAGTTACTGTAAGATCATTTACTTTACATCCTTTTGCCTTGGCTAAATTGTCTAGATTCTTTTCAATGCTATTTTTTAGTGAGACTACACCCTCTGGGAGATTTTTTCCTACTGCTATCTTTTCCATATAAACATCAGGTGCGTGTAAAAAATCACCTTTTTTCGTTGCAGCAAGAACGGACATTGCCCCCTGTTTGTAGTGAGCGCAAATTGTGGTACCCTCAAGTGGGTCAACAGCAATGTCGATTTCAGGACCATTTCCAGTGCCAACCTTCTCGCCAATATATAGCATTGGTGCTGAATCTCTCTCACCTTCACCAATTACGATAGTACCATTTATTTCCATTGAATTTAATACTGTACGCATTGCATCAACTGCAACCTGATCAGCCCTTTTTTCATCGCCGAAGCCTGCTAGTTTATATGCAGCAAGTGCTGCAGCTTCGGTCACTTTAACTAATTTATAGGCTAAATCTTCCATCATTTGCTTTAAGAACTATATTCAATATATATCATGCTACTTGAAACTGCAATATGTCTTGACTGGTTGTGGGAAAGTTGCATAATAAATTAGATAGTAATAGTGGTAAAATTTGACATGACTTATGAAAAGATAAAGGAAATTGTAACTCAAAATCCTGATATAACTGCTGAGGAGTTTGATAAGGAACTCAAAAAGGAGAAAATAGATAAAGAAATAATAGATCAAAATGGTTGGACTTTGCTTTATTATGCTGTCCGTTCAGAAGGGCCTAGTATTATCGGCGATCGCAGTATATTTCTAAAGATTGTTGAGTTGTTCACAAATTTAAACATTGGAATCGATTTTAAAGATACTGCTTCCAGAACTGTGTTGGGTACAGCTGCAATAAATAAACAAGCTGACGTTGTAAGGATACTTTTGAATAGTGGTAAGTTTGAAGAAGAAGAAAAAATTAGTGCTTTAAATAGTGCTATTATTCAAGGCAATGTTCAAGAGTTTGAGCCGTTTTTAGATTACATAGATCATGCGAAAATACTGGAGGCTCTCAACACAGCTTCTTGTAATGAGAACATTGACATTATGAAGGTGCTTTTAGATAATAAGAGATTTACTGAAGGAGAAAAGGTTGATGCTCTGAGTAATGCTTCCATAGATGGTGATCTACCAAAGGTTAGGTTGCTTTTAAAGCATATGACAGGTATACCAGCAAATGGTATAAGGAGTCTTTTAGAAATGATTAAAGAAAGTAAATCATCACTTGAGATAGATTCTGAATTTAAAGTGGACTTCAACAATTCTGATCACTGTAAATACCTCTCAAATTATGTAATAATTGCACTACTTAGATCAGCAATAAACAAAAAAGAGAAGCAAAACACACCTGATGGAGCGGAGTCCAATGTCAGTAATACAAGCACTGGTCTCACGCTAAGTAATGATGACATTAGGAATCTGTGTCTTGATATAGATAGGGTTACAAAACAGGATAGCACAGTTACTAGTTTTGAAGATTTGCAAAAAAGGTTAAAAAGGAAGGGAATTAATCTTCAGAGCAAATGTGAAAAAAATGCTGTACTAGAATATGCAATTAAAGATCAAAATTTGAACGTTATAAAATTTCTCTTACAAAATGGAATGACCATCATCAATGCAATCGGTCAAGAAGGAAGGTATTACGTTAGCAAAATTGAAGAAGACAAATCTATATTATGCTCTGTTGTTCATTATACTGATAACAGTAATGCTGAGATTCTAGGCACGCTACTGCGAAATATTAATGCAGAGCAATCAAAGTTAAATCCTGAAGATGAATTGTACAGATTATACCAACAATTAAAAGATGATGCATTCTGCACTGCTTTTGCAGAAAAGAATTCTGTAGCAGCGACAGTGCTAATACAGAACGATCAAGAAACACGCGCATCAGCAGTAAACAAGGATGAAACACCTGTAGTAACAGGAACTGACCAGGTTGTTACTACGCCAAGCGTAGAAGAAAATAGAACAGAACCTAACAAAAATATTAGTAATAAACCTACGGCAACAGTGTCTCCTATATTAACAAAGGAAACAAATCCAACTACTGTACCAAATAGTGGTAACGGTAGGAGTGTTAGTAATAACCAGTATCTCCTGTAGTATCAACAAACGCCGGCACACCCGCTATGTCAAGCGGTAATGATAAGTCTAGCAACCTCACAAATGCTCAATTTTCTGTGCCAAATGAAAAAGAAGCTAAATATAAAGAAAGCAAGGAAAATTTTTACACCTCATTAACAAAAGATGTTGTTGGAGTTGTTATTACGGGATTATTCATTGCTGCTGCTGTAATGGTTCCATTTGCGGCTGGTGCGGTGGTTTGTGGTGTTATAGCTGCTTTGGTTGCAACATATATCGGATTACATGTAAAAAATTCTACATTACCAAGCTATAGAGAAATGGAAAAAAATAAAGTTGAACACGTGAGTCCAAAAGTTGAACACGTGAGTCCAAAAACTGCACAAACATTGTGATTTGAGAAAAATCTCCACTAGGAAGGGTGTCATCCGAGTAGCTAAAACTGGGATCTATACTAGCACAGCCCTACGTCATACCGCGATTCATTCACGGTATCTTAGCATAGATCCCGCTAACACGTAGCGGGATGACGGTTGTCGGTAGGCCTAAATTACTTTAGCCATAAACATTTAAGAAATTTACCAAATGAAAAAAAAGGCAAAAGAAACCCCGGTTAATATCTATTTAAAAACATTGGCGTTTTTTTATGTTTTAAACGTCTAATAACCGCGACTCAGCTGCTTTTAAATGCAACTCACCTTAGTTTAAATGTTTAAGAAATTTACTAAGCAGAAAAAAAGGCAAAAGAAATCCCATGTTAGCTAGTTGTCACTCTCTAATCCTGCAAATTGGCGTTCTATACTGTCTTAAACGCTTTATAAGCGCGTTTCAGCTTATATAGCTAGAAATGTTGTGAAGACATAAGGTGCGCATAGTACAAAAAATTAAAAATAAGACGCCAATTACGTAATACTGTTGTCGTTTAATCTGCACAGATTGAAGATAAATGAATACCTTCAATACTCATGATAAGGGGGGCTGGCGGAGTTTGTCAAGTAGGTTTTTTCGTCTCTATTCCCAATAAAAGTTCGTTATTGGTTATGCAGGAAGTCTAATACTGTCGTAAAAGGAAGTTTTCTTGTGCGTGTGAAACTTTTTTTCCAACACAATGGATCTTCTGAAAAGTTTTCGAGTATATTGTATTTTTAATTTGTAAAATAAGATTTTTCCCTTTTTGCATGTTTCACCTAAAAAGGACACATTTTAGACTTCTTTGTTGAAATAAAACAGAAATAAAAGTGCTGTTTATTGCAGCTTTTGGGTAATTTAATGGTAAAAATTTTAGAGAGAAATTTTACACACAATCGCAGACATTTTTCCTTAAGTTGACGCCATTGAGTGAACGGTTACCTTAATTAGAAGTCTAGCTTTAACTTTAAATGGACTACTCAACCGTGACAGACTTAGCTAAATTTCTTGGACAATCGGCATCTAACCCTTTTTTTGCTGCAGTATAGTAAGCAAGGAATTGCATAGCAACACTATAGATGATAGGAGAGATAAAATTATCAGTGTCTGGAAGTTGCACCACATCTGCGCAAACTCCCCTTAGGAATGGCGCTCCTTGCTTATCACTGAAGGCAATTACTTTGCCTTTTCTTGCAATAATCTCTTGTATATTAGATAGCGTTTTAAAGAATAAACTATCATAAGGGATAATTGCTATAACAAGCACAGTAGAGTCTATTAAAGCAATAGAACCGTGCTTCATTTCTCCCGCTGCAATGCCAATGGTATTAATGTATGAAAGCTCTTTTATCTTCAATGCGCCTTCCATTGCAACTCCGTATGAACTTCCTCTGCCGATTAAAATAACGTTATTGTGTTCTAATATACTGCCCGATATATGTCGTATTTGCATCACATTCAAAACGTGCTCAACATACTCGGGAATAGAATTGATAGCACTGCTTAGCTGTTTTATTCTCTCTCCACCCAGTATACCTTTTATTTTTCCAAGCTCCACGGCAAAGCATGCTAAAGTTGCAAGTTGCGCAGAAAAGGTTTTTGTTGAAGCAACACCAATTTCTGGCCCAGCAAGAGTATGTAACACAATATCTGAGATCTTTTCAATGCTGCTGTTAAATGTGTTAGTTATACTAATGATTGTTTGCTTCTGTGATTTCGCATAACGCAGCGCTTCTATGGTATCTGCAGTTTCGCCAGATTGAGAGATGAATAACCCAATGCTGCCTTCTTCTAGCTTGACGTTGCTATACCTAAATTCTGATGAGATTTCTAGATATACTCGAACTTGAGCGACACTTTCCAGCCAATATTTTGCTATTAGCCCGGCAAAATAAGATGACCCGCATCCAACTATAGTAATGTAACTCCGCTCAGAAAACAATTTTTTGTTGACCTCTTTATATTGCTTGTAAAATTGATTTATTGTTTTGTTTAATGCACACGGTTGCTCAAAAATCTCTTTTAACATGAAGCTAGGATACCCATTTTTGCTAATTAGAAAATCACTTGGACTACTATTTTCTATACTACGTTTAACTTGTGTACCATTGTTGTATATACTAACTCCACTAGATTTTATCACTGCAATGTCACCATCTTCCAAATACGATATTCTTTCCACAAATGCACTTAAAGCATTAGAGTCAGATGCAGCAAACACTGTGTTACAGTTATAGCCTATTGCTAAAGGCAAATTTCTCTTCGCAACAAATAAGGCATCTGGATATTCTGCAAATAATAAGACCAAGGCAAATGAGCCATGTAAGTTGTTTAAACACTTAAATAGAGAATCAACTGGCGACAATCCTTCATCCAGATATAAGGTTAGCATATTTGGTATGATCTCTGTGTCAGTATCAGTATGGAATAACATTCCCCTTTCTTCTAGACCCTTTTTTAGCAGATTGTAATTCTCAATTATGCCGTTATGAGCAACAACAACATTATTTGTATGAATGGGATGAGCATTTTTAAGGCCTGGAACTCCATGTGTAGCCCAGCGAGTATGTGCTATACCAACTGTACTGTGAGACATCTTGCTTTCATCAACAACTTCATACAATCTTTTAACTTTACCTTCTGATTTTTTGACTTCTATCTCGCCTTCGTTATTTATGATTGCTATACCTGAGGAATCATATCCCCTATATTCCAATTTTTGCAACCCAGTTAGTAAAGTTGGTATTACTGAATCACCGCTACTTACTACACCAAATATTCCGCACACAAATGGATCACCAAATGAACTTTCTTTTAAAGTTATGCAGCATTTTTGCCTTTATCATCTTTTCCCTTTTTACTTTCCTCTGGTGGTTGATTTTTATTCTTTTTATCACTCTTTTCGATTTTGCCTTTTTCAATTGGTTTAGCTTCCACTTTTTGAGTTTCTTTGTTTAAAACTTCAGATATAGCGGACTTTAGGACTTTCACCTCAACTTTTGGTGCTATTTCTATTATAAATTGTGCATTTGCCTCATCAACTTTATTAACTTCACCTATTATCCCGCCAGAAGTAATGACTGTATCACCACGTTTTATTTGATCTATAATTTTTCTATGTTCTTTTAGTTTTTTGTGGTTTGGGCGAATAATGAGAAAATAAAATACCACAAATATTAAAATCAATGGAATAAAACTAGCAAAAGATGCGCCGATACTTGATGCATTGCTAGTTGCATCTGCTGCAAAAACTTCAGAAATGAGCATATTTAATCCTAATTGTTAATGATAAAAACAAACCTATTTAAGTATTAATTACAATACCATGCCATGTCAAGTCTGGTGAAAACGTTTCTAAATAACGGCAATAATATTGCGGATTTTAGATTATGCTAAAACCACTATGGCGGGAGTGATGAGACTTGAACTCACGACCTCATGCGTGACAGGCATGCGCTCTAACCAACTGAGCTACACCCCCCTAATTTCTTTTTAGCGTTTTCGGGCTTCGACTTTAAAGCTAATAAACATGTTGCCCTTTGTCAATATTTTTTGTTTGCGCTTTGCTGTCTTTTCTATTACTATGTAAATAATTTAATTTCACACATGGCTTGTACAAGTAGTCCCATTAGGGTTATGCCATGGAAGATAAACTATTTGGAGGAATGATATATGACAAATTTGCCTGAAGTCACTGTGCGTGATTTAGCCGAATCTGGTGTACACTTTGGTCACAAAATTAGTCGCTGGAACGCAAAAATGGCTCCATACATATATGGAGTGCATCAAGAAAATCGTATACATATAATTGACTTGCGAAAAACATTACCATTGCTACAGGTGGCCATGAAGGCTTTATATGACGTTGCATCTCAAGGTGGTCGCATTCTATTTGTTGGTACAAAGTTTCAAGCTTTTGATATTATTGCAAGTGAAGCGATTCGTTGTGGTCAATATTATGTGAATCATCGATGGCTTGGTGGTATGCTTACTAATTGGGGCACTGTTTCTTCTTCGATAAAAACCTTGATGCAATATGAGAAAATATTAAATGACGAGGATAGCATTTTAACAAAGAAAGAATTGGGGAACATTGAAAAGAAAAAGCAAAAGCTTGATAAGGCGCTTGGTGGTATTAGAGAAATGGGAGCAATTCCTGATATCTTATTCATCATTGATACTAATAAAGAGCATATTGCGGTTAAGGAGGCTAAAAAGTTAGGAATTCCAATAGTTGCAATACTTGATACTAATTCTGATCCAGATGATATTACTTATCTAATACCTGGAAATGATGACTCAAGAAAATCAATAGAGCTCTATTGTAAATTAGCTACCGACTCTATATTAGCTGGAATAGAGTCTAGTCTAGCAAGATCTGGAGTTAAGATTGATAATATAAAAGGTGATGAGTTTATTCAAGAAAAAGAAGATAGTATTGTGCAAACTAAAAGGAAACGTAGTAAAGTTTACAAAGAAGAAGAAAGGGAGGTAGTAACAAATGAAGATGAATCCAGATAATATAAGGGAATTACGTGATAGGACAGGGCTTGGCTTAAGTGACTGTAAAAAAGCATTAGAAGAATGTGATGGTGACATCAAGAAAGCCGTTGATAAGTTGCGTACAATAGGTCTTGCTAAAGCTGACAAAAAATCTGATAGAGTAGCTTCAGATGGGCTCGTTGCTATGTGTTTGACTGAAAATTATGGTGCATTGGTTGAACTCAATTGCGAAACCGATTTTGTTGCAAGGAATGAGAAATTTATAGAGTTAGTTTCAAATTTAGCATCAATTGCTCATCAAGAACGCTGTATCAGCGTTGATGAGTTAAAAAATGCCAAGTATGAAAGCATTGGCACAGTGCAGGAAGCTATTATGAATGGTACGTCAGTTCTTGGTGAAAAGTTAGAGTTGAGCAAGCTTTGTTACCTAGAGACTAAGGATGGAGTTGTTGCTGGTTATGTACACGGTGATGTACGTGGTTTAGGTAAAACTGGCGCTTTAGTTGCATTGCAATCACCCGGTGATAAGGCAAAGTTACAGGAAATTGGAAAACAAATAGCGATGCACATAGTTGCTATGAAGCCTGAAGCTTTGTCTATAGATGATTTAGATCAAATGAAGTTGAAAAATGAACGTTCTATAATTGAAGAGCAAGTAAGGAGCTTAAATAAACCTGAAGAAGTAGCAAAAAAAATAGTAGATGGACGAATGGCTAAGTACTATGAAGAAGTTGTTTTACTAGAACAAAAGTTCATAAAAGATGATAAAATGAAGGTTTCTGATTTTATAAAATCAAGCGAGGTGAGTGCTATTAAATTATCTGATTACAAGTTACTTGTTTTGGGCAGTGCAAACTAAATGGCAAGAAATGTCTTCCTTAGCAGATAAAGTAAAATACTCTAGAGTGTTATTGAAGATCTCTGGTGAAGCTTTGATGGGGTCACAGTCTTTTGGCCATGATATGGGAATAATAAGCCAATTATGCAAAGATATAGCTGATGTTAACAGGCTTGGAGTTCAGGTATGTATTGTTGTTGGTGGTGGTAATATCTTTCGTGGCGCATCTGCGTCTTTAAGTGGCTGTGAAAGAGCAAGCAGTGATTATATTGGAATGCTTGCAACTATAATCAATGCTTTAATTTTACAAAACTTTTTAGAAAAAAATTTAGTAGCTTCTAGGGTATTATCTGCAATACCCATGGCCACTGTATGTGAACCTTACATAAGAAGGAAAGCTATTCGTCATTTAGAAAAAGGTAGAGTGGTAATTTTTGCAGCAGGCACAGGCAACCCATTTTTTACTACAGATACAGCTGCAGCCTTACGTGCTGTTGAAATGAATTGTGATGTTATTCTAAAGGGTACACAAGTAAATGGTGTATACTCCGCAGATCCGAAAAAAAATGAGGATGCTGTAATGTATGATAGGCTTTCTTACACGGATTTATTGACTCGTGATTTAAAAGTTATGGATGCATCAGCAATTTCACTTGCTCGTGAGAATTCTATTCCAATTATAGTTTTTTCTTTGAAGGGAGAAAAAATAGTCAATATTATTAAGGGTCAAGGTACTTATACTATAGTTTCAGATTGTAAACAGTAGGTAATTTATGTTAAATAAAATAAAAGCTAAAACAAAAGAAAGAATGCTAAAAACTATTCAGTCCTTTCATGATGATATTAAAGGCGTACGCACTGGTAGAGCTAGCGCATCGTTGCTTGATGGTATAGTTGTAAATATCTATGGTGGACATCAAAAGTTAAATCAGGTTGCAGGCGTTTCAGTTATAGATAACAAAACCCTATCAATTAAAGTTTGGGATATTAATGTTGTAGGTGAAGTGAAAAATGCTATATTAAATGCCAACTTGAATTTAAATCCTGTTGTTGAGGGCAATACCATACGTATAGCTCTTCCGGATTTAACACAAGAAACCCGTGAAAAATTAGTAAAATTATTGCATCAGTTTTCTGAAAATGCGCGGATTGCCATCAGAAATATACGCAGAGATGTTATGGAAGAAATAGAGAAAATGAAGGGAAATAAGGAGATCTCAGAAGATGATTTTCATGGTGCTAAGAAGGAAATACAAAATATTACTGATGATAATATAAAAAAGATTGATGGTGAATTGTCCATCAAAGAAAAGGATATATTGCATCACTAAGGCAATATGAAAGAAACCTTCAGTAGTGAAAAAGAAAAAATTATATGCAAAGGTGTCATGGAGGTAGTCGACACACAACTGTATGAACGTTGCAATATTGCACAGTATTATACAGTAAATGATGTCATTCCAGTGTCCTCTTTTTTGTCATCCCAGTGCCTTTTTTCCCTGTCATCCCAGTGCGTAACACTGGGATACATCTTATTTTCATCATGGACATTATATGCTCTAAGAATCTGTTATCCATTTCCCTCTTTCCTGTCATCCCAGTGCGTGACACTGGGATACATCTTATTTTCATCATGGACATTATATGCCCCAAGAATCTGTTGTTCATTGCATAATTTGCAAATATTTTTATACTTAGATCCCAGTGTCACGCACTGGGATGACAGGAAAAAGGGCTACTGGGATGACACCTTTCAAGTAGAGATTGCTACTAAATCACTATTTTTGTACAGTGATATGTTAAGCACTCAGATGATATCGGGTGGTTTAGGTAAACTTTAAATGTTGAATCAAGAATCTTTACCGAAACATTTAGCAATTATTATGGATGGTAATGGTAGATGGGCGAACAATCAAGGAAAGGTAAAAATTGATGGTTATAAAAAGGGCAGTGAAGTTGCATACGATATTGCCAAGTATTGTACGGACCTAACCATACCCTACTTAACTTTGTATGCATTCTCTATGGAGAATTGGCTTAGACCCAAAAACGAAACTGACTGTCTATTTGATTTATTTTACTCCGTTTTAACTAATGAAGATAAAGTCAATTTCATTTGCAACTGTAACATTAAGTTGAATTTTATTGGCAATTTAAGTCTGTTATCCAGTAAAATATTGGATCAAATTAAAAAAGCAGAAGAAATGACACATAAGAACGATGGTTTATTACTCACTGTGGCAGTCAGTTACGGAGCAAAGCAAGAAATTACACAAGCTATAAGCAATATTATAAAAGAAAATATTGCTTATGTATCAGAAGAGGAATTTGAAAAATTTCTATATACTAAAGATCTGCCAAAATTGGATTTATTAATTCGCACTGGCGGCGAAAAAAGGTTAAGCAACTTTTTATTATGGCAAGCAGCTTATGCTGAATTATATTTTTGTGATACTTTATGGCCTGATTTTTCTTGTCAAGATTTGAGCAAAGCATTAGAAGATTATACAAAAAGAGAGAAAAAATATGGTAGATAATAATTTTATAATTAGAATATTGTCCTCAATAGTAATATTATTCATATTTTCTTTTGCTACATATTTCAGTGATTTATCGTTTTACCTATTGATTTTTTCAATAGCAGTTTTATCTTCTTTTGAATGGTATAATCTAACCCAAGGAAACAAAATTTTATACGTTTTCGCATTATTATTGATTGCACTACCAAGCGCCTCATTAATATATTTATATAACCTACCACAGGGAAAATACGCATTAGTATGGTTCGTCTTAACCATTTGGGGAATTGACATTACTGCCTACCTATTTGGTAAGAATTTTGGTGGAGCTAAAATTTGCCCAATTCTTAGCCCTGGAAAAACTTGGACAGGACTTCTTGGTGCGATTTTAGCTGGAGTAGTGTGCACAATTTTTGGATCAATATTTTTTGGTCTATTTTCAATTTTTTGTTCTCCAATCATTGGCCTTGCAATCGCTATTCTAGCGCAACTTGGCGATTTCACTGAGTCGCTTGTTAAAAGAGCTTACGGTGTTAAAGATAGTGGAAGTATGATACCTGGCCATGGAGGAGTGCTCGATCGTATGGATAGTTTCATTTTTACTGCCCCTCTTCTTGCTATTTACATAAGCTAAGTCTGCAGAAGAAATAAAGTGCCATTAGAGTTCATCCCTAGTCAGCTCCCCAACCGCTTCTACAGTACAGTCATGGACAAACGTCTTTTCACAATAAGGGCAGGCTATTTCCTCTTCTTCTCCCATATCTAAATATATTAATGGATGGCCAGAACCCTCATCATTCTCATCACCATGACAACAAACTTTTCTATTATTAACCCTCACTTTTGACATGCTACTCCTTTAGCTTATAACATTTTATATATTGAATATACCCATTCAGAAATAAAAAACAACAAGCACTATTCTCCATTTTTTATCCTATTCAGGTTAATCAATTCGTTTTGAACGCCTTTTGATACAAATTTGCTAACATCTTCTCCTAATCTTGCTATTTCCTTTACAAAACTTGATGAGATAAATTGAGTATCTTCAGAAGCAGGAAGAAATATGGTTTCGATTTCAGGAAGAAGTTTATAATTTACCCAACTCATTTGAAACTCGTAATCAAAATCCGATACTGCTCTTAATCCTCTAATAATAACAGAAGCATTCTGCTCTTTGGCAAACTTCACTAGCAACCCATTAAAAGATATAACATCTGCATCAATTCCTAGCCCTTTGATTTCACTTTCAGCCATGCTTGTGCGTAGCTTTGTGTCAAAGGCAACATGCTTATTAACGTTTTCTGCAACTCCTATTATTAATTTATCGACTAGTTTACACGCTCTTTTGATTATGTCAATATGCCCAAAAGTTATAGGGTCAAATGTGCCAGGGTAGATTCCTATTTTGTCATTAATGTTCATCCTTTATTTTTATAAACTACTTTAAAAACTTTTGATAGACATAATAACATTTTTTATCTAAAAATGAAAGTATACAGTTGGCCTGATAGCTCAGTTGGTAGAGCAAAGGACTGAAAATCCTTGTGTCGCTGGTTCGATTCCTGCTCAGGCCACCTTCTCTTTCTTGGCAAATTTGCCTTTTTGTTATAAAACGTTCTATAATATGTTATGGTATTAATATAAGTGTTGAGAAGGTAAACTATATGTATAAATGTTATAGTAGAGTATTTAACATCTTATTAATTATAGTTCTATTATTAAGCAATATTACTTATGCTGGCGTTAGTGAAAAACCGGCATCTCAACATGTAACCAGAAAAGAAGAACCAGCGTCAACTGCCTTGACGGCAGAAAATACAGTAAATAATGACATAGTTGTTGGTTTGTTGAAAACGGAAGAAGCACATGAGCTTGGGCTATCTCAAAATATCTACGAGATGTTTAATAACTTTGGGGTTAAGACTGTACTGATTGATTATAATAAGATAATTAGCCTTAAAAAAATTCAGACAGAGTCACTTAATCTCGCAAAACAAGATGAAACATTGGCAAAGAAGCTGACATTAGACCGAATAAAAATTGAAGTTGCAAAGTTTATTAAAGAGCACAAAATAAATAGAATATTTATTCCGGATAATTTACACTCAGCACCCACTCCTTGTCGCCAGCTTGTTACTGAAGCAATTGCAAAAATAGTGGATGATAACCCTGCAATTCATTTACTTGGCATATGTGAAGGCATAATGAATGCAAAGGGAATTGAAGTAGTGAGTGTTGTGAGTGATGAAGAGAAGCGAAGATCTCATTTAAAATCAGCACCTAATCCACATAAAGAGGATGCACCTCTCCAGCAGATAAAGATCGTTCCAAACAGTCGTTTAGCGGAATTAGTAGCTAAATTCTTAATACCTAATGAAAATGGCTGGTTTTCAACATATTTTCCAGATGCTCATTCAGGGGCAGTAAGTAATACACCAGAAAATAGAAGAAAATTGGAGTTACTTGGATATAAAGTTGCAGCATTTTCCAGTGATGGGGTAATAGAGGCTATTGAAGATAAGCACGGTAATATTTACTTTCAATGTCATCCAGAAGCCCTTGTTGTAAAATCATATAAAAACCTCTATTTATCAAATCACAAGGAACGTCAAGTGTCTACACTAGTTGCTATAGCGATTATAAATGATTTTCTTTATCGTGCTTAATGGCTATAGCTTTAGATTTACCAACGATTTGATAAACGACAAATTCGTCATCCCGCTGCTTGTTAGCGGGATCTAGAGATACCGCGGCGGTATGACTTGCATTAGCTATAAAATAGTAGTTTATATAAATCCCATAGCATGCCGAATGAAGCTTTTTTTGAGAAATTTTGAATTTTCAACTGCAATCAAGCCAAGATTTCTTAGTGCTCTAGCGCAGAATATTCTGTTGGAGAACATCCTATTTAATCCATCAGCTGCAAGCGCCATTGTAAAATTATCAAAGTATCTGTTACGTGAAATTTTCTTTAATAAATAACTACTGCCAACATCAGTACCAGATGCTTTTGCAGCAACTATGTGCTTTATAACACTTTCTACATCTCTAATTCCAAGATTAAGCCCTTGACCTGCAACTGGATGAATTGAATGTGCTGCATCGCCGATAAGCAAAACTCTACCCTTATATAACTTTTTTGCGAAAACAAAACTTAAAGGATAAAGTTTTCTTTCACCCTCTAATTTTATCTCTCCTAAATAAGAACCAAATCTTTTTTTGAGCTCTATAATAAATTCTTCTTCAGACAGATCCATTAGCATTTTTGAAATTCCAGATTTTTCTGTCCAAACTATCGAAGAAGTATAGCCACCCTTCATCGGTAGAATTGCAAATGGACCGCCAGGAAAAAAACGCTCTACAGCTAAGTTTTGGTGATGCAGTTCATGCTTTACATTAAATACTATGCTACTTTGTTTATAATCAAATTTCACTGTCGGTATAGAAAATAACTCTGGTAGTTTAGAGTTTTTGCCTTCAGCGCAGATAAGTAGCGATGATATTAATTCCTGGTTATTATCAAGAATAACTTCCACATATCCTGAATCACAAGCAATTGTTTTATAGGAATGTGGAGAGTATATATTTAGTTTATTCAGAAAATTATTGTTGATTGCATTCCATATAGTAGCATTGTTAATAACATAACCCATTGGTTCTTCACCAACCATTTTATGATTGTAATGCACAGTAACCGCATCTAATATGCATATATCAAGTATTGGCTCAGCTTCGCTTTCTATAAACTGCCAAATCCCTAATTTTTCCAATATTTTTTTCGAGCCTTGAGAAATAGCAAATGCTCGGTTGTCATCTACTACACGTGGTAGACTATTTTTTTCAATCACAGCTACAGACACAGAGTCACAACTGAGGCCAATTGCAGTAATAAGACCAAGCAACCCACCACCTGAAATGATTACATCGTAATTCATTTTATTCACGCTAATTGTAAAATTATATTTTATCTATTTTGAAAATAGTTTAAACAAACTTTGTATACTATGAGTAAAAGACTTTAAGGTTTTCCTATATACAAATTAAGTCTCTTAGAACCTGTCTTGAAAATGGCTAAGCATAGAAGTAATCATATTAGATTTCTTGCATAACCCAAACTAAGTAGAAAAAAGGCAACTCCCCTGTCATCCCAGTAGCCCTCTTCTTGTAATCCCAGTAGCCCTTTCTTGTCATCCCAGTGCGTGACACTGGGATCTCATTTTACTTTATAATGATGTCATGGAAGTAGCTGACACTGGAATTCAGAAAAAAGGATGATGTCATTCCAGTCTGGAATCCAGCCTTTCCATAATCATCAAAACGTTGTATTTTAACATAAAACAGCTATTTTTATACTTAATAAAATTCCTGGATCCCAGTGTCAAGCACTGGGATGACACCCTTCTGGTAGACAATGTTCGTACAGTTGTGGATTCATTCGCGGTATAAATTCCGCTAACTAGTAGCGGAATGACGGTTTTTCAAATTGTAGGTAAACCTAAGCCACTTTAGCTATAACATCTTTAGCAATGTCTTCATAAATCTCTGCCAAATCTTCACTTAGCATTAAAGGATTTCCACAATCAGAAGCATGACATATTTGTGGATCCAGAGGAATCCTGCCTAGGAGTTTGATGCTCAGCTCCTCAGACATTCTTTTTGCGCCGTCTTTTCCAAATATGTATATTTCTGAGTCATTTTGAATGAAATAACTCATATTTTCCACAATTCCAATAACCGGTACGCTGAGCTTTTTAAGCATATCGTAAATTTTGCGAGCATCGATTAAAGAGAGCTCCTGTGGAGTTGAAACTATTATCGCCCCGGTTAAGTTAAAATTTTCCATAAGACTTAAATGCACATCGCCAGTTCCAGGTGGTGTATCAACTATCAAATACTCTATATCGGACCATTTTGTTCCCATGAGCAGATTATAAAGTGCTTTTGTGATCATAGGTCCGCGCCATATTGCTGCACGATCCTTGTCAACAAAATAGCCGATTGAAATAGTATGCAGTCCATACCTTTCTATAGGTATTGCTTTTCCACCCTGTATTTCTGGCTTTAATTTTTCAGTGCTAAGCATTTTAGGAATTGAAGGACCATATATATCTGCATCAACCAGCGCAACTTTATGTTTCAACTTTGCTAATGAGAGAGCAAGATTTAGCGCAACTGTGGACTTGCCCACACCGCCTTTACCAGAGGCCACAACGATTATATTTTTCACTCCTTCGATATGTAATTTAGCTTTTTGTTGCCCAGTTTGTTTTTGACAAGTAGCAACCACGATCACTTTTGTCACCCCCAGTATAGCTTTAACAGCTTGCTCACAATTTCTTCTTAATTCTTCGTTTGCTTGCGTGTTACCGGCAACTTCAAGCGCAAAACCAATGTCCCCGCCTTTAATAATGATTGAGGATATTATGCCAAGAGCGATCACATCTTTACCGCTTTTTTGCTCTATGACTTTTTTTAAGTTCTCTCTTACAATTTCTTCGTTGATCATTAGACCTCTTACATAGCAGATCCCAGTGCGGAACATTTGTTTCGGAAACAGTATGTTAAATGTTATAGCAGGTTTTGCCTAGAACACAAGCCAAGTACTGGTTCACTTTATGACAGTATCATGAAAGTAGCCTCTTTCTTGTCATCCAAGTAGCCCCTTCTTGTATCTTGTCAAAAGCATCTAATGTTTTAAGCTTAAGCATTAGGTGGAGAAGGGAGGAACTCTGTGCTTCCTCTTAGATATAAAATCTGTAGAGGAGATAAGAATTCCCTTCTCAAAAGTATAGGCTGGACGGTATCGTAGAAAGACCTGAATGGTTCTAATTCTGTATTCACAAGACTAGCCTTACTTTTCATTTTTAATGGTAACGTATGGGGTTATATATGATCAACAACTTTTTGGGCATAGATATATCAAAAGATCGCTTTGATGTTTTTCTCTCATTTATAAGCAAAAAAGGAAAGCGTGAAACTAGAAAAAGAAGCTTTAAGAACGATGATCATGGGTTTCAAAGTCTACTGAATTTTCTACACAAACATAATGTAGAAAAAGTAAAAACCTGCATGGAATCTACTGGTTGTTATAGCGAAGCACTGGCTGAATTTCTACACAATGCTGGACATTTTGTAAGTGTTGTAAATCCTTATTGCATAAAATCTTATGCAAGGAGTAAGCTGATACGACAAAAGAATGATCAGACCGATGCAGAAGTTATTGCTGATTATTGCCAAAGACAGGAACCTTCTAGTTGGACACCACCTTCTCCTGAAATGAAAAAATTAAAACATCTTTATCGTTGCTCAGTTGCGTTAAAAGATGAGTTAACATTAGTAAATAACCACTTAGAAAAAAAAGAGAGACTGCCTAAAGAAGTTGCAAATGCTTGGGAAGACCTTGCAATGAATATAGCTCAAAAAATAGAAACAATAAAAAACTCCGTACGTGAACTATTAAATCAACACAAAGAATTGTTGGAAAATTTTCAACTTCTATTGACTATTCCAGGCATAGGAGAAGAATCAGCAATAGCTATTTTAGCTGAAGTTTCTGATATAGAGGTTTTTAGAGATGCCAGGCAATTGGCAGCATATACAGGAGTTATACCACGAAATATGACGTCAGGTTCCTCTGTATATGCCAAACCCAGATTAAGTAAATCCGGTTCACAAACATTACGTAAGGCACTTTTCTTTCCTGCCATAGTAGCTAAGAATCACAATCCTATCATTATGAGCTTTTGCCAAAGATTAAAGGAAAAGGGTAAGCATAATATGGCCATCGTTGGTGCTGCAATGCGTAAGCTACTCCATATCATTTTCGGTATTCTGACATCCAAAAGTGCTTTTGATCCTAACCATATCAAAAACTACAGGGCTAGGAGGTTGACTGAAGGTTTAGTACTTTAAAATCAAAAATGCTTCCTATCTATCTTATGTAAAGTGGTATCTTACACAAATTTATTGAGTGTTGTTGGTTAGTGGATATGTTGATAAGTAAACTTCATCTGTTTTGTGCGTATAAAACTAATTTACTTATCAACATATCCACTAACTATAATCTGTGTACTGTTACACAATTGGAAGTATTTTTTGATTTTATGATGCAACTTGGGAAATTTTTATAATTTTTTTGTTGACTAACAAGACGGTATCTCCTGTCATCCAAGTAGCTTGACACTGGTTTACTTTATGATGATGTCATGAAAGTAGCTGACACTGGTTCTTTTTTTCTAGATCCCAGTGTCACGCACTGGGATGACAAAAAAAGGAGCACTGGAATGACAGCAGTCCCACGTCATACCGCGATTCATTCGCGGTATCTCTTAACATAGATCCCGCTAACACGTAGTGGGATGACGGTTGTCGGTGAACCTAAGTTACTTTAGCTACAAACATTAAGAAACTTACCAAATGAAAAAAAAGGCAAAAGAAGCCCCGTGGTTATTATCCGCTTTAAAATATTGGCGTTTTTTATGTTTTAAACGCTTGACAAGCGAGATAGTACGCTGCTACGAAAATTACCTGCAAAAAGAAACCTCTACTCCTTATTTTTTGCCCTTCCTGCACGCTTACGTTCATTTGGATCAAGGAATTTCTTGCGTAAACGTATAGATTTTGGAGTTACTTCCACCAATTCATCATCATCTATATACGCTATCACATCCTCCAGTGTCATTATCTTTGGAGGAGTGAGTTTTATGGCTTCATCACTACCTGAAGCTCTTACGTTTGTTAATTGCTTACCTTTTAGCACGTTTATCTCCAAATCATTGTCACGGCTATGCTGGCCGACAATCATGCCACAATATACCTTATCCTGTGGCTTGATAAACATAATTCCCCTGTCTTGCAAATTGAAAATTGCATACGCCACAGCCTCACCCTTATCTGTAGAAATTAAAACTCCATTGCGCCTTCCAGAAATTGGACCTTTATGTGGAGCATAACTATGAAATAAACGGTTAATTATGCCTGTGCCCCGAGAATCAGTTAAAAACTCTCCTTGATAACCAATTAATCCTCTTGATGGCACTAAAAACGTTAATCTTGTCCTACCATTACCAGAAGGTCTCATGTCAGTCACTTCACCTTTTCGGAAGCTGAGTTTTTCCATGATGATTCCACTATATTCATCATCTACATCAATTACTACTTCCTCTATAGGTTCAAGTTTTTTGCCATCTTCTTCCTTAAATAGCACGCGAGGGCGTGATACTGAAAGCTCAAAACCTTCTCTCCTCATATTTTCAATTAACACTCCAAGCTGTAGCTCACCACGTCCACCTACTTCAAACGCTTCACCACTTGATGCCAAAGTTACGGTAATTGCAACATTTGTTTCTGCTTCTGCATATAAACGATCCTTTATAACGGTTGAGGTAAGCTTTGTTCCCTCTTGTCCGGCAAAAGGTGAATCATTAACACTCAGAGTAATCGCCATCGTCGGCGGATCAACTGGAGTTGAGCTTACTGCAGTTGTAACCTCTGGTACTGCTATAGTGTCAGAAACTGAAGCTTTCTCAAGTCCTGCAATTGCAATTATGTCTCCCGCCACAGCTTGTTCTACTGGAATACGTTTCAAGCCAGAAAATGAGAGCAACTTAGTTAATCTCCCTCGTTCAATTACTTTACCGTCCAGATCAAGTACCTTAAGATCTGAATTGACTTTTGCAACGCCCTGATAAACCTTTCCTGTCAATATTCTGCCAAGAAACTTATCAGACTCAAGTAGAGTGACCAACATAGCAAAAGGGGCATTTTGATCATAAACAGAAGGTTTTATATAATCTATAACCGTTGAAAATAATGGGCTTAAATCTTTTCTTTCATCAGAAAGCTCCTTAGCACACCAACCATTTCTACCTGAAGCATACAACACTGGAAAATCTAGCTGCTCGTTGGTTGCATCAAGGTTAAAAAATAACTCATATATTTCATTTAATACTTCATCAATTCTGCTGTCTGGTCGGTCGACCTTATTGATTATCACAATTGGCTTCAAATTTGCTTTTAGTGCTTTTGACAACACAAATTTAGTTTGTGGCATGGGACCTTCCGCAGCGTCAACCAGCAGCAACACACCATCTGCCATGCACAATACCCTTTCTACTTCTCCACCAAAGTCTGCGTGCCCTGGCGTATCAATAATATTGATTTTTTCATCACCCCACATTATTGATGTGCATTTTGCAAGTATTGTAATTCCGCGCTCACGTTCTTGGTCGCCACTATCCATAACTCGCTCTTGAACTTCTTGATTCTCACGGAACGTGCCACTTTGTTTTAACATGTTATCAAGCAAAGTAGTTTTACCGTGGTCAACGTGTGCGATTATTGCTATATTACGGATCGATTTAAATTCGTTCATTTTCTATCATTTCAAAATTAATTTAGTAATAAGTATACATAAAATACACTTGGAGTAAATAACTAAAGCTGTGTATAAGTGCTGTGTTTCCAAGATATTATAGGATTACTTTGTTAAATATTCTCTACTCCCAGGTTTTGTTATGGGTAGTTGTTTTAATTCACTTGGAAGTTCTTCCTCGCTGTAGTTTTGGATGTTCAGTTCAATCAAAGATATGACAGGAAAAGGCAGTTTCGTTTCACTATTCCTCTTTATTAGAGAAGCTTCAGCAATGACTTTACCTCCCTCCCCTTCTGCACATTTCACTGCTTCAAGTGAAGATTTGCCTGTGGTTATCACATCCTCGATAAGTAATATTTTCTCACCCTTTTTGATCTTAAATCCACGGCGTAATTCAAACTTGCCATTAACGCGCTCGCAAAACATTGTCTTTATTCCAAGCTGCCTGCCAATCTCATAACCTACAACTATTCCGCCAATTGCAGGAGATAATATTAAATCTATGGAGCTATTTAATTCTTTTTTTATTTTATCTGCCAGTAATGCGCAAACTTTCATGGCTCTGCTTGGATTTTCAAAAATTTTAGCGCATTGTATATATGTATTGCTATGCAATCCAGAAGATAAAACAAAATGCCCATGCAAAATTGCTTCTGCTTCTTTAAATTCTTTTATTATTAGGTTGTTTTCGTCTAATATCATTTTTTAAGTTTCACTATTACATTCTTTATTAATTATCTGAGTGATACAAATATCAGACCACACGTTTATTGCAGTTTCAAACATATCGATGATTGTATAAATAGGCAAAATCAGTCCCATAATATGCAGAGGAACATTCATCGACATGAGATAACTGGTTGCCATAAAATAGCACCCCATCGGCACTCCAGCGTTACCAATTGCTGCACTAGTTGCTAAAAAAATCCATATAAACATTTCGCTTAAGGAAAATGCGCATCCATTCATCTCTGCAACAAACATTACAGTGATTAGTATAAATGCAGCACATGCATTCATATTAATTGTTGTGCATATTGGTAAAATAAAGGACGACAATTTCTTTGGCACCTTTAGCTTATTTTGCACACAGTCTATAGTTGTTGGCAATGTTGCACTGGATGATTTAGAAAAAAACGCAAGTGTGAGTGCCGGCATAACCCCTTTCAGCGTTTGAATTGGTGATATGCCTTTATACCACATAAGTAGCGGTAAAATCAGAAATGCCTGCACAAAATTTGCAGACATTATGCAAACAAAATACCATAAAAGACTGTAGAACTCGCTACCACCTTTTAATTCGTGCAAAAAACATGTAATAAAAGACCACACAGCAAGTGGAACAAGCTTTAGTAACCCCTGAGCAATTTTAAGTGACGTATCGAAAAGTGCAGAGAATATTTGATGTAATATGTCCTGCTTTTCTTTTGAAAGTGAAACAATAGCTCCACCCATCAAAAAAGCGATCAATATGCTACCAATAACGTTATTTTCAAGAAAAACTTGCACAAAATTCGAAGGAATGAGTGATTTTAAGTATGAAAAGTAACTGTAATTGTTATTATCCAAACTTCCTATCGTGTTACATATGAAATTTTTTTTCACTGGGTCTATTAGCAGGTAAAACAATAATGCAACAAACGCAGCTATAATAGTTGTAAGCAGCGTATAAAATAGTGTTTTCTTAACTAAGGTTTTAATTTCGATTGAGTCTTTAAGTCCTGAAATTGTGGAAACTATTGATAGAAAAACTAAAGGTAAACTTATTAATTTCAACAAACTAACAAATATGTCACTAAACAGCTTTGCTATTTCAAATATAATCTCACTGTTTAAATAGTAAGCAACTATTGCAAACAGTATAGAAAAGAGTATTGCAAACTTGTGCATTGAAAATAAAACTTCAAAGTAACATTATACAACAATTTTGCTGTTTTGGAATCAGATTGATAGACAAAATAACTTTACAAATTAGGAAAAGATAAGAGGATGCGTTTATTCGGAGACAGTAGACTTCTTGCATAACCCAAACTAAGTAGAAAAAGGTATCATCCGAGTAGTTGACACTGGTTCCTTTATGACGGCAGTGCCCAGATACTGGAATCCAGCCTTTCTGCAATCTCATCGAGAACGTTTTTCTATGCTAGTTTGCTTGTAAGCAAGCAAACTTTCCTGGATCCCAATGTCTGGGCACTGGGATGACACCCTACTTAACCGTCATACCGCGATTCATTCGCGGTATCTCTTAACATAGATCCCGCTAACAAGCAGCGGGATGACGATTGTCGTTTAGCCATAAATATTAAGAAATTTACCGAATGAAAAAAAAGGCAAAAGAAGCCCCATGGTTAACTAGTTATTTATATGTACTTCAAAATATTGGCGTTTTTTTTCTAAACGCTTAATAACCGCGATTCAGCCGCTTTTAAATGCGACTAACCTAAATTACAAACATTAAGAAATTTACTAAGTGGAAAAAAAGGCAAAGAAACCCTAAGGTAGCTAGTATTCAAATTCTCCCTTGTCTATTTGACGTCTTTTGCTGTCTTAAACGCTTTATAAGCGCGTTTCGGCTTGTATAGGTAGAAACCTAAAAGTTTTATAAAAACATGAGGTGCACATAGTGCAAAAAATTAAGCATGATTTACGCCAAATACATTAAGTTTTTTTGTTATTAATCCACTGCAGAGATTGTGAAGATAAATAATTAGCTTCAGTTTCATGATAAGGGAGCTGGCGGAGTTTGTCAAGGAAGTTTTTCGTTTCTATTCCCAATAAAAGTTTATTATATGGTTATGCAAGAAGTCTAGTGGAATTGGCTAATATTTCTTAATTTAAATTCAGGTGCACTTAGCCCATTCTGGTGATAACAAATTGGAACAGATAAGGTATGATAACTAACTTTTCTGTGAGTATATAGTTTTGCCAGACACAACAGTACGTACCACGTGCCCTTTTACTTTGCGCCCATCGAAAGGGGAATTCTTTGATTTACTAGCAAAGTTGTCAGTTTTAATTTCCCATTCATGATTGAGGTCAACTAAAATTAAGTCTGCAGCAAGGTTTTTTTGTATACGACCACGTGATACGTGTATTATATCTGCAGGCTTATATGTCAATTTTGCAAGCACATCAAGTAGACCCATTTGCCCACTGTGGTAAAGTTCAAGTGAAAGGGGCAGCATTGTTTCAAGGCCAACAATACCAAATGCAGCATTTTCAAGTGGAAGATCTTTAGAATTACGATCATGCGGAGCGTGATCGGTTGCAATGCAATCAATCACACCTGTCTTTAAACCTTCAACCATAGCTAAACGATCTTCTTCAGTGCGAAGCGGCGGGTTCATTTTTGCAATTGCTCCATGTTGTTTTACTATATTTTCAGTCAAAGTGAAGTGATGAGGGGTTACTTCACATGTAACATTTAATCCCAAATCTTTCGCACGTTTAATAGCATCAAGTGAATCTTTTGAAGAGACATGTAGAATATGGTAGTGCACATTTTCCATATCTTTCATGAGCAGTATATCACGATTTACCATAACCGATTCTGACGCACTCAAGATTCCCTTTACTCCCAATTCTTCAGAAATTTTACCTTCGTTGATTGCACCACCTGCTGATAAATTTAAATCTTCTGCATGTTGAGCAATAGGAACACCCAGCATACTTGAATAAAGCAGCGCCTGTCTCATAATCATTGGGTTCATAACTGGCATGCCATCATCAGTGAACCCAACCGCACCTGCTTCCTTTAAAAGTGCCATTTCAGTCAACTTTTCTTCCGAAGTGGTGATTTTAGCGTAAAATTCAACGTTTACATGTGAAGTTTCAAGTGCTCTATATTTCAAATATTTAGCCAAAACAACGCTATCAATTGCTGGAACAGTGTTCGGCTGACAAACTACAGTTGTAACGCCTCCCGCAGCTGCAGATTTGCTGCCTGTATATATAGTTTCTTTATGTTCTTGGCCTGGTTCACGAAAATGTACGTGAATGTCAATAAGGCCTGGCATTAGAACAAGCCCTTTACAGTCTATTGTTTCATCGACCCCACTTGTTGAAAATAATGATTCACCAAAGTCAACAATTTTATCCCCTTCAGTCAATAATGAACCTTTTATATCAAGTTTAGTTTCCGGGTCGATAATACGAGCATTAGTATACGCAATTTTATAGCCTTCTTTTTGCCCTGTTTGCAACAAATTCCAAGTTTGAGTCATTATATTTGAGTATCGATTATAAAATAAATCTAAAGTTTTTTTTACAAAACACAACCAAATAAAAACGCAGACTAAAGTTGCGAGAGCTGTCTTGAATTAAAATTGTCCCAAAAATTTGGCTCTTATAACCGAGTTACTTCAGTTTTAACGTTAATATGAAAAACTCTTAGCTCTGTTGAAGGATTTTCCAGTTGAATATCTAGCTCATTCTGTATGTTCGATAAACAAATCAAAGCTGAGTCAAAATTTTCATCACACTGCTTCGCTTCATGCATACTATCGATTATTTCCTCTAATTCTTCCACATCATCCATTTCTTGCGGCGCACTTTTTAATATCGCTTTTATTTGGTTTAAATTTTGACGAATTTTCTCCTGATATCCAGCAATTCTCTCTTGATATATATCAATTATTTTTTGACATGCGTTGCCTCTAAATGGATGTTCTTTTTTCTCTTTTATGTAAGAACTTTGAAAGTCTTTACAGTTAAGGATTGCTTCTCTATGTTTTTTTATGTCATTAATTGCACTGACTATCGACTTATCTATTTTCTTCAAATTTTCTTCCCGTCCTTCTCTTTTAATTATACTTTTGGATTCATTTTTCATTTGGTTCATTTTGTCATACAGGTTTCTGCATTCTTTGTAAGATACCATTGGTTGTAATATTCCTTCTTCTACACCTTTATTGTAAAAATTCTTCAACTCATCACTTGATAGTATTGTTATAGCATCTTCCCTTTTGCCTTGTGATTTAGGATACTTTTTATTCAATGAACTAACATGATTTAACAAGAAATCTTTAACTAGCTCTTCCTTTTTAACTTCAGCTAATTTTTCTAGTGTTTCTATATATTTCAGAACTTCCGCAAAGAGCTGTCCACCAGATGGAGCAAATCCTTGAAGTGGTTTACTCTGAGCTTTATAAAAATCGGTTTGTAAAAAATCTTCAGCTTGTTTTTTTATTACTGAAAGTTCATTGAAGGCTTTTTCTGGATTGATTTTTCTCAAAATACCAACAGTTTTTCTAATCGCTTTTTCTCTCTTTTTATTATCTTGCTTTTCATTTAATATCAGATGTTCAGTTTTGGTAAAAGCATTACCTTGATCACTCTTTGCAATGTTACAAACGATGTTTTTTACAACTTTTTCAGTTGCTGCATAATCTATTTCTTTTGCAAAGCAGTCAACAAATGATTGCCAAACTTTTTTATTAACAAGCTTACTTGTCTTATTTTCAAAATCTTCTCTACTTTTGAATCCTAAAATAGTATAGAGATTTTTTTCAACTATTGGTTCGGCATGTTGTTTTGCCACTTTACCTTTTATATTGAATGGAAATTTACTAATCTTAGTTGTACCCACAATGTTACCTCAATATTAACGCTATCTATAAAAGTATAAAGATTTAATATTTAATTTTTAATTAATACTAGCACAGCTAACTACGGGGGCATTATGCTAGCATCAATAGCAAGCGTCAATTAACACTTTAACTTCTAACTTGTCATCAGTAATATTGTTTATATAAAAACTATAATTTTTTATGCCTGAACTTGGGAATATATTGCTACTCATAGCCTGCTTATTGTCTTTGACATATTTGTTTTTACCACTTAGTTCTTGTCGGTTTATTACCACTGCCATATTTTTTTGTGTATCAACATCAATGGCTATTTTGATCTACTGCCACATTACAAATGATTTCTCACTCGAAAACGTATATTACCACTCACACACAACAAAACCTTTGATCTATAAGATTTGTGGAGTTTGGGGAAATAAAGAAGGGTCTATGTTGCTTTGGACATTAGTGCTTACCTTTTACCTATTTCTGATGGGTATTTTTACTGATAACGACAGTAAATTGAAGAAAGTATCCTTGATCACCCAAGGCTTGATTTGCTTTTGTTTTTTACTGTTCACTTTACTTGAATCCAGCCCCTTCACTAAAATGCCAAGCGTTGAAAAAGATGGATTGGGTTTTAATCCGATATTGCAAGATATAGGCCTTGCTATTCATCCACCGATATTATATTTGGGGTACCTTGGATTTAGCGTTCCTTTTTCGCTCTCTATAGCTGGATTAATTGCAAATACTGAAGGAAATGTTTGGGCTAAAATTGTCAGGCCTTGGGTACTTATTTCTTGGTCGCTGCTCACTTTGGGCATCAGCTTGGGTAGCTGGTGGGCATATCGCGAACTTGGGTGGGGTGGATTTTGGTTTTGGGATCCAGTGGAAAACGTTTCTTTGATGCCGTGGCTAATTGCAGTGGCGCTGACACATTTGTTGCTTGTTGTACGAAATTTCAATACTTTAAGGAATTTCGCTATTTTACTTACGCTTACAACTTTTATATTGAGTGTAACTGGAACATTTCTAGTCCGCTCAGGAATACTCACCTCAGTGCACACGTTTGCAGATGACTCAAGGTATGGACTGTATATATTAGCTCTACTTGGTGTAATTACAGTCAGTAGCTTAGTAATATTTGTAGTGTTTACGAGAAAAAATCGCACATCTTTCCAGTGCTCGACATTGGAATCCAGAAAGAAATCTGCTACTCAAGTGACAGAGGGTAGAAGATTCTTTTCACGCCTTACGATGATGCTGATGAACAATTTATTATTTATTACTGCCTTTTTCATCGTGTTCGTTGGCACTTTATACCCTACAGTGCTTGAGTATTTAACCGGTGAATTAATTTCAGTTGGAGCACCATATTACAATTCTTTATTTAATCCTATTGCACTGGCTATTCTAGTGCTCACCATGATCGGGCAATACTGCCGTTGGCAGGGAAATAGTCTATTGACAATATTTCGTGAATACAGATTTTCATTCTGTAGTGCTGCAGCTATTTTGCCGTTTATCTTTCACATGGAGCTAATAATTGTGCTATCAATTACTATCTCCATAGCATTATTAATCTTTGTTTTAGAAGCATATAGTAAAAGAATTTGTTTATTTAAGGTAGCATTTGGTGAATCAATTTTATTAGCAAGAAAAGTTTCTAAATCCTACTATGCAATGATGGCAGCTCACGCTGGAGTGGCAATTTTAGTGCTTGGTATAGCTTATTCAGTTGGTTGGCAGGAGAAAAAAGAAAATTACTTAAAAATAGGGGATAGCATAACAGTCAATAAATTTAAAGTTACTTTACGAAATATTGAGCTAATAAAAGAAAAAAATTTCCATGCAGTGAGAGGTACAATGGACATTAGGAATTTGCTGAATAATAAGATATTGGGTGAGATAACCCCTGAATATAGATTTTACCTTGTGGAAGGTCAGAAAAATGTTGAAAGCAGTATCTACCACAATTTGCTTTCTGATATTTATGTTGTAATTGGAGAGATTGATAAGAGTAAGAGCAAAATCGCAGCTAAAGTGCACTATAAACCTGGAATGTCTATAATCTGGCTTGGATCCTTCCTCATCGCTTTTGGTTCGCTCCTTGCTGCTTTTCCTTTATTGAGAAGATTTTAATAGGACTCCTTTATACTATAACGAAAAAACTTCCTTGACAAACTCCGCCAGCCCCCTTATTATGATAGTGAAGGTATTCAGTTATCTTCATCTGTGCAGATTAAACAGCAAGAAAACAACGTAGTTGGCGTCTTATTTTTAATTTTTTGCACTATGTGCACCTTATGTCTTCACAACATTTCTGGGTTTTTACCTATATAAGCTGAAACGCGCTTATAAGTCGTTTAAGACAGTATAGTACGCCAATTTGCAGGATTAGAGAGTGACAACTAGCTAACACGGGGTTTCTTTTGCCTTTTTTTCTGCTTAGTAAATTTCTTAAACATTTAAACAAAGGTGAGTTGCATTTAAAAGCAGCTAAATTGCAGTGTTTAAGACTTAAAAAACGCCAATACTGAAAGTAGACAATGACTAGGGCTTCTTTTGCCTTTTTTTTCGTTTGGTAAATTTCTTAAATATTTATGGCTAAACGACAACCGTCATCCCGCTACGTGTTAGCGGGATCTCTTGTTAGCGGATGAGATACCGCGGCGGTATGACGATTCGCGGCGGTATGACGGTTCGCGGTGGCATGACGATAACTTCGTCATTCCGCTATGTGTTAGCGGCTAAGAGATACCGCGGCAGTATGACGGTTAAGTAGGGTGTCATCCCAGTACTGGGATGAAAGGGGAAGGTATTAGGATGACACCGTCATAAAGTAAAATGAGATCCCAGTGTCACGCACTGGGATGACATTATAAGGGCACTGGGATGACGGGGGAAGGTACTACCTTGACAACCGTCATCCCGCTGCTTGTTAGCGGGATCTAGAGATACCGCGGCGGTATGACGGTCTGCGGCGGTATGACGATTCGCGGCGGTATGACGGTTCGCGGTGGCATGACGATAACTTCGTCATTCCGCTATGTGTTAGCGGCTAAGAGATACCGCGAATGAATCGCGGTATGACGGTTCGTGGCGGTATGACGGTCTGCGGTGACATGACGGTTAAGCAATTCGTCATCCCGCTACGTGTTAGCGGGATCTATGCTAAGAGATACCGCGAATGAATCGCGGTATGACGGTTCGTGGCGGTATGACGGTTCGCGGTGGCATGACGATAACCTCGTCATCCCGCTGCTTGTTAGCGGCTAAGAGATACCGCGAATGAATCGCGGTATGACGGTTCGTGGCGGTATGACGGTTCGCGGCGGTATAGTAATTCGTCATCCCGCTACTTGTTAGCGGGATCTATCCGCGGCGGTATGACGTAGGACCGCTGTCATTCCAGTCTGGAATCTAGTTCTTATTGTACATTTACTTAGTGTAGAGTTAAGTTTCCTGGATCCAAGTAGTCTGGGCACTGGGACGACACCCTTTTGGATGGAAACCAGTGTCAGCTACTTGAATGACATCATAGAGGTTACTTGCATGACATCATAGGGACACTGCCGTCATAAAGGAACCAGTGTCAAGCTACTTTGATGACACCTTGTATCTTTTTTCTGCTTAGTTTGGGTTATGCAAGAAGTCTAATGTTCGTATAGTTGTGTGTCAGCTACTCGGATGACAGAGAAGTCCAATCACAGAATAAACTAGTGAATTTTTTGAAAAGTATATAAAATTCAAGTGATTATTTTAAGTAAATAGCATGGCACTTAGACTCATTCCAGATAATCTCGATATCAAGTTTAGTAAATATAGGGATTTGACTGCACTCGTTAGCATTATTCTTATCATCTTTTCAATGCTCACTGTTGTGCTGCGTGGAGTGAACTTAGGCATAGACTTTGCAGGCGGAATTTTGATAGAGATAAAATCTTCAGATGAGAATCACTCTATTCTCGATGCATTAAAAGAAAATGGTTTTACAGTGCAGAGTTCAAAAGCGGGTGATAATTTAGTCATGCGTTTTAAAGATGAAGGAGATGAAGATAAAATCAAAAAGATAAAAAGCATACTAGAAGAAAAGCTAGGTAGCTCAATATGCTATCGTAAAATAGACTATGTTGGCCCACAAATAAGCTCAACACAAATATTTGAAGGAATGTTATCCATGTTGATCGCGATTGTTGGAATATTTTTTTACGTTTGGTTTAGATTTAATTGGCAATGTGGATTCAGTGGAATAACAGCACTGATTCATGACGTGATTTTAACTGTTGGTTTTATTAGCCTAACTGGCATTGAGTTTAATATTTCATCAGCTGCAGCTCTCCTCACTGTCATTGGTTATTCAATCAATAACTCAGTAATTATATACGATCGGATTCGAGAGTATTGCAAGAGTGGTAAAAGTGGGCGGATGAGTGAGATAGTAGATGCAAGTATCAACGCTACATTATTTCGCACTATATTAACCTCGGGTACAACCCTTCTTGCTGCTCTTCCTTTGACATTAATCTGCACAGATGCAGTGAGAGACTTCAGCTTGATCATTTTTTTTGGTATTTTGATTGGCACTTGTTCTGCAATATTTATTTCTGCTCCTATATTAACCTACAGAGCTTTGATAAGTAGATTGTAGAAGTGTTTAGTCGCGGTATAATATCAACTTATTATCTCTTATAGTGAAATGAAAATACCTTAAAAAGCTCATTCCAAGTAGTGAATGAGACATAGAATGAGTGTTAACGCTCGCCTGTACATCATTAACTAAAAAATTCCCTATTTTAACCTGAGGGATGTGAACAACACCAGCTTTTATTTGACCTTTAGCAGTTTCATATATTTTAAAATCCTGAACGTTTTGTAAGTTAATACCAACATGTAATGCGTCTTTTTGTGATAGAACAATATCGGTTGCTCCGGTATCAAGCAAAAACGTTATATTGCGATCATTGACCTGAGCCTGAATATAAAAGTGTCCATCGTATGATTTCGTAAATTCGATACTTCCACTATTCTGACCACTATTCTGAATTCTCCCTTTATATGGTAAAAAAGTACTGAGAAATCTGTCGCTTAGTTTGTCCCTTTGTGAATCAATAAGCATTGAAGTGGCAGCTATTATTAGTAACCAAATAACTAGATTTTTCACCGCGTTCATATTGTTAAAATTTGAAGCTATTAAAATAAATTTTAAAGATTAGCGTTAAAAGTTATTATTAAAAATAAGTAAATTTTATTGTTTTAGTACAATATTTAATGTACACTTTAAGAAGATATGTTTGATTTAATTTCATGTCAGAAGCAAAAAGTTTAATTTTAGCAGCTATCCTTTCCATGTTGATCATGGTATCTTGGCGCATTATTTATGATAATTTTTTTAGTGCAAACCAAAACCAGCCATTGATTGAACATATCGAATCTTTTAACGACCTTGCTCCTATAATACACCAAAATCGTTCTGAAATTATTAATTCCACTCGAGAACAGAGGGTTAGTTTAACCAATAACATGATTAAAGGATCAATTTCTTTGAAAGGTGCAAGGTTTGATGACTTAATCTTAACTAACTACCACTTAGAACCGAGTTCTTCTTCTCCACAAGTGGTGTTACTGTCACCTGCAGAATCAAAAGATGTATATTTCGCAGAATTTGGGTGGCTCGATCCGAATGAAAAGATTAAAGTTCCAGATTCTAAAACAGTCTGGCAAGCAGATAAACTCAATCAAAAAGAGGTCAATTTATTTTGGGATAATGAAAATGGCATTTTATTTAGAATGAAAATTAGCCTTGACGATAACTACATGTTTAAAGTTGAGCAAATTATTGAAAACAATACAAAAGATAATGTAGTTTTGGTTCCTTATGGTAGAATTAACCGTAAACGTGACAATATCAACGAATCTTATTGGATATCCCATGAAGGAGTACTGGGTGCATTTGATAATAAACTAGAGGAGTGGACATATAAGGATATTTCCAAAAAACATTTAATAAAAGCAAGCACGAGTGAAAAAAATTGGTTTGGTTTTGCTGATAAATACTGGCTTACAGCCATCATACCTGAGAAATCCGATAAAATAAATGTAAGCATTAAGCATACTAACGCTAATGATATTGATAAATTTCAAGTAGATTTTGTCAAGCCTTATAAGAGCATACTTCCTGGCGCAAGTGTTTCTAATGTGAATTATTTTTTTGCTGGAGCAAAAAAGTTGAATTTACTGGATTCTTATAAGGATACTCTCAATATACCTTTGTTTGATAAAGCTGTAGATTTTGGTGTTCTTTATTTTATAACCAAGCCAGTGTTTTTACTGCTTGAATATTTTAACTTCGTTTTAAAAAATTTTGGCTTAGCAATATTATTGCTGACTTTAGTAATCAAACTTTTGATGCTTCCCTTATCTAATAGATCATATATTTCGATGTTCAAGGTGAAAAGCCTGCAGCCTGAATTAACTCGTATAAAAGAGTTGTATAAAAATGACAGCTTAAAGCAGCACAAAGAGACAATTGCGTTGTTCAAGAGAAACAATGTAAACCCAATGTCGAGCATTTTTCCCATGCTAATACAAATACCGGTATTTTTTGCTCTATATAAAGTATTATTTGTTACTATAGAGATGAGACATGCTCCTTTTTTTTTATGGATTAAGGATCTTTCAGCTCCTGACCCAACGAACATCTTTACATTATTTGGGTTGTTTAATTATAACTTTCCTATTTCTATAGGCATTTTACCTATAATTTTCGGTGCCACCATGATAATTCAGCAGAAGCTAAGTGAGAAAGATCAAACCAATAAAGATGATATTCAAGTAAATGTTATGAAGTTTTTACCTTACATTTCTGTCTTTATTTTTTCTTCTTTTCCTGCCGGCCTGGTAATATATTGGATATTTAGTAATATTATAACTTTAATTCAACAATCATTAATAAAGTTGTTTTTAACGAAAAAAGTGGTAGTAAATGTCGAAAATACTAATAGTTAATTCAATTTATTATGCTGAAATAGCAAACCTTTTGCTTGAAGGTGCAGTCGATAGATTAAAAGAAAGTCATGCAAGCTATGACATAATTGAAGTTCCTGGTGCATTTGAGATACCAGCTACAATTCTCTTTGCAGTAAAAAGCAAGAATGCTAATTATGACGGTTATTTAGCTCTTGGGTGCGTGATTCGCGGTGAAACTGATCATTATCAATACGTTTGTAAAGGGGTAATCGAAGGTTTAAATGAGGTTGTTATGCATTATGCAATACCCTTTGGTATGGGCGTAATTACCGCTGACAGCAAAGATAAAGCACTAGTTAGAGCTGACAAAAACAAAAAGAACGTTGGTGGCCATGCAGCCTCAACTGTTTTGCATATGATAGATTTACACAATAAATTAAAATAATGGAGGAAAAACCAGTAGATAAAAAGTGGCGCATAAAAAGAAGTACGGCAAGATTTCTTGCTGTACAAGTTGCTTATTCAAATATTTTTGTAGGTTACAACAAAAGCACTTTTAAATTGGAAAATTGTGAACTTAAGAACTACATAAGTAAGTTGAAAGATATATTTGAATGTGAAGAATTTGAACATCAGTTCTTAGAAAACTTGTTATATAAGGTTATAAAAAGCAGTGAAGAATATGATAAAATAATAGAGTCTTACTTACACCCAAGCTGGTCCCTTTCACGGTTAAATCTTATAAGCTTATCTATTTTGCGTGTTGCAATATGTGAGTTAGCTAATTGTGATACGCCAGTTCCAGTTGTCATTAATGAATATACTAACATTGCATCTGATTTACTTGATAAACCAAGCGAAATTGGTTTTATTAATGGGTTATTGGATAAGGCAAAAGATGCAGTTAAATTAAATAAAAATCCTTAGCAATTATAGCCAGCAAACACAGGGTGTCATCCGAGTAGCTGACACATAGCTGTATGAACATTGCAATTTGCGTGGCAGGTGGTGTCATTCCAGTCTGGAATCCAGCCTTTTCATAATCATCAAAACGTTGTATTTTAACATAAAACGGCTGCTTTTATGCTTACCAACTTAGCTGGATCCCAGACTGGGATGACACCATAGTCAAGCTTTTTCGTAAGTTACCTGCCACTTGAGCCAAAGCCCCCTGCATTGCGACCGGTTTCTTCTGTGCAGAATTCTTCTCTGTCATCCCAAATTACCTGAGATACAGGAGAAATAAGGATTTGTGCAATTCTATCTCCTCTTTTTATCTCATACGACTGATTACTTAGATTAATTAGGCAAATCTTCACCTCACCTCGATAATCAGAGTCTATAGTGCCCGGAGAATTTAAGACAGTAATTCCATGTTTTGCAGCAAGACCAGAACGTGGGCGGATTTGCCCCTCAAAACCGTTTGGTATTGCAATCACAATTCCAGTTGGAACAAGTAATCTCTCAAGTGGATTTAAAACAGCAGAGTCATTCAATGCAGCATAAAGATCCATACCAGCACTCTGCGTAGTTGCATAACATGGAAGAGACAAGTCTTCTCCGTGTGATAATCTCTTTATTTCTACTTTAATTTTACTTCTTTGCACTCCAATTTACCAACTATGAAGATTCAATTATAGCATGTAAATTGTATCTGCAAAAGTAATAAATGTTACACCGTAAATGATGTCATTCTAGTGCGTGACGCTAGGCCATAAAATAAGTTTTTCGTTTCTATATGCGCTACCTTAAGACTTTAATTATACAACGTCTTAACGCACTTAACCCCATCGACATATAAATTTGCATGACTTTTTTGAGTATTAAGCAATGCAAGTCCAATGTTGTCTACACTAGAGCGCAGTTCCCCTATTTCCTCATTATTTTCATTTGTCACTTTAGTGCCAATATCTGGAAGTGCGTTATCCCCCTCAACAAGATAAAGTTTTCTTCTGAATATTTCTTGTCTGCTCATTCGATTTACGACTTCCTGACCTACGTAACACCCCTTATTAAAGCTTATACCGTTTGCCTTATCGATTAAATATTGCAATGGGAACGATGAATTTTGTACCATATCTTTTGCTCCATCTGGGACAAGGTTTTTAATTCTAACTTTTTCATACTGAATAAAATCTCCAACCGGTTCTTTTATTTCATCTTTATGTATGATCCTCATTCCTAGCAGCTTGTGCCTTGGATCTTGAAAAATAACTCGTGACTTACTACTACACTCCGCCAACTTAGTATCAAACAAAACTCCAACCTTATATAGTGCACTAATGTCTTTAATTTTCACTCTCAAATAAGTTTTAAGTAAATCTAGTTTCTCGATTATTTGCTGTAAGTGCACATTTTCGCACTCTAAGAAAATATATCTACCATATTCAATAAGAAAAAAATCATATAGGTATTTTCCCTGAGGGCTAAGCAATAAAGAGTAAATAGCTTTTTGGCTATCTAGCTTATTAATATCATTGGTTATAATGCCCTGCAGAAAATCTCTAGTGTCAGGCCCATATAGCACTATCACACCACGACTTAAGAATGGTATATAACTCATGAAATCTCTATAAATAAACCTAAATTTTATTATATAACATTAGGCTCTTTTAGAAACTGCTTTTGGCGTGCATATTTTATATGGTGTGCATATTTTACAAGCTCCAGCCCTTGAAATCTAACTTACGAGTATATATATAAAGTTATAGGTTAATTTGTTGAGAGGAAAAGCAAATGTCAAGTATAAGTTTAAATGTATTGGATGATAGCGTGCTGATCAAGCCTATTAGCGAGGAAAAGCAGGGTGGAATTATGCTTCCATCAAGTGCTGAAAAGAAACCTACTAAAGGTGAAATTGTAGCAACTGGTGAAGGTTCACGCAACTCAAATGGCGAACGCATAGCTTTAACTGTAAAGGCTGGTGATAAAGTGTTCTATCGTCAATGGGCTGGTACAGAAATAGAACATAATGATGAAAAGCTTATCGTGATGAAAGAGTCCGATATACTTGCTGTCATTAAATAGCAGTCTTTATTTTACTAAATTGAAACAAAGCGCAACATGACGCATTGTAAATGGTTTTATTATAGTTTTCTAAATTTTTTATTAACAAGAGGTGATAAAAATGACTAATGTAGTAGTATCAGGTGAGCAGTTACAAGAAGCCTTTCGTGAAGTCGCAGCAATAGTGGATTCAACGGTAGCAATAACTGCGGGACCTAGAGGAAAAACAGTAGGGATTAATAAGCCCTATGGAGCACCAGAAATTACAAAAGATGGTTATAAGGTGATGAAGGGTATCAAGCCTGAAAAACCACTAAATGCTGCAATAGCAAGCATCTTTGCCCAAAGTTGTTCTCAATGTAACGACAAAGTTGGTGATGGTACAACAACGTGCTCAATATTAACTAGCAGCATGATCATGGAAGCTTCAAAATCAATTGCTGCTGGAAACGATCGTGTTGGTATTAAAAACGGAATACAGAAGGCAAAAGATGTAATATTAAAGGAAATTGCATCAATGTCTCGTACAATTTCTCTAGAGAAAATGGATGAAGTAGCGCAAGTTGCGATAATCTCTGCAAATGGTGATAAGGATATAGGTAACAGTATCGCTGATTCCGTGAAAAAAGTTGGAAAAGAGGGTGTAATCACTGTTGAAGAAAGTAAAGGTTCAAAAGAGTTAGAAGTTGAGCTGACTACTGGCATGCAATTTGATCGCGGTTATCTCTCTCCGTATTTTATTACAAATAATGAAAAAATGATCGTGGAGCTTGATAATCCTTATCTATTAATTACAGAGAAAAAATTAAATATTATTCAACCTTTACTTCCTATTCTTGAAGCTGTTGTTAAATCTGGTAAACCTTTGGTTATTATTGCAGAGGATATCGAAGGTGAAGCATTAAGCACTTTAGTTATCAATAAATTGCGTGGTGGTTTAAAAGTTGCTGCAGTAAAAGCTCTAGGTTTTGGTGACAGAAGAAAGGAAATGCTCGAAGATATAGCAACTTTGACTGGTGCTAAGTACGTCATAAAAGATGAACTTGGAATCAAGATGGAAGATCTGACACTTGATGATCTTGGTACTGCTAAAAATGTTAAAATTACTAAAGATAATACCACAGTTGTCAGCGAAAATAGCGATTCTGACAGTGTGAAAGCTAGAATCGAGCAGATCAAATCTCAAATTGAAACTTCAACTTCTGATTATGATAAAGAAAAGCTAAGAGAACGTTTAGCGAAATTATCAGGTGGTGTTGCTGTGCTAAAAGTTGGTGGAGCAACTGAAGTGGAAGTTAAAGAACGTAGAGATAGAGTTGAAGATGCGCTGCATGCAACAAGAGCTGCAATTGAAGAAGGCATAGTTCCAGGTGGTGGAGTTGCACTTCTTTATGCTTCATCTGTTCTCGACAAATTAAAAGGTGCAAGTGACGAAGAGCAAATAGGCATAAACATTATCAAGAAAGTTCTCAGTGCTCCAATTAGAAGGTTAGTTAAAAATGCTGGTCTTGAATCTGCTGTTATCATTGACTATTTGATTAAGCAGAATGATAAAGAGCTTATATACAACGTTGAGGCTATGAATTACGCTAATGCATTTACAGCTGGTGTGATTGATCCAGCAAAAGTGGTGCGTATTGCTTTTGAAACAGCGATATCTGTTGCGAGTGTGCTGATTACTACTGAATCTATGATAGTTGATGTACCAAGCAAAGAAAATGCTTCATCTCCTATGGGCGCAGGAGAAATGGGTGGCATGGGTGGATTCTGAGTAGAGTGAAGCCGTGGAGCAATTGCTCCACGGTAGTTCCAAAAAATCTCACATTTTACTATTCGTTAAAGGTAATACGTTTGGTGCAGAAAGGCACTACTGTTTGCATCCGTTTCACTCTTTTATATTGTGGTTGTCTAATAACAAAAAGGCAGCATAAGAAAACTATAATCCCTAGTATATTTATACTATAGCTGACCCAAGCAACACGTCATACCGCGATTCATTCACGGTATCTCTTGGCATAGATCCCGCTAACACGTAGCGGGATGACGAGCTTATTGTCATGCTGCCGCGAACCGTCATACCGCGATTCATTCGCGGTATCTCATCCGCTAACACGTAGCAGGACGACAGCAATCCTACGTCATACCGTGATTCATTCGCGGTATCTCGGCATAGATTCCGCTAACAAGTAGCGGAATGACGAATTTGTCGTTTTTTAGATTGTTGTAAGTCAGTTTAGCTATAGCATAATGCTATATTAATAAATAATCTATATAATGCTATTAAATGTAATAATTAAAATCTAAATCACTTTCTCTATAAAAGGAGAAATTTAACTTAATGAAAATATATATATATTTAATATTGTTTTTATTTTTTTCTTGCGCTCAACTATATGCTGACGAGGAAATTGCAAAATTTGATTTACTTATTGGCGAGATAAATGAAGCAAACCTCACTCTTAAAGGTGCAATAAAGGTTACAGTAGAACCAGGCTGGCACATATATTATAAAGATCCTGGAGATTTCGGTCTTCCCACTTCTTTTGATTGTAAGGGTAACACATTAAACATAGATATTTACTGGCCTACTCCAAAGGAACATAGAGATAAAGTAGGAAGAGAGATATTTATCAGTAACGTATATAAGGATATGGTATTATTTCCCTTTAAGATGAATGTGTTTTCAAATCAAGGGTATATTGACCTTAACTTCCATATAAATTATGCGATATGTAAAGATAGATGCATCCCTAAAAATGTTGAGATAAAAACCAGGCAACCACTAAAGGATTTCATAGATTCTGATATCAATAAACTTATAAATGAGTGGTATGAAAAATAGAGTTCTCATGGGGTAGGTGTCATTCCAGTGCGTGACACTGGAATCTCATTTACTTTTTTGTTCACTATGTGAGGAACTTGGGCCTACAAGTATATAAACATAATGGTTTCGCATAAAAAATTTAGATCCCAGTGTCACGCACTGGGATGACAAGAAAGGAGCGCTAGGATGACAGGAACGAAGTCATACGAACTCTAATAGAAAATAGGTTAGGTATTCTCAATTTTTGTTGTATACTTAAATAAAAATCTCACTTTTACAGATGGATACAGTAAAGTTTGTTTTATTACTGCCAACAATATTACTCATGCTAGTTGCTGGTGTTTACCTATCGGTTAAACTAAAATGGCTACAGATATTTAGATTGCCGTACGCCCTTTCACTCATTGGAGTTAAAAGAGGGGAAAATAAATTTTCTTCTATAGCCGCCCTGTTTACAATCTTAGGGGGAAATTTAGGAGTAGGAAACATTTCAGGAACTGCTGTTGCTCTAAAAACCGGAGGACCGGGCTCTATTTTATGGATGGCAATAATTATTGTTATCACTTCTGTGATAAAATATGTCACTTGTTATCTAAGTATAAAAACCAGAAAGGAAAAGAACGGACGGTTTATAGGTGGCCCTGTAGTCTACATGGCTGATGCATTTAATTCTAGAAAAGCTACAATTGTGTTTCTGGTTGTTATGATGATGGTTTCAATAACAGTTGGTAACCTTGTTCAGGTAAATTCTCTATCAATACCACTTAACATGATAGATGTGCCTGTAGTCATTGGTGGCATTGTAATGGCCATAATATTTTTTGTTGTTGCAGTTCTCAGCTTAAAAAAAATTAAAATTTTTATATCGGCTATGATACCGATAATGACGGTAAGTTACCTCACACTTTGCGGTATCATATTATTTAAGTTTAGTGAAAATATCCTTCCTTCTCTAAAATTAATAACAAGCAGTTTTTTTACAACTAGTAGCTTTAACTCTGGTTTATCTCTAGGTTTGATTTTAGAAATGTTGACTATTATTCAAGTCGGAACTTTGCGAGGTATTTTTGCAACAGATATAGGGCTTGGCCTCGAAGGAATCGTACATTCTTCAATTGTTCCTAAGAAAAATAATAATAAATTTATTATTGAGCAGAGTCTAATTACAATAATATCGCCTTTTATAGTTGCATTTATAGTGTTTATTACAACAATGGTACTGCTTGTCACAGATTCTTGGATCACTGATTTAGAGAGTACTAACATGTGCATATTTGCTTTTAGAAAAGCTATGAATTGGCCCTATATTGACTATTTAATTATGGCCATAATGTTTTGTTTTGCCTTTACTACTATTTTTACTTGGTTTTTTTGCTCAAAACAGACAATACGCTATGTGTCTATGGATAATAAATACACTAAAATCTGGATTGTAATTTTTACCATGATCATTCCGCTTGGTGCGATGGGTAAAGTCCGGTTGCTATGGGATGTCGCTGATATCTCGATTGCTGCTTTGTTATTTATCAACATACTCGCCATACTCAAGCTAACTTCTAAAGATCCAGAAGTGTTTACTGTGAGCAACAGATATTTAAAATTAGGCGCCAACTAAAAGTTGCCATCTGAGTAACAACACAACCTTCCTTAATAAAAATTCAACCAATGCTCGTGATAATTACATTAGCTAGTATTAGCTAGAACTAAAGGCAGAGGGTTATTAGTGAGGGGTATATGAACACTAACAATATACAACAAAAACACATTTATAATGAGCGCGTTCAAGAATTTTTTCCTTTATTTGATGAAATAAAAAAGGAAGACGACCTAATTTATAATGTTAGAGTTGATTTTAACATAGTAAAGTTTTTAACAGAACACGCCGACTGGAATTGGGACGAAGATGAAAACAAAAATAAAGCATGTGGAGTTATTCTTCAGGAATGCAACAAGACAGCTAGACAAGAGCTTGAAGATAAAGCTAAAGAAGAGTTGAATAAATATATTACTAGTGCTAATAACATTAATGATGATGTTGAAGATAAAAAAGTTTCAATATACGGTAATCATGCCAGTATTACACTGGAGGATAACAAGAAAGAGTTCAAAATCAGCGAATTTTTAAACAGTGATTTTTGTCAGAAGAATGGAATCTCGGGATTTTCAACGTTGCATAGTGATGGAAAGAGCGGAATGCATGGTTTTGTTGCCGAGGAAGGAGGGAAAAAAATAAGACATTATGTCGTAACCGATGGTTCATATGAGATGACTCTGAAATGGTACGCGAAAGGGGAAGAATGCAAGATCAAAATTAAGATTGATGCTAACGGTGTAGACCTTGTTAAAGGTGATGATTTTTCTCTAGAACGGTTAGAAGCGAATCAAGATGTAAAAATAGGTGGTTTATTCTTGCATGAAATAAAATTCAGGGAAAAAGGAAAAGTGAATGAGGTGCAACATGACGGAAAAGACAATCAAGTCCTTAACAAATCATCTGAAATCGCAATAAAAAGTAACAGTAGAGATATTGAGCAAGAGGTCAAAAAACCTGTTCAAAAACACCAAGCTACTCATATGAATCGAGAAATTGGGTCTCAGACCCCTTCGCTGCCACCACTTAGAACTACACCTGAAAAAGATGTTTTCAATGAGCAAGGGAGTGGAAGCCAAAAACCAGATGGCTTGCGCGGAAATGAGCAAACACCTAATAATCAGCAAAAAGGTGCAACTTCTGATCCTTCGGACAGTTCTACTTTCACCAAGTCTGTAAGCCACAATCAAGATAATAGGCAAAAAGATGAACGGTATGACAATCCTACATTTGGACATGCTGTACCTGGAAGCCAAAAACCAGATAGAAGTGAGCAAACACCTAATAATCAGCAACAACCTAAAACCCAGCAACAAGAAGGAAATAGCAAAGGCGATCTATTACAAGACATCAGAAATTTCAAGAGAAACAGCTTACGGCGCACTGGTGTTGTTGATGGTAGCGGAGCATCAATGGAAGGAGGCAGGAAAAATGAATCAACGTCTTCTATATTAGAAACATTAAAGGACAAAGTTCCTTACTTGCCTTATTCAAATATACATGAACATGACAGTGATAACCGTGGTGCTAGTGATGCTGAGTGGGAAGAAAGTAAACAGCCACTTTCTGTTCCAAAACCCAATAGCAAAAGTGACTCGGGCTATTCACCTCAAATTCATGCTCAACCTCAAGTAGATCCTGAGCAGCCAAAGAGGAGCTTAGAGAACATTGAACAAAGTGACCAAACTCCACCTGAAAATCTTCTTAAAGAAATCAGAGATAGATCACAGCAAGATAATAGAGGATTAAGGCAAGTTGATCCTACTGATAAACTGTCACAAGATAAAGAAGATGGGTTGCTAAAAGACAGTTCAACAGATGTAAAAACAAACGATTCGGGCTATTCATCTCCAACTCATGCCAATCATGGACAATCTCAAGTAAATCCTGGACAGTTAAAAGCGAGCCTAATGAATGTTGAACAAAGAGATGACACTCTACTTACGGAATTTACCAGTAAGTTGGATAAAGAAACTCAGAAGTTCCCACTAAAACCGGTGGATCAAAAAGGAATTAGTGAACAAACCAAAGAACATTTATTAGCAGCAGGATTGTTAAAAGACAGTTCAACAGACATAAAAACAGTGGCAGAACAAGAAAACAATGACACTAATTCAATTGTAGATAAAAATAGTAATCTATATAAATTACTAGAGAAAGATGAAGCACAACTGAAAATTGGAGTAATAGAAGAAGAAAGAAAAGATACTTTAACGGAACACACTGATAGTTATGATCGCAATAGAATTGCATTAGGTAACAGAAATAAAAGGCCACTGGATTGGACTAAACGTATTGCCGAGTCACAACAAGAAAAAGATACCAATAAAGGTATTTCAATATAAATTGAGGTTAGGGAATGTTCAAAAAAGCATACGCGTCAAGTTAAGGCCCAATATAGCACCATTCTGATACAATGTTGAACATTTCTTTTTGCATTTTGAATTCTATAGTATTTTGTTTAACATTGAAGCAAGAGTCCAGGCACTGCCTTTGTGTTTGAGGCAAAACCGGCTATAACACTTAACACACTGCCTTTGCAAACAAATGTTCGTACAGCTATATGCTGCACACTAGAATAACAGAAAGCAGAAACCTTACTTAATTGGTTTAAGGTGATTCGCACCCATTCCCTTTTGAAGAAAAGTGCTCAATTATAGGTGATATAATATAATCGTCCACTTTCTCAACTACAAACAACCCTGCAATCGGCGCTATGACTCCTATTGTTGCACCTGCTAAAGCTGCAGAGCCCATTCCAAGCATTGCACCAGGAAAAATAGCAGTTGCGGCTGCAGCAAGGCCAACTCCAATTGCAGCGCTTGCAACGCATGAAACGGCCATACTGAAAAGATCTTTCTTGGAGCATCCTCCTTTGCATATACTACATGCAGCCAATAATATTACAGGAACGGCAGCAACAATTCCACCTATAACCAAAGGTGACAAAGCTGTGAAACTCAATCCCAAACCTGTAAGTGCTCCTATTACTGATGCTACACCTAAAAGTATTAAACCTCCTTTATCCATACAACCTCCCTAATTAATCAATAAATAATAATATTACCATTTGTTCACATCTCCGTCAAGCAGAAAATTTTAGTGGGGCGAGCGACCAGGATCGAACTGGCGACATTCAGTACCACAAACTGACGCTCTACCAACTGAGCTACGCCCGCCAAGATATAAAATATCTAACATACGAGCGCAAATAGTCAATTGATTATTTAACTCTCCTTTTGTAGAGGGTTTTAAGTTTAGCCAATAAATATTTTCATTGATACTTTTACTATTATAGTTAATTGTATTGATACTAATGAAGTAGTGGTATGTTTAAAAGTATTTTCACATTTAGTTTTTTTACGGCTATTTCAAGGATCTCAGGGTTAATAAGAGATGTATTAATTGCTACGGTTATTGGTGCAAACTCTCTTGCAGACATATTTTTTTCTTCGTTTCGTTTTGCCAATCTATTTCGCGCATTTTTTGCAGAGGGAGCATTTACCACGTCCTTTATACCGTTATATTCAACAGAATCACACGATGATAAAAAGGCATTTAATTTTGCAAGTAGTGTAATATCCATTACGTTTATTATCTTAGTAATTTTTTGCCTTATCATGCAAACTTTCTCCCCTTATATGATTCAAATTTTTGCTCCTGGATTTGACCAAAGTAAGTTTACCCTTACTGTTACTTTATCAAGAATTATGATGCCCTACATAATCTTTGTTTCAATTGCATCACTTATTGGTGGAATGCTGCAAGTAAAGCAGCATTTTGCTTCAACAGCTATTGCACCAATCGTTTTGAATCTCTGTTTAATCATCAGTTTGTTTGTGCCTTACGTAAAAACTCCAGCGCACAACCTTTCTATAGCTGTCCTTATAGGAGGAATTTTCCAGCTACTTTTGATACTATTTAGTGCATACAAGTTAAAGGCAGCTTTTTCTTTTAGCCTTGAATTAAGCAATGAAGTAAGGTTGTTTTTTAAGCGTGTGATACCTGCAATTATCAACAATTGTGTAACTCAAATAAGTGTATGGATTGACACAATCATGGCGAGTTTTATACCAAATGCGGTATCCTATATATATTATGCCGATAGACTAAATCAACTACCGCAGGGAATAATCGGTACTGCAATCGGTACAGTGCTTCTTCCTTTAATTTCAAAACAGGTAAATAATACTGAAAATATAGTCAAAATACAGAACAAGGCTCTCAACATAGGATTAATGTTAATTATGCCAACAACTGCTGCCTTTATTATTATTCCCGACATAATTTTACTTACGCTTTTTTCTTACGGCCGGTTTGATCATTATGCAGTGCAGCAAACTGCTCCCACGTTAATAGCATTTTCTCTTTCTTTACCTGCATTTATTATAAATAAAGTATTGCTACCCACGTTTTTTGCTAAAGGCAATCTAAAAATACCAACTATGTTCTCACTAATGTGCCTTGGAATTAATGTAGTGCTAAACCTTTTGTTAATGAACGAGTATCAGCACACGGGGATTGCTATCGCTACTTTCGTTTCCACTTGGATAAACTCCATTCTATTAATTAGTTATTTAACAATAAATAAAATGTATAAGGTTAGCCAAGCGTTATTGTTAAATATCATGAAAATTTTTGTAGCAACGGTAGTCATGTCAATAGCCCTTTATATTTTTAATTCTTTGTTGGCAGGATTATTTTTTGATAAAATATTGGCTCGTATTGTTTATTTAACGACTTTAATAGCTTTGAGTGTTATTGTTTATTTTGGTATTCTCTATTTAATGTTTAGAGGAAATTTGAATAATTTGAAATATGTATAAACTAGATCTTTTGCTAAAGGAACAGCAAACGGTGTCATCCCAGTGTCGCGCACTGGGATGACAAGACGAAGAGATGCCGGAATGAGAGGTCTACTATGAAACTTTCTTTATACGCCATATTATCAATTTCTTTAGTATTAGTCCTTCTTCATGTTGCCGCAGTTTTTAAGGATTGGAGTGACTACAGGGAATATATCATAAAAGAGTTGGAGAGAACGTATGATGCTAAAGTGCATATTGGAGGGAAAGTTGAAGTTTCACTCATTACTCCAAAGCTCACTATTCATAATGTATATATACAATACAACGAAAATAAAGAGCAAAAGCTATCAGATTTAATTAGTGTAAGAAAAATTGAAATAAGGCCATCGTTCCTATCGTTGCTTTTATTCTCGTTGCAACCAAAGTCAATCACATTGTTTGGCATGAAAAGCAATAAAGAAAATTTAATTAATATTATAAATACAAAAGCCAGTGGTAACACAGTCGATATAGTAATAAAAGACAGCCAAGTAAGTTTTAAGAATGATTTCGCTAATTATAGCAGCATTGTTAATATAAAGGAAGTTGCTGTAAAAAAAAATAGGCAATTCTCTGGTAAAGTAAAGGTAGGTGATAATAATTACGATTTTTCAGGAAAGGTTAATATCACAAAAAAGAATGCATACATTAGTGTTGAATCAAATTTTGTAAATTTGCTATTTACAGGTAATAGAAATCAAGAAGAACTCCAGGGTAATTTAACACTAACGATTAATAATAGTTCCGGTTCTGTGAGTGATTTAGCAAAAATCATTAATCTTAGCTTTCTCTCTTGTGTTATTCCTAGTGAAAATATTGAGATATCATCTAATATCAACCTCGATGAAAATGAGTTTACGGTAACTGACTTGAAAATTGATTCCAAAAGCATGCAAGCCAGCGGTACAATACAAAATGATAGAAAAAGCGATCACACTAATTTCAATATTAGCTTCAGTAAAGTTGACTTAGATTCCATACAAGACAATTCACAAAAAACAACGAATATAAAAGACCTTCTGGAATGTTTTAGAGCAGTTGTGCCAAAGAACTTGAGCTTAAATTTTAATATGGAAGCTTCTAACATTCAATATCAAAACAAAATATTGGACAATTTCCGTGCTGTACTAAAATCCACTGATGGCAAAGTAAAAGTTAATACGCTTCTCAAATTTCCTGGAATCAATAATATATCTTATTTATCAGGAGAGATCTCAAACAATAATGCCCTATCTGAATTCAACGGTGATTTGTTAGTAGAAGGAAATGATTTTGAGTCATTCATTTCATGTTTTTTTCCTTCTATAAAGATGAAAGAAAACCAGAAAAATCAATTTACACTAAGTTCTAAACTGCACCTTGCACCAAGAATATTATCTATCTCAGACATTAGACTGCTAAATAATAAGGAATCCTTGCAAGGGTCAATTAGAGTAAGCCACACAAAAAAACGCAGTGTGATTGATGGTAAATTTAGCATGCATAATCTTGATGCAGATAAATATGATCATTCATTATTTAGCAGTTTATCTAAAATGCAACGGCTGAAAAATTTTCAGTATGATGCAAATATAAAGGCCAGTGTTAATAACCTTACATTGAATGATACGAAAATTAAAAATTTGGATTTTTTGCTGAAAATGGAAAAAGGTAAGCTAGTTGCAGATAAAATAAAACTATCTGGAGAAGATTTCGATATTACCGGTAATGCAAAAATATTAGTAGATCAAAAATACGCCAAACCTTTATTAGATGTGAACCTTACGGGCAATAAATTTAATGGAAATATCTTTAAATTACCAAATTTAGTAGAGGTAAAAAGAAATTCAAGAAATGAGATAGATCAAATTCAATGGTCAACAAAGCAGCTTGATTTTTTGGATGACAAAGAAGGCTTTGATGCAAATGTGCAAATCAATACTGCAGAATTTAAAACCGAGCAGAATGTTTTGAAAGATTTTAATTTGGATGCGGTAATGAGAAACAACGTTATCACTATCAGGCAGGCAAGTTACGTATTAGAACACGGGCAAGTGTTTTTTCAGGGTTATTTAAGATCAGACTCAATGAATACAAGATTTTCTATTGTAAATTTGGACACTAAAAAGATTGGTAAGGTTATAGGAATTGACAATGTAAATGGTCAGATAAGCTTAAGTGGTGCAATCAAAACTCAAGGAAAAAGTTTTCATGATTGGGCTAATAGCTTATCAGGAGATGTAAACTTACAAGCGCAGGGAATAGAAGTTACTAATGTAGATTTCAATTCATTTATCGCTAATTTGTTAAGCAGTAAGAATAAGTCTGAAATTTCCACATTTGCTTATGTTGATATATATAATGGCAGTACATTTTTTGAAAATATTAGCGGAAAAGCAAGTATTAAGAGTGGTATATGTTCAACTAGTTTACAATTCGGGATTGATCAAGCATCAGGGTCGATCTCTTCTAATTTAACCTTATCTAACTTCGCTTTAGCTTCTATATTCAGGTTCTTTTTCATACCACCAAACTATAGTAATCCAATCTATATCGATATGCATTTGGATGGCCCTATTTGGCGTCCTAAGATGAGTTTTGATGTAGACCAAATCTTCATCGCTCTGGTTGGCAAGAGGAATAGTTAATTTACTAACATCTGTTTATAAGAGTCATATGTGCTTGACACCTGGTTAATATTAGGTTAATATATTGATATGAGCGTTAAGTTGTAGGTAAAAAAAAATGTTTAGTATGTTTTCGAATCTTTTTGGCAAAAATTCTAATAATTCAAGTGTTATTGGAAGTGATGTAGAAGTTAGCCCTATAAAAGAAACAGTGACTCCTGTAGATATTGATGAGGGTTTTGAAGAGATTGATCTTGCAGAAATTGATGAGAAAGAATTTTTTGAATGTGCAGCAACACAAGAAGAACTAAATTCGTTGCTTGAATCTGAATCACAAGGTAAAACTATTTCTTATGCCCTTAAGCCATTGCTTTATACTGCAAAATATGGAGCTAAAGCGCTATCAGCAACAACGGTAGTTGTATCGTACGCCTTAAATGGGGCTTCATATGGTATAGCTGGTATATCTTATATTCCTCATGGTGCATCAAAAGTGCTTAAAAAATGCAAAGGAGAAGATAAAAACACAGTAGGGTATAAAATTACCACTTCTTCTCAGAACTTACTAGATTTTACGTCAGGTGCTATATATACTGTGTCATATGTACCATATGGTGCTGGAGTAGTTTTAAATGGAGTGTCTGGTATAGCGAATCAATTAGATTCCTCTTTATCTCCTGAAAAAATAGAGCAGATCTGCACTAAATCAGATTTGTTTGTAGACAACTTATCCAGTAAATTAAAGGGAATAAAAATAGAGAATTTTTCACAAGCTCTAGCGGTAGCTTGTTAGGCGTGTACGGTTTAGGAGACAATAAACTCATCTGAACGGATATCTTCAAGCATATCTGTTCAATGGTGCGGTAGAAAATGGTTGCGCAGACAAAGTTGCTATAGCTAGTGCAACCCTACGTCACACCGCCGCGGCGCTAACATGTAGCAGAATGACGAACCCTCAGTAAACCCAAAACTATAGGATAAAATAGACTAAATATGGTGTAATTTGGCTGATTTTTTTAATATTTTACAAAGTACAAAGCAAAAACTTAAACTCTTTTAAGTTGTCTTTTAGCCGCACAACTGAACGGATCAAACTTAACCTAACTCATCACCACCTGGCAGTGGTGGCAAGCCAAATGCTTCCCTTTTTTCATTGAGTGTCATAAAGCTTGCGTTTTCTACGTATTTCCACAACTTTTGCCTCTTTTCCATGAGAATTTCTATTGCATCTTTGTCGTACGACAAGCACAGATCCTCGCCAAATTTTGGTGTTAGCCAAGAATTCAGGTGACAGATAATATTTTCTAGCGTTGGTAAAACCGTCTGTTCCCAGAGGGATAAGCGTGCTTCGACTAAATTGCTATAAGTGTTATCACCTGGTATGCCAAGCAACTGCGGCGGGACACCAAAAGCCAGGGCAATATCGCGGGCTGAACTGTGTTTGGACTCAATAAAATCCATATCCCTTGGTGATAAGCTCATTTCTTTCCACTCCAAGCCTCCTTCAAGCAATATCGGTCTTCCAGCATTGACAGAACCTGAATAATGATCATTTATTTGCTCTTTTAAGCGTTGGTACTGCTCTTGACTTAAACTTCCACCACTCCCGTCCTTCGCTGATTTCACAACTATTGCACCACTTGGTCTTGCCCCATTTTGCAATATCGCTTGATTCCAAGCACCCGCCTGATTATGCTGATCTATACTGTATGCAGCTGCCTCAATTGGTGATAATCCATACCAATCATTCAAAGGGTTAAAGGTCTTTAGGTGCAACACTGCTGAACGTCCGGTTAGTTTATCAACTTTAAAGTCATAACCGTTGTTATTTATGGTATAACGATAGATATAAGGAACGTTATTTCTCCCTGGAACAATTTCAACCCTATCAGGGCGCAGAAGATAAAGCTCTGTTGGTGGTTTTCTATTGTTCTGCGACTCAACCATCAATATATAAGAATTGCCGTTAACTAACCGATAAGTTACAATCCCCTCAATAAATTCCGATTTTGATGTCATTGGATTAGGAGAATAAAGTAATTTCAGTAATGGATGGGCTTTTAGTTGCGATTTTCCCTGTTCAGTAAGCTGGCAGAGAGTAAAAGGTACCGAAGATGCAGCACTTGCAATCATATTAATTGCTCGAAAGGCAATAACATTTTTTATGTAACCTTCCTCAGCAAAACTTACATAATCACGCTTACTCCAACTTGGCTCCATCATTAGTTGCAAAGCAGAATATTTAGTAAATACTGCGCTTTTTTTTCTTTGAAAGATGTTGAAATTCATATGTGCCTCCTAAAAAATTGAATTTGTGGTAGAATTATATCAATTGGTGTCACAGGAAGGATATACTAACGTACGAACATTATGTTTGAGAGCAATCTCTACACAGTAGTTAAATGGCAGGCACAATAAGGGGTAGCAAAAAGAATGAGCTTTTTTTTTGAGCTGAGCGAAGCCACCTAAGGTAGAAAATGAATCAGGAAGGAGTAAAAATATATTTAATGTTTATATGATGTACTTACTTATAAATATCTTTTCTGTGTCCTATCTCTGTGATAACCACTTCATATTTTATAATATTTACGGAATAGATAACGCGATAATCACCTACCCTTAATCTTCTTTGTCCTTTAAATCTGTAATATAATGGCTCACCAAGGTTAATGGGATCAATTGTAAGGCGCTTATTTATCGCATTTATGATCCTTAATCTTATTGTTTTTGGAAGAGCTGGAAGGTCTTTCTCAAGAACGCTTTCTATGAAGATAATATTGTATTCCAGTCTACATCCTCACTTCTAATTTTCTTTACACCTGAAACATTACGTTTAGCAGCACGCTCAATTAGTATTTTATCTTCCTCATTTTCAATTGCTTCTTGTATTAGCTTCTCTGTTAGTTCTTTAATGGACTTATTTCTTATTTTAGCTAGTCCAGCAAGACACTCTGAAATTTCGTTGTTGAAAGTTATGCTAAATTTTGAGTTTGCCATATATTTTACCTAAAATCTACTAATAATTATACAACATTTTTCTGAATTTTTCAATAAAAAAAGTTGCCTATACGTAAAGAGGACCTGTGTTGACAAACAATTAAACATTTGTCATGTACTATGTTTGTTAAGGAGAAATAGCACAGAAGTTAGTATTAAGTATATTAGGAATAAGAAAGGCTGCGCTCAGTGTCACACACTGGAATAACAGGAAAAAACGAACTGCTATACTAAAAAAAAAGAAATAGAATATGACAGAATGGCTAATATCTAATCAGCTTATTGATTATAACTGTGCCGTAAAATCTATGGAAGAAAAAATTCAACAAATTTACAATAATTCAGCAGACGAATTGGTATGGCTACTCCAGCACCCTCCACTTTATACTGCAGGAATCAGTGCAACAGATGATGATATTGTTGAAAAACTATTTCCTATATATAAAACAGGAAGGGGTGGTAAACACACATATCATGGTCCAGGACAGCGCATCATATATTTAATGTTAAACCTTAAAAAAAGAAATAAATGCGACATAAAGCTATATATTAGAGACCTAAGTAAGTGGATAATAAATGTTTTAAAGCAATTTAATATACTTGGAGAATTTAAAGAGGATAGAATAGGTGTTTGGGTGAATAACAATGGAGTAGAAAAAAAAATTGCAGCTTTTGGTATTCGCTTAAGAAAATGGGTAACTTATCATGGCATAGCGCTTAACGTCTTTCCAGATCTCTCTCACTATAAGGGTATTATTCCTTGTGGACTGCAAGGTTATGGCGTCACATCAATGGAAGAACTAGGAGTGAAAGTTCCACTCTCTGAATTGGATGATATACTAAAAAAAGAGTTTTATAAGATATTTTAATGATCATTTACCTTTTATATTTTATTTTCACTTTATGTGCTAACACAGGTATTCATGCAATCGACCGAGTTGATATTATTGCTCCTTCTTCCAAGGGAAAAGAATCAGATCTGACTACTATAAAAGAATATGTAGAAGCTTCGGATTTTAATCCCCATATTTCGGAAAAAATATATAGTAATGACAATCCATTTTATTCCAACTCTGATGAATTCAGAGCAAATGATTTGGTTAGTGCACTAACTAATGATAGTAAAATAATTTGGTGTATCAGAGGAGGAGAAGGGGCTTCTCGGTTAATTCCCTATCTAGAAAAGTTACCCAATGATAAAAAAGAAAGGATTGCTCAAAACAAAAAAATCCTCATAGGCTATAGCGATATAACTGCCTTGCACATCTATCTACAAGCTAAATATGATTGGCAAACTCTTCACGGCACCATGTTGGAAATGATAGTAAATAGCTCCGTTTCTGAAAGCTCTGTTGAAAAATTGAAAGAGTTAATTCTTAACAAGCGGGATTCTATCAGATTTGATAACCTAAAGATGATAAACAATGGCATTAGACTAAAAGATGGCAGATTAGAGTCTAAAGTCATCGGTGGTAATATGACTTTAGTTGAAAATAGTATAGGAACCGCTTGGCAAATAAATGCGAAAGGTAAAATTCTATTTTTAGAGGACATAAGAGTTTACCCATACGCAATAGAGCGCAGTTTAGATCACCTAAAACAAGCTCACATTTTTGATGGAGTGCATGCAGTAATCTTTGGGGATTTCGTTAACTGTTATAATGATAATCTTGTTGAAGTTGTAAAAGAAAGGCTTGCAAAAAGTGTTAACTTTCCTGTATTTACAATGAAAGGGGTAGGCCATGGACATACAAATGACCCTTTACCTCTTAACACTCACGCTATTATTAGCGTTCAAGACGAAAAAGAAGGTTTGTTTTTTATGGATGTGCAGAATGTTAGCTAATCTTATAGCTAATGCGAGCTCTACGTCATGCCGCCACGGTATCTCTTAGCCGCTAACACGTACTTAACCGTCATACCGCGATTCATTCGCGGTATCTCTAGATCCCGCTAACACGTAGCGGGATGACGAGTTATTATACCGCCGCGAACCGTCATGCCGCCGCGGTATCTCTTAGCCGCTAACACGTACTTAACCGTCATACCGCGATTCATTCGCGGTATCTCTAGATCCCGCTAACACGTACTTAACCGTCATACTGCCGCGGCGCTAACAACTGTACGAACGTTGTAGTTTGGGCCACCAGTGGGGTGTCATCCATAAGTGTTGAAAGTGCTATAAGTGGCATTATATAAGGTGGTTAACGGCATAAATTTCAATGGTAATAAAATAAATTAAAAAAGCGCCTTTTTGCCTGTGGTTAGAAGGTTTAAGCGAATTTTCGACGTGGTTTATCTGCTTTCCCAACAACGAAGGTTGATATCAAGAGGAGATTTACATACCATTAATCACCTTGTGTGATTGCACTTTCAACACTTATGGGTGTCATCCCAGTGCCCAGACACTGGGATCCAGCTTCTATGCAACTTAATTAAAAACGTTTGTTTTAGCGTAAGACAACTACCTTTAGCTCATCAGCTCAGTTATAAGCAAAATTTCTGGATCCCAGTGTCTGGGCACTGGGATGACACCATTTGCTGTGCAATTTACCTTCAAAAACGAATGTTCGTACAGCTATGAGTGAGATCAAAGAATTGCAGAATTAAGTGTGAATGGTTACAGAGTAATTTCAAAGTGCATTTGCAGTTGGACTGGCTGAATGGAGATACTTAATGAAAGTCCCATTTCACGGTGTTCAAATCTACTCCTTCTTGTACCATCTCCCAAAGTGGGCTCATTTCTCTCAGTCGGCCAATATTTTTAGCAACAAGATCTGCTGCGTACAAAACTTCTTCTTTAGTTGTAAATCGGCCTAGGCCAAATCTAATTGATGAATGCTCAAGGTCGTGGCCATTATTTAGCGACCGTATGACATAGGAGGGCTCAAGAGACGCAGACGTGCACGCAGAACCAGAACTTACTGCTAAATCCTTGATTGCCATGATGAGAGACTCACCCTCAACATAGGGAAAGCTCAAGTTTAGGTTGCCAGGAATTCTATTTTCATAATCACCATTTAAAACGATATCAGGAAATGCTTCTTTTATCTTATTGTACAAAATATCTCTCAGTCCTTCCAATTTGCTTGCTTCTGTTTCCATTTCTTCTTTAGCGATACGTGCCGCTTCACCAAAACCAACTGCAAGAGGTGTTGGAACTGTTCCAGAACGCATACCTCTTTCTTGTCCACCACCACTAATCAATGGTATTAGCCTAACACGAGGATTCTTTCTACGGACATATAATGCGCCTATTCCCATAGGTCCATAAATTTTGTGGCTAGAGAGACTCATAAGATCAATGCACATCTCATTAACATCAATTGGAACTTTTCCAAAGCTTTGAGCTGCATCTGTATGGAAAAATATATTATGCTTTCTGCATATTTTACCAATCTCCTTTACAGGCTGAATTACTCCGATTTCATTATTTACCATCATCACTGAAACCAGGATTGTTTTATCAGTAATTGCTTCCTCAAGCTTTGATAAATCTATAATTCCGTTTTGCTTAACAGGCAAATATGTAACTTTAAAGCCTTCATTTTCCAGATGCCGACAAGAATCCAGAACACACTTATGCTCCGTGCAGACAGTTATTATATGATTTCCTTTATTTTTGTAAAAGTGAGCAATGCCCTTGATTGCTGTATTATTTGACTCAGTTGCACCTGAGGTAAAGATAATTTCTTTGCTATCTGCGTTCACCAGATCAGCGATGTGTTTCCTTGCTTTTTCCACTGCTTCTTCAGCAGTCCAACCAAATGAATGGCTGCGAGAGTGTGCATTACTGAACTCACCAAAATAAGGTATCATTACCTCCAAAACACGGGGATCCACTTTAGTAGTAGATTGATAATCAAGAAATATTGGTAATTTTATTTTAGTATCATGTATTTTCTTACTTTCAACATTCATAAAGCTACCACAGGGACAAAATTTACAACTATTTAATAGCACTAAAACTTAATTTTTTCAAGGTATAATCTTGCATCAACAAACATTGTCACCAAAGGGATGTGTGTATGACGCTGGTTCACTCTGTGATGGTGTCATTCCAGCGCCCCTATGATGTCATCCGAGTAGCTCCTTTTTTTGTCATCCGAGTAGCTGACACTGGTTCACTCTATAATAGTATCATCCGAGTAGCCCCTTCTTGTATCTTGTCAAAAGCATCTAATGTTTTAAGCTTAAGCATTAGGTGGAGAAGGGAGGAACTCTGTGCTTCCTCTTAGATATAAAATCTGTAGAGGAGATAAGAATTCCCTTCTCAAAAGTATAGGCTGGACGGTATCGTAGAAAGACCTGAATGGTTCTAATTCTGTATTCACAAGACTAGCCTTACTTTTCATTTTTAATGGTAACGTATGGGGTTATATATGATCAACAACTTTTTGGGCATAGATATATCAAAAGATCGCTTTGATGTTTTTCTCTCATTTATAAGCAAAAAAGGAAAGCGTGAAACTAGAAAAAGAAGCTTTAAGAACGATGATCATGGGTTTCAAAGTCTACTGAATTTTCTACACAAACATAATGTAGAAAAAGTAAAAACCTGCATGGAATCTACTGGTTGTTATAGCGAAGCACTGGCTGAATTTCTACACAATGCTGGACATTTTGTAAGTGTTGTAAATCCTTATTGCATAAAATCTTATGCAAGGAGTAAGCTGATACGACAAAAGAATGATCAGACCGATGCAGAAGTTATTGCTGATTATTGCCAAAGACAGGAACCTTCTAGTTGGACACCACCTTCTCCTGAAATGAAAAAATTAAAACATCTTTATCGTTGCTCAGTTGCGTTAAAAGATGAGTTAACATTAGTAAATAACCACTTAGAAAAAAAAGAGAGACTGCCTAAAGAAGTTGCAAATGCTTGGGAAGACCTTGCAATGAATATAGCTCAAAAAATAGAAACAATAAAAAACTCCGTACGTGAACTATTAAATCAACACAAAGAATTGTTGGAAAATTTTCAACTTCTATTGACTATTCCAGGCATAGGAGAAGAATCAGCAATAGCTATTTTAGCTGAAGTTTCTGATATAGAGGTTTTTAGAGATGCCAGGCAATTGGCAGCATATACAGGAGTTATACCACGAAATATGACGTCAGGTTCCTCTGTATATGCCAAACCCAGATTAAGTAAATCCGGTTCACAAACATTACGTAAGGCACTTTTCTTTCCTGCCATAGTAGCTAAGAATCACAATCCTATCATTATGAGCTTTTGCCAAAGATTAAAGGAAAAGGGTAAGCATAATATGGCCATCGTTGGTGCTGCAATGCGTAAGCTACTCCATATCATTTTCGGTATTCTGACATCCAAAAGTGCTTTTGATCCTAACCATATCAAAAACTACAGGGCTAGGAGGTTGACTGAAGGTTTAGTACTTTAAAATCAAAAATGCTTCCTATCTATCTTATGTAAAGTGGTATCTTACACAAATTTATTGAGTGTTGTTGGTTAGTGGATATGTTGATAAGTAAACTTCATCTGTTTTGTGCGTATAAAACTAATTTACTTATCAACATATCCACTAACTATAATCTGTGTACTGTTACACAATTGGAAGTATTTTTTGATTTTATGATGCAACTTGGGAAATTTTTATAATTTTTTTGTTGACTAACAAGACGGTATCTCCTGTCATCCAAGCAGCCTCCTTTTTTTGTCATCCCAGTGCGTGACACTGGGATCCAGACTTTAATTATTATACTCGTAAATAAGTGTAATAGATAATGGTCCTGGTGAGAAAAAAGTTCACCTCAAATGCAGTATTTTTGTTGAAATAGTTCAACTGGATGCCAGTGTCACGCACTGGCATGACACCATTTGTTGTAAACTCACTTTTATGGTTATCTTTTTATACTACCTTGTCTACCTTATTTTGTCGCTTTCCTGAACGGATACATATTCTTTGTCTAGCGTAGTCAGATCCCAGCGCGGCGCGCTGGGATGACATTATTAATGTTGTACTCCTTGTTCTGTTGTAAAATGTTTTTCTACACTTGGATTTTCCACTTTCTCACGAACCTTAGCAATACCAGCACCTATTAATATAACGGCTGCCAAAGCTGCTAAAGCCAGTGCAACTACAGGATACGCTAGCACATAGGCTGCAACAGCACCAGCTACGCATAGTCCAGTAACGCCTAGAGCAATCTTCCCTTTGTGTTCACTCCAGAAGTTTGTATCGTTCTTTTCTGGGGCCGCAGCTACATCAGTACTATTTATTGAAGACATGAACGTGTTCTGTTCTTCATTTTGCAATCTCTCTGCAATCTCTCTATCATTTTGGGCAATACGCTCTTTTTCCTCAACTTCTTTCAATACAGGTTCATTAAGCTCTATTTCTCTGTCCTTTCTATAATCCTTAACTTCTTGAATAAAGTCTTCAAGCCATCCCTCACCAGCTATATCCCTAAAGCGTTCTTGTTGCTCTTCAAGAGAATCTATTATATAGTTACGTCCTGTATTTTGACCTTCTCTATTAACCATGTAGTCTTTAAGCCAGGAGTTACGAACATCATGGGAAGCTTTATCCCAAAGAAGTTTAGTGATCTCTTTTATCTTTTTTAATTCTTCTTTGTCAGGATTTCTTTCATAGTCAACTATCAGAGGATAAACTAAAAGGAGATCTACGCTATTCGTCCAATATAACTCTCGCTCTAAAACCCTTGCTGCATCTGTACCACAATTCTCTAATGCTGCTTTAACTTGATTAACATCAAGACTTTCTATTGCATCCATTAGTTCAATATTAAGATCCTTTACTCTCTTGTGCTCTTCCATTTCTTGAATAACTTGTGCAAGAACAGGATATATATCTGTGTTATTAGGGTCAATTTTTCTTTGATAGCGTTTAAGATCATCTATTATACCCGTAGTGTATGGTTCATTACTAAAATGTTCTATTACCTCGTAACCACACAAAAAATCACGAGTGTTTTGATCAGCTCTCTTCCAAATTAGTTCAATGATCCCTACATTTTCTTTTTTAGTGTTAACGCTAGCTTCAAGACGGCCAATAACAAAATCTAAAATGGTACCTTTGTCACTAGTCAAAGTCCCCTTGTGTCTCAAAGCTGCTTGTATATCATCATTTCCATTACTGTTGAATGTTTCCTGGACCGTTTTAAGGTTGTTACTGATGATTGCTGTTATTAATGAAGTTTTAATTTGTTGTTGTATGTCAGTTAATTCAGTCATATTTTACCTCTATTTTTTATAACAAGTTTAATTATCACACATATTTACGGGTAAGTCAAGTATATTGTTAATAACTGTTAATAAAGGCCAACAAAATGCTTGACGTTAGAGTAGCTTTTATGGCTTTGTATAGCGAGGAAGTAACTCTATGAAAAATCATCAACGTTTACAAACTTTACGTTCAATTGTATTTATTGTGGGAATATTCCTATTGTTATTTAGCTTAGCAATGCTTATTCCTGCTATTACTAATAAATGTCTCAGCTACGAATGGAAAAATTTTCTCGCTGGATTCATAATTACCTGCACATCTGGCGTAATTTTTATTTTACTCGGTAAATTAAATGGCATGCCGGCAATTTTTGCAATTACTAGTTGCACCTGGATTGCCTTGTCTTTGTTTGCAGCTATTCCTTTCTATTTTGACAATCTGAGCTATGTTGATGCATTATTTGAAACGATATCTGGCATCACAACCACAGGGGCAACTATATTTAATGATATTGAAAAACAATCTCCAGGAATACTGCTATGGAGAGCAATGCTACATGGCATGGGGGGTTTTGGTGTAATCACTTTAGGAATTGCAGTTTTTCCTATGTTTAAGATTCTCAGCCTAAATAATTTACTTTATTCTGAATATTCAGATGCTACAAAAAGGAAGTTGCCGAACACGCGAAGCGTAGTAATTCATATTACAGCAATATATTATGGCCTAATTTTGTTATGTATATTTTCCTATTATCTGGCTGGTATGCCACTATTTGACGCAATATGTCACGGAATGTCCGCTGTATCAACTGGTGGATTTGCTAACTATAATGATTCTATAGGGCACTACAATAACCCTATGTTAGAAGTCATAACGATCATTTTTATGATTTTGGGTTCTCTGCCTTTTTTTAGCTATTTAAAAATCATAAGACGGTTAGACATTTGCTATGATGAACAGGTCTCTTACTTTGTTAAGATAGCTATTGTTTCATCTTCATTTGCTTGTTTTTGGTTGTATCAAAATGTTGATTTAGGAGTGTCATTATCATTTAGATACAGCACGTTTACCATCACCTCTTTAATTACGTCAACTGGTTATGCAATCTGTAATCATATAGATTGGAGCTTCATTTCAGTCTTAGCTTTTTTTCTAACCTTTGTTGGTGGATGTAGTGGTTCTTCAAGTGGTGGCATCAAAATCTTTCGTTTGATCATTTTTCTAAAGTCTATAGGAAATCACTTTCGCCTTTTATTAAACCCAGGTGCAGGTAATAGGGTAAAATTCAACGGAAAAACCTGGAGAATACGGAAAAACCTGGAGAATGATGAAGTTCACTCTGTCTTTATATTTTTTGCAATTTTCATGTTAACGTTTACCATTTCATCAATAGTGATGTCTTACTTAAGCAATGCAGACTTTATAACTAGCATCAGCTCAGTCTCTGCAACGCTTACAAATTCTGGCCCGGGATTTAGTAATTTAATAGGCCCTTCAGGTAACTATTCTTCTTTCAGTAATGAAGTAAAATTATTTTTGTCGTTTTTGATGCTGCTTGGTAGACTTGAAATATTGCCAATCTATTTTTGTATAGGTAATTTATTCTTATTTAATAGAAAGAAATAGTTGGTAAAGTTGTGAAACTTGATATTATAGCTAAACTGACTTACGACAATTTGAAAAACCGTCATTCCGCTACTTGTTAGCAGAATCTATACCGCGAATAAATCTACAGATGTACGAACATTGTCTATCAGGAGGGTGTCATCCCAGTGCCCAGACACTGGGATCCAGGAATTTTATTAAGTTGGTAAGCATAAAAGTAGCCATTTTATGTAAAAATACAACATTTTGATGATTATGAAAAGGCTAGATTCCAGTGTCAAGCACTGGAATGACACCATTCGCTGTACAGTTTACCTTTAAAAATGAATGTTCGTACAGCTATGGAATAAATCGCGGTATGACGTGTTAGCTATAGATAGTATCAGCTGTTTAATAAAAAGATCGTAGCTAAACCAAGAAACATAAGAGCTGAGAGAATATCAGTTGTTGCCGATGTTAGGATTGAAGAAGAAACTGCAGGGTCAGACTTTAAACGGTGAAGCATTATAGGAATGAAAGTTCCGATGAACGTTGCAATAATTGACATCATAATCATGGAGACCACAAAAATCATCTCCACTTTGAAATTGTGAAATCTTATTGCTAATACTACGAGTGAAATGGTAGATAAAATTACCCCGTTTATAAGACCTATTAAAAATTCTTTCATCAGTACTCTTTTTGCATTTTGCTCAGTTAGATATTTTGTTGCGATTGCCCGGATGGTTAGCGTTACTGTTTGGGATCCTGCATTTCCGCTCATTGATGCAATTATCGGCATGATTATTGGCAGTACTATAAAACTTTTTATTACATCATCGAAAAAGCCAACTACTATGGAACACATTGTTGCAGCTAAGAGGTTAAACAGTAACCAAGGTAGCCTTTTAATTATAGTTTTATGTATAGGGGCATTTATATCGGCTTTAGAAGATACACCGCTTATTTTGAGTACATCCTCTTCTGTTTCTTGTTGAACAACTTTTATCACATCTTCAATTAAGATCACACCAATAATTTTACCATTCTTATTTACTACCGGAGCCGATAATAGAGAGTAATCTTTAAATATTCTTGCTACTTCCTCTTGGTCTACTCCAGTTTTAATGATTTTTATGTCATGATCCATTATCTCTTTTATTATTGTGTCTCCTGAGTGAGATATTACCTTATTTAAATTAACACTGCCTATAGGCTCTAATTTTGAGTTGATAATGAATATCTGGTGAAATCTTTCTGGTATTTTTTTATAGTTGCGCAAGAATTCCATTAGCTGATTTATCGTCCAATAATATGGAGCTATAACCATATTTTTATGTATCAACCTTCCTGCACTTTCTTCTGGGTATGATAACAATTCCTCTACTAATTTTTGAGTTGCATTGGGTAAGTAGTTAAGTATGTTTTCTATAGACTTTCTATCCAAATCTTTCACTATGGTTACTATATCTTCTACATCAAGGAGCATTAGTAACTTTGCTGTATTTTCTATTCCCAATGTTTCTATGATCTCTCTTTGTAAATCTGGCACTACATGCACTAGGGCATCACTTAACAAATGTTGATCGAGGATATTAACTAATTTCTCCCTGTGATCACTGATTGAAGTAGATAAAAAATAAGCTAACTGAACGCTATCTATCGTTTTTACAATATTACAAACATTTTCTAGCTCCTCGTTATCAAGTGACTCTATTAAGTCATCAATAGCCTTTTTGTCTAAACCATAATGAGAACTTATTTTAATATTCATTACTTTACCTTGTTTTTTAATAAATATACACACTTGATTTCCTTAAACATTAAAGTATAATGAAATTATTTTGAATTAACTATCATATGGTTAAATTTCTATTTTGTTTGCTGTTATTGTTAGTAATAGTAAATATATTAAAATCTAAAGTATAATGAAAACTTATTCAGAAATTTTCGAATACTTTCAAGGCTTAAATAAAAGTATTTCTCTTATCAGGAGGTGTCTTTGACATAGAAAAATTAAAGTTGCGTCTTGAAGAGCTGGATTCCCAAGCGTCGAATGATAATCTGTGGCAAGACAATCAAAAGGCACAAGAAATTTTAAAAGAACGTTCTAAAATTAATAATGACGTAGAATTGTTTTTAAAGTTGGAAAGCGATTACAACGATGCCATTAGCTTAATGAAGTCTGCTATTGATGAGAATGATGAAGAATTTTTCTCTGAAGTTGAAAGTGAATTAGCTAAGCTAGAGAAATTAATCAAACCTAAAGAGACAGAATCCTTATTTACTGGTGAAGCAGATAACAATAACTGCTTTTTAGAAATCCACTCAGGAGCTGGTGGAACAGAGAGCAATGATTGGGCTGAAATGCTGATGCGCATGTATGTAAGATGGGCAGAAATTTATCACAACTTTAAAGTTGAAGTTGTAGAAAAATTAGAAGGAGAGTCGGTTGGTATAAAGTCTGCAATGATAAAAATCGTTGGAGAAAAAGCTTATGGGTGGGCAAAAAGTGAAAGTGGAATTCACAGGCTGGTTAGAATATCGCCGTTTGATGCAAATGGTAAACGTCATACCAGTTTTGCAAGTGTAGGAGTAACTCCAGTGATAGAAGATTCAATTGATATTGCTGTGGATGAAAAGGATCTAAAGATCGACACCTACCGTGCTTCCGGAGCAGGCGGTCAGCACGTGAACAAGACTGAAAGTGCGGTACGCATTACGCATATTCCAACTGGTGTTGTAGTTCAATGCCAAAATGGTCGTTCTCAACACAGAAATAAGGATGAGGCATTAAAATTACTTAAAGGACGTTTGTACCAAATTGAACTGGAAAAAAAAGAACAAAAGATGGCTGAAGAATATGGTAAAAAATGCGATATAGGCTGGGGCAATCAGATCAGATCGTACGTTATGCATCCATATCAAATGGTGAAGGATTTAAGAACCGGACATGAAGTGGGTAATATAAATTCTGTTTTTGATGGTAATATAGATTGTTTCATAGTTAGTGTGCTTACTAAGCAAAATTAGGTAGGGTTGACTTTCTTGTCATAATATATGATAATTAAAATATTGTTAAAGTAGGAGTAAAGTTATGACAATGAGCAATGATAAGTGGAAAAGAATATTAAGTACAGTTAATGAAGAAGGGAATTTAAGTAAGGACAATGTAATTGAGAAAATTAGAGAGAAATTGTCACGAGATTCAGATGAATATACTCAGTTGAGCGAAACTGGTTTTGATGCGAGTCTCACCTGCTTAAATATAGAGTATACTAGTAGTTGCATAGAACCTGGATTTTTTGGCTTACCATCCATACGTAACCAAGTGGAAATCCATCATAGAACATTATTTATTTTAGCTGCTATTACTGGTCATGTGAAGATAGTAGAAGCTCTAATAGAAAGAGGGATAGACATTAATACAGTAGATAAAGATGGTTTGACTCCTTTACACGAGGCTGCTGGTAGTGGTCATGTGGAAGTGGTTAATGCTCTAATAAAAAAAGGAGCAAATGTTAAAGCGGTAGATAAGTATGGGAATACTCCTCTACATTTGGCCGCTTCACATTATAGCGATGAAGGAATTGTAAAAGCTCTAATAGAAAACGGGGCAGATGTTAATGCAAAAAATCAAGATAGATGTACTCCTTTACATTATGCTGCTTTGAGTAGCAATAATAAGGAGATAGTAGAAATTCTAGTAAAGGAAGGAGCAGATGTTAACGCATCATTAGATGAATCTATGATCACTCCTCTACATATGGCTGCTAGAGGACATAATGCTAATCAAGAAGTTGTACAGGCTCTAATAGAAAAAGGAGCAAATGTTAAAGCGGTAAGTAAAGATGGTTTGACTCCTTTACACATAGCTGCTTCATGTGGCTTGAGTGGAGAGATTGTGAAAACCCTGATAAAGGGGAAGGCGAATATTGATGCGGTAGATAAATGTGGAAGGACTCCCTTACACTTTGCTACAGATTGCTTCAGCAGCACAAATATTGAGATTCTAATAGAAAACGGAGCAGACTACTCATTAAAGAATAAAAATGGTAAAGCCCAATGGATCTTGACAAAAGCGGATATATAAAACAGTTTTTGGAAAAGAAGGCAATTAAAAACGGTATTATTGCCGGCTGTGCAGCTGCGGCACTCAGTACTGCAATAGCAGTGACACTTTTTGCAACCGGGACAGTTGCAGTTGAATTGATGTCCGTAATGATAGCAGCAGCTATCATTACAGCAGCGGCACTAGCAGTTGGTGGTATTACATATAGCATATTAAAACCTAGTACTAAAATGGACGAAACGAAAGAAGCGCAAAACGTAAATGGGAATGTGCAGGAAGTATTTCCTTAATATAATTCCAATTGTGGGATCTCTTATTCCATTTTATCAACAGTTTGTTTTGCAGTATCAAACAATTTTAATCCTATAATCCCGAATGTAACTAAAATAAAGCATATTACTTCGAATAAATTAACTGGTTCATTAAATAGGTAAACTCCAAGTATCGAAGCTCCTATAGCACCTACTCCAGTCCAAATTGCATAGCATACTCCGATAGGTATAGAACGTATAGCGAGCGAAAGTAAATACGTACTAAGAGCCATGGAGAGTATGCTAATTATTGATGGTACGAGATGAGTAAATCCACAACTATGCTTAAGTGTTATGACCCAGAACACTTCAATTAGTGACGATAAGAGTAAATATATCCAATTCATGCATAAATTTTTAGGTTTAAATAGAGAGCTTTAGCCCTATGGTTCCTATTACAATTAAAATGATACATAAAACTTGAGATAAATTAATATTCTCTGTGAAAGCGGTTGCACCAATTATAGTTATTCCAATTGTGCATATTCCAGAGGAAACTGCATAGCATACTCTAATAGGTAGAAAGCATGCTGCAAGAGATAAAAAGTAAATGCTAATGATCATAATTACCAATGTTGCAATCGAAGGCACAACTTTAGTAAAACTGTTACTAAACTTTAACGTTACAGCCCACAGTATCTCTAGGATACTAGACAGCAACAAATATAACCAGCACATTTTCGTAACATTTCAATCTTGTATTGTAACAGAAATTGTTAGTTAAAACTACACTAAAGTGCAATAGATCTCTCTTTCGAAATTGCTTTGAAAGCCAATATATTAAACTTAAAATAACATTCTAAAAAACTTTTCTACGAAATTCAATTCCTGTACGTCATTTGCTGCATAAAGAGGTGTAGTTTGTTGCTCAACACCTGGTATTTCTACAAAAACTTTGCCCACTTCTTGACCTTTTTTAATGGGTGCAGGTATCATATCTTTATATTCAATACGCACCTTAATTTGGTCATGCAATTTGCGGTTGTAAGTTATGGTAACATCGTTTGCAGCTGTAATAGGCACTTTTTTATCTTTTCCATAGAGAACATTTACTTCCTCAACTACACTGTCTTTAGCAAATATTTTCTTAGTATTAAAATGTTTTAAGGAGTATTGTATCAGTCTTTTTGCTTCTTCTATTCGCTCTTTCTCAGTGTTTAAACCATTTACGACAGCAAAAATTCTCCTATCATTTCGTTTTGCAGATGCTACAATGCCATAACCACCAGCATTTGTATAACCGGTTTTTAAACCGTCAACCCCAATGTCGTGAAAAAGTAGAAGATTTTTATTCTTTTGTGCAATTTCGTTATATGTCAAATATTGTTCAGAAAATAAATCGTAATATTCAGGAAAATCAGTGAAAATCCTTTTTGCCAGCATTACCAAGTCTTTTGCGCTCATAAAATGATCTCCATCTGGCCACCCGCTTGAGTTGACAAAATGACTGTCATTCAGGTTCAAATTTTGTGCAACCTCATTCATTTCAGCCACAAAATTCTCTTCTGATCCTGCAATACCCTCGGCTAGTGTTATGCAGGCATCATTACCTGAGACTATTGTAATTCCTTCGAGTAATTCCCTCACCGTAACGGATTGACCTTCTTTCAAAAACATAGAAGAGCCTTTTCTTTCCCACGCTTTTCTGCTTACTCGAAATTTATCCTCCATATTTATTATTCCAGCTTTTAGATAATCGAAGGCTATATATAAAGTCATTAACTTGCTCATTGAAGATGGGGCCATTTTTTCATCGGAATTATGGTCAAAAATGAACGAGTCTGAAGCTAAATCTAAGACTACTGCTTGCTTTGCTTTGGTTCTAAACTGGTATGAGTATGAAGAAAAAGGAAGTATAAAAACTAATAGCAAAATTACCAATCTGCTTAACATATCTATAATTTTAAATTTACAGTGCACTAATTAATAGTATAATTTTACAGGGGCATTTCAATAGATCTCTTGCATAAAACTTGCTTGACAAACTCCGCCAGCCCCCTTATTATGATAGTGAAGGTATTCAGTTATCTTCATCTGTGCAGATTAAACAGCAAGAAAACAACGTAGTTGGCGTCTTATTTTTAATTTTTTGCACTATGTGCACCTTATGTCTTCACAACAGACGGTTCGCGGCGGCATGACAGTTAATTAATTCGTCATCCCGCTACTTGTTAGCGGGATCTAGAGATACCGCGAATGGATCGCGGTATGACGGTTAAGTAAGGGATCTATGCTAAGAGATACCGCGGGGTATGACGTAGTAGCTATTTCTTGTAATCAAGTTTCATCAAAAGTCAGATTGCAGAGTTAAATCTTCCACCCAAATAACCACATCTACTTGCTTGTTTGGATATATTTCTTGTACTAAGGTTTTATAGGTCAGCATTTGCTTTTTTATTTCATTTAATAAGGAAACAGAAACGTTACGGTGTGATTTATAGTCAATTATGATCGCTTTATCTTGCGTTATGCATAGCCTATCTAGTCGTACTAATACTGGTTCGCCATCGATTATTCCACTCAGTGTAATCTCTGATTTGCCTTCTAAGTCAAACAAATAGCCATATTTTTCATTAAAGGCCAATATTTTACTGTAAATTTCATCCTTATCTTCACTGGTGTTTATATTGTCAAGATATTTTCTGACCCAGTTTTTTCTCCTTTCTTTTTCTATCTTGGGCATATATTGTAATATGCTGTGAATTATCAGACCTCTTGTATAACCATCTATCATCCCAGTGCTCCTTTTTTTGTCATCCCAGTGCTCTGACACTGGGATCCAGAAATTAGATTCCAGCGTCACGCGCTGGAATGACGAAAGAGAGTGCTGGAATGACACCGGAGAGTGAGTAGCTGATGCTGGTTCTCCTTCTTTTTTACTGGATTCCAGTGTCAAGCACTGGAATGACATTGATAGGTTTGGCGGAAGCGAAATGACTGGAACGTCAAAATAATCACGTTTTTTATAAATGTAAGGGTAGTTTGCGTTCACACATAGCACTTCAACTTTTTCTTTAAATATTGGCTGTAAGTATGCTTGTTTCTTTTCATATGGTTCTCCATACTGAGTGATTAGATCATACCAAGAGCCCTTTTGCACTGGCTCTTTACTTAAGATGTATAACTCATCTTCAGCACGTGTGAGTGCTACGTATAATAAACGCAAATATTCGTTATAATCCTCTAGTTTTTTCTCTCTTTTTACTTGATCACAATAAGCGTTATTGTTTTTTCCACACCAAAATGGCACTTCCGTTCCATCAAAGATAATGCTTTCACTGTTTCTTGGCACTGTGTTTGTATCAACCAAAAATACTATGGGAGCTTGCAGACCTTTTGATTTGTGAATTGTCATTATTCGCACAGCATTGCGTTCTGATTGCATATCATTCTTAATCTCCGGGTTATTCTCCTTGATCCACTGAACAAACGCTTGAAGAGATGGGTTTTCAAATTGCAACACAAGGTTCATAAATTCGTCTAGAACCTCGAAGCACTCAAGACCTAGCCTTGCAGCAAATTTCTTCTTACCTGTACGCAATATATGTGTAAATAGTGCAAGAGGAGACTCTATGCGAGATAAGTTAATGAGATAGTTTAATTCACTATAGATAACCACAGAATAATCCTGAATTCTTTCCCATAGTGAATGCTCTTTACGGTCATATGCAATGTTAAATAAATCATCCTCGGTAAAATTGAATAACGGTGATTTTAAAGCATTTGCAAGAGCTAGATCATTTGCCTGGAGGAGTAAAAATTCGGCCAAAGCTATTAAGTCCTGCACGGCTATATAGTCCATAATTCTAAAATAATCTCGGCCTACAACTGGCACGTTTGCTTTTTTAAGTTCGCTTATTATGTAATCAACTAACACGTTTCGTTGCCGTACCAGAATCACAATATCCCTTGGCTCTATATGGCGATCTTTAGCGACTAAAATCCGCCCTTCGTTTAACCAATTGTGAATTCTGTTGGCTATTGTTTGAGCAAGTAATCGATCTGTTATTATATAATTTTCCCTGCATGTCAGAGGAATTTGTAAAGCTCGCTGTTCTTTCTCTTTACACTTTGGTAACGCTGGCCAAATTTCAATATATCCTTGATCATTTTCTCTATGTGGAACATGTTTTATTTCATTATCAACAAAAGATATTTCTGCGCGGAAGTTGTTAAATATTCTATCTACAAGCATTAAAACTTCTGGAGTTGAACGAAATGACTTTTCAAGTTGGCATGATATCCAATCTCTGCCACCAGTTTTCGTATGAAAGTATTGTTGCATATAGTTGAATAGATGGGGATTTGCTCCTTGAAATCTGTATATGGATTGTTTTACGTCACCAACTACAAATAAGGTTCGCTTTTCATCATTACCGGCAAAAAATTCATCGCAGAGATTTGTTATAATTTTCCACTGACTGATGCTATTGTCTTGTGCCTCGTCAACAAGGATGTGATCTATTTTTTGATCCAAGTTAAACAATATCCAATCTTTGTAGTTTGGATTGCTGAGAAGATTTGTTGCTAAGCCAATTATATCATTGCAGTCAAGCAGTGCGTTTTTTGATTTTTCGCTACTGTATAGATCAACATATACTTTAAATATACCAAGTAAGCTACTGGTTCTCTTGAATATTTGATAAGAGTTCATGTCTTTTATATGAGTAAACACTACATTCTGAACGCTCTCTATTATTTGCTCTGCATCTCTAAATTTTTCTAAAGTACTTTTTGTTGCAATGGATGATATGCTCTTTTTTTCGTGCGATTCTGATTTGAGAAATACCTTGGCTAGGTTTTCTATTTTGGTGTCATTCCAGCGCGTGACGCTGGAATCTACACTTCTTTTCTTCTGGATCCCAGTGTCAAGCACTGGGATGACAGTAGAATAAAGTATTTCACTATAACTCTGATCTCTTTTACTGCCTTCACTTAATATCTCGGCTAATCTTTTTATGTGCTCAGTCGTTTCACTCTGTAAGTCATGAATTTCATCTGGAGCACTGAGTTTATCTTTGATATATTCTGAATCATTTTCTGATATCGATCTTTTTATACATAAAGTATAAAGCAAATCGCGTAGCTTATTTTCATCAAATTCAGCCGCAATAAGATTGATATCATCCTGCACAGTTTCGTTATGAAGCACTTTATTGAATATGATGGAATGTAATTCTTTACATTCACTCAGCGTACAATTTGGGGCGATGCCAGCTTCTATGGGAAAGTTGGAAATTAGTTTGTAACAGAAAGCGTGTATGGTTTGTATAGTTAGACCAAGATTTTCCAATTCAGAGAAAAGCCTTCTTGCTCTTGTTAAGTGACGATCAAGTATTTCACCTTCTTTTGTCATCCCAGTGCTCGACACTGGGATCCAGGTTTCTTTTTTTCTGATTTGCAATAGGTCTAGTTGTTCCAGATCCATTATTAATTCACTTTCTGAGCATATTGCCCACTTACTGAGTATGCTGTGAATGCGATTCTCCATCTCGTTTGCTGCAGCATTGGTGAACGTTAAGCAGAGAATATTTCTTTTGTTTTCTAATAAAAGTCTCAATACTCTGTCTATTAAGATTTTTGTTTTGCCTGTACCAGCGGACGCATTTACCCATACAGAGAAATTGGGATTTATGGCATTTGATCTCATCAGAAGTGCGAAAACCTTATAGAAGTTGACTAAAATAGCATTATACATATAATGTAAAAATAATCTTAGTGAAGATATATAATGAAAAGTTTTTGTGTAAAGGCGCCTGCAAAAATCAATCTTTTTTTGCATGTTATAAATAAGAAGGAAACAGGATATCACTTGATTGAAGGTTTATTTGTCTTTGCTAATCTCTCTAATTTTTTGGAAATAAAAGTAGGTGAGAAGGATTCTAGATACGATAACTCTACAGTTGAATTTGTAAATTCCGAACTTAGAATTAATAACAGGTACAACACCGTAATGAGAGCAGTTAATCTATTGCTTAGATATGCTCCTGCGCGAACTAAAGTCATTGTAAAGGTTGTGAAAAATATACCAATTGCTGCGGGTTTGGGCAGTGGCTCCTCAGATGCTGGAGCTGTGGTACGCATACTAAGGAAGCTGTGGAAGATTGATAGGACGATTTTAAATGAAATAGCTTTAAGCGTTGGTGCTGATGTTCCTGCGAGTATAGATAGCAAGCCAGTTTTTGTTAGAGGTATTGGTGAAGAGTTGTGTCCCATAAAAAAATTCTCTCTACCCACAAATATAGTACTGGTGAAGCCGAAAAAAAAGTTTTTGAGCACACTAGAGGTATTTTCCAAACATGAAGGAGAATTTTCTGAGCCAATTAAATGGAGCGATGACGCTGAAAAGGATTTGTTGAAGCTTCTTAAAGAGACGAGAAACGATCTTCAAGAGATAGCAGTAAGTCTTGTACCTGAAATTCAGGATGTGATATCAACACTTGAGTCACAAGAAGGCTCTATACTTTCTCGCATGTCAGGCAGTGGTGTATCATGCTTTGGAATATTCGATAGTGAGGAAAATGCAAAAGCTGCTGCAGTTAATATCAGAGAAAAGCAACCAGAATGGTGGGTATGTGACACTCAATTAATAGTTTGACTTTATGCCCTTAATTTCCGAGAATAAAAATCTTATAAATGGTTACAGGGAAGGAAAATTTTTGGTGAATAATAGAGAATATTGCGGCTCAATTATAGTTTTTCCTGAAAAGGTGATTAAATTGAAAGAAAGTGATATAAATAGCAAGGAACATTTTAAATCTTTTTTAACAGAGGAAATAGAAATTTTGATAATAGGTACTGGTAAAACACGCAATATACCAAGTTCTTCAGTGAAGTCCTATCTTATGGAACAAAAAGGTTTAAATTTTGAATTTATGACAACCGGTGCAGCATGCAGAACCCATAACGTTTTAATATCCGAAGATAGATTTGTTGTCAGTTATCTAATAGCCATATAGCATGCTTGAAATGTTTACCCAGGACTTTTTCATCAATAGTCTAGTTGCAGTAGTCGTAATTAGCCTAGTAACAGGCGCTTTAGGATCGTTTATGATATGGCAAAGGTTATCTTATCTTGGTGATAGTTTATCCCATTCTTCGTTGCTTGGTGTTGCACTTGCTTTAATCTTTAAGATTAGCCCATCGCTTAGCATAATGCTCATTGCAATTACATTTGCTATACTACTTTCTCTTAATTTTAACAGATTATATTCTGCTGATACGATATTGAACATTGTTACCAATGTAGTTTTATCATCGAGTTTAATACTTATGTCTTTTCTTCCATCGGGCAATAATAGTATTATTAGCTCACTGTTTGGTGATATATTAACGCTCGATCAAAGTGATATAATATTGATTTTTTTAATCTCTGTAATAGTTACTTTGATATTAATATTTAGATGGCGTTATTGGTTAATGATTTCAATTAATCAAGATTTAGCAGTAGTTGAAAAGATTAATGTTAATTTTGTTAGACTAGAATTTTTAATCACTCTTGCTATATTTATAGCAATTGCTGCCCAATTAATAGGAATATTACTCATTGCTGCATTTTTGCTAATACCAGCAGCATCTGCAAGGCTCATTTCGAAAACTCCAATGCAGATGATTATTGTTGCAACAGTTTTTTCTGTGATTTCTGGGATATCAGGTCTGATGTTATCTGCAAGTTTTGATTTGTTAACTGGACCTGCAATTATACTTGTTGCAGCCATATATTTAATTATCGCTTATTTTATAAGGTTAGTATTAAGCAGGTTGGCTTGATTTTAGTCTCGAATGTTAATAATTTTGTAATATACTCATTATAAAACATCACTATCTTAGCACAAAATAGTCTTTGCTATATTATTGTTTATGTGCTAATGATAAGCTGTTAATTTTATGGAGTAAGCAATATGAGCGAAGAAGGATTTTTTTCCAAATATATATCTCAACCTGTGAAAAAATTTTATAATTATATTACAGGAAAAACAGAAGAGTCGGATAATGTGCAGAGTACGGCAGATGATGTGCACAATATTGCGCAAGAAAACTCAGAGTCTTTGGATACTCATGTACAATCAAATGAGAATGATATCATATAGATGGCATGAGGGTCATACCATCCAAAGTTAAAAAATTCCTAGAGAAACCTGATGCTTTAAGTGGTGTGTTAATTCATGGAAGTGATAACAGTAGGGTTGGTTTTTATGTACAAGAAATAATTGCCAATTTGGATGAGTATTCAGTTCAGGTGATGGATTTTGCAATAGTGAATAAGTCACCCGGTTTACTGTTTTCTGAATTGGCAAACATTTCGATGTTTACCAGCAAAAAATTAATTAAGCTGATAAATGTGAGTGGAGGTATATCCAAAGAGTTAAAAAACGTATTGGATTATAACGCAAGTGGTCACTATGTAATGATGGTAGCAAGTGATCTTCCATATAATTCTGCGACTAAAAGTTATATGGAGAGTTCAAAAATTTTTGGTGTGATTGCTTGCTATAAGGACAGCAACAGCAATCTTTATGACATTATATCAAGTTACTTAAAACAAAATGATATAAAATGCACAAATGAGATAATCTACCATTTGCAATCTTACTTTAATCATAGCAAGCTGCCTATATGTTCAGAACTTGAGAAGTTAGTTTTGTACTTAGGGGAAAGAAAAGACCTAAAACTTACTGATATAGAATTATGCTTTTCAACTTCCGGCAACGACTATGCTACACTTGATGATCTATGCTCTGCCATAGCAAGTAAAGATATGTCGCGCTTCATTAGAATTTCTGATGCATTGATATCGCAAGAAAATTTTTCACCGATAGCGCTAATTCGCATTATATCAAATTATTTCCTACGCCTTGAAAACGTTTTGCTGTCAGTGCAAGGTGGAATGAGTGAGCAGGATGCGATTGATCAGCTAAGCCCTCCATTGTTTTTTAAACAATTGCAGAGCTTTAAATCTCATTTGAAAAGTTTGCAACTTTCAGAACTTAAAAAGATTTTGGAAGAATTGATAAGCTTAGAAGTTACCTGTAAAAAAACTGATTTAGATCATAAAATGATTTTTCAGCAGGTGATTTGTCATATTACAAATACAATTACTTGCTATAGCTAACAAAGATAAGGTGTAACCAGACTACATTCTGTGATTTTTAGCAAAACATGATCTTTCATTTGAGCTTTCTTCAATTTAAAATAAATACAGAAAATTGCTGCCTATAGCTAAACTGACTTAGATTTACCGACAATTTGAAAAACCGTCATTCCGCTACTAGTTAGCGCCGCGGCGGCATGACGATAACCTCGTCATCCCGCTACTTGTTAGCGGGATCTATGCTAAGAGATACCGCGGCAGCATAGCTATAGCTATCTTCAAAAATATGGTTGAATAATTGTTAATAATAGTGTATAATTATTAATATTTTCAAGCATTTTTGCCATGGCTCTTTCAAAATTTCTCGATCCTCGCAATGATTTGTGTTTCAAAAAAATCTTTGGAACGGAAAAAAATAAGAATATCCTGATCCACTTTTTGAACGATATTTTAGGGTTTACTGAGATAAATGCAATACAAGAAGTTGAGTTTCTTAGCACTATTATGGATCCCGAAGTTGCCTCTGATAAACAAAGTATTGTTGATGTTCTCTGCAAGGATTCTCACGAAAATAGATATATAGCAGAAATGCAGCTCGCTAGAGACAAGGGCTTCGAAAAACGCGCTCAATTATATGCCGCTAAAGCCTACTCAAGACAATTAGATAAATCTGGCAACTACATTGATTTAAAGAAAGTCTTCTTTATTGCTATATCAAATTGTAACTTACTTCCTGAAGAAGTTGATTATATTTCTACTCACAATATACGTGATATAAAAACTAACGGCCATTACTTAAAAGATTTTCAATTTATCTTTATAGAATTGCCCAAATTTTCAAAAAGTAAAGTAGAGCAGTTAGAAAGTATAGTAGAAAGGTGGTGTTTCTTTTTTAAATACGCAGAAGAAACAACAGAAGAGGACTTAAAAGAGATAGCAGAAAAAGCGCCAATAATAAAGCTAGCATATGATGAATTAGACAAGTTTCGTTGGAACGAAAAAGATTTAGTAGCTTACGAAGAAAGAATAATGGATCTACGGAAAGAAGAAGCCATTCTTGAATACAGACTTGATCTTGCTGAAGAGAAAGGTATACAAAAAGGTATAGAGAAAGGAAAAATTGAAGGGAAAATTGAAGTCGCAAAAGCAATGCTGGCTAATAATGTTGATGTCAACACTATTGTCAAGTTTACAGGCCTTTCTATTAGTGAGATTGAAGAATTAAGTGGAAATCTGTGAACGGTTACACTTGGAAAACCTTTGTGGCATAATTTAAGTGGGCAGCGTAGTCTACGATTACCGCATAATTTACTATATAGATATTCCAGAACATATAGACTTCAATTGAACACAGAAAAGATTCTTATCAAAGTTAATTACCCTTATTGTCAATAACTATTAGCTACATACCAGTTCTTGTTAAGTTACAGTAAAGAAATGAGTCATATATAGCTAAACTGACTTAGATTTACCGACAATTTGAAAAACCGTCATTCCGCTACTAGTTAGCGCCGCGGCGGTATGACGTGTTGCTTGGGTCAGCTATAGCTAAAGTAACTTAGGTTCACCGACAATCGTCATTCCGCTACTAGTTAGCGGAATCTATCCGCAACGGCATGACGTGTTGCTTGGGTCAGCTATAGAATATAGATCAGAAGTGACAGAGCTTAAAAAAAGGCATAACATTCTTAATAAACGTAAAAAGCTTTATGAAAATCAGAGTTGGAGTAATAGGCTGCTTAGGCAGAATGGGCAAGAAAATACTCAATGAATTAATTACAAATGCCGAAGTGGAAATAGCAGGTGCTGTTGCCCGTTCAGGCAGTAAGTACATAGATTCAGATATTGGACCAATTATAGCCAATCTAGGAATCAAGGTTACAAGTTCTATTAGTGGCATATTTGAGTTATCCGACGTTGTAATAGATTTTACAACTAAAGAATGTATGTTAGACTGCCTTAAAGCAGCTGTAAAATTTAAAACACCGCTGGTTAGTGGCACAACTGGAATAGAAGGTGTCGATTTGAAAGAATATGCTGCTGAAGTTCCAATATTATGGTCAGCAAATATGAGTGTTGGGGTTAATGTGTTGCTGAAATTGGTAAAAAAAGCTGCTGAGCTTTTAGGTAATGAATATGACGTTGAGATTTGGGAAATGCATCATAACTTAAAAAAGGATTCACCATCTGGAACAGCTATAGAACTTGGCAAAACAATTGCTAACGCTTCAAAAGTGGATTTTCAGTCCAATCAATATTTACATAGTGGTTCAAACATAAGAAAAAAGGGGGGAATAGGTTTTGCAGTATCTCGTGGAGGTGGAGTAATAGGAGATCACAGCGTGATGTTTGTTAATTCTGATGAACGGATAGAACTAAACCACAAAGCAATTGATCGCACAACATTTGCTAGAGGAGCTGTTCAAGCAGCAGTATGGCTATATGAAAATAAAAGAGAAATTCCGGGGCTCTATTCAATGCAGGATGTGATATGAGCAATACACGTGCCTCTGTTAAAGATTTAAATCTCTGGTATGGCTCTAAGCAAGTTTTATTCGATATAAATTTGAATATTTATAAAAGAAAAGTTACTACTTTTATCGGACCATCCGGGTGCGGTAAATCAACATTTTTGCGTTGTTTTAATCGTATGAATGACTATGTACCTGGATGCAAAACTGTTGGTGAATTAGATATCGATGGGCTGGGTGATATATATTCACGCGATATGGATGTTGTGCTACTCAGAGCAAAAGTTGGCATGGTATTTCAAAAGCCAAATCCTTTTCCAAAATCAATATATGACAATGTTGCTTATGGGCCAAAACTGCATGGTATGGTGAAGGATAAGCAAAAATTGAATGAGATGGTGGAAAATAGTTTAACTAAAGTTGGCTTATGGGAAGAATTAAAAGACAGATTGCAAGATAGTGCACTCGATTTATCCGGTGGCCAACAACAGAGGCTATGCATCGCTCGCGCAATTGCAGTGAAGCCAACTATTTTATTAATGGATGAACCGTGCTCCGCTCTTGATCCAATGGCAACCAATGCAATCGAAAATCTTATACAAGAGCTGAAATTAAGGTTTACTATAATTATGGTAACTCATTCAATGAAGCAAGCTAAAAAGTTATCTGATAGTGTAATTTTCTTTCATAATGGCAGAATTGTTGAGTCTGGAAGCACTCAAGAAATATTCGAAAATGCTCAATCTCCCTTAACAAAGGAGTATATCCTGGATCATTAGGTTTCTGTCATCAAAGTAGCTTGGCTACTTTAAAAAATGTATCCGTATGCCGTATTTGTCATTCAGCATGGTAGCGGTTGGATCATTCAAAAAATACCACTTCATTCTTTTTGCTTCTAACTTTTCTATTTTTTACTGTAAATTTTTGCAGAATTCTCTCACATTTACTCTCTGATTACCTTTTTGTCTTGCTTTGTTTATCTGTTTTAACGCTCCACTAAACGGATACCCAATTGTTCAACACTGTCTATTTCAATTTGTAAAGTGTCCTTTATAAACTTATCAGCCTGGTCTGTACTCATAAAAACTGTATGTTTATTGGGCATTAATTTTTCTATAGTGGCTCTATCTTTTTCGTCATATGTATATTTAAGAAGCTCATCAATTTCTTTGTCCTTCAGATGAGATGTGCAATTATAGCTATGCTTTTTGAGATCCAGAAATTTAGCAAAGCTATTACAATCGTTCTCATGGTGAAAGGTTACATTTATACCTACTATTTCGTCCGTTTCTTGCAACTTTCCATCTTTAGCTATCTGTGCCTTAGCAAGCGCAACTGTAGGTTTATGGCCATAATTTGCTCCAATAATCCTTCTTATTGAGTGCTCTATTGCCATTTTTTGCACTTTGGGATTTTCATCGAACTCTTTCAAAAAATTAAGGTGTAAGTTAATATATTCAGAGTATTTCAACCTGTGTTTTTTATGTATAGTTGGTTTGCAGGGCAGTTCATTTGTAGGTGACTTATAGCTTGCAAGAAGCAACTTTTGTTCATACTGTTCATTATATTCTTTTACCCCTTTAAAATGTCTTTCATATTGAGTCAATCCATCTTTTCCTTTTTTCTCCATCCTTTTCAAGAATTCCTCTGCTGGCTCTTGTTTAGCTGGAATAATTTTGCGTATAAACGGAATTTGTTTTTGCAAGCCAACCCAATATGGTAAGCAGACAACTTTTGCATCTTTCGAAAATAGACCTTCTAATTTTTTCACTGCATTGTATAAGTTTGCTGATTCTGGTTTATAATGCCCACTATTATTGTCTATATAAGTTATTTTACCATTTACCACTTTTATTAAACCAGAACATAAAACTGGCCTACCACCTGCAAGAGTTGAATGACGATAAGCCCACTCGTTTTTATTAACATTAATATGTTCATGAGTTACCAATCTGCCATCAAGCGTGATCACATAAGCTACACAACCTTTTTTACCCTTACTAATTTTATCAGTTGTATCATATAGCTTGCCTTCTAAGTCGTATAACCTTAGTTCCCCATCTTCCTCACCAATAAATTTGCTTTGATCAAACTGTTCATCAGAGTTAAAATACTTAACCTTTGTATTAGTTCTAGGAATTTTTCTTCCTTTAACTCCAACTTCTGAAAATAAATTATAGCGTGGAAAAAAATATGTAAATTTACTTTCTATCCAGTGTAAAATTCTGTTTATAATACCAAAAACTTTTTTGTTACCTAAATCAATAGAGAGTTGCTGTTCTTTTGGTACTGTTTTATGATTGGACTTTGTACCAGATTTGCCAAATTCTTTGGCAGCATATTTAAACTTTTCTAGTAAATATTCCTTACGCTCTTTTGATACTGACATTTTTACCTCACCAACTATTATTTTATTTTATATTATTTTAGACAAAAAGTCAATTTTTCTTAATATGTTAACAAAATGAAACTTGAGTGAGAAATATTTAAGTAATAATTTTCCGCCACAAACAATACTTTCTTTGTTTGCTAGTGCAATAGAAGTCTAATCTACTTTCAATTCCCCAGTATGTAAACTGCGCGGTAAGGACTCTAATTCCTTTGCAGTACTTAAGTTTTTATTTTTTGCATGTATACCAAGCTTATTGAATTCTCGGGCAGCAGGAAACACCCTTGCTTCAAGCGAACCAGCAGTTTTATTATAATGATCGACAGCACTTTTTAAGCTCCTGCGCAAATTATCAAAGTTTTCGCCCATTGTGCAAATGCGCTCATATAAAATATGACCTAGTTCACTGATTTTCTTTGCATTTTCAGCTATCATTTCTTGCTTCCATCCATATGCTATTGCTCTCAGCAACGCAATTAGAGTGATCGGTGTTGCAATGATCACTTTTTTTTCCACTCCAATCTCTATCAAAGCAGGCTCATATTCCAGTGCTGCGCTAAAAACCCCCTCCCCTGTTAAGAAAAGCACCACAAGTTCTGGCGTATTTTCAAATTGATTCCAATACTCTTTTTTACCCAAGTCATTTATGTGTTTTTTTATTGCCAGGGAATGATTCTTTAATTTCTCCTTTTGTATTTGCAAATCATTTTGTGATATAGCATCCATGTAAGAATCAAGCGGCACTTTAGCATCTATTATTATTTGCTTTCCAGATGGCATTTTGATTATTAAATCAGGACGCAATAAATTATCCTCGTTTTTATCAACCACTGACGGCTGAGTAAAAAAATCGCAATATTCAATCATTCCTGCCATTTCTACCACTCTCTTTAACTGCATTTCACCCCATTTTCCTCTAATGTGGGGCTTTCTCAAGGCATTAGCAAGGCTAGAAGTTTGGTTCATCAGCGCTCCAATTTGCTCCTTTAAACCTTCATAGGCCCCTACCCTCTCCTTTTCTAGCTCACGTATTTCATTATCGAATTTTTCTAATTTTTCTTTTATTGGCGTTACAACTTCGTTGATCGTTGCTTGTCTTTTTTTGAAATCGCTTTCTGTTTCTTTTAATTTACTATCAATTACTTCCTTTGCTAAGTTCAGAAAATTATTGTTATTTGTCTGCAAAGCATCAAGAGAGAGCGCTTTAAAAGTGTTTGTTAATCTCTCCTCTGCTTTTGTTAGTAATTCTATTTCCTTTTTCTTTTCCTCACGTTCTTTTTGCAGAGTTACTTCAAGCTCTGCTCTTTTGACCCTTAAATCAACTATTTCTTCATTCTTTGTAAGTAAAGTTTGCTTTGTTTCTTGAAGTTCTTGCTCTAATTTACATAAATTACCCTCAAGGTTTGCTTTCTTTTCGCTCAGTTTTTTTACAATAATGTAGAAAAATAGTAATAGAGAGACAACCAGAGCTATAGAATTGAAAAGCATCAGAATAAAAAAACTGCGTTTACAATTCTATATGATTTTTGTGTGTATAGCTATAAGTAACGACGTCATACCGCACACAACTGTACGAATGTCTAGTTTAGTTATAAAATGTATATAAAATATTAACCGCTGATGTCATCCCAGTGCGTGACACTGGGATCCAAATTTTTTAGACTGGATCTTATGGTCAAGCCCACAGATGTATGAACATTGTCTACCAGGAGGGTGTCATCCCAGTGCGTGACACTGGGATCCAGGAATTTTATTAAGTTGGTAAGCATAAAAGTAGCCGTTTTATGTTAAAATACAACGTTTTGATGATTATGAAAAGGCTGGATTCCAGTGTCACGCACTGGGATGACACAAGTAGGAGCTGGGATGACAACGTTCATACAGTTTGCACGGTATGACGTACTTATTTATATAGTATAATATAAAAAAAAGAACACCTAAAGAGGTGCTCTTTTTGAAGAGTTTGCTACAATGATTATGCATTAACTGATAGATCATCACCAACAGTGTGTTGTTCTGCTTCTGAATTAGTAGTTTCTGAATTTGGTAACCAAGGTTGGTTTTCTTCTGCATCAAAAAACCCCTCTTCTAAAGCAGAAGGTGAGTTTGCTCCCTCTGGAATAACAATATCATTAATAGCAGTACCATTAACTTGAGATTCACTTGGTACTTGACTTCTCGGTTGACTAGTTCCACCTGCTTGATTTGTCTTGTTACCAGACTTCCACCCTGATGAAATTTTTCTTGCAATCCACGAAATTCCCGTGTGATCAGCAATCCACTTAAAAAACTTTTTTATACTTTTCCACATATTTTACCCCTTAAATTAATAATAAATTAACTTAATTATTTCATAAATAGTATAACATGTCAACTATTTTTTACTTTAAAGAGAAAATAGACTTCTCACATTATATAGCTAACCCAAGAAAGGTTTTCCTACGTCATACCGCCGCGATATCTCAGCATAGATTCCGCTAACAAGTAGCGGAATGACGAATTTTTGTTTTTCAAACTGTCGGTAAATCTAAGTCAGTTTAGCTATATGTGTCAAGCACTGGAATGACAAGAAGAGGGCATGGGATGACAGGAGCGGAGCTATACAAAAAGAAGTAAAACGGCTCTAAAGATGATGCTATAGAAGTTTTTAGTACTTGCTTGCAACTTTCAACAATTTAATAGCACTGGTGTTTACAACCTCTCCGCCGACACGCTTAGTGACAAAAAACCTCACATAAGGTTTATTCGTATAAGGGTCTCATAATATTCTCATTCCTCTGTTATCTACAATCTTATAAGCTTGTTTGAAATCTGCCATCGCAATTACCGGTAGCTGATTGTTTGGCACCGGTGGCATATCGGCAGATTGATATACTGGTATTCCCATTAAGGTATCTGGAGCTTCAAGCGACAAACTTGGTTGCCAAAGATATTGACCTGTTTGAGCTTTTAGTAGCCTAACATTCTTCAACGTACTCCTGTTCATCAAAAATGATGCATTTTTGGAATAATATTCATCCAGAGAGTAATACAATATCATTATTGAATCGCTATCCAATTTTTCAGTTTTAACTTGCTCTATTTTATTGTAGCCCTTTCCATCATCATAAGCTAAAATTCCTTTGGGTTGAAAAGTGCCATCACCCTTAATGAAGGCTTCGTTTTCTTTCTTACTAAAAGTCTCGGCAATCTTTTCCACCAGCCAACTCTCAACATCGACAAACGCATCATCGAGTAACTTTTGTGATATCTGTGGTTGAGCATATAACTCGTAAGTCGTGATAGAAATCTTTTGGATTTTAGGCGTGTCCGTATCTTTTGCAAAATCATACTTAGATTTATTGCCACTGTCCTCATCATCTACTGTTTCACTGCTCCAACCTGCACCGGCACGGTCAAAATCTTCTATAATGTAATCCAATGTTTCAGTAGAGATTCTTTGACTGGAGCATATTTGTCGCATTGGGGACGAATCAGTTACGCGCTTGTTTATGCGTTTTACAATATGCGGAGTAACTAGATACCCTCCGATATCATTATCATCTCCACTGAGGGTTTTGTGTGATAAACCGCTTTCCATTCCCTTGCGGATATAATCAGAAAAATATTTATCACTTGTGCTAAAATCTGTATTTACTTCTGGACGTTGAGCTGCAGTTTCGATCAAGTCTAAACGCTCTTTGCAACTATCAATGGCATTATTTACCTTGCATAGCTGCTCAATCGTTGCAGAATCAGCACGCCCTTTGCTCTCAATTTCTTTTAATTTGCGATCATTTATTAATTTAAATTGCTCCCATGATGAAGCGAGTTCATTGATACGGTGAGCGATATCGGTAAGTGACATAATAGCCTCCTTTGAAAATAAAATTAGAATGGAAATAAGGTAATAGGAATGGCACCCATAGATGTTTCCCACAGTTGTACGAATATTGCAATATGGTACATAGTAAACGATGTCATTCCAGTGTCTGGGCACATAACTGTACGAACATTGTAGTTTGGGAGCAATTCCCTACCAGTGGGGTGTCATCCCAGTGCCCAGACACTGGGATCCAGCTTCTATGCAACTTAATTAAAAACGTTTGTTTTAGCGTAAGACAACTACCTTTAGCTCATCAGCTCAGTTATAAGCAAAATTTCTGGATTCCAGACTGGAATGACATCATCTGTTGTGCAATTTATCTTCAAAAATGAATATTCGTACAGTTATGTGCCCAGACACTGGCATGACATCATTTGTTTATCTGTTGAAAATGTAAGTCGGAAAATAGCGTGGCACTTTGTACCACGCTTAGTGATGTAAGCTTAATCCAGTAATTAAATTAAGCGAGGTAAAACAAAAGATAACAACAATATATAATGTTCGTTTTTTTATGTCAAGCACTTTTTTTATCTACTTCAAACTTTTTTTTATCTGCTTCGATTAGATAAGGGATTTCAATATTAATTCTGCACTACTTGCAGTTTTTGTAATGGGTCTGCCAATGACGATATAATCAGCTCCTAAATTTATTGCTTCTCTTGGTGTTGCTGTTCTTTTTTGGTCGTCATGACCTGGATCTATACGAATTCCTGGAGTAATAATTTTAAAGTCTTCACCGCATTCTCGGCGCACTTCTTGAGCTTCTAGTGCAGAGCAGACTATTCCATAGAGTCCAATCTTTTTTGCAAGTTTTGCAAGCAAAATTACCTGTGATTTTGCCTCTCTTGCTACTCCAAGCTCGTTTAAATCCTCATTGCTCATACTAGTTAGCACTGTCACTCCAATCAGCTTTATTTTTGTGCCTTGCAATACACTTAGCGCTTCTTCAAGCATTTTTGTTCCGCCACTGATGTGCAGAGTTAACATTTCAACACTTAGAACTTTTATTACTTCAACTGTTTTAGCTACAGTGCTCGGAATATCATACAATTTCAGATCTAAAAAAATTGGTACATTGCATTTTGCAACTTCTTGCACTCCAGAGAGACCATGAGCAGCAAAAAATTCTAATCCCAGCTTTACCATGCCAACTTTATTACGTAAGGCATTAGCTAGAGAAATAGCCTTATTTAAGTCTTGTGTATCCAGTGCGCATATTATTGGGTTCATTATCTTGCATAATTTTTTTTATAATAAAGCTAATTATTATGTTTTGCAAATACCTTCACTCTGACTACGTTCATAAGATTCTGTCAATAGTGAATTTGGCAATTTGATCGGGGTGGATGAGCGACTGTTATATCCAGAATCTTCCAGTAAAAAATCAAACGTTTCCTCTGATGGTGATTCACATCTAGAATCTTCACCTGGCATAAATTGCATAATTTCCTTCAATATAAACTTTATTTTTTGAGTCTCCTGTAATATTATTTTTCTACTATGATCTCCGATCGCTTCATTAGCGTTTACCAATTTTTCTACCTTGTCTATCACAGATTCTAACATTTCCAGTAAATAACCCTTTTTTTCTTCTGCATTTCTCAACAAACCTTCTTCAAGTTGTTCTATTTGAGCGTCTTGCTTCAAAAGTAAATTTTTTAAACTTTTCACTTCGTTATTACAATCTTTTCTTATCCCATCTAACTCAAAAGATTGATTTTTAATTAAATCATCTGCTTTATATAGCTCTTCAAATTTCCTTTTTAATTCTTGAGATAAGTTTTTATTTTTCTGATTAATTTCTTTAAATCTATATTGTAATTCATCTAATTCTACACAAAGTTCTTCTTGTCTTTTATGTAATTCTTCTTTTTTTTTACATAATATATGTTTTTCCTTACATAACTTGTTTATTTCCTTATCTAATTTCTCTTTTTCTTTAGATAATTTTTCTATTTCCTTATGCAATTCTTCATTTTTTAATTCTGCATGTTTATTATTGTCTATTTTCCTTTTCAATTCCGTTATGCGTTTTTCTTTTTCAGCTAGATTACCTTCTTTTTCTTGTAAATGTTCACATAAACGCGTGATTTCATAAAGTAATTCTTCTTCTTGCTTACCAAGCTCATCTTTTTCCTTCGTTATCTTTTTCAATTCGTCTGTTATTTCAAATATGTGATTCGCTTTGGCTTCTAATCTTTTCTCTAAAGATTTTTTTTCTTCAAGAAGAGATTCTCTCTCAACTTCTGACTCATTTACTTTCTGATCCAATTTTTTTGCTCTCTTGTCTAAATTTTGCTTTTCTCGAGTTAATTCACGTGATTGATTCTTTAATTTTTCCACTTCTTTGTTTGCAGCTTCTTCAGCTTCCTTTCCTAGAGTTATTTTATTTTCTAACTCTTGCTCTTTCTGAGCGAATTTATTTCTCTCAACTTCCAGTTTCTTATTATTACTAATTATTTTATACGAAAGTGCAAGCACCAAAACAGATAATGTAGCTAAAGCAAGAATTAGAGGAAGAGACACATTAGAAGTTACAGTAAGCGCTAAAGATGTAAGTAACGTAAGAGTAGCTAAGGAACTAGCTACAAAATAAAATGTGTTAGCTTTGTTAAACAAATTGCTCATTACTCCCCTCCCCTCATGAACAAAACTTCAGCAGTCTTGTATATATTTGTTAAGATTCTCTTATCTGTGGAGGTCCCTGCACTTACATCGTTAAGGTGTGATAGGAATTATTTGTTGCATCTCTAAAAAGCGATAAATTAGGGCTGCCGGTACTTGTATTAGGATTTTCGTGATTTAGTTGCTCTGAATTTTCTTTATTCTCATCCTCATCTTCCTTTTTAGGAGATAGAGATTTTCTAGAATATCTTCTTGGTGTGGATGTGCGAGGAGAAAGTGGTTTCGGGAAAGTTAGTCCATTAGCAAGCTTATTTTCACCTGTTCCTTCAAATTCTGATGAATGTTTACTACTCAGATCCTTTATCATTTCCAGTGAATTAGTTGCTTCTTGTACTGCATTTTCTTGTAATGAAATTCGTTCCAGCATGCTTAGCGTTTCCTCGTACTTGTTAATATTTTCGTTGAACTTCTTTTCCGCTTTTAGAGCTTTATTAAAAAGAGTTTTATCAATATTAGAATTTTCAGATGAGTGCTTTTTGTTTTGTTTATGTAAACCAATATTTCTACTTGTCATATTGAGGGATGCCTTTAGATCCTCTATTTCTTTTGTTATCTTTTTTTCTAACTCCTCATTTTTATTTTCATCTCCCCCTTTTCCTTCTGATTCATCATACAGTTCTTCTCCTGATTCATCATATAGTTCTTCTTGTGATTCTAACTGTTTCTTTAACCACTCTATTTCCTCATTTAGCCTTTCAATTTCGCTTTCTAAACCCTGCTTTTCTCGAGTTAATTCATTTAGTTGATTATTCAATTCCTCCACTTCTTTGCTTGCAGCTTCTTTAGCTTCTTTTTCTAGAGTTATTTTATTTTCTAACTCTTGTACCTTACTCTCAAATTGTTGTTTTACGCTTTCTAACTCTTGCTCTTTTTCAGCAAATTTATTTTTCTCAACCTCTATTTTCTTATTATTACTAATCATCTTTCATGAAAGTGCGAGTATCAAAGTAGATAGTATAGATAAACTCAAGGCAACAGGAAGAGCTACATTAAAGGCTGCAATTGGAGATAAGAATGCAACATAAGGAGCAACAGCAAGTGTCCCAGATGCAAGCAATACCAAAGTAGCAAAAGCACCAGCTATAAGATATGGTGCATTGGTTTTACTATACAAATCCCTCATCCTCACAACTAATAATGATTATAATAGTATGGATATCAAAGGAAGTAAAGCTATAAAAATCAGTATAAGTCTATATTCACTATGTATTTCCCGTCTTCAGTTTCAAGCTCAGACTGCATCCACTCTATCATTTCCGCATTGCAAACTGCTTGTAGGTCATTCTGCGCGGATTGATTCAATTTGTCCTCTCGTAGATCTGCTTTTATCACTAATTTCTTTATCAAATGCTTAACTGATACATTATTATCTGCTTTTATCTTTCTGATAATGTTTAATATCTGCACGCAATTGTCTCCCATTTCCTCTGAATATTTATCGTAGATAAGCTCTTCTTTGCTCGGCCAATTACTTTGATTGTGTACAGAATTATAACTATACAGCTGGTGGTATATCTCTTCTGTAATGTAAGGCAAAAAAGGTGCAAATAACCGCAAAATAACATTTAACACATACGCCAAGCTTTGTTTTGCACTTAAGGTTGCTTCACTGCTTCCGTACGCGCGTTTTTTTACTAATTCCAAGTAGTTATCACAAAAATCCTTCCAAAAAAATTCCTCTATTACGTCCAAAGCTTCGCAGTATTCAAACTGTAATAGGTTATTCGTTGCTCTTTCTATAACTTTGTATAACTTAGACAATATCCACTTATCTATTGTCTCGTGAGCAGAATTTATGCTCATTACTTGATGCTTTTCCATGAACATGGAAACAAACTTGCTAGCGTTCCAAAGTTTTGTAACTAGGCGCTTGCCAATTTTAAATATATTTTCAGAGTAGACTGTATCAACTCCAAGCCTTGAGTTCGCTGCCCAATAGCGTACTACATCAGCTCCATAAGTTTCAAGTATTACATGAGGAGTGATGATGTTACCTTTTGATTTACTCATCTTTTTCTTATCATCGGCTAAACACCAACCGCTGATCATAATGTTTTTCCAAGGTAAAGAATCTGCATGATAATGTGCTTTCAAAATCGTATAAAAAGCCCAAGTTCTTATTATCTCATGGCTCTGGCTGCGCAGATCTGCAGGAAATATTGTATTATAGCGATGATTTGGTAAGCTAAACTCACTGTTTACTGCCAGTGCACTTAGTTGAGGAGTAATTGAACTTGTGGCCCAGGTATCCATTACATCTTGATCTGGGATAACCTCTTCTTTGCTATACCCTTTTGGCAAATCTTTGAGTGGATCTATAGGTAGGTCCTTTATCTCAGCTAGAATAATTTTACCTTCTTCTCCCTTACGTTTGGAATACCACGCTGGAAATGGCACACCAAAATAGCGCTGCCTTGAGATGCACCAGTCCCAATTTAGCCCTTCTATCCACACTTCCATACGTTTACGCATAGTAGCTGGATGCCAATTGCATTCTTTTGCTTTATCTAATACTTGAGCTTTTTGCTCTAAGGTCTTGATAAACCATTGATAAGTAGGCAATATCTCAAGTGGTGCACCAGACCTTTCTGCGCACTTAACAGAATGAGAAATGTTAGTGCTTTCTATTAGTAACTCCTTCTCAGTTAGGATTTCGATCATCCTCTTTCTTGCTGCTGTAACTTTCAATCCATTGATTTCATTGTAGATTCCAGCGTCACGCGCTGGAATGACGCCGGGGTGTGGTGGAATGACGTCTTCTTTTGTCATCTGAGTAGCCCTTTCTCCTGTCATCCGAGTAGCCCCTATGGTGTCATCCCAGTGCCCAGACACTGGGATCCATTCTTCTATTTCCTGGATTCCAGTGCCACCTATGGTGTCATCCCAGTGCCCAGACACTGGGATCCATGCTCTTTCCTTCTGACCATGTGGTGGATGCAGGTTCATCCTCCCATCCTGATCGATGATAATTTTCATCGGCAGATTATGCTTTTGCTGCCAATATATGTCGAGCTCATCACCGAATGTACAACACATAACAAGCCCAGTGCCTTTATCTACTTTAACCTTATCATCAGCTATTATTGGAACTTTTTCCTTTGTTATTGGCGCTACGGCTGTTTTGCCAATCAGATGGGTGTAGCGTGCATCCTCTGGGTGGCAAAAAACTGCAACACATGCGGGAAGTAACTCAGGTCGCGTAGTTGCAATATTGATCTGCTCATTTTCGTGAGTAGAGAAAACTATCGTATTTAAGGATGACTCAAAAACTTTATCTTCTATTTCTGCTTGCGCAATTGCGGTTTTATCAACCGGATCCCAAAGAATAGGTTGCATTTTTCTATATGCATACCCTTTATTATATAGATCGATAAACGACATTTGAGAAAGTGTCACAGTTTCCTTGCTGATCGTGTGATATTCCAAACTCCAGTCATAACTAATGCCGACCGATTTAAATAGTTCCTTAAATTCTTGCTTTGATTTTTCAATAACTTCATGGCACATCTCTATAAATTTTTCTCTGCCAACTTCTTTTGCACGTGTTTTATAGGTTTGTTCAACCAATCTTTCAGTGGGAAGCCCGTTATCATCAAACCCAATTGGATAAAACACATCTTTTCCCAGCATGCGCTGAAACCTTGCAATAAAGTCTGTATGGCAATAGCTGAATATATGGCCAATATGGAGTTTTCCCGATATTGTTGGTGGAGGTGTGTCTATAGTGAAAGTGTTATCCTTTTCACCATTCCATTTATAAACTTTACTACCTTCCCATAATATGTTGTATTTGTCTTCAATTTCTTTAAAGCCGTATTTTTCTTTTAACATAAATATTTCTCAATTTTAAACCTTAAGCTAGCAACGTCATACCGCGATTCATTCGCGGTATCTAAGCCGCTAACACGTAGCGGAATACTCAACCGTCATGCCGCCACGAACCGTCATACCGCGATTCATTCGCGGTATCTCTTAGCATAGATCCCGCTAACAAGCAGCGGGATGACGATTGTCGATAAACCTAAATTACTTTAGCTATAGCACAATTAAGCAAATACGGCTACGCCAAAATTTTACGAGCATAACACACTATGGAAAATATTACTTGACGTTAAGTTTTAAAGGCATCATACTACCTTAAATATTATTTATATTGAGGTTTAATATGTTGAATTATGATAATTTAAGAAGTATCAGTAGTGGCTTAGATAATGGTTCTAATATAAACAAAGAAACAAAACAAAAACTAAAGACTCTTTTAAAAGATATATTAGAAGTAAAAGATGCACAAAAAATAGAAGACAAAGTAGTTGAAATAAGAAACAAAATAATAAATGAACTAAAAACTGAGTTAACAGAGGGAGTGAAAACTCAACTCAAAGCTGAACTATTAAATGAAATACAAGATACTGTCAATTGGGCGCTCTATAAATGGCGCTATAATCCATTCAATACCTAAAGGAATCAATAAGACATAAATTATTCCAAGTGGAATAATAATTAATGTAACTATTGGTATAGCAACTAAATTTGTGATAATACCACTAATTGAAAAATAATTAAAATTGTATATCGTGTACGGAATAGTTGCTAAACTTGCTATTACTGAGCTGATCATTATCGACACAAAATATTTCATTATTTTTATTTTGAACAATTTATTAGCATTAATTTGATAACTGGCAACCAGTGCCAAAACCGCAGAAAATGACATCTGAAAGCCTGGCTTTAAAATTGCTTCTGGTTCTACTGAGAGTATCACTGCAGCAGCAAACGCAATTGCTATTAACCCTCGATATTTTCTCTCTATCATTATTGCAACGAGTACTAAAATCACCATGATGTAGGCACGCTGAGCAGAAATTTGCATACCGGTAATCAACAAATAAAACGTGGTTGGCAAGATAGTAAGGAATGCAGATATTTTCTTGGTGTTATACTTAAGAGTCAAAGTTTCAGATATTGCGAATAAATTACGAAACACTATAAAAAACAGGCCAGCAACAAATGATAAATGCAAACCAGATATGGCAAACAAATGTGCTATACCTGAATCTCTTATCGCATCCATAGTTTTTTGGTCTATTCCGTCCTTTTTGCCGATTAGTAATGCAGAAATTATGTCTGCATGTGGTTTTTTAATATTTTGCTGCAGGTTTTCATAAATGTATTGACGGAAAGATTCTATATATTCTTGAAATTTCCTTGCTTCAGCCTTTTTGTGCAAAGCTATTTTGCTTGTTGCAAAACCTGTTGCACTTATTTTCTGATAATATGCTATTCTTGCAAAATCATATGCATGCTCCGAGGGCGCAATCTTTAGAGGGAAGAGTTTTGCTGATAATTTTACTTGATCGCCTATTTTAATGCCTTTTTCCACTTTGGTTCTAACTGATATTCTGATGTTATCTAGAGCTCTATCCGGTGTCATTCCAGCGCGTAACGCTGGAATCCATATCTTTTTTTTCTGGATCCCAGTATCAAGTACTGGGATGACAAAAGGGGGTGCTGGGATGACAGGAGAGGATTTTGAGATAGTAGAGACAGAAAGCAGAAATTGTTTGTATGAGCCCCTGTCGTTAATATCCTTCACTGTGGCAATTATATCTTTTACGTATCTCTCTTTATCAAGAATTTGAGTATCAACTAAAGCTGTTCTTAATTTACTAGCTGTAAATCCTATGAGCACTGCAATTAAAGCAATGCATAGTATTGTGTACCTTTTGTGCAGTATCGCAATCAGAGTTAGTGTAGGTGGAAGCAAAAGAAAAATAGATATAGTGAAAATGCAGCTTGGTTCAAAACTTAGGGAAAAATAGGTTAAAATCCCTACACACTGGCACACAGGAAACCACAGTATCAAGTTATATTTTTCATTACGTAGGTTATGACGTATATAGCTAACTATTATGTCAAAAAAAGTTAATAAATATACTAATATACGACCCATAGCGGATTTTATCCTTGTATATCCTATAATTGCAAGTATAATAGCTAAATAAACAACGACGCGGGATGGAGCAGCTCGGTAGCTCATCAGGCTCATAACCTGAAGGCCGTAGGTTCAAATCCTACTCCCGCAACCATTTTCCAACTGTGCGAATATTGTGGTTTCAGGTAGAAACTACTTGACAAATTCCCCCAGTCCCCTTATCATGATACTGAAGGTATTCAGTTATCTTCATCTGTGCAGATTAAACAGCAAAAAACAACGTAGTTGGCGTCTTATTTTTAATTTTTTGCACTATGTGCACCTTATGTCTTCACAACATTTCTGGGTTTTTACCTACACAAGCTGAAACGCGCTTATAAGTCGTTTAAGACAGTATAGAACGCCGATTTGCAGGATTAGAGAGTGACAACTAGCTAACACGGGGTTTCTTTTGCCTTTTTTTTCTGCTTAGTAAATTTCTTAAACATTTAAGATAAGGTGAGTTGCACTTAAAAGCAGCTAAATTGCAGTGTTTAAGACTTAAAAAACGCCAATACAGAAAATAGACAGTGACTAGGGCTTCTTTTGCCTTTTTTTTTATTTGGTAAATTTCTTAATGTTTGTAGCTAAAGTAATTTAGGCCTACCGACAACCGTCATCCCTGTAAAGGTCAAGTATCCCGCTACTTGTTAGCGGATGAGATACCGCGAATGAATCGCGGTATGACGGTTCGTGGCGGTATATTCGTCATCCCGCTACTTGTTAGCGGGATCTATGTTAAGAGATACCGCGGCGGTATGACGTAGGGCTGCTGTCATTCCAGTGCTCCTTTTTTTGTCATCCGAGTAGCCCCTTTTTTGTCATCCCAGTGTCACGCACTGGCATTTGTTGTAAACTCACTTTTACTCTATGGTTATCTTTTTATACTACCTTGTCTACCTTATTTTGCCGCTCCGCTGAACGGATACGAACAAAGAGCATAACTAAACTACTAATGACTGCTGAGTGAACTTAAGATCCAATACAGACTGCTTAGCCTTTAACACTTGCTCTTCACCATGAACAATGCGTTGATAAATAGTTTCTTTTGAGCATTCTTTTTTTAAGAACCTAAAAGCAGATGCAGCAAGATATTCTCTATTTTCTTCAAATGCTAACCAGTAACGGTTTTCTTGCTCACATACAAAACCTGTTGTGTTAGAGCCAGCAAAAATATCTAAAACAACATCTCCTGGTTGTGTTAGAAACTGAATAAAAAATTGAGGTAATTTAGCAGGGAATCGAGCTGGATGCTCTTTTACACCTAGTTCCTTACATGCAGCAAGATACTGGCTGTTAGATTCTGAATTGGGAATCTGCAAAAGATTTGATGGAATAGCTCCTCCATTATCTTTACCAAAGCTACTACCAATATTATGTCCTGATGGTCGTTCTTTTGGAGTATAATAAGCCTTTGGGTTCTCGATAAGTTTTTTCATGCGGCCACTGTATTCCACTAGCACCTTTGTGACATCTGCTTTAGGCCACTCGGTTTTGCTGAACCACCATACTGTATTAACAGAATCTTTTGCTCTGATTTTTCTCTTATTTACCCATTCAATTGGACTTGGCAATTTAGAAGGATTATACCAATAGAAATCTTCTGCAAGGAAGAAGCCTATGTCATCACAGAAATGTATAAGCACTCTAAAATTATATAAACTTCTGGATGGCACGTCTTTTTCATAAGCCCCACCTAGATCAAGTACAAAACTGCCTGTATCTTTGAGTTTGCTATGTACTAATTTTGCAAATTGACTAAGCCATGCAACATATTCGGCTTGGGATTCATTTCCGTATTCTTTTTTTCTTTGCAAAGCAAACGGTGGACTGGTGATTACGAGATCTAAGCTATTATCTGGTAATTGCGGCAATAGGTTAAGAGAGTCTCCACAATATGCAGCTCCCCTGTCTGTAGTATATGTGGGTTTATTATTAAATTTAAATTTTTCCAATATATGTGCCATATGAAAGATACTTATAGTCTGTAGACTTATAATTGTCAACTATTATCTTACAAAGATGACAAAAATAAAAAAACAATCTTTGCGGTTACTTCTTTCCCAGAATATACGAAAGATAAGAAATATAAAAGGGCTTTCCCAAGAAACTCTTGCTGATTTATGTGAATTACACAGAACATATATAGGCTCCGTTGAACGTGGTGAGAGAAATATCTCTATAGATAATGTTGAGCGCACAGCAGATGCCCTTGGTGTTGAACCTACTGCACTTCTAAATCAGGATCAAGACAGAAAATGTCTGAAAGATATATTTCCTCATATACGGAAGTACCAGGAGTTTGCTGTTAAGCATGGTATAAATGATATCTTTCAGGATAACGGCGGGAAAATCCTACAAGTCTTATTACTAACTGGACTCACTATTCTTCCAGCACGCGAGGGAAATGATGCCATTGATGAGTATGGTAATGAATATGAGCTTAAATTAGTAAATGCTCTTCTTACAAAAAGCTTTTCTACTCATCATCATATGAATCCGACAATAATTGCAAAATACCGAAAGGTGGATTGGGTATTTGCTATTTATGAAGGAATAGAGCTAAAAGAAATATATAAATTAACGCCGCAAGACCTTGAACCATATTATATTACATGGGAAAAGAAATGGCATGATACTGGTGGTAAAGACATCAATAATCCCAAAATTCCTTTAAAATACGTCAGAGATAAAGGTAAGCTTCTTTGTGATGAAAGAGTATGTGACCGCCACTAACTTCCTTCGTATCTGTTCAGGTGCATGGCTAATGTACAAATACTGAAACAAAAATTCCAGTGTTCCCTTTCTTGTCATCCCAGTGCCCAGACACTGGGATCCAGCTTTTGATCGAAAATGTTGTATAGTGTGCCTGTTTACAGTCAATTTTTCTGAATCCCAGTGTCTGGGCACTGGGATGACACCATTTATTGTAAGCTCACATTTACTCTATGACTATCTTTTTAGAGCACTTTGTCTACCTATTTTGCCACTCTGCTGAACGGATACCTTCCTTCAGCTTTCCAATAACGAATGTAGCTAGGGATATAGTTGTTCTATTTTCCAATCGCTTCCCTCAACAAGGGTGTATCTAAATCTAATATGCTTCCTATATTCACCTTCTTGCCAAAATTCAATTACTTTTGGGATTACGCAAAATCCCACCCAAAAGTCAGGACGAGAAACTTGTGTATTGTAAAATTCTTTCTCCTTCAATTTTATAGCTTGCTCAAAATCTTGCCAATCTTTCAGAATGCTCGATTGTTTTGAGCACCATGCGCTAATTTGACTATCGCGCGCTCGAGAAGAGAAGTATTTGTCAGTTCTTTCATCGTTTAGAAGTTTAACATCTCCTTCAATTCGTACTTGCCTAGCAAATTCTACCCAGTGAAACACTAACGCAGCTTTAGGGTTCTCGGTCAATTCTTTTCCTTTTCTACTATTTATGTTAGTGAAGAACACAAAACCTTCTTTACTATATTCCTTTAGTAATACTACTCTTGCAGATGGAATGCAGTCTTTGCTACAAGTTGCTAGCGTCATTGCAGTTGGTTGTTTACACGGAGAATTAAGTACTTCTTCATACCACTTTGAAAACAAGTTAATCGGATCTTTTTCAGGTAAAAATGTCATATTCAAAAATAAAATCTTAATTCTGACATACGTTGCAGAAATAAGTGCTACGGCCATTTTGTCGTATAAGTGTTATGATATTGTTGCAGATTTTGCAAGGTTTTTGAACTTTACCATATACGTAAAAGTTATTTTGAAAGTATCCAGCAGATCCAGATGGCTGTGCATAATCTTTCAGTGTTGAACCGCCTGCAGCAATTGCATCACTCAGAGTATTTTTTATTTCAGCAGCAAGTTTTTCGCACTCTCTATAGGTCAAGTCTTTTGCTGACCTGAGTGGTGATATGCGGGCTCTAAACAAACTTTCAGAAGCATATATATTGCCTACGCCAACTATTAATTTATTGTCCATTAATGCTGATTTGATATTCACTTTTTTGTTTTTCAGCAACTCTTGTAAATAGTCTCCACTGAATTCATCCGTGAGGGGCTCTATTCCAAAACCATCAAAAAAATTTATTTCTTGTTCTTTGCTTAAAATAATAACTAATCCAAATCTTCTTGGATCATTAAAGATTATTGAAGTATTATCGGAAAATAAAAATACCACGTGATCGTGCTTATTCCGCACTTGATCATGGTCAGCATATATAAGCTTTCCGCTCATGCCAAGATGTATGATTACAGCCATACTACCATCTGTATTCCAGATCGTATACTTACCTCTACGCTTGATGTTGCTTATGACTTTGCCCTTTAGCATATCATCAATATTTTTTGTTATTGGGGCACGTAAATTCCAATTATTAACTATAACATTGCTAATTTGCTTGTTTTTAATTTTATCAAGCAAGAAGTTAGAGATTATTTCTACTTCTGGTAGTTCTGGCATCTTGTCTACTCTGTTGCTGCTTTTTTCTTTTCAAAATATTTTGCTTTAAAGCTTTCGCTAATCTTTTTTTCTCCTCTTCTTTTTCCTTATTCTTTTTTGTATTATTCATTATCATAATATATAAACTTGCCGTTGTAGCTCAGGTGGTAGAGTACGTCATTGGTAATGACGAGGTCCCAAGTTCGAGTCTTGGTAACGGCACACTGATTACACTTATAATATTGCATAACTTGTAAGCAAGGCTTAGAAGAAAGTTACAGAGGCAGGTTATCATGCTTTTTCCATATCCTTTCTACTTTCTTGTTTTTGAGTAGCTCTAATGCTTTACAAAAGTAATGCCTTGTTTTACTTGGCACTATAATGTCATCAATGTATCCATGTGATGCAGCAAAAAATGGATTAGCAAATTTCTCTTTATATTCTTTGATTAACGTTTGCTGGTCTTTTTCATGCCTAAATATAATTTCAACTGCACTTTCAGGGCCCATTACAGCTATTTCAGCAGTTGGCCAAGCATAATTTATGTCACCTTTTAAATGTTTCGAGTTCATAACGATATATGCACCACCATACGCTTTTCTAGTGATAAGGCTAATTTTCGGCACGGTCGCTTCAGCGTGAGCGTAAAGCAACTTTGCTCCGTGTTGTATTATATTATTGTATTCTTGATTTGTACCAGGTAAAAACCCCGGAACATCAATAAGTGTGATGATGGGAATGTTAAATGCGTCACAGAATCTTACAAACCTTGCAGCTTTTCTTGAAGAATCAATATCCAAACATCCTGCAAGGTGCATAGGTTGATTTGCAACAATACCAACAGTATTTCCTCCAATTCTACTAAAACCAATTATAATATTACGAGCAAAATCAGGTTTTAGTTCAAAGAATTTCTTCTCATCACAAACTTTTTCAATGAGTTCATACATATCATAAGGAGTGTTAGGATTGGTAGGAACTAGAGTGTTTAAGGATTCATCAATCTCATTAACATCATTACAGGTTGGTACAGATTTCGGTGGTTCTTGATTATTTGCTGGTAAAAAGGTAAGGAATTCACGCATTTTTAGCAGCATTTCAACATCATTATTGAATGCAAAATCTGCCACTCCTGTTTTGCTTGTATGAATTTTTGCTCCACCGAGGTCTTCGAAGCTTACATCTTCATAGGTAACCTTTTTTACTACATCTGGTCCGGTTATAAACATGTATGAACTATTCTTTACCATGAAAGTAAAGTCAGTTAATGCTGGAGAATAAACAGCCCCTCCTGCACATGGACCCATAATTAAAGAGATTTGTGGTATAACGCCCGATGCATTTACGTTTCTTTGGAAAATTTCTCCATAACCAGCAAGGGAATTTACTCCTTCCTGAATTCTGGCTCCACCAGAATCATTTAGTCCGATAATTGGAACCCTGGCATTAATTGCCATATCCATAATTTTGCATATTTTTTTTGCATGTGATGCACCAAGTGATCCACCAAAGACAGTAAAGTCCTGAGAATAAACAAAAACTTTCTTGCCGAAGATAGTACCATGACCAATCACTACTCCATCACCTAAAAAATTAGCATTTTGCATGCCAAAATCAGTTGCGTGATGCTTCACGAATTTATCGTATTCTTCGAACGAATTTTCATCGAGTAATACACTGAGCCTTTCTCTAGCAGTTAATTTCCCTTTTTCGTGTTGTTTATTGATTCTGTTAGAACCGCCTCCTTTTTCAGCTTCTAGTGCTTTGGTTTTTAGATTTTCTAGTATTTCAAAGTCTTGCATACAATAAAGTAGTTTTCAAATTAGTTGTAGACTTTATTAAGTTTACAAACCCTATTAACTATACACATACACTATTGCTATATGCAACAGTGTATGTGTGGACAGCTATTGCTTCTCAACTTCTCTGTTCAGCGCTCTTGCCAATGTTTTCAAGGTGATTGGATGTATTAGTATCGCCCATAGAAGAAAGAGGAGGTGAAACAGTTTTACTTTGCACAAAACTTTTAGCAGCTTCGACGACCTTGCTTACACGAGATTCTTTTTCTAGCTCTTCAAGGTACTTTGAGAAGATTTCACAACTTTTATCATCCATCTGTACTGTTATTGCACCAAAACTCTCAGCTTTTTCAGAAGATAAAATCATTTCAATCATTTCACCATTATCTACTTTAAAAGTCATCTTTACTTTGCCTTTCATATCATGATATTGCCCATTTCGTGTCCGAATTATATTATCTCCTTCTCCCATTAGCAATGCACCATATTCTAAATCCTTAAATTCCGGAGAATTCATAAACTTTGCAGGAGTGATCACACTTTCTTCTGAACATTTTACACAATAAAATTTATTATCTCTTTCTACTACAATTCCTTCTTTTTTGTCATTTTCAATACTGTCACACACAGCTTTCTCTAGGCTCAATAAGTAGCTGTTACGCTTTTCTTCTAGAGCCGAATTTATTGGTATATTGTTGCAACACAAGTCCAAGATTTCTTTACTCACATACGTGCCTGTTGAAATTAAATCAGTTATCTTTGAGCAAAGAGAATCCAACTTTTCTTTTTCACTATTTTCAAGGCTTAAATTTTGTCTTTTGATTAGGTCTATATTTTTTATCAAGTGCCCTATCAGTGATATTTCTTTTGCTGCTCGTTCTTTTTCTTCATTAGATAGTATACCATGCACCAAACCATACGGCATACCAAACATAATTTGGTCCTGATATGCAAGCTTTACAATTTCTAGTAATTCGTCAACCACTTTTCCCGCAATCTGACTATCAGAAAGCACTTTATATTTTTTTTCTATATCTTCTACTTGCTCTAGGATCTTTTTTCGCTTCTCTCTCTCAATTTGTTTATATACTGTCCTAATTAATAGGAATTCATCCGTCTTTTCTGGACGCTTTATATCTTTATATGAATGGTTTTGTGACCCTTGTTGTTCTAATTTTCCATTACCTACACTTTCTATTTGCTCTAGCTTTAACATAACTCCTCCATTTCACATAATAAAGTTAAGATAAAATATCTTGACTTGAGAATATTGATATAACCTATAAAGTCAATAGTTAAATTGCAAGATTTCGGTTATAATTTACTGTGTATAGAAGGTGCTCTTAAATTATGCTAAAAATCTCTATAGTAGGCCTACCAAATGCTGGTAAATCAACTCTTTTTAATAGATTGGTGGGAAGAAAAGCAGCGGTGGTCAGCAATATTCCAGGGGTTACACGAGATAGAAGAGAAGGAATAGGCAGAATTAGCGATTTAGAGTTTAAAGTTATAGATACAGGAGGATGGAACGACCAAACTAATTTTTCACTACAAGTTATTGAGCAAATAGAGTTTTCTTTATTGAGTGCAGATATAATTTTCTTTCTTGTTGACGCAAAAGTGCAAAATGAGCAAAACAAAGAATTTGCAAAGTGGCTGAAGAGAAAAATAAATAAACCTGTGATACTGATAGCAAATAAATGCGAGAGTCATAAGTCTGAAAATGTTGATTATTTGCAGTTTTTTGATTTTCTTGGCCCGGTGTATATCTCTGCCGAACATAATCTTGGCATGGTTGATCTTTATGATGCATTAGCTGATGTTATTGAAAATTTGAACGAAGACACTGATCTATTGGGCAGTGAGTCCAGTAAACTTAGAATTGCAATCATCGGTCGCCCAAATGTCGGAAAATCAACTTTTTTAAACAGCCTACTTACAGAAAACAGAGTAATAGTGAATTCAGAGCCAGGCACCACACGTGATTCTGTAGATATTGTATATGATCATAATGGGGAGCTAATTACTCTCATTGATACTGCAGGAATCCGCAGAAAGGCGAATGTTATAGATGACTTAGAATCAAGATTTGTTGAAAAAAGCTTAGAATCAATCAAGCGCTCTCATGTGGTAGTTTTAATGCTAGACTCCCTAGTTGGTATTGAGCAGCAGGATTTATCAATTGGTGAAGCTGCAATTAAGGGAGGGAAAGGGATTATTGTTGTTTTAAATAAGTGGGATTTAATAGGTAAGGATGACAGAAGTAAGTTAATAAAATTTGTCAAACAACAGGAAGTGACTCGGTTATTCTTGGAAGTGCCAACTGTAACAATTTCTGCATTGAAAGGCATGCGCTGCGGCGATGTGATAGATAAGTGTCTTGAAGTGAGTGAATCTTTGAACAAGAAAGTCAGCACTGCAAAACTGAATAAGTGGCTAATTGATGCTTTAGATAGGCACTCTCACCCGCTTGTAAAAGGTAAAGCAGTTAAAATGAAGTATATCGCTCAAATTGGTACTAAACCTCCAGCTTTTTCTTTGATATGTAACATACCTGAAAGTGTTGATGAAAGTTATAAACGCTATTTAATTAATGATCTTAGAAAAAATTTCTTCGTAGATGGTGTGCCAGTCAGATTACTTTTGAAAAAAAATAAAAATCCCTATGCAAAATGAATACTCTGCTTTATACTTTCAGGGGTCTTTATAATAATTTACTTAAAGTCGTGTGTAATAACTCCAGAATTCCTACAATCTTTCTGCTATCAAGTGCTTTTGCTCTAATTTTTGCATATGTGCTAGAATATTTTTTCAACATGCTGCCATGCAAGTTATGTACATACGAGCGGGTAGTTTACTATGTTGCAGGGTTACTTGCAGTAGTATGCATGCTTAAAGACAACAAAATTCTAATCTATGCAATGTTTTGCAGCTACCTCATAGGTGCAGTAATATCTTTTTATCATGTAGGTCTTGAACTCCACTTATTTCATGATGTTTTAGGTTGTACAGAGCAAGCAAGTGGTAACGTTAGTATAGAAGAGCTCAGAAATAATCTACTAAATCCTAATTACTCTCCATCTTGTGACAGACCTCATTACGTTCTAGGTGTTTCCTTAGCAACATGGAATTTAATTTATCTCATAGCAGCTCTGTTCGTATCAGGTAAGGTGTATTGTGGAGAAAGAAAGAAATCTAAATAATTTAAGGTACAGCAACAATCAGTTCTTGCAACAGGCAATTAGAGTAAATCATGCTGGGGAATATGGAGCTATTTGCATTTATTCTGGTCAAAAATTTATTCTTAAAAAATCTTCTATAATCAATGAAATAATTGAAATGGAAGAGCAGGAAAAAAAGCATTTTCACTATTTTAATGAGAAAATCAAAGAGCAAAAAGTTCGTCCTACTGTTTTGTTGCCAGTTTGGCGTGTTTTAGGAGTGTCACTTGGCGTTGCAACTGCCATTATGGGCAAAAAAGCTGCTATGGCTTGCACTGCTGCAGTTGAAGAAGTTATAGGGGAGCACTACAAAGAGCAAGTTTCACATTTAGAAGATGGAGAATTAAGAGAAACTATAAGTAAATTCCGCGATGAGGAGCTAGAACACAGAGATATTGCAATTCAGCACAATGCTGAAAGCGCATTTGGCTACAACATTTTATCTTCATTCATAAAAACAGGCTGCAAAACTGCTATTTACTTGTCCAAGTTAATTTAACTAAGCAGCTTTCTTAAAGTGTTTTTAATGTTATGATGACAACAGAAACCAGGAAGAAATTCAAGTGTAACAATTATTTTATAACTATATTTACATATCACCATTATTAATCAATAATTAGTGTTTGTAAATTAACTGTGTCTAAAACATAGACCACAAAGGAAGGGAAAATGCGTTTTAAACTAGAAAAGGAAGATGCCCCAGGTAAAGACTGTAGTAACGCAGCTCGTTATGTGATAACTACTAAAGTAAGAGTAAATAGCGAAACAACAGTTAGTCTACCTACTACATCTTACGTTATTATTGATGAGCCTATAGATCAGCGCCTTATTGTGATTGACTATAGCTGTGGAACACAAAAGGTGCTGAATGGTTTATCTCAAGGACTACAACTAAAGCTAGAAAAAGTAGGAGATGACAACAAGTTAGCTTTGGTTACTGACTCAGGTGAATATTACTATTATTACCATGATGGCAATATTATTAGTATAGCTACTATTGATTTTATACCTCAATCCCGCAAGAATGGTGAATATGTTCATGTATATGATTATGATACACGTTCTATAAAATTTAAACCACTTGAAAGTAGTAAGGTTTTAATAGATCCAAAAGATGTAATAAGTAGTAAAAATATGAGTCTTATTGGCAGTAGACTTGATATACGAATTGGAGACAATGTTTTTAAAGAATCACAATATGAATACAAATTTTATAAGAGCGTTGAAATACATAACTCCACTGGTAGTAAGGTTGGTATGTTGAATAATGTTGTTCCAATATTCGATAGGAGAAGTGATGATTTCAAATTATCTCCTTTTCATGAAATAAAGAGATTGAATGTGAAAAATAGCTATTTCACAACAGAAAAGTTAGGTGACAATTACGTTGGCTGCATATCGGATGAAAATGGCGAATGCAAAAACTTCTATTCGTTAAACCCTAATTCTTTTGGGTATAAATACGATCATAACTTAGCTTTATATCCTTATTATTATAACTTAGAAAATTTTGGTAACTTTTTGGAGGTTGATGTGGTGAATACTAGAGAATTTGAAGACTTAAAAGCAGAAGTTCAACATTTAAAAGAGCAAATTAAGCAATTAAGACATACAGAACAAGTAGAAGGAATGCCTAGACTTCCAGGTTATCGAGGTCCTCCAGGTTATCGAGGTCCTCCAGGTGATAAAGGTCTAAGAGGTTATGAAGGTTTTCCAGGTCCTAGAGGTATTCCAGGTGAAAAAGGTAGACAGGGCGAGCCTGGGTCGCCAGGCTTTAGAGATCATTCAGGTCTTCCAGGTGGAAAAGGTTATCCAGGTCAAAAAGGTGAGCCAGGAAGAGATGCAAAGCCCGAGAATGTGGCAGCTATTTTATTATCAAGTGAACTAGAAAGATTCAAAAAAGTGCTGTTTAATACACCTATAACTGAATTAAAAGGTAAAACACTTGAGAACTATGTTACTCAAGATCTGTCGAAGGACATTGCAAATGATAAAAACTTTAAAAAAAGTATAAAGGGTGAAAAGGGCGATCAAGGATTAAGAGGAGATACCGTCTTGTATATAACAAATGCAATCGCTAGTCTTCAGTATTTGGTTATTCCCATTCGTACTTTTCCTGCCTCATCAATTATTATCATAACACTTGGTTTATTGTGGCTGTGCTTGTGGGAAAGAAATTGGCGTTTCTTCGGAATTTTCTTTATTGTACTAGGTATTTGCTTTAGCACCGCATATAAAACCCCCGACATCCTAATAAATGCTGATAATGTTGCTGCAAAGGAGAGTGATAACTTACTATATTCTCTCACCAGAAAAAATAGGAACTTTGTTGTCAAAACATGGGCGAAACAAAATGGGCAGAACCAAATTTTGAATCATACAAAATATAGCAATCCAGATAAAAGACTAAAGTGCAACGATTATGGCTGTATATATAATAAAGGAAATAATAAATCAGTACTGCTTGCTTATAAAAAAGAAGATATTTCAGAAAATTGTGATAAAGTTGATTTAATAATTCAATTAAGTGAATTCGACTATTCAGTTTGTAATACTAGAACTATTAAATACACCAATCTAAAAACATATGGCACACATTCAATTTGGTTAACAAATCGTTACGTAAAGATTAATACAGTGCGCTCTAACCGGCCTTGGCACATGTTGAAAAATTAAGAAACTTGATTTTAAGGTTTGGTTAATGTATACCTAAATAAATTAAAACTAGAAAAATGTTATGGTTACAGACACTAAAGATCCTTTCAAAGACTATTTTGATTTTTTAGGATTTAGAAAACTTGCTGACCAGCCCAGTAGAATTTTGAGCTCTATAAGAAAGTATTCTGGTACTATATCGATAGCAAGTACCATTGCTACTCTTATAGCATTTACTGCCTTTTCTATTCAGCCTGTTACAGTAAGTATTGCTGGGTTTACGTTCACGCCAGCACCTCTTGCCTTTATTCCTCTTGCAGTTCTCTTATTTACTGCTGTTATAAACTTTATAAATACACAAAAAATAAAAGAGAATGAGATAGATAAAAAAGTAGGAAACTATCAAGTTGATGAACAGTACAGCCAGATTGTTCAAGAAGCCGAAAAAATTGAAATTGTAACAAATTTAGATCGTAAGAGGAAAAAGCTTTCAATAGTTTTACCAATTTCTAAGATGCAGAGAGAAATACTAGAAGATATAAAAGCAGAAAATAGAAATAGGATTTTCTTGTTTACTGGATCATATGTATTTGGTGCTATTATAGTAGTTTCAGCAATATCACAATCCATTAATATTTCAATAACATTAATATCTTTATTAGTTATTATTCTTGTATGCATCATATCAACACTTAGCAATCTAATAAGTAATAGCGTAGATTATGAAAATCATACTATTAGAAACCACAGTACTTTAGGTCTTCTACTTCCATACTGGTCTGGAAAGGGCATGGTTGTATCAGTAATAGAAAATAAGCTTGGTAAAAAGGAAAATGAACTAATATCTCTAATAAAAGAACTGTTTGGTCCGTTTTGCGACTCATTTCGCAGTAACCTTAAAAAAGCTTGCGATTTACTTGATAATAGTCTTTTAAAGCCTGCAAATATTAACATTAAAGAAACGCTTGGCAGTATAGGGAAGGATCTCAAAGCTTTACTTGATAAATTAGAAAAAGATATAAAGAAAAATGTGGATGAGGTGAAAACAACTGCTAGTAAAGAAATAACTGACTGCCTGAAAAATATTAGTAAAAGTGTGGATGTTCTGTGTAAAGAAGTTAGCGGAGACGTAAAAGGTAAACTGAGTGAAGTGGACGTAGAAAAGGTAATGAGTTTAGTAAACAACTTGAGTAATCTAGCAGAGACTTTAGAAGATAGAATATCTAGACTTAAACCTGGAGCCCGTATGGGATTATCCGGAGCAACTTTTGCAGATGAAAGACTGCCTAACGCACCTAATAACCCCAACCCTCAACAAAATGGGCAAGGAAGCAGTGGTCAATCTAATACTGATCGATCTGCAAATAAAGATATGCAAACTAGTACTAATGAATCTGCAGATCAAGAGATACAGACACAGTTATTAGAAGAACACAACCGACCAAGTGAGCCTGATAATGAAGATAATACTGATCAATTAGTAGATGAAGAGAAGAAGCTACAAGAACAAATGGTAGTCTTAGAAAAACAAGACAGAGTAAGGCAGCTGGAAAAAGATTTACTTGAACGAAAAAGAACAGACAAGTGGAAAGAAAAAATCAACGGCAAACCAAGTGACTTTCTATATTATTTATTAGAATCTATTAAGCTGGAAGAAAAAGATAATAAAGAAAAAAAGGTTGAGGCAACACTACGGGATTTTGATAACAAGATAATAATTCACTGGAAAGATGGCTCTCAAACAACTTGCCATATTAAAAAACAAGGTGATCTTCCTAGTACAAAAGTTGATTTCGTAAATCAAAATATTCAAGCAGCATGGGAAATGGCGCGGGGTAAATCACTATAGATCACTCAGTAATAACCTTAAGTGTTAATAATGATAAAGAGAAATTAAGGTTAGACACCTGTATAGCTGAAAAATGCAACATATCGCGCAGTAAAGCGCAAAGATTGATACAGAATGAGCAGGTGAAATTACTTGGCACACCGATAATTAATAATGATCACATAGTAAAATCAGGTGAAGAGTATATAGTACATCTCGTTCAACCTAACATATCCACATCAATTGAGCCTAATTATGACATAAAACTTGATATCGTCTATGAAGATGAGGACATTATAGTTCTGAGTAAACAAAGTGGATTAACAGTGCACCCTGGTGCTGGGACAAACAATGATACGCTCTTGAACGCAGTTATCGCTCGCCTTGATGTAAGACCAGGAATTGTTCATAGACTCGATAAAGATACTAGTGGGCTGATGGTAATTGCAAAAAATGAGGAAGCCCATAGTTTTTTGTCTGAATTGTTATCAAATCGTAAAATAAAGCGAGAATATTTAGCAGTAGTTTGGGGAGCATTATCTTCCCAGCAGGGAACTATAAAAACTAACATTGCTCCCAAACGCGGTAATAAAGAAATGATGTGTGTAACAAAAATCACAGGCAAATTAGCAATCACTCACTATTTAGTGCAGAAAATTATAGGACAAGCAAGCCTGGTTAAATGCACTTTAGAGACAGGCAGAACACACCAAATTCGAGTCCACATGAGCCACATAGGACATTCCATAGTTGGTGATCAAGTTTACGGAAAAAATAGTAGTAAAAGCACAAAATATGCTAAAAACTCTAGTTTCATTCATAATTTCAATAGGCAAGCACTACATGCTTATATACTGGGCTTATACCACCCAAAAAGTAAGGAATACATGGAATTTGTCTCTGATTTACCGCAAGATATAAAAACTTTAATTGGTGAGTTTGAAAATATACCTAAGAAAGGTTTACCTGATTTTTGAAGTAACGGCATCATTGCTGGTATAGCTAACCCAAGAAAGGTTTCCCTACGTCATACCGCGATTCATTCGCGGTATCTCTAGATCCCGCTAACGAGCAGCGGGATGACGAATTTTTGTTTTTCAAATTGTAGGTAAACCTAAGCCACTTTAGCTATATATATCTTTGGCTGAAATAAATTAAGATTTACTGCAGCTACAATAAGTACTCTTATCATCACATTTTGGTGTTAAGTCGGGATAGAACGTGAGTATAGCATCATTCTTTCTTACAAACATTGATTGATAATTGTCATCTTCCATTTCATATAGGCACATTCCATCTTTTCCTAATTCCTTGAATGCCTTAGTTGCAGAAATTAAAATATCATCGGCATGAAGGTTATATGCGTATCCATTTGGGCATTTAACTTTCACTTCCCCATCCTTACCCAAATATTTCATTCCAAATGTATAAACTGGTGGCTTAATATCTGATTTATTGCATAGGGACTTATCATTCCAAATTGCACCTGCCCATTTATCTTCTTGAGCTTCAACATATCTACCTACAAAATGCATACCACCTAATTTATCGTTTGGCTCACCACAAAAAATATGTCCAAACCCTATAGTTTCTTTTTCACTTCCACTATTTGTAAACCAAATGTTAGCCAGTTCATCTTTAAATAACTCCAAATCCGCATCTGGCGTAATCACTTGATGATCAAGCTTATCATATATTCCTTTCACTACTTCTTGATGCTGCGGACAACTAAGTAAAATTTTGAAATCTTCTTTATCTGGATGTGCTCCCCAATCTCCACAAACTTTCAACACTCCTCTATCGAAGTCAGTTAATTCTGGAAACGGTGGTATATAACCTGGTTGTGAACTGAAAAATGGTTCAAAATTGACCTTAACATTTTCTTCTACATAACTGGTGTGAAAATAATGATCCTTAATATAAAAAATAAATCCTATTATTGGTATTATTAAACACAAAATTAGTTTAACTGTCTTCGACATAATCACGTTCACAAAAAAGCTAGCTTATAAGAAACAATTTAAAAAAGTTTTAATCTAATCATTTTTGCAGAGCAGCAACTCCCGGCATTTCATCACCACCCAGCCAACTTAAAAACGCTCCTCCACCAGTGGAAACATATGTAAAATCCTTATCGGTAAGGCCTGCAGCGCTTATTGCAGATAGACTATCACCTCCCCCTATTATGCTGGTTAACTTTCCTTTGTGCGTTAAGTCACTTACGACTTTCATTACCCCTATTGTACCACTTGCAAAAGCTGAATGTTCAAAAACACCAATAGGTCCATTCCACAGCAGAGTCTTACTGCTTGCTATTATACTGCTTATTGTACTCAAAGTTTGTGATCCGATATCCAAAATTATATCACCGTCCAAAATGGACTCAGTTCTTCTTGAAATACTAGTGCTGTAATCAGAGTTTACTGCAACCAGAACGTCTTCTGGCACAACTATTTTGCAATTGTTTTTATTTGCTGTTTCAACAATATTATGTAGAAGGTCGTCAACACCATTTTGAAAGAAAGATTTTCCTATATTTACTTTGCTAAATAACAAAAAATTATTAGCAATTGCACCTCCGAGAACTAGGTAATCAACCTTTTCTGTTAGCTTTATAAGCATTTTTATCTTAGTTGACATTTTGGCTCCCCCAACTATCGCAGTAATAGGTTTAGCTTTAAACGATACAGCTTTTTCAAGATACTTTAGCTCATCTTGTAAGCAAAATCCCGCGTAGGAAGGTAAAAACTCTGTAATGCGTGAAATAGAAGCGTGAGCTCTGTGAGAGCAAGAAAATGCATCATTTACATATATATCCGCTAGAGATGCTAGTTGTTTGGCAAAATTTGAGTCACTCTGCTCTTCCTCTTTATAAAATCTTAGATTCTCTAGTAATATTATATCTCTTGCATCCATAGCACTCACTGCTTTTTGCACTTTTTCACCAACGCAATCATCAATGAATTTCACTTTTTTATTTAGTAACTGCGATAAAGTGTCAATTACATTTTTTAGCGACAGATTATTGTCTCTGGCCTTTGGGCGTCCGAAATGCGATATAATAATAATCTTTGCACTTGCATTCACTAAATACTCAATAGTAGGCAATGCTCTCAAAATACGAGTGACGTCACGAATTTCTCCATCTTTTATAGGAACATTGAAGTCAACTCTGAGTAAAACGGTTTTATTGTGAAGATCACAATTTTCTATACTAGGTATATTCATTGTAAAACTAAAGCTATAAAGCCACTATACAGCGGTTTGACCTAAAGTAAAGTTTTAAGTTTACGAACGTTTAAGGAAATTTGCATCCAGATGGTGTCATGAAAGTAGCTGACACTGAGATCCAGAAAAAAGAATGGTGTCATCCGAGTAGCCGACACTGGGATCCAGGTTGCTTACAAGCAAATTAGCATAGAAAGTGGTTACAACATTTTCGATGAGATTGCAGGAACCAGTGTCAGCTACTCGGATGACACCATTCTTTTTTCTGGATCTCAGTGTCAGCTACTTTCATCTGCCACCTGCAAATTGCAATGTTCGTACAGTTATGTGTCACGCTACTTGGATGACACCGTTGAAAGAAATGAACCGCCTTTTCAAAATTGTTTTGAATAGAGGAATAACATTCACAAGTAAAATTTCATATTACCATTTTTTAATTTATGTATTATAATAAGCTTAATCTATAAGAAAAACAAAGTTGGAAAAGTTGGAAAAGTTGGAAGAACTAAGCAAAAACTGGGTGATAAGAACGGGAAGATTTTTATCTTCATTGTTTTTTTTACTGTTGATTGCGCTATCAATACGTAGTTTTTTATTCGAGCCATTTCATATACCTTCTGGTTCAATGAAAAGCACCCTACTTGAAGGGGATTACATTTTTACTAGTAAATATTCATACGGTTACAGTAAACACTCATTTCCATTTTCTCCAAACATTTTTAGCGGCAGGATTTTTTATACCCCTCCAAAGCGTGGCGACATAGTAGTTTTCAAACCCACAAGAAATGACAGCATCAGGTTTGTTAAGCGAGTAATAGGAACACCAGGTGACAAAGTGCAAATGATAGAGGGAGAATTATACCTAAATGATCAGAAAGTAGAGCGAAGGCAAATTGAAAGTTTTTTTGATTATGAGTCAAATCGTAACATACCAAGATATATAGAAACGCTTTTAAGTGGCAAGGAGCATGAGATTTTGGTAGATAACATTTCTAATAAGCTATCATATAACACTACGGTTTATTATGTACCTAACGATCAATTTTTTGTTATGGGAGACAATAGAAACAATTCTTTGGATAGCAGGTTTCCTGAAGTTGGTTTTGTACCAATGGAAAATATAATCGGGCGTGTAAGCATAGTTGGTTTATCATTTAAATTAGGAAAGGTCGATTGGTTACCATTTAATTTCAGGTTACCTGTTGCTTTGAGATTTGACAGGATATTGCATAAAGTTGTGTAAACTCTACCTATCTGTTAATTCACATAATTCTAAAGCAGAACTTTCTAACTCAGCGATAGCGTTGTTAATTTCATTCAAGTCATTGCCTTGTAAAGCGTTTTTTGCGTTTTGTAATAGGTTTTTTAACTTTTGATCAGTGGAAAGGTTATTATTGTTTTCAACCAAGTGTATAAGTTTATTTCCATTAATTTTAGCGCCTGCAAGGGAACGAGCCTTCATATCTTCGTCAAAGCTGTTTATTGACTGGTCAACCATATTTTGAATATCGGCTCCACTTAAGCCAAAACTTGAATTTACTTCAACTGTCTGCTCGATTCTGGTGGTTTTTTCTCTTGCAGTAACAGTCAATATTCCGTCAACGTTAACTGTAAATTCTATTTCAACTCTTGCAGAACCTGCAGGTAGTGGCGGTATACCTTTTAGTTCAAACTGTGCTAGAGATTTGTTATCCTCGATCATTTCACGTTCTCCCTGACAAACGTGAATTTTCATTGCTGTTTGCCCATCAACATAAGTTGTAAACTCTTTTGTTTCTGAAACTGGTAGTGGCGTATTTCTTGGTATGATTTTTTCAACTATGCCTCCCATAGTTTCTATGCCAAGTGATAAAGGTAAAACATCCAGGAGAACAGAATGAGCCTGCAAAGCTGCTCCAATGACCACTGCTTTATCTGGATCTGCGTCACTTAGTACTTTATTTCCAAAGAGCTTGACTAGTGAATTTTGAACCAATGGTGTTCTAGTTGCACCACCAACTAAAATTACTCCTTTTATATCATCAATTTTAAGATCTATATCACTTATAGTACGAGTGACTATATTGATAGTCTTATTAACTAAAGGACTTATTGCCTGTTCGAACTTCTCTCTAGTTATTTCACATTCAAATGGCTTGCCGTTAATGTTAAAGCCAAAAGTGCCTGATACATTTTCACTTAAGTATTCTTTCGCGGTACGGATATTGCAGGTTCCAGCGTTATGTGTTGGAATGACATTAAGGTGTGTTGTCGACTCCTTGTTTAAACCTACTTTTTCTCTATACTTATCAAGTACAATTGAACTTAGTAGGTGATCAAAATCATCACCGCCGAGTTTGGTATCACCACCAACCGCAAGGACTTGAAACACTCCTTGATGTAATTTCAATATTGAAATATCAAATGTTCCTCCACCAAGGTCGTAAACTGCATATATTCCGCTGCTGTTGTTCTTTTCAATGGAGTAAGAAAGTGCAGCAGCAGTTGGTTCATTAACGAGACGAAGAACTTCTATGCCAGCTAATTTTGCTGCATATTTAGTTGCGTTACGTGCTGAATCGTCAAAGTAAGCTGGCACAGTGATCACTGCTTTTTTTACTTCCATTCCTGTAGACTTTTTCACCCTCTCGCATAAAGCTTTTAATATCTCAGCAGAAATCTCAACAGGAGTAAGATACTTTTCCTCTGAGCATTTTACTCTAATAACTTTTTCACTTTCGTTATCTATTTCAAAATTGAGGCCTTCTTTATTTAATTCTTCAACACTTTCACCCATTAAACGCTTTATTGAGTAGATTGCATTTTGACCGACGTCACAGCCAGTTTTCAATGTATTATTTTCATACGAAATAACAGAAGGCAGTAGCTCTCTTCCCTGCTCATCTTTAAATATCTCCACGTTGCCAGCTTTATTTACCATAGCAATTAAAGAGTTAGTAGTGCCAAGATCTATACCAAAAACTACTTCACTTGAATTTGGTTCAGAAATTTGAATTGGTTGCATTCTTTTTCACCTCCTCAAATGACTTACATAAATATTTCAATCTTAAGACTTGTGTAGCAGCTCCATCAAAATTCTTTACAGCAAAAGTGTTAATTAGGTTTTTAACGCAATCTTTTATTTTTTCATCAACCATCCTACTTGCAAATTGTAGATCATCGCAGTCCAGCAAATATTCTCTTATTTCCATTGATTCATTTAGTATTTCAGAATTTAGATGATCCTTTTGGCTTTTCATACCAAAAAGATTCAACAAATGCTCGGCACGTTTTAGAGGTGACTTTAGCACCTGATAAGCTTTGTTAATATTAATTATATTTTTAGATTGTCCTTCGTTTATATCAGTCCTGCTTAGCTCAATATATTTTTTCTCTAACTCATCAAAGCTGATATTGAAAGTTGGTTCAATTTCAAACAATGTAAAATAGCTGCTAGACATGAAAACTCTCTCCACAACCACATTTTCCTTTCTCATTAGGATTTTTGAAAACAAAACCCGATGAAAATTTTTCTTCTACATAATCCATTTCAGAGCCAAGAATAAACATGACAGATTTTGGATCGATCAACACTTTGACTTTTTGGTCATCACTGCAGTTTTCCTCAATTATCGACTCTAAAGGACGAGTATCATACGCATATTCAATATCATATTTTAAACCAGAACATCCTTTTTGTTTAATTAGCACTCTTATTCCTATTGCTTCTTCCGGTTTCTCAAGGTTAGTATGCTTCTTTTGGTCCAATAAATACCTTATCCTTTCTACTGCTTTCGCAGTTATAGTAATAAGTTTTTTATCTTTCTTTATAGCGTTTACTCCTTGATATTCACTCATGCTTTAGTTCTCAATGTCCACCTTTACTTTGTTTGCTTTGATAATCATGAATAGCAGCCTTTATAGCATCTTCAGCAAGCACCGAACAGTGTATCTTCACTGGAGGTAAAGACAACTCTTCCACTATTTGAGTATTCTTTATCTGTGTAACGTCACTGATGGTTCTTCCCTTTATCATCTCTGTTAACAAGGAACTTGAAGCAATGGCAGAACCACAACCAAAAGTTTTAAATTTTGCATCTTCAATAACACCTTTGTCATTGACCTTTATCTGCAATTTCATTACATCACCGCACGATGGTGCACCAACTAAACCAGTACCAACATTTGGATCATTTTTATCCAGAGAGCCAACATTCCTTGGATTTTCGTAATGATCTAAAATTTTTTCATTATAACTCATAAAATTACCTATAAACCACTGTCCTACATTATAACATATTTAGGTTAAAAACTAAAGTGAAATACACTAGCAAACGGTATATTTTACTCACAGAATAACACAAAAGTGAGTGTATTTAACTTTACAAATACACGTAGTGCATGTCATTCTTTATATTGTCATTAAGTTTATAATTTAAAAAGGAGTATTCCCTTGAGTTTGTTTAGTAACCTTTATAAAGGCTTGTTAAAAACTTCTTCTCGCTTTAGCGACGGGGTGAAAAGTATTTTTTCTGGCAAAAAAAAATTAGATCAGTCGCTTTTAGATGAGCTAGAAGAATTGCTAATTAGCATGGATATTGGTCATAAAACTTCCAAGTTGATTATTGACAGGCTCACAAGCATCAAGTTTGACAAGGAAGTTGAACATAACATTATCACACAGCAGTTAATGAACGAAATAGAAGCTATATTAAACCCTGTCGTGCAACCGTTAATTTTAAACAGAAAACCACATATAATAATGGTATGTGGAGTAAATGGTAATGGTAAAACCACAACTATAGGTAAGCTCGCATATAAATATAAGGAGATGGGAAAGTCCGTTATGCTTGTTGCATGTGATACATTTAGAGCTGCTGCTAGTGAACAATTAAACATTTGGGCAGAACGTTCTGATTGCTTGATTGTTACTGGAGAGCATGGTAGCGATTCTGCGAGTGTGGCATATAGAGCTGTAAGTCAAGCTATAAAAGATAACGTTGATGTTGTTCTAATTGACACAGCAGGAAGGCTGCAAAATAATGTGAACCTTATGGAGGAGTTATCAAAAATATATAGAACGATAAAGAAATTGGATGACACTGCCCCTCATGATGTTATTTTAGTTCTTGACGCAACTACCGGCCAAAATGCTTATAGCCAATTAGAGGCATTTAGTAAGATGGTTAGTGTTACAGGGTTAATCATAACAAAGCTAGATGGCACTGCTAAGGGCGGAGTAGTAATTGGACTTGCAGAAGCTTATAAGGTAAAGTTACATGCTATAGGAATTGGTGAAAGTATAGAGGACTTAAAGGAGTTTACTAGTAAAGAGTTTGCTGAAGCATTATTTAATTGTAATTAAAAATTTCTCTTAATTCCCTTACGTGACCAAGCTTGATTATCTCAATATCATGAGAAGAGTAATTACCATTTTTAGGCATAATTGCTTTTTTGAATCCTAACTTTTGTGCTTCTTTTAGTCTAAGATCAGCATGCGAGACATTCCTAATTTCTCCAGAAAGTGCAACTTCACCGCAGATTATTGAAGAAGTTGGCAGCGGTAAATTTACTACACTTGAGATAAGGGAAGCAGCAACAGCAAGATCAGCCGATGGTTCCTGTATTTTGAGTCCCCCTGCAATGTTTAGGTATACCTCTTTATCATGCAAAAACATTTTACAGCGAGCATTTAGCACCGCGATGATCATAGCCAATCGATTAATATCCCACCCAACTACTGTCCTTCTTGGGGTTGCCATATTAGTTCCTGCTATTAACGCTTGAACTTCCATTAAAATTGGTCTTGAGCCTTCAATTCCTGCAAATACGGCGCTGCCAACTACTTCTCTGTCATGGGCCATCAGAAACAATGATGATGGATTATCAACAGGCACAAGTCCTGCTTCAGACATCTCAAAAACACCAATTTCATTTGCAGGGCCAAATCTATTTTTAATAGTACGCAAAATACGGTATTGATTGCTATTTTCACCTTCAAAATATAATACCGTATCTACCATATGCTCCAAAGTTTTAGGTCCAGCTATTTGCCCATCCTTAGTTATATGACCAACTATTAAAAGAGAAACACCATATTGTTTTGCAAGAATGGTTAATTCATGGGCACAAGTACGAACCTGAGTTACAGTTCCTGGTGCCGATGTAATTCTGCTATCATACATTGTTTGTATAGAGTCAATTACTAAAAATTTAATACTTTTATTTTCCTTTATTGTTGCTACTACATCAGTTAAAGACACTGTAGATAAAAGCTTAATTTTAGGTTCATTTATCTTAAGACGCTTTGCTCTGAGGCTCACCTGCTCTAAAGATTCCTCGCCAGATACATAAAGACATTCAAAAGAGGAAAGTTGCACGACATTAGCTGCAATTCTAAGCAAAAGGGTAGATTTTCCAATACCAGGTTCGCCTCCAATTAGAATGCTAGCACCTTGAACGATACTCCCACCAAAAACTCTATCTAATTCTTCTACTCCTGTTAGAAAACGACTTGGAGTGATAATTTCGCTACCCGATAACGCCTTTATTAAAATTGGCGCAGATATACTTCTTTTGCCCGTTTTTACTGCTATTTCTTCAACAACTGTATCCCAATTGTCACATGCAATGCACTTTCCTACCCACCTACCAGTGCTATGACCACAGGATTGACATACATATACAGTTTTCATCAAAGCCAAAATTATTTTGTTATAATTGTAATAAAAATTAGCTGAATAGGCGAAGTAAATCTAACCACTGAGTCTCACAAACGTTTTGGTGCGAAGATAATTGTCATAAGTTGTGCCATTTAAATTCATGCACAATAATTGCACGAACGCTTTCCTCTAGGATCCAAGTAGCCCATTCTCCTGTCATTCCAGTAGCATCCTTTTTTTGTCATCCGAGTAGCCCCTTTTTTGTCATCCCAGTGCCCTGACTACTTGGATCCAGGAAAAAGAATGGTGTCATCCCAGTGCCCCGACACTGGGATCCAGAAAAGTTTGCTTGTAAGCAAGCAAACTAGCATAGAAAGTGGTTACAACATTTTCGATGAGATTATATGGAAAACTGGATCCCAGTGTCTGGGCACTGGGATGACAAGAAGAGGGCACTGGGCCGTCATAAAGGAATCAGTTTCAGCTACTCAGATGACAAGAAGAAGGCTACTTAGATGACGGGAGAAGGAGCTACTTGAATGACATCGTTTACTATACAATGTTCGTACAGTTAGTTGCCACCTGGATAAAAAAAAGAAGCCTACTTAGCTAACAAATTTATAAACATCAGTATACAACTCATCAACGCTTGGTTCTTTACTATTTTTGGCAAAATCTTCCGACTTTTTTACTAAATCACGTACTTCCTTATCAATTACTTTACATTCTTCTTCTGAAGCAATTTTATTATCTATCATGTATTTCTTTAAAGTGCCTATAGGGTCATGATTTTGCTTCATATCTTCAACTTCTTCTTTTAAGCGATAAGTAGCAGGATCTGACATCGAATGGCCGCGATATCGATATGTCTTCATTTCAAGCAGGATAGGCCCTTTTCCGCTGCGTGTGTGTTCCGCTGCTTCGCTTGTAGCCGCATAAACAGAGAAAAAATCCATTCCATCAACTTGTTTTCCAGGAATACCAAAACTTTCTCCTTTTTTATATAGCTCAGTTACCAAAGTGGATCTTTCTACAGAAGTACCCATTGCATATCCGTTATTCTCTATAATATAAACTACAGGTAACTTCCATAAAGCTGCCATATTAAATGATTCATATGTTTGCCCTTGATTTACAGCACCGTCACCAAAATACGTGAATACCACGTTGTCTCTTTTCTTATATTTATTAGCAAATGCTATTCCTGTGCCAATTGGAACTTGTGCCCCCACTATTCCATGTCCGCCGAAGAATTTTTTTGCAACGTCAAATACGTGCATCGAACCACCTTTACCTTTCGAGCATCCTGTTTCTTTGCCAGTGAGTTCTGCCATTACAACATTTGGATCAGAATTACATGCGAGCATTAAGCCATGGTCTCTATAACTTGTGATAAAAGCGTCACCTAATTTTGATGCAGCTTGAGTTCCAACTGCAACTGCTTCTTGCCCTATTGATAGGTGACAGAACCCACCTATTAATCCCATTCCATATAATTGTCCTGCTTTTTCTTCAAATCTGCGTATGAGTAGCATTTTCCTGTAGAATCCAATTATCTGTTCTTTAGTGAAATTTTCTGCTTTCATATCGATTTCTTTTTCATTAAACTAAAATAATATCAGAAATTTTTAACATTTTGTAATAAATCTCAATGGATTACTACCACTGGCTTGAAGCTTTTCACGTTATCTCCGCCATTATGTGGATGGCAGGTATGCTTTATTTACCCAGGCTTTATGTCTACCACGCAACTGTAAAACCGGGATCGGAAAATGATAGCTTGCTTCAAACAATGGAAAAGAGGCTACTTAGATATATCATAAACCCTGCAATGCTTTTCTCACTTGGTCTTGGAATCACATTAATGGTTATTAGGAAAGCATATCGTGAAGGATGGTTTCATGTAAAAGCATTTGCAATACTTTTGATGTTAATTATTCATATGCTACTTGCAAAATATAGGAAAAATTTTGCAATGGGTTCAAATGAAAAAAAACACGTTTATTTTCGTGTTTTAAATGAAGCAGTTACAGTATTGATAATAGTTATAGTTATTATGGTTGTTGTAAAACCTTTTTGACTGACCTTACCCAGAAAAAGCAGAAAGCTCAGCTACTCTTCTATTTTCATTTTTGACTTTTTTGAAAATAACATAAGCTAAAGTTACTGAGGTTTACCAATGATTTTTACAGGGATACTGGTGAAGTCGAGTTGCAATAGCTGTGTGCTTGACATTGGGATCCAATTTTATAAAAATCTATTGTGCTAGCAAGTTCACTAGCGTCACGCGCTGGTCTGTTGGACATTTAATGTGATTATATGTAGGGTTTTGAAAAAGACATACCAAATATGAAAGGCCTATATATTAAAACTTACGGCTGTCAGATGAACGTTTATGACTCCGTTTTAATGGAAAATATAATTAAACCTTTGGGGTTCAACGTTGTTAGTGATGCAGAAAAAGCTGATTTGGTGATACTGAACACTTGTCACATTAGAGAGAAGGCAGCAGAAAAGCTTTATTCTGAGCTCGGGAAGATTCATTCGTCACGAAAAGAAATTACTATAGTGGTGGCTGGATGTGTAGCGCAAGCAGAGGGAGAAGAAGTATTCAGAAGGGCTCCTTTTGTTGATATTGTTGTTGGTCCGCAGAGTATCGCTACCTTACCGGAGCTGATAGTCAAAGCAAGCAGAAGTAAAGGTCATGTAATAAACACTGATTTTCCTGAAGTTGCAAAGTTTGATAAATTGCCAGATGAATGCTATGGCAATAGCCAGGGGTCTTCTGCGTTTCTTGCCATACAAGAAGGTTGTGATAAATTTTGTACGTTTTGTGTAGTACCATATACTCGTGGAGCTGAGTATTCACGGCCAGTGAATGAAATATTTCGTGAAGCATTGAAATTAGTTGCAAATGGGGCGAAGGAAATCAATTTGCTTGGTCAGAACGTCAATGCTTACCATGGGAAATGCGAAGGGGAAGTGTGGGATTTAGGCAAATTAGTTAGTCATATTGCTAAAATTGAAAAGCTAGAGAGGATTCGTTATACAACTTCTCATCCAAGAGATATGCATGAATCTCTCTACTTGGCGCATGCGGAAGAGCCAAAACTCATGCCATTTATTCACCTGCCTGTGCAGTCAGGTTCGAATAAAATATTGCACGCGATGAACAGAAAGCACACTGCAGAGGAGTATTTGGAAATAATAGACAGATTTCGCAAATTGAAACCTGAAATCGAATTTTCTTCTGATTTTATTGTTGGTTTTCCTGGAGAAACCGAAAAAGATTTTGAAGAAACTGTAAAATTAGTAGAAAAAATTAGATATGCTCAGGCTTATAGCTTTAAATATAGCCCAAGACCAGGTACACCAGGAGCAGAAAGAAAAGATCAAGTACCAGAAGAGGTTAAAACAGAACGCCTTCTTCGTTTACAGAAATTAATTAGTAAGCAACAACTTGAGTTTAACCAGAGTATGGTAGGCAAAACTATACCTGCTTTGTTCAGTGATAAAAAAGGCAAACACCAAAACCAAATTATTGGTAAAAGCCCATATATGCAATCAGTGTGCATTGATGATCCTGAAGGTAAATACAGGGACAAAATAGTAAACGTGAAAGTGTTGGAAGCTCGGCAGAACAGTTTGTTGGGGTGTGGTGCAGGATAGCTCTGTTGGACATCCGTCAGAGAATTATTTTGATTGAGAGAAAGTACCCCTATAGAACAAGATAGAAGTACTTCACGTAGTTTATTTCAAGTTTATCAACTATAGCTAAAGTAATTTAGGCTTACCGACAACCGTCATCCCGCTACTTGTTAGCGGGATCTAGAGATACCGTGACGATATGACGGTTAAGCTGAGATACCGCGAATGAATCGCGGTATGACGTGGGATTGTGTTAGCTATAGGGTGTGGGGTGCAGGAATAAGTTTGTTTCTTTTTGCATTTGTAATTTTCTAGAAAGCCCTATATTCTTTGGCTTTATCCGGTCAAAATGAACGTGAAGTTAAAGCATTATCCTGATACAGTAAGTAGTCCTGATTTTTCGTCGTTAGAAAAAGAAATCATAAAATTTTGGCAGGAAAATAAAGTTTTTGAGCGGTCAGTTGGAGAACGTTCCAAGGATAATTGTTTTGTGTTTTATGATGGGCCTCCGTTTGCAAATGGACTTCCACATTATGGACATTTACTCACTGGTTTCATCAAAGACGCATTTGCAAGATATCAAACTATGCTTCAAAAAAGGGTTGAACGTAGATTTGGTTGGGATTGCCATGGATTACCGGCTGAGATGGGTGCAGAAAAAGAACTTGGAATATCTGGTAGAACTGAGATAGAAAAATTCGGCATTGAAAAATTCAATAACCATTGTCGTACTTCTGTAATGAGATTTTCATCAGAGTGGGAAAAATATGTCAATAGGCAGGCAAGGTGGGTGGATTTTCATAATGACTATAAAACCATGGATAAATCATTCATGGAGTCGGTCATGTGGGCATTTAAACAGCTTTATGATAAGGGTCTAGTGTATGAATCAGTACGCGTTGTTCCATATAGCTGGGCGTGCGAAACTCCATTATCCAATTTTGAAACAAGGCTTGATAACGCGTATAGAGAAAAGACTAGCAAAGCTGTAACTGTTGCATTTGAGCTTTTAGAAAACCCACAGCAGTTTAAAAGTGTTAAACAAAAATGTAAATTACTTGCTTGGACTACAACTCCTTGGACTCTTCCTAGCAATCTGGCATTGGCGATAGGAAAGGACATCAAGTATTGTGCAGTGTCAGTCCACTCTTTGGTGTCATTCCAGCGCGTGACGCTGGAATCTATTTCTGGATCCCAGTGTCGAAGCACTGGGATGACAGAAGTTAATGAAAGGAGTTCAGTGAACAGTGAAATTTATATTTTCGCTGAAAGCTACCTAGAAAAATTTATCAGCCACTCTGAACAAAACAATATTCCATATGAAAACTGCAATATAAAACTTAAAGCGAATGATCTTGCAGGCCTTTCCTATAAGCCGCTGTTTGATTACTTTAAAGATACAAAGAATGCATTCCGTGTTTTTGTTGCTGATTATGTTACAGGAGAAGATGGTACTGGCGTTGTACACACTGCTCCTGGATTTGGTGAGGAAGATTTTTACCTTTGCCAAAGCCATGATATTTCAGTTATTTGTCCAATTGATAACAGTGGAAAATTTACTGCTGAAGTTTCAGATTTGGCAGGGGTTCATGTTTTTGATACCAATGATACAGTAATAAAAAAATTGAAAGAACAAGGAAACTGGTTCAAAACTGAACAATATATTCACAATTATCCACACTGCTGGAGAACTGACACTCCTTTGATCTATCGCACTATGCCTTCTTGGTATGTTGCCGTTACAAAATTCAAAAGCAGAATGGTAGAGCTAAATAAGAGAGTTAATTGGATACCAAACCACATTAGAGATGGTCAATTTGGAAAATGGCTTGAAGGGGCACACGACTGGTCAATTTCACGCAATCGATTCTGGGGTACTCCGATTCCTGTGTGGCAATCAGATGATACAAGATATCCAAGAGTGGATGTATATGGTTCGATAGAAGAACTAGAGCGAGATTTTAATGTTAAAGTAGATGATTTGCACAGACCATTTATCGATACTTTAACGAGGCCAAATCCTGATGATCCAACAGGAAAATCAGTTATGCGTCGTGTGCCTGACGTATTTGACTGCTGGTTTGAATCTGGCTCGATGCCATTCGCACAAGTCCACTATCCGTTTGAAAATAAGGAGTGGTTTGAAACTGCAGATTTTATCACTGAATACATAGCGCAAACCAGGGGGTGGTTTTATACGCTCTTTGTATTGTCCACTGCTTTGTTTGATAGGGAACCATTTAAGAACTGCATATGCCACGGTGTTGTTTTGGATGTAAAAGGGCAAAAATTGTCCAAGCGTTTGAATAACTATGCAGATCCAATGGAGGTTTTTGATAGATACGGTTCTGATGCACTGCGTTTTCTTATGCTTTCTGGATCTATTGTTTGTGGTGGTAATTTGCTACTCGATAAAAAAGGAAACTCAATACGAGATGTTCTGAAAAACGTAATAAAACCTATTTGGAACAGTTATCACTTTTTTACCATGTATGCAAATGCAGATGGAATTAAAGCTGAAGTTTGTAAGGATTATCAAAGTACTATTGATCGCTACATGATTTCCAAATGTTTTGAAGCTGTAGAAAGTATCCAAACTTCTATGAACAGCTATAACTCCCAAGAGGCTTGCAAAATTTTGATGAACTTTTTTGAAGTGCTAAATAATTGGTATATTCGTCGCAGTCGCGAGCGTTTTTGGAAAAGTGATTTGGATCAGGATAAAACTGATGCTTATAATGTTCTATATACGGTTTTTTATTACATACTAAGAGCTGCAGCCCCTTTGTTGCCACTTATAACAGAGAATATATGGCAAGGGCTTAAGTATGAAGAAACATCTGTTCATTTGGCTGATTTCCCACAATTAGAGAAGTTTGATAGTCAGCTCATTGCCAAAATGGATCTAGTGAGAGAGATATGTAACTCTGCACTCTCTATTAGAAACACTTTTAATATACGTATCAGACAGCCACTTGGCAGTATGATCATTTATCATCAGTCTTCCTGTAGTTTTCTGGAAGGTGAGCCGTTTTCTGTCATCCCAGTGCGTGACACTGGGATCCAGTGTGCTGAAAACTCAAATGAGTACCAAGAGATGATAAAAGATGAGGTAAATGTAAAAAAACTGAAGTTAGTAAACAGACTTGAAGATATTGCATCACTAGAGTTAAAACTCAACTTCCCTGTGCTTGGAAAAAGAATTCCGGAGAAGATTAAGACACTGGTTCAATATGTTAAACAAGGAAAGTGGAAACAAGTTGAATCCGGTGTCATCCGAGTAGCTGACACTGGGATCCAGACGCAGATTCCAGCGTCACGCGCTGGAATGACAGAAAGAGGTCTCATATTTTTGGGGGACGAGTCAGAAAGTTATATCATAGAAAAAGGCGAATATGAACTATTATTAAAAGCAAACAGTGAATTCTCCTCTGTATTTGATAACAACAAAGGGGTTGTTATCCTAAACACTACTTTAAATGATGAATTGATTCTAGAAGGGCTTGCAAGAGATGTAGTGAGGCTCATTCAGGAAACTAGGAAACAAGCTGATTTTCATATGTCCGATAGAATCAGAGTAATAATCAAAACAGAAGATGAGAAAATTAAGGAAGCAATAAATACGTGGATTGAATATATAAAAGAGCAGACCCTTGCCTTATCTTTGGACATTAATACAGAAATTGGAACTAACTTTTATTCTAAGGAATATCAGGATTTAAATGTTAGCATTGAGCGTTAGATTTTTAATAAAGTTGCAAGATTGTCAGTATTTATGCTATACTTAAGGTAATTGGATAAGGTTATGGTATGAATGCTGTTGTAGGTTGTGAGGAAGTTGTTGACTTAAATAACAATAGTGGTGATTTAGATGCATTAAATGGACAACCTAATTTACAAAGAGAATCTTTTGCTACTTCAGAAAAACAGGAAGGACCTGTTGCTACTTTGGAAGAGCAAGAATCTGTTAGTAATTTAAAAAAAATAGGTGCTGATTTTAGCATTCCACTAAGTATATTTCATTATAAAGGTTACGGCTCCGATTTTTTTACTTCCTGGTATAATATATCAAGCGAAATATTTAAGGAAATAAACAGAGCTTGCCTGGAGAAGAAAGTATTAAATTCAGCTCTATCAGTTTTAATGTTTCCTTATGTTGCTTCTGTTGCATTGGGGTTAGTTATATATAAAACAAACAGTAAAACACAAACCAGTTCAGAGGAAAGTAAAACAAAAAAGAGTGAGGTAAGTACAGCAAAAAGATTGGCATATGGCGTTCTTGCTGCAATTGCAATTCTTGTTGATATAGCTGTGCTTATAGCCTTAATTATTCCTGCAACACCCGCCTTAGCTACTTTTTATCTTACAAACAGAAAGTTATCTCATTCTTTGGTTGCTGCTCTAAAAATAAGTAATGGGTTATATCAGAATGAATACCAGAATATTGAAGTGTCTTTTCGTGAAATAGATGCTGGTAAGTCAGACATTAAGTGGGATATGGAAGTTAAGTTTCCACCGCAATTTGAACAATTACTTAGAGATTTATATGAAGATAAAGATGGTAGTTGGTTTAATGTTGCACGTGATTCAGAACATAATACCATACTGAAATTATCAGCTAATATCAATTTAAAAAACGGCCTTAGGCCTTTACGTAATGAGATCAAGAATGTGCTTGCAATTTCGATTCAGGAATTCGCAAAGACTATGGAAGAGCTAATGAAGCTAGAAGGAAAAGATATTACATATGATAAGCTGAAGGAATTGTTGGACGAATTCAGACTGAAAGTGGTGGATAGTGTAGATTCTAAACTGGTGAATTACTTAATACAAAATGCTTATCGAGTTGCTTTTATACAAGCAATTAAATTTCAGCGAGATAGACGGGGAGAAGATTTTTCACTGGAAGATGAGCTAAGAAATACTTTAGTGAAACAGAAACTAGAAAGCCAAGGTAAAGAATTACCAAATGAGAAAGAGATGATAATAGAAGATTTGAAAAACGTAGGAATAGAAGTACCAAGTGACTCAAAAGATGATGAATTTTCTGTACATGAGGCGGAATGGAAAGAGCTTAAAGAGAAAGGCAAAATAGTTGAAAGAAAAGCAATTGATATTTATAAAAATGATCATCCCCAAGCAACAGAGAAAGCCTTGGATAATGCGAAAGAAGAGATTGAACGTTTAAGAGGAATAGGTCAAATAAGGTATAACAATAGACATAAGGAATTAAAAGAAATACATGGAAACAGTAGCTTAACAGATGGCACCTTAAAAAGGAGGTTAGAAGACCTTTTTAAATTTGAATATGATGATCAAGAGGTTGAGCACAGGCTGATAAAATCAGTAATAAAAAAAGCTCAAGGTGAGTTAAGTCAATCAGGTATACCGGATAAGGAGAAGCAAAGCCTAAGGAAGCAGCTTGAAGATTTAGAAAAAAAAGTAAAGGTTCTATCGGATAAGGAAGCTTCAGCTAAAATAAATGACTTCATAGAAGAGGCGTATTTAGAAATAAAAAAATATAAAGTACAAAGGTTGCTTAAAGAACAAAAAGAGGGTGTTTTAAATTTATGCGGGACATTAAAAAGATATGATGAATCAGATCTAGCAGAAATAATTGAAGCTTTTCGTGTACAAGATGAAAAACATTTAGAAGAATCTAAATTAGAACAAACACTCAAAGATCAAAATGAGCGTTTACAAGCTAAACAAAGGGAAAAAGGTCATCCAATTACAAAGTCAATAAAAGTCCTTCTAGAAAGGAATAAAGCGATTCTAGAAGCATTAAAACAATTAGAGTTAAAAAAAGAAGGATTGTTGATAAATGAAGAAACAAAAAATAATTATAGAGAAGAGCTGGAATCTCGCGAAAAAATAAAGTTTGCAATAATAGAAGATAAGTTGTTGGAGGTGCTCAAGGAAGAAAATTTTGATGAAGCAAAAATCAAGGAGTTGCTGGAGAAAGCAGAACTTGAATACTGTTTAGCAGAGAAATGCATCAAATATCCTGTGATTAAAACGAAAGATAATATCAAGCATTTTTGTCAAAATTTGTTATCCCCTTTAATAAACCGGCTGGTAAACCTTGTAATAAGTAATGTACCCAAAGATAATCAGAATATTGCTCAGAAGGCCTGGAACTCTTTGCAGGTAGGTTTGGGTTATATTCGGTTGGGGTTATCAGCTACTGTTATAAACAAAAATGGCAACGTAGAAGGAAAAGCGTTGAGTGTGGCACATGATACTCATAAGGAAATAGAGACATTTCTTCAACATTTCGAATCAAGTTATGAAGAAGTAGGAGCCTTGATAGGTGATGTATTTTCTGATGATGGTGAAACATTTAAGGATGATGTATGGCCTAAAATAGAAGAGCATTTGCATGGAATGTGGAATAGATTTTTTAAGGATATTGAATTCAAGATAGGGAATAGATTGGATGAAGTAAGTGTGACACAGCAAAATCAGGAAACTGTGATTACGTTTTAATGACTAGTTCTCAAGGTTCCTCCGGTATTTTCACATACTAAATTAACTATAGCACTTGATTCTTTTTGGATCTCTTTTTCAGTTAAAGTGTGGATTGGAGAGCAGAAAGTAACTGACAATGCTATAGACATCTTATTCGGTTCTATATTGTTTCCATGGTATACGTCAAATACTAAAACTTCTGTGATGAGCTCTGAGCTTTTTTTTACCACATTGATTATGTTACCTACTTCCACATCCTTATTTACAATAAATGCAAAATCACGTTTTACACTTTGGTATTTATAATCGATAAATTTCTTTCTACTTACAGGTAAATTTTCAATATTTTCTAGTATTACCTCAAAACCTACAACTTTTTGCTTGATGTCAAAAAGATCTAATATATTAGGATGCAACTCTCCAAAATAAACAACTATTTTACTTCTAAAAGATAAGGTGCCTGACTTTCCTGGATGATAATATTCTTTTTCTGCTCTCTCTATCGTTAAATTATCGCAATTGACGTTAAAAAACTCCAAAGCTGCTATGCAATCAGCCTTTGCGTCAAAAACATCTACTTTCCTATCAATATTATAATGGTTTCGCGGTAAATTATTTCCTGTTCTTATTCCACTTAAGACATGTTTAGACTGAGCTTCACCATCGTAAATCGGCCCAATTTCGAAGATTGCAAGATCAGATACTCCATGGGCAATATTATCAGCAGTGACTTGCAATAAATTTGGCATAATACTTGGTCTCATCATATTAAAGTTATTGTTAAACGGATTATCGATGATAAATAACTTATTCGAGTAACCAAATTTTTCAGCTGTTGATTCACTCATAAACGACCAGGTTAGCACTTCATGAAACCCTCTGTTTGTCATCAAAATACGCAAATTGTCGTATGTACTATCTACTTCTTCAACATTATTTGGTAGTGGTTCTTCTTTTATTTTGTCATAGCCGTATATTCTTGTTACTTCTTCAATTAGGTCAGCAGGTATAGTCACGTCCGGTCTCCAGCTTGGTACTTGTACATTCCAATTGCCTTCGGTTTTTTTATCAATACTAAACCCTAGTTTCGTTAAGATATCGAACGTCTCATCAGGTGATACAGATACACTTCCAAACTTGTTTATATCTTGGTAATCAAGGCTTATCTTAGCATCATTCCGGCATGGTTTTTTCTGGATCCCAGTGTCAGCTACTTGGATGACAGAGGTGTATTCTTTATCTAGATTACCGGCAGACACTACGCTTGAGACTTCTCCACCACATAAATCCAAAATCATTTTGGCTGCAAGATTGAGTCCATCAAGGGTAAATCCAGGATCGATTGAACGTGCAAATCTGTAACTAGCGTCTGTGGAGATGCTGAGCTGTCTTGAAGATTTAGTGATAGAGATTGGATCGAGCAAAGCTAATTCCAAAAAAATATTGGTGGTTTCAAGAGTACATTCACTGCACTTTCCACCTATAATTCCAGCAACTCCATGAATATTTTTACTATCAGAATAAATGTTTATATTATTGTCCAGTAAATATTCCTTACCATTTAAAGCAAAGAAGCTTTCTCCATCATTTGCTTTTCTTATTGTAAGTTTGCCATCTACTTTGTTTGCATCAAACGCATGCATTGGACGATTAAAAGATATCATAATATAGTTAGTAATGTCAACTATTGTAGAAATGGAGCGCATTCCTATCGATTCCAATTTATCTTTTAGCCACTTTGGGCTTTCTTGATTTTTTACATTGGCGATGTATATTCCACTAATAAAACTTTCTCCGTCAGTCACTTCAACATCGATTGGTGAATTTATGGAGCTGGTAAGTTGTGGAATGCTTAAAGTCTTTAATGTCCCAATTCCAGTTGCAGCAAGGTCGCGAGCTATTCCATAAATGCCTAAGCAATCTCCACGGTTTGGAGTAACATTTATATCAATTACAGGGTCACAATTGAAAAATTTATCCCCTACTTTATAATCATCGGAAAGCTCGATTATTCCTTCACTTTCCTCTTGAACTAGCGCAAGTTCAGAAGCAGAGCAGAGCATCCCTTCACTTAGCACTTCTCGTATTTTTGTAGGCTTGATTGTGAAATCACTTTCTGGCAATGTGCTACCAAGAGATGCAAGCACAGTTTTCATACCTTCTCTAACATTGTTTGCTCCGCAAACTATTTGTAGAGTTTTACTTCTGTCATCTACTTTACATAATTTTAATTTATCGGCATTTGGATGAGGTGCAACTTCTAATACTTTTGCAACAATAAAACCAGCTAATTTGGTATTGTCGATCACATCTTCTACTTCTAACCCTATGTGAGTTAATTTATCGGTAATTTCTTCTAAACTAGCATTGGTTTCTAAGTGTTCTAATAACCAAGATAATGTGAATTTCATGAACCTTTAAAGAAATAAAAAAGTTATTGTAATATAAAATGTAGTGCTTTTAAAGCTTGTTGTAATGGAATAAAAGGTAACTTCTACATCATAAACAAGGATGCAGAAGTTTTTGTAATTTTATATATTATTGTAGAGAGAATTTATCTTCTCGATATCACCTTTTAAATCTATCTCCATAGAGAGCTTAAGATTCATATTGTGGTTATCTTCATGGAAGTTATGAATGTAACCATCAATAGTTAAGTTTCCTATCATATTATGGCTTTTATCTAGTATTTCGCTTCCCATTTGATAATGGCCAGTATATTCGTTAAAGGAGCCATCTGTTAGTTTAATGTATCCACTACCAAATTCCTGCTCTAAATTTAAAGGATGATTAGTGTTAATAAAATCTATTTCGTTCATAATAATACCTCACTAAAAATTAAATTATAATTAAAATAAGATGTTAAGTCAAGATATTGAATTATTTAATAAGATTAGTAAGTTTTAAAATACAGAGCTGACTGTAATTAACACTCTAATTACATATTTTGTTAATGTATCAATGTTATAATGATACAGGGCTTTATCTTAATTCTTGACTTTGTCCTATAAAATTCATACTTTATTTACTGTTTATAGTTCAGATTAAAATGGCATTAAATCCACTGGAACAGTTTAAAGTATATACAATAATAGAGTTACCTAGGTTATTTGGGTATGACGTAAGCTTTACCAATTCATCTCTTTTCATGATGATTTCGGTGATATTGGTGATACTCTTTTTGCTTTTTGGAATAAAGAAGGGGTCAGTAATACCAGGATATTTGCAAGCTGCAGTTGAATATGTATATGATTTTGTTGTTTCAATAATAGAAAGTAACACTGGAAGCAAAGGCTTGCAGCACATTCCATTGATATTTACAGTGTTTATTTTCATTTTATCATGTAATTTGGTTGGTGTTCTTCCTTATAGTTTCACGGTCACAAGTCATGTGATAGTCACCTTCGCTTTATCGATGGTGGTTTTTATTTATATAACGATTGTTGGATTTAAAGAAAGGGGAGTAGAATTTTTACGCATATTGCTACCAAAAGGAACTCCTTCGTGGCTTGCACCTATAATAATTATTATTAAGTTGTTTGCTTATTTAGTAAGGCCGATTAGCCTATCAATAAGGCTTGCAGCAAATATGATTGCGGGTCATACAGTTATCAAAGTGATAGCAGGGTTTATTGTAAATATGAACATATTTCTCACTCCTGCGCCGTTTTTGTTCATAATTGCATTGATAGGGTTTGAAGTATTTGTTGCAGTTTTACAAGCTTATATATTTACTATATTAACATGTGTATATTTGTCAGATGCAGTAAAGTAATTGACTTCCTTGCAGAATATTTTACAATTATATTATAAAGAAATGTTTAAAGGTAATATATGGATTTAGTAGCTTTAAAATTTATAGCAATTGGTTTAGTTGCGTTTGGAATGCTCGGTGCTGGTTTAGGTATAGCTAATATCTTTTCTGCTATGCTGAATGGGGTTGCGAGGAATCCTGAATCGGAAGGTAAAATGAAAACTTACGTTTATATTGGTGCTGCTATGGTTGAAATAATGGGATTGCTTGCGTTTTTACTTGCAGTATTATTAATATTTGTTGCTTAACACATGCCACAGCTTGATGTTTCAACCTTCTTTTCTCAAGTTTTTTGGTTTTTAATTTTTTTCTCTTCACTTTTTTTCGTAGTAAGTTGTTTATTTTTACCAAAGTTAGATGAAATAATAAGCACTAGAAGTAAAAAAGTATTGGATTCTTTTAATAGTTCTGTTCATCTTTTAAGACTCACGGAAGAGCAGATTGCCAAGTATAATGCCGCTTTAAACCAAGCTAGAATACAGGCAAAAAGGATCATAGATGATGCACTTGCTCAGGTAGAAGAAATGAGAGCTAATGTTAAGAATATATTAGAAGAGGAGGACAAAAAAAAGAGCAAGCTTATTGAAGAAAAAGTGGCAGAATTTAAATCTGAATATACTGATCAGTTAAAACAAATGGCTACTAGTATTGCTTTAATTTATTATACTAAATTGACCAATTCTGAAATTGAAGAGGAGTTTGTTGCTGACTTGGTGTCCAAAGAATTTTAGGGGTTTTTATGTCTACATCACTGATTATCGGTCTTGCCTTCTTGGTAAGTTTTGTCCTTTCGTATAAATTGCTAAAGAAAGTGATAAAAAATGCGCTTAACAATAAGCGTAACAAAAGCAAATTTTCAAGTGAAGAAACTGAAAAATTCAGGAAAGATATGTTGGAGTATTACAAAAAATCTTCTGAAAAATACAAAGAATTAGATGCAGAAGTTAATAAAATGATGAATGAAGCACTTGATAAAGCTAATAGTATCATTAAGCACAATAGACAGCAGCTAGATCAGACATTAGATGACAATGCCCATTCTAACTTGAAGAAAGTCACTGACCAAGTTGAAAAAGCTCTTGGAGACTTACAGGCTAACACAGCGAATATAGCTGCTGATGCTGTAAAAAAAATAATGCATGAACGTAAAGATGATAAGCGTAGTAGCGAGGTCATATCTTCATTTTCACGTGACTTAAATAAAAAATTGCATTAGGTTTAATGCAACAATTGCCTATACTTCAAGCTGATAATGTAGAAAAAATTAAGTTTGATTCTAGTTTATGCAAAGAGCAAGAGAAACTTTTTTACTATAAATTTAATATAATTCCTTGGCAAAAATTAAATGATACTACTTTTTTTATGGTTGAAGACACAAGCCGAGATATCAACCGTTGGGTCGAAGCTCATTACGGTATTGACTATGTATTAATAAAAGTGGATAGCGAACAGATTTTAAATCTTCTTAACTCGCACTTTGGTATTTCAGAATTTGCAAGCAACTACTTATATTACAAGAATGCTAATTTTTCAGCTAAAAGCATTAAACTAAGCTCAATATTTTTTGCTTCTTTCTTTATTGTAACTTCAATTTTAACACTAACAGAGAAATATACATATTTTGCTTTGATGTTGATATTTATAATCGGATGTTCTAGTTATTTATTCAAGTTTATAGCTACAATTTTTAACTTATGTGAAACCTCCAACCAAAAAGTGGATTATAGTAAGCTGAATGAAGAAGATTTTCCTATATATACTATTTTATTGCCTGCTTTTAAAGAAAGTGCAGTGATAGAGCAATTGATCGAAAGCATTGAAAGTTTGGATTATCCAAAATCGAAATTAGATGTGAAGCTTCAGGTAGAAAGTGATGACCAGGAAACGCTAGCAGCTATAGAAAAGTACACTTTACCACAGTATTTTGAAGTAATAAAAGTGCCTCATTCTTTGCCTAGAACAAAAGCCAAGTCATGCAATTATGCTATGAGCTTTGCTAGAGGAAAGTATGCAGTAATATATGATGCGGATGATAAACCAGACCCATTGCAGTTAAAAAAAGCACTGATTGAATTTAATAAGGGCGACGATAAGCTTGCCTGTGTACAGGCAAGGTTGAATTACTATAATTATGATCATAATTTTCTCACAAAATCCTTTTCTCTGGAGTATATGAACTGGTTTCAATACTTATTGCCTGGATTCCAAAAAATGAACATGCCAATGCCTTTGGGTGGTAGCAGTAATCATTTTTCAGTAAAAATTCTAAAAAAATTGTTTTTCTGGGATGCTTATAGTGTTACCGAAGATGCTGACCTTGGTTTGAGACTTGCGCAAATGGGATATAAAACCAGGATGATTGACTCAGAAACATTGGAAGAGTCACCAATTGCTGTATTTGCTTGGATTAAGCAAAGAGCGCGCTGGATCAAAGGCTATATGCAAACTTATATTGTTCATTTAAAAAATATAAAGTCACTTTATAAACACACTGGATTTAAGGGAATTTTGCTATTGAATCTTTTTGTTGGCTCTGCAGCTTTTATATTTTTTACTACTCCATTTTTACTGCTTTCATTGATATTAACTAAAGTTTTAAATGAATTATTTTTGTACTACTTTGTAGTGGTATACGTTACTAACCTGATTCTTTTGGTAATAGCTGTCAAACAGCAAAAGATGCCTTTTTATTTTTATATAGTATCGATATTTTTTCCGGTCTATAGTCTGCTACATAGTGTTGCAGCTTTTCTTGCCTTATGGGAATTTATTCTTTACCCTGAGCGATGGAACAAAACTCAGCATGGTTTATGGAATCAAAACCTGTAGCTATTTGGCTTTTTCTCTGCTGTATTATGGTAATTCTCATGGTGGGGATTGGTGGATTTACCAGACTTTCAAAAGCAGGATTGTCAATCACGGAGTGGAAACCCATCACTGGAACATTGCCACCACTGAGTGGACAAGATTGGCTACAAGAAAAATTAAAATATGAAACTACACCTGAGTATAAAGCATTCAACTATGGTATGAGTATGGAGGAATTTCAGGCTATATACTTAATAGAATATGTACACAGATTGGTTGCAAGACTAACAGGTTTAGTTTTTGTCCTGCCATTTATATATTTTACATTAAGAAGAAAAATATCTAAAAAGGTAGTAATAAGGCTATTTGTGGCATTATTATTTGGAGCTTTACAAGCTTTTGCTGGTTGGTATATGGTTAAAAGTGGTTTAGTAACTGAACCTCATGTTAGCCACTATAGGCTTGCACTTCACTTATTATTAGCATTAATTGTCTTTGCATTATTGTCATATCAATTTTTTGATTACCAAATCAGGCCAAAGCAAACTAAACTTAAGATTAGTAGTGACACTATATACTACACAGGGATGATTTTGGCCCTAATTGTAATACAAATAATTTTCGGTGCGTTTGTTGCGGGATTAAATGCTGGTTTGATTTACAATACCTTTCCACTAATGGACGGACAAATCGTTCCAGAAGATTTATTTTTCTTACACCCTATATGGCTGAATATCTTTGAGAACAGAGCAACAGTGCAATTTATACATCGAGCACTGGCATTGCTAATACTAGCTTTGGTAGTAATACTCACAGTAAAAAATGCTAGCGTAAAACCGGTATATATTATGCTGCTCTCCGTTATCATTCAGATCATTTTGGGTGTAATTACTCTATTATTGCACATACCAATAGCCATTGCCATAGCTCATCAAGTGTTTTCATTTATCTTGTTTGGGTCAAGTTTATACTTCTTGTGTTATTTAAGAAAGCAGAGCTAATACTACATCACCAATCTGCACATTTTTTCCTTCTTGAACGAGAATATTTTTTATCACCATTGCTGCTTCAGCACATATGATATTTTCCATTTTCATTGCCTCCACCACAAATAAAGGTTGTCCTATTTCCACCTGATCTCCTATATTTACGTGCAACTTAACTAATAAGCCAGATATTGGGGATTTTACAGCATCTGCTGAAATCCCTTCTGTTTCATTATTTAGCATTAACCTACTTAATTCAGCTACATGAGGCTTAAATATACAACACTCAGCTTTCATGCCTGCATGTCTTATGAAGTATTTGCTGCCTTGTTTTTCTACTTTAAATGTTATATCAGCATCATCATTAATTGTAATATATAGTAACTTATGACTTGATTTCCACTTGCCTACTACAGAGTATGTATTGTGGTTATATACTGTTGTTAATATATTATCTTGATATCTTGCACTTACGGAGTACTCATTGTCATTTATATTCACTATGAATAAATCTCTTGCACGGTCACCTGCCATCCGAGTAGCTGATACTGGTGCCCCTTCTTTTTTACTAGATTCCAGTGTCACGCACTGGAATGACACCTGAGGTGTTTCATTCACTGCTTTATGATGGTACCTTTCTTCATTTTCCAAATGAACATATAACGCAGTGAAAATAAATATTTTAATATACTCCTCTGTAACAAAATCGCCGTGAAACCCACTAGGGTAATGGTCTGGAATGAATCTCGTATGGAGCTTTGCTGCAATAAAATTTGGGTGATGGAAGATGGATTCTAGAAATTCTATATTATTTGTTACTCCTTCTATATAGCATTCAGACAATGCTTTTTGCATTCTACTGATCGCTTCTACTCTATCTTTTCCATATGTTATAACTTTTGCAATCATTGAGTCATAGAACGTGCTAATTTCTGAACCTGCAGCAACTCCATCATCTATTCTTACATAATCATTTTCATCCGGTTTATCGTAATATTTTATTCTTCCGCTGGAAGGGAAAAATTTCTTCGATGGGTCTTCAGCGCAAATTCTACTTTCTATTGCAGAACCAGTAAGTTTAATATCATCCTGATTGAATCTCAATTTCTCTCCACAGGAAGTTCTAATCATTTCTTCTACTATGTCTATTCCAGTTATAAATTCTGTTACTGGATGCTCAACTTGCAATCTCGTATTTACCTCAAGAAAATAGAAGTTTTGGTCTTTATCTACAACAAACTCAACAGTGCCTGCTGAAAAATAGCCAACTTGCTTTGCCAGAGAAACACATTGGACATACATTTTTTGTCTTACTTCTTCACTAATGAATGGACTTGGCGTTTCTTCCATTATTTTCTGGTTATTCCTTTGTATCGAGCATTCTCTTTCTCCAAGACACACTATATTGCCATATTTATCTGCTATGATTTGTATTTCAATATGTCTTGGTAGTTCTATATATTTCTCTATAAAGATACTGCCATCCTTAAAACTTTTCTCCGCCTCATTTGTTGCTGATATGAACGCTAGTTCAATTTCTTTTTTGGAATTTACAATTCGCATTCCTTTGCCACCACCGCCTGATGCAGCTTTTAGCATAACTGGAAAACCAATCTCTTCAGCAACGATGGCTGCATGAGCGACATCTTTAATCTTGCCCATATATCCTGGTACTACATTTACTCCAGCCTTTCTTGCCTCTTCTTTTGCCGTTATTTTGTTGGCTGTAACTTCTATTGTTTCTGCACTGGGGCCGATGAAGTCTATATTATGTTTTTGAAGAGCACGTGGAAAATCTGGATTTTCCGCTAAAAACCCATAACCAGGATGAACTGCCTGTGCACCTGTTTCAACTGCTACCTCGCATATTTTTTCGATGTTTAAGTAACTGAGGCAAGATGGCGAAGGGCCAATATACCTCGACTCATCTGCTTGCCTTACATGCACAGAATTTATATCCGCATCCGAATATACGCATACACAAGATATATCCATCTTATGGGCAGTTCTGATAATCCTGCAAGCAATCTCTCCTCTGTTTGCTATTAAAATCTTACTGTACTTCTTTTCCGTCATCGTATCAGTATACTTTCTTAAGTTGAGAAAGTAAATTTCTATATCATTGCCTGCAACTTTTTGTTATATCCTTGCAAGATCCGCATTACTAAAAGTTTCTACTGGAGTGCTCACGTCATGCAAGTCATGTATCTCACTAAATACTTTGCCTGACAGATACGCAGCCCCACCAGAAATTATCCCAGCCATCGAAGCCAATGCAAGAGACTGAGAAACTAAAAATAAAAAGTATAAAGACAAACATAAAGCAGCAATACATGCTATCGCTCCTACTATATATAAGCATAGGCGAAACTTCTGGTTACATATAAAGCTGTCTTTTATGCCTGCGATTTCTTTTATTTCTTTTTTGACTGTCTTACTAACCCAGTCAAGAGGAGTCTTTTTAGATTTATCTAGCGCACATCTATTGCACAATGCCTCTTTAACATAATTCTTGACATTTTCTAATTTTTTCGGATCACAATTTGGGTTAGTTTTTTCAGACTCCAAATGCTTGAATATTCCTTTTACTACACTTGGTAATATCCCCACTTCTGCTGCTATATGAAATGGATTTTCATGATCTTTATTGTACTCTAACAAATGAACATTACTTTCAACACTTTTCTTGAAAATAGATAAAAACTTATCAACCTTTCCTGTTTTTGCAGCTAAATGCAGGAGATTATCTCCCCTAATTCTTTGTTTTGTTTTATCAAATGGGCCGGTGTAACGCCAATTGACATTATCTTCATTAGCTGAGAGCAATTCTTTTATCTCATCTGTAGATCCAGTCATAACGTACCTAACTATTAACCAATAATAAATTATACAATGTAGTTTATTAAAAATAAATAAAATTTAATCTCTCAGAATAAATAAATTCTACATTGTTACAAACGTGGATTTTGGGTATCATAGCCTATACTTTACTGTAACAATAACATGCCAGACGTAGTCACGAGATTCGCTCCATCGCCAACAGGGTTTTTGCACATTGGAGGGGCTCGTACTGCTTTATTTAATTGGCTCTATGCAAAGCATCATGGTGGCAGGTTTTTGCTAAGGATTGAGGACACCGACAGAAAACGTTTAACACAAGAAGCAATTGATGCAATTATAGAAGGGCTAAAATGGCTCGGTGTGAGCTGTGATGGGGAAATAGTATATCAGTCAAAAAGAATAGAGCGGCATAAAGAAGTAGCAAACCTTTTAGTTGAGAAGGGTAGGGCGTATCACTGTTACTGCCCTGAAGATGAAGTTGCAGAAAAGAAAATAAAAGCAAGAGAAGAGGGCAAGATATACAAGCATAAATGTACTACAAAACCTCCTTCTTGTCATCCCAGTGCTCGACACTGGGATCCAGAAAAAAATATGTGGTCACGCGCTGGAATGACATCGGGTGTGAGGTCAGTTATCCGTTTCAAAGTGCCAGACTCGCAAGAGATCGTCGTTGATGATAAAATATACGGCCAAATCAAAGTAAATAGCGACCAGCTTGATGATATAGTGATCTTACGCTCTGATAACACTCCAACATATATTTTTGCCGTGGTAGTTGACGATCATGATGCTGGAATAACTGATATAATACGCGGTTCTGACCATCTCACTAATACTTTTAAGCAATTGCTAATATACCAGGCTCTTGATTTTGATGTTCCACGTTTTGCGCATGTGCCGCTTATCCATGGGGAAGATGGGAATAAGCTATCCAAAAGGCATGGTGCCACAAGCGTTTGCGATTATGAAAAGATGGGAATATTGCCAAAAGCGATGCGTAATTACTTGCTGAGACTTGGCTGGAGTCACGGCAACGATGAGATTATTAGCGATGAGCAAGCAATAGAGTGGTTTAATTTAGAAAGTATTGGTCGTTCACCTGCACGGCTCGATTTCAAAAAACTGGAGCATTTGAATAACCACTATATTAGTAATATGAGCAATAAAGATATTCTGACTCTAATGCTTAGAGAAAATACTCTAACTGACAAAAAAAAGGGCTATTTACTGCAGGGACTGACAGAGCTGAAAAAAAGAGCAAACTACCTGACCGAATTATTGGATTTAGCAAAATTTTATATTCAAGATCCGCCACTTGATTTAAGTAAAGAAGCTTGTCAAATTGTCAAATCTAACCTCAATATAATTAAGTTACTCGCATCATTTCTGTCAAAGATCGGTGATGAAAATTGGAATAAGGGTTTTTTATCTTCTCAGATCAAGGAATGTGCAAAATCACATGATATGAAAATAAGCAGTGTATACCACTCATTACGTGCCCCTATAACTGGAGTAATGGATGCACCTGGAATCATCGATATCATGGTGATTCTTGGTAAAGACGAGTGTATAAGAAGGTTACAAGCAATTTAAATGAAATAAGAAAATTCCTTGACAAACTCCGCCAGCCCCCTTATTATGACAGTAAGGGTATTTATGACTCAAAACTTGTTTTTGACCTGCAGGCTCAATGACAAAATTCAGTAAAAAACTCAGGGTATTTATTGGCGGATTACATAAAATTATAGCGGCTGCATGTCTTTTTTATTTTTTCTACATTCAGCCAAATCGCGCTTATTTTAAGCGTTAGCACATTATTACAGCGCCACTTACAGTAATATAGAGTCAAAACTCGCACCACGGGGCTTCTTTTGCCTTTTTTTTATTTGGTAAATTTCTTAAACATTTATAGCTAAACGACAACCGTCATCCCGCTACGTGTTAGCGGGATCTCTTGTTAGCGGATGAGATACCGCGAATGAATCGCGGTATGACGGTTCGCGGTGGAATGACGATAACTTCATCATTCCGCTATGTGTTAGCGGCTAAGAGATACCGCGGCAGTATGATGGTTAAGTAGGGTGTCATCCCAGTGTCAAGCACTGGGATGACAAAAAAGGGGCTACTCGGATGGCAAAAAAAGGAGCACTGGGATGACAGCTAGCCTGACAACCGTCATCCCGCTGCTTGTTAGCGGGATCTAGAGATACCGTGGCGGGATGACGAGGATGCCGCCGCGAACTTGTCATTCCAGCGCGTGACGCTGGAATCTAGTCTTTATTATGCAGCCACTTATTTAAAGTTAAGTTTCCTGGATCCAAGTAGTCAAGCTACTCGGATGACACCTTGACAATCGTCATCCCGCTACGTGTTAGCGGGATCTATGTGAGATACCGTGAATAAATCACGGTATGACGTAGAAGCTATACTTTTATACTCACCAGCTCAGTGTCCAATCTGGATCCAAGTAGTCAGGGCACTGGGATGACAGGGGAAGGAGGCTACTTGAATGACATCCTACCTTGTGGACTCAAATCACAACGTTCGTACAGTTATGGTGGTATGATATGGAAAAATCTCTAGCCATAAGACACAAAGCCTAATGGAAAAAACTGCGAACGCCAGTGAAAAACATAGCAATTTTATTTTCATTTGCAGCTTTTATCACATCTTGATCTTTCAGCGAGCCACCAGGCTGAATTATAGCTGTAATTCCATGTTTTGCACTTTCTACTATGCTATCTGGGAATGGAAAAAATGCATCTGAAGCAAGCACTGCACCTTTACATTTTTCACCTGCTTTTTTTACTGCAATGTTCACACTATCTATTCTGCTTGTTTGCCCTGCACCGATGCCAATAGCACAACCATCTTTTGCTATAACTATTGCGTTGGATTTCACATGTTTACATATTTTCCAGGCAAAAATAAGATCTTCCTTTTCTTTTTCTGTTGTAGTGCATTCTGTTACTTGTTCTGCTTTTATTGTGTGGTCATTATTTTCTTGCACCAAAAACCCACCAACAACATTTTTAGTTTGGTATTTCACATTTTGTTGGAAAGATTTATGAATAATCACTCTTAAATTTTTCTTTCTTTGCAAAATTTTTAGTGCTTCATTGCTGACTGAAGGTGCTATCACTACTTCCAAAAATATCTCGTTTAATTTTTCTGCTAGCTTTAAATCTATCTCCCGATTTAAAGCTACTATACTACCAAAACTGCTTACTTCATCACACGATAGGGCCTTTTCATATGCCTCCAAAGCATTATCACTAACAGCAGTGCCACATGGGTTATTGTGCTTTATTATCACTGCTGCAGGCTCTTTAAACTCAGAAATTATGTTAAGTGCGGACTCTATATCTACTATATTATTATAACTCAACTCTTTCCCATGTATTTTTTCTAGCGGATATTTGGTAAATTGATTACTATAAAATGCAGCTTTTTGATGGGGATTTTCACCATACCTGAGTTCTTGTACTTTATGTCCATATAGTGCAAAAAACTCTGGCAACTCATTATTTTTACTCTGGGATAAAAACCAACTGTGAATATTAGAATCATAGTGTGCAGTGAGAGCAAATGCTTTGGTTGCTAAATGTTTTCTATATTCCAATGTTGTTTCATTGTTATTTTTTATCATCTCAGCTTTTAGTGCTTCATAGTCTTGAATGCTAGAAATAACTGAAGTAAAACAAAAGTTTTTTGCTGCAGCTCTAATTAACGCCACTCCGCCGATATCAATTTGTTCTATAATTTGATCTTCATTTGAGCCGCTACTTACTGTCTCCCAAAATGGGTATAGGTTAGTTATAAGCAGGTCTATTGGCTCAACACCTAGATTTTGCATTTCCGTTTTGTGCTTTTCTCTATTGCAAAGTATTCCTCCATGAATTTTAGGGTGTAAAGTTTTTACTCTACCACCCAGTATCTCTGGAAATTGTGTGTAATCTGAGACCTCTTGTGTTTTTATTCCGGCATCAGATAGTGCTTTATAAGTATTTCCCGTTGAGAGAATTTCTATTTGTTGCTGCATTAAAAACGATGCAAGATCAATTATATTCGTTTTGTCGTATACTGATATTAAAGCTCTTTTTATTTTCATTTTTGTACGGAAAGTTTTTTAAGATTATATCTAACAAAAGGAAATTTAGCTATTACATTTCTACACTAATTTAAAGCAGTCTATTCTATAAATTTTTTTACCATGCTTGATTTCAAGCCACGAATAAAATCTTCAATACTGCAAGGATTTCTCCCTTCCATTTGTACAACTTTAGGAATTAAAGTGCCACCTTTTAAACTTATGTGCATATTATCGTTAACAATCTTACCTTGTTCTGAAGCGAGAGCTTCAAAGTCAGCATCAAGTATCCTGATACGTTTATTCTCTATCTTGATGAACGCTTTTGGGTAAAACGCTTTAACCTTTCTATAAGCAACCTCACAAGCATCACTTGCATAAATTTTATAGTCTTCCACTTTGTCAGCGTAACATGCATCATTATCGTTCTGTTTTAAGGGAACCTGTTTTTCAATTTCGTTTAGCACTTTCAGCAGTAAATCACTGCCTAATTCAGACAATTTATCATGCAATGTCTTGTAGTTATCGTTCTTTTCGATAAGAAATTTTTCCTGTTTTAAAATAGGGCCGGAATCTAATCCTTCATCCAATTGCATAATGCTAACCCCGGTTTCTTGATCTCCTGCTAAAATTGTGTGCTGTATCGGAGCTGCACCACGCCACCTTGGTAGTAATGAAGGATGAATATTAATACAACCATATTTAGGAATATTCAAAATTTTTCTTGGAAGTATCAATCCATACGCAGCAACAGCTGCAACGTCTGGTTTGAAATTTCTAAATTTTTCTTGCTCTGCCAAAAACTTTAGAGAGATAGGAGTACATACCTCTATGTTACTTTCTTCAGCGATAACATGTACTGGAGATTTCGTTGGCTTCTGTCCACGTCCTGAAGGTTTTGGAGCCTTGGTGTATACTGCTACCACTTCGCTCTTTGATTTCAGTAACAAGCTCAGAGAATTAACAGCAAATCCTGGTGATCCCATGAAAATAATTCTCATGGTGTTTTTGCTTTAAGAATTCTCCGCTAATTTACCACTTACAGCTTCTACTAATTTGGCAAAATCATCCTTATAATTAACGGCCATCTCAGCAAGAATTTTTCTATTTAAATCAATGCCAGCAAGTGTAAGACCATGCATAAACCTACCATAAGTAAGCCCATGCTCTCTTGCTGCTGCATTAATACGTATTATCCATAAGCTACGGAAATCACGTTTACGAGTTCTTCTGTCTCTATAAGCATATTGCAATGCTTTTTCAACTCTTTGTAATGCAATTCTATAACAACTTTTTGCGCGTCCTCTATAACCCTTTGCCAGTTTCAATATTTTTTTATGACGAGCGTGAGTAGTGACTCCACGTTTTACCCGAGCCATTTTATTTTACCTCCATTTTGTTAAATACCATAAGGCATATAAAGCTTAACTATACGCGAGTCAGATTTACCAAGAATCGTTGTACCGCGCTGATTACGAATATTAGATTTACTTCTCTTTACCATGCCATGCCTTTTGCCTGACTGAGTAGAAATGACTTTACCCTTAGCTGTAAGGTGAAAGCGCTTTTTAACAGAAGATTTGGTTTTTAATTTTATTCTCTTCATATTCCAAATAAATTTACAAACACTACTATTGAGTTCTTTAATAGTAATTAAGCATTAGTATAAATAATTTTATTAAAGAATCAAATTAAAATTGTATATTAAAGGAGTTTAAAAGTAATTACGCCCAATATGTGTGTTATACCTTCTTTATTCCCAAGTGGTAACAATACTTGCCTCATTTTAACACTTTCACTTTCTTCCTCTTCATTGATTGGGCATTTACTCTCTATTACAGCATCAAGTTTATCAATAACTGCATCTATTTTATATAGTCGCAAAAATGGTGCATCAATTGCATACTTATTATCAATGCGCGTCTTTTTCTCAAAACCATAGAATTCAACAGCCTTTTCTCCTGCATTTTCACAAATATAACCTTGATCCTTGACTTCAATGATAAAACAATGCTGCCATGACTCCATTATTTCTGCAGTGTCTATTTCGTGCCTTTCTGGCCAATCTCTGTCTGGTCCTTTTATGTCACTCCAGTGCTCAGTTACCACATTTGCTATTCTTTTTTCTTTGCCTACATAAATTTCCATTCCAATTTCCACATATAAAACACAGATATGAGGTAAATTTATCGTGAATATATTGATTTTTCCTTACCACAAGGTGCATATCACTAGAAGTTCTGAGATCTAGAGAGTGGTGGTATTGTAATTGATTTTATTTCCATTGCAGCTTATTATTCATGAATAATCTCAATAAAAATAATGAAGTTAAGTGAAATCAGAGAAAGATTTATAAAATTTTTTTTAAGTAATGACCACGAGCAGGTTTCTTCTTCTCCTTTGATTCCAGAACATGACCCAACGCTCATGTTCACAAATGCTGGTATGGTGCAGTTTAAAAATATTTTTACTGGTGCTCAAAAAACTGAAATGAAACGTGCTGTCTCAAGTCAAAAGTGCCTAAGAGCAGGCGGTAAACACAACGATCTTGAAAATGTTGGCTATACAACTCGGCATCACACATTTTTTGAAATGCTCGGAAATTTTAGCTTCGGTGATTACTTTAAGGAAACTGCAATAGAATTTGCGTGGAAATTTATCACTAAGGAGTTATCTCTTGATAAAAACAGACTATCCATAACCACCTACCATACTGATGATGAGGCGTACGAGATTTGGCGTAAGATAAGTGGCTTTTCAAGTGATAAAATCATAAGAATTACAACGGATGATAACTTTTGGAGTATGGGAAGCACTGGTCCATGTGGTCCATGTTCTGAAATTTTTTATGACCATGGGAGTCCTAATTTACAAGATGATGATAGAATTGTTGAAATCTGGAATCTGGTATTCATGGAGTTTAACAAAGATGAAGAAGGTAATTTACACAAATTGCCAAAAAAATGCATCGATACTGGAATGGGTCTTGAGAGAATAGCTACTGTAATGCAAAATGTCCATGATAACTATGATATTGATCTATTTTCTGCTCTGATCAATAAATCTCAAGAGTACTGTGGAAGAACGGAAAATAAAATAGCGCATAAGATCGTAGCAGATCATCTTCGCGCGGCTGCATTTCTCATCGCAGAAGGAGTGCTTCCTGGAAATGAGGGCAGGAATTACGTATTACGCAGATTAATTAGGAGAGCCGCGCGTTATATCCACCTGCTTGGATATAATGATTCTCTACTCCATCGCATTTTTCCGGCGCTGATAGATAGCACGAGTTCGGCTTATATGGGAGATGTTTATCCTGAATTAGTCAGAGCCAAAAGCTTAATAGAAACGACGTTAAAATCAGAGGAAGAAAACTTTAAAGACACTTTGATGAAAGGTATCAATCTTCTGGAGAAATTCACTACAGATTTAAAATCGGGCGATACTTTACCTGGAGAATCAGCATTTAAGCTATATGACACCTATGGGTTTCCTTTGGATATTACACTTGATGTTTTAAAAGAGAAAAAAATAAATTTTGACCAGAAGGGTTTTGATGATGCAATGGGAGAACAAAAAGAGAGAGCACGTGCTAAATGGGCTGGATCTGGTGAAAAATCTGTTGAGCAAGTATGGTTTGATTTGATCAATAAATTTGGCAAAACAAAATTTGTTGGTTATGAGTTCAATGAAGTAAGTGATGCGAAAATACTAGCTATAGTTTCCTCTAAAAATGAAGTAATTGATTCTGCAAAGGAGGGAGAAAAGATAACCATTATACTTGATAAAACACCTTTTTATGGCGAGTCAGGTGGACAGGTGGGGGATACTGGAAGTTTCATTGTCCCTTCTGTCATCCAAGTAGCGGACACTGGGATCCAGAAAGAAGAAAACACGTGGTCACGCGCTGGAATGACGACAGATCGCATTGCTGGAAGTATGGTTATAGTCGAAAATACCAATAAGATTAATGACCTATGTTTGCACAGATGCATAGTTAAATTCGGCTCAATTTGTAAAGGTGATGTAGTTACAGCAAGCATCGACAAGGAAAGAAGGCAAACCTTAAGAAGAAATCATTCGGCTACGCATCTTCTGCACTTTGCATTGAGGAAAATCTTGGGTGATCATGTCACTCAAAAAGGTTCCCTAGTTGCACCAGATGGACTGAGATTCGACTTCAGCCATAACACTCAAGTGACTCAAGATCAGTTATTCTGGGTAGAGGATATGGTAAACTCTCTAATCAGAGAAAATCTTTCTGCATCTACAAAAATTCAAAGCATGAATCAGGCAATAGAAGAAGGAGCCATGGCGTTGTTTGGTGAAAAATATGGTGATCAGGTTAGAGTTGTAAATATTGGAGATTCGAAAGAGCTATGTGGTGGCACGCACGTTGAACATACTGGAGAAATCGGTTTATTTAAGATAGTAACAGAAAGTTCTGTTGCTTTTGGAGTGAGGAGAATTGAAGCTTTAACTGGTCAGGAAGCAATCAATTATGTACGTGATAATGAAATTAACTTAAAAAAAGTTGCAGAATTCGTAAAAGTGCCAGTAAGTGAAATAACAAGCAAATTAAGTGTTTTAAGTCAAGAACACAAAAAATCCGAAACCAAAATAAGAAACCTATATAAAAAGCTTGTGAGTGCAGAGGATATAAAAAGCACTGAAATAAATGGAATAAATTTTATAAGCCACACTTTCACTGATATTCCAGCAAATGTAATAAGAGAGTTTGTTTTGCAGCAACAAAAACCAAAAACGGTAATAGCTTTCACGACAACAGAAAAAGATAAAACAGTCTTGATTATTAAAGTAAGTAAAGACTTAATCAATAAAATTAGCGCAAAAGAACTAATATCAATAGCAGTTGAAAAGAACTGTGGTGGGAATGCTGAACTTGCACAAACAGGCTGTGATAGCAATAAAATAGATGATGCCATTACAGCTATTTATAGCAAAATAACCGCTTCTAAGCACTCTACGTCATACCGCCGCGGTATCTCTAGATCCCGCTAACACGTAGCGGGATGACGAGATGCTGCCGCGAACCGTCATACCGCCGCAGACCGTCATACCGCGATTCATTCGCGGTATCTCATCCGCTAACACGTAGCGGGATGACAGCAGTCCTACGTCATGCCACCGCGAACCGTCATACCGCCACAGACCGTCATACCGCGATTCATTCGCGGTATCTCATCCGCTAACACGTAGCGGGATGACAGCAGTCCTACGTCATGCCGCCGCGAACCGTCATACCGCCACAGACCGTCATACCGTGATTAATTCGCGGTATCTCATCCGCTAACAAGTAGCGGGATGACAGCAGTCCTACGTCATGCCGCCGCGAACCGTCATACTGCCGCAGATCGTCATACCGCGATTCATTCGCGGTATCTCTTAGCATAGATCCCGCTAACAAGCAGCGGGATGACGGTTGTCATAGTGTCATGAAAGTAGCTGACACTGGTTTCCATCCAAGAGGGTGTCATCCGAGTAGCTTGACTACTTGGATCCAGAAAACTTAACTTTAAATAAGTGGCTGCATAATAAAGACTAGATTCCAGTGTCAAGCACTGGAATGACAAGAAGAGGGTACTTGGATAAGAGGCATTGCCCTTCTGGTAGGCCCAAATCACAATGTTCGTACAGTTATGCGTTATGCGCTGGAATGACAACGTAAGGTGAATTTTTCAACATCCCAAAATTACAGAATTTAGTCTGTTTAATTAAGTGTGAACTGTTACACGAAAATTTTGTAAACAGATTAATATGCCCTGTTTTTGCTATTCATCTAAAAATGGAGCCATAGAGTACGTTGATGAGCATAAGCAAATTTTAATGCAAAAATTACTATCAGAAAATAGATTATGCAAGAGATCTAATTATTCTGCCGCAATTTTGCTCTATCAAACTTGCCACATTTAATATTCCAGCTTCGTCATAATAATTTCCAATCACTTGCAAGGCAAGTGGTAAACCCTCATTGGAAAGCCCAACAGGAACAGAAATAGCAGGCAATCCTGCAAGGCTTGCTGGCACGGTAAACACATCATTGATGCACATAATTAGCGGATCTGGCTTTTCATTTAAGCCAAAAGCTTCTGTTGGAGCAGATGGCACAAGTATGTAATCTATTTTTTCAAACGCTTTTATAAAATCATTTCTGATTAATGCTCTAATGCACTGCGCTTTTTCGTAATATTCATTATAATGACCTGAAGAAAGCGCATAAGCGCCAATTAAAATTCTTCTTTTCACCTCTTTACCAAAACCTTCTGCTCTTGTTAGTGAATACATTTCTTCAAGGGTATCAGCATCAACCCTTAATCCATAACGCACACCATCGTAACGAGCAAGATTGGATGAAGTTTCAGCAGAACAGATTAAATAATAGACCGGTATTGCATATTTAGTATGTGGCAGAGTAATGTCAACAACTTCAGCGCCATTTTCTTTTAAATAGGAAGCAACTCTTTCCCAATTATGAACTATTTCCTCTGAAATTCCATCCATCCTATATTCTTTTGGTATACCAATACACTTACCCTTGACATCACCATTTATAAAGCTAGAAAATTTAGGCACTGGCTTTTCGCTCGATATTGAATCTTTTTTATCATAGCCACAAATTGCTTCCAGCATTAATGCTGAATCAGAGACAGAACGAGTAATGACTCCTGCTTGATCCAGAGAACTCGCAAATGCAATCATACCAAAACGCGAGCATCTTCCATAAGTTGGCTTTATTCCAACTACTCCACAATAAGCTGCTGGTTGGCGTACAGATCCACCGGTGTCGCTTCCTAACGCTCCAGCGCATAAAAATCCAGCAACCGATGCTGCAGATCCACCAGATGATCCACCAGGAACAACTTTTTCCCCATCACTTTTTCTAATCCACACATTTTCAACAGGGCCAAAATAGCTGTTTGTGTTCGCAGAACCCATAGCAAATTCATCCATATTAAGCTTACCGAGCATGGCTGCTCCACTTTTTAAAAGCAAGTCAGACACCGTAGATTCGTAAGTCGGAACGAAATTTTCCAGCATTTTTGAGCATGCTGTTGTTTTTATTCCTTTTGTACAGAATAGATCTTTGATGCCAACTGGTATACCCATGAGCGGCGAGATTAAATCATCCTTTTGCCTAGAGAAATGTTCATCTGCAGCTTTAGCAGCTTTCATTGCTATCTCTGGGGTTTTTGTTATAAATGCATTTAATTTCTCATTTTCAACCGCACTGATGTGCGCCTCCACGAGTTCAACAGCGGAAAAACTCCTTTTTTTGAGCCCGTCGTGCATTTGTGTAATACTTAACTTTTTTAGTTCATTCATCAATATTTAATTTTTAGCAAGACGTTAATTATAACATGGCACGATAAAAAATCCATACATTTATAGTTACAGCTAGAAATATAGCTAAGAACCTGTACATAATTGATGCTCAGAGTGTAAAGAACGCAGATACTGCTGAAGAAAAAGGCTATGACGCTGGTAAAAAAATCTCAGGGCCATATCGCAGTTGATACTCAAGGTTTACCACATGCAATTTATGTAACAACTGCAGGAACAACTGACTGCAGCAGTGCTGTGAGAATGGTCAACAATGCAAAAGAAAACCTTTCTGGAGTTAAAAATATACTGGTTGATGCGGGCTATACAGGAGAGAATTTTGCAACTCAAATAAAAGATATTATTGGTGCAACTGTTGAAGTAATAAAGCGAAGTGAATTTGAACAGGCTCTTACAAAGTATACAAAAAACGTTTACAATCAACGTTCAACGTGATAAATTAAAGACGGTTTATTCCTCGGTAGCTCAGTGGTAGAGCAGTTGGCTGTTAACCAATTGGTCGCTGGTTCGAATCCGGCCCGGGGAGCTCTTCTCTGTGAAATTCTAGTGTTAATCTTATATGGGCATTAAATCAGCTGTCTTATGTATACTAGATGGCTGGGGAAATGGAGTAGAAAGCAGTAAATATAATGCTATTAGCAACGCAAATCCACCCTGTTGGCAATATATTAGCTCTAATTATCCAAAATGCAGCTTATCTGCTTGTGGTGCTGATGTGGGGTTACCTGGTGGTCAAATAGGTAATTCAGAAGTTGGCCATATGAATATTGGCAGTGGTAGAGTAGTAATGCAAAGCCTTCAGCGCATTAATCAAGAGATTGGAACAATAGAAAACAATGCAAATCTACAAAGCTTTATTAGTAATCTAAAAAATAAGAACGGAGTATGCCATATAATGGGATTAGTGTCAGATGGCGGTGTTCATTCGCATCAAAAGCATATTTCGATTTTAGCAAATAAAATATCACAGCATGGAATCAAAGTGGTGATACATGCATTTTTAGATGGCAGAGACACATTACCAAATTCAGGAAAAAAATGCATTCAAGAATTTATAAAGAGTATAAAGGGAAATGACATAAGAATTGCTACTGTTTCTGGGCGTTACTATGCTATGGACCGTGATAACAGGTGGGAGAGAACAATTGAAGCTTATGAGGCTATCGCATTTGCAAAGGCACCTCGTCATGATAATGCAGTATCGTTGATTGATGAAAATTATCAAAATAACATAACTGATGAGTTTATCAGGCCCGCAGTAATAGGTGACTATCAAGGTATAAAACCAGAAGATGGAGTGCTATTGGCTAACTTTCGTGCTGATCGAATGATACAATTAGCAAGTATTTTACTAAACCAATCAGGTGTCATTCCAGCGCGTGACGCTGGAATCTATGGTCAAACTACTCGTACGACAGAAGGTCGTAAACGAAAACCATTTTCTTCAATTCTAAGTATGATGAAGTATAAAGAAGATCTTAAAATTCCTTATATTTTTCCTCCTATATCTTTTGCTAACACTTTAGGACAAACAATAGAAGACAATAAATTGCAACAATTACGCATCGCCGAAACCGAAAAATACGCTCATGTGACTTTCTTTTTCAATTGTGGAAAAGAAGAACCTTTCTCTGGTGAAGAAAGAATACTCATTCCCTCACCAAAAGTTCAAACTTATGATTTGCAGCCCGAAATGTCAGCCTTCAAGCTCACAGAAAAGCTTGTAGAAAAAATTCACTCCCAAGAATTTGCACTGATAGTTGTAAATTACGCTAATCCTGATATGGTAGGGCATACAGGTAATATAAAAGCAGCCGAGAAAGCTGTGCTAGCTGTAGATGATTGTCTTGCGAAAGTGCTGAGTGCTGTTAAAAAGTCAAGCAACACTGCATTAATTGTTACTGCAGACCATGGTAATGTGGAATGTATGTTCGATGAAGAAAATAATACACCTCATACAGCGCACACTCTAAATAAAGTGCCATTTATTGTGTCTTGCGATAATCTAAAACTAAGAGACGGAAGATTATCTGATATCGCTCCCACTATTTTACAGCTACTTGGAATTAAGAAACCGGATGAAATGACAGGCAGTTCGTTGATTTCTTGCATTACCCTCTGCCATTCCAGCTAGGCAGCGTCATGCGCTGGCAAATAGATGTGTTTTAACTTAACCCAACTTTTAAATTTTTCGCTGTTAGTACTAATGATTCATTAAAGAAGCTGTCTATATCACCAATATTACCTATACTTTTTGTACTGATAGATTGGTCAATTCTTTTAACTAGATTAGATAAAACTTTATTAGGGCCAATTTCAACAAATTTGTTAATGCCACGGCTTGCCATATACAAAACCATTTCTCTCCATTTCACTCTGCTTATGACTTGTTTAGCAAGTAAAGCTTTTATAACTTTGGGATCACTCTCCTCTTTAGCTGTAACATTTGATATCAAAGGAACTATAGGACGGGTTATTTTAATACCCTCCAAAAATTCCAAAACTTTTTCATCAGCAGGTTTCATAAGAGATGAGTGAAAAGGTCCACTAACCTGTAACTTAACTAATCTCTTGATGTTCAAGTTCTTGAGCAAATCGGGTAATATTTCAAGACCCTCTCTAGTACCACTTATAACCACTTGTCCGCCACCGTTATCGTTTGCAATTTCACAAATTCCGTCAATTTGAACTGATTTCAATATATCTTCCACTTCATTTATCTCTGCTCCAAGCAACGCAACCATTCCCCCTTCACATTTCAAAGAAGCTTCATGCATTGCTTCGCTGCGAACTTTCAGCAGCTTGATTGCAGACTCAAGAGTCAATGCCCCTGCAGCACATAGCGCTGTATATTCACCGACTGAATGCCCACAAACATATTTAACATTATGACCAGAAAAAAGAGATTCACCAAACACATGCTCGATAACACGTAGCGTCGCGATTGACACTGCCATTATAGCTGGCTGAGCGTTTTCTGTAATGGTTAATTCTTCAATAGGACCGTTGAAGATTAAATGAGACAGCTTTCTACCCAATATGCTATCCACTTCATTAAATACTTGTCTTGCAACGGAAAACTCACTATATAAGCTCTTTCCCATTCCTACAAACTGAGAGCCCTGACCAGGGAAAGCAAAAATCATGATAACTATTATTTATTCCTTATTAAGTATAACATTTTATTTATTTTTTGTCAATATTTTAGAATAATGATTGACTTAGTGAATTAAGTTCACTAGAATATTAACTGACTAAAAGTTTATAAGCAACAATGGCAGAAATTGATTATCATAAGGTTACTATAGTCATGACAGATGGTCAAGAGTTTGAAACTCGTTCCACTTATGGAAAGGAAGGTGATAAGATAAAACTTGATAGGGATCCTCTCACTCACCCTGCATGGACTGGAAGTTTGACAAGCGGGTCAGCAAGTAAAACTAGCAAATTAGCTAAGTTTAACGATAAATATGGGGATATTTTCTAGTTTTTCGCTTCTTTTTCAGAGTGAAGCATGCATAAATACAAAAATATAGGCTATATCGCTTCTGAGTCACCAAAATCGCAGGAAGTATCTAAACTATTAAAGAAACTTAATTTTATCAATATAACAGAAGAAAATAAGTCCGAAATCGATCTATTGATAGTTGTTGGCGGTGATGGCTTTATGCTACGCACCTTGCATAATTACGTTATAGAAAACAAAAACACACACGTATACGGAGTAAACACTGGCAATGTTGGGTTTTTGATGAATAAATGCTTTAGCCGCAGTGAAGATTTAATTGATCATATAGAGCACGCAACTTCAACTCAGTTAACTTTACTAAAAATGGAAGCAACAGACACAAGTGGCAAGAAATACCACTATATAGCGGTAAACGAAGTATATGTTTTTAGGAAAGCAAACCAAATAGTAGAGATGAATATTACTATTAATGATAAACTAAAAGTAGAAAAATTTAGAGGGGATGGAGTAATATTATCTACTCCCACAGGCAGCACTGCATATAACTTCTCTGCCGGTGGCCCAATCTTGCCACTAAATTCAAACTTACTTGCACTGACCTCCATCAATAGCTATTACCCAAGGCATTGGAATGGAGCACTAATCTCAAATGATACGATCGTACAAATTGACATTAACGACACAAAAAATCGTCCAGCGCTTGTAGTATCAGATTATAAAGAATTTCATGATATATCACAGATAAAAATACAAAAAGACCATGAAAACACAATAACTTTGCTCTTTGACAAAGATTACCCTCTGAATGAAAGGATCTTTGATAGACAATTTCTATACTAATAATTATCCGGTATCTGTTCAGATGCATGGCTAATGTACAAATACTGAAACAAAAATTCCAGTGCTCCCTTTCTTGTCATCCCAGTGCTTGACACTGGGATCCAGATTGGGCACTAAGTTGGTAAACACGAAAGCGCTTTACAACGTTTTTGATGGAACTGTGTGAAAGGACTGGATGCCAGTGTCAGCTACTTGCATGACACCCATTTGTTCCTATAGTTGTCTTTTCTCGTCTACCTTATTTTGCCACTCTGCTAAGCAGATATATTATCTGTAAATTGGTATTTACTACATCTTAATAACTATAGCGTAATCAACACAACATAGTAATTAATTTTGGAGTAAATATGCCAGGAACACAAGATCAAGATACAGTAAAACCACTTTCTTATACACCAATAGGTAAAGATGACGGGACGAAGCCAGGAATTCCACCAATACCAGCACTTAGGACAAGTACTCCCAAACAAGCATCGCTTGAAGGAGCAGAAAATTTTACCTCAGATACACTATCACCAACAGCAAGTTTAGGTTTAGGAGGATCATCTGATAATGGATCAGAAGAACCTATTTATGCAACTATAAACCCAGATACAAAATCTTCGAAAAAGAGTTTAGACAGTGGAATAGATAATCAAAGCTCAGGAATGAAAAGATCAGTTTCACAAGAAACGGAATTTAGTGACCCTTGGGATTCTGATAAAACTCTCGAAACCCTAAAAGAAGAGTTCAGTACAGAATATAGTACAGGTGAAATGAATTCAAAAACTTCCTTAATCAATTCACAAAAGAAAGCAAACAGATCCTGGCCAAGAGCAAAGTATGCCATGCAGCAGAAGGGCTTTATAATTTTTACTGCCACTGCTATTATACTCAGCACATCTGCAGCTTTAGTATATTTACAAGATAAAGCAAAATTTATTGCATTTTTTACAAACAGCCCAAAATATATCACTATACCAGTTATCGCACTTGCTGCGTTGCTTGCAATTAGTCCAATATTTTTTGCAATAAAACAGTTTAGAAATACTGAAGAACATCACATTCAAAAAGAAGATGCGAATGAAATTTTAGCTAATGTGTTGGAGCATCAGCCAAAAAATAAAGCTATAAAATCTGTAAGACTGGAATATAGCAATGGCACTCATTCAAATTTTGTACTTAATTCTTGGGAAGCTAAAAACAACTTCATTAACATTGACGAAAAAGTAGTTGGTAGAACTAATAAAATAGAATCAGTAATTAACAATAGGCCACTATTTACTGCGTTACTGACCGGTGTAGTTGCTGCAAATATATTCTCAGGAAAAGATTGACACTGAAAGCGTTAACAAGAAATTCATTGAAGAAATAAAACAAGAAAGAACAGAGGTTCTTGGAGAAAACCACAGTAAAGACGCTAAACGCAACAGCTTAACGCTTGAGCAAGTTGTAGTCCAATCTCATAATTGTAAGGATGTTGTTTATAGTGTCGGTTAATAAAATGCATGATATAGCTAGTGCAACCCTACGTCATACCGCCGCGGTATCTCAGCCGCTAACAAGAGATCCCGCTAACACGTAGCGGGATGACGAATATACCGCCGCGGTATCTCTTAGCCGCTAACAAGTAGCGGGATACTTAACCATCATCTACACCGTCATACTGCCGCGGTATCTCAGCCGCTAACAAGAGATCCCGCTAACACGTAGCGGGATGACGGTTGTCGTTTAGCTACAAACGTTAAGAAATTTACTAAACGAAAAAAAAGGCAAAAGAAGCCCTAGTCATTGTCTATTTTCAGTATTGGCGTTTTTTAAGCCTTAAACACTGCAATTTAGCTGCTTTTAAATGCAACTAACCTTAGTTTAAATGTTTAAGAAATTTACTAAGCAGAAAAAAAGGCAAAAGAAACCCCGTGGTAATTAGTGTTCACTCTCTAATCCTGCAAATTGGCGTACTATACTGTCTTAAACGACTTATAAGCGCGTTTCAGCTTATGTAGGTAAAAACCCAGAAATGTTGTGAAGACATAAGGTGCACATAGTGCAAAAAATTAAAAATAAGACGCCAACTACGTTGTTTTTTTGCTGTTTAATCTGCACAGATGAAGATAACTGAATACCTTCAGTTTCATGATAAGGGCGCTGGCGGAGTTTGTCAAGCAAGTTTTTTCGTTTCTACTTGGGTAACATCTTTGTGTTTTAGGCAACTGCCTTCGAAAACAGATGCCCCGGGTTATTCCAGATTTACTCACTTTCTTTCCCGTGAATTCCCTTTGAAGTCGAGTATTGAAAATTGACTGGAGAGTTGTGGATTACTTTGTATATGTCATAACAAGCCATGGCACTCTCGGCAAAACCACTTAATATTAACTTTAGTTTGCCTGAATAAGTAGCTATATCTCCGATTGCATATATTCTATCTCTACTGGTTCTAAGTGTAGCTGGGTCGACAATTATGCGGCCATGTTCTAACTCTATACACCAACTGTTTATTGGACCAAGATTCATTGACAATCCAAAAAATGGCAGCAAAGAATCAGCGGATATTTCTTTTTCTTTCTTAGAGGCAATGTTTTTTACTATCACTGCGCTCAACTGCCCATTACCTCCTGCTAGTTCGTGTAATTGATATGGCACTACCAGTTCTATCTTTCCATCATTTTCAAGTGATTCTAATTTATTTCTAGTTTCAGGAGTGCAGCGAAATTCCTTTCTTCTATGTATCACATAAATTTTCTTTGCAACTTTAGAAAGTTCTACAGTCCAATCAGATGCAGAATCACCCCCCCCTGCAATGACTATAGTTTTGTCCTGAAAATCAGAAATTTTATTTACACTGTAAAATACAGATTGATTTTCATATTCTAATATACCACTTAAGGGTGGACGGTTAGGTTCAAACATTCCGTTACCTGCAGCAACAATAACAGCCTTACATTTTACCTCTGTACCTGTGTTAGTTATGATAGTAAAGCTTTGATCACAGTTATTCGAAATCTTTTCCACTTTTTGACTTAAATGGTAAACAGGCTCAAATGGTGAAGCTTGCTCCATTAATTGCTCAATTAATTTTTGGGCAGTAATTACAGGATAACCAGGTATATCATATATTGGCTTTTCTGGGTAAAGAGCTGTGCATTGTCCTCCTGCTTGATCCAAAACATCTATTATATGACATCTCATATCAAGCATTCCCGCTTGAAAAGCAGTGAATATTCCAATAGGCCCTGCACCTATTATTACTATATCGGTTTTCATATTCAGATGGTAATCTATTTATAGATATTAGCTTTCTTCGCTAATAAGGTCAATTTACAAAGGGATGTATTTTTAAAAGATGTGGCTAGATTAGATAAGATTTCCAGCGTTATGAACCACATAGTCCAAATAAGCTCTAAAAATCAGCTAACATCGCGGGATGCTGTGCGGACGGAATGGGATTCGAACCCATGGTACGCTCATCACGTACGTCAGTTTTCAAGACTGGTGCCTTAAACCGCTCGGCCATCCGTCCATTTCTTTTCTATCACAACATTTGATTTTAAGCAATCTATAAAAGCTTTACTTGCCCACGCAAAAATTGCTAAACACACTACTCAATATTTCCTCAACATTAATAATTCCAATCACCGCACCAAGTTCAAATGCAGCAAGCCTCAAATCTTCAGATATCAACTCAATTGGATTATCGATATTAAAACGTTGTAAATGTTCCAGTGCTTTCTGCATGTGACTCCTATGTCTTTGCCGAGTAATCACAGGAGTGTCTCTATCATGCCCAAATTTTTCCTCTGCCTTCTTTTTTATGAGAGAGATCAACTTGTTTGTACCTATTCCCTTTAAAATAGAAATAGGTAGAAAATCTACACCGCCAATCAGTATATTTCTGTCATTAATTGCATCGTCAGCTTTGCTCAATACATAAATAGTATCGCTATTTACAACGTTGCAATTGATATTATAACGTTGTTCAAAAGGAAATAGTTCTATTCTTAGATCAGCTTCAAAAGACCTCTTTTTTGCTCGACTTATGCCTTCTGATTCTATCGGGTCTGAACTCTCACGAATTCCAGCAGTATCAGAGAGAATGATTGGGTATCCGCCAATGTCAATATGAGCTTCAAGCACGTCTCTTGTTGTGCCTGCATATTCAGAGACAATAGCAATATCACGCTTGGCTAAGAAATTAAACAGAGTTGATTTACCGACATTTGGTTCACCAGTTATTACAATATGTAAACCCTCACGCAACCTTTCGCCCCGTCTATTATCATTTAAATGCTCTTGTATCAACTGCACGAGAGATTGCACTTCATTATTAATTTTTTTCAATTCACTTTTTTCTGCCCAAATGTCCTCTGGAAAGTCTATATATGCTTCGATTTTGGATTGTATCGTTATTAATCTTTGCCTCCAATTGCTGTATAGTCTCTCCAATTCTCCCGATATCTGCTTAATCGCTTGTTTAGCTTGCATTTTCGTCTCAGCATCAATTAAGTCTGCAATCCCTTCTATTTGCGTTAAGTCAAATTTACCATTTAGAAAAGCCCTAAGTGAGAATTCTCCAGGCCTGGCCATAACAAAAATTTTTGATAATTCCTCCAAGATGATTTTTATGACTGCCTTGCTTCCATGCACTTGTAACTCTATAACGTTCTCGCCAGTGAAACTGTTTGGAGCAGGGAAATAGATGATGATTCCATTATCTATCAATTGATTGGAATCATCATATAGATCAACTAAAGTAGCAAATCTTGGTTTAATTTCTTTCTTAATATGAAAATGATTTAAAGCTTTAAGCGCGTAGTTGCCTGAAATTCTGATTACTGCAACTCCTGACTTACCCAATACGGTCGATAAAGCGAAAATAGTTTCATTTGTGTTTGTCATTATTTATATAAACTACTTAGCAATATTACACTTAAGAAACCAAAATACCTAATTTGAAAATATTCAAAATTTTTATCTATCTTGCTAGTTTATAGTAATATCATATTAATAAATACATTATATAAAAAACTGCAAAGGTCACTCAGGTGAAAATATTTATTTTGAAAACTGATAATATGATTTATAATTATCAACATAGGTTTTAAATATTTTATGCTCAAGAAATTAGCTTGGTATTGGTCTTTTGTAGAGTTAATTAAAGGGTTTGTTATTACATTAAAATATATGTTTAAGCCAAAGGTTACTTTGAGGTATCCTATGGAGAAGGGCCCTTTAAGTCCAAGGTTTCGTGGTGAGCATGCGTTGCGTAGGTATCCAAACGGTGAAGAACGATGCATAGCTTGTAAATTATGCGAAGTTATCTGCCCTGCTCAAGCAATAGTTATTGAAGCAGAGGAAAGAGAAGACGGTAGTCGCCGCACCACACGCTATGATATTGACATGACAAAATGCATATACTGCGGGCTTTGCCAAGAGGCATGTCCAGTTGATGCAATTGTGGAGGGTCCTAACTTTGAATTTGCTACTGAAACAAGAGAGGAGCTAATGTACAATAAAGAAAAGTTATTGCGTAATGGTGAAGTTTGGGAAGACGCAATTGCACTCAGGTTAAAAAAGAATAGACCGTACTACTGATGTTAAAAATTTATAGCTTTCAAATCATTCCTCTGTTACCCAGGTGCTGTTTTTCTGTCATTTCAGTGTTCCTTTTTTTGTCATCCCAGTGCGTGACACTGGGATCCAGGTATAAAAATATTTGCAAATTGTGCAATGGACAACAGATTTTAGGAGCATACGTTAAACTAATTTCCATTATAAAAATAAGATGGATCCCAGTGTCACGCACTGGGATGACAAAGAGAGGGTTAGACAAAAGGGTCGATAAATGATTAAAATTACTTTTCCAGCTGAAAAAAGAATAGAAGAATATGACGATAAAGTCACTGGCTTTGATATATTACAACCGGATGCTTTGAAAGAAGCAGTTGCATTGAAAGTAAACGGTGAGTTGTATGATCTCTCACGTGAAATTGAATCTGATGCAGAGATAGAGGTGATACAACTGAGTGACGAAGCGGGTTTAGATATAATAAGGCATGATGCTGCTCATATAATGGCCCAGGCAGTGAAAGAGCTCTTTCCTAATACTCAGATTACTATTGGCCCAACAATTCAGGACGGTTTTTACTATGATTTTGCTACAGATCGTACCTTCACTACGGATGATCTTGCTGCAATAGAAAAGAAAATGAAAGAGATTGTAAAAAGTAATCACAGATTTGTTCGAGAGGTTTGGACTCGCAAGCAGGCAGTTGATTTCTTTAGTGGTATAGGCGAAAAATATAAGGTTGAAATTATATCCTCTATATCAGAGAGTGAAAACCTAACTGTTTATAGACAAGGCGATTTTGTTGACTTATGCCGCGGTCCACATTCTCCTTCAACTGGCAGAGTCAAAGCGTTTAAGCTTATGAAAGTTGCAGGAGCATACTGGCGTGGTGATTCTAAGGGTCCAATGTTACAGCGAATATATGGCACCGCATGGAGAAATAAGGATGAATTAAACGCTTACCTTGAGTGTCTCAAAGAAGCAGAAAAACGTGATCACCGCAAAATTGCTAAGGATATGGATTTATTTCACATCCAAGAGGAAGCTGTCGGGCAGGTTTTTTGGCATGAACAAGGATATATTTTATATAATGTTCTTGAGTCTTACATCAGAAAGAAGCTAATAAATAATGGCTATTTTGAGGTAAAAACCCCTATTTTAGTAAGCAAGGAACTGTGGGAAAAGTCGGGACATTGGGATAAATTTCGTGAAAATATGTTTATTGTTGATGAATCTGAAAGCAAAAAGCTAGCAATAAAACCTATGAATTGCCCTTGTCATGTGCAGATTTTTAATTCTCACACCAGAAGCTATCGCGATCTACCAATACGTATGGCAGAGTTTGGCACATGCCATAGAAATGAAAGCTCAGGCTCATTGCACGGACTGATGCGAGTGCGTGGTTTTACGCAAGACGATGCACACATTTTTTGTATGGAAGAACAAGTAAATTCTGAAACTGTAAAGTTTTGTGACCTTTTAAAAGAAGTATATTCAGAGCTTGGATTCAATGAAATTTCTGTGAAATTTTCAGACCGTCCAGATATTAGAGCCGGTAATGATGAAGTGTGGGATAGAGCTGAAAAAGCGCTGCTTGAAGCCATTAAAGAAGCGGGCTTGAGTTATGAACTGAGCCCTGGTGAAGGTGCATTTTATGGTCCAAAGTTAGAGTTCGTTTTGAAAGACGCAATAGGCAGAAATTGGCAATGTGGAACATTACAAGTTGATTTCATTTTACCAGAACGTCTGGGAGCTTTTTATATAGGGGCAGATGGGCACAAGCATCACCCTGTCATGTTACATAGGGCAATTCTTGGGACTTTTGAGCGTTTTATCGGAATTTTGATAGAAAATTATGCAGGAAAATTTCCAGTTTGGCTTGCTCCAACACAGCTTGCTATCCTGAATATTACAAATGAAGCTGACGGTTACGCCACAGAAATTAGCAATATTTTAAAAGAACAAGGTGTGAGAGTCAAGACTGATTTGACCAATGAAAAAATTAGTTATAAGATACGTTTGCATAGTTCAAACAAGGTTCCTATATTATGGATTATAGGCAAAAATGAAGTTACAAGTAAAACTGTGTCAGTGAGAAATTTAGGATCAGAAAGACAGGAGTCTTTTTCTTTGGAAAAGGCTACTGAATCGCTGTTAAAAAGTATTAATTTGAATTAAGGGAGTTAAAGTTTGCAAGTTAAAAAGAACAATAAAAACAGAATTAATGGATTCATCACAGCTAAGGAGGTACGCTTAATTGATCATAGTGGTGAAATGGTCGGAATCGTGCCAATAGAACGAGCTTTGGAATGTGCACAGGGTGTTGGTTTAGACTTGGTGGAAATTGCACCTGATTCAACCCCTCCAGTATGTAAAATTCTGGATTATAGCAAACAAAAGTATGATATAAAAAAGAAAGCAAGTGAAGCAAAAAAGAAACAAAAAACATTAACTATAAAAGAAATTAAACTGGGTCCTAATATTGGTGATCACGACTACGAAACAAAATTGCGTCAAGCAAGAGACTTACTTGCCCACGGACATAAAATCAAAGTTACAATGAGATTTAAGGGCAGAGAGCTTATAAACACTGAAGTCGGACTGGAAAAATTAGAACGGCTAATTAGAGACACTGAAGATATTGCAAAGGTAGAATTGGCACCTAAAAGAGAAGGGAATCAATATTTTTTAGCTCTGGTTGCTAAGTAGCAAGACGGCTTAAGAAGTATAAGTAGAGTTAAATTATCGCTCTCTCTTTGATAACATGGCGAAAATGTCTTATTAATCCTTGAATCGGCCAAGCTGCAGCATCACCAAGCGCACAAATTGTATGTCCTTCTATTTGAGTTGTAAGGTCAAGCAGCTTATCTATTTCATCAGGCTTAATATCTCCTGCCACCATCCTCTTCATAATCCTCCACATCCATCCAGTACCTTCACGGCATGGTGTGCATTGTCCACAGGACTCATGCATGTAAAAGTGTGATAACCTCTCTATTGCAGCTATTATATCAGTTGATTTATCCATCACTATTACAGCAGCAGTACCAAGCCCTGATTGTGCGGTTCTTAATGAATCAAAATCCATTTCAATAGTATCGCATATAGATTTTGGAATTAATGGCACTGAAGACCCACCAGGTATTACAGCAAGTAAATTATCCCAACCCCCTCGCACTCCACCTGCGTATTTTTCAATCAATTCACGTAGTGGAATTCCGAGCTCTTCTTCAACATTACACGGGTTGTTTACATGTCCTGAAATACAAAAAATCTTAGTACCAGTATTATTTGGTTTACCAAGAGATGCAAACCATTCTCCTCCACGATTTAGAATATCTGGAACCATGGCTATAGTTTCAACGTTGTTTATTGTGGTTGGACAGCCAAAAAGTCCAACACCTGCGGGAAATGGAGGTTTCATGTGAGGAAAGCCCTTTTTTCCTTCAATTGATTCGAGTTGAGCTGTTTCTTCCCCACATATGTAAGCTCCTGCACCCCTATGGATAAACACATCAAGATCATAACCTGATTTGCAGGCATTTTTTCCAATTAAGTTTTCTTTATAGGCTTCCTCAAGTGCTTTTTTTAGAACTAAATATTCATTATAAAATTCACCCCTGATATAAATATACGCAGCTGATGCGCTGATCGCTTTGCCGGCTAGGAGAATTCCCTCAAGTAACTTATGTGGCTCATATCGCAATATATCTCTATCTTTACATGTACCAGGTTCTGACTCATCTGCATTGACTACTAAATATGCTTTTGGGAGATTTTTGGGCATAAAGCTCCACTTAAGGCCGGTGGAAAATCCTGCACCCCCTCGACCTCTCAAACCAGATTTCTTTACTTCATCAATGATCTTTTCTGATCCTAAATCTAGTAACTCCTTTGTTTTTTGCCAGCTACCACGTTTTTTTGCACCCTTAAGTAGTGGAGTTTCTTTACCATTTAGGTTGGTGAATATTTTGTCTTGTTCTTTTAGCATGTTTTTCAAAATTTGTGAGTGATCCCGACGCGATTCGAACGCGTGACCCACTGATTAAAAGTCAGTTGCTCTACCGGCTGAGCTACGGGATCATTTCATTTTTCAGCTATACTAAACATCAATACAGTTTTTATCCGTTTTAATCAAACTAAAATTTTCATGTGTGGTTAAATAAATTATATAATATACTGCGTTAGTGATAATTTAGTTAAAAAATCTATGGATAATTTAAAAAATTTTTAAAGGAAAACTTCTTGTTAATTTTCAGTTCACAGATTTATTTGGATGGTGTGAAGTATAACGCTAAGGAGATAAGAAAAATAGAAAACTGTATATACCCTGCAGAATTTGTGCACTATTATAATGCTTAGCAATAGCCTATAGCTAACACGTCACACTGCTGCAGATAGATTCCGCTAACACGCAGCGGAATGACGGTTTTTCAAATTGTCAGTAAATCTAAGTCAGTTTAGCTATAACAGATAAATATTTCTTGCATTTCAGCCTGAGTGATTTATGCTTTAAGCAAGAATTGGGGGCATAGCTCAGCTGGTAGAGCATCTGTTTTGCACGCAGAAGGTCAGCGGTTCGATCCCGCTTGCCTCCACCAATATAGGTTCTAGCATATCATAAAGTCAGCTTATTTTAGCCCATTAGTATTTTATACTAGTTCCCTAAAAAATCCCTCTTTCTGTAACTTTTCTTTATGCAAGTAATGTTTGTTATTATAATTCTAATATATACCAATTTAATAATAAATTAATCAATAAATGTTAGAATACTAACAGTTAATTTATTGGTAATGCCTATGAGTGGAAAAAAGCATGTTTTTAAGATGGTACCTGGAAAGTCTCTTGTGATAAGCGAAGGAATTCTCTTATATACCTTAATGATCAGCTAGTAAACGTAGTAATACCAATTCTCAATAATAATGAGACAAATGAAAAAGAGTGCTTTCCGCCTATAACTGGAGGTTTAAGTGAATTTATCGTATATTCTATTTGTCTTCCCAATAACGAAGTTTGGTATAACTAGTGTAGGAGATAACAGTGAAAGGTACAGTAGTGTGGATTTTCTTGCACAAGCTGTATCGTATCAATACGTAACGCGAGACGAAAGTGGTAAATACTATTTCTCAGATAAAAAAGGAAATATTATCGATTCACCTTACAATACAGCGCTGCAAAAAAACGTAGCACCTTGTAATGCAGGGGAAATAAAGGAAATAGTGAATAATATGTTACTTGATATACCTATTCAACTGCAAAAAATAATTTTTGAACTGAATTCAAATCAACTCCAGATTTTAGCACAGAATTTAACGAATGAGCAGCTGCAAAAAATAATTCCTGAACTAAATTCAACCCAGTTGCAGGTCTTAGCAGAGAACTTAATGGATGAACAACTCCAAGCTTTAGTGGATCATCTAACCAATCACCAGCTAAAAACCCTTGCTCAGGAACTAAATCCAGAAAAGTTACAAATAATTGTTCCTCTTTTAGATAAAAATCAGCTTACAAACCTAGTGAAAGACTTAAATCTAGACCAAGTAAAAGAAATTTTCCCTCACCTTAAAATGAATCAGTTTCTGGAGGCTATCAAGACAATAAGCAATGATCAGTTTGTAGAATTAATAAAAGATGCAGATGAGAAAATTTTAAACACTCTTTTTGATGAAGCGTTGAAAGATCGACTTCCAATCCTAGTACACAATTTAGAAGGAGATAGATTACATGATTTAATTAATAAGCTAGACCACAAGAAACTTGCAATAGTAGCTCGAGATTTAACTGATCCTAATAAGATTCAGATTATCATTAAGTCTTTAGTTGATAACCCAGACAAACTTCAAGCTTTTGCTCGCAATATGTCTAATGAGCAGTTTAAAGAACTTTTGGATAACATAGGCGCAGAAGAGCTTAAAGACATCATTCACAAACTGCCTTATGAGAAAGTGACAGCTGTGATTGGTGATCTCAGCAATCAAGATCAGTCTAAAGCTATTATTGATGCATTAAAAGAGAAGTTTGATGAACAAAACAAGAAACAAGAGGAAATGAAAGAAAAACTTGAAGAACTTAAGGAATTGCTGGAAGGTGATGATATAGTTAACCCCAATCAATTTAGCTATCAACATTCTTCTGTAGTAAATGAAGAGTATTACCTTAACAGTAATGATGCTTATACTGTTCAGGATTACTCCATATCTGTTTAGCAGATTACAGAAGATAATGAATAACATTATTTTTAATATTATTATTTAAGGAGTTAATAAACATGAATAATTCAACAGAAGATAAAAAATTTAATGTGGAGTTAATTGAGGCACCATTAAAAGAGATAACAGGAACTAAAGGGATGGTAAAAGCTGACACATTTGTAGAATCAGTCAATCCCATAATAAAACATATCAATAATGTAGTAAACCAAACCGCACAGCACTTATCTACAATAAAGAAGGAAATTGGTGATAAAGATTCAGGTTTAATTGGGAAAATCGATAAATTGAGAGAGGAAGTAGATTCATTCACGGATTCTGACATAACAAATCCCAACACCTTTTTTTCTCCAGAGTTAAATCCACTAGGATAGAAAATAGCTAATAATTAGCAAAAATAAGAAAAAGTAATAGCCCACTGGGCTATTACTTTTTTCACATACCATTTCAAGGTAACTAGTTAGTTTTAAATTCTAATTTTTTATAGGAGTTAATATGAGTAATTACAGTGTAAAAGAAAGCGAAAGCAACTTTGGAGTAACAAGCAGAATGAGCGGTACCAATCGTAGAATAATAAATGACATAGAGGTCAAAATTAAGCCTAAATCTTTTGAAGGCAATAAAGAAAAGAATGCGTCGGTCGATTACGTCCACAAAATTCTAGACAAACTAGTCAAAGATTTAAACGACACGTTTGTTCTTAATTTGGATAACATATTGACTAAGACTTTTATAGATTATACCGAGAGAATTCACACAAATAGTCAAGATTATAAATTTTTGAAAGAAAACTTTGACAACCTAAACGAAGAGGTTGAAAAATTAAAAACAGGAACAACTGGTGGTGATAACATAGATGAATGGGAGGCACCAACTCACTTTGATATATTATAGTAGTTAGGAAAGTAACAGCTTGCTAGCAGGCTGTTACTCTCTCTACATATCGTTTCAATACAGCTGAATTAGGGAATCTATTTTAAAACTTTCGGCATATAGTTCTCATCATGTTTTGCAAACACTGTATCTGCAAGAAAAGTACTATTATCAAACATTTTACCTTGCACAACAACACCACTTTTTTCTGAAAACATCGGTGGAAGTATTCCCTGATATTTCACCATAACGCTCTTATTAAAATCTGTCATTTGAAAAATCACTTCGCTTTCGCTCCGTATCACACTATTTTCAACAACCATTCCACCAACACGGATTGGCTTTTGATTATTTGGTAAAACTATTGCCTCACTTACTGTATAGAAAAATGAGATATTTTCTTTGAGCGTTGTTAAAATAAAAAAAACTGCACAACTTAAAAAGCAGAAAATTCCTGAAGTTATAAGTAATCGCTTATGTTTCTTCTTCATTATTATCTTTCAGGCTTTCTAGAATTTTTTTACTTTTAGTATAGCAAGAAATGGTAAAAATCAGTTCTCCGGTAATCAACGTAAAACTAATAAGGTAAGCAAAAATTACATATGTATTCATAATGCATTATCAATAAATAACTCACCTGCATCAAAATAAATTAAGCTTCCATCCTTTTGCTGCAACACCAATTTACCACTTTTATCTATATCAGCAAAAATTCCTTCATACAATTTGTCAGCTAACTTTACACTGATTTGCTCATTCATTTTGAATGCTTTTTTTAACCACATTTCTCTTATAGCATAAAACCCATCAAATAGCCATTGCTTTCTTAGCTTATTAAAATTTATTATTAATTCCTTTAACAGATCCATGTTAGACACAGATTCACCGTAATTGCTAATGCACGTTGTTCCTGGAAGTGGTGCATGATTGACATTAATTCCAATTCCTATAATGAGCCAATTCGAATTGGATCTTTTTTCAAGCAATATTCCACTTATTTTCTTGCCATCGATTAGAATGTCATTTGGCCATTTATGTTGAACGTTACTGTCACTTATAAATGATAGTAACGTGTTGCCAACAGCAAGAGCAGTAACAAAAGTCAATTCTGTCAATTTGCTGACATCCGTTTCTTGGTTAATTATCAAACTCGCATAGAGATTACCCTCTGGAGAAATCCAGCTTTTTCCAGTGCGTCCCCTACCTTCTGTTTGTTTATCAGCAATAATGACAGTTTCATTTGATATTCCTTTATCAATTAAATCTAACGCTTCTTCGTTAGTGCTTGAAACTTCTTTGTAATGATGAATATGAAAGCCCTTAGGGATCACCTTGTCAGCCCTTTAGTTCAATGAGTGAGTAAAACGTACAAGAAAAGAACGAGGTTGATCAGTGAAGCCACTGAAGTGATAATGAATAGACCCTTAGAATAAGCAACCTTATTACCACTAGCTTTATCAAAATACATAACTTTCATGATATTTAAATAATAGTAGCATGATATCACACTCGCTATTACAAGGACCAAAGACAGGCTGATAAAGCCAGAATTTATTAAACTTTTGAATATAAAAAATTTAGCGATAAAACCTGCAAGTGGAGGTATTCCCGACATCGAGAGTAATAGTATAGAAAGATGGAATGCTAAAATTGGTTGCTTTTTTCCTATACCAGATAAATTTGCAATATCACAATCGTCATCGTCAATTTGTACGAGATATGAGAATAGCCCTATGCTTGTGATGATATATATCACCAGATACATTAAGGCACTATCTGTTCCTGCTTGTGTAAAAATAGAAAGTGAAGCAAATATAAAACCAATGTGACCAATTGAACTGTAAGCAAGCAGCCTTTTTAAGTTTTGCTGATGCAAGGCCCCAAAAGCTGAGATAAGCACAGACAATGCTGAAACGTATAAGAAAATAGGCTGAACATAACTTTTTACATTTACTAACTCTTCATTCATCAATCGAATTAAAAATGTTACAAGTGCAGCTTTTGGGGCCGTAGAAAAAAACGCAGTTACTATGGTAGGTGCACCTTGATAGACATCTGGAGCCCACATATGAAAAGGAGCAATAGCAAGCTTGAAACACAAACCAATAAGGATAAAAACTAACCCAAAAACTATTCCATAAGTTATCTGATGGTTTTGCAAGAATGAACCGAGCTCAGAGAAATTGACTTGTCCTGTATATCCATAAAGCAGCGACATTCCATATAGCATAATGCAGGAAGATAGTGCACTAAGTGTAAAATATTTCACTCCTGCTTCACATGAATAAGCTGAATCTTTATTAAAGCTCGCAAGAACATACAAAGATATACTCATCAACTCAAAAGCTAAATAAAAAGAAATCAGACTATTTGCTGAAACCAAAGTTATCATGCCAAATAGCGCAAAAAGAATCAGTATTGAAAATTCATATTTATAGTCATATTTTGATAAATTCAGCATCAAAAGTATTAAAATTCCTGTGCTGAGAATTAACCCTTGGGCTGACCTGATGTATAAATTGAGTTTTAACAACGAATTAAAGAGAAAAATTTCATTGTTTTCTGCCGAAATAATTAAAATAATCAAAGTTACCACTGTGCAGCCAAGTGCTAATAAGTTGATAGTTCGGCGGTTAAATATAATTCCAAGCAGTAGCAACACTAACGAGGAGATAATAGAGAACGTTTCCGGCAATATCTGTATATAATTCATAGCGCATTATATTTGACTAACAAATTTGCCATACATGGCTTCAAATAATTCAGTGCAAGGGTTGGGTAGAATCCAAGCAAAATAACAAACACTGCAAGCAGAATTAAGACAGAAAATTCTATGTTATCCAAGCGGTTATTTAATAATTTAGAATAGCTAACCCCCCATATTATTTGCTTACATAAATTCAGCATATAAACTGCGCTTAAAATAGTGCCAAGTGCGATAAATCCTGTAAAAAACCCTATGCTCTTAAACATTCCAACCATAGCCAAAAACTCACCTATGAATCCAGATGTTCCAGGTAGCCCTATTGAAGCCATTGAAAATAAAATGAACATAAAACCAAATTTTGGCATTGTGTTTACTATGCCAAAGTACTTTGCAATCTCCAAAGTTCCAGTTCGAGTATATAGCATTCCAACACACAAAAATAAAGCAGCAGAAATAAGGCCATGACTAATCATTTGAAATATGCTACCCAGTACTCCTTCCTCACAAAATGAAAAGAGGCCAGCAGTAACGATCCCCATATGTGCTATTGAAGAATAAGCTATTAACTTCTTTATATCATCTTGAGCAAACGCAACTAGAGAAGCATATATCACCGCAATAATGCTCAGCACAACAACGAAATTTGAAAAATACAAACTTGCCTGAGGAAGCATTGGAATAGAAAACCTTAAAAATCCATATCCCCCCATTTTAATAAGCAAGCCAGCTAAAATCACAGACCCAGAAGTTGGTGATTGCACATGCGCATCAGGAAGCCAAGTGTGAAATGGAAACATAGGTACTTTTATTGCAAAAGAAATAAAAAATGCAATCCACAGCAATGACTGCACTTCAAGATCAAGGCTTGGCACTAATGTAGCTAATTTTTGTATACTAAACGTTCCAAAAACACTATAGATGTATACCAACCCAAGTAGAAATAATAATGAGCCAGTTAATGTATAAAGAAATAACTTAAACGTCGCATATATCCTTTGCTTCCCTCCCCAAATGCCAATAATAAAGAACATTGGTATTAAGACAGCTTCAAAAAACACATAAAAGCTTATAGCATTCAGTGAAACGAAAAAACCGACTACAAAACTCTCAAGCAGTAGAAATAATGCCATATAGGCTTTTAGGGTCGTATAACTCATTTTGCAATTATAGAGCATACAAATAACAAACAAGAAGGTCGTAAGTAGAAGGAAAAGCAACGATATTCCATCCACCCCTATTCCAATATCTCTTACTGGATAGCTGACAAACTGAAAGTCCGTATTGTTATAATCAAATTCTATACAAGCTACAATGCTAAGCAAAAATGGAAGTACAGCAAAAAATAGGGCAAGGAATCTTAGGTGTATAGATTGATGATTAATCCTGATCGAGGATAAAATCAACGCTCCTATCAGTGGAAGCAAGAATATACTAAGTAACAACACCTTCTATTTAATTCCAATAATATATAAAGCACCGATTATTAAAGTAACAAACATAATAAATGCATAATCAAATATATAACCAGTTTGTAACTTTATAGAACTTTTTGAACATTCATTAACCAACCTTACAACACCATTTGGCCCAAATGAATCAATAGCCTTAACATCAAACTTCCATAGAAGCCTAGACATAAATCTTATCGGTGCAATTATAACAAACTCATACACCTCATCAAAGTACCATTTATTCTGCAAAAACTTAAGTAAAAATTTACTCTTAATTTGCCTAATTACTTGATATTGGTAAATCAGGTACGCAAGAGCTATTCCACTTAGGCTTGCCAAGGTTGGTAGTAATTTTATAAAGAAATTATGAACTCCATGCTCATCAATCACCATTAAACTTGATTTCCAAAACGCATTACTAGTTATGTTCAAAATATTTGCTCCCCATATTCCAGAAAATACCGATCCAAAAGCAAGTATCAGTAATGGTATAAGCATAATCTTCGGTGCTTCATGTATATTAATTTTACTTTGTTTTTGGCTATGGAACACAAGAAGCAATAACCTCCAAGAGTAAAACGCTGTGAAGAATGCAACAACTAAGCTTATTACAAAAGCAAAGCTATCCGTGCTATAAGCATGTTCAATTATCAAATCCTTTGAGTAAAAACCTGCAAATGGAAATATTCCAGAAAGCGCAAGAGACCCAATCCACATGAGAGTGTAAGTGCAAGGGATTTTCTTCCAGCAATTTCCCATTTTCTGAATGTTTTGCTCATGATGCATTGCATGAATCACATTGCCAGCACCAAGAAATAGTAGAGCTTTAAAAAAAGCGTGTGTCATTAAATGAAAAATAGCAACATTGTAAGCAGAAAGCCCACATGCCATGAACATATAACCAAGTTGGCTGCAGGTTGAATAAGCAATTATTTTTTTTATATCGTTCTGAGTAATCGCAACCGTAGCTGCAAAAAAAGCAGTAAGTGCCCCAACAATAACTATTAATTCTCGTGCCACATTTGATAGCTCAAACAATGGAGAACATTTTGCTACTAAAAATATACCTGCTGTTACCATCGTTGCTGCGTGAATGAGTGCAGAAACAGGGGTTGGCCCTTCCATTGCATCTGGCAACCAAACATGTAAACCAAGCTGTGCAGATTTACCCATACAGCCAATAAAAAGTAATATGCATATTATATGAATTATTTTAAATTCACAGCAGAATGCCCTAATGTTCTGTGCGCCAAGAAGATCAGCTGTGTCAAAAACTTCAGTAAATTTCAAAGAGTGAAATGTATAATAAATGAGAAAGATCCCAATCAATAGTGCAAAGTCTCCTACCCTATTCACAACAAATGCTTTAATTGCTGCATTATTTGCAGAATATTTTTGGAACCAAAATCCTATGAGTAAATAAGAACATAGGCCAACCCCTTCCCAGCCAAAAAAAAGCTGCACGAAATTATCGCTTACAACCAGCACAATCATGCAAAACGTAAATAGCGATAGGTAAGAAAAAAACCTCGACTTCCCTTTGTCATGCTCCATATAACCGATAGAATAGAGGTGGACTACTAGTGAAACGGTGGTAATAACAATAAGCATTAAGGATGAGAGAGCATCCACACTAATTGCCCAATTTACTTTTAATACACTTAATGAAAATAGAGGAAATAAACTCAAGTGATAATTTTCAGAGAAGGTGAGAAAAACATACCAAGATAAAACTGCAGATATTCCAATCCCTGCCGTTGTAACTAACTGACTTTTTCTAAAAAGTGCTGCAAATAGCGAACCAAAGAGTGGCAAAAATACTATTAATTTCAGTATATCCATCATACTTTCATTCTTTCATTAAGTTCGCTTGTTCAACATCTATATTGCCACGACTTCTATAATATACAACCAATATTGCAAGCCCAACTCCTGACTCTGCTGCCGCAACAGTCAACACAAACATCACAAAAATTTGCCCAACTATATCATTCATAAAGGCAGAAAAAGCAACTAAATTGATATTAATCGCCAGCAATAATATTTCTATTGATAATAATATATTGATTATGCTCTTACGGTTAATGAAAATACCGCACACCCCAATAGTGAACAAAATAGCAGCAACTATCAAAAAATGATTTAATCCTATTTCCATTCTACTCCTTTTCCAAATTTAGCCTTAACCAATTTTACAGATGAAGATTGTGTCAATTGCTTTAATACATTCTGTTTTTTAACTCCTTTTTTCTTGTCCTGCAAGGTAAGAGCAATTGCACCAACAATTGCAACAAGCAGCAGAATACCAGAAAGATGAAAAGCGTACATGTAGTCAGTGTAGAGCAAATTACCGATAGCTTTCACGTTATTGGCATTATAGTTTATAACATTACTTATATTCAGCGTTGAGCTGCGGATTACAAAACTGATAATCAGAAGAAACACAACACATAATATAGCACCAGGAGTGAAATGCTTCGCAAAACCCTGGCGCAACCTTATGTAGTCAATATCGAGCATCATAACTACAAAAAGGAATAACACTGCAACCGCACCGATGTATACTATCAGCACCATCATAGCGATGAATTCAGCTCCAAGGAGAATAAAAAGAACTGCAGAATTAACGAAGGTGAAAATTAAAAATAATACTGCATGCACAGGATTTCTTACACTAATTACACAAACAGCAGATAAAATGCTAAGAATTGCGAAAAAATAAAAGAAAAAAGGCATCGATACTTTAACTGCAACAACAATTACTAATTTAAAGTGACTATCGTTGTAAAGTCAATACTAAATGCCTACCTTATGGATTAAACACTCAGGGATAAGGACATTCTTAATTGCAGTACACATACTCATATCAGGATCATTTTGCTTCTCTTCACTTACTTTCTCGCAAAACTTTCCAATACCATAACCCACCAGTGCACCAACAACAGTGGCTGCAATAAATACTGCAACAGCAACAATAGCAGGAGCTAAAGTGGCGGCTCCTGCAAGGTATGCTATGCTCAAACCTAGAAATAAACCTACTGCTTTCCCACCACAAACATAGTATTTGCTATTGTTTTCAGGACTGAATGGTAGATTTCGATTACGGTAATCTACAACAACAATACAATTTGTAAGCTTAGCTTCTAGCTCTTTTCTAACTTCATCACCAACACCTTCGGTTAAGATAAGATGTTGAAGCTTTGTAAAGTTACCATTAGCTAAAGCTTTTGCACCTTCATTACGAATGTAGTTGTCTTTTAAACTAAGGTATTCAAGCTTTGTAAGATTGTTATTAGCTAAAGCTTTTGCACCTTCATCACCAATATTGTTGTTTTCTAAGTTAAGCTGCTCGAGATTTTCAAACTTACCATTGGCTAAAACTTTTGCGCCCTTTTTACCAATCTTATTCCGGGTTAAATTAAGTTGAACAAGATTGATAAGATTACCTTCAGCCAACCCTTTTGCACCTTCAGAAGCACCAATATTATTTTGCGTTAAATCAAGATATTTAAGATTTTCAAGCTTACCATTAGCTAAAGCTTTTGCACCTTTACCACCAATTTTGTTACATGATAATTTAAGCCATTCAAGACTTGTAAGATTACCGTTAGCTAGAGCTTTGCTAACTCTTTTGCATCTTCATCATCAATTTTACACCATTCTAGACCAAGTTCTGTAATGTGTGTTTCATTTTGTAAAAACCTTACTAGCTCTTTAACCACTATATCTACAGCAACACATCCATGTATAAAAAGTGCATTGCCTTTAATATATTTGTCAAAATCCATTTTTCCTCCTCACAAGAATTATCATATAAACATTTTAGCCTGTATCTCAGTGATTGTCAATTATTGACTTGTATCCTTATAATGTAAGGTATTGGAACTGAAATAGATTGTCCCGGCAGGTTATACTAGAATTAGTACAATAAATTGGTATGGTGGGACCATACACCTAGGACATTCTTTAACTGTTCTATTCAATAAAACCTTTACAATATTTCGATCATAGGTTTAACTTTACGAAGTTATAATCTATAGGGCTGCAAATGAACGATTATCTCTCACTGCTAAATCCAGAACAACAATCAGCTGTAACTAACATAGATGGACCAGTTTTGATACTGGCAGGAGCAGGAACGGGAAAAACAAGAACGATTACTTCAAGAATAGCGCACATAATTAGAAACGGTCACGCTTATTCTGATGAAATATTAGCTGTTACATTCACAAACAAAGCAGCAAATGAGATGGTATCAAGGGTACTTGAGCTAACAGGCACAAACATACCATGGCTTGGCACTTTCCATGCAATTGCAGCAAAAATTCTACGTCATCATGCTGAAGTCGTGGGGCTAAATTCCAATTTTACAATTATTGGTGTGGATGACCAATTACAGGTAATAAAAAACATCATGAATGAAATCAGCCCTGATTACCTATCAGAAAAATGTAAGACCATTATGAATATTATTCAGCAATGGAAAGAGAAGTGTTTACTGCCATCTGAAGTGGAAGACGTTCAATCATTTAGGCCAGTGTACGTAACTGCACTCAAAGTCTATCACCAGTATCAGGAAAGGTTAAAATTCCTTAACTCTGTCGATTTTGGTGACTTATTGCTATATAACATACAACTCTTTAATCAAAAGACCGAAGTTCTGTCCTATTACCAAAACAAGTTTAAGTATGTCATGGTAGATGAGTATCAAGATACAAATGCAATACAATATCTTTGGCTAAAATACCTTGCAAAAAAGCACTCAAATATTTGCTGTGTGGGAGATGACGATCAGTCAATATACAGTTGGCGTGGTGCAGAAGTTGAAAACATTTTAAAATTTTCTGATGATTTTAAAAATGCAAAAACTGTCAAACTAGAGTGTAACTATAGATCAACATCTCACATACTTGCAACTGCGTCATATGTTATCAATCACAATAAAACTCGGCTAGAAAAAAAATTGTGGACAACAAACGTTGAAGGGGAAAAGGTAAATCTAATAAAATTATGGGACGGAAAAGCTGAAGCAAGGTTCATAAGCGAACAGATATTAAAGCTCAATAAATACAGATTTAGTGACATTGCAGTGCTGGTAAGGGCCACTTTTCAAACTAGAGTTCTCGAAGAGTATTTTATAAAATATTCAATTCCCTACAAGATTATAAGTGGCGTAAAATTCTACGAACGTCAGGAAGTCAGGGATATAATTGCATATTTAAGACTCGTTACAAACAATAACGATGACTTAGCTTTTGAAAGGATCGTAAACCGGCCAAAAAGAAGCATAGGAGCTACAACTCTAAAGAAAATATACACGACTGCTCAGGATAACAAAATTTCTTTTTTTGAGGCAGCAAAAATATTAGTTAATAGTAATCAAGTAACCGAAAGAATTAAACTCTCACTAAATGATTTTTTAAATAAAATTAAAGCTTGGGAAGAAATAGTAAGCGTAAAACCACTGCATGAATTCGTTAAAATCGTAGCAAACCAATCAGGGTATATTGAAATGCTTGAAAATGAGGAGGTAACAGGCTTAGCACGAATAGAAAATGTCAAGGAGCTCATCTCATCTTTAAAAAATTTCGATAATGCCACAACTTTCTTGGAGCATATAAGTCTAGTGATGGAAGTGGATAATATGAATAACGATGACACTGTATATGTTATGACTCTTCATGCAGCCAAAGGACTTGAATTCCCGTGCGTGTTTCTACCTGGTTGGGAAGAGGGATTATTTCCTCATCAAAGATCTTTTGAAGATAAAAGTGGTAAAGCTTTAGAAGAAGAAAGGAGACTTGCATATGTTGGCATAACCAGGGCAAAGGAAAGGTTAATCATTTCATGTGCAGATAGGAGGGAAATTAACAACCAGTGGCAACCGATGCGCACTTCTCGGTTCATTAAAGAATTGCCAAGAGAAAATGTTGAGGTAATCAAGAGTAACGCCTACTGTTGAAGCTATAACTGCAGATAAACATATCTTACAAATCTGAATTACTTCAACTATATGTGTAACCAGACTGCATTCTGTGAAAAACACGATCTTTCATTTGAGCTTTCTTCAATTTAAAGTAAATACAGAAACTAGCTATCTTCAAAAATATAGTTGAATAATTGTTAATAATAGTGTATAATTATTAATATTTTCCAAGCATTATGGCTCTTTCAAAATTTCTCGATCCTCGCAATGATTTGTGTTTCAAAAAAATCTTTGGAACGGAAAAAAATAAGAATATCCTTATTCACTTTTTGAACGATATTTTAGGATTTGCTGAGGCAAGTGCAATACAAGAAGTAGAATTCTTAAGTACTATCATGGATCCCGAAATTGCCTCTGATAAACAAAGTATTGTTGATGTTCTCTGCAAGGATTCTATTGGTAATAGGTTTGTGATTGAGATGCAACTGGCTCGTGATAAAGGTTTTGAGAAACGCGCTCAACTATATGCTGCTAAGGCTTACTCAAGACAATTAGATAAATCTGGCAACTACATTGATTTAAAGAAAGTCTTCTTTATTGCTATTTCCAATTGTAACTTACTTCCTGAAGAAGTTGGTTATATCTCTACTCATAATATACGTGATATAAAAACCAACGGCCATTACTTAAAAGATTTTCAATTTGTCTTTATTGAGTTACCTAAATTTACAAAAAGCAAAGTAGAACAGCTAGAAAGCATAGTAGATCGTTGGCTATTTTTCTTTAAATATGCTGAAGAAACGACAGATGAAGATCTAAAGAAAATTGCAGAAAAGGCACCAATAATAAAGCTAGCATATGATGAGTTAGATAAGTTTCGTTGGAACGAAAAAGATTTAGTAGCTTACGAAGAAAGAATAATGGATCTACGCAAAGAAGAAGCCATTCTTGAATACAGACTTGATCTTGCTGAAGAGAAAGGTATAGAAAAAGGTATAGAGAAAGGAAAAATTGAAGTTGCAAAAGCAATGCTGGCTAATAATGTTGATGTCAACACTATTGTCAAGTTTACTGGCCTTTCTATTAGTGAGATTGAAGAATTAAGTGTGAACGGTTACCTATATGTTTTTGCTGGCAAAAATTCTCTAATGGTCTTAAATAAAACTTTCAGTGAGTGATTGTCAGACATGTTGTGCTCTGCTGATTTCATCAAGTATACTTCAACATCGGTTGACTTAATTTTTTCAGCTAAATTCAATGAAGTTTGATAAGGAACATCTTTATCATTAATGCTATGCAATAAGCGCACAGGACAGTTTATATCTATTGCTTCTCTGTTTAAAAGAAGGTTCTTTCTGCCATCTTCGATCAAATTTTTAGTTATTTTGTATCTACAATGCTCTGAAGTAAAATCTATTACACCTTTAGAACCTAGTTCTTCTTTTTGCTTGCCTGACAATTGCTTGAATATCAAATCTTCAGTAAAATCAGGAGCAGACGATATGCCGATTAATGCTGCAATTTTTTCTGGAAATTGAAGGGCAATGAGCAGCATCAGCCATCCTCCCATACTTGAACCTATAATTATTTGTTTATCGCTAGTTAATTCACTTATCACTTTAGCACAATTTTCTTGCCAATCACTTATCGTGTAATCAATAAAATCACCACTTGAATGACCGTGACCAAAATAATCAAATAGCACAAGTGCTATCTCGTTTTCTTGGCAAAATTTGTAAATAGCAGTTGCTTTAGTTCCATCCATATTAGATGCAAATCCACCGAAAAAAACTACAGAAGCTTTCTTTCCTTGTAGCTTTCGATATGCTATGTGACCATTATTTCCATCATTACAATAATCCATACTACTTTGGCAAAGCAACCGGGTTATCACTCAATTGACGCAAATAACTAACTAGATCTGCAATTTCTTGTGGATTGGAAATACCTGCAAATGCCATACGCGTACCTTTTATATAGGCTTTTGGGTTCTTTAAGAAAGCAAATAGCTCCTCATACCCCCATTTTCCACCTCTTTCAAGCACTGCTTTTGAGTAATTGAATGAGTTACCAAGATGAGCCTTTTTGTTTCCAACTACGTTCCATAAGTTTGGTCCTACTTTATTCATTCCACCTTTCTCAAAACTATGGCAGGCTATACATTTCTTCGCTGCTGACTTGCCTTTTTCAAAGCTAGCATTCTGCATGAGCGCTCCAATATCGAGCGCCACTTGCTCGATTTTTTGCTGGAACTCATTGTTACCAGCAGCTACTATCGTTTGGTGTTCAATCTTATATTCCTCTGGACTATACAGCATATCAACTACGTTGCTGACTATCATAATGATTAGCCCAGAAAGTAAAATCGATGCTGCAATCTTATTAAGCTCCATAGTTAATTTTTATCAATTAATGTTGCTCAAATTATGCAAATATTTTCGCAAATAGCAACCAATTACCTTGAAGCTCGCTAAAGATGAGAGTCTCTAGCTATAAATATTAAGGAATTTACCAAACAAAAAAAAGGCAAAAGAAGCCCCGTGGTTATTATCCGCTTTAAAATATTGGCGTTTTTTATGTTTTAAACGCTTGACAAGCGAAATTCAGCTGCTTTTAATTGCAACTAACCTACGCTGCAAATGTTTAAGAAATTTACTAAGCAGAAAAAAAGACAAAGAATCTCCGAGTTAGCTAGTCTTTTACTATCTTTGTCGAGTATTGGCATTTTTTGATGTCTTGTAACGCTTTGTAAGCGCGTTCAGCTTATTTAGATAAAAATCTAGATGTAGATGAAGTTTTGTAAAGACATACAGTATCTATATACTGCAAAAAATTGAACATAAGACGCCGATACATTAAGTAATCCTTACCTTTTAATCTGCAGATTGGCGAAAGCAAATACAATAGCTTCACTGTCATGATAAGGGGACTGGCGGAGTTTGTCAAGTGGTTTTTGTAGCTCTCATGGTTTTTGGATTCTAACGTCACACGCTGGGATGATACCAGTTGTTACTCAAACAACAGTTATGCAAGAGATCTGATTACATCTAAGCTAACAATGGACCACTAGATATATTACTAACTACGTTGACCTGACTCAATATTTTATTAGTGGGATTGAAATAATTTTCTATAAATTCCTTATATATAGCTGTTAATTTATGTATATCATTTACTAATATGCATTCGTTTATCTGATGTGCGGTTTTGTTGATTATACCAAATTCAATCACTGGACAAACATCTTTGATAAACGCAGCGTCAGATGTGCCACCACTTGTGCTCAGCACAGCATCAATACTGGTAACTTTATTTATCGCATCAAGCATAATATCAGTATTTCTATCAGGAGTAGAGAGGAAAACGTCCCTGCTGCTATGCATAGAAAGTTTATAATCGTTAGTTACACTGGAGCATATTTCATCAATCAGCTTATATAAGCCGTCAGGTGTTTGTGTATCGTTATATCGAATGTTAAAACGTGTAGTTGCTGAACTAGGTATTAGATTGCTAGTATTATTTCCAACATCGATAGTAGTAACTTCGCAATGTGAAGGCTGAAAATATTTATTACCATGATCAAAAGTAGTATTTTTTACCTTACTCAATATCGATGTTACCTTATATATTGGATTATCTGCTAGGTCTGGGTAGGCAACGTGTCCTTGTTTTCCATGGCAAATTAATTCAAATGTTACAGAACCTCTTCTGCCTATTTTTATGGTATCACCTAATTTCTCACTACTGGTTGGTTCGGCAACTACACAAAAATCTATCTTTTTTTGCTTACTTTTCATCCATTCCAAAACTGCCTTTGTTCCATATTCTTCCGTGCTTTCTTCAGCACTGGTAATCAATGCACTTATCGAACCATTAAATTGAAACTTTTCTGCAATTAAATTTGCCATAGCAGCAATAAATGCAGCTATTCCGCTTTTCATATCAGCTGCTCCTCTTCCATATAGCATTCCATCTCTAACTTCTGGATTAAATGGACCAAATGCCCAATCTTTTAACTGACCCGGTGGTACAACATCAACATGCCCAGCAAAGCACAAATTTGGTACTCCATTTATATATTTCGCATAAAGATTTTTAACTTTAGTTCCATCATCACCAAATTCTAAAATCTCACAGTCAAAGCCACTTTTCTTGAAGATTGTTGCTATATGCTCTATTGCCCCGCCGTCCCTTGGTGTTATACTCTCAAAAGAGATCAATTTCTTAGTTAGCTCTACAGGGTCAATTTTCATGTCAATCTTAAAATACTTATATTGCTATATTGTAAACACTCTATGCACTATTTAAAACAAATATTACATCAAGCCGAACAAACTTTTCTAAGGGAAGTAATAACAGATTACCACCTTGCTGATGATATCTATAAAATATGTACACGACACGGAAATGACATCTTTCTAGTTGCAGATGAAAATACAGCAAAACTTTTAAACAAAAACGTATTTAATAAAATTTCTCACTTAATTATCCCGAGCAATACCATTAGGCCTCTTGCAAAACCTCATATCATTTCGGATGCTCCCTACATTTTATCATCCCAGTCCTTCGAGACTGGGATCCAGGAAAAAAAATCAGCGTCACGCGCTGGAATGACACCAACCATGGGTACTAATCTTTCACTTGCCTCTCTTGAAACCATAAATCTAGTTAGAAACAAAGCAAAAGACAGTGACTTAATAGTTGCATTTGGTAGCGGCACCGTTAACGACATCTGCAAATATGCAAGCTACCTCGGGAAAAAAGATTATATATCGTTCCCAACAGCCGCTTCCATGAATGGATATACATCCGCAAATGCTTCAATATTAGTAAATGGATACAAAAAATCGTTCAAAGCACATCTTCCAAGAGCGATATATATAGATATAGACATACTTACCAATGCACCACTGCGCCTCACATTAAGCGGATTTGCAGATTTCATTTGCCGTTCGACAGTTCAGGCTGACTGGCTACTATCTCATTTGTTGCTTGGCACAGAATACAATGAATTACCTTTTACACTTGTTCGCGATTTGGAGCAAATTTTGCTAAGAGAGTATACGGCGCTTACTAAAAGAAGTAGAAAAGTGGTCCTATTACTTATGGAAGTTCTACTAATTTCAGGACTTGGAATGGTAATATCAAAAGGCAGCTATTCTGCAAGCCAAGGAGAGCATATGATAGCTCACGCAATGGAAATGGTAACAAGAGATCATTCCTCACTACATGGCGAAAAAATTGCTGTTACGACGATTACCATGGCTAATTTGCAGGAAAAGATATTATCAATACAAAACCCGATTATCAACCCGACCACTTTAGATGTAAAACATATAACTCAGTGCTTTGATAATATCGAATTTGTAAGAACTTTTGAACAGAAGCAAATTATGCAGCAAAAAATCCAAGAGATTATTTGTAAAGAATGGACTAATATTTCCAATTTAATTAAGCAAAATTTACTACCTGCAAAATACCTGCAAAAAATATTTGAAGATCTATCAATTCCGCACTTACCAGAGCACCTCAGTTGGAATAAAGAACAATATTGTGAAGTGGTCGATCTTGCGTTTGCAACAAGAGATAGATTCACCTTTCTTGACTTAGCTAATTGCATAGAAGAAAGTTAAGTTTTGTAGTGAAATTCTATCATTTAAAGAGATCATAGGCCAAAAGCTAAACCCTTTTCACAATCTCTTATCCATTTTCCTCTAAACTATACACCTAAGTGGATATACAACTGAACGTAACCATTCCAAGTAGCTGACACTGGGTCGCACTACTTCACCAATAGCACTATCTTGCTAAACATAGTTTAGTTCGAGTGGCTGAGGAGGGACTTGAACCCCCGACCAAGAGATTATGATCCTCCTGCTCTACCAACTGAGCTACTCAGCCTAATTGAAAACCTTGCTATATATGTGACCTACATGCTTTGTATAATATTTCAAATCAAACAAAGATTCAAGTTTTTCCGAGTTAATAACCTTAAGTAAAGGTTTATCTTGTTTCAATTCGGCCAGAAAATCACTGTTGTTTTGTTTCACTTTCATTGCATTGCTCTGAACAATTTTATACGCCTCTTCCCTTGCCAAACCACTATTTACTAACTCAAGCAATACACGCTGTGAGAAAACTAAACCTTTTGAAGAATTTAAGTTCTTTTCAATGTTTTCCTTATTGATTACCAATTTATCTATCAAATCTGTTAATCGCACTAAAGCAAAATCCATTGTTATACAAGCATCAGGAGCAATGCATCTTTCCACAGACGAGTGTGATATATCACGTTCGTGCCACAATGCAACATTTTCTAACGCAGGAAAAACATAACTGCGTATTAAACGTGAGAGTCCCGTCAGATTTTCACTTAAAATAGGATTACATTTGTGTGGCATAGCAGAGCTTCCCTTCTGCCCAATGGAAAAATGCTCAGAAATTTCGCCGATTTCAGTTCTTTGCAAATGACGAATTTCAATTGCAATATTTTCTATTGAGCTTGCAATCACTCCCAAAACCGAAAAGAACATGGCATGTCTATCACGAGGAATGACTTGAGACGATATGGTTTCAGGTATGAGTCCCATTTCTTTTGCTACATACTCTTCAACAAACGGATCAACATTTGCAAAATTACCTACTGCACCTGATATTTTACAAATTGAGATCTCTTTTTGCGCGCTAATTAATCTCTGATAATTGCGTTTAAATTCAGCATAAAATCTAGCAAATTTTAATCCAAGAGTTGTTGGTTCTGCATGCATTCCATGACTGCGCCCAACACAAACAATATCTTTATAGTCCTCAGCTTTTTTTTTCAATACTGCAAGTAAATTTTTTAGATTCCCGAGTAAAATATCACATGACTCTTTCAACTGCACCGCAAGGCATGTATCCAAAACATCAGAACTTGTCATTCCATAGTGGAGATAACGAACATCAACTCCCGCTTTTTCAGCAACATATGTCAGAAAAGCTATAACATCATGTTTTACAATGGATTCAATTTCGTTGATACGTTCAATATCAAATTCAATAGCACCAGAGAGCTTCTGAGCAACACTATTTGGAATCACTCCTAACTCTGCTTGAGCTTCACACGCTAATTTTTCTATTTTAAGCCATATATTAAATTTATTATTTTCCTCCCAAATGGAAGACATTTCTTTTTGGCTATAGCGCGGGATCATTAAATGACCCCCGTCTTATCTTTGAACATGCTAGATCCCAGTGTCACGCACTGGGATGACAGAAAAAAAAGGCACTGGAATGACAGGAATAGTTGATATATTTTATTCACTGCTATTTGTTATTTGTATCTTCTTGCTCCACTGCTTCACCTTCTTGTTGCTCAGACTTCTGATTTTGCAACTTTACTTGCCTTAATTCATGCGCATCTGTTTCGGATTTCACGACGTATATAGTAATTGGTACTACTACTTCACTATGTAATTCTACGTTTACTTGGTATTCACCCAAGTTTTTGATGCTTATTCCACCAAAAGATAAACTACGATGATCTATCGCATGTCCTTCTTGTAGTAAAACTTTCGCAATTTCACGTGTTGTTACAGAACCAAAAATTTTACCATCCTCTGAAGCTTGCTTTATCAATACCACAAACTTATCATGTAGTGACAATGCAAGCTCTTTTGCTACATTTAATCTTTTTATATTCTCTTCTTCCAGTAATAAACGTTGCTCCTCTAGCTTTGTTAAATTTTCCTTGGTAGCTTTCACCGCTTTTCTTTGTGGAAAAAGAAAATTACGTGCATAACCTGGTTTAACTTTGACAACTTCACCAAGCTTACCTAAAGTCCTTATATTTTCCTTTAAAATTATCAACATAAATTACCTAAACTTTTTTAGTACAGTAAGGAACAAGAGCCAAAAAACGTGCCCTTATGATCGCTAAGCGTAACTTCCTTTGTTTTTTTGCACATACGCCTGTTAACCTTCTAGGTAATATCCTACCATAGTCAGAGGTAAACTTGGATAATAAATCTGTATTCTTATAATCTATGTCTTCATCTTTAGACGTAGCAAGAGGGCAAACTTTAGAACGCCTAAAGCCAGTCCTATTATTTACAGATACGTAGGAATTATTAAAACTATTTCGTCTTTTCATCATTATGCGTTTTGCTCCTCAATTTGTTTATTCATCATATAAGATTTACCTTCAAAAAATTTATCAACCTGCACAGACAAGTGGCGAATAACGTTCTCATTAAGTTTCATTCTACGCACAAATTCATCCAGAATATTTGCAGTAGAACTTATGCACATTATACAATAATGACCGCTCTTCATCTTATTTATTGGATATGCAAAATCCAAAAGACCCCAATGTTCATACTTGATTAATCCCGATGCTTCAATGTTTTCCAAAAGCATCTCCAATGCTTTGCTCGATTGAGTTGGACCGTTTATTCTAAAATCTTTCAAAATATCTTGAAAAATCTTTATTAGATGTTCTGAAATATTTCTCTTCAAAGCATTTACTGCATTATGGATAAACGCACTTTTAGTAATTTGCTCACTGCCTCCTAGAAATTTTATAAAATCTTGCGTTATTCCTAAATCTTTTAGGTCATCTTTCAACTCTTTATCGATTTTTGACTTCACTTCTTTCAAATTTGAAAGATCTTCTTCCAATTCAACCCATAAAATTTTTGTAAGATCTTCCAAGAAATCAGAGTAAACAACTAGACCTTCTTTAATGTTTTCAGCACGCGTTTCTAACTCTTGTTTTGTAAGCGTACTATTTTGCCTTTCCATAAGACTCTTGATCTTCTGGAAAATAACATCTGCTTTAATATTTTTCAATGAAACAGCTAGCTCTTGGACCATCTCCTCTACTTCTTGCTGTAATAATCCTTGTTGTGCTATAAAAGTAAATTCATAAAGATTCACTATATCTTCCTTTAATACCGATTAAATATTTCATTATATAAAGCTTTTTTATATAAGCAAGTTATTTGTATTAATTTCTACGCCTTTAATCCAGCTTAAGTTAGATATTTCATAAATAACTTGAGGAGCAATTGAGTATGCACCTGGTAATAAGATGCTCACTTTATGTTTTTCGAGAAGAAGTTTTAGCATTATTTTGGTTCTGCCTTTATCTTTCAATATTGCATTTAATTCCATAGCGGCTTTTTGCGAATCCGTGCACTCAGTGGTGAGAACTAATTCCTTTATTGTAGAAGCGATTCTTTTTGTAAACTCAGATATATCCTTGCCTGCTAATCTTGTCGTATTTTCCGAAGCTTCAAGATCAATTATCACAAATGTTCCTGGTGAGAATAAATCTCTTTTTTCTTCTATTATTTCATTATTATAAAATGCTATTTCAGAAACGTTATGGGGATCAGAAAGTGTGAGTATAACAAACCTTCCACGCTCTGAAGTTCTCATACGTGCATTTAATATTACCCCAGCAGTTTTTGCTGTTCTATTTTCTCCGATAAACCCAATATTTAACTTTTCCAGAAGAATTCTAAATTTTTCAAGTGGATGATTAGTTAAATAAAATCCTAGTGAAAATAACTCATGCTCTAATTTTTCCTCTTCATCAAAATCTTCCACATTCTCAAATTTCGGTTTGAGGACATCAAGACTACCAAACAAAGCAGCTTGACTTGATTCCCTATCCTGTTTGTTTTTATTTGCAAAGTAAATCAGCATGTCCATTGACTCATATAGCTGCTTTCTGTTCTTATGCACGCTATCGAATGCCCCGGATTTAATTAGGCTTTCTAGCGCTCTCTTATTTATTATATGACCTGAATTTTGAATGAATTCCCATATGTCCTTATAAGCGCTTGAACGTGTGTTCACTATTCCTTCTGCTATAGAAAAACCAACATTCCTCAAGGCAGCAATACCATAACGTATGCACTCACCCTCTATTGAGAATTCAGCTTGAGACTTGTTTATATCAGGTGGAAGAACGGTAACGCCACTAAACTTTGCTGCATGATAAAATAAATTCAGTTTATCTCTATCATCAATATTTAGATTCATTAGTGCTGTAAAAAATTCTAATGGATAATTAGCTTTAAGGTAAGCCGTTTGATAAGATATAACCGCATATGCAGCTGCGTGAGATTTATTAAATCCATAACCAGCAAATTTTGCAACAAGGTCAAAGATATAACTTGCCCTGTCATAATCAACGCCATTCTTTGTTGCCCCTTGGATGAAAAGTTCACGTTGTTTATCCATCTCTTCCTTAATTTTCTTACCCATAGCACGTCTCAGCAAATCTGCTTCTGCAAGACTATATCCAGAGAGAATACGGGCTATTTCCATCACCTGCTCCTGGTAGATTATTACCCCAAATGTTTCTTTTAACACTCCTTCAAGTAACGGATGAATATAATCTGGCTTTTCAAGTCCATGCTTTCTTGCAACATAAGTTGGAATGTTATCCATAGGTCCTGGACGATAAAGGGAAATTAAAGCGATAATATCTTCAATGCAATCTGGCTTTAATTTGATTAAAGCTTCTCTCATTCCCGAACTTTCAAGCTGGAACACTCCAATTGAATCACCGCTAGAGAGCATCTCATAGGTTTTTTGATCATTCAAAGGAACTGAAGAAATATCGATCTTTTTTTCATCACGATTAATTAAACGACACACATGATCTATTAGTGTTAGCGTACCAAGTCCAAGAAAATCAAATTTTATTAACCCAGCTTTCTCCACATATTTCATGCTGTATTGAGTGATTGGCAGAGCCGAATTTGGATCGTAGTACACAGGAACAAAATTTTCCAACTTTTGATCACATATTACAATTCCAGCAGCATGAGTTGAAACGTGACGATATATTCCTTCAAGCTTTAGTGATATATCAAGAAGCTTTGCAATTACCTCATCACTATCCCGTTCTTTCTGCAGGTTTTGATCAAGCTCTATCGCTTGCGATAAAGTTACAGGATTTACTGGATTAAATGGAACCATTTTAGATATTTTATCCACTTGAGAGTAAGGCATTTGCAATACTCTACCAACATCACGCAATACTGCCCTTGCTTGCAATTTTCCAAAAGTGATTATTTGAGCAACATAACCGTACTTTTTCTGAACATAATCAATAACCAGGTCCCTTTTCTCTTGGCAGAAATCGATATCAAAGTCAGGCATTGATACACGATCGGGATTTAAAAACCTTTCAAATATTAGGCCAAACTTTATTGGATCAAGGTCTGTAATCTGTAAGCTCCAAGCAACAATTGATCCAGCACCAGAGCCTCTTCCTGGACCAACTGGAATGCCATTTGCTTTGCTCCAGCGGATAAAGTCAGAAACTATTAGAAAGTAACCAGCATAGTTCATTGAAGTGATTACACTTAGTTCATAATCTAACCTGTCGTAGTATTGCTTGAAATCGATATCATGTTGTGTGTCATCATCTGGTTTGGTGTCATTCCAGCGCGTGACGCTGGAATCTCTCTGGATCCCAGTATCAAGTACTGGGATGACAGTGGAGGGTGTTCTGGTGACAGAAGAGGATTTTGCAATACGCAGCTTCAATCCTGCAGCTGCCTGCTCCCTCAGTTCTTCATTCTCAGTTTTATTTTCTCGACAAGGAAATTTAGGCAAGATAGGCTGCCTGCTTCTTGGCATGTAAGAGCACCGCTTAGCTATCACTAAAGTGTTATGAATTGCTTCGGGAATGTCGCTGAACAGTTCCTCCATTTCTGCCACAGATTTGAAGTAATGCTCGGTAGTTAACTTCTTTCTGTTATTCTCCAGGGCATAACTCCCCTCCGATATGCACGTTAATATGTCATAAGCCTCATAATCAGACCTATTTGGAAAAAACACATCGTTCGTTGCAACCAGTGGTACATTGCGCTGATAAGCAAAATCTATTAAAGCTTCTTCAAGCTCTAGCTCTTTATTCAGCCCATGACGCTGCAATTCAACATATAAATGACCATCGAATGCTGAAAGCAGTTTTTCAACCGTTTCTTTATCTTGCCCCAACAATAGTTGAGCCAAACATCCACCGGTTAAAGCGATCAAACCCATACTTAAATTCAATAGCTCATCAAAATCAACGTAAGGAATATCGCTGTTATTCTTGCGCTTTTTAAAAGACTCACTCACCAAAGTGACTAAATTAGTGTACCCTTGCTCATTTTTTGCAAGCAATAATATAGGTAAATTTTGTTCTGAATGTTTAACTATAATATTGCATCCTATTATTAGCTGTATTCCCCTACTTGCTGCATATTCTGAAAATTCGAGCGAGCCAAACAAGTTGCCTGAATCAGTAATTGCAACCGCTGGCATTTTATTTCGCAAACAAAGGCCTATCAGCTCCTCAATTTTAACCGAGCTTTCAAGCAGCGAATAAACACTATGAACACGTAAGTGTATGAACATAAAAAACTTTAGATCAACAAAAAAGGATAACATTAATTTACCCATGAGAACATAATTTCATGAAAACAAAAGCCTATAAAATTCTAAAATTAAAATACAAAAACTTCCTTGACAAACTCCGCCAGCCCCCTTATTATGATAATAAGGGTATTTATGACTCAAAACTTGTTTTTGACCTGCAGGCTCAATGACAAAATTCAGTAAAAAACTTAGGGTATTTATTGGCGGATTAGATAAAATTATAGCGGCTGCATGTCTTTTTTATTTTTTCTACATTCAGCCAAATCGCGCTTAAACTAAGCGTCAGCACATTATTACAGCGCCACTTACAGTAATATAGAGTCAAAACTCGCTACTCGGGGCTTCTATTGCACCATATAAACAGTTATTTCAAGCAAAAGTTATGCCATTAAGAGCTATGCAACAAACATTTATATTTGTGGGTAATAGTAAGGTGTTAGCGGGATCTAGAGATACCGCGGCGGTATAATGGTTAAGTAATTCGTCATCCCGCTGCTTGTTAGCGGGATCTATGCTAAGGAGATACCGCGGCGGTATGACGGTTCGCGGTGGCATGACAATAACTTCGTCATCCCGCTGCTTGTTAGCGGGATCTATGCTAAGAGATACTGCGGCGGTATGACGGTTAAGTAGGGTGTCATTCCAGTCTGGAATCCAGCTTTTGATCGAAAATGTTGTATAGTACATAATCAATTTTTCTGGATCCCAGTGTCACGCACTGGGATGACACCCTACTAGCAGAAGTTACTCTCAAATGTTTGTTCATGTTGCTATAAATATTAAGAAATTTACCAAGTGAAAAAAAAGGCAAAAGAAGCCCCATGGTTGGCTAATTACTTACATTATACTTTCAAGTATGGCGTTTTTTTATTCTAAACGTTTAATAACCGCGATTCAGTTGCTTTTTAGCCGCAACTAATCTAAATTATAAACATTAAGAAATTTACTAAGCAGAAAAAAAGGCAAAAGAAACCCCGTGTTAGCTAGTTGTCACTCTCTAATCCTGCAAATTGGCGTTCTCTACTGTCTTAAACGCTTTGTAAGCGCGTTTCGGCTTATATAGCTAGAAATGTTGTGAAGACATAAGGTGCACATAGTGCAAAAAATTAAAAATAAGACGCCAAGTACGTTGTTTTTTTTGCTGTTTAATCTGCACAGATGAAGATAACTGAATACCTTCAAGGGGGCTGGCGAAGGGTGTCAAGGAATTTTTATGCAAGAGATCCCATAAATTGGGTGTCATAATATGGCGGCTACATTAATTTTGGCGTGCGTGACCTTGAAAGATTGCAGTGCAATACTTAGATTATTAGGGTAGTAGGCAAATAATGGAGCTCAAAATGCATAACGTACAAGAAACTGAAAATTTAAAATTTGACGCTGAAGTAGGGAAAGTACTGAATATAGTGATTCATTCACTTTATACTAATAAGGACATTTTTCTGCGTGAGTTAATATCAAATGCATCGGATGCATGTGATAAATTGCGCTATGAATCTCAATCTAATTCAAATTTGCTAAATTCAAGTGATGAGTTAAAAATCACTATTAGCTCCAATAAAGATAAGAACGAGCTATATATCACTGATAATGGCATCGGGATGAACAGACAAGATTTAATAGATAACCTTGGTACAATTGCAAGCTCTGGTACGCAAAAGTTCTTAGATGCGATTAAAAATAGCAAGGATTCAAGCCAAGCTGTGGAGCTGATTGGGAAGTTTGGTGTTGGTTTTTACTCAAGCTTTATGGTTGCATCAGAAGTAATAGTAGAATCAAGAAAAGCTGGAGAGGAGGAGTCTTGGGTCTGGAAATCCAAGGGAGATGGAGAGTATTCGATAAGTAAACTAGATAATCAAATTTCTCGTGGAACTAAAATTACACTCATTATGCGTCCTGAAGAGAATGAGTTTTTAGATAAATTTCGTGTTGAAAACATTGTCACTACTTACTCTGATCACATAAATTTTCCTGTTGAATTCATAAATGAAGAAGGAAAAAGTGAAAAGTTAAACAGTAAGGCTGCAATTTGGACTAAGCCAAAAAATGATGTTACTCAAGAGGAACACAATGATTTTTTCCGCAGTGTTGCTCACGTTGGCGGGGAGCCTTGGATGATATTGCATAATAAAAATGAAGGTGCAATAGAATATACAAATTTGCTTTATGTTCCTTCCATTAAACCTTTTGATTTATTCCATCCAGATAGACGTTGCTCTGTGAAGTTATATGTAAACAAGGTATTTATTACTGAAGATAACGTACAGATCATACCACAATACTTGCGTTTTCTGAAAGGTATTGTTGATTCACCGGACTTGCCTCTTAACATCAGCAGAGAAACGCTGCAGAATAATCGTGTTGTTGAGCAAATCAGAAAATCCTTAACTAAACGCGCGATATCAGAGCTTGGTAAAAAGGCAAAAGAGAATTTAGAGGAATATACAAAATTCTGGACCAATTTTGGTGCAGTATTAAAAGAGGGTCTTTGTGAAGCTATGCCAACTGATGAGAGAGAGGCACTGCTCTCGATTTGCAGATTTCATAGCACTGGTGATGAGAAATTAGTCAGCATTGATGACTATATAAGCAGAATGAAGCCTGAGCAGGAGCATATCTATTATCTCACCGGAAATAGCCTCGATTCAGTGAAAAACAGTCCGCAACTTGAGGGATTCGTCAGTAAAGGACTAGAAGTGCTTCTATTTGTTGATCCAGTTGATGATTTCTGGACTAGCGTGATTCATGAATATAAAGATCAAAAATTTAAGTCTGTGACCCGCGCTGATGTTGATTTGGAAAAATTCTCTTCAGAAGAAGATAAAAAAGATGAGGAAAATAAGCAAGATGAAGAAAAGACTGAAGAAAATATGGACTCTATACTGCAATATTTCACCAAGGTTCTTGGCAATTCAGTGAAAAGCGTAAAAATCTCAAAAAAACTGACTGACAGTCCTGTGTGTTTAGCGGTTGATGAAGGAGCTATGGATCTTCGCATGGAGCGTTTTTTGCGTGAACAAAAGCAGCTAAATTACCGCACGCCAAAGGTACTGGAAATTAACACTAAGCATCCTGTAATAAAAAGCATAATGAAATCTCACGCTGAAAATGGTGAAAACCCAACATTGGAAGACATGATTCATTTATTATTTTACCAAGCTTGCATCGTGGAAGGTGAAGAGATGGATGATGTAAGTCTGTTTGCTAAGAGAGTTAATAATTTGCTTGGCAAGATTTCTGTTTAATGCTATACTTGGCTTAGCTATTAATTAGGGGTAAAACATGGGATGGAATTTATTTGGTGGGCTTATGCCACCAACAGCAAATCATACAGAAGAAAAGGAGCGCCGCCATTCTGGAGATTCAGGTACTGAAGAGGAGTTTGAAATTTTAGAGCGAGAAGAAATTAAGGAGCGCCGCCATTCTGGAGATTCAGGTATTGAAGGAGAAGAAGAGTCTGAAATTTCAGGTGATAGAAGTCAACCCGAGGATAAACTTCAATGTAGTAGCTTTGAGAATGGTTATGAAATTATCGAGGTTAGTGATCTAGACAAAATACAAATTGCAGGGTTTAGTAAACAGGAATTATTAGAGGTGTGTAATTTCTGTAAGATCAGCTATGGTAATAACGACGAAAAGTTAGATAGCAGATATAAAACTAAAGCTGAACTCATTAACGAAGGTTATGGTATTATTCCATTTTATTATAAGAAAAATGGAACGCCTGTTGGTTTTGTTTTTACAAAAGATAAAGAAATAACCATAGCCTATCGTGGTACTAAAGGCCTTGATGATGTGATGACTGATGTAAGCGCAGCATTTACTCAAGAATTTTTACCTGAAGGTGGGAAAATGCATAGTGGTTTTTATAATGCATTTTATGATTTGTTGCCTAGTCTTGATAAAGTATTAAGCGATTACATTGAAAAGCAAGAATCAGAAATCAAAGACTTTAGAATTAATTGTACGGGCCATAGTATGGGAGCCGCTCTTGCTACTATAACTGCTTTATATCTTAAGAAAGTAAAGAGTGCTGAACATGTTCGTGTTGCAACTTTTGGTTCTCCGAGGGTTTTTGACTCCCGTGGTGCTGAAATTTATGAAAGGCTTCTTGGAGAAAATACCATTAGAGTAACTAATTTATCAGATCCAATACCCATGTTCCCAACCGGCTCTATGGGCTTTAAACATGTAGGTGAACCATTAAAAACAGGTAACTTGATAGTAAACTGCCTTGTGACAGACCTCCATATAGTAGGAAAGTATTATCATGAAACAGACACCTATTATGGTTGCATTCAAGATATGAAACCAGAAGATTTTCAATCAGATAGTAATAGATCTAGATACTATTACTTTTCTTATGTAGCTGCAGTTCCTTATTATATAATCACTACAGCTTTAACTACACCTTATTATCTTTTTCGCAATGCTATTTCAAACACGGAACAACGCTATTTTGAAAGAGAAATGGAGTTTGCTGATTTAATAAGCCATAAAAATGCTATGGTCAGTGAAGATCCTTTAATAATGTCTCATATAGAATGTAACATTAATGGAAGAGGCGAAGTGCCTCTTTATATTAACAATAATGGAAACAGTATGGAGTTAAGGCAGTTGTGTGGAACTGAAAATATGTCTGTTAGATTTCTTAGTTCAATTGGTGATAATCTAGTAGCAGGTGGTAGTTTAGCAATGAGATCTACCTGCAGTAATAGTGAATTGAGTCAACAACCACAAGAAAATATTGTGGACAAACGAGAAAATATTATGAATAATGAAAAGGCTTCAATAGAAGAAACTATAGGTAATGATTATAGGAGGAGTAAAATGCCTAAAAGTAAAAAAGATGGAAAGCAGAAATTAGATCAGCGATTGTTGGATGCTATCCACAATCCTGAGGATATGGAGAATTACCTAGAAAAGAATGGTATAAAAGATGAACTTACTTTGAAGAGTATCCTAGAGAGAGTAAATACTAAAATTCAAGAGAAGGAGAAGACTAACAGTCTAGGTTCTGTTAAGAAGGAAAAAAGCATTGCTCAGAAAGAAAAACTCTTAAAAACTAGAGATTTGCTTACAGAAAGGATCAAAAGCATTGGAATTGATGCTAAGGCTGCTGCATCATCAGTAAATGATGTTAGCGCTACTGCAAGTAATCAAGTAACTCCTGTTAGTGAGGATGTTTTGACATCTAGAAGTGATGAAGAAGAGTCTGTAGTAATTACACAAGGCAGTCAAAATGATGGTGAACATGATAAAGCCGTGCCTGAAGAGCACCAAGATGATGCGCTAGAAAAAGATTTAATAGATTTTTCAAGTGATGATGACAATAGTCTTCTAGGAGATCCAGTACCTACATCAACTAACGAAATCCCTGAACAAGAAGGTGGTACTCAAACTACCACCAAGCAGCCAGAAGATAACACGCATTCTCCTCAACCTATTAGGGTACAAGGTAGTTTTTGCTATACTCCATTGAAAGTTGCGCATGAAAGAAATATTACTTTCAAAACAAGAAATGCACAGAATTTGCAATCTGCAGTTTTAAGTAGTCAACAGCTTGCTTCCCGCAATACCATTGGAATTTTCAACAAGCATGGTAGAGAGGATTTTACTCCGCTTACACTTAAGCTTACGGTACAGGAGTTTCTTAACAATGGAATATCGGAAATCCAACTTCCTGCCCCTAATGGTTTCATTACCTTTAATTTGAATGTGATCAACGAAGAAAGTCCAGAAGGATTGCAAAATATAGTAAAAGTACTTACAGATTTGTATAAGAATGGTGCACTTGATGATAGAACTCGCAATGCTATTGGCACCGGGGAAGATGTAGCAGTGCTAACACCGAACCCAACACCGAATCCAATTCCAACACCTACGCCGGTGCCAACGCCGAACCTAACACCAACACCGAATCCAATTCCAATACCTACGCCGGCGCCAACACCACAACCAACACCGGCACTGAAGCCAACACTAATACCTTCAGTAGCTAACAACAAATTTGAGCAGGTGAATGATACTAAAACCAATGGCAAGCTGCCTAATAATCCAGGAAATGGAAGTATTACTGCAACACAAAATACGCAAAAGAGTAAGTGGCCTACCGTAGCTACATGGACGTTCGCAGTAGCTGGAATACTTGCAGGGGCTGCTGCACCGGCTGCATATTTTGCTTTTAGTGTTAGCTTACTGACAACAGGAATAATAGCAGGTGTTGCAGCTTGTTGTCTTATTGTAGCTATAGTTACCTACTGCTATAGGCCTAAAACCTTAATTGAAAACGATAAGGTCGAAAAGGTTGATGATGATATGCAAAAAAGTACACCTTGCTGTAGCTGACAATGAATAAATATAGTAGTCTATCGTTTAATAATTTATTATAATTGTATTAATTATTAGTGAATAAAAACTTGGTAAACTACGAAGAAATATTCTTAAACAAAATCAAAGATATAAAAGATGAGGGGCGCTACCGTGAATTTACGCACTTTGCGTCATTGCCAGGTAGGCTCCCCCACATTATGGACTATGAAAGAAATAGGGAAGTAATAGTCTGGTGCAGTAATAACTATTTAGGAATGTCACAAAATGAGAAAGTTATTGCCGCTATTCAAAATTCATCAATTGGTGCGGGGGGAACAAGAAATATATCTGGTACAACAAAAGAGGTTGTCGAACTGGAAAAATCCTTAGCTTGTTTGCATAAAAAAGAGGCTGCTTTAACTTTTGCTTGTGGCTACCTTGCTAACCAGACAACACTTAGCACTTTATCGTCTATTATTCCAAATGTAGTAATTTTTTCAGACGAGAAGAACCATTCTTCAATGATAGAAGGCATAAAATCAGGAAAAAGACCAAAACATATATTTAAACACAATGATGTTGATCACTTAGAGCAGTTGTTAAAGTCCGTAGACACAAAAACACCAAAGATAATAGCACTTGAATCCGTATATTCAATGGATGGCGATATAGCGCCGCTTGAAGCGATATGCGATCTTGCAGATCAACATAATGCAATCACCTATTTGGACGAGGTGCACGCAGTTGGCATGTATGGTTCACATGGTGGCGGAATTGCAGAAAGAGAAGGCCTGATGGATAGAATAACCGTCATTCAAGGTACACTATCGAAGGCTTTTGGAGTGATGGGTGGGTATATAGCGTCTTCAAAGAGCTTGGTAGATGTAATAAGAAGTTCCGCTCCAGGATTTATTTTCACCACTGCTATGTCGCCTGTTTTAGCAGCGGCAGCAAAGGCAAGCGTTGAACACCTAAAATCGAGCAACATTGAAAGGGAAAAGCAAAAGCAAGTCGTTGAAAAAGTAAAAAACTCACTGAGAAATACAGGAATTAACTTCATTCCAACAGAAACTCATATAATTCCAATAATAATTGGCGACCCAGAGTTATCCAAAGGAGCATCAAAATTATTATTTGATGAGCATGGAATATACGTTCAACATATAAATTATCCAACAGTGCCAAGAGGAACTGAGCGTTTCCGTATTACCCCTACACCTTATCATACTGATGAAATGATAGAACATTTAACAGAATCTCTTGTAAAAGTTTTTGAGAAGTTGTCCATCTCTGTAGCCTGTTTATGCTATAGCTAGTACAGCCCTACGTCATACCGCGATTTATTCGCGGTATCTCAGCATGGATTCCGCTAACAAGTAGCGGAATGACGAGTTTTACGCTTATCAAATTGTAGGTAAACATAAATTACTTTAGCTATAGTTTTATATCTCCAGCAATGATTAGCCCGTTGTCTTCCGTTAGCCTTCCACCGCTTTCTTGCAGAAAAAGTCTACCGAGCAAGGCTTTATATTTGTTAACTCCAGAGTAAACTGCTCCTCTGTGCCTTCCTGCTGCAAGGTACGCAAAGCCTAAAATTGTTGAACCGATGGAGCGTACATTACTATTGCCAGGCAGCAGTTTATTTAATAAATTACCACTTACATCTATTAGACCCCCTTCACGGCTTTTCACCCGCATTTTTATATGACGAGATCTAAAATCCTCAAGAAAAGCACCTTTCTTTTCTTCTGCCCAAAAAGTTTCTCTAAGAGCCGGAGCATCAATTACAGCTGCCACAACTTTATTTTTATGAATGAGACAGACTGATACTGCAAAATAAACCATGCAACTAGAAAAGTTCTCCCTGCCCTCTATAGGCATAATAAACCAAGTGTAACCGTTATCTTTTATTTCTTGGTCAGTATCATCTTCGGAAATAAACCCATAGTCTCGTTTGTAGTCGTGCAAGCAATCGTATATGGTTTGCTTGGATTTTGAATAAGTTTTATTAATGAAGTCTGCTGATTTAACATTAGAAATTTGCAATTCATTAAAATCGCGCATAAGCTGCCTGGAAGCACTACGCACAGAATCAAGCATCACATTAATTCGTGGTGATGAGATGGACATTCTTCCTTTTACTCTTTCACTCTTTCATAATAGCTGTCATCTGGAGTATATACTACAATTTTATCCTCTTCTTTTATAAACTGAGGCACGTTAACGCGCATTCCGTTTTCTAAAATTGCAGGCTTATAAGAAGCAGTAGCAGTTTGTCCTTTAATAACAGACTCTGTTTCTTTCACAGCAAGTGTAACATAATCAGGTACATGCGCAGAAATTATTTTGTCTTGATAAGTTACTATTTTAACTTTCATATTATCCTGTAGATAAATCTTTTTTTCTCCCAATAAGTCCAAATTTATAGTGATTTGCTCGTAATTACTTGGATGCATAAGATTTACAATGTTTCCTTCAGTGAAAAGGTAAACATACTCCTCTTCATCTAAAATTGCCCTTCTGATTGTTGCATCAGAGCGAAATCTTTCATAGTGTTTTGCTCCGGTTTTAATGTTTTTCATTTCGGCTTGTATGTATGCACCACCTTTACCAGGTTGAGTATGCATAATACCTACAACCAAAAATAATCCGCCGTTATGTTCTAACACCTGACCTGGTCTGATATCGTTAGCTCTTTCTGCCATAATTACATTTTCAGTTCGATCTTACAATTATAAATAGCTTTATATAAATATCAAAGTCTTTATTAGTCAATAAATTCTGGCATATTGAGCACCATATACCTCTCCTTCATGTTTATGTGCGGAAACATTTCTTTGGTAAAAGACAGCATAATGCGTTTTTTTGTGCTGATAACTAAAATTTCTAATATATCCCCTGAGCCGAAATTATATATAGATTTTACATTGCCATATAATTCATTACTTTCCAGCCTTACTTCCATATCTACAAGGTCACTTTGATAAAATTCATTCTCATCATTTAGCTTCGGTAGCTTGCTTCTTTCTATATACAGCTTCTTATTCCTTAAAAGCTCTGCTTCATTACGGGAATTTACTCCGCTGATTGTAGCTATTACTAGATTATCACCTATGACGGATACTAAGTCTATTTTATAATTCTCATCACCACTTATTAGCTCACCATATAAGGAGATATTTTCAGGTTTTTCGGTAAAAGTTTTTAATTTAACAGCTCCTTTAATTCCGTGAGGAGAAGTAATCATTCCGAGGCATACCAGATTGTCGTTCATATTAAGATGATAACTAATGTTGGATTTTTTGTCTATAAGGCATAAAATACCTAAAAATGTTTATTGTAATTCTATCAATACAATGTATTATGGAATACATTGTATTGATAGTGGGAAGATATGAGTCAATGTATTACTAATCAAATAAAAGAGCTTATCCCTCATTTAAAGGAAGTTAATAGTAAGCTACAAGGTGAATCTATAAAGCTCTTCAGTGACAAAGAATCTATAATAGTAGAACGTCGTAAACCTGTTGTTGAAGAGATGCTAAAGCATCTAGAAAGTTCTTCCATCACTAACTGTAATACTATGATTGATGCAGAAACTGGGTTTGGCAAGACTTATGATATTGGATTGTGGAGTCATGCGCTAGCTCAAGCAGGATATCACCATTTAGTTGCAGTGCCAAATGGTAATTTAGTTGAACAGGCTAAGAAAATGATAGATGGTGCATTTACTGTAGATGTTAAAACACCTAAAACTGTGCAAGAAATTAAAGATGCGCTGAAAGTCACTGAACCTACAACAATTATAGTAACACATGATCTGCTTTTACAGCAAGAGAATGATCGAAAATTTGAAGAGCAAAACGGTGAAAAGCCTAAATTGTGGGTTAGTGTTGATGAAGCAGATAGCATTAACAAGCAGCAGGCCTTTGAAAATATGTGCAAACTTGATGCGGAATATCCTACGACTTACCTAACTGCAACACCAAAGAAAAGGATCCTAAATAGATGTGGAAAAGTTATTAGCCCTACTAGATCAAGTAGACGCTGCATTTCAAACACTATCAAAACAGTAAATGTTATTGCAAAAACTAATGAAAGAGAAAAATTCAATCGGGCATTCGTGGTGAATGTTGCTGCTACCATAATACCTTTAATTACATTATTCCCTATTATAAATAGTAATGTTGCTGCAATAATTGGTCTAACTTCAGATTATTGGTTATATTCCGCTTTAATTAATAATCTATACTTTACAATTTCTTTCGTTATATTTTCTATAGTAATGTTGCCAATTTGGTGGGTGTTGACCAAAATAACTGGAGTAGAGTCAAAAGAACTGTTCTCTAGGTTAGCTGCTAACGTGCGCAGCTTATTTACTAGGGAAAAGTCTAGTCCAGCTCATGAATACGTTGAAGAGAGTGAAGAAGTTTTTAATTACGATAAACTTGTTGACTCTGATAATCTGCTGGAATCTGTAAGGTGGAACGTACAAAGCCCAATTGGGGAAAATGCTCTTATTCTAGTTGATGATGTGAATAGCATAATTAACCTTAGCTTTGCATTGCAAGGTAAGGATAATTTGGTATATGAAGATGGTACGCGTTATAAAGTTTATGATAAATTTCAGCCTGAAGGGATGTTGTACAAAGATTACAGACTCAAATTACGTCAATCAAACTTTATAAACTGCATTAAAAAGCAACACCCCGGTCTAACGGAAGAACAGATATCTAAATTGAAAGACAAGGTAGATTTTAGCGATACTGTTAAGTATCTAGAATACAGAGTAATGCATTCAATGATCGATCTTACACTCTCGTATTTAATGGGATGCGATAACACCGCTTTGGATAAACAAAGAAGAGAAGATTTAGGTAGATTAATAGAAGGTGTTAAAAATAAGATTAATACTGCTAATGATGGCAGCATTATAGCTTTCTTAAAGGAAAAAGGTTTTAGTGAGCAATTCGCTAGGGACAAGCTTTTACCACAGGTAAATACAGTTATTAGTGCACTGAAAACAAGCAACGATGATCAAAGTAGACTAATAGTAGACAATTGGCACTTAAGTCAAAAGCTACATGATCTTATAGAAGGTGCACTACACAATCTCAGCGATTTCTGTGAAAAAAATAAATGTATTTTTGCAGGACTTGGAAAAAATGATCTTGGTATTGAGACAAATAAACCTTTTTTTAAAATAACACGTAATGACGAAGGTGAATATGAAGTTGACTATTGTAATTATGACCAAGGTGATTTAAGTACATTGGCTAAATATGCGTTGATAACAATTATAGACGAGTCAAAAGGCCGTGGTTTCGATAGTGAGTATAATCACGTTGCATCAATATTTAGAGATTCAACTAGTCAGTTCAACAATCCAGCAGAAGCTTTGCAGAATTTGGGAAGAAATAGAGAACGCAATCCTAACAGGCAACCTTGGTTTTTTGCTGCTGGAGGTGAAAAAATTGAGTTATTTGTAGATAAAGTTTTAGCAAAATTAAAAAGCGCACCGCAGGATTTTTGTCAAAAGGTTTTATTTCCAGCCACTGATAGGTACAATAAACTAATAAAAAATAGAATGGGAATAGAGCTTGGAGAAAAAATAGAGATCTATATTAGCGAAAACATGGATGCACTAGGAAATATCGATGACGCAGCTCTGAAAAAATTTTCAGATGATTCGATGAAAGAGGTGTATGAAAAAGTACATGATATAAATGATTTTGACGTAGGAAAGACAGAAGAAGATTTACGTAAGATTTTAAAAAGCACAGAAAAATATCTTTGTTCATATGAAGACAGAATTAAAAACAACGGTAAATTATCTTGCACGCGCTCAGTTCTATTTTCTGTGGGAAGTGCTATTGTAAAGTCCATGTATTATCTATGGGCAGGGTTTGATTATTTAGTCTTTTTAGCTAAAGCGTATAATGTAGGCAAGTCCGAAGATGCTAATGCAAAGGCATATGTACATATAATCAGAAACTGCTACTTTGAAAGTAGTGTGAAGGCTCAAAATATGTTAAGTCATGTATTAAAAATTGCCGGAGAAAATGATGATAGTTTTATACAAAATAGTTTGTACGAAGGCAATGGAGATAGGTGTAAAGAAAAAATCATCTCATATTTTCAATCCAAACAATATATACACGCATTAGATAAAACAGTTGCTTGCATTGAAAATGAGCATTTAGCAACAGTTTTGAAAGCCGTAGGTTACGGAGATGATGCTAATAAAACAGCACAAGAAATTAAAGACTTTTTGTGTGATTTAAAGAATTTAAGCTGCACAGACTTTAGAAAAAAGCATTATTGTGGATGTTCATATAAAATGAGCAATTTATACAAGATCAATAATCAAATTAGTATGGTAATTGATGAGATTGTAAGTTGCCATAAATGGCGTCATGAAGTAATTTCAGAGTGGGAAAATTTTCTTGACCCAGAGCTTAGAGAAAATTTTGATTTAGGACTTAAATTAAAAACTAACCATAATATTTTTAAAGTAAAAGTTAACAATGACTTTTCTGAATTGTGGCGCAAGAACTTGACAGAACGTTCTGGACAAAGGATGGTTTTGGGTACAGCTATGCTATTCATCGGACTTATAGTTTCAGTGAAGCTTATATATGAAATATCATTAGGCTATACTATGCTATTGCCATCACTTTGCGGTTCCATAGCATTTGGACCGCTAGCATTTTTGTGTGGTGCATTATTATGTGGAGTAACGACCTATTTAGTGAAAGGAACATTTTTTCTTTTTGGAATACCAATCCTGTTAGGGGAGTTGTCAAAATGCGTTTTTAGAAACGATTTAGTACAGGATTTATTAGACATAACATTGTCGCTTGGTAATAACGCTTTTTTCTGTACTCCGACAAGCATCATACAATCATTTATATTTGAGGATGCAACAAAGTTTGACTCACTAAGTGATATGAATGAGCTTACATTGATAAGAGAGCAGGATAAGGTAAAATACATGAACGAGATGGCTGATGCTATAGCTACTGACCTATCTTCAGTCCTGATACAGCCAATACCTCATGAAGAGAAATCTCCTTATGTGTCTGCATCTGCTTGATACGTAGCACTTAATCAGAAGATTTTTCAGATAAGTATTGTCTAAGAATCTCAATTCCTTCATCAATCTCTTTTTCAGTGATAATTAGTGGAGGTAAAATTCTCACAACGTTATCTGATGTTACCCCAACAGTAAGCAAGCCGCGATAACTTAGCTCTTCTGCAAACTTTTTATTGTTTGCTTTCACCTTTATTCCAAGCATTAACCCTTTCCCTCTCACTTCTTCTATTATTGGAAATTTACTTGCTAAGTCTTCTAATTTATTTTTTAAATACTTACCTCTAATTTCAACATTTTTCAAAAAGCCAGGACTGAGCAATTCTTCGAGCACAGCATTACCTACTGAGGTTGCAAGCGGATTGCCACCAAAAGTGGAACCGTGCATACCGACCGCCATATACTTAGCAGCCCTTTCAGCTGCAAGACAAGCCCCTAGCGGAAAGCCTCCTCCTATTCCCTTTGCAAGAGCACATATATCAGGTTCCACTCCTATATGTTCGTATGCGAATAATTTTCCTGTCCTACCAGCACCGCATTGTACGCAATCAAAAAATAACAATATGTCATTTTCATCACACAGCTTTCTTAGTTCTTTCATAAAGACTTCATTCATTACTTTGATACCACCTTGCCCTTGTATTGGTTCTATTAATATAACGCCTATACCACTTGAAATTGCTTTCTTTACACTCTCAATATTGGGCTCGATATTATCACACCAATCAATACAGGGACTCAGTAATTCAGAAAATTTCTGTTTATCGTTTGCAGCACAAGTTAGGAAGGTTCTTCCATGAAATGCACCATGGAATGTTAAAATTCTGTGACGGTTTTTATTGCCTTTTCCGTTTTGATAGACCCTAGCAATCTTAAGCCCACATTCTACTGCCTCTGATCCAGAATTTGAGAAAAATACAGTGTCAGCGAAACTGTTGTTTATTAATTTTTCTGCAAAATTATTGGCAGCAGGTATATTATAGGTATTTGATATATGCCATAATTCTTCTCCTTGCAATTTTAGAGCACTAATTAATCGCGAATTGGTGTGACCTAAGCTACTAACGGCTATTCCAGAGTGAAAATCTACGTAGCGCTTACCGTCAATATCATACAAGTAAATACCTTTACCATAAGAAAAATTTATGTTAACAGGAGAATAAACTGGCAAAATAGGAGAAATTGTCATAAAATATTATATGCTAGATTTTATTATTAATAACATAAAAACCGTTGTTTCACAATAAGAAGAATATGTATAAGCTAGGTAAATCAATGTTTTCTGCACTGGAGAAAAACAAATACACAAAAGTTATTGCATTACTCTCATCGATCTTTATGATTTTATTCAGTGTGATATATTGTAATTATTTACTAAGGAGTAATTTCCTTTCTTCTTACCGTGATTCAAGTGTAAACTTAAAAAGTATACTGGAAAATGGCATAATAAAAAAATACCATTATTTACTAATAGAAAAGCATCACATTAAATACAAAAATTTTGACTACATAAACCAACTGGTAAAACTGCGTGCTGAATTATTACAATCAGTGAGCAAAGTAAAGGATTTCAGCTTAATACTGTATGATCAAAACAGCAGAATAATATTCAGTAATTTTAACACTCAAGATTATGATTATGAACAGTTACTTACAAACGATGAAATTGATGAACTATTAAGTAACCAAGAAATATTTTATACTACAGGAAATACATTAACTTCTATTTTTCCTATATTCCATGAAAATAGCGTTAAACCTTCGTTTTTTTTGAAGATTCTTCGAAGCTACAATAATTCTTATGTTATAGCATATGGCCTATTTTTAACATTTTTGGGCTTATTATTAATAATTTTAATATTAATAATGTTCTATTTGCAATTTTCTAATACCCAAATGCTAGCCAAGCAACATAAAACTAACATTGAATTACAGCAGATAAAAGAGGCATTAGAGCAAGAAAATGCAAATAAGCTAAAATTTTTTGCAAGCGTTACACATGAATTACGCACACCTCTTAATGCTATTATTGGATTTGCGGAGTTGATCAAAAATGAAACTTTAGGTTCAATGGATAACTCTCAATACAAGGAGTATGCAGACGATATATATAATGCAGGAACACACTTACTTACCTTAATTAATGATGTGTTAGATTTTTCAAAAGCTGAATCAAGTAGTTTAACAGTAGAAAAAGTGAAGTTTAACCTGAACAAAATAATAGATTCATGCGTAAATATGCTATTACCTAAATTAAAAGAAGCCGGGATTAATTTAAAAAAAGAGACGACTAATAAACAATTATTAGTCATTGCAGATCCTAAGAGAATGAAACAAGTTATAATAAATTTATTATCAAACTCAATCAAGTTTACTCCCAAAGATGGTTTAATAAGAATGGTGATAAAAGAAAATATAGAAAAAAACTTATTAACTATTGAGTTTCATGACAATGGAATAGGAATAATGCAGCAGGATATATATAAAGTTATGTCTGTTTTTGGCCAAGCAGATTCGGGATATAGAAATGAAGGTACGGGCATCGGATTACCGCTAAGCAAGAAATTAGTAGAGTTAATGGGTGGGACTTTCGACATTAAAAGTGAAGCAAAACTTGGTACTACGATAACATTGAACTTCTTTTATGAAGAACAAACATGTGAAGATTCGATTGATTTTTAATAGGATCTATTTGATATGGTCTTGAAAACCACACTTTATCAAAAGCAGCAAGCCGAGAAGGTAGGTACCGTCTGGCTAGTCAACAAGAAAATTATAAAAATTGAATCTCAAGCTGTATTGTAAAATCAAAAAATACTTCTAACTGTGTAGCGGTATACAGATTATAGTTAGTGGATATGTTGATAAGTAAATTAGTTATACCAATTCCCGCTATACAAGTAACGGATAGACAATAATGGAAAAAAGCCATACTGGAGTAAGTAAAATAGCGAGGTTTAAATGGCATTAAGATCAAAATTATTGGATGAAAAAGTGAGCAAAAGAAATGCTGAAGAAAGTAAGAAATAATGCATATGTTGCAAAAAAACTAAATGCTGTAATTGCAGCAAAAAAGCATAGTATAACAGCCGTAGCAAAAATATGTTGCATTTCAAGAAAGGCACTTACTGCATGACCTAAAATTTGGCAGAGAAGAAAAATTATTTGCTCCACCTCAACGCCGTAGAAAAACTATATTGAACCAAAGCCAACTTGAACAAGTTGAAGCATGGATACAAGAAAATCCCAACATTACCATTAAAGAAACGAGAATAAGAATTCAGGAAAAGTTTGGTTTAGCAAGTCTACAGTACACCGTAATATGCAAAGAATGAAATTCTCATATATCACACCAAGACCAGTGCATAACGGACAAGATAAAAGTAAACAAGAGGAGTTTAAAAAAAAATCTTAATGAAACTATTGTCATGTATCCTGAAAAAGAGCTGTTTTTCTTCGATGAATCGCGGTTTGGCACACATTCAAAGATTGGACACGGGTGGTTTAAAAAAGGCATTAGGACACAGGTTAAGGTAAAACTACTATAAGGACTATCTTGTACGTTGGGATCAGCTCCCTGATCTAACAAGCATTGGACTAGTGGTACACACGCAGCACTTTTCCTGCATTGAATGGCAATGTGCAGTAGCGTTGTTTCTACTTCATAACTATCATCTAATTTGAATCTGAAGTTTGGATTAAATTCACTACTTTTCCATTCTTCATATACATTATTAAGTTCTTCTCTCAGCTAATTTTTTATTTCATCATAAATCTCAATAGAATCACCCTTACCAGAATCAATGGTGTCACTTATTCTTGCTAATATATTGTCAAACTTTTTGAATTGAGATTTATCTTGTGGTGCCATATTACCAACCTCTAGAATAAAATTATTTAATTGTACAATAAAGCTAAAGAAAGTCAAGTCCAGCACTTATTCAGGAAACAATAGCTTAAAAAGAGACTTAGTGTTAAATTTCTAATAGATTACTTATAAAAATAAATCTTATGGAAAGTAGAGCTTGGTTCATTTGGCTGATTAGTAACTTGGTTGTTATATTCAGCAATATTCAGATAGTTTATACTTTTATAAGTGTGAATCTTGAAAAAGAACTTGGACTTACAATCGCGCAAGTTGCGCTAGCTAACTCAGTATATACTTGGACCTTTGCTATCTTACAATTTTTTAGTGGGGCAACGTTTAATGTTTTTTCCAGTAAAAAAATTTATTTTTTCTCGTTATCAACTATGATCTTGGGGTTTTTTGTCCTTATTAATAGTGATAATTTTTCCCATTTGATTTTATCTCAAGTATTGATTGCAGCTGGAGCATCATTTGGTTTTATTGGTGCTGCTCATATAAGTAGCATATGTTTTTCCGTTGCCCAATTTGGATTAATGTTTTCACTAGTGCAGACAATTTCAAGTCTTTCCGCTTTGGTGATTCAAATGTTGTTCTCTAGCTTGCTTGCCGAAGGTGCAGATTGGAAGAATCTGATTGTATGCATAATACTATTTGGTGTGTTGATATTTGTACTTACGCTTTTTTGTCCAAACACACTTCCAGAAAGCAGTTCAGAAGAATGCACAATAAAAAGCTCTATAAGAACAGTAATGTGCTCTGTACTCACAGTGCTAAAATTAAGAGATATCTGGATAACTTCAGTGGTGGGTGCTATTACTTTTGGAACATTTTTAGCACTGAATACCTTGTGGGCTCCAAGGTTACTGAGCAACTCAGAACTTGATGCAGTGGAGTCAGGTGTAGCAACCGCAATACTATGGCTTGGTCTTGCAGTTGGTGCTCCAATTGCAGATCGAATCTCAAATCTATTTAAAAATAGAAGGCATGTAATCTCTGCTTTTGCTCTGTTACAAGGTATTTCAATGATTATTTTGTTGTGCAGCCACTTAACAGTTCACGTTGTGTACTTTTGTATGTTAATGTTCGGGTTTTTTGCGGGAGGACATATGCTTAATTTTACTGTCGGCAGCGAGATTGTGAAACGAAAATACATTAGCACATCATCATCCATTATCAATGGGTTTATGTTTATTGTCAGCGGAATTATAGTGTCAATGCTAGCACTTTTTACAGATCATCAAATGGCGCTTTTTGCAATATTTGTAATGTTGGCAGTTGCTAGTATTTTAAATTATGCTACAGAAGAGACATACCCTAAAAAATAAAGTAGCTGAATCTCGAGTCGATTGCTATATTATATTTACGTATTGTAATATTTATCAATAATGGATCACGTTACAACAAAAGACACAACAGTAACTAAGGCAACGATAGCTGAAAATATAAACCAAGAAATAGGATTATCAAAGGAAGACTCTGCTTCGATAATAGATGATATATTGAACGAAATAAAGACAAGCTTGGTAAAGGATGGAATAGTAAAAATATCGTCATTTGGAACATTCTTGGTTAAGAAAAAGAAGGAAAGACCAGGAAATATACCAAATACATCAGAGAAAGTGATGATTCAGGCAAGAAATTCAATTTCTTTTAGGCCTTCAAAAATTATAAAAAAATTAATCAATAATTAATGAATAAGGAAAAATTATTTTATACGATTGGGGAAGTAGCTGAAGAGCTACATTTGGAACAGCATGTTTTAAGATTTTGGGAAGGTCAATTTCATCAAATTAAGCCTACAAAGCGTAAAGGAAGAAGGCTATATGATCTTAAGTGTATAGAGGCCATAAAGAAAGTAAAATACATGCTATATGATAAAGGATATACAATAAAAGGAGTGCAAAAAGAATTTGGTAATGATATAAAAGTCAATCGTGATCCAAAGAATTTGTTGCAAGAACTTACCGATTTGAGGGATTATTTAACTAGTAAAATAAATAACGAGGAAAGTAACGAACAGGCGTGAAACACTACGTCTCGCTAAAATTTTGGAGTTTTGTGAGAGTTGATATATCTAAAATGTGGCATATAGCTTCATTTCTTATATTATTAGCAATATTAATAGGCTGTGGCCTGCAAAAACCTGCACCTGTGCTGCTTAAAGGCGAAGAATTTTACGGAAAAAGAGAGCTGGAATATACAAGAGAGTACCATTTAATTAGGGAGCCTTTAATAAAAAAAGAAAATAGAAAAGCCATCATAAACAGGATATACAAAGATAACAATAATGCACAAAACGTGGGGGTAAATTGCAAATTTGTAATGCCAGTTAAAGGTACAGTTATTTCAGCTACCTCTTCTGATGAAATGTGTAAGGATGGCATAAAAATTGCTGCTCAAAATGGGACGAATGTAGTTGCCTCTGCACCCGGCAAAGTGGTATATGTAGGCAAAGGGCTGAGATGGTATGGAAATTTAATTATAGTAGAACACAAAGATAATTACATGACTGTGTACTCCTATTTAAAAAACATACATGTTGAAATTGGTGATAAAGTAAAGCAAGGTCAAGTGATTGGATCTGCAGGTAAATCAAGCACACAAGATAAAGATCCACAGATGTGTTTCACAATACGGCATAATGGCCAAGCGGTTGATCCTTTGATGCATGTGAACTGTAATTGAATTTGGATTTATATGAAATATGATTTTAAAAGTGTTGAAAAATTTTATCAAGATAAATGGGATTTTTCTGTAAGCAAGAATAGTGAACAAGAGAAATGTTACGTATTGGAGATGTTTCCATATCCATCCGGTAAAATTCATATGGGGCACTTACGTAACTATGCAATAGGGGATGTGATAGCGCGTTACAAGAGAGCTCGTGGATTTGAGGTTTTGCATCCAATTGGCTGGGATGCGTTTGGATTACCAGCTGAAAATGCAGCAAGGGACAATAATATTAGCCCTGAAACATGGACAAAAGAGAATATAGATAATATGCGTACACAGTTGAAATCTATAGGTCTTTCTTATAATTGGGAGCGTGAACTCTCCACATGTGAGCCTGATTACTACAAACACGAACAAAAATTTTTCCTGGATTTTTTAAAGCATGGGCTTGCCTATCGAAAAGAGTCATGGGTTAACTGGGATCCAGTGGACCAAACAGTGCTTGCAAATGAACAGGTGGTTGATGGAAAAGGGTGGCGATCAGGTGCAGCTGTTGAAAAACGTAAGTTGTCCCAATGGTTTTTAAAGATTACTGATTTCGCTGAAGACTTACTCAAGTGCCTGCAAAGTTTGAAAAATTGGCCAGAAAAAGTCAAAACAATGCAGGAGCGTTGGATAGGAAAATCTGAAGGAGCAACTATAGAGTTTGAAGTAGTTGGCTTAAATAAGAAATTGAAGGTTTTTACAACTTATCCTCATACTTTATTTGGGGCTTCTTTTTGTGCAGTGGCAGCAGAGCACCCTATTGTGCAGGATTTAAAAAATAAAGAAATACAGGACTTTATCGATAACATAAAAACAAATGGGGAGAATGATGAAAAAATAGGAGTTTACACCGGATTAAACGTCAAGCATCCATTTCTTGATAAGGAATTGCCGCTTTACATAGCGAATTTTGTGTTGATGGAATATGGGGAAGGCGCGATTTTTGGTTGCCCTGCACATGATCAGCGTGATTTTGAATTTGCACAGAAATATAATTTGCCGATTATTCCCGTTATTTCTTCAGCCCACTTAGGTGTCATTCCAGCGCGTGACGCTGGAATCCAGAATTCTTACAATGGATCCCAGTGTCGAAGCACTGGGATGACAAAGGAGGCGTATACTGGCGATGGGGTAATGTTCAATTCTGAATTCTTAAACGGATTAACGGTAAGTAGAGCAAAGGAAGTAATCATTAAAAAGCTCAAAGAAAAAGGGATAGGTGAGAAAACAACAAACTATCGTTTACATGATTGGGGAATTTCGAGACAACGTTATTGGGGATGCCCTATACCTATAATATATTGTAAAGATTGTGGAACTGTGCAAGTGCCAGAAAAAGACCTTCCTGTGGTTCTACCTGCAGATGTAGAATTTACAAGTGGTGGCAATCCGCTGGATAAGCACCCAACTTGGAAGTTCGTTGATTGCCCAAAATGTGGAAAGCAAGCAGAGCGTGAAACTGATACATTCGACACCTTTTTTGAGTCTTCCTGGTATTTTGCTGCATTCTGTAGTGAAGATAAATCAATAGACAAAGATGCATGTAATCGTTTTATGCCTGTTGATTATTATATAGGTGGGATAGAACATGCAATTCTGCATTTGCTTTACTCACGATTTTTCTGCCGTGCTTTAACCAAATGTGGCTATTTTGCTATTAAAGAGCCTTTCTCTACTTTAATCACTCAAGGAATGGTCTGCCATGCAACTTATAAAGACGAAAATGGTAAGTGGCTATTTCCCGCAGAAGCAAAAGAGTTGATTGCACAAGGAGCTAAGGTTCAAGTGGGCAAAGTTGAAAAAATGAGCAAGTCGAAAAAGAACACAGTTGATCCAAATTTTATCATAGAAAAGTATGGTGCTGATACTGCTCGCTTGTTTGTGTTGTCCGACACTCCTCCAGAAAAAGATATGGAATGGTCCGATGATGGCGTGGAAGGTTGTTCTCGTTATGTAAATAAATTGTGGCGTATGGTCATGCAGCTGAGACCTGTAAATATACACTATGATAATGAAAGTATTACGGGTGGACTTCTAGAGTACAGAAAAAAAATTCATAAACTCTTACACGGACTTACAGATGACTTGGAAAACTGCAGATTAAACTGTGTAGTGGCAAAATTTCGTGAGATGACGAATTTAATAGCTGAAATAGATGTAAAAACTGGAAAATCTCTTATTGATGAAGGTATATGTATATTAATCAGAGTAATCGAACCATTCATACCACATCTAGCTGAAAGCCTATGGCAAGAAATAGGAGGTCAACCTTGGCCAAAAGCTGATGAATCATTATTAGTTGACGATACGGTAACTATAGCAGTGCAAATCAATGGAAAATTACGCACAACAATAAAGGTAGCAATTAACTTACCTCAAGAAGAATTGAAGAAAATAGCGATAGACTCTGTGTCCAGTAAGATCGGTCAAAGCAAAGTTCGCACTGTATATGCTGTACCAAATAAGATAGTAAATATAGTTATATAAAAAATCCGAGTGTATCTGTTCAGGCAATGGCGTCAACTTAAGGGAAAATATCAGTGATAGTGTATAAAATTTCTCTCTAAAATTTTTACCATTAAATTACCCAAAAGCTGCAATAAACAGCACTTTTGTTTCTGTTTTATAGTATTTTCAAAAGCGAATGATAAAGGTATAATATATTCTATACTGAGAATATGCACGAGCTCCAAGAGGAGAAAAAATATATGCTGATGTTCCAGGAAAAAAGCGGGAAAGAGTGAGTATAATAGGTGGATGGATTGAAAAGAAGTTTATTGCACCAATGACCTTCACAGGAGGGTGTAATAAAGATGTATTTAATGTATGGTTAGAGCGAACCACAATTGCAGCGTAATACAACCATAGTTATGGATAATGCTACATTCCATAAAACTCCCAAAACAAAGTCATTAATAGAGTCTTTTGGCTGTCATTTGCTTTATCTTCCAACATATTCACCTGCTCTAAATCCGATAGAGCATTGTTGGCACACCATCAAAAGTCGCCTCAGACCTCTAATGCATCAATGTACAGACTTACACCTTTTAGTTGGTAATACCATTTTAGACGTTTATCATTCGTTTTAGAAAATACTATAACTGCTAACATTGTTTGCTTTTATGCCTTGCCTCAGGCAACATATCTTTGCTTAGAAAGAAAGCAATAGCTCTTGCATCATGCTTGTCTGTTTTGTGTATAGAGCGGCGCACAACTTCAAACTGTCCGGGAGCGACTATTACCACACGCTTAACGTAAGGTGAAACTGCATCATAAAAGAAACAGCTATTGCCTGTTGCTTCTATAGCCACTTTATCTGTTTCTTGAAGATTTTCGATAAAATTATCCAAGTCTTTTAAGCAAAACGTTTGAATATACTCTGGCTTCCCTTCTTGCAGATAACAAGCAGTAAAGCTATTAGTATAACTCCAATGTGACGCATTTTTTCCTCCAATTGCATATTTCAATATATCAGAGTACCGGTTGTTCCAAACTCCTATACGAGGTCATCACATTTTGTGAGCCTCGCCGGTGGCAGAATCTGGGTCACGAGGTCTTCTTCCTACACTCCATGTAAGAGCAGAAAGTGCCTCAAAAGAAGTACCAACCTGCCACCTATCCACTCTGAAAAGTTATTATCTTCTCTTGCTTTCAACCAAGCAATACTTATTCATATCATCTGGGTAAGGTCACAGTCATATAATAAAAGACCAAGGACGTAAGTATTTCTTTCCTTTTGCAGAAGAATATTGTCACTTATTTACTTAACAATTCAAAAAACTTGAAAGAATAAAGATAGCTATTGAAATTATCTTGATTTACATCAGTTATCCAAGTTTGACATTGAATACTTAACACTTCCTCTATTAACGCCTTTCTGTAATGTTTATCCAGATGAGACATTATATCATCAAGTAGAAGAAGTGGTGCCTTATTGTAATGAATACACCTTGCTTTTACACTGGATAAAATAATAGAAAGCAGTAATAACTTTTGTTCTCCAGTGGAGCACAGATTTATTGGTACGTTTCTTTTTTGACAAAAAACCCGAAAATTATCGTTATGCACACCAAGGGTTACTCTACCAGTCAATGAATCTTTTTCTCTGTTTTCCTTTAGACGATTCTGAAAATATTCTGCAGTATCGTCCAAAGTTAGCTGGCTGCTGAATTTCAAACTTGCCTTCGGAAAAAGCTTACTGGAATGGTTATCAATTGTATCTTGTAATATTTTTAAAACAGACGATCGCATATGTAAAATACTAACTGCATTAACGGCCATTATGTTTTCAAGACTAGAGAACCAGTTTTTGTTCAAAATGTTCTCCCTCAATAGTTTACTTCGCTCATGTTTAGCTTTTCTATATTTCATGTAGCAGCAAGTGTACTTTTCTTCAAACAGTGAAACTATACGGTCTAAAAATTTTAATCTGTCACTTGGAGAATTAAGAAGAACATAGTCCATTTGTGGAATCAGCCATATTACATTGGATATCTTATACAGAGATGAATAACTTGATTGCGTTTTTCCATCAATTTGTATTAGTTTCTTATCAAAACTCTTTGCGATACCAATTGAATTAAAATCCGTTCCATTAAAAAAATCATAGTGCACTACCCAATCTTCATTACTGAATCTATTTTGTATCTCACTGGCTTTTGCTTTTTTCATTCCATTGCTTTTAGCAAGCAACGAGATTGCTTCAAGTATATTAGTTTTACCAATACCATTTTCGCCAGTTATTACAACTGAGCTATCATCTGAATCCAGTTCAAAGTTTGAGTGGCTACGAAAATTATGTAATTTCAGCTTTTTTATGTAGCAATGGGTAGCCATTAACCTATTCTTTAGTTTACATTCTCCTTACTTCTTCCAGAACCTCATCAACATGCCCACTAACTTTTACATTTTTCCAGATCTTCACTACTTTACCTTTTTTATCTATTAAAAAAGTAGTGCGCTCTATTCCCATATACTTTTTGCCAAACATACTTTTCTCTACCCAAACACCATATTTTTCCAACATTTCAGCATTCTCATCAGAAACTAAGGAAAATGGCAGAGAATATTTTGCTTTGAAGTTAGCGTGGCGCTTAACACTATCTTTTGATACACCAATTATCACTGTGTCAAGGGAAGAAAAATCATCTATTTTATCTCTAAAGCCTTTTGCCTCCATCCTACAACCCGGAGTATCGTCTTTAGGATAAAAATAAAGAACTACATTTTTTTTATCAAAAAATTCACTCAATGATAAATTTTCACCAGAATCTGTTGGTAAGCTAAAATCAGGTGCATTATTTCCTACTGCTAATTCCATACCTCTCTCCATTAATACCACTTCTGTGGTATTATAGTAGTATGGTACATTATTTCCCACTGTTAATTCCATACTTTGCTCCATTGATAACACTTTTATCTATAGTAGTATATTGTAGTCAGAGTATCAAATTTTATATATAGCTAACAGATAAGATTCTTGATGGGGGCTTATTGATAAGTTTCTGCCTTGTATCTTGTAAAAAGCATCTAATGCTTTAAGCTTAAGCATTGTAAGTCATGCTCATTAGTTTCCTCATCTCTTATAGTATGGCTAGATATATAATTGGATTTCTTAGGAAACAAAATACAATTTGAAATCGCAATAAAGAAGACCTTCTTTAAATTAGTGTATCTGCCAGACTGTCTTGAGTAAACTTTACCAGCATATGCTTGTGCGCGTTTTTCAAAGCCCTTGTCGCGAGCGAGCTGCATTTCGACCACAAATGCAGCCTTGTAGAGAGGAGTATCATCACCATTGGTCTTAGCACTAATATCAGCCCCTTTTTCTACAAAATATTTCGCTGCATCTAAATTACCTTGCTCAGCGGCTAAGTGTAAAAATTTATTTCTATGCTCCTCTGTGTCATACTTTTTATTTAATATCCGAAAAAACCTCTCTTCAATATTGAACGTGGGAAGAGAATCTAAAACAATCTCACAAACCTCTTTTATAAAAGCCTTGCGTTGTTCTTCAGTTGTATATTCCTCAATAAGCTGCTCTATAAACTTATCTATAAGTTCCCCAGTAATATACTTGCGAAGAGCATTTACAAACCCACCTAAATTAGCATTTAACAAAAATTTCCTTACTTTTAGCGCTAAACTAAGAAGTTTACATGCATCATCCTTCTGATTTGCGGCGATAATATCATATATGAAGCTATTTACCGCTGTGCAAACTTCATCAACTGTATCACGAATTGGTTGTTGTTGACCTATACCCATTTCACCCTCCCTTAAGTGTAACTAAAAAATTACCCTCACTGTAAAACTAAATGGTCGTAGACAATTTATGTAAATACCAAATATGACCTTACCTATAACACGAATATTTTTAGTGTCAATAGTCTTTTTAATAAATTTTATGCAGATTAGAATTTGAATAGAAAAAAAGTAAGTATAAACCCACAACTGGAGAAGAAATCAGCTTGAAGGCTTATAATCTATTGCCACTGTCTTTGCAATTTTATCATGAAAAAACTGCTTACGTCTATCGAATATTGCAGATGTAAAAATTAGTATTATAGCTATAAAGGTTAAGCTTGATAAAGGGTCAAACCACCACTCAGAAGTATACTTATCAAGAGCATCAAAAAATGTATTCATAATTAATATAGAAATCAATATGAAGTTAATAACTTCAAACAAAACACACCTAATTATTGTTTGTATTAGAGTAGGATTTTTAAGTGTATTTATATCTTTAATGCAAATATAGCACAACAATTGCCCTAAAGTGCCACTAAGTCTTCTTGTTATAAATATTCCTAACACTATTGGTAGGAAAAAAAATAAATAAAAGTATATGATTAATATTTGAGATTTATCAGGGTGGAAAGTTGTTTTTACAAGAGAAACACAAAACAAAGAGGCTCCAATAATAATAAAACGATCAATAATATATGCTATAACACGCCTAGTTATTCCCACGCAGTTTAAATTTAAGTGGCATTTTTCAGGTCTGTAATCTATTACTACTGTTTTTGCAACTTTATCGTGGAAGAACTGCTTGCGTTTATCAAATACTGCGAATATTAAAACCAAGACTGGTAATATTAAAAACCACTCAGAAATACAGAAAGGTGCGAACACAAGCATCTTAAGAGAGCTTCTTATCACTACTTGCATTAAAGCAATATTTTCAAGTGTATTTGCATCTTTTATGTATATGCCACATAATAACTTTCCTGGAGTCCAGCCAAGTTTTGCTATCATTAATGTTTCCAATACTATAAGCAGTAATATTCCTAATACTCCTTCTTGCACTGAAAAGTCTGTATCAGTATAACTGAAGACAACATTAACAAGTTCAGTAAAGGTCTCACCTGATGATATGGACAAAATGAATAGAAAAAAGACTGGAAATATTATTTGATCAACTATAAACGCTATAACACGTTTATTAATTCCCGCATAGTTATCCATTTTTGTATCCAACATGATTGCCTAACATATCAGACTAGCAATTAAATAATAGTAAATTGTTTGGATTAACCTGCTCCTTTCCTTGTCTTCTCTTGCTTACAACCGAGCAACCTGGGTAAGGTCATTTATTGGCATAAGTTTAACTTTTGCGTGTATGCTTAGCTGTTTGAGAGAGTTCACAGAAATATCGTATATTTTTAAAGAAATCACTCTGAAGCGTGCTTAATTTCAATAGCATCCACCCCATTCTGCTAGTACTCATGTCCTACGATGCCCTACTTGCCTTGAGTGCGTGCTTTTAACCCGAATTCTAGATTAGAAACAGTTTTTAGTTTGAAATCAGATCCTCATATTGCTTGCTAAGCTTGTATTTTCTTCCTCTGTTGGAAAAGTCTACAACCTCAATAAATCCCATTTCTACCCACTTTTTACAAAGCTGAGCACTGGTGCGAGGCTTAAAATTAAATAATTTGCCTACTTGACTAGCTGTAATCATGGAAAATTCCCCAAAGAGCTCAAGAGCCCTACGCTGTTTAGGATCAAGTTTACGTATAAGATCAGTCTGGTCAGTTCTGTGCCCTTCCTCGTTTATACGCTGTAAAACATTCTTAAATGCAATTGCCACACCTTCCACAAAATAATCTATCCACTTGGTAATATCTGCTTCAGCTCTTCCCATGTAATAGTTGTGCGATGGACCTATACTGATTGCTTCATAATACGCTCCTAGATTCTTGGCATAATATTCTTCCAATGAATAAAGTCCTTTTAGGTCATATCCACCAAGGTGTAAAATTAATGTAGTCAACAATCTTGCAGTACGACCATTACCGTCATAGTAAGGGTGAATTGTTACAAATTGATAATGCGCAATACCTGCAATAATTGGGCAAGGCACTTGCTCACTGTCACGAATCCAATCAATCATACTGCTCATGAGCTTTGGTACATCCTTTGCTTCAGGTGGCATATAAATTATTGCACGTGTACGGCTATCACGAATAACGTTTTGACCATCACGATAAGGTGTTGGTTTTATTTTAGATTTTCCACTTGCTATTACTAGAGCATGTAGTGTTTGAACAGCTTTCTCAGTAATGGGTATTCTCCTTGCTGCCCATTGTTCAATTCGAGTTAAGGCTGCATAATATCCTTTAACCTCATTTTCATCTCTCTTATACCTTGGGAAGTGACCTTTATGCTTTAAAATCTCTTCAATCTGTTTAGGTTCAAGTCGATTTCCTTCAATCATAGTAGAGTAGTGTGTTGTATAGAGCCTTGCAGTTTCACGAAGAGATGAAAGCATTGATACAGTGAGTGGTAAATGTAACACTTTTTCCTTTGCTGCTTCAATCCTCATAAGACAACCAGCGATTTTGGAGGTAATTGTATAATTTGGTGTAAATTTTATCGGCATAATATCTGCATTACATTACTTCTATATTATGCTGATAAAATGCAGATAATGCAACATTTGCAAATCTAAATACTGTAGATTACTTTCTGGATAGTTGATCTATTTCATTTATTGGCACAAGTTTAACTTTTGCGTGTCTGCTGACCTGTATAACCCCTTAGCTGTTTGAGAGAGTTCACAGAAATACTGTACATTTTAAAAAAAATCACTCTGAAGCGTGCTTAATTTCAATAGCATCCACCCCATTCTGCTAATAAATTTGAGCACTTTTCTTCAAAAGGGAAGGAAGAAAGTTTAAGCTAATCAAGTAAGGTTTCTGTTATTCCAGTGTGTAACATTGGAATAACAAGATTTGACATTAACCGTTGATAATCGGAATATTAGTAGAGTAGAATTACTCAAAAAAGCATGCATAAATATGACGTAGTAGTAGTAGGTGGTGGTCATGCAGGGTGCGAAGCTGCTGCTGCGGCAGCTCGCCTTGGTGCAAACACGCTGCTTATAACTCATAAAATTTCAACTATAGGAGAAATGTCCTGCAATCCAGCAATTGGAGGAGTTGCAAAGGGTGTTGTAGTCAGGGAAGTTGACGCTCTTGATGGAATAATGGGAAGAGCAATCGATCAAGCAAGCATACACTCAGTCATTTTAAATAGCAGCAGAGGTGCAGCAGTATGGGGACCACGTGCACAGGCAGACCGAAAATTATATAAGCAGGCAATACAGGAAATTATTCTAAATTATAACAATTTGACGGTAAAAGAAGAGTCAGTTGACAATTTTCTTATAGAAAGTAATGGCAATGGAGAACCGTGCATTAAAGCTGTAATGATAAGCTCAGGTGAACGTATATCAACAAGTAAAGTCGTTCTAACTACAGGGACTTTTCTGCGGGGTGTGATTCATATAGGAGAGCAAACAACTCCTTCAGGAAGAATGGGAGATAAGTCTGCAGTAGAACTTGCAAATACGTTGAAGAAGTATGATTTTAGATTAGGTAGACTGCGTACCGGAACTCCACCAAGGCTTGATCGTAATACTATAAACTGGTCAATATTGCAAGAACAAGTGGGTGATAACCCACCTGTGCCGTTTTCTTATCTCACAGAAAAAATTAACCAACCTCAGGTATCATGCTTTATTACCCATACTAATGAAAATACGCATAAAATAATTAGAGAAAATCTTCATAGGTCAGCTTCTTCGTATTTGGATGACATTGTTGCACCAAGATACTGTCCATCCATTGAAGTTAAAGTTAATAAATTTGCAGAAAAAAGTAGTCACCAAATATTTTTAGAACCAGAAGGGCTGGATGATGATACTGTATACCCAAACGGAATTTCAAATTCATTGCCTGTTGAAGTGCAAAATGAAATGATAAAGAGTATCAAAGGACTTGAAAACGCAGAAATATTGAGGTCTGGATATGCAGTTGAGTATGACTATATTGATCCACGAGAACTAAGCCATACTCTTGAAACTAAGAAAATTAAAGGTCTATATTTTGCTGGCCAAATTAATGGCACCACTGGATATGAAGAAGCAGCAGGGCAAGGAATTATCGCCGGAATTAATGCAGCACTCTCTGCATCTGAAAAAAAAGAAAGCTTTGTTCTTCACCGCACAGATTCATATATCGGTGTAATGATAGATGATTTGGTCACCAAAGGGGTGATCGAGCCTTATAGATTATTTACCTCACGTGCAGAATATAGGCTAGCTATCAGGTCAGACAATGCGGATAGAAGATTAACACAAAAAGGTTATGATATTTCCCTTGTTTCGCATGAGAGATACTCTGTTTTACAGAATAAACTTAAATCCATTAAGCAGCTTGAAGAGAAGTTAGGGAGTCTGACGATTACTCCTGAGCAGCTTAGGTCTTATGGTATTAAAATATCTTATGATGGGATAAGAAAAACGGCACTAGATTTACTCAGCTATCCAAACATCGACTGGAATAAATTACAAGAAATATGGCCGGAGTTAAGCAGCATCACGCGCTGCACAACGGATACTGGATCCTCTTCCGTCATCTCAGGACACTCTCATATCATCCGAGTAGCTGACACTAGGATCCAGGAAAAAAGCAGCGTTACGCGCTGGAATGACGCCGCAATGGGTAGCATAACTAAGAATGAAATATGCGAAGCAGTTGAAATTGAAGCAAAATACAAACCTTATCTAATAAGACAAGAAGCAGATATGAAGTTTTTACGAGAGGAAATTAACACTCAAATTCCAATTGATTTTAACTATTCACAAGTTAAAGGCCTGTCAAGTGAAGTAATAGAAAAGTTGCAGACGATAAAACCAGCGACGATTGGCATTGCAAAGCAAATACAAGGCATCACTCCCACAGCGATAGTGAGCATATTAGTGTACCTTAGGAATAAGAAAACGAAAGTAGCTGCTAGTTTTGCGTGAGGTATATGTCAAAAATCGAAGAATTTCGTTCTTTTATGTGTGAAACAAATGTTGACGCATTTATGTTGCATACTAAAGATGAATATTTAAATGAGTATTCAGAGGAGCTAACAAAGCTGTGTGGCTTTACAGGAACAAATGGGCTACTTATCGTTACAAAAGACAACAAGTGCCCATTTTTTACGGATGGACGCTATATCACACAAGCTCGCAATCAGCTCGATCGGGGCAATTTTCAAGTATATAATATACAAGAAGAGGATCCACGCGAATGGGTAAAAGCAAACTTAACATTGACCACCTCACTAGGTTACTATTTGCAATATTTTACCATAGAAGATATAAGAAAGTATGAGAATATCTGTAAATTAATACCCTGTTTAGCTGGAAAAAAAAGTGACTATCGAAAACAAGCAGTGGTTTTACATTCTATTAAATATGCTGGTGAAAGTAGCAAGAATAAATGTGAAAAAGTCGCTAAAAGCATAGATAAAGAAGCTGAAGCAGTGCTTTTAACTGATCCAAATTCAATTTCATGGCTATTAAATTTAAGAAATGAAAATGCCAAATATACTCCATGTATATTGGGCCGTGCTATATTGTATAAAAGCGGTAATGTTGATTTGTTTATTCAAGATAAAGAACATTCAACTATAGAAGCAAATTTAGGCAATCATATAAATATTTTTGATATTAGTGAGCTAGAAAATTCGCTGCACAAGCTAAATTCAATAGTTATAGATCCAAACACAACTCCAATGAGTATCATGGCTGTAATAAAAGATAAACAGGTAGCTGAAAGAGAAGATCCTTGTCTAATTTATAAAGCAGTAAAAAACCAAACTGAAATAGCTGGGGCTATAAATGCGCATATCAGAGATGGAGTGGCAGTTACAAACTTTCTACATTGGCTTGAAAGTAATGTTGGTACAGAACTTGAAGCTGAAGAAAAGATTTTAGAATACAGAAAAGAACAGAATTTGTTTAAGCAACCAAGTTTTCCAACAATTTCCGCATTTAATGAAAATGGTGCAATAATTCACTATCGTGCAAGCAGTAAGACGAATAAGGTAATTCAGAAAAGTGGACTATATTTGATTGACTCTGGTGGCCAATACCTTAATGGCACAACTGATGTGACAAGAACTGTAGTGGTTGGTAATCCAACTAGTGAGCAAATAACCCACTATACAATAGTATTGAAAGCTCACATTGCTATAGCAAGTGTCATCTTTCCTTCTGGCACTACTGGTGGAGAATTGGATATATTGGCACGTACGCATTTATGGAAATTTGGAATGGACTATATGCATGGTACAGGGCATGGAGTAGGAAGTTACCTATCAGTACACGAAGGACCACAAGCAATATCAAAGGGCAATAAAGTGAAACTCACGCCAGGAATGATACTTTCCAACGAACCTGGTTATTACATTCCGGGAGAGTATGGAATAAGAATTGAAAATCTGATGTATGTTGACAGACAAGAAAATAGCTTTTTACATTTCAAACAACTGACCTTCATTCCATATGATAGAAGGCTAATAGATGTGCAAATGCTTACTAAAGATGAAATTGAATGGATAAATAGCTATCATCAATTTGTCTATGAAAACTTAGAAAATAGCGTAAAAGATAAGGAATGGTTAAAGAAGGTATGTGACCATTTGTAAGCAAAGGAGCATTTTTTATTGTTTAAAAAGTATTAATGCAATTGTGATAGGTATTTTGTATTGTTTTTAATTTAAAAACGATATATAATAAAGAATACGTATTTTTAGGTAGACATATTATGATAGACAAAGGACAAGAAGATGAATTTATGAAGCAGTATATGGATACTTGCAAAGAGCAAATAGAAAAATTAGCCAAGGATCCTGAATTGCTTAATCAGACTTTAAAACCATTTATGCAAATGTCCCAGCAGCTTATGGCTGGCGGTATGTTAGAAGGGGCTATGCCTGGCATGGTACCTGATTTGGGTAGTATGGATGTTAACAAGATGATTGCTCAGATGAAGGAAATGATTGACTACATAAGAGGTAACTATAAGGAACTAATGAAAGAGCATAGCTCGCAGATTCAAGAGCTTGATGAATCCAGTAAAAAGCTAAGAGGCTTAGTTAAAAAATTGATAGAAAAGATCGAAAGTAAATAAACAATATCTAACGCAAGTCTCTTCTGTCATTCTATGCACAGCTGCATAAGTGTCTAGTGACCTTACCCAGAAAAAGTAGAGAGAAAGTTAAGACGTTTTTGGAGTAAAATAAAACGTTTTTTCAAAATATGGCAAATAGAAGCAGCAGGATTCGAATTAGAAGCTGTTAAGCTGGTTAAAGAAACAGAAGTAAAAAAATAGCAAAAGATCTAGGCATAGATGGCAGTATGTTAAGTAAATGGGTAAGAAAATATGATGGAAAAATGTCAGAAGCATACGCATTTCCAGACAAAGGCTCCTTATGACAAAGAAAGATTTGATCTAAAAAAAGAACTAGCAAGAGTAACAAGAGAAAGAGACATTAAAAAAAAAGCCCTGACCAAACAAAAAGAGTAAAGTATTCTTTTATATAGAAATTGCTATAAAATACAGGAACTATGTAGGGTTTTAGACATATCTGCTGGTGGTTATTATAAATGGGTTGCTAAGGGAAAAAGCAGTAAGGAATTAGCAAGAGATGGGCTTCTAGCAGATATTCAAAAAAAGCATCCAAATGCAGATCCCTAAAATTCACGCTGAATTAAAAGCTTTAGGCAAAAATTAAAACAGTACAAAGTGTTATGCAAGAAAATGGCATTAAAGCCAAACTTAGACGAAGGTTCAAAAATAAAAAACAGCAAATAAGCAACCGAGTTGTGGCTCCGAACACATTGGATCAAAAATTCACCACTGATCAGCCAAATAAAGTTTGGGTAAACGATATTACTTATATAAAAACTAAGGAAGGTTGTTGGCAGCAATAATTGACCTATATTCACGTATGGTAGTTAATGAGTAGCTCAATAAATAAACAATTGGTTATTGACTCTTTATTGATAGCCGTTAATAAGCGCAAACCCGATAAAAATCTGCTGTTACATAGCGATCAAGGGTCACAGTATACCTCTCAAAATTACCAATTTCTATTGAATACAAAAAACATCATTTCCAGCATGAGCCATAAGAGCTGTTGTTACGATAACTCTGTTGCAGAAAAGTTCACTCAAAAGGGAGCTGCTTATTGATACTTTTCGCTCAACAAAACAGAACTGCCATATTTGAATACATAGAAATCTTTTATAACAAACAACGTAGGCATTCTACTATTAATTATTGCATTCCTGCACAATTTATTCTCATGACAAAAACGTCTTAACTTTCTCTCTACTTTTTCTGGGTAAGGTCAGTCTGAAAGAACGAGAAAATTAATAGAAAGTGTTGGATGTAAAGTTTTATTTTTGCCGCCATACTCGCCTGATTTAAATCCAATTGAGAAGTTCTGGTTTGCCATCAAGCATGCCATAAAAAAAAGCGCTGCCAAGCTTTTGGCCCGATATCAATTCGGCTATTGATTTTGTTTTTCAGCACTCGGGGAAACCTTACTTAGGTTAGCTATATACAGCATATTTATAAGTATAATAAGATTATATTAAAATTTACTTACTTATTAATATGCTTGATTAGATATAAGTAAAATGTCATATGGGATGGCTTTGTTAGCTGCTTTAGGTGGTGATAAATGGATAGTCAAGCAAAATTACATTTGTAACTTTACTTGACTTGTCCGTTTTTTTATATCTTTATTACAATCATAACCTCTAGCCCTAAATTACACCTCTTGCTGTATTAGATGGACGTAGAACAGGACCCAATTTTGCGTTTAGTTGTTCTGGAAGACTTTCTAAAAGATCCATAACTAGTTTTGGCTGCTCAGGCTCAGCAGAATCAAGATTACTGCTTGGTTGTGAATCTTTCGGTTGCACGGTAGAGCAAGCTTCTTCGTATGATGGTGGTTGTTGTACTTCTGAAAGATTTGGGTACAATCTTGGCTGCTTAGGTCCATCGTATGGTGGTGCCGAAGGTTTTTTACCATAATCGCCTACTTCTGTTTCTTCTTGTTCTAATTTCTTCACATCTTCAGTATTAGTTGCTTTATCTACATATTTTGGTCCTTCTATAAAGTCTTGCATTTCTTTTGCAAAACTATGCTCTAGATAACAACTTGCTAAGTAAGCTACACCTGCTATTATAAGTGCTAACGTTGCAACAACCAAAAATGGAGTTGCTGTATACATAAGAGCCTCTAAAAAACCACCACCTTTAGTCGTTACATCAAATGCTATCAATGCTATCAATGGAGCAATCAATAAAGACATTGCGACAAAACCAGAAGTACAAAGTGTACGATATACTATTTTATTATAATGCTTTATTTTCTTTATTTTACTGTTAAGGCTTTGATATATTTCGTGAATGTTAGTGTTGTTAACATAATCTTCTAGTTCTTCTGAAATCTCAGCCTCTAATTCTTTAACATCATTTTTTAGTATAGAATAGTATTTTTGCTTCAATTGAACACTCAATACTGATTTACCACCATCCAGAACATTTAAAATATCTTTTTTGCATAACTCAATTTCTTTAGAAATTTCAGAATTGTGTTGTAGCTGAGCTTCTTGTATATCTTGATCCATTTTGGCCTGTAATTTTTTACTGATCTCATCAAAATCTTTAGATAAATTCCTGTGAACAAGGTATTTTAATATAATAGGTAAAGCTAGTGCATTTCCTCTATAAAGTGAAGATAAAAGCTGCAAAGCGAAAGAATTAGGTATTGCTTCTCTTGGTAGAGTTAAAGTTAAAGTTGAATCGTAGGGATACTCGATAACTAACTTTACTGAAGAATCTTTGAATCCTTTTCGATCATCTATATGAAATACCCTTTTAGCAAAGAAGTTTTCTAATTTCTCAAAAGGACAACAGTTTTTCTCTAATTTTACTTTTATAATACTGCTTAACATTGCAACCTCACTAATTATTTTATGCACACAGTTTAACACTATTTTAATTACTTGTCAAAAGAGTGTAATTATTAACTATAATATTTAATTAATAAGGCTTTGTTTTTTTAATAAGAAGCAATCTAAGATAGACGGCTGCTATAGCTAAAGTGACTTAGGTTTACCAACGATTTGAAAAACAACAAATTCGTCATTCCGCTACTCGTTAGCGGAATCTATGTTGAGATACCGCGGCGGTATGACGTGGGAAAACCTTTCTTGGGTTAGGTGTGCCGTAGAGACACAAAGAATGTTCAAGTAAGAGCAAACTAAGTGCAAAAGCTACGCAATAGATGAGGGTGGGCCCCTCGGAGCCGGTTTACAAGAGCAGGCTTCAAACAACTATAAGCTGCTTTGGCAAGGTAGTGAGCGTTATGGAAAAGGCATAATTATATGTCATGTAAGGAATGGAGAGATGAACGAAAGTGAACCACTGATGAAGTGTCGAAACCTTTTAAATGACGTCAAAACCAGGGGGTTGTTTGTAACCTGGGATAAATCTATCGGGAGCTTGTTTACCGGATAGGTGGCGTACGGCATAGAGGTGGCGTGAATCTATTTTGGGCTATTGCGTGGAACTGCGGGAACCTGTCGTTTCGATGATAAGGGAGAAGTCCAAAGAGCTGATCTCTAAGGATGAGAGTACCGACGCGAGAAACAGGGGCGGATCAGCTCGTAGTAGTGAAGAAGTTTCTGTAATGGAAATGGAGCGAAGGGGCTGAGTTATTCAGTTTTAATTATTTGTCAACCAGAAATGGGATGAGCAATTGATTAAAACAGAGTCCTTGATTATGCTATAATTAGTAGCAAGGGCCGAATAATGGGAGCTGTGTGAGTCGAGAGGTTCATGCACAGTTCTGTGAGAGGCTGGCGGGGAAGGTCCGCTGGTCTACTCTCCCTATATACAGCATATTTATAAGTATAATAAGATTATATTAAAATTTACTTACTTATTGATATGCTTAATTAGGTATAGACAAAATGTCATATGAGATGGCTTTGTTAGCTGCTTTAGGTGGTGATAAATGGATAGTCAAGCAAAATTACATTTGTAACTTTACTTGACTTGTCCGTTTTTTTTATGTCTTTATTACAATCGCAACCTCTAGCTTTGAGTTATACCACTTGCTGCATTGTATTGGATGGAAGTAGAGGAGAATCAAGATTACTGTTTGGTTGTGAATCTTTCTTATTGCATGACGATGCTAAAAGTTCTTCTGAAAGATCTGGGTACAATCCTGACCGCTTAGGTGGTGCCGAAGGTTCTACCTTATCATTCATCTCACAATTGCCAGAAAGATCTATTACATCGCCTACTTTTGTTCCTTCTTGTTCTAATTTCTTCACATCTTCATTAGTTGCTTTCTCTGCACGCTTTGGTCCTTCTATGAAGTCTTGCATTTCCTTTTCAAAACTTTGCTCATAGTGCCTCTGCACTAGGTAAACCGCACCTGCCAGTGCAAGTAGTGTAGCAGCGATTGGAAATAGAATTGGTAATGAGTAATGAATGAAGAAATAAAGCATAGAGTAGTGGAATTCACTAGGCCCTGCACATGATTGACAAAAAACTGCAATAAATGGCATGCATGCCATTCCACAAACCATAGCGGAAGAACACAGTAATACAATTTTTACATTGTTTAACATTTCAATTTTTTTCGCTTTACTATTCAGACTTGAATATGTTTCTCCAATATCAGTATTATCCTTAACATAAGCTGTTAGCTTTTTTTCCATTATCTCTATAAGCCCACTATTTAGTATAGAGAAATATTTGGATGGATAAGAATTTGATTTTGTTTTACTACCGTTAAAAAGGTTTTTGATGTCTTCTTTATATAACTTAATTTCCTCGATCTTAGATGCAGTTTCAGTTATTTTTTCACTCTTTTTAACAAGCACTTCACCCTGTTCAACATCCACTTCTTACCAGATAACTCAGCTGTCTCTTCACACAATAGCTTCCGCTCGTCCTGTAGCTTTTTTAGCTCCTCATCCATTACACCTTGCAACTTTTGATTTAGTTTATCCAAATCATCTTTGGCTTCTTGAAGTAAATTTTTATGAGTAAGGTATTTTAATAAAATCGGTAAAATTGAAGGATCTTTTTTATAAGTAAAACACAAAGCATCCAGAGTAACAATATCAGGTATTATTTCTCTTGGCAGAGTTACAGCGTATCCTGAAATCAGATCTGCTAGGTACTTTTCTTTATCACCATCAGCTGACTTAAGAAATTCTTTGTTACTAAATATCTTAGCTAGTGCTTTCGTATCCCAGCCACTAGCTTGTTTTATAATATCACTTAACATCGTAACCTCATTAATTATTTTATGCATGCAGTTTAACACTATTTTAATTACTTGTCAAGAAAGTGTAATTATTAACTATAATACTTAATTAATAAAGCCTTGTTTTTTTAATAAAAAGCAATCTAAGAAACTCTCATCGCTGCCTTTTTGTTAACAGTGGTATTAGACTTCAAGTTACTGCAAAAAATGTTTTAAAACATAGTTGATATCTTGACTTTATCTAGTTAATACTCCAAATTATAAAAAAACAGATAGTTCTATGATGACAAGTCTATTACAAGGCAAAAAGGGGTTAATAACTGGAATAATAAATAAGAGATCAATAGCATGCGGTATAGCAAAAGCTCTCTCAGAGCACGGGGCAGAACTTGCAATCACCTACCAGAACGAAATAGTAAAAGAAAAATTATTACCGATAGTAGATGAATTAAATGTGGAGCTAATATTACACTGTGACGTTTCAAATGAAAAAATCATAGATAACGCTTTTGAAATAATAGAGAAAAAATGGGGTACTCTTGACTTTTTGGTACATGCAATAGCATTCTCCGATAAAAATGAGTTAGATGGTAAATATGTCAATACTTCACTGAATAACTTCCTCAATGCAATGCATATATCGTGCTATTCTTTCACTGCTTTAGCGCAAAGAGCTGAAAAAATGATGTCAGGTGGTGGTAGTTTACTTACTTTATCTTATTATGGCGCTGAAAAAGTTATGCCAAATTATAACGTTATGGGTTTATGTAAAGCAGCACTTGAAGCAAGTGTAAAATATATAGCATGTGATCTCGGGCCACAAAATATCAGAGTAAATGCAATTTCCGCTGGTCCAATCAGAACTTTAGCATCTTCTGGAATAAGCGATTTTCACTTCATATCAGAATGGAATAGAAATAATTCTCCGCTTAGACGCAATGTTACAATAGAGGATGTTGGCAAGGCAGCGTTATACTTATTAAGCGACTTAAGTAGTGGCACTACTGGAGAAATTTTGCACGTCGATTCAGGATATAACGTTGTGGGAATGAAGGTGGTTGACTAACAAAGCACTAGTTCCTTCGGGTTCATACACAACTCTATCAGGAGTTTTGTGACTGTGATTGCAGAAAACATCGAACATAAAATTCCTATTGATAAAGTGACAGAAAAGCCTCTAATTGCTCCGCTGCCAATAATGAACATTATTCCTGCAGCAATGAGTGTTGTGATATTTGAATCCAGTATTGTCTTTATAGCGTTTTTAAACCCTTCTTCAATAGCACGTTCCACTCTCTTGCCAGATTTGATTTCCTCGCGAATTCGCTCAAATATTAAAACATTTGCATCCACCGCCATACCGACAGTGAGTGCAATACCTGCAATTCCAGGTAAAGTTAGAGTTGCTTCAAGCAGAGTGAGAATTGATAATATAAGAATTACATTAGAAAAAAGCGCAACAGAAGCTAATATACCTAATTTGCCGTAAGTGATAATTATAAATAAAGCCACGGCTATAATAGAGATTGTTGCTGCCATTTCCCCTGCCTTTATTGATTCTTCTCCAAGGCTTGGGCCAATGTTTTTTTCTTCAATTATTTTAAGTGGTGCTGGCAGTGCTCCAGATTTTAAAAGTATTGCAAGTTCGCTTGCTTGTTTTTCAGTGAAATTACCGCTAATTTCTCCCTCTCCATTTAAAATTGGCTCACGTATTGTAGGTACTGTTAAGACTGTGTTATCCAGAACAATTGCAAAAGGTTTTCCCACATTTTCTTTAGTGATTTTCGCGAATCTTTTACTCGCTATGCTGTCAAATTTAAAATGCACTGTTGGTTTACCTAAGTGACCAAATCTAACTGATGCGTTAACCAGCGAATCGCCACCTATTTCAGTTTTGCGGAATATTGGATAAGAATTACCTAAAGAATCCTTGAGCATGACAGTAGTTTCGTGATCTATATCCTGCACCTTGGGTATGTTAGTGTTTGCCAAATGAAAAGCTAGCTTAGCAGTTTTGCCAAGCAGAGATTTTATCTGCTCGGTGTCTTCTACTCCAGGCACCTGCACTAATATTTTATTCTGCCCTTGTTTTTGAACGCTGACTTCCTTTGTGCCAAGTTTGTCCAAACGGCGCTGGACATTGTTTATTGATTCTGCAGCTACTTCACTGATCAAAGAATTTTTATAATGGGGTTTATACGAAATGAGAATTGAAGAATCTTTTCTATTTAGCTCTAAATTTGGATTTATCGCATTAATCAACACAGATGCTTTTTTATAATCATCAATATTATTTAAAGTTACAATTACTTGTTCGCTATTTTGTACGTTAGATTCAATATTTTTTGTTAGCAATGTCTCTTTTATCTCACCTGCTAGCATGCCTAGCTTTTCCTTAAAATAGAAGTCTAAGTCTATGTTTAGAAGCAAAGATGCCCCTCCTTTCAGGTCAAGGCCTAAGTTTATTCTTTTTTTCGAAATAAAAAGCTTATTATCAAAGAAATTTGGCAGTGTTATGTATAAAGCAAGTAAACAGATGCATAACACTGAAAAAGATTTGACTATAAGCTTGTTGTACATAAGTTGTAGGTTTAAAATTGCAGTGTAAGTTAAAAATAGATTTTTGTAAAATTCTCTATTGCCCAAATAACCTATCCAAGTAGCTATAGAAACAAAAAAACTTCCTTGACAAACTCCGCCAGCCCCCTTATCATGAAACTGAAGGTATTCAGTTATCTTCATCTGTGCAGATTAAACAGCAAGAAAACAACGTAGTTGGCGTCTTATTTTTAATTTTTTGCACTATGTGCACCTTATGTCTTCACAACATTTCTGGGTTTTTACCTATATAAGCTGAAACGCGCTTATAAGTCGTTTAAGACAGTATAGTACGCCAATTTGCAGGATTAGAGAGTGACAACTAGCTAACACGGGGTTTCTTTTGCCTTTTTTTCTGCTTAGTAAATTTCTTAAACATTTAAACAAAGGTGAGTTGCATTTAAAAGCAGCTAAATTGCAGTGTTTAAGACTTAAAAAACGCCAATACTGAAAGTAGACAATGACTAGGGCTTCTTTTGCCTTTTTTTTCGTTTGGTAAATTTCTTAAATATTTATGGCTAAACGACAACCGTCATCCCGCTACGTGTTAGCGGGATCTCTTGTTAGCGGCTGAGATACCGCGAATGAATCGCGGTATGACGGTTAAGTATCCCGCTGCGTGTTAGCGGCTAAGAGATACCGCGGCGGTATGACGGTGTGGATAGTAATTCGTCATCCCGCTACGTGTTAGCGGGATCTCTTGTTAGCGGCTGAGATACCGCGAATGAATCGCGGTATGACGGTTAAGTAGGGTGTCATTCCAGTCTGGGATCCAGTCTTTATTATGCAGCCACTTGGTTAAAATTAAGTTTTCTGGATCCCAGTGTCTGGGCACTGGGATGACAAGAAAGAGGCTACTTGGATGACACCCTGACAACCGTCATCCCGCTGCTTGTTAGCGGGATCTATGTGAGATACCGCGGCGGTATGACGTAGGACTGCTGTCATGCAAGTACTAGAATCCAGTAAGCTTATTTATGCATATAAAAGGTTATTATTTTGTAAAGGCAAAGTTGCTTTTGGTTTTAAGTTAAAGTACAATAAATGCAAAGGCTCATATGATGAATTAAACTCGATCCAAGTAGTCAGCTACTCGGATGACATCAGAGAGATGGTAACCGAAGTTCATGCGATACACGCTACCAAAGTGTTTAAATAATTAATTAGGTTAAGGTTTGGTATTCAAACAGTCATACATATGCTAGTCAAAATAGGTACCAGAGGAAGCAAGCTTGCAGTTGCCCAGGCTTTGGAAGCAAAACAAAAGTTGCTGGACTCTTTTCCTAACTTATCTATTGAAATTGTTAAGATAAAAACTTCTGGAGATAAGTATGCAAACGCAAATCTTGCTGAAATAGGAGGTAAAGGATTATTCATTAAAGAAATTGAGGCTGAATTGCTCGAAAATAATATAGATATGGCAGTTCATTCGCTAAAGGATGTGCCTGCGTTTTTCTCAGGGGGTTTAACAATTCCTTGTGTTTTAGAAAGGCTAAGTCCATGCGATGCGTTTATTTCTCATAAACACAATAGCCTTGAGTCTTTGCCACAGCAGGCTACTATTGCCACTTCTTCAATAAGAAGAAAAGTTCAGTTGTTAAATGTTAGACCAGATCTAAATATAATATCGCTACGTGGAAATGTAACAACTAGATTGCAAAATCAAAGTTTTGATGGAATAATTCTAGCTGAAGCAGGACTCATAAGATTAGAAAAGAATCACTTAATTACAGAGGTATTGCCACCAAAAGTTATGTTAAGTGCAGTGGGACAGGGAGCGATTTGTATTCAATGTAGAAGGAATGATGTAAAAATTATCGATCTTGTAGAGAAAATTAATAATAATATGTCTTTTATAAGAGTGAAATCAGAGCGCAGTTTTATGAAGACAGTGAATGGTTCATGTTTTACACCACTTGCAGCTTTGGCTGAATATGTGAACGAAAATATGCTACACCTTTGTTGTATGTTAGCAAGTGGAAAAAATATATACTTCACTGAGCGCACTTCATTTATAGAAGATGCGGAGAAAATGGGTATGGATGCAGGACTAGAGTTGAAATCAAAATGCTTATAAGCTTACCTAAAGTACGTGGAATCTATCGTTATGACATCTTAATGTCTAAAGCGACGTGGTTAAACGTCGGTGGACGAGCTGATGTGTTATTTAAACCATGTGATATTGAAGATTTAACATACTTGATTAAAAATACTGAACTGCCAGTTAGCGTTATTGGTGCAACATCCAACATAATAGTACGAGATAGTGGCATTCGAGGAATAACAATAAAATTAGGTAAGGAGTTTGCATATATTAAAAGTAAGGGTAACAACTCCATTGTTGCAGGTGGTGCTGCGCTGCTCAGGAACCTTGCTTACTTTGCAGGAGAGCAACAAATTAGTGGACTCGAGTTTCTAGTTGGAATTCCAGGAACAGTTGGTGGCGGAATAGAAATGAATGCAGGTGCGTATGGTAGTGACATCGCAAGCGTTGTACAATCCATAAAAGCAGTGAACCTAGAGGATGGAAACCTATATGAGTTCTCCAGCAAAGAAATGGGATATTTTTATCGTGGACATAGCTTAAAAGGAAATTGGATTTTTGTTGAAGCTGAGTTTAAAGGAGTAAACTCAGAGCATGAGCTTATATTGCAAAGGTTAAAAGAAATTGTTGAGAAAAAAAATAAAAGCCAGCCAATAAGAGGAAAAACTGCTGGGTGCATATTCAAAAATCCAAAAAACTACCGAGCATGGGAGTTAATTGATAAATCTGGCTGCCTAGGGTTAAATATTGGTGGAGCTAGAATCTCTAAGAAACATTGTAACTTCTTGCTCAATTACGATAATGCAACTGCATCTGACTTGGAAAACCTTGGCAACAGAGTAAAAGATGCAGTGAAGGATAAATTTAATGTTGAACTTGAGTGGGAAATAAGGGTTTTGGGTGGCTATTAAACAGTTTTTATAGCTGCTGTATATTCTAATCTTTCCTAATGACTCAGCATGATCGTAACCTTTCACACTTAATTAAACAGACTAAATTCTGTAATTTTGGGATGTTGAAAAATTTACCTTACGTTGTTATTCCAGCGCATAACGCTGAAATCCAGATTTATAGAAACGAAAAAACTTGCTTGACAAGTTTCGCCGGCCCCCTTATTATGACAATGAAGGTATTCAGTTATCTTCATCTGTGCAGATTAAACAGCAAGAAAACAACGTAGTTGGCGTCTTATTTTTAATTTTTTGCACTATGTGCACCTTATGTCTTCACAACATTTCTAGGTTTTTACCTATATAAGCTGAGTCGCGGTTATTAAGTGTTTAAAACATAAAAAAAACGCCAATGTTTTAAAATAGATATTAACCGGGGCTTCTTTTGTCTTTTTTTCCATTTGGTAAGTTTCTTAATGTTTGTAGCTAAACGACAACCGTCATCCCGCTACGTGTTAGCGGCTAAGAGATACCGCGGCGGTATGACGGTTCGCGGCAGCATGACGATAAGCTCGTCATCCCGCTACTTGGATGACAGCAGATCACCTCTTCACAAAAATTTTATCAGTAATACGCATATCAATAATACTCCAATCGCTGAAAGTAAAATCAGTTGTATTGTGTAAGTGGTTTAAATAGTCCCATGCACTAGAAGGGTTATCTTCAGGCAGTTTCACTGTGGAATCGTTATCAAGTATGATATTCCATCTTCTATTCCCTATATAAGCAAAAGAAGAAATGTGGTCACTTAATTGAGTTTTACTCTCTAACACATCTCTAACAAATTCTAGGTTTGATAACGAGTTTTGTCCTGTAATTACAACAAGATCATCTACTGGATAGTCATCTACGATCACTTTGCCTTCGAAATCAATTACCGAGGTTTTGTTATTATCTTTCCAGAGAGCAAACGGTTTATGCTCATCTATATTAATATGTAGGGTATTGGGCAAAATTCTGTGAACTCCTACGTATTTTATCCATCTGCTTACGGATTGTATGCTACCGGCAAGTTTTGAAAGTGATATATACAGGATAGGTTGCGTTCTATCTGTCAAACTTAGAATATCCTTTTTGTTTGTAAATTTGTTGCCGCTCACGACTACTTCATCGATTGAAAATCCATTGCTGAGTAATAAACTGGATAGGCACTCATTACACCAAGTAAAGTAGTAATTAAATCGATTTATTATTTTATCAAGTGAACTATAAAGTACTAATGTAAAAAAAAGCGCAGTTATAATAACGAAAGCGTACTTGCGCAAAAAACTCCTTTGGCTTCTAGTAATACTGCTCAACATGACTTAAATCCCTAATATTTTTGTGCTGCAAACTATCTTCAATAATAATTTTAACTAATTCATTAAAATTGATTCCTTTTGCCAATTTTGCAATTTCTGGCACTAACGATAACTCAGTAAAGCCAGGATGTGTATTAATCTCAAGCATTTTTAAAGTGTTATTTTTGGGATTATAACGGAAATCTGAGCGGGAAATAGTTTTACAGCCTAAAAATTGATGAATTTTCAGTGCGTGTTCCAAGGTCATTTTATATATATTGTCAGGAATTTCAGCAGGAAATATATGTTCTGCAAATCCATCTGTATACTTTGCTTCATAATCATAGAATTTATTTTTTGGTCGTATTTCCATAGTGCCAATTGCTTCATCTAGCAATACAGCAGTATGTAACTCTATTCCTGGGACATATTCTTCTATGATCATCAAGTCTCTTGTCATAGAGGTAGCTGACACTGGTTCTTTTTTCTGGATTCCAGTGTCAGCTACTTGAATGACATCAAGTATGATAGCGTCATTTTTAAATTTTAAATGGTCTTCATATGAGGAAACAATATGCACTCCGATGCTAGAACCTTCGTTAATTGGTTTTAAGACGTACGGATAATCGATTTTAATATTATTTTTTAGTAGATCTTCTTGGCTAATTACATAACCTTTTGGAGTGTCGATACTAAGGGATCGAAATATATGCTTTGACATCACTTTATTCATAGCAACAGCAGAAGCCATAACTCCTGAGTGTGTATATTTTATACCTAAGATTTCCAATAAACCTTGAATGCAACCATCTTCACCATAAGGTCCATGCAGAGCGATAAAAGTAAGGCCCGGATTAATTTTTTTAAGCTTTTCAGCAATGTTGCTGTCAACATCTATTTCTATTGCATTATATGAAAGGCTATCAAGTGCCTTCTTTACGGCTTTTCCGCTCATAAGCGACACTTCTCTCTCGCAAGAAAATCCACCACTTAAAATTGCTATAGTTGGAATCATGAGCATTCTATGTTTTGCTATATAGCATATAGAAGATACTTTTATCTTCAATAAAAACCTGCTTCTATAGCTAAAAATTTATCAATGAATTAATATTAACTTAGTATTAAATAATGTTAAAAACTTGATAATATGATTATTTTCAGCAATAAAAACTAAAGGTTGTGAGAACCGTTCATTTTGGAATCTGTATACCTATCCTCAAAAGATTATGAACAGGTTCTCATGACTATAATCATCTGGCAGGTGATCAATAATTGTTATAACATCGTGTTGTTGATTAGATTCCTCTAACTCTTCTTCCTGTTTTTCCTGATTAATTTTTGGCAGCGTTACTCACCAGTCTATTAAGTGATAGTCATAATTATAATCATCTAGCGGGTGATCAGTAGTTGTTATAACATCTTGTTGATCAGATTCCTTTAATTCTTTTTCCTGTTTCTCCTGATAAATTGTTGTTTCAGGTTTCTGCTCTGTATTTAACTCTCCTTGATTATCGTCTAATCCAATGGCTTTTAATTCTTCTGCTACATTTCTTATAAAGCGGTTTTCGTTGGGAGGAATACCGTACTTTTCCTTATTATACAAACTTAGAGTAAAGTAAATCGCTGTTGTCAAGTCATGATGAGCTACAGATCCACTGTTATGAGGGTAGCGGTGATTATTCGAGGTTGCATGAACTGTTATTCCATCCCCCAGATTTGTTGCACTACGAAAATCTGTTAAGTTGTTATATATAAAACCTTTAACAGTATGATCTGTGTTCATATCTAAACCATATCTCTCTTGGTAGGCATGAAAAATATGATTAGCGTATTTTTCAATCATAAGAAGATCTTTATCATCTAATTGATCGTAATGTATTTCATACTTAAATTTTGTTCCCTCAATATTGATTGTTTTTGAATGTGGCAACACTGTTTTTGGACTGATTTCTTCTTGGTCAATTTTTTCCTCATCTAGCTTGATTTTTCCTTCCTCTTCTGGGCCTGAAGGTTCTATTCTTTTTGGCTCTTCTTGATTAATTGTTGTTTCAGGTTTCTCCGCTGTATTTGACTCTTCTTGGTTATTGTCCGAGTTATTCAAATCTGGCAACACTGTTTCTGGACTGATCTTTTCCTTTTCTTGGTAACTTTTTTCCTCATCTAGCTTGATTTTTTCTTCTTCTGGGCCTGAAGGTTCTATTTTTTTTGGCCCTTCTTGATTATCGTCTAATCTAAGAGCTTTTAATTCTTTTACTACATTTAGTATAGATGCGATTGTGTCTTTTGGGTAAGGAATACCGTGCTTTTCCTTATTATACTTATTTAGAGTAATGTAAATAATTAATGTCAAATCATAAGTCATAGGCCTACCTTTATAAGGGGAGTTGTAAAAATACTCGCCTGCGTTATGCCCTGAACGTGCATTATGCAAATCTGTTAAGCTGTTATATATAAAGCCTTTAAAAGTATGATCTGTGTTGATATCTAAACCATATCTCTCTTGGTAGGCATGAAAAATATGATTAACGTATTTTTCCAACATAGGAGCATCTATATCATCTAATTGATCGTAATGTATTTCATACTTGAAGTTTGTTCCTTCAATATTGATTGTTTTTGAGTTTGGTAATACTACTTTATGCTTTATACTCTCTTTAGCGTGATTTTCCATTTTGATGCCTCTAAATTTTATAATACTGTCATCCTACTAAAAGTTATATAATAATTCGTTAATTCTATATTTAACATAATTTTTCGTTGTTTCCAAGTAGATTATTATTAATCTAATATTAAATATTACTAAAAACCTAAATAATACGACCATTTTCAATAACCAAAGACAAACAGGATAAGATATAAAAGAAGTTTCTTCCTCTTCAACAGTATTACTCTAAATTTTCATCAAAATAAGTTGTTTTATCCTTTTTTTCCTTATACTCTTCTGCAGTATGGAGAGGTTGCTTTTTAGCTGTGATATTTGGCCACTTTTGTGAGTATTCTATGTTTATGTTGTAAAATGATTTGAAGATTTTTTGTTCACTGTTCAGTAACTCTTCATCTAGTTCTAAAATACCTTTTATGGAATCATCAGTTACAATTGCATCTACTGGACACTCAGGTATACACACTCCACAATCAATACATTCATCTGGGTTAATCACGAGCATGTTTTTACCTTCATAGAAGCAGTCAACGGGACATACTTCCACACAGTCCGTATATTTACATTTTATGCATTTATCTGTAACAAAATGCGTCATAAAACACTGTATATTTGCATTATCTTGGGTACACTAAATTGATAAGAAATTCAAGCCTTTTATGAAGATAAATAAATTGAACAACAAAGAATTAGAAGTATGGTTAAGCTTGGCTAGAACTATAGGACCAATAAAGTTTTTTAGTATACTAAGAACACATGGATCGCTAGATGAGGTGCTAAAATATCTCAATAGGGTGGCTAATAATAAGGTGTATAGCATTCAAGATGCACGAGAAGAAATCAATAATGCAGAAAGAATTGGAGCTAAAATTATACCCGCATGTGACCCAGATTACCCTGATCTTTTAAGAAATATCTCTAGTTGTCCTCCTATAATAACTGCACTTGGTGATATATCATTATTAAGCCGTGAGATAATTGCAATAATCGGTGGGCGCAACTCTTCGATGAATGGAAGAAATTTTGCCAGTAAACTAGCACTTGATTTAAGCGAAGCTGGTTTTGTTATCGTTTCTGGACTTGCAAAAGGAATCGAATTATATCTGGTCTATCGCTGGGTGTTGTAGTGATTGAAGCATCGAAACGTTCTGGCTCTCTAATAACAGCAGATTTTGCTTTAAATCAAGGGAGAGAGGTATTTGCAGTTTCTGGTTTCCCTTTAGATTCACGCTGTAGTGGTAGTAATTATTTAATTAAAAACGGTGCTAAGCTTATCGAGTCCGCTGATGACATAATAGAAAGTGTTAGGTTTAGTTTACCTCCGCAGCAAAAAAACCTATTTGATGTTGAGCACCATTCTGTTAACCAAAAACAAGAAAAATTACAACAGGCAAAATCTGTTATAGTTGATCATATTAACTCTGTACCTGTTGATATAGATGAACTTATATTAGCAAGCGGACTTTCTGCCAACATAGCTCTAATGGCTCTTTTAGAACTAGAGTTGGAAAACAAAATAGAGCGTTCACCGGGGAATAAAATATCGTTAATTTTCTAGATTACTTTAGCTATAGCTAACCCAAGAAAGGTTTTCCTACGTCATACCGCCGCGGTATCTTGGCATAGACTCCGCTAACAAGTAGCGGAATGACGAATTTTTGTTTTTCAAATTATCGGTAAACCTAAGTCACTTTAGCTATAGGTCAGTATGTCGTTTTACTAGATGTTCGTACAGATATATGCTTGACACTGGAATGATGCCATTTGCTATAGGATTCTTAGTTGCTGATTTTAGAATTGATAAGAGAAAACTTTTTTTCAACTTGTTGTATGATTTTATCAAAGTGATCGAAATCTAAGCTTGCACTGCCAATTAAAACTCCTGATAAATTTGAAATATTTAACAAATTTTCTATATTTTCTGAATTGACTGAACCACCATATGTAATGTGTTTTTTACCAGTACACAATTTTATTACCTCTATCACCTCAGCAATTGCATCATTATTTGGCACATGACCTGTGCCTATTGCCCATATTGGCTCATATGCTACGGTATATTCACCGTGTGTTGGCAAACGGTTTTTGCATTGATATTCTATTACTTCTTTTGTTTTTTCATTCTTATAATCTTCTGAATTTTCACCTACACAGATAATTGGGTGCAAGCCTGATTCTATTGCTATTTCCGACTTAAGTTTTATTTCACTATCTGTTTCGTTAGCCCTTTCAGAATGCCCAAGTATTACGTAAGTACACCCTAATTCCTTTAACATTTCTGCGCTAATTTCACCTGTGTAAGAACCAGATTTTTTATAATGGCAATTCTGTGCTCCTATATTAATATTATCGCTCAACTCTATACTGTCTGAAAATGCAGTAAATGGTGGACAAATCACTAGTCTAGAAGTAATCTCATTGTTCTTGTTACTAAGTTTGCCTATAAAGTCAACAAATGAAGACCGTGTTCCATTCATCTTCCAATTTGCTACTATTAAAAAGGACATCAACTTTACTTATATGGGCGAGAGTGCCGGCTGTCGGACTTGAACTGACAACCTACTGATTACAAGTCAGTTGCTCTACCAATTGAGCTAAGCCGGCGTTAAACACATTAATAATATACAATTATCAATGGATTTTAGTCAACTGATTTTTAAAATACTGTATAATGAAAATAATATGAGAAAATTTTTACTGAAGCCAAAAAAGAGTCTAGGGCAAAATTTTATTTTATCGAGTGAGATAACAAAAAAAATCGTCGCTTTAGCCGGTAGTCTAGAGAATTTTAATGTCATTGAAATTGGTCCTGGATATGGTGCATTAACAAGAGAAATATTGGTGCATAATCCAAAGTCTCTACTTTCTATAGAAAAAGATAGAGATTTAGTAAAACACCATGACCAACTGCTAAATGAGCATCAAGGAAAGTATAGAATTATAGAAGCGGATGCACTGCATGTTATAGAAGAAGAGCTGATAGAGCGCCCAGTCAAAGTTATTGCTAACTTGCCTTACAATATCTCGGTAGTGTTATTTTTAAAGTGGTTAAATAATATAAAATTTTTTACGAACTTGACATTAATGTTTCAAAAAGAGGTAGCAGATCGCATTACGGCAAGACCCAATTCTAAAGATTATGGTTCCTTATCAGTGCTAAGCCAGTTACTATGTGATATAAAAAAGGAATTTGATATTGAACCTAAAGAGTTTTTTCCAAGACCAAAAATACATTCTTCAGTAATTACAGTAAATCCTTTGCCTACCCCAAAGTTTGCAGTAAATTTGGAAACCTTAACAAGATTAACACGTGCCGTTTTTGCTCAAAGAAGAAAGATGCTGAGAAATAGCTTGCAAAATATAACGAACCACGCTGAAACTGTCCTTGAAAACGCTAAATTGAGTGGAAACGAACGTCCAGAAAACTTAACTATTGAGCAGTTTTGTTTGCTGGCAAATAATGTAGAATGCTTATTTTGCAAAAGCCCTATTGCAATTTAATTAATTGGCGTATAAGCTTTAAATAAAGCCTATGAAAAAAATGGAAGCTTGTTATTCGTTTGACGATATACTTCTTTTGCCAGCCTATTCTAATATATTGCCTTGCGATGCAGATACAAAAACTTATTTAACAAATAATATAGAACTAAATATCCCTCTCATATCCTCTGCAATGGATACTGTTACTGAATCGGGCTTTGCAATAGCTATTGCCCAACATGGAGGGATAGGTTGCATACATAAGAATTTATCAATAGATGAACAAGTTTTAGAAGTAAGAAGGGTGAAAAAATATGAAAGTTGGATCGTGTATAACCCAATTACGATTTCACCGGATAAAACAGTTGCGGAAGCAATTTCATTAATGAGAGAGCACAATTATTCTGGCATTCCTGTAGTCGATCAACTCAAGTTAGTTGGAATTTTAACTAACCGAGATGTGAGGTTTATTGAAGACCAGAACATGAATGTAAAAGTTTCCGAAGTGATGACAAAAGATAAGTTAGTGACAGTGCGGGAGCAGGGAGTGAATAGTGCCTCAGCAATGAAATTGTTGCATGAAAATAGAATAGAAAAGCTTTTGGTCGTAGATGAAAATTCTTGTTGTATAGGTTTAATTACGGTTAAAGACATTGAAAAATACAATAGATACCCAAATTCATGTAAAGACAGTAAAGGGCGGCTCAGAGTTGCCGCTGCAATTGGCACTGGTAAAAAAGATGGTATAGAAAGATGTGAAGCTTTGATCGGAGAAGAAGTTGATGTAGTTGTTGTGGATACTGCTCACGGTCATTCCGAAAACGTTATCAATACCATTAGGGAAATAAAAAAGATGTATCCTAATACGCAATTAATTGGCGGAAACATTGCAACAAAGGAGGCTGCTGAAGCGTTGATTGATGCGGGTGTTGATGCAGTGAAGGTCGGAATAGGACCAGGATCAATCTGTACAACCAGAATAGTTACAGGTGTTGGTGTGCCACAATTCTCTGCAATCAAGAATGTTGCAGAGACGTGTAGAGCAAGAAACGTCAGACTAATTGCTGATGGTGGGGTAAAATACTCAGGAGATGTTGCAAAAGCTATTGCAGCTGGTGCTGACTCTGTGATGATTGGTTCGATTTTTGCTGGCACTGACGAAAGCCCAGGTGAGATTATCATGTATAAGGGCAGAGCATATAAAGGCTATCGAGGAATGGGATCTATTAGTGCAATGAAACGAGGTTCAGCTAGCCGTTATTTTCAAGATAAAGATTCAAAACTAAAATTAGTTCCACAAGGAGTGGAAGGAAGAGTTCCATTCAAAGGTCCAGCTTCAGGAGTAATCCATCAGTTGATTGGCGGATTGCAAGCTGCAATGGGGTATACTGGTAATAGGAATATAGAAGAGATGAAAAAAAATTGTAAATTTGTTACTATTACTGCATCAGGATTAAGAGAGAGTCATGCTCATGATGTAGTCATTACACAAGAAGCTCCAAATTACGCTTATCAAGCGTCCAATTTGTCAACCGATTCAGAGTAGTGACCGTTTATTATTTTGCACCCCAGTCTTTTTCAAATATTGCTAGCCCTTGGTCAGTAAGTGGGTGATTAATTAATTGTCTAAGTACTTTTGCTGGCACAGTAATTGAATCAGCACCAAGCCTTGCAGCTTCTATTACATGTGCTGGGCTTCTCACTGATGCAACAAGAACTTTAGTATCAAAACCGTAATTAGAATATATAGTACATATATCTTCTATTAGCGATAAGCCATCATAGCTTATATCATCAAGGCGACCAACAAAGGGAGAAATAAAACAAGCACCGGCCTTAGCGGCAAGCAGTGCTTGTCCAGGAGAAAAACATAATGTGATGTTAACAGGTATTTTATGCTCTGTCCACAACTTTTTACAAGAAATTAATCCTTCATATGTAAGGGGCAATTTTACCACAACATTATCAGCGATTTTCGCTAACTTAAGGCCTTCTTTAACCATATCTGCATGGTTATTTGCAACAACTTCAACACTAACAGGCCCCTTGATAATAGAGCATATTTCACGCACTAAATCCTCGTATTTATCTTTACGCCCGGACTTTGCTATTAAAGAAGGATTAGTTGTTATGCCGTCAATGAACTCCTTTAGTTCTTTAATTTCATTTAAATCAACGCTATCAAGAAAAATTTCCATATTAATCTCCCATAAAAAAAATACCCTTGCAAAATCTTGTCATCCAAACGCCCTCCTTTGTCATCCAAGTAGCTGACACTGGGATCCATCTTTTTTTATTATGAACATTATATGCTCCTAGAATCTATTACCCATTGCATAATTTACAAATATTTTTACACCTAGATCCCAGTGTCACGCACTGGGATGACAAAGATGAATACTGGGATGACAGGGAAGAGAATACTGAATGACAGAAAAAAAAGCACTTGGATGACAAAAGTTGGGCTACTTGGATGACAAGAAAGTGATAACCGACTTTTTGCCTAAAATAACTAAGAAAGAAATTTCTCATCAAGATAACTTAAATATATACTAATTCTCTTATTTTTAAACGATTTCTCATCATGAATTGCATGATCAAAAACCTGAATTTGACTTGTTATAATGCTACAATTATTATTTGCAACTTCTAATACGCCACTATCAATTACAACCTTCTTTTCTGTTTGGTTACTCATTTTAACAGTAATCATACCAGGCAATAAATAAATTAAGTAAGGAGCATGGTGAGCTAAAATCATAAGCTCCCCTTCGAGCCCAGTTACTGAAAGAGAAACCACTCCACTGAATGAAATTTGATCATCAGGAGAGAAAAATTGCACTTTAAAAGTATTCATAATCTTTAACTTTTATTTAGCTTCAGCTTGTATTAATTCAGCCTTTTTTATTGCTTCATCTATATTCCCCACCATATAAAAAGCAGCCTCTGGTAAGTGATCATATTTACCTTCAACAATCTCTTTAAAACTGGAAACAGTATCAGAAAGTGAAACAAATTTACCAGGCATACCAGTAAATATTTCTGCAACGTGAAAAGGTTGAGAAAGAAATTTCTGAATCTTACGAGCCCTATCAACAATAATTTTATCTTCATCAGATAGCTCATCCATACCAAGTATTGCGATAATATCTTGCAGTGATTTATAAGTTTGCAATATACGTTTCACCTCAGAAGCTACCTTATAACGTTCTTCACCAATGATTTCAGCAGATAAAGACTGAGAAGTTGAATCAAGTGGATCAACAGCAGGGTATATTCCCATTTCAGCTATTTGCCTTGACAACACTGTGGTGGCATCAAGATGAGAGAATGTAGTTGCTGGGGCTGGATCAGTTAAATCGTCCGCAGGAACATATATAGCTTGCACAGAAGTAATAGAGCCAGAAGTTGTTGAAGCTATTCTTTCTTGCATTGCACCCATATCAGTTGCAAGGGTTGGCTGATAACCAACAGCTGACGGTATTCTTCCAAGTAAAGCAGAAATTTCAGAACCAGCTTGTGTAAAACGGAAGATATTATCCACGAAAAATAGAACATCTTGGTTTTCACGGTCACGAAAATACTCTGCCATAGTAAGTGCTGTTAAAGCAACTCTAGCCCTTGCTCCAGGAGGCTCATTCATCTGACCATAAACCAAAACAGCTTGAGATTTTTCATGCTCATTTATATTTATTACATTTGAAGTGATCATCTCGTGATAAAGATCGTTACCTTCACGCGTTCTCTCCCCTACCCCGGCAAACACAGAAAATCCTTTATGAGCTTTTGCTATATTATTAATTAATTCCATTATCAGGACTGTTTTACCAACACCGGCTCCACCAAATAAGCCAATTTTTCCTCCTTTAAGATAAGGTGCAAGAAGATCTATAACTTTTATTCCCGTAACTAAAACTTCTTCCTGTATTCTCTGTTCAGTAAAACTTGGAGGTGCTCTATGTATAGGCTCTAAGTTATATTTTCCCTTCAGTGGACCACACTCATCTATAAGCTCTCCAACAACATTAAAAATCCTTCCTAAAGTTGAACGCCCAACCAGAACTGATATTGGTGCGCCTGTATCAACAAATTCATCCCCCCTTGACATGCCATCTGTGCTATCCATAGCAATACAACGAACTATATTGTCACCTATATGCTGCGAAACTTCTAAAACCAGCTCCTTATCCTTATATTTTAGTTTGCTTTTTAAAGCATTAAATATTTTAGGCAATTCACCTTCAAATTTTATATCAACAACTGCTTGAGTTACCTTAATCGCTCTACCTATATTCATCTCTTTATTTTTATCACCCAACACTATAATTCCATAAAAGAACTTCTAAAGAAAATAAATCTTATATTATTAATAGAAATTTTGCAACATTAAAACGCTTACTAGTTACGCTTCATTACAAACAATGCAAATGCATTTAATAGCCAAGTAATAATAAACAATACTAAACTAAGCGCATAAGCAGCAAGAGTTTGTACACTATTGAAATCCTGATCTCCGGTAAGTAATGTAGCGATCTGCACGGTAATGGTAGTAACTGAATTAAGAGGGTTAAAAGTCAAATTTGCGTTGATTCCCACAGCCATTAGCACAATCATTGTTTCACCTATCACTCTTGAAATTGACAATAAAATTGCACTTAAAATTGTAGGCATTGCATAAGGTATTGTTATATGCCATATAGTTTCCGCTGGAGTTGCGCCAAGTGCCATGAAGCCATAACGCAAGCTTTTTGGAACAGATCTTATGGCATCTTCGAGTAAAGAAATAATAAAAGGAAGAATCATTATCCCAATCGATAAACCGGCAACTAAGGCACTTTCTGAGTGTATACTTAAACCAAAAAAATTTGCTACCTGCTTTATAAAGAAAGACAAGAACACAACCGCAAAATATCCATATACAACCGTAGGAATAGCAGATAAAACTTGCAAAGTTGTATTAACAATATAACGCACTTTCTCACTCGCATATTCACTAATATATATTGCAGAAAATAAACCAAGCGGAACGACAACTAACATTGCTATAATAGTTATAAGTAATGTACCTACTAAAAGCGGCGCTATACCAAAATATCCTATCTTCTCTTCATTGACAGTGACTACATTGTGGCCCCATTTCAAGCAAAACAAGAATTCTGAAATAGCTACTTTATTAAAAAAATTAATGGATTGAATAAAAATAGATAGCATTATAAATAAAGTGATAAAAAATGATATGGCCAAAGCCACAAATAACGAAAGTTTTATTATCTTATTTCTTTTATTTTTAAAGATAAAAGCAAGCATGAAAAAAAGTAACGCTATAGAAATAAAAGTTACAAAACAATTATTATAGAGTACTAACAACCAAGTTAGCATCCATACACAACTAAGATATAGATAAGATTTAACCTTATTTACTTCTTGAAACCTACTAAAACAAAATAAAAGGATTAGTAGGACAGGTATGACTATCACCGAATTCATTTTCCCATGCATCAAATTTTATTCTACGAAAATGTCATACAAGTTCACCATCATTTGACAATAAAGTAAAACAATTTAAAATAAATAATTATATTAATATAAAAACAATGAAGAGAACATTTCAACCAAAAAATTTGATAAGAAAGCGCAGACATGGATTTCGTTCACGTATGGCAACAAGAGCTGGAAGAAAAATCCTTAATAGGCGCCGTTCATTAGGGTGTAACAAATTATGCGCATAGTAAGTATAAAAAAAAAGATTTTTCCTTTGCTTTCAAAAATAAGTTAGCACTCAGCAGTCTTTTTTATCGTGGGCTTTATATATCACTGTACGCCATAAAAGAAAGAGAACCTGAAAAGTACACTCATACTATTAGAGTAGGTCTGGCTATCAGTAAAAAAGCCGGAAAAGCAGCAAAAAGAAATAAAATAAAAAGGCAATTACGAATGCTTGCTAAAATTAGCATTTTAAATATAAGCAATATAGGGCACTACTACATAATACTAACTCATAGAAACATTATGCAAGCAAATTATAAAAACTTACAAAAAGATCTAACTATTTGCTTAAAAAAGATAAAATAAAAAAAAATCTCAATTAAGGTATTTACAACTATATTTTTTATGATAACATAAGTAAAATTTTTAAAATAAATTAACGGGTGTGGGTGTTTAATGGTAGAGAGTAGAAAAGAACAAGATAAAAATCTCAATATAAATACAAATAATGTTAAAGAAGATTTTTATGAATATAAAAAATCTAGTTATCGTACACAATGGGAATTAGCATTTGAGCAAAGTCAATACTTAGAGCAGAATAAGAATAAGCCTAGACCACAATTATTAGATTTGAATATAGAAGCGACTTCTCGTAATAAAAGAATTATTAAAAGGCGATAAAAAGAAATTTTTATAAACTTGGCGGCGACCTACTCTCCCTTTTCAAGTACCATCAGCGCTAAAAAGTTTCACTTCCGAGTTCGAGATGAGATCGGGTGGTTCATTTTTGCTATAGCCACCAAGTCAATAAAAATTTCTAACTTAACAATTTTAACTTAATATTTAACACTGCATACACACATATAGAAAACAAATAAATCAATCAGGCTATTAGTACTAGTTAGCTTCACATGTTACCATGCTTCCACACCTAGCCTATCAACGTGGTAGTCTTCCACGGCCTTAATTGGGAAATCTTTTTGAAGAGGGTTTCTTGCTTATATGCTTTCAGCAATTATCCCATCTATACATAGCCACCCAGCGATGCTATTGGCATAACAGCTGGTACACCAGAGGTATATCCATCTCGGTCCTCTCGTACTAGAGTCAGACCTTCTCAAATTTCCTTCACCCACGGCAGATAGAAACCGAACTGTCTCACGACGTTCTAAACCCAACTCACGTATCACTTTAATCGGCGAACAGCCGAACCCTTGGGACCTTCTTCAGCCCCAGGATGTGATGAGTCGACATCGAGGTGCCAAACGGTGTCGTCGCTATGAACGCTCGAACACCATCAGCCTGTTATCCCCGGCGTACCTTTTATCCGTTAAGCGATGACCCTTCCATACAGAATCACCGGATCACTATGACCGACTTTCGTCTCTGCTTGGCTTGTCAGCCTCGCAGTCAGGCAAGCTTATGCCATTATACTATCAAGCTGATTTCCGACCAGCTCTAGCTTACCTTCGCACGCCTCCGTTACTTTTTAGGAGGCGACCGCCCCAGTCAAACTACCCACCATACAATGTCCTAGTTCCAGATAATGAAACATAGTTAGATATCAAAAGTGTAAAGGGTGGTATCTCAAGGTTGACTCCATTATAGCTAGCGCCATAACTTCAAAGTCTCCCACCTATCCTGCACATCACACTTTTAATAGCAATGTAAAGCTATAGTAAAGGTGCACGGGGTCTCTTCGTCTAACCGCGGGTACCCCGCATCTGCACGGGGAATTCAATTTCGCTGAAGTGATGTTGGAGACAGTGGAGAAATCGTTACGCCATTCGTGCGGGTCGGAACTTACCCGACAAGGAATTTCGCTACCTTAGGACCGTCAGTGTTACGGCCGCCGTTTACTGGGGCTTCAATTTAGAGCTTGCACCCCTCCTATTAACCTTCCAGCACCGGGCAGGCGTCAGACCCTATACTTCCACTTACGTGTTTGCAGAGTCCTGTGTTTTTAGTAAACAGTCGCTACTCCCTATTTTGTGCCACCTGCTCATAGTTGCCTAAAAGCAGGTTACCCTTCTTCCGAAGTTACAGGTATAATTTGCCGAGTTCCTTCAACATCATTCTTTCAACACCTTAGTATACTCTACTCATCCACCAGTGTCGGTTTGCGGTACGGCCTCATAAATATAAGTGCTATTTCCTGGAGCTTCTTTTAAGCATAGATCAATCCAATAAGATCTATACAAATACGAAACCCGTCACACTTAAGAGGTTTAGGAATATTAACCTAATTGCCATCGACTACTCCTTTACGGACTCGCCTTAGGAACCGACTAACCCTACGCAGATTAACTTAACGTAGGAACCCTTAGATTTTTGGTGAGAGTGTTTTTCACACTCTTTTACGCTACTTATGTCAGCATTCTCACTTCCGATATCTCCAGCAGTTTTCACAAACCACCTTCACAGACTTACGGAACGCTCCGCTACCGCGCCTATTGATCGAAATCAACAAGCACTCACATCTTCGGTATACAGCTTTAGCCCCGGTACATTTTCGGCGCAGAAAAACTTATTTAGACAAGTGAGCTGTTACGCTTTCTTTAAAGGATGGCTGCTTCCAAGCCAACCTCCTAGCTGTAATGGTTTTTCTACTTCCTTCCCCACTTAGCTGTAATTTTGGGACCTTAGATAGTGATCTGGGTTGTTTCCCTTTCCACCACGGACTTAGCACCCATAGTGTGCCTGCTGTATAATTAATTGTTGGTATTCGGAGTTTAGTTAGATTTGGTAAGACGGTGAATCCCCCTAGTCTATCCAGTGCTCTACCCCCAACAACATACATACAACGCTCTACCTAAATAGATTTCGCGGAGAACCAGCTATTTCCAAGTTTGATTGGCCTTTCACCCCTAATCACAACTCATCCAATAATGTTGCAACATTAACTGGTTCGATCCTCCAGTGTGTTTTACCACACCTTCAATCTGGTCATGACTAGATCACTTGGTTTCGGGTCTAATCCATAAAACTAAAACGCCCTATTCAGACTTGCTTTCGCTACGCCTACACCTAACGGCTTAAGCTTGCTTCATAGATTAACTCGCTGACCCATTATGCAAAAGGTACGCTGTCACTCTAAATATCAATAAATTGATATAGAGCTCCAACTGTTTGTAAGCACTTGATTTCAGATTCTATTTCACTCCCCTCCCGGGGTTCTTTTCACCTTTCCCTCACGGTACTTGTTCACTATCGGTCGTTAAGGAGTATTTAGGCTTGGAGGATGGTCCCCCCATATTCAAACAGGATTTCACGTGCCCCGCTCTACTCAAGGATTTAAAAACTTTCTACTTATACAGGACTATCACCTTCTATGGTTACTATTTCCAGAGTATTCTAATTCTTATTCTTAAATCACTAGCCTTTTCCGCTTTCGCTCGTCACTACTAACAGAATCTCGGTTGATTTCTTTTCCTTTGGCTACTTAGATATTTCAGTTCACCAAGTTTGCCTTACATACTTAGTATGTAATAACTAGCTAAGCTAGTTGGGTTTCCCCATTCGGAAATCTGCGGATCAAAATTTGTTGACAATTCCCCACAGCTTATCGCAGCCTGCCACGTCCTTCATCGCCTCTTAACGCCAAGGCATCCATCAAGTGCTCTTAATAATTTATTTATCCGACTATATGCAGAATATGCAGAGTTAAATATTATTAAAATTGAATTGAGATTAAATTAATCTCTACCATAAAACTTGTCAAACATCTAAAAACTAAATTAATCTTTTATATATTATAACCTAATAAATAATATGTCAACGCCTTTTTGCACAAAACATTTACTTATATTATCAACAACAATATACTAGCAATCCTAAACAGTACAATCTGAGAAATATGCGGTAAACTTATATATACAGTAAAAATTAATAAAAAAGATATTTTGTAAGATAAAATGTGTTAAAATCAATTGCCTAAAAATGATAATGAACATTCGGAGTATTTCTCATGTATGAAAAGTAATCTCTCTTTTATAAAAAACGTTGCTTTAAATTGTATGTCTAAGCTCATTGGTGTATTAAATATTAAGAAAGTAAAACACTTCATTGTGAATAAATATAATACTCTTCATAAAGAAATGACAGTGCTTCTTAAAAAATCTAAGAACCTGTTAAATACCAACATTGAAATCGGTTTATATCACTTTTATAAAGGTAGCATATCAGATGCAAAGTTACGATTTTGGTTAATTAGCATATTTTACCCCCATTTACCCATAGTCTGGTATAACATCGGAAGGTGTCATTTTGCGGTAGGGAATACTAATAAAGCTTATAATTATTTAACACAGACACTAAAATTAGATAGTGATCACGAGGAGGCATCTTACTATATAAAAAAAATGACAAACTCAGCGCCTATTACAGAATTGCCAAAAAACCTCATAAGACAATATTTTGATTACACAGGTGAATATTTTGTTGAGCATTGGTTGATTGCTAAACAGTATAGAGGGCATGAACTTGTACACATGATAATTACAAAAATCTTCAACAACTCCACTTCTGAGCTCAATATACTTGACCTTGGTTGTGGGACTGGAATATGTGGTCATTTCTTGAAAATAAATAGTACTGGAAGCCACATAACAGGAATTGACATTTCAAGTAGAATGCTAAATATCGCAAGAGGATGCTTTATAAAAGGTAAGCCTGTTTACAATGAATTAATACATATGGAAATGAAAGAGTTTCTTAAACAAAAGAAAAACCAGCAGTATGATGTAATTATCTTTGCTGAAGTGCTACATTATCTACATGACTTTCAAGAAGAATTGGAATTAGCAAAAAGATCTACGAGCAAAAAAGGGGTTATTATATGTTTAATAAGAAGAAAGGAAGGTGAAGGTATTGACTTTGTAAACAAAGGAGACTATTTTCGTCACTCAGAAAGTTATGTTCAACATGTTGCAAAAAAAATAAATATGCAGATAAGTTATATGAGTTACTGTAAAATATATGGCAGTCAGGTTGACGGTATCTTGTTTGCATTACAGCATCAACAAGAAAATCCGAAAAACCTAACTTAAAAATCGCTCAAAGTGGCTTTTAAGTATCTATATATAATAAAAGAATAAAAGGAATTTTATGAATAACATTACTATTAATTACGCAAAGGATAGCAAATTAACCGATTTTGGAAAAGCAGTTCTATCAGACAGGTATTTAATAGAAAATGAAAGTTACCAAGACCTCTTTGCACGTATTGCTAATTACTATTCTGATAACAAAGAACATGCGCAGCGTCTTTATGACTACATGAGCAACTTGTGGTTCATGCCTTCAACACCAATACTCAGCAATGGTGGCACCAAGAGAGGGTTGCCTATCTCTTGCTTTCTTAATGAAACCGAAGACAGCTTGCAGGGAATAGTTGACTTATGGAATGAAAATGTTTGGCTTGCTGCACGTGGAGGAGGCATAGGTAGTTATTGGGGAAATTTACGTTCAATCGGTGAAAGTGTAAAAGGTAGTGGTAAAACATCAGGAATTGTACCATTTATTGTGGTGCAAAATGCTCTAACGCTCGCAATTAGTCAGGGATCCTTAAGGCGAGGAAGTTCAGCAGTCTATCTTCCTGTATCTCATCCGGAGATAGAAGAGTTTCTGGATTTGCGCAAGCCAACAGGCGGTGACCCAAATCGCAAAGCGTTAAATATACATCATGCTGTAATAGTAACAGATAAATTTATGCAGGCTGTTGAGAATGATCAAGAATGGAATTTAATAAGCCCTCACAACAATAAGGTTATTTCAACTGTAAAAGCGCGGGATATATGGATCAAAATATTAACAGCAAGAGTTGAAACTGGAGAACCTTACATTATTTTCCTTGATGCAACAAATAACAATAAGCCAGAATCTTACAAAAAGCTCAACTTAGACATCAAGATGTCAAATCTATGCAGTGAAATAACTTTAACTACAGGTTATGATCACCTGAATAAGTCACGCACTGCTGTGTGTTGTCTATCATCCGTAAACCTTGAGTACTACGAAGAATGGAAAGACAATAAACTCTTCATAGAAGATATAATGCGCTTTCTTGATAATGTATTGGAAGATTTCATAAATAAAGCACCGAATGAAATGCAGCGAGCAAAATATTCTGCAGCCAGAGAACGCAGTATTGGTCTTGGTGTGATGGGTTTTCATTCATTTTTACAAAGCAAAATGGTTCCTTTTGAATCAGTAATAGCACAACAATGGAATAAAAAAATATTTAAGTATTTACGTGAGCAAGCAGATATAGTTTCTAAAAAATTAGCAGAGGAAAAGTGGGCATGTCTTGATGCCAAAGAAGTCGATCTAATGGAAAGGTTTACACACAAGCTCGCTATTGCTCCAACTGCCTCAATCTCCATTATTGCAGGCAATACCTCTCCTGGAATAGAGCCATATGCAGCAAACGTATTCATACAAAAGACACTGACAGGCTCATTTGTAGTGCGAAATAAATTCTTGCAAAAACTATTAGCAGAAAAAAATCAAGACAATGATAAAATATGGTCTTCAATTTCGACAAACGAGGGTTCCGTTCAGCATTTAGATTTTCTTAGTGAGCATGAAAAATTGACATTTAAAACAGCGTACGAGCTTGATCAAAGATGGATTATAGAACATGCAAGTGATAGAACTCCGTATGTTTGTCAGTCTCAATCAGTCAATCTGTTCTTGCCTGCCAACATACACAAACGTTACTTGCATAAAATACACATGCTTGCCTGGAAAAAAGGATTGAAGAGCTTATATTACTGCAGATCACAATCAATGCAGAGAGCTGACAAGGTTTCGCATGACATATTCAAAAAAAGTGAAATATTGCAACACAAAACAGATATTGACTACGATGAATGTTTGTCATGCCAATAGTGACCTTATTCAAAAAAAGTAGAGAGAAAGTTAAGACGTTTTTGGAGTAAAATAAAACGTTTTTTCAAAATATGGCAAATAGAAGAGAATAGAAACAAAAACTTGCTTGACACCCTCCGCCAGCCCCCTTATCATGAAACTGAAGGTATTCAGTTATCTTCATCTGTGCAGATTAAACAGCAAGAAAACAACGTAGTTGGCGTCTTATTTTTAATTTTTTGCACTATGTGCACCTTATGTCTTCACAATATTTCTAGGTTTTTACCTATATAAGCTGAAACGCGCTTATAAGTTGTTTAAGACAGTATAGTACGCCAATTTGCAGGATTAGAGAGTGACAACTAGCTAACACGGGGTTTCTTTTGCCTTTTTTTCTGCTTAGTAAATTTCTTAAACATTTAAACTAAGGTGAGTTGCATTTAAAAGCAGCTAAATTGCGGTGTTTAAGACTTAAAAAACGCCAATACTGAAAATAGACAATGACTAGGGCTTCTTTTGCCTTTTTTTTCGTTTGGTAAATTTCTTAACGTTTGTAGCTAAAAGAGCCCAAGAGAGGTGTCATGCCAGTGCTCCTTTTTTTGTCATCCCAGTGCTTGACACTGGGATCCAGTTTTCCATATAATCTCATCGAAAATGTTGTATTTTAACGTAAAACATCTATTTTTATGCTTACCAACTTAATAAAATTCCTGGATCCCAGTGTCTGGGCACTGGGATCCAGCCTTTATCATGTAATTTCATCATATAAATCTTTCCATTTCTGATGTGTCTGTATATAAACATAATAACTTTTCATATATAGGAAATAAATTTACTGGATCCCAGTGTCTGGGCACTGGGATGACACCATTTGCTGTGCAATTTACCTTCAAAAATGAATGTTCGTACAGCTATGTGTCAGCTACTTGCATGACACCCTGCTGGTGGGACAATGTTTGTATAGTTGTGCGTCACGCGCTGGAATGACGAATTACTTAACCGTCATACCGTCACGGTATCTCCTAGCATAGATCCCGCTAACACGTAGCGGGATGACGAATTTGTATCGGAAAACAAGTAGCATGACGGTTTGTCAAATGTCTCTCAGTCTTTCAAAAAAATCCTTTAACAAAAAAGAGCATTCTGTTTCTAATATCCCACCATAAACTTCAGGTATATGGCTGCAAAATTGAAATATCTTAGCACCATTTTCAATTCCTCCACCTTTTGGATTATAAGCTCCAAAGTACAATCGTTTAATTCTAGCAAAGGAAATAGCTTGAGCACACATCGGACATGGTTCTAATGTTACGTATATGTCAGAATCATAAAGCGTTGAAGTTGAGAGCAACTCACATGCCTGCTTGATCGCTAACATCTCTGCATGTGCAGTTGGATCATTGGATATGTTGTGTGCAGAAGAAACGACATTGCTTCCACTAACTATTACGGCACCTATGGGAACCTCATCATCTTTCTGAGCAAGTTTGGCTTGCTCTATGGCAAGCTCCATATATTGATACTTGAACACTTTCCTTTGCTAATCTTCTTTTTTTAAATTTTATTAACTGCTGCCTTAATAAACGATATAAAAAGAGGATGAGGAGAAAACGGCTTTGATTGAAACTCTGGATGAAACTGCACACCAATAAACCACGGATGACTCTCTAACTCCACTGCCTCTATGCACGTTCCATCTTCTGATATGCCACTGCATAGAAGCCCATTTTTTTCCAAATCATCTTTATAATCTGAATTGATTATGTATCTATGCCTGTGTCTCTCTGAAATAGTAGTGTTACTATATGCATCCATCATTTTAGAGCTTGCATTTATATTACATTTGTATGCCCCAAGTCTCATGGTTCCACCAAGATCGTCATCTTGATCGCCAGCTAACTTAACGATTGGATGTTTACAGTTATGAAATTCTTCAGAGTGTGCATCTTCAAGCTTAACAACATTACGAGCAAACTCAATAATTGCAAGCTGCATACCAAGGCAAATTCCGAAAAATGGGATATTATTTGTACGGGCATAATTTATTGCTAATATTTTACCCTCTACTCCGTCATCACCAAACCCCCCTGGGACAAGAATTGCATGAGAATTCTGTAACTTCTCCCCTATAAGCTTTTCATTTATAGGTTTTTCTTCCTTCTCTCTTGAGTTAACCCAATTTATCTTTACTTTGACTTTATTACTAATCGCACCATGATTTAATGCTTCAACTAGTGATTTATACGCATCAGGGAATTCGGTGTATTTTCCCACTATAGACACAGTAACTTCCTGTGTTGGGTGCCTTATGGAATGCACTATTTGATCCCATTCAATCAAGCTTGGTTTTGGCTCACTTAAATGAAAGTGCTCCAAAATTTGCGTATCAAGCCCACATTGGCTATACAACACCGGTAACTCATATATATGACTCACATCAGGAGCAGGTATCACATTGGACAAAGAAACATTGCAAAGCTTAGCTATTTTCTCTCTCTGATTATCGAAAATTTCTTTCTCACTGCGGCATAATATAATATCTGGTTGTAACCCCGCGGAATTTAACTCTCGAACTGAATGCTGCGTTGGTTTTGTCTTTAATTCTTGCGCTGCGGTAAGATATGGTATTAAAGTTAAGTGAATAAGGATAACTCTTTGTTTTCCTAATGTGTAGTTAGCTTGGCGTATAGCCTCCAAAAATGGTTGGCTTTCAATGTCACCTACAGTTCCGCCTATTTCACATATTACAAAATCTAAACCTTCCGTACCATTAAAAATGAACGATTTGATTAAATCTGTCACATGAGGAATGACTTGCACAGTTTTGCCCAGATAATCACCACGCCTCTCTTTCTTCAACAACTCATGATATATCTTACCAGTTGTTATATTGTCATCTTTTGTTGCTTTAATTCCAGTAAAACGCTCATAATGCCCAAGATCCAAATCAGTTTCAGCACCATCCTCGGTAACAAACACCTCTCCGTGCTGAGTTGGGTTCATTGTCCCAGGATCAATGTTGAGATACGGGTCAAGTTTTCTGATACGGATCTTAAAACCGTAAGCTTGAAGAAGCGCACCAACGCTTGAAGCAACTAAGCCTTTACCAAGCGATGACACAACTCCACCTGTGACAAAGATAAATTTAGCTTCCTTCATTAATTTTCAAATGGAACAGAAGTAGGTTCACTTTCTTGCTTTTTTTCTAATATAATTTTCTCTGCAATCGATTTTTTATGTACGTCTTTTGAATATAATCCTGACAATAGCAATGTGTTTATAATAAACAATCCAGCAACAATAGCCGTTATTCTGCTGAGCGGGTTTTCAGAAGATTTTACCGGAATCATCGAATTGACTCCCTGTTGTGTATTACTAAAACCACTTAACGAACTACTCCCAGGCGGCTGCAAGAGCACTAAAATTACTAACACAACAACCAATATTACTTGAAATATACTTAATACCGCTACTGACATTATAGATAGAGCTGAAAATAAAAATTTTAGGAGCATAAAGTGCATAAGTCAAGAACATCTGTCACCCAAGTAGCTTGGAATCTAAGTATGTATTTACTGCCTACCTTATTTTGGTTAGCATATGCATAAAACTGTGGGCTTAATATGTATCACATTTTAAAATACAAAGATTATGAACCAAAAATAGACGAAAGTGCTTTCATCGCAGGTGGTTCGCATATCATAGGCAAGGTTGAAATAGGAAAAGATGCGAGCATCTGGTTTAATTGTGTGGTCAGAGGGGACGTTGGATCAATAAAAATAGGTGATGGAACAAATATTCAAGATGGAACGGTAATTCATGTGGATAGAAACCCAGGTGGTGATACAACTATTGGCAATATGGTAACAGTGGGACATTTTTGTATGTTGCATGCATGTATGGTGCATGATAAAGCGTTTATTGGTATGGGCTCTACCGTGATGGACCATGCAGTTGTGGAGCCTGAAGCTATGGTAGCTGCTGGCTCGCTAGTGACACATGGAAAAGTAATAAAAAGTGGGGAAATATGGGCTGGCAGGCCAGCAAAGTTCTTCAAAAAAATGTCGAATGAAGAAATTAAACATATTACACAATCAGCACAAAATTATATTATGCTAATGAAGGAATATAAAAATTAAAGTTCGCGTGAGGCTAATTTATACTACCAACCCTATTAAGGGACTGCATAGACAGATTAGAAAATTCACTAAAACTAAGGGCTCATTTACTAGCTTGTACAAACAGGTATATTGTGCTATAAAAAAGGCAGAGCAAAATTGGACTATCCTAATTGGGCTTTAACTATATCTCAACTTGATATTTTCTTTCCTGGTAGATTGAAAATTGAGTTGAGTTAAAAATGCGGTTTGACACACTTTTTTGAACATTTCCTTATTGCCTGTTTTTACAATTTTGAATTGATTCCTTAGGTTATGCAAGAGGTCTATTGAGCAAATCCAATAATATCCTTGATTTCTTTTATATTATGGGTTGCAATTTCTGCTGCTTTCTTTGTACCTTTTTTTAATATTTCATGTAAATGGAATTGGTCTTTTAAAAGATCATTCATTCTCTCACGTATGGGTGATATAACACTGATAATTAAATCAGCTAACTCTTTTTTGAAGTGCTTCATGTCATGTTTGTTCACTTCTTCACACACTTTTTCTACACTTAAATTACTAAGCACTGAATAAATGTTTATCAAATTGCTTATCTCTGGTCGGCACTCTAAAGTAGCAAAATCAAAGCCTAGAATTGAATCTGTTTTTGCTTTTTCTATTTTTTTAACAATTAAGTCATCTGTATCATCAAGGTTAATGCACGAATATTCTGAAGGGTCAGATTTACTCATCTTGCTTGTACCATCTCTTAAGCTCATTATTCTTGATGTGCAATCCAAAGTTAAGATTTCAGGTACGATGAAATAATCCAGTTTATAATGATTGTTAAAAGCTGATGCAATATCACGTGCAAGCTCCAAATGCTGTTTTTGATCATCACCAACAGGAACGTATTTAGTTTGATACAACAATATATCTGCAGCCATAAGTACTGGATAACTATATAATCCAAGAGAGGCTTTTTGTTTATCGCCGCCAGCTTTATCTTTAAATTGAGTCATGCGATTAAGCCAACCAATTGGTGTATAGCACCCAAGCAGCCAGCCCAGTTCTGCATGACCACTAACCGTGGACTGATTAAAAATAATGGACTTTTCTGGATCTATTCCACATGCAATATAAGCTGCTGCTGTTTTGAAAATATTACTTTTTAATTCACTTGCGGGAAGCTTATTTGCTGTGATTGCATGTAGGTCGACAATACAAAAAAGAGATTTGTATTTATCCTGTAAGTCTATCCACTGTTTGATTGCACCAAGATAATTACCTAAATGTAGTACGCCACTTGGCTGGATACCTGAAAAGACAATACTTGTCATTATACATTTACCTCATGCTAATCGCTTCCACAATCAGCAGATTTCTTAGAAAGAATAACCATTGCAGGACGGAGCAACCTATTTTTGATAGTATAACCAGTCTGTAGTACTTCTATAATAGTGCCAGGCTCTTTTTCATTGTCTTCTCTTTCCACAACAGCTTGGTGTAAATTACTATCAAAAAGCTCACCAAGTGGATCTACTTCCTCTATTCCATGTTTTTTTAGATCATTTATAATTTTTTGATAAGCTACTTTAATCCCCTCATGAACAGGATCACCGTCTTTCAAAATTTCCATTACTTTTTTTAAATTGTCGCACGAGTCGATCATATCACGTGCAAATTTTGTGACTGCATAGTCACTTGCATCGCTAATTTGCTTTTGCATTATACGTTTGACGTTTTCATTATCTGCAACAGCACGGCGTAAATGATCTTCAAGCTGAGCTGCACGTTCTTTTAATGTATTGAGATCTTCATTTAAATCATCAGTTTGCTTATGGTTATCACTTTGTTGGTCGTCACCTTTTTGCCTATTTACCATATCGGCAAATTTCCTCTTTTTTTCTTTACTGCTGTCTGACATATCACTATCCTTAAGAATCTAATAAATATATAGCAATTAATTCGAAAATATCAAGCACCAGCTACATTTGTCTTTCTATGCTCGCATTTAAAAAGTCAATTAAAGTAATTTTATAAAAAGAATCAGAAAAAGTACTAATATCATTTTGTGCCATATTAATGTAGTGTCTAGCTTTTTCCATAGAAAGCTGAATGGCATTATGGTGATTAATATAGTGTAATGCTTGGTCAAAATTGTGTCTAGCTGAAGAAAAGCATTTTTCCCAGAATTTTTGCTCTGCTGGACTGCCCTTTTCGTATGCTATAATAGCAGGTAAGGTGACTTTACCTTCGAAAAAGTCTTTTCCGACTTGTTTTCCAGAAGTGCCTTGATTAGCAGTATAATCGAGCATATCATCAACTATTTGAAATGCCATACCAAAATTAAAACCAAAATTCTTTAGCCTCTCTGTTTCGTCATTTGTTGCACCAGATACTGTAGATGCAGCTTCACAGCATGCAGAAAATAAAGATGCTGTCTTTTCTCCAATGATATCAAAATAATTTTCCCTGACTGTGTGGGGGTCAAAACATGTTGTCATCTGCTTTATTTCACCCTTCACAAGTAAATGCGATGCTTTAGATAAAATAGAGAGAATATTTAAATTTCCACACTCTATAAGCCATCTAAATGCTAGAGTCAACAATAGATCACCAACTAAAATGCTTGATTTATTTCCCCAAATCTTATTCGCTGTTTTAACTCCATGGCGTGCCTCACTTTCATCGAGCACATCATCATGAAGTAAAGTAGCATTGTGTATAAACTCTACCGATGCAGCAACGTTGATCCTATCCTCCCCAGAATAGTTTAGCATTTTACATATAATAAAAACTAGTTTAGGCCTTATTTTTTTTCCACCTGAACTAACAAGATGAGATATAATATCAGTAGCAAGCTTAGCACCTTCATCATTGACATTTTTGAAGATAAAGTCCTTCATAGCTGATAAATCAGAAGATACGACATCGTCTAATTTACCATTATTTGTTAAATCAGTATTTAGCATTTTAAAGAGACTTATGCTTCTTGTCCCTGTGCTTTCTCGTTCTCTACTTTCTTCTTTTCTGTTTTCTTTGGTTCTGTTTCTAAAGTTACTATGCCTTTTTTAATGAACCATAGTACTCTTTCAGTTGCTTGCGCGCCTACGCTTAGCCAATGTTTTAATCTATCAGCCTTCACCACAACACGATTTTTATTGTCTTTTGGTAACATTGGATCATATTGTCCTATTTTCTCAATAAAACGCCCATCTCTTGGTGCTCGTGAATCAGCTACAACTATCCTATAAAAAGGGCGTTTCTTTGCGCCAAACCTTGCCAACCTTATTTTAACTACCATGTTAACCTTTATTCATATATTAGTCACAATTTTATACAATGAGCCGTTTTAAGTCAAATGAATTATACAACTTTTGCACCTTATAATATAATTACCAATAATGTAGGGCAGCGCCGGGCGCACAGCTATACGAACATTCATTTTTGAAGGTAAATTGCACAGTAAATGGTGTCATTCCAGTCTGGAATCCAGCCTTTTCATAATCATTAAAATGTTGTATTTTAACATAAAACGGCTACTTTTATACTTAATAAAATTCCTGGATCCCAGTGTCTGTACGACTAGTACAACATTGCATAATTCTATTATGGCTATTTTGATCAAAGTTTGCAAGACTTTTTATGCGAAATACTATATACAAGTGATTGTGATTGATTTCAATTTGATGAATTAACATTCTAATAATATTTTGCTTAGTCTGCCAATCTACCAGATCAAGTTTTGATTCAACACTTGAGGAAAAGTTTTTCAAGCTATCTGTAACAAGGCTCAATTCTTGTTGTAATTTCTTTTGATCAAGTACTTTTTCTTTTTCCTCCTCAATTTCTTTTAAATGCTGTTTCATTGTTGTAATTCTTGGCTCAAATTCTTCTTGGCTTATAAACCCTTTGGCATAGCTATCTATAAATTTTTTTATACTTAATCTTAACTTACTTTCTTGCTTTTCACGTGGTTGATTATGTAGAGGTTTTTTGTTCTCTGACAATCTACGTTGATATTCATTTGCAATCCTATCTGGCTCTTTTAGTATACTCTTGACTTCTTCCCATATAACTGCATCTAATACATCAGTGCGTATTGATTTATTGTCACATATTCTGTTGCCATTAAACCTGGAGCCAGAACAACGGTAGTAAGAATAACGTTTATTTCTACTATATACACCACAATAAGTATATTGGCAACGCTGACATACTGTTAAACTCCGCAACAAAAAAGTTTCTTTTCTTTCTCGAGCTCTTGCCCTTTGCCTATTTTCAGTCAGCTGTACTTGCACTGAATCAAATAAATTATCACTGATTATTTTTGGCACTGGAACGTAAATCCAGTTCTCTTTATCATTACTAAAATGACCATTTTTGAGTTTACCACAAGTTCCTTTTTTTGATTTCCTTACTTGTGGCTTCGAGCATGCCTTAGTTTTACCATAAGCTGCTCGTCCTATATAAGCAGGATTTCTTAACATCTTCCAGATACTACTTCTTTTCCAACGTTCCTTTCCTGTTTGTGTTATTACCGATATCTCGCTAAGTCTACGTATAACTTCATTGATGCTTATTCTTTCTTGACCAACCCAATTAAATATTTTGCGTACTACATTTGCCTCTTCTTCATTAATCTCAAACTGAGCACTTCCTTCACCTACATGTTTTGCTATGTAGCGATAACCATAAGGTGCATTACTCATTACACTGATACGGCCAGTTTTAGCTGCATGAAGTTTTCCTCTGCGATTACGTTCCATAATCTTTGCACGTTCATACTCTGCTACTCTATCACGTAAACTCTCTAAGCCAGGACGTTCTAAATTTGATCCACTATAACCATTATCGACAAACTTATGCTCATCTAATAACTCATGTCCATCACTACCAATGCGACGCTCCAATTCTACAATCTGACTCTCTATCGTATTCTCCTGTGCCTGTTGTCTTGATGAGACTCTTGCATACAAGCTTACCGTTACCATTTTCTTCTACCTCCTTTATTTTATATTTCAATAATTGTTCATAAGCATCTGCCAAATATGTATCTGCCAACCGATTAGGTTTATAACCCCAATAAATAGCCAACTCTCCCTTTTGCATGTTTTTCTTCCTGTGAATTTTCTTATAGGTTAGGAGACTTCTATTGCCATAGCTAAAAGAAAACGTTTACCATTTTAAACTAAGCTAATGCACACCTTATTTAAAAAAGCTGTCTAGTTCGCGCAAACAAGAAATTCTCCCTAATAAATATACAAGATTTGAAAAAATTATGTCCAAAAAATCTTTGCTTGAATTGTCATATTATGTATAATATAGCTTATTTAATATGGTATGAATGTTCATCCAAGTTACGAATTCTGGGAAAGTGATTTAGAAGTTCCGGTCAACCTTTTACTAGAACGTTTTCAGGATTATAATATACGTCAATCTTGGTTAGATTCCCTTTCTGGTAAACAACTGAGCATCATTTTTCAGCATTGCTTTAAAAATCATTTAAATGGACAACTTTTTCAGGACGGAGATTATGACGATAGATCCACTCAACAAAAACGTAAGATACTTACCAGTTACTCTGACTCTCTTTTTAACTATTATCTCATTAGCTACTTTGATCGTACAAAGCTTGAGGCTACAGTCAGTGAAGTAGCAAGATTTGCCCTTACTCAAGAGTTAATGAGATCATACCTGATAAAAAATAACACTAAGTATGATAAAAGATCCTTATTGTTTTTACTATTTCACATAAATTGTAAACTTCTAAAATCTGTCTATCACTTTGATAAAGTACAAAAGAAAGGTTTCGTATCATTTGCTCTACAGAAATCACCAAGACAAATAAATACTTCATTTAAGGAATTTATGTCACAAGAAGCCGTAGAGCAGATACTTAAGGATGATGACCAGCTGCAGGGTTTTTTCCATCATCAAGATCGAATATATATGTTTGTACGTCGAGGAAGTGACATGGATTTACTGCTTAATTCAAACAAAGTTGTTCATGGTCATAAACCTGAGTGGATGATTTTAGATTTTTCGCTTGATGGTACAAAGGTTAATCTCTGTGCTAAAAATACTAATAAAGCTGTGGAAATAGCAAATAGTATTGTAAGTGGTTATTTTAACTGCGAATGTACTTTTGTAAATATACAGGATAAGAACTTTCCACTACAAGTGCATAAATTTCTTCAAGCATGTATAGAGGGTTCTGACCCTAATATTTGTATATTTGAGTTAAATTTTAAGTCAGATTATTTCAAAAATAGTAATACATATCTTACTTTGAGTGTAAAGCCGTATGATCCTATTGCACCAGAGTTACATATTTTAAAGTCATCTATTGGCAATATACTACAATCTATTCAATCAGCTAAAGTAATGTTCCAAAACAAAAAGGTAACATTTTCTTTCAAAATAAGTGGGGAAGTTTATTATTCAGAGCATCCACTCAATAAAAAGGAAAGAGAGGAACTGAAGAAACATATAGAACAATCTTATGGTCTTAAAATCCTTTCACGAGCAAATTGCTGATCTTTTAAGTTTAAATAGTTCTTGGGTTAATCTAAGTCAAAATCACATTAAAGCAGCAAGATACTTATTTGATCTTGGATTAATAAAAATGCAAGAAAGGTACTATATTGTTTGTTCTCGTGAAGAAGATCATCTTGATTGGCCAAATGTAATTGATCCAAATTGTAGCAATGAGATTTTCATTGATCCAGACTTTGATGAAGCATGTGATGACGCTATTTGTGAAAACTGTTCTCGTCATATTCTGCCTAATACTTATCAAAAACAGAGATTTCATCTCTTATCCATATACTTAAATACAGAAAAGATCATAGACTGGCTTGAAACAAAGTTGAATGATTCAAGACTTATGTGGGAAAAAGTGGAAAAAGGAGTTTATTATATTTGTAATCAAGGTCGTATTGTAAATCTAATAATCCTTGATTTTTGTACTGATGCAATATTTTTAACCATAGATAAACTTAGAGTCCATCCGACAGTTCTCATCACCCTAAAAAAAGATATACCGAATCTATTATTGAGCCTATATATAGTGCCAATGGTAGAACTGTTTTGTCAGCTTAAGACTTTAACTGAGATATTCCAAGAGGCAGCTAAAAGAGGAGTACCAAAGGTAGTAGAAAATACTTCTTTGCAAGTTTTACCAGCTTCATATATTTCGCTTAAACGTGTTGAACCAATTGTACCAACAAAGCTTTTGGAGTTACAGGTAGTTAAAGGTATGGTATATGTTAATAGCGTTGAAGTTATAAATAAAAAAGCTGTATCATGTCTTAATATTTTTCGAATATTGTTCAAGCAATTTTTACATGACTGCGAGAAAGAGCTGCCACCTGAAAAACATACACTTCTCAATATTAACCAGTTAGAAAAACTCTTGGGACTTAGTTTAGAAGCAGATTTAGAACATCAAATCAGAAAACCATTAAACAAGATGCAAAAAACGATCAAAGCTACATTGGCTGAGAAATTAGGATTAAGTATTGAACGTAATGATGTAATACAAACACTTGGTTGGCAAAGATCATCACATGGTTATCGGATTAACCCTTTTACTTTGACTATAAAAAAATACTAAAAAATTCTCTTACGTAGTACAATTTATACTTATAATATACTATGATATAACCATAATATATTTATATATATAAGGTAATTTGCCAATCTGCCAACTTGCTGAAACCAGCCTGAGAAGAGCGCTTTTGGCTACTCCTTCTAGTTGGCAACTTTTTGCCATCTTGCCAATCTGACGTTTGTACAAAACTATATAAGATATTGATTTTCTTGTATTTTTACTAAATTCAGAATGGCAGATTGGCAAATTCTTCAGTTTGCCAATCTGCCATTCTGCCAATCTAATTTGGTAAAATCACGCATAACCCAAATATCTGGGTTTTCAACAGGCAGAGTTACTCCATTGTTTGACGAGAGATAATAATCTGGTTTTACTAATCTATATTGATTTTCAGCAATCTTCAGCTCCATGTCTCTTACACACAAGTAACCATACTTTGACCTTGTACTTGATCTTACAGCCTTTTTAAAGAATTTTATATAACCTATGGTTGCAAGATGGCTGATTCTTTCACGAATGCTACGTTCACTACCAAGTCCCAACTTTCCTTCAAAGCATTTTGCAAAGCTCGCTGCAGTATACACTTCTCCTTTATATGCTTCATTGGCAATTAATTCTAAAATTATATCATGTCTTCTCAAGCGCTCTAAATCCAGTTTATTATTATAATCATCCCTTACTACCCTTTCTGAATTAAAATTTGTATCATATTGCAAAAACGATCCATTTTGCCAACAAAATGAAATCTTATTTTCTTCTGATGCAGAATAATTAGATTTCATTCGGCAAAGAACACGATCATTACCAGTCTTTTCTGGTCTTGACAAATACCATCTAGATCGAACAGAATTATTCCATGCTGTTGAACCTCCTGTGCCAGTTTTGCGTATTATTCCAGAATCCGAAGGATGTGCACATAACAAAACAGCCCCTTTAATTATCTGCGCTATTCTGCCACAACAGTTTTGTATAAATTGTCTCACATGAGAGCGATCATTTTCGTTACCTCCAAACAAATCTGCTGCTGTATCCAGAACTACAAGTTTTGGCTGAAATGATTTAATATCTTCAAGTAATTCCTGAAAGTAAGTAGTTAATTGTCCTGTACTTTTACTATTGAATACCATCAGTAAATTATCTTCTCCTGTACGAGATGATAAACAAATGTTGTTAAGAAAATCAGAAGACTTCATATCAAGCTGATATAATTTATTTATTGCACATTGTCTACGCCAAAGCTCTTCTGTGTCGTCTTCGCAAAATACACCATATGTCTTGATTTTCTCAATTGCTATCCCTAGCCAAGATTTACCAGTACTAGCAGCAGTCATTAATTGCTGAGCAAGGAGAGATTTTCCAACACCACCATCACCGTAAAGAGCTGTAACACTACCAACAGGAAGCCAATCCTTTACAATCCATTCCCTTTCTGGAGCAATATTAGTCCAAGCTCTAGTATCTATTCTGAGTGGCTTTCTATGATAAGGACTATTTGTGCTAAGGATAAATTCTTCAATATTTATTCCCTCTAACACACAATCAGCAGCATCCCAACTCCTTGGTTTATCTGGTGGAATCTTAAGCGTAGCAAGTGATGCAACACCAAGTTCTAAAAGTTTCTTTTCAGCGTTTTTGGCATATTTATTACCTGCTTCATCATTGTCTGGCCAAATGATAATTTGTTTACCTTTTAGCGGAGTCCAATCTGTTCTATCAATAGGCGCATTTGCTCCAAACATCGCAGTTGTAGCTGTAATTCCTTTCTCTATAAGTGCTTCTGCGCATTTTTCTCCTTCAACCAGAATAACCTTATTGGACTTTAAAATACCTGGAATGTTGTAGAGTGGCCTTATCTCTGGCTCTTTGAATCTTTGTTTTTTAACATCAAATGGTTTAAACTGTTTTTTCTCTAAAGGAGGATCATAACGGTAGACTATTACAATCAATTGGTTATTTTCATCGTAGTAGTTCCAACTACAAGTCAGATATTGTTCTAGATCTCTAATATTATTTTTTTCTTTGATGCCAAGCCATTCACTTATTGAGAGCATTACTTCAGGAAATTCTGTTTTCGCATTCTTCCCGTGTACTGTTGCCCAAAGGTCGATAATGTCACCACCTTCTCCCGTTGCAAAATCTTTCCATAATCCAGCTTTTTCGCCTGTTAACTCTATTACAGTACTTTTGCCTTTGTTACCCTGTACATCACCTACATAAAACTTATCACCACGAAATGTCCCTCTTGGTAACAGATGAAAAAGACAAGATCTGATGTTTTGCAAAATCTGAGTTTTTAGCTCTACCATGCTGTCCGTTTTTGCAGACAAATTAAGCCGTAGCTATAACTTTAGAGTTCTGCCAACGCCCATTTACTCTGCTAATGAATTTTGCTGGTATTGATTTACCGTTTCTTAGCTCATATACTACTTGCAAGACATTTGCACGTTTATTTGGTTGAAACATTACCATACCAGATGTATAAAAGCTTCTTAAAGCATTAGCACCAATTAAAGCTTGAAAAGGACTTTTTGCTAATGTAGCTGTGGATACTTTTCTGGTATGACGTGTAATAATTATTCCAGCCATAGGATTAATTATAGAACGTAATTTTTCTATTTTGCTTTGCAGACCGGAAAATATATTTTCATAGTCAAGGGAATCCAAAACGATAAGGTCTATCGTTTTAAATTTTTCTCCTATAATCTCTTTTATTCTCTCTATACCTTCATCGTTTAAAGTTAATCTCATCTTTGTAGTAACAATCAAGTTTTCTTCTGCTAGATTTGGCAGCCTTTGATTAGTTATGATTTGTTGTATGCGTTCCCTGATGTAATTGTACTCCATCTCATTTTGCAGATAGATTATTTTTAGTGGCCTTGCTGACTTCATCTTAAGAAACGATACTCCTGCTGCAAGATGTGCAAGCAAAGAGAGAAGAAAATAACTTTTGCCAACCTTTGGAGTACCACCAATGACTAAAAGACCACCTGGAGTGAGAATTCGTGGAGCTATTATGTCTTCTGGTATTGGTGATTGATCACTCAAGTACTGCTTTACAGAAAATATTTTTTCTGCTCTCTCCCTTTTTTCTCCACTCTTTGATTTCTTATTGAGCCACTTCCTAGCAGAATCTATATCACCTTTAATTAAAACCCAAAGATCAATAATATCACCGCTAGTCCCTTCAGTAAAATTACGCCAATCACCAGCTTCCTTACCTACTATTTTAACTGTAATTGTATTTCCATTTAAGTTTCCAATATAAGTTTTATCTCGGTAAAATTCACCATTTGGAAGTAGGTAAGAAACACACTCTTTGATATTATCAATTAATAATGCTTTTATCTTTTCTTGCTTTTTAGACATAAAACTCCTATACATACTTTTCATACGTTTAAAGTTGAGATTAGCTAGCTCACAAACAGTTTCAAAAGATTTTGAATTCAGCCAATTAATTGCTTCTTCTCTTAGCTTTGGGGTTTTTCCTACTGCGTCCTGAATACCCCTAGTAACGACAGCAGACCAAAGCTTTTCCTCGTCGTACTTCAAAATGGTACTCTGTCAATTTCATAATTTTTACGGTATTCTGGAGTAATTACCGAAGCAATTTTGTTCTTCTCTCCATATTCATCAGTTATAACACCTACCTTTACTGTAAACTCCAACCCATTTAATTCTGCAACTGAATTTAGCTTACGAGCAAGGATTGCACTTTCTGAGTTATCATGTGGATGAATGTCACGTGCCGATTCCAAGATACTGCGAAGCATAGAGCGACCCATTTCTCCCCAAGTATCTTCTGCTTTACTACTTTTAATACCAATTATTTGGTAAATCTTGTGCTTTTCATATAGACCTTCAATAACGGTAAATTCTGTATTTAAATAAATGCTACCGGTAGTGGGGCTTTTAGTAAACCAGTGTTCATAACCTCCAGGCTTGATTGTCATTTTTACCTTTACTATTGTCCCTTTAGGTATTAGTCTACTTTGCGGTTTTGCGGTGTTAAAATCAGTTTGCAACATATATCACTCTCCATGTTTATGGTTTAAATTTTAAAACTTGCTTTTAATCTTTGTAAGTAGCTTCCCCAAGTGTGGTTCTTCAAGCATACTCAGGCGTCCACTACGATCCTTAGCTGGGTATCCCCAAGGATTTAGAGTATGGCAAACAAAAGAGCGTTTCTCCGTTCCATCATCTCTCTTGATTCCAACCATACTGATTACTTCATCAACTATTCCAGGAATTTCACTAGCAGTTTTAGCCCCTTCGCATTGAGGTAGCCAAATTGGACGATTGAAATCATCGAGATATTGACCTAAAGTGCCAACTATGATGATGTCTTTGTCTCTGATGTGTTGAAATTGATTGAGCCAAGCCATCATTTCCTGAGCAAGTAATCCATAGGCAGCTCTCATGTCCTGTTTTCCCGATCTCTCAGAAAAAGCTTCAGGTTGCATTTTTGCCCATAATAGACATAAACGTGAAGCAACGGTTATACTATCTACAAAGATGCATTGGTATTTAGAAAACTCAGAGAAAAGATCTTTGTACTTACCAGATACATGTTCATGGTGTCTTTGGCTATATGCTTGATCAGACTTCAGCGCAGGATTAGGCCCCCCTATAAGACAAGCAATATCTCTAGCTTCATTCCAAGTGCGAAGACTAATTGAATCTCCTTGCCAATCTTGAACAGCAAGAAGCCCTGCTTCAAAATCAAGGCAAAGTGTTGGTTCATCTACGGTCTTTAGGAGACTTGTTTTACCAATACCATAAGGACCAAAGATGACCATTTTTACAGTTGATATTGTTTGCAATCTTTCATTATTATTCAAAATTTTAAGAACCATTATTTATCCATGCTACGATGTATATATATACAAGAAAGGCAAAAATTTTGTTCAATTTTTCCTTTTGCCTGCGTAGTAAATAGGAGAAAGTTTGGCACGTATCTTCTTGATAATATTGTTTAAAGTGGTTCTTGAAACGTTGTTCATCTTGGCAACTTCATGTAAGTTAAAAAATTTAAGTTGCTCACATATATTTTGCCATTCCTTTTGTAAAACCGAGATCATATAGTCTACATCAATGCGTTTTGTTATTTCACCCTCAAATAGCTCTGCTACATCAATGCTAATATAGTTATTGATATTACGTTTTGCACATTGCTGTTTCTTTAACAGGTTAATAGCTTTATTTTCAGTTAGTCTTGCTACAAAAGTGTTAAAGCTACTTTTATCTTCATCATACTGATCAAGGCATGGCCAAATTTCACACAAGAGTTCTTGCTCAAGGTCTTCGTTATTCTCATCAATAAAGCACTTAGCAAGCTTTAGTCTATAGGCTTGGTATTTTACGTTTTTAACAATTATAGCTATATTTTTTAATTTCATGGTTTTCCCTAAAACAAATTAATGCTTTAAGGATGGAAGTTATTAATGCCCTTATGTAGGACAGGAGCAAAAATAAATAATACTGATGCGATTTTTAATCTATTGATATTCTGTTATTTTTTTTTGAGAATAATACTTATACAATTTAAAATAATACAGTTCAGGTTTTTGGAACCTATTTTGAATGGATTTCAATATTTTTAAGAATGGGTAGCTCAGGCTTCCTAAAGTTATATTAAAAATATATAAGAATTTCATATTTTGAAATTCAATATCACCTAAAGAGCTAAAAATGTAGATTTCGCTATTAAAAGAATAGCTTAAATTTTTAAGAGGAAAATAGTTGAAAAGTATGCTCTCTATAACCTTAAGTTCCGTTCCTAATTACTGGCTTCCTAAATCAGGAATCTAGAACTAGCCTGTATGGCGGATTTTCACCATGCGTTCCTCTAGGAACGGCATATCTGAAGTCCGCCAATATGGAGTTCCTGAAACCCTTATATATAATATATATATATAATACATATATAAAAATATACACATATATAAAAACATATAAAATATAAGAGTAGAATAATAAAAACCTCTAAAAGTAGAGAAACCCGTTTGAAAGGTCTTCAAATTCGAGAATTATAAAAAAAATTCCTAAAAATTTGAAGATTTTTTGGACGAAAATTTTTCAAATCTTGTATATATATTTACCTGACAATTGAAAGGAAATGCTCACACTGGATCTTGGCAAACAAACTGGCTGTAAAGTGGAAGTAAGAGTTTTCATGTTAGTTTTTAGTTGTTAAATTTCGAAAATTAAAGATTTTTTGGACATAATTTTTTTGAATCTTGTATATATATGTACACAACAACTGAAAGTAAATGCTCACACTAGATCTTGGCAAACAAACTGGCTGGACTATTTTACATGATGGAATAGTGCAAAGTGGAAGTAAGAGTTTTCATGTTAGCAGGTTTAGTGGTGGTGGAATGCAGTTTTTAAATTTTCGTAATTGGCTTAATTCACTTAAGTATAAATTTCCAGGTATTGAAGTTGTGTACTTTGAAGAAGTGAGAAGACACTTGGGAACTGATGCTGCACACATCTATGGAGGGTTTTTAGCACACCTTTCTGCTTGGTGCGAAGAAAGTAATATTCCCTATCAAGGTGTTTCGGTTAAGACTATTAAACGTTTTATAACTGGCAAGGGTAATGCAAGTAAAGCTGATGTCATTGAAGCAGTGCAGGAAAAGGGTTTTTGTCCAACAGATGATAATGAAGCGGATTCTTTAGCTTTAATGTTCTATGTTATGAATTTCAGTAAAGATTTTTATACATTAGAAATATCATAAAAAGCGGGTCCTTTTAGCCATGCTGGCGGGTTTGGTGGTCCTGACCTCGGGCCTTCTTTAGCGTTAGATATATTTCAAATGTTAACTACTTACGAAATTATAGCTGAGCAGTGCTAAAAAGGAGAAAAAAAGGTGAGAATTACGCAAGCAGAGTGGGCAAGGGAAAAAGGGTTTTCGAGGCAATATGTCTGTTCTTTAGTAAAAAAAGGAATAGTTGAGCTGGAAGATGGACTTATTGACCGAGAACAAGCAAATGAAGCGGTAGCAGCAATAAGAGATCCAAGTCAACCACTTAGGAGAAAAGAGCGCGGAGAAAAACTTTCAACGATATTGCTAAAAACGCGAATAAAAAATGAAACGGAGCGTGGTAAACTTTTGGAAGCTAAAGTGAAAGCTGAAATAGGCAAATTTGTGTCAATTGAAGAGGTAAAAACTGAAGCATTTAACGTAGCAAGAGTTGTTCGTAATAATTTGCTTAATATTCCAAATAGAGTTTCAGCGCTGCTTGCATCACTGAGTGACACTGAAAAGATTCATATGGTGCTAACTGAAGAGATTACAAACTCACTCCAAGAATTATCTAACAATAAATTTCAAATATAAAAAGATTTTGAATGTAAAATGGCTGATAACTTAAGTTTAGAGTTAATAAAGTGTCTCATCAATCAACCTGGATTAGATGTTAATGTTAGAGGGTTGAATGGAAAGACACCACTACATTGTGCTATAGAGTTTGACGAATTAAGTATGGTAGATTTGTTACTCACAAAGAAGAACATTAATCCTTTTGTAGAAGATAATGACGGTAAAACATCTCTTGATTACGCCAAAGAAGGGAAAAAAGCAGAAATATTACAAGCGCTAATTAATAACAAATACGGATCAGAACAAGATAGCTTACTTCATTTAGCTGCAATGATAGGTGAAGTTAATGCAGTTAGATATTTGATAGGAAAAGGTATTGACGTTAATGTACGAAATGCTTTGCATCATACGCCATTACATCTAGCGGCAGGCATAGGACATGGAAATGTTGTCAAAATTTTAGTGGAAGAAGGAAACGCTGAAATAGATGTCTTTGATGCACGAAATCAGACACCAATGCACTATGCAGTTAATAACAAAAAGTTGGAGATAGTAAAGTTACTGCTAAAGCTTGGAGCAGATGTAAATAGCGCGCGCATGGGACAAAACTCAATGAAATTGTCACCTATTCATATAGCTGTAAGTAATACTAATTACGATGAAAGAGATTTGTGTTTGGATATCCTCAAATGCTTAATAAGGGAGCCTAATGCTCAAGTCAATTTGCAAGACTACGAAAATAAAACACCACTACACTATGCTGAAAGACTTAAAACAATAGAAGTTTTACTAACGCGAGAAGATATAGACCCTCTGGTAAAAGACGATAGCGGCAAGACACCATTTGATTACGCTAAAAATAGACCTGAGATAAAGAAGGCTTTAATGAATAATAAGTATGGTTCTGAGAAGAATAGTCTATTACATTTAGCTGCACAAAGAGGAGAAATTGAACTTGTAGAGTCTATTTTAAAAGAAGAAATCGATATTAATATCTTAAATAACAAAGGTCACTCTCCGATTTACCTTGCTGCAGAAAAAGGGCATTTACATATAGTAAAGTTATTGCTGAAAAAAGGAGCAAATTATACACCTGTTTTGCACTTAGCAATCAAATCAAACAATTTAGAGTTACTTAAAGTTTTATTTACTGAAAAAAATGGGGCACTGCTCTGCAGAGATACCATTGTTAATTTTCCAACCCTTCATAATAAATATACAGCACAGAGAGAAATAGCAGATAAAAGGACGAAAAAATATAATAATATTATCTGCATCTATATTACAGCCAGCGCAATAGCAATAGCGGCATATATAGGTTTAACAGCAACAACAATAAGCAGTACGATCATTTTTGCAACAATAACAGGAGTATTTGCGCTTGTTATAGCAATAATGATAAGTGAGATGAGCAAAAGATGTATAGAAAACGAATTTCAGAAAAAGATGTTTATGGAATTGGAGGAGTGTAGTTCTACTGTTAATGGTGTCGAGATAGAACCAATTATGAGTAGATGCAGACAATGATATACGCAACATCTTTTTCTGAAGGTTTAAGACCAGATCCCCAGCTTAAAGTATCAGAGTGGGCGAATGAGTATCGAGTTTTAGCGCCAACTGCAGCATCAGAGCCAGGTAAATGGAGAACAGAAAGAACTCCTTATTTAAAAGAAATCATGGATTCACTATCTCCTTCTTCACAGGCTGAAAAAGTAGTATTCATGAAAGGAGCGCAGATTGGAGGAACAGAAGCTGGTAACAATTGGATTGGCTATATTATCGATCAAACGCCAGGACCAATGCTAGTAGTACAGCCAACAGTTGAAATGGGAAAACGTTGGTCAAAGGGAAGATTTGCACCACTGATTGAAAGTACACCATGTTTAAAAAGTAAAGTAAAAGACCCAAGGTCAAGAGACTCAGGCAATACTGTACAAAGTAAGGAATTTCCAGGTGGAATAGTAGTAATAACTGGAGCAAATAGCAGTGTAGGACTTAGATCTATGCCAGTAAAATACCTCTTTCTTGATGAAATAGATGCCTATCCAGGAGACTCAGGTAGAGAAGGAGATCCAGTTTTACTCAGCATAGCTCGTACCAATACATTTGCACGGCGAAAGATTTTTTTAGTATCAACACCAACTATTCATGGAATAAGCAGAATTGAGAAGGAATTTGAAGCAACAGATAAGCAGTACTTTTTTGTTCCCTGTCCGCATTGTAATTACTATCAAGTTCTAAAATGGTCACAAATAAAATGGGAAGATAAAAATCCAAATACAGCACACTATATATGTATAGAATGTGGTGAAAAGATAGAAAATCATCAAAAGACAGAGATGCTTGAGCGTGGAGAATGGAGGCCTACCAATCCAATAAAAGGTGAGAAAAAAGGATTTCATCTTTCAAGTCTTTATAGTCCAGTTGGCTGGTATAGTTGGCAACAAGCAGTGGAGGATTTTCTTCATGCAAAGGAAAGTGAACAATTACTAAAAGTATGGATAAATACCACTTTAGGAGAAACTTGGGTAGATAAAGGAGAAGTACCAGACTGGAAGCAATTATTTAACAGGAGAGAATTTTTTCAGATTGGCACAGTACCAAAAGGCGAAGTAATCCTCACAGCAGGAGTAGATGTCCAAAAAGATCGTCTAGAGGTGGAAGTTGTAGCATGGGGAAAAAGCCGTGAAAGTTGGTCAATAGACTACCGAGTATTTGAAGGAGATACAGGAGGTGGAGAAGTATGGGGAAAGCTTTCAGAGTTACTCAATCATCATTTTATCGGTGAAAATGGGCTTGAATATATGATAAGCATGATGGCAGTAGATGCTGGATATGCAACGCAAGAAGTATACAACTGGGTAAGAGGTCATCAAGGATCTGGAAGAGTAATGGCAGTCAAAGGTGTAAATAAAGCTCTAGTACCACTTAGCAGTCCAAGCAGAGTAGATATAACAGTTGGTGGTCAAAAGCTGAAAAGAGGAATAAAGCTCTGGCCAGTAGGAGTATCGATATTAAAGTCAGAACTTTTTCAATTACTTAATGTTTTAAAAGAAGAAGAGAAAGTGCCAGCAGGGTATTGTCATTTTCCCGAGTATGCACCTGAGTATTTTAAGCAGCTAACGGCAGAGCAATTAGTCAGCAAGGTAGTAAAAGGATACACTAAACAAGAGTGGCAAAAGGTAAGAGAAAGAAATGAAGTACTAGATTGCCGGATTTATGCCAGAGCTGCATCTATTGCGCTTGGAATTGATCGTTGGCCAGAGAGTAAATGGAATAGTCTGAGTGGAAAAATGGAAAGTAAAAAGCCTAAAAAAGTAAGACAGAGTAAGTGGTTGAAAAATGTATAACGAAGAGTATTTGTTTCAAGTTGAACAAGCAATAAAGAAGCTGCAAAACGGAGAGCGAGTAGTATCAATTGCATATGGTGACCATGTGGTGAGATATGCTGAAGTCCAGATAAATGACTTGCTGAATCTACGGCAACGTATTAAGGCTGAATTGAAAATTGTAGGTGTGAAACCTAAAAGAAAGATTGTTTTTTCAACAAATAAAGGAATTTTATAAATGCTACTAAAAACCTTCAAACAATTATTCTACAAGCCAAAAATCAAAAATTCAGCCTGGGATGCATCAGGCTCAGGGAGAAGGGTAATGTATTGGCAAGGAGAAACAGGAAGCATAAATAATTTACTTTCTCAGAGCCTTGAGCACTTACGTAGCCGTTCTCGGGATATGGTGAGAAAAAACCCATATGCAGCAAATATCATTGATACAATAGTAATACCAATTCTCATTGTTGGTCAGTCAAATAGGAGACATTGCAGAGTTGTTTAATTGTGGAGCTGGCAAGAGAAGTAATAAATTTGCACAAAGCACCCTCAAGCAGAGCAATTGTATCGTATATTTTATTGCGCAAAATGTTCTGTTTTATGTATAACCAAAGCCTCTCAACAGGATTAAGTTCAGGTGAATATGGAGGTAGGTATATAATCTCAATATTTTTAGCTACCTTTAAATTTTTTGACTTATGCCAACTAGCACAGTCCATAACAAGAACAGCTTCTCTTGTCCCTAGATATTGCGACATTTGCTCAAGAAATACATTCATGCAATCAGTGTTAACATTTGGTGCAAATAAGCTAAAACTCTCTCCATTTTTAGGATTAACTGCACTGTAGAGATAAAAATTATGCCTACCTAATTTTATTTTAACCCGAGTCCTAGTGCCTTTTTTAAACCATCCATGCCCAACTTTCGAATGTGTGCCAAACCTTGATTCATCAAAGAAAAATAGCTCTTTTTCTGGATACTTGCCAATAACTTCATTGAGATTTTTTTTTGAATTCCTCTTGTTTACTTTTATCTTGTACGTTGTGTACTGGTCTTGGTGTAATATATGAAAATTTCATCTTTTGCATATGGCAGTGTACTGTAGATTTGCTGATATTTAATCCGAACTTTTCCTGGATTCTTATTCTCATTTCTTTAATGGTAATATTAGGATTTTCTTCTATACATGCTTCAATTTGCTGTAGTTGAGCCTGATTTAATTTAGTTTTTCTACGGCGTGATGGAGGAGCAAACAGTTTTTCTTCTCTGCCAAATTTCAAGAGTTTTATCCACGAAGTTAGTGCGCTTCTTGAAATGCAATATATTTTTGCTACAGCCGTTATACTATGCTTTTTTGCCGCAATTACAGCATTTAGTTTTTTTGAAACATATGCATTGTTCCTTACTTTCTTCAGCATTTCTTTTGCTGATTCTACTACTTTTTCATCCAATAATTTTGATCTTAATGCCATTTAAACCTCGCTACTTCACTTACTTTAGTATGGCTTTTTTTCCATTATTGTCTATCCGTTCTTTGTATAGTGGGAATTGGTATAAGTAACTCTATTGGAACAGGAATAAAACCGCAATCAAAAGCAAGGGATGGAGAATTTCGAAAGAAAGTACAAGAATTATGGCTGAAATGGACAGATGAAGCAGACAGTAATGGGATAAGTGATTTTTACGGATTACAAACTCTAGTATGCAGAAGTATGATAGAGGGAGGAGAATGTTTTGTACGGCTGAGATACGAAGATGGTCTTTGTGTACCTCTGCAATTACAAGTACTTGAATCAGAGCATTTAGACGATAAGAGCAATCAAACCCTTGCCAACGGTAATGTAATTAGAAACGGGATTGAGTTCAATAGGCTTGGGCAGAGAGAAGCGTATTACCTATTTAGAGAACATCCAGGTGAAGGCTCATTTGGAGAGTCAGTGAGAGTGCCAGCAAATGATGTTTTACATATTTATAGACCACTAAGACCTGGTCAGATCCGAGGAGAGCCATGGCTTTCTAATATACTGCTAAAGCTCTATGAGCTTGATCAATACGACGATGCAGAGCTAGTAAGAAAGAAAACAGCAGCGATGTTTGCAGGGTTTATTACGAGACTTGATCCTGAAGCAAATATCATGGGAGAAGGTGAAAGTAATGAGCAAGGAATAGCACTATCTGGCCTAGAACCTGGAACAATGCAGCTTTTAGACCCAGGAGAAGATATAAAATTTCAGAGCCGTCAGATGTAGGAGGAAGTTATGAAGCGTTTATGAGACAGCAACTCAGGGCAATAGCAATAGGCACAGGGATAACATATGAACAGCTAACAGGAGATTTAACAGGCGTTAATTATTCATCCATTCGAGCAGGATTGATAGAGTTTCGCAGGAGGTGCACGATGTTACAGCATAACATTATGGTATTTCAGTTTTGCCGTCCTGTATGGGATAGGTGGTTAGAGTTAGCACTACTTTCTGGAGAGCTAGACATAGGTGAAGAATGGACAAAGGGAAAAGAAGGAGCAAAAAAAGAAGTAAAATGGATAGCACAAGGGTTTGATTGGGTGGATCCGCTAAAAGATCAGCAAGCACAGCAAATGGCAGTAAGAAATGGATTTAAGAGTCGATCAGAAGTAGTATCAGAAATGGGTTACGATGTAGAAGAAATTGATCAGGAAATTGCTGAAGATCAAAGACGTGCAAGTGAACTGGGCTTAAGTTTTGATTCTGACGTTACGGCCAATCAAGAGGTGATATGAAGCAACAAACAACATGGTTAAACAAATGTGTAATGGTAGAACCAAGGAGTTTTGAATTACTGTCACTACAAACAGGAAAGCAGCCTATCTTTAAAAATATAAAACATGCAGTAAGAAATAGTGAAAGAGGAATAATACCGATACATGGAATCTTGACAAAAAAGTCAGAAACTTTTGATGATATTTTTGGAATGACTTCCTATAATCAAATAGAAGCACAAATTACACAAGCAATAGAAGATAGTGATATAGAAACAATCCTGTTGGATATAGACAGTCCTGGAGGAGAGGTCAATGGAGTGTTTGACCTTGCTGATTTTATTTACAGTGCAAGGGGAAAAAAGAGGATAATAGCGATAGCAAATGATGATGCATATTCTGCAGCGTACGCTATAGCTTCTAGCGCTGAAAAGGTATTTGTGAGTAGAACTTCAGGAGTAGGAAGCATAGGAGTAATAGCAAGTCATATAGATCAAAGTGGGTTTGATGAAAAACAGGGAATAAAATATACGACAGTATTTGCAGGAAGTAGAAAAAATGATTTAAATCCACATGAGCCAATAACTTCTGAGAGTTTAGAAAACCTAAAAAGCGAAGTGAATCGTTTATATGGAATGCTGGTTGAGCTAATAGCACGCAATAGAAACCTTTCTGTAGAGGCAATAAAATCAACAGAAGCAGGGCTATATTTTGGCGAGAAAGCAGTAGAAATAGGTCTTGCAGATGGAATTACAATTCTTTCAGAGTTTAAATCTATTAATAAAAACAGGAGTATTACTATGAACGAACAAACTACAACTGACCTAGAAACTGATAATTCAACTAATAAAATCAAGTATCGTACTGAAGTTCTTGAATTAATACGTTTATGTAACTTATCACGAATGCCAGAGAAAATAGGAGAATTTATTGAGCAGGGCGTAAGTGTTGAGCAAGCAAGGGAGGTTTTAATGGAATTACTTGTAGAGCGAACGAAAAAGACAGAGATACTGAGTGCAATACCACAGAATTCAGGAGAAGAGTTGATGATGCAGGTAGCGAAAAGTCGTGCGCAATCAGGCATTTAAAATATATAACAAAAGGAGAAAAGCAAAATGAGTACTATAACCGAACAAAATAATCTAGGTGACTTATTAAAGTATGAGGCATCAAGCCTGTATTCAAGAGACTTAATAGCAGTAGCTAAAGGTCAAAATCTTAAACTTGGTACAGTTGTTGGTCGTGATAAAGACAACATGATTAAGGTAATAAATCCAGCTGCCACAGATGGCACACAAACAGCGATAGGTGTAATAACAAGCGATGTAAATAGCAAAGATGGAGATACTAAAGCAATAATAATTACTCGTATTGCTCTTCTTGCCGATCATGCAGTTGTATGGCCAGCAAATATCACTGAAGAGCAGAAAGCTGCAGCAATAAAGCAACTTGAAGCACGAGGGATCATTGTCCGCAAGGGAGTGTAACTTAAATTAATAAGGGGGAGAAAAAAATGCAAAATCCATTTACAAATACAGCATTTAGCATGACGGCACTAACAAATGCGATAAATATATTGCCGATAAATTATGGACGAGTTGAAAATTTAAATTTATTTCCAAGTAGGTCAGTAAGATTTAGACATATTACGATAGAAGAACACAACGGAGTGTTAAGTTTACTACCAACGCAAGTACCCGGAGCACCAGCAACAGTAGGAAAAAGAGGAAAAAGAAAGGTAAGAACATTTACGATTCCGCACATTCCGCATGATGATGTAGTGCTGCCAGAAGAAGTACAAGGAATAAGAGCTTTTGGATCAGAGAGTGAACTTAAAGCGCTGGCAGATGTAATAACCGATCATTTACAGCTAATGAGAAACAAACACGCAATAACGTTAGAGCATTTGCGAATGGGAGCGCTGAAAGGGATTATTCTGGACGCAGATGGCAGTGAATTATTAAATCTGTACAACGAATTTGAAATTACGCCAAAAGTAGTAAATTTTGCACTAGGAACAGCAACAACAGATGTAAAACGTAAGTGTATGGAGGTATTGAGGCACATAGAAGATAACCTAAGTGGTGAATATATGACAGGAATTCATGCCTTGGTAAGCCCTGAGTTTTTTGATGCATTAACTTCGCATAGTAAAGTGAAAGAAGCATATGAAAGATGGCAAGAAGGTGCAGCGCTAAGGAATGATATGAGGTCAGGATTTACGTTTTGTGGTATAACGTTTGAGGAATATAGAGGACAAGCAACCGACCCTGAAGGAACTGTGAGAAGATTTATTGAGAAAGATACAGGGCACTGTTTTCCACTAGGAACAGCGAGCACATTTACAACATATTTTGCACCAGCAGATTTTAATGAGACAGTAAATACACTTGGACAGCCACTATATGCAAAACAAGAGCCAAGAAGATTTGATAGAGGGACTGATTTGCATACGCAGTCAAACCCTCTGCCAATGTGCCACCGTCCAGCAATACTAGTCAAGATCGTTGTAACATAGGTAGAGCAAATATAAAGCGGTGTGAGGCAGAAGAATGCTTTACCTCTTCTTAGCATATAAATGTTAGTATATAGCGGAGAAATGTGCAAGAGAATATTAAGAGATTATTTAAAGATTGTTTTGCCCATTTAGGAGAAGTGGCTTGTTATAAATCAAAGGATAAGTCATATATGGTACAGGTATTAAAGCAACAGCCAGATAAATTATACGAGATTGGTGAAGGACAATTTGTGGGAGAGATGCTTTTTCTTGAGGTAAATGTTTTTGATGTACTGAGGCCAATGGTGGGAGATATTTTTGTTATTGATGGTCGTAAATATAAAGTATATTCTCCACCACTGCGAGATAATTCAGGAATAGTATGGAATATAAAATGTACAGTACTTGGAGAGAAGGATGTTTAACATTGAGGTTAATGAAAATATTGAGAGAATTATTCACAACATTGATGCTAACAAAGCCAAAATAGAATTGGCAGCGGTAAGAGCGCTAAACAAAACGGCATTATGGTTAAAATCTCAGGCTGTCCGAGAAATCAGTGAAGAAAAGCAAATTAGGCTAAAAGTAATTAGAAAAAGACTAAGAATTATCAAGGCAAGGAAAAGCACTTTGAAGGTTTTAATTAGAGCATATCTGTATGATATGAGAATGAGAAATATAAAACAAGCAAAAATAAGAACAGCATTTAATGATGCATTTATGGCAACGATGCCAAGAGGCTATCGTGGTATTTTTAAACGTGTAGGAAGAACAGCACTACCGATACAGGAGGTTAAACTACCACTTGAACCTGAGGCTTCAAGGATAATAGAAAATCTTGTTAATTATGAAGTTGAAAGGATATTTGAAAAATATTTTACACATGAGTTATTTTATGACGGCATTTTGGACTAATTTACATGAGGCAATCTGTAATACGCTAAAGGCAGAGATACCAGCAATTCAAACTTGTGAGGTTTATCCAGCAATAAGGAAAGAGTTAGCAGCTCCAGCGGTATTTATAGAATTGTCAAGTCTAGAGCAAGGAAAAGATCCAGGAACAGAGGAGCTAGCGCTGAGAGCAAAATTTGAGGCACGAATAGTGATCGATAGCACAATAGAAAATGCCCCTATTATTGTCAGATCATTAGCTGCTGAGGTTGCCAGAGTAGTAAATAAAAATACTTGGAACGTGAAAAATGTTTCACCAGGAGAATTTATATCAGGAGGAGGAGATGATTTTAGGCCAGAGCTCGATGCATATTTAGTGTGGATGGTAGACTGGGCGCACGAATTGCATGTAGGGCGATCGATTTGGGAAGTGAGTAAAATAAAACCTCGTTTAATCGATGTGAATGTTGGAAAGTAATTTTGCAATTTCAGAATTGCGGAGGAAATTGGCCAACATTGTCCGTATAGGCATTGTCGAAAAAATAGATTATGAAAAAGCTAAAGTAAAAGTTAAAATAGGTGAACTTGTAACAGATTTTCTTCCATGGATAACAAATAGAGCTGAAAGTTGGTCACCACCAAATATTGATGAACAGGTAATAGTATTATCACCATTGGGAGAATTGTCTTTGGGGGTGGTGTTACCGGCAATATATCAGGAAAAATACCCTCCTCCAGAGAATAAAAAGGAAGTAAATAGTGTAAAATTTCAAGATGGGACAAGATTTACATATGATAAAGAGAAACATCATTTAGAGATTGAAGTAGTAGACAAGATAACACTGAATGTTGGGAATCAAGTGTAGAGATAACAAAGAGCGAAATAAAACTAAAAGCAAAAAGAGTAAATCTAAATTAGGGAAAGGAATGAATAAATCAGTTATACGCCTAGGAGATCACTGTGAAGGAGCGTTGCTGCATTTTTGTATAAGTGGAAGCAGAGATGTATTTATAAACGGAAGACCTGTCTGTAGGCAAGGAGATAATTTTAGTGAAGGAAAAGTAATGACACAAGGGTCGAAAGCAGTGTTTGTAAATGGCAAAGCCATTGCTCGTACTGGTGACCTAATTTCCTGTGGAGCAATAGCAGAAGAAGGGAGTGATAACGTTTTTGCAGGGTAAATAATATGCGTGGTATGAGTTCTGAAACTGGTAAAACAATAAGTGGTATAGAGCATTTAAAACAATCAATAGTTGATATTTTAACTACGCCAGCTGGCACTCGTGTTATGCGCCGAGATTACGGATCAAGGTTATTTGAGCTGATTGATCATCCAATTGTACCTGGTTTTGCACAAGAACTTTATGCAGCAGTTGCAGAAGCATTAGAAAAGTGGGAGCGTCGATTTAAGCTTAAACGTGTACAAATAACAGAAATAAAAGAAGGTAAAGTAACCCTCATTTTAGAAGGAATCTATCTGCCAAATGGAAAGCTGATCCGCCTTGATGGTATTATAGTATAAGGTAGTAGGATGAAAACACCAAATATTGTCGAAACATTAAAATTTGAGGAAATCTTTTCTCGCATGAAAGAAGAGTTAGTTCATAGAGATAAAAATTTTTCTGCGCTAACTGAGAGTGATCCAGCAATAAAAATCCTGGAAGTGGCAGCCTGGCGTGAACTTTTGCTTAGGCAAAGGATTAATGATGCAGCAAAAGCAAATTTACTTGCTTTTGCAAAGGACAATGACCTTAATCTCTTAGCTGAATTTTATGGCGTTGTGCGGAAGGAATCAGAGGATGATGAATCCTTAAGAAAGCGGGTAAAAGCCAAAATTGTTGGTTGGTCAACAGCAGGAAGCAAAGAGCATTATCGTTATCATGCATTATCTACTGACACAAGAGTAAAAGATGCGCAAGTGGTATCACCTATACCAGGAAGTGTACAGATTTCAATACTTTCCACAGAAAATGATGGAGTACCTTCAGAAGAATTGCTAGAGATCGTCAGAAATCACGTTATTCGCGATGATATTCGTGTATTAACAGATACGCTTACAGTTATTGGCTGTGGTATTATTCCCATTACTATTCATGCTAAAGTGCATATTTACCCTACTGCATCCAAAGATGTTATCGAAGCTGCAAAGGAACAATTTATCAAAGATCTTGAATCTGCTAAAGGTTTAGGGTGGAATGTTACCAGATCATGGATTATTGCCCACCTCTTTATAGAAGGTATGCAGAATATAGAGCTTACAGAGCCGATAGAAGACATCGTCGTGCAAGATAATGAATGCGTTACTTTAAATAATTTAAGTGTTAGGTAAAAATTGGTGATACTTCCTCCAAATGCTTCAAAGCAAGAGCAAATACTTACAGACATAATTAATTATTCTCTTGATGCAAATTCTCTACGGGGATTTAAATTTAACCCACAGACTGAAATGTTGCCGTGGCTAGTAGCGGAATACGGCTTGGGAGAAATTTTATCCTGGGGTAAGAAAGCTACTAAGAGTGCATTAAAAGAATGGGTCTTAGCTAAGCAAAACGGAATAAGATTTCAACGTTTGCGCGGTACACCACAGTCACTGAAGATGGCGCTGAAGTGGGCAAACATTGATAATATTACCATTCAAGAAGAACCACCAGGAGAGCATTTTGCTGAATTTCAAATTGGCATCTCTGATGTTCCTAATGACTTTTTTGTCGATAGTGTAATTGCTCTGGCAAAACTTTCTGCACCGGCAAGATCTCGATTAATGCGAATATTCAATGACTATTACAATGCTCAGCGGTTTATGTTAGATGAAAGTATTTTTGGAGATCTTCTTTCAGACTACTCAGGTGTAAAAATAGCAAAAGAAGGACCAGTATTATCGTTTGGAAGAAAAAACTCATTTGAGCTGAAAATAGGAAATCCAAGATTTAAATTTGGCACTTTTAGATCACATTATGATAGAAGTTACAGTAATGATTTATATAGGTTAGATGTTGCAATATTAGGAGAGACAGAACCTCACATGAAGAATTACAACGGTACATATGAAAGAAATCATGAGTGGTACAACTTAGAAGCACTACATCCTCTACCACAGAGTTTATTGCCAGAAATTAAGTTTGCTAAAGCATTGATAGTATTGTCAGATAGTTGGAATTTAGGGGATATAAATGCTTGTTTTGCATCGACTATTTATGAAGAAATAGAGCATACATTTCACTTAAGTGAAGATAAACTTTCTGAGCAAATTTGGAACTTTCGATGCACACCGATTTTAGAGCGGTTTAGTATAACTTATTACTACGAAGCAAAGAGTTTTACTGATCAAAGAATAATAGAGTCTAATTTAATGGAATATCATGTTGATTGTCAAAATGATTCAGATTCAAAACAGAAAGATCCCATTCATGAGCTAGAAAATTACGTAGCAGCATTCTATCTAGGTATGGTTACTTGGCATGAACATCGCCACTTAAATCGCCCTTGGAAAGATTTTGATCCTATTATTGCAAAAAAATTGGACGTTTTTTCCACGGATCTTGTATATACATAATATCAACTGCACAATCAACTATGTCAGTACTCACACAATCAGGCAGAGCAGCTATTGCTGCGAGCATAAAAGAGCAACCAATACATCTTGCTTGGGGATCTGGAGATTCTACCTGGGAAAGCAGCTACAAAGTTGAAAAAACTTTTACAGCAGGCGGCAAGATAAGTTTAGATCACCACACTATTAAAGATGTAAAAGTTTATACAGGGCAAACAATTTATCAGTCAAGCATAGATTATATAGTTGATAGTAGCGCAGGCGCTATTGAGCGTGTAGAAAATGGTGCAATTATAGCAGATAGCGTAATCACTATAGAGTATACTCAAGACACACCACCGGAACTAATTACTTCTGCAACATTAATTAAGGAAGTTGGACGTCGTGTTGTTGATGAGGTTCTCTTCTGTACAGGTGATGAGAATGGAGAGCTTCTAACTCCTACAGGTAGGTTTAAACCCTCTAATGTACCAACCAATAACTTGTACCTTAAATTTACTTTCGATTTCACAGACGCAGCAAATCAAGTTATACGGGAGCTTGGGGTTATGGTTGGTACTAAAGTAAAAGAAGGATTACCTACAGGACAGAGATATTTTGAACTCCAAGACATAGAAGACCATGGGATTTTATTGATTTTGGAACATACAGTACCATTAATCAGGACTTCTGCTACAAGAGAGACTTTTTCATTTGTTGTAACCTTTTGAATTTTTCTAGAATAAAATGACTTTAAACGCCTATTATGACCGCTTTAATCCTGACAAAGAATACGAAAAAAGCTTATTTCTTGCAGGAAGAGGTCTACAGTCAGCAGAATTAAACGAAACCCAAGAATATGCTCTCTCTAAGCTTAAAGGCATAGGTGATGCAATATTCCGTGATGGTGATGTTATAACAGGAAGCAATTGTATTATAGATGCAAAAACTGGTAAAGCTACGCTTGAGGGAGGAAAAATCTATCTTCGTGGAGCAGTTAGAAAAGTAGAAGCAAAAGAATTTGTTATTCCACTGAGTACCACAGTGCGTATAGGTGTTTATTATCTAGAATCCACCATTACAGAACTTGAGGACGAAAATCTTCGTGATCCTGCTGTTGGTACACGTAATTATCAAGAAGTAGGGGCAGCAAGGCTTAAAGTTTCCACCATTTGGGGTTATCAAGCAGAAGGTCTTTCTCCACGTTTTTCTGAAGGAGAATTTTATCCAATTTATAATATTGAAAATGGAGTATTAATAGAATATTCACCACCACCACAAGCAAACATAGTAACTACCGCTCTTGCTCGTTATGACAAAGAAGCCAATGGTTCCTACGTTGTAAATGGCCTTGAAGTAATGTTTTTGCAAAGGGACGAAAAAGGTGGAGAAATATTTGTGATTAATGAGGGCAAAGCTCATGTTGATGGTTATGAGATTGAACTTCCTCACAGTATTCGTGTTTCTTTTGATGAAGATCCAGATATAAAATCAGTTGAATCAGAACCACATACTTTTCAGCCAAATAGCCAAAGAGTAATGGAACTTAAAGTTAATGATTTTCCAATAAGTGAAATTAAAAAAGTAGATATAACTGTTCAAAAAACCATTACTGTTACTCACGGTTCATATTCAGGAGCCATTGATCCGATACCTGACTCTGCAGTACTTGAGATTATTCAAATTAAACAAGGCAATATTATTTATGAAAACAGTACAGACTATAAGTTAAATGCAGGAAACGTTGATTGGTCATTACCCGGCAAAGAGCCAGCTCCTGGAAGTAGTTATCAAATAACTTATCGTTGCCGTACCCACGTAAGCCCTGAAGATATAAGTGAAGAGGGATGTAAAGTAAAAGGAGCAGTTGATAACAGCTTGGTTCTGATTGATTACACCTGGAAAATGCCACGCTTTGATTTAATTACTATAGATGCAAAAGGCGCAATAAGAAGGATAAAAGGCATAGCTCACCCTTGGCGACCATCGGTGCCTAAAGCACCTAGCGGACAACTTTTGCTCTGCTACATTCATCAGACGTGGAAAAAAGGCAAAAAAATAAAAGTAGTGAACAATGCTATTCACGCAGTACCGATGAATGAACTTGAAGCAATGAAGAAGGGAATAAATGATCTTTATGCGCTAGTTGCACAGGAACGTCTACGCAATGATGCAAATTCAAGAGAACCTACCACCAAAAAAGGAGTATTTGTTGACCCATTCTTTGATGATGATATGCGTGATCAAGGAATTTCGCAGTCTGCAGCGATAGTAAATAAGGAACTGATATTGCCGATAAACGTAGAAATCATTGATGTTGAAAGGAGTAAAGAACCTTATTTATTGCCATACAAACTTGAGCCGGTACTGGAGCAGCTTTTACAGACCAAAGGAGAAAAGATCAATCCATATCAAGCTTTTGATCCAGTTCCTGCACAAATTACCCTCAATAAAAATATTGACCACTGGACAGAGGTAAAAACAAACTGGAAAAGTCCAGTAACCAGAGTATTTAATGTTAAAGAAACAACAGAGCTGTTGTCAAGTGCCTCATACGAAGCTGAATTTATGAGAGAAGCAGTACAGAATTTGAAATTGAAGGTTTTGAGCCAAATGAAAAGCTCAAGGAGGTGAAGTTCGATGGTATCGTCATTCAGCCTACTGTATAAGAGGTAAAAAAATATGCTCACAGCTAACAACCAGGGAAAATTAAAGGGAAAGGTGAAGATACCGGCAAATATTCCAGCAGGTACTAAATTAGTACAGTTTTACGGCGATAAAGGAAGCTATGGAGAAACAGCTTATACTGGTAAAAAAACTATTACCATAGAGGAGATACCGTCTTGTTAGTCAACAAAAAAATTATAAAAATTTCCCAAGTTGCATCATAAAATCAAAAAATACTTCCAATTGTGTAACAGTACACAGATTATAGTTAGTGGATATGTTGATAAGTAAATTAGTTTTATACGCACAAAACAGATGAAGTTTACTTATCAACATATCCACTAACCAACAACATTCAATAAATTTGTGTAAGATACCACTTTACATAAGATAGATAGGAAGCATTTTTGATTTTAAAGTACTAAACCTTCAGTCAACCTCCTAGCCCTGTAGTTTTTGATATGGTTAGGATCAAAAGCACTTTTGGATGTCAGAATACCGAAAATGATATGGAGTAGCTTACGCATTGCAGCACCAACGATGGCCATATTATGCTTACCCTTTTCCTTTAATCTTTGGCAAAAGCTCATAATGATAGGATTGTGATTCTTAGCTACTATGGCAGGAAAGAAAAGTGCCTTACGTAATGTTTGTGAACCGGATTTACTTAATCTGGGTTTGGCATATACAGAGGAACCTGACGTCATATTTCGTGGTATAACTCCTGTATATGCTGCCAATTGCCTGGCATCTCTAAAAACCTCTATATCAGAAACTTCAGCTAAAATAGCTATTGCTGATTCTTCTCCTATGCCTGGAATAGTCAATAGAAGTTGAAAATTTTCCAACAATTCTTTGTGTTGATTTAATAGTTCACGTACGGAGTTTTTTATTGTTTCTATTTTTTGAGCTATATTCATTGCAAGGTCTTCCCAAGCATTTGCAACTTCTTTAGGCAGTCTCTCTTTTTTTTCTAAGTGGTTATTTACTAATGTTAACTCATCTTTTAACGCAACTGAGCAACGATAAAGATGTTTTAATTTTTTCATTTCAGGAGAAGGTGGTGTCCAACTAGAAGGTTCCTGTCTTTGGCAATAATCAGCAATAACTTCTGCATCGGTCTGATCATTCTTTTGTCGTATCAGCTTACTCCTTGCATAAGATTTTATGCAATAAGGATTTACAACACTTACAAAATGTCCAGCATTGTGTAGAAATTCAGCCAGTGCTTCGCTATAACAACCAGTAGATTCCATGCAGGTTTTTACTTTTTCTACATTATGTTTGTGTAGAAAATTCAGTAGACTTTGAAACCCATGATCATCGTTCTTAAAGCTTCTTTTTCTAGTTTCACGCTTTCCTTTTTTGCTTATAAATGAGAGAAAAACATCAAAGCGATCTTTTGATATATCTATGCCCAAAAAGTTGTTGATCATATATAACCCCATACGTTACCATTAAAAATGAAAAGTAAGGCTAGTCTTGTGAATACAGAATTAGAACCATTCAGGTCTTTCTACGATACCGTCCAGCCTATACTTTTGAGAAGGGAATTCTTATCTCCTCTACAGATTTTATATCTAAGAGGAAGCACAGAGTTCCTCCCTTCTCCACCTAATGCTTAAGCTTAAAACATTAGATGCTTTTGACAAGATACAAGAAGGAGGCTACTTAGAGAGGATGTCATTCCAGCGCGTGACGCTGGAATCTAGTAAACCTTTAGCTATATTATGTCATGGTCTCCTGAACTATTCGGTGGTTCTAACACAACTGGTTGGTCAGATTCAGATGATGATTGTATTGGCTCATCAGACCCAAACAACCATGAAAAAACCCCACCAAAAAATGATGCAATTAATGAAAAAGGCTTCATAAGTATACTAAACAAACTACCAAAAAAAGAGCTCGGCTGTTCTTCTGTTTGTGCAGGTTCTATGGGAGCAATAGGCTGTGCACTTCCGGTTGCTACATCAGTTCCTTTTTCTGCACTGGTGGCGGGTTGTCCTCCATTATTTTGTGTAGGTCCTGTAGGTTGACTACCGTTGCTTACACCAGTTCCTTGTCCTGCACTGGTGGTGGGTTGTCCTCCATTATTTTGTGTAGGTCCTGTAGGTTGACTACCGTTGCTTACACCAGTTCCTTTTTCTGCAATGTCTGATTCTGATTTAGCATCACCTTCTTGCTTTTCTTTCTTTTCTGTACCAGCATCTTCTTCTTGAACCCCTTTACTATCCGTCGATGGCTCATCAATTAAACCAGCATCAGGGCTTTCTGCGGCTTTTTGAAATAGAGTTTTCATTTCTTCGTTAGTAGTTAAATCGAAAGGAGTTTTTTCATCTTTATCTTTTACATTAATATTTGCTCCTGCTTTTATTAGAGCGTCTACTACCTCTTTGTTGTTATTTCGAGCAGCAGAATGTAAAGGAGTCTCTTCTTTATCATTTTGTGCATTAACATTTGCCCCTTTATCCAATAGGGCTTTTACTACATCTTTTTCGCCATTTCCAGCAGCCAAATGTAAAGGAGTCCATCCACCCTTATTTTGTGCATTAACATTGATCCCATTTACTTTCAGTAGGGCTTCTACTACCTCTTTGTCATTCTTTTCAACAGCCAAATGTAAAGGAGTATTTTCAGAATCATCTGTTGCATTAACCTGTGCTTTTCCTTCTTCAACCAACAGATTTTTTACATCATCAATATTACCGTTTTCAGCAGCCTTAAGCAGTTTATCATTGGCCTTTTTTACGCTTTGCAATAGATCTTGTATTCCTTTATCAGTGGCTGAATTGAAAGGAGTCTCTCCTTTATCATTTTTTGCATTAACATCTGCTCCTTTTCCTAACAGAGTGTTTACTATATCCGTATAGCCCTTTTCAGCAGCCCAATGTAAAGGAGTCTCTCCTTTATCATTTTGTACATCAACATTTGCCCCTTTATCCAATAGGGCTTTTACTACATCTTTTTTGCCATTTAGAGCAGCCAAATGTAAAGGAGTACATCCACTATTATCTTTTGCATTAACATTTGCCTCTTCATCCAATAGGGCTTTTACTACATCTTTTTTGCCATTTAGAGCAGCCAAATGTAAAGGAGTACATCCACTATTATCTTTTGCATTAACATTTGCTCCTCCTTTTAATAGAATTTTTACTACATCTTTATGGCCCTTTTCAGCAGCCCAATGTAAAGGAGTCTCTCCTTTATCATTTTGTACATCAACATTTGCCCCTTCACCCAATAGGGCTTTTACTACATCTTTTTCGCCATTTAGAGCAGACCAATGTAAAGGAGCATTTCCAAAATTATCTGTTACTATATCTTTATTTACATTACTCATCCCACACCTCCATGTAAAATTATATTATCACGGCAAAGCCGTTAATAATCTATGACCTTTATGTTCCTGGATCACGCAAATAATGCCCATGTTTTTCAGTATATTTGAGCAGGCTGTACATAAGAATCGCAATTGTAGAGCATATTATTGTTAATAGTAAATTTGGTAAAATGCCATAGCGAAAAAATTTTCCTACTATATATATTCCAATAGCCCCAAACATCATATTGCAGAATGAGAGGACTGCACTACCAAGCCCTATACCTTTGATCGTTTCTAAAGCAGAAGTTACGTTATTGCTGATTACTAATGCAAGCCCAATATTGGCTGGAATCCAGGCAACTTGAAGAATTAATATATTTAACTTGTCCGCGAAATAAAAATATACCAATAAACTATCGGATATTATCGGTAACACCAAACCTATTATTAGCATTTTGCTCACCCCTACTTTTGGTACATACCTTCTATTAATTAAAGTTCCAATTATGTAAAATATGACTATGATCGATATGAGGTAGCCAAAATACTGTACTTCAATGCCCATTGATTCAAATATGAACGGGTAGTTAGCAACATATGCCCAAAGCCACATGAAAGTTAATCCATGAATGGCTGAAAACCCAAGGAAACGATAATTTCTAAATATTGATATATATTGCTTGAAGATATTAGTAGTTATGTTAGTTATACTGGTTTCATTTTTATTCACAATGAGTGTTTCTTGTAACTTAAAGTAAATAAAAATAAGCATAGCAATTGCCGCAAGTGATATAATAAAAAACAAAAATTTCCAACTATACCCATGTGAAATTATATAACCGCCCACCACTGGAGCTATTCCAGGTGAGAGTGCCACTACCATATTTAACTTTGAAATTACTCTCGAGTATTCACTACCCGAGTACATATCCCTTATTGCTGCATACCCAACAACACCTGCAACACCAGCCCCTGCTCCTTGTATGAAGCGAATTAGTATCAAGAGCGCAATACTGTCGGCTATATAACACATGATACTTGCTAAAGTAAAAATTGTCATACCAATCAGCATCATTGGACGCCTACCATAATGGTCCGATAATGGACCATAAATTAATCCAGATACTGCAAATCCAACTAGATTCAAGCTAATTGTAAGCTGCACTACACTGCCTTCTACTTTAAAATAATTGGCAATGCTTGGTAGTGCAACTGAGTATAGGTCAGTTGCCATATCGACAATTGCTACAGACAATATCATAATAAGAGAGATGATATTTTGCGAAAGAGCTGTTTTCACTTAATGATTTACTGGATTAAATATACTTGATTATAATATATTTTTTTCATTAGTATAAGTACAATGTTACATAGTAAACGATGTCATTCGAGTAGCGGACACTGTCCTCCTTTGTCATCCCAGTGCCTTGACTACTTGGATCCAGGAATTTTATTAAGTATAAAAGTAGCCGTTTTATACAACGTTTTGATGATTATGAAAAAGCTGGATTCCAGTGTCAAGCACTGGAATGACACCCTCCTAGTGGATTCAAATCACAATGTTCGTACAGTTATGTGCTTTGACACTGGAATCTTAAGCTAAAATCATAAAAAGCCTGAATTTCAATACCTTATCTTTGATTATTCAGGTTTAAGTTTAAATACTGAGCATCAATTGTTCAGGACCTTTGCTTCCGTGTTATCCAACGAATCACCATAAGTCACTGCTTTGAGGTAAAATTTTCTCCCTGATTGCACTTCAAAAGAAATTATTGAATCATCAAGTAAGGTAAATTTCTCACCTCCTGTATGCTCATACTCTTTAGTACCTTCTTGCCCTCTAATTAGGTTGCTAAGCTTATATTTATTTTTATCTATGAGTTTAGTACTCTGGAATTTCACTATCTCTTTTCCGATTAATGCTGAATTTGAATCGATAATTCCTAGCAGCTTACCAAAACGTAATACTATTACAAGCCCCTCATCGGTAGATTCCATTACATATCCGTAAGTAGACTGTTTATTTGTGCTTGCGATAGGCTTATAATCCTTATCGTTGTACGAAATAAAGAGTGTTGCTCCTTTCCAATTCTTTTCCTCATTAATTAAAGTAAAGCTTGCGCTATTACCTTTAACATACGGTAAATCTATCATTTCTATGATGGTTTTGCTGATGTGAGAAGGAGGGTATTCCTTCAGCATAAGTGACCTTGTTGAAGGAAAAGAGAGCTTATATATAGAGTGATCATAACCAACGCCATGCATATTTTATCGGTAGCTTGAAATTGTATATATTTCTCTCTTGCCACGAAGAATAAAGTAAAACTTCAGCGATATTTTGTGCCTCTCCCTCCTCCATAATGAGCGGTATTTCAACTGTTGCAGCAGTGCCTTGCTTTGGCAACTCAGCATATTTAACATCAATTGGATAGCCAAAATTGCGATTAAAATAAACGACGTTAACTTTATTGTTTAAATCCAGTTGACTAATATTAACAAGTTTTGAATTGTTACTGAAAACCGTTTCACCAATTGGCATTACAGTTGTAACTCCCCTGCCCTTTTGGACAAATTTCAATTTAGAGCCCTGTTCAACCACATCAAAAAAATAGCAACTTTGCAGCATTTTAATAATTGAACGTACGGGTTGCTGGTCATTTATTACATATCCAGACAATAACCCTTTGACGTTGCTTGTATCGAACTGATTGCTTTTTAAACCTGTTTTTTGTAACAGATCCAATAAAACATCGGAAATATTAAGCTGTAAAAGCTTTCCCTGAATCCAATGTCCTGACTGCCAGTTATGGCAGTCAGCCCACACATCACACAAATTGGGAAAGTAAGGAAATGGCCTTGCATCCCATGCCCAGAGAAACATTTTTTCTACCATTTCTGAGCTTTGCCACTTCTTTAGCGTTCCTTCAATTGCAATTTTTTGTGAAAGAAAGCTCACCTCTCCGTTTGAATATCGTGGATATTTGCTCTCTATGCTGCCTTTGTCAACAAACACATTTGGCTCATTAGTGCAGCCGTTCATACTGGGAAATCCATATTCAGTAAACCATATTTTTTTCATTTTTGGTTGCCATTTTGTTTTACTACCACCGGGGTTTATGTGAGTTTCACTCCACCATTTCTCTATATTTTTCCACGCATACCTGCTGTCGTTATACTTTACTTTTTCAGGCTCACTTTTTGAGTAATCATAGAAATAATCATACCCCACTCCACTGCTCCAACCACCCATTACATCTTCCGCAGAATAGCCAAAAGGAGGCTCTGGACCATCAGTCAGTGGAAAATAAGCATCTATGCCAACAACGTCGATGTACTGTGAAGACCACAGTTCATCCATATTATACCAACCATCATATGAGTGGTATTCGCTCCAATCCGCAGCGTAAGTTACTGTTACTTCTTTTCCAAGATCAAGTTTTATCTGCTTTGCAAGCTTAACTAGCTCTGCCACTGCAGGGTAATTACCTTTTTCATCTCTGATTTTGGTAAGTTCAACAAATTCAGAACCAATGATAAACCCTTCCACTTTAGTTTGTTTGGCAATGCTTGCATAATGCTCTATAAATTTGTTGTACTGATTCTTAAAAAAATCACTTATATCTTGAGGAGCCCCGCTCAATCTTCCTCGCCACTCTTTGTTCTTTGTATCAAGTAAGGGCATCGGATAGAGCATCACCTTGTAGCCTCTGCTGTGTAGCTCTTCTATATATCTTATTAGCGCTGAATCACTAACTGTGCCACCATATCTTGGGTTTCCATTATCATCTTTTGAAATTAGCTGAGCATCATCTCTGGTACTACTTCCTACTTGCCAATCATCAGGTAATATTGCGGAATCATCTTGAAATTCAACTGCAGGGTATATTTTACAATCTTTAATGTTCAGATCATTCACAAACCAATTGACTACTACCGATACCCACTCAACATTTGGTAAATCTCCCTTTAATTGATCCAAAGAAAGCACTGCATCGCTCTTTTTAGTGTGGTTGTTATGATTTACCCTTTGTGCTAGCCCATATGGGATATATTGGTTGCTGCTTATTTTCTCTTGCGCGATTTTCTTCTGTATTTTTGTATCATATACAAACTCTCCTGAGCCTGGTATTATATTGATATTCTGAATATTTTCTACTACTGAAAATCCGCTAGGCTTTAATATAGTCTGCACTTCAAATGTGAATACCGGAACGCGGTTATTATAGTCTGCTAAAGGAAAATTCTTGATGACTATGTAAGATATTCCCCTATAAGCCGGCACACCTTCGATTGACGACATAAATGGATCAGGATTTTGGTCTTCTGTACCGCGGTAAAAAGTATAATCTATTTCATCAAAGCTAAGTGATGTTGTATCTGCCCAGATTCTGTTTAATTTTTCTACTTTCCCCTTGCAGATCGCAATTGCAAGCGTTGCATAGTAATTATACTCAACATTCATACCTCTTCCAATTTTGCTTTTGGTGGTTATCGCCTCTTCTTTTATTGGCTGTGACCAAATAATGTTCCCTGCAATGCGAGCAGTGCCATAGATAATTGGTATCGTCCTTCCATAGGTTGAGGTTTGAACTTGCAGATTTTTTAGTCTCGCACCATGCGTTACTTTCTGCTCAGCATCAAGGCTAAACATCGCACCATCAAGCTGGGCACCAAGAAGAGCACCGAGTTCTGAGCCGATAATCTGGCCAATTGGACCAAAAATGCTGCCTGCTTGACCAAAAATTGATGATAAAATTATTGTGGACATGATAATCCTCCTTTTTGTTTCTATAGTTAATGTAGGCTCTACGTCATGCCGCCACGAACCGTCATACCGCGATTCATTCGCGGTATCTCTTAGCATAGATTCCGCTAACTAGTAGCGGGATGACGAGCTTATCGTTATGCCGCCGCGAACCGTCATACCGCGATTCATTCGCGGTATAGATTCCACTAACTAGTAGCGGAATGACGAATTTGTCGTTTTACAGCCACTTGGATGACAATTTGCCACTAAATAGTAGGAAATTCAATAGCTTACAATGAATAGTTGAAGTTTTTAATTAAGAAAAGCACATGGCGAACCATATGGTTACAAATTTATTATAATCAGTGAAAAAAAGTGCGGAAGTAAAAAATTTATGTTGATTTTACAATATTAATTATTAGCATAATTAGCATGATTATAAGTATGGTAAAACCAATGAAAGTTAACTTATCTAAAGAAAATAGTGAGAGAGTCTTATCCGGTGCAAAATGGATTGCTAACCTTGTTCAAGGTTATTTTGCATCACTGAATAATAATAGCATAAAACCAACTAGCTCTGGAAAAAAGCTAATAGATGCTTTTTTACTTGTCCCAATCATTGTACCCACTGCCATTACAGTAGCATGGGGAGTGTGTACCTATTTTCTTTTGGATGCAGTTAGTATTCAAAAAAATAACTCCTTATTATCTAAAATAGCAAAATTTACAGCTAAAATCTTCATCTATATTGCTGCCGCTATGATTTTAATTCCGTGCATCATATCAAATGTAGTAATTTCACTGATACCTGCACTTATTTTTTATTGCATTAATAGAGATTTCCTTCATCAAAAAAATACAAGTATAGAAAATCAAGCGGCAGATACAATGAATGATGAAGAGTACAAAAAGCGTATTGAAGAAGAAGTTGGTGAATTGGAACAGCAAAACATTGCAGAACCAACTACAGAAGTAATATCTCGAACAGTGGAAGGTATAGATCGGACCATTATAGTAGGGATTGTAAATGATGATATTAAAGACGGTAAAGGAGTGATAAGAACAGTTGAAGATGACCTCAATGTAGCTATAAAGGGGATAATTGCTGCTGGTGAAACAGAAGGTTATGCTGTCGGTTTTGGTTTACAATGTAGCCTTACTGAAGAGGGTGGCGTAGACCTTCAATGTGGTCTTAGCACACGCATTGGAAGTAACAAAAAGCAGGCAATTGAACGTTTGGGAGAAAGTGAATCAGCGCGAACTTTGCTATCTGGTGATAGTGGGATATTGTCTATAGAGCAGCTTAGTAGCTCACAACAAAAGTAGTAATCACTTTACCAGCGGCAAAGTGATACCGTGCTGATTCATATATTTTCCTTTCATATCATCATATGATTTTTCACACTCACTTTCGCCGCTTAAAAATACGAATTGGCATGCGCCTTCATTAGCGTAAATTTTTGCAGGAAGTGGGGTGGTGTTTGAGAATTCGAGTGTGACATGACCTTCCCATCCAGGTTCTAAGGGAGTAACGTTTACTATAATTCCACACCTTGCGTAAGTTGATTTACCAACACAAATGACCAGTACATTTCTTGGTATACGAAAATATTCCACTGTGCTTGCAAGCACAAAGCTATTTGGTGGAATTATGCATACGTCTGTTTCTTTATCTATAAAACTATTCTCAGAGAAATTTTTAGGGTCCACGATGGCTGAATTAACGTTAGTAAAAATTTTAAATTTATTATCCACTCTTGCATCATACCCATAAGACGATAGTCCGAAAGATATAGCACCTTTGCTGCTTTTGTGATCCACAAAAGGCTCTATCATTCCAAAATTTTCAGCTTTTTCTCTGATCCATTTATCTGGCATAACTGCCATAATTGCCCCTTAAAGTTGTGTAATACTTACAATAATATAAAATAAAATTTAAATGTAAACTGTAGCTTTTGTCATGCAAGTAGCTTGTATCAAATCACAATGTTCATACAATTATGCGCATGACGCTGGGATGACAATGGATTATTAACTAACAAATTGTACATGGTAAATGATGTCATTCCAGTCTGGAATCCAGAAAACTTAACTTTACACCAGGTAATAAGAACTGGATCCCAGTGTCTGGGCACTGGGATGACATCCTCCTAGTGAAAATTGCTCTCAAATCACAATGTTCGTACAGTAAGCTGCTTGCAGATACCATTGTTACAATGTTCATGCAATTGAAATAGCGGTCAATTGGATTAGCTATAGGTCAATCACAAGAGAAAATTAAAGCTTTTCAGTTTGATTTTTTGTTACAATAATTAGATTTATGTTCTTAACTAAAAATAATGCTTAGAAACTTTCTCCTGATTTTTGTATTCGTATTATTCACGCCGCTGTCAAATGCTGATGCCAGGAAATACATCAGAATTGTTGGATCTTCAACCGTTTTTCCTTTTATCTCATTTATAGCCGAGGAGTTCAATCGTGTATTCTCTTTTAAGACTCCAGTTGTGGAATCGATAGGAAGTGGATCAGGGTTCAAAATGTTTTGCTCAGGAATAGGGGAAGACACGCCAGACATCACCACTTCATCTCGCCCTATGAAGGAAGTAGAAAGAGAACTATGTAAAAGAAATAAAATTAATGAAGTGATAGAGATCATCATTGGCTATGATGGAATTGTCATTGCAAATTCAAATCAAAGCCATAGATTTGATTTCACAAAAAAGGACTTATTTGAAACTTTATCTGCATATTCTCAAGAAAATGATAAATTAGTAAAAAATAATAAGAAGTTTTGGTCTGATGTAAATCAAGCCTTACCAAAAACAGAAATTGAAATTTATGGTCCACATCAAAATACAGGCACATACGAAACTTTGGTTAATTCCATTATGTTCAATCAATATTCATGCATGAACTCGAGAATTTTCAAAGAGAATTATAAAGATCAGGAAGAAAGAAAGAAAGCATGTGGTAATATAAGGGATGACGGAAGGTATATAGAAGTTGGAATTAATGAAAACATAATAATACAAAAATTGAAAAGTAACAAGAACGCTTTAGGGATATTTAGTTTTAGCTTTTTAATGAGGAATCAAGATAAAATACAAGGGAGCACAATTGCAGGAATTGAGCCAACTTACGAAAATATATCATCGGGAAAATATATATTAGCAAGACCTCTATACCTTTATATAAAGAAAGAACACCTGGATACTGTTGATGGATTAAGAGAATTCATAAAAGAAATTATAGATTCGATCGGCATTGAAGATGGGTACCTATCTAGGCTTGGTCTAATCCCACTTTCAAGTGAATATATAAAGAAAGCTTCAGCAAAGGTTTATGATATAACGTGACGGCAACACTTCTTCTTGTATCTTGTCAAAAGCATCTAATGTTTTAAGCTTAAGCATTAGGTGGAGAAGGGAGGAACTCTGTGCTTCCTCTTAGATATAAAATCTGTAGAGGAGATAAGAATTCCCTTCTCAAAAGTATAGGCTGGACGGTATCGTAGAAAGACCTGAATGGTTCTAATTCTGTATTCACAAGACTAGCCTTACTTTTCATTTTTAATGGTAACGTATGGGGTTATATATGATCAACAACTTTTTGGGCATAGATATATCAAAAGATCGCTTTGATGTTTTTCTCTCATTTATAAGCAAAAAAGGAAAGCGTGAAACTAGAAAAAGAAGCTTTAAGAACGATGATCATGGGTTTCAAAGTCTACTGAATTTTCTACACAAACATAATGTAGAAAAAGTAAAAACCTGCATGGAATCTACTGGTTGTTATAGCGAAGCACTGGCTGAATTTCTACACAATGCTGGACATTTTGTAAGTGTTGTAAATCCTTATTGCATAAAATCTTATGCAAGGAGTAAGCTGATACGACAAAAGAATGATCAGACCGATGCAGAAGTTATTGCTGATTATTGCCAAAGACAGGAACCTTCTAGTTGGACACCACCTTCTCCTGAAATGAAAAAATTAAAACATCTTTATCGTTGCTCAGTTGCGTTAAAAGATGAGTTAACATTAGTAAATAACCACTTAGAAAAAAAAGAGAGACTGCCTAAAGAAGTTGCAAATGCTTGGGAAGACCTTGCAATGAATATAGCTCAAAAAATAGAAACAATAAAAAACTCCGTACGTGAACTATTAAATCAACACAAAGAATTGTTGGAAAATTTTCAACTTCTATTGACTATTCCAGGCATAGGAGAAGAATCAGCAATAGCTATTTTAGCTGAAGTTTCTGATATAGAGGTTTTTAGAGATGCCAGGCAATTGGCAGCATATACAGGAGTTATACCACGAAATATGACGTCAGGTTCCTCTGTATATGCCAAACCCAGATTAAGTAAATCCGGTTCACAAACATTACGTAAGGCACTTTTCTTTCCTGCCATAGTAGCTAAGAATCACAATCCTATCATTATGAGCTTTTGCCAAAGATTAAAGGAAAAGGGTAAGCATAATATGGCCATCGTTGGTGCTGCAATGCGTAAGCTACTCCATATCATTTTCGGTATTCTGACATCCAAAAGTGCTTTTGATCCTAACCATATCAAAAACTACAGGGCTAGGAGGTTGACTGAAGGTTTAGTACTTTAAAATCAAAAATGCTTCCTATCTATCTTATGTAAAGTGGTATCTTACACAAATTTATTGAATGTTGTTGGTTAGTGGATATGTTGATAAGTAAACTTCATCTGTTTTGTGCGTATAAAACTAATTTACTTATCAACATATCCACTAACTATAATCTGTGTACTGTTACACAATTGGAAGTATTTTTTGATTTTATGATGCAACTTGGGAAATTTTTATAATTTTTTTGTTGACTAACAAGACGGTATCTCCTGTCATCCCAGTGCCCAGACACTGGGATCCAGGAATTTTAATTGTAAGTAATGCATTGGGTTTGGTGAGTATGGGTTTTGCGTTATAAAATGAAGCACTTTTGGTGAATTTGTAAAGAAAACTGGATCCCAGTGTCTGGGCACTGGGATGACATCCTCCTAGTAGAGATCGCTTTTGTAATTGCAACATTCGTGCAATCTTTAGCTATAAATATTTAAGAAATTTACCAAACGAAAAAAAAGGCAAAAGAAGCCCCATGGTGGTTGGCTATTCACTATGTACTAAAATATCGGCGTTTTTTTTATTCTAAAACGCTTGATTAAGAGCGATTTAGCTGCTTTTAACTTGCAACTAACCTACACCGCAAGTGTTTAAGAAATTTACCAAGCAGGAAAAAAGGCAAAGAAACCCCAGGGTAGCTAGTATTCAAATTCTCCCTTGTCTATTTGACGTTTTTTGCTGTCTTAAACGCTTTATAAGCGCGTTTCGGCTTGTATAGGTAGAAACCTAAAAGTTTTATAAAGACATGAGGTGCACATAGTGCAAAAAATTAAGCATGATTTACGCCAAATACATTAAGTTTTTTTGTCATTAATCCACTGCAGAGATTGCGAAGATAAATAAATAGCTTCAGTGTTATGATAAGGGGGCTGGCGGAGTTTGTCAAGTAAGTTTTTCGTTTCTATGTTGTCAGCTACTTGCATGACACCTCTGGGCACTGCCGTCATAAAGGAACCAGTGTTAGCTACTTGGATGACAACCATTGTATTTGAGGCAAAATTGACTATCACTTCTTTTTATAGAGCTTGCTCCAAATTCTATTGTTAGTTAATACAAAAAACACTGTTAAAATTATAAAATACGCCACTACTTTTAATCCAAGTTTATGCCGGCGCTCTAATTCTGGCTCTGCTGCCCATTGTAAAAAATTTATCACATCATACGCCATATTTTCAACTGTGGCTTGTCTTGCACCATCATATTCCACCATTCCTTCAGAAAGTGGTGGCGCCATAGCTAACCTGCCTGTTGAAAAGTAAGGGTTGAAGTATAAATCATTTTCATCGTGCTCGCCGTTTTGATAGCCTGTTAACAGTGAATAGACATAATTTGCACCATCATGCCTTGCTTTAATAATTAACGATAAGTCTGGTGGAACTGCACCATTATTGCTTGCTGCAGCTGCTTCTTTTGTATCAAAAGGTGCAATAAAATAATCCGAAGGTACTCCAGGTCTATCGAACATTTCACCCAAATCGTTCGGACCATCTTTAACTTGATAAGAAGCTGCAATCTGTTTTATATCTTCTTCAGAAAAACCAACATCTTGCAAATTACGAAATGCTATCCTATTCATTGAATGACAAGCAGCACAGACTTCTTTATACACTTTATAGCCTCGTTGAATTGACTCTCTATCGAAAGATCCGGTAATTCCATCAAATTTCCAGTCCATTTTTTTATTTGGTGATGGCTTGAATTCTTCTGCATACACAAAATTAGCAAAAAACAATATGCAAAGTATAGCTAACATACTTCTCATCAGCATTACTTCATCTCCGGCACAGAATCACTTAAGGTTTTTGGTGGTTCTTTTGGCTTTTCATATTTACTAAGCAGTGGTAAAATTATTACAAAATATGCAAAATAATAAAGAGTGGATAGCCTACTCATAGTGATGTAAGGCTCTTTCACCTCTTGTCCTCCAAGCCAGGCAAGAAGTGCAAAATTTATTGCGAAAACCCAAAAAAATTTTTTGAACACTGGGCGATAAGCACCACTTTTAACTTTTGATTTATCAAGCCAAGGTAACAAAAACCAAACTAAAATAGACGCAAACATGGTAAGCACACCAGTAAGTTTATCTGGAATTGAACGTAGCATTGCATAAAAAGGTAAAAAGTACCACTCTGGCACTATATGTACCGGAGTGACCATAGAATCAGCTTCTATATAATTGTCTGGATGTCCAAGATAATTAGGAGCATAGAAAACAAATGCAAACAAAACTACAAAAAACAGACCAAAAGTTATGCAATCCTTGACTATATAATAAGGATAGAGAGGAATGGTATCCTTATCTGATTTTACCTCCACTCCACTTGGGTTACCAGAGCCAAACCTATGCAGAGCTATCACATGAAGCATAGCTAAAGCAATAATAACAAAAGGCAGAAGATAATGCAGAGCGAAAAAACGGTTAAGTGTTGGATTATCAACGGAAAAACCACCCCATAACCATATAACTATTTTATTGCCAATTAAAGGTATAGCTGAAAATAAGTTGGTTATGACTGTTGCACCCCAGAAACTCATTTGTCCCCAAGGCAATACATATCCCATAAAGGCAGTTGCCATCATTGCAAAAAATATAAATATACCAACAAACCACACCATCTCTCGTGGCCTCTTGTAAGATCCGTAATATAATCCACGCATTATATGAACATAGACTACCATAAAGAAGAGCGATGCTCCAACAGCGTGAGTGTAGCGTATTAACCACCCGTAATTCACATCTCGCATTATGCGCTCTACACTATTAAACGCATAATCAACATGCGGAGTGTAGTGCATAGCAAGAAATATACCTGTTATTATTTGTAAAATTAGCGCTATACCAGCCAAAGAGCCAAAGTTCCAAGCATAATTTAAGTTTTTTGGCACTTGGTAAGAAGCAGTGTGTTTCAAAAAAGAAAATATAGGCAATCTATATTCTATCCACCCTAATATGCCTTTTTCTTCTTCTATCGTTGTTTTTTTTTTCTGCATAACTTAAAGCTTTCTCTACCTTTAACTCATTTTATTGTAGCAACTTATCCTTTACACACAAATAAAAAGTTTAAAGCGATATTAATTACTACCTCTTCAGCAACCTATCACGTGCCGCATTTAATTTCTGTGCAAAATACTCTGAGCCTCCCTTATCTGGGTGAACTAATTTCATTAAATTTTGATATGCTTTATTAATTTCATTTTGACTTGCCTCAGGATTCAGCCCCAGTATCTTTAATGCTTCATCTTTGGACATGTTACTACTACCGAACTAGTATGATTTTGTCTTGTAAATTTATTCAACAACCCTATTCTAACTATATAATGAAAAATTATCTACAAAGTGTTTATAAAGATGGTATGAAAATCCAACTATCTAAAGTCAACAAATATTTATTAGTTTTACTGATTACTGTCTCAGCATTTCTCATATCTGGGCAAGTATCCAGTTCAAACAGTATCGAGAATGATTTTCAAGATTTACAAGAAAAATTACCATTATTGAAAGATCAGGATTTGTTATTTTTAAGTCCAGCTTCAGCTTTAAATTATGGTGATAGGGCAGGTGAAAAAGTGTTAATGGTTATAGTTCACCATACTGAAACATCAACATTAAAAGATACAAAAGATACGCTGAATGCTAGAGGATTGTCAGTTCATTTTATTGTCGATAGGGATGGCAGCATCACCTTAATGGTTCCATTAGAGAAAGAAGCATGGCATGCTGGTATTAGTTATGCAAGAGTTAAGATAGATAGCAAGCTTGAAGAGCTACGGAAGCTTAACAACTATTCTGTAGGTATTGAAATTGTAAACACAGGACTTGAGCCTTTTCCGGAAGAGCAAATGAGGTCCGTTAAAGAGCTGATTTTATACCTTATGGAGCGTTTTAAAATTAAAAGGGATATGATATTTAGTCATTCTGAAATAGGAACCATAGTTTACAATCAAGAACTTGGCTATACAATGCGTAAACCAGATCCACACAAATTGTTTGGTTGGGAGTTATTAGAGAAAAATGGAATTGGATTGCACATAAGTGACAGAATAAACCCTAAAGATGCTAAACAGCAAATGGGCGAAATATTGTATAAAGCAGGTGATAGAAATGAAGGTATTTTGAAATTAAAACAAAGGCTGAACAGATTTTTCTATAAGATATTACCTTGGAATAATAAGAAAGGTAATGTAATTTTTCCTGATAATAATGCTGATTACTCAGATGAGTTTGATGAGAATTTTGTATGGGTTATTTATCAGTTTTCAATACATAGTTTACCAAGAGAAATTAGAAAAGATTTACCTCTTAAATTAGAACAAGCAGATATATTTCCTGAATTCTTTAGTAAATATAGTCATGGCATTTCTTCTAGTTATCTAACCTTTAGTGAAAAAATTAAATCGACTCTACAATCATGTTTAAGCAAAGTAGATTATGAGAATTTATTATCTTCTCTTGCACAATATGAGAATAACATTTCTCCTGATGCATCTACCACTTTAATGTACAAAATTAAGTTATACTATGATTCTTATTTAAGATATCGCATATGGTCTTCACTCTATAAACCATTTAAGCTTAATTTATTGGAAGAGTTAGACATTTTAAAGAGTGGAGTGTTATCTTTAAAATCACTAGATAGCTCTGAGGCTGCAGAAGTCTCCAGTTTAATTGATAGCTTTAAAGCAGATATTTCTTTAGAATTTCAGGATTTTGAGGAGCAATGGCTTCAGGAATTTAAGAATGCCTGGGAGAAAGAATTTATACCCTCTTTGAAAGAGAAGATAACATGGACTGCACTACATGAAGCAATATTGGATTATTTAGAAAAAGCAAAGGAAGAAATTCGTTAAACGAAAACTTTTTTTAAGATCACTTTTTTAACAATTTATCACGTGCCGCATTTAATTTCTGTGCAAAATACTCTGAGCCTCCCTTATCTGGGTGAACTAATTTCATTAAATTTTGATATGCTTTATTAATTTCATTTTGACTTGCCTCAGGATTCAGCCCCAGTATCTTTAATGCTTCATCTTTGGACATGTTATCACCAGTGTAATTTCCAGTATAACTTCTACTGCTATTAAATTCGTTCAAAAACTTACTCAATATAGAGTTCATCATGAAACTTATGTTATTTTTTTTTGTCAGGAAAAGAAAAAATACAACAACGCTAGGCAAAACAAATGTAACTACTATGAATACTAAAAAAAGAAAAAAGATGAATGACATGTATATTTTTTTATCATTTTATGATTAAATAGTAACAATTATAATTGTCATGGTAAATAACATGTTCATCCAGATTGAAGAAACACCAAATCCAAACACACTGAAATTTCTCCCTGGATTTGCAATTCTAAACGAAGGAGAAACGGCTGATTTTTCAAATGCAGATGAAATAAAAAACTCCAAGCTAGCAGCAAATCTTTTTCAAATAGAACATGTGGTAAGAGTGTTTTTTGGTCATGATTTTATTTCAGTAACAAAATTGGGTGGAATTAATTGGGATACATTAAAAGTAGAAATTTTAACTACAATCATGGATCACTTTACTTCAGGTGGAAAAGCACTAGATAAAGAAGGAGTAAATGATAATAATATACCGGATGAAGAATTTTTTGATAAAAATGATATAGAAATTGTAAATAGAATAAAAGAATTGATGGAAAGTTATATCAAACCTGCAGTTGCTCAAGATGGTGGCGATATCAAATTTCGTGGCTATAAAGACGGGATAGTTTATGTTGAGTTACAAGGAGCTTGCTCTGGATGCCCAAGTGCTGCAATTACTTTAAAGCAAGGAGTGCAGAATATGCTGAGCTACCACATACCAGAGGTTGCAGGTATAGAGACCACACTATGACTAATCAAACGGTTAGAGGAACAAAAGATCTCCTGTTTGATGAATGGTACAAGTTTAAACACATAGAGCAAACAACAAGCAGAATCTCAAGTCTATATGGCTTTTTGCCTGCTCAAACTCCGATATTTGAATATACGGAAGTTTTCACAAAGACTTTAGGTGATAGCTCAGACATCATCACTAAAGAGATGTACACCTTTAATGATAAAGGGGGAAAGAGCATAACTTTACGTCCTGAGTTCACTGCAGCGGTTGTTAGGCTATTAATTGAAAAAAAACTGCAAACGCCGATAAAATTATTTTCAACAGGGCCTGCATTTCGTTACGAAAGACCGCAAAAGGGAAGACAGAGGCAATTTCATCAGATAAATTTTGAGGTTTTTGGTGTAGAAGATTCAAAAGCCGATGTTGAATTGATATCACTCGCTCAGCACTTACTAACTGAATTTAGCATCAATAAAAATGTAAAGCTGGAAATCAACTCTTTAGGTGATAGTGAAACAATAACTAAGTATAGAGAAGCTTTGATCTTATACTTTACAAAGTATCAAAACGATCTATCAGAAGATAGCAAAAATAGGTTGATCAAAAATCCACTCAGAATACTGGATTCTAAGGATGAGAAAGATAGATTAATAATTTCTGATGCACCTAAAATCAGTGATCACTATACAAAAGAATCTTCATATTTCTTTGACCAAGTGTTAAATGGACTGCAAGCTCTTGGCATACCTTACACTGTAAATAGCAAATTAGTTCGAGGTCTAGACTATTATTGTCACACAGTATTTGAATTTGTCACAGAAGATTTAGGTGCACAAGGGGCAGTTTTTGCCGGTGGAAGATACGATAATTTAGTATCTTCAGTAGGTGGAAAACACACTCCAGCGATAGGATTTGCAGGAGGTATTGAACGCATAATGGAGTTAATCAATTATTCTCCGAAAGAAGAGCGACCTATTTACCTAATTCCGATCGGCAGAGAGGCTGATGAACATGCTCTAACACTTGCGAATGAATTGCGCAGAAATGGTTTATATGTAGTCTACGAATATAGCGGAGCACTTAAAAACCGAATGAAAAAAGCAAATCAAGCAAATGCTAAAGCTGCTTTAATCTTTGGCGATGAAGAATTGAGTAGTAAAACTTTAAAGATTAAAAACATGGATACAGGTGAAGAAAAAATAATTGCTCGCGATAACACAATAGAAAACATCAATTAGGAGCAATGCAAATGTTTTTCTTAGTCAGCTATAGAAGAAAATTCGTCTGCACAAGAATTTTTCATAGCATTCAATGTATCATAATCTGTAAAATCTAATTTTACTGGTGTGATAGTAATAAATCCTTCTTTTATTTTATTTACACTACCACTGCCTGAGTGCTCTCGAGACCAATTTAAGCTAAAAAAGCCATTCGAATTTTCAGTAAAAGTTAAATCCCCATCAATGTTATATTCACCTTGTTCAGCAAATTCTACTCCTTTTACTTTTTCCGTAGCAGGAAAATTTACACTCATCACTATGTTTTTAGGCCAACCAACCTTAACTAGCTTGGCAATAACCTTTGGTGCAAAAACCTTTGTATTGTGCCAGTCTATTTTATCATGATAAACTTGGCTCAGCGCAATAGAAGGTATAGACCTTGCAGCACCTTCCATTACAGCACCAATTGTTCCTGAATAACAAATATCGTCCCCGACATTTGATCCAATATTTACTCCGGACAATATTAAGTCTGGTTTTTTATTCATAACTTTATTTAGCGCAATAATGACACAATCTGCAGGAGTACCAGACACACTAAATTCCCTTTCACTATGTTGGTTTATTCCAATAGATTGTTTCACTGGATAATCAAGAGATCTTGCAGCCCCGCTTCTATCAGTATCTGGTGCCACTATCCATATTTCTGACGCAAAATTCCGTGCAATCTCTTTGAGTAATTTTATTCCTTCACTTCCAAAGCCATCATCGTTTGTTATCAATATTATCATATACAATACTCAGCTATACAGTTCCAAATTATGTAAATCACTGGCTGTAAATAAACTCATGAGGCTTTAAGTTTCTTTGCATAACTATGAACTGTAACAAAGAACCTGCTGTAAATCAATAGATTTCTTGCACAGGCCATAACTGTCATTACAATAGAAACGAAAAAACCTACTTGACAAACTCCGCCAGCCCCCTTATCATGGTACTGAAGGTATTCAGTTATCTTCATCTGTGCAGATTAAACAGCAAGAAAACAACGTAGTTGGCGTCTTATTTTTAATTTTTTGCACTATGTGCACCTTATGTCTTCACAATATTTCTAGGTTTTTACCTATATAAGCTGAAACGCGCTTATAAGTCGTTTAAGACAGTATAGTACGCCAATTTGCAGGATTAGAGAGTGAACACTAATTACCACGGGGTTTCTTTTGCCTTTTTTTCTGCTTAGTAAATTTCTTAAACATTTATGACTAAAGGTTAGTTGCATTAAAAAGCAGCTGAGTCGCGGTTATTAAACGTTTAAAACATAAAAAAACGCCAATACTGAAAATAGACAATGACTAGGGCTTCTTTTGCCTTTTTTTTGTTTGGTAAATTTCTTAATGTTTGTAGCTAAAAGAGCCCAAGAGAGGTGTCATCCCGCTGCTTGTTAGCGGGATCTCTTGTTAGCGGCTGAGATACCGCGAATGAATCGCGGTATGACATGTTGCTTGGATCAGCTATAGTATTTCTTAAAATTAATAATAAATTTCTTGGCTAGCAAGAAGCTGTAAATTTTTTTGCGAGACCTAAGCCGCTTTTGATATAGCTAAAGGTTTACTGACAATCGTCTCATTCCACTACCTGCTGACTTACTTTCTGCTTAGCATATCCATCAAATCAGATTCTTTGAGTTTACTATGGTCAACTTTACTGAACTTATTTACCACAGAGCTCATTTGATTATACTGCTTAATCAGAAGATTAACTTCAGTTACACTTGTTCCGGACCCCTTAGAAATTCTAAGCCTTCTTTTGCCATTTAAAATATCTGGATTTTGCCTTTCCTTTTCAGTCATTGAGTTTATGATGGCTATATATTTTTTCACTTTATTGTCATCTGGCACACTGCTACTTAGCTTTTTTGTGAATGAACTAGGGATGAATTTCATTATGTTGCTAATGCCATCCATTTTACTCAGAGTTTTTAACATTCCCACTAGGTCGTTTAGGTCGAATTTACCCTTTTTTACTTTCTTTTGTAACTTATCAATTTCTTCCTGACCAACAATCTCAGCAGCTTTTTCAACCAACGATACAACATCACCCATGCTAAGTATCCTTTTTGCAATTCTATCGGGATAAAAATCATCGAGGTCACTTAATTTTTCACCACAAGCAATAAATTTAATTGGACAATCGGTGATCATTTTCATAGAAAGAGCAGCACCACCACGTGCATCACCATCAACGCGGGTGAGAATAATACCGGTTACACCTATTACCTCATTGAATGATTTGGCAATGTTGACCGCATCCTGGCCTATCATTGCGTCGGCTACTAAAATAACTTCTGCAGGTGAAGCTATTTCCTTTACGGCTTTCAACTCATTCATCATATTATTGTCAATATGAAGCCTGCCTGCGGTATCTAGTATTAATACATCACAATTATCGTTCTTTGCTGTTGCCAGTGCCCTTTTTGTAATTGCAATAGGCCCCTCATTTATTACTATAGATAAAGTTTGTACGTCTATTTGTTTACCCAGCACCTCAAGTTGTTTCTGGGCAGCCGGCCTATAAATGTCTAAAGAGGCAAGCATCACTTTTTTCTTTTGCTTTTTTAGCTTTAAAGCAAGCTTTCCTGAGGTAGTTGTTTTACCTGCACCTTGTAAGCCCACCATCATAATCACAGCAGGGGGTTTAACTGCTAGATTTAAGTCACTTTTCTCTGATCCGAGAACTGCAACTAAATTATCCTGCACAATTTTAATTATCATTTGTGCTGGAGAAACACTTTTTATGACTTTTTCCCCAATCACTTTATCTTTAATGTCATTGATGAATTTTTTCGCAACTTCAAGTGAAACGTCAGCTTCAATTAAAGCTATACGTATTTCACGCATGGCAAGATTAAAATCATCTTCAGAAATGATTGACTTTCCTCTCAGTTTACTAAATACAGAATTTAAACTTTCAGTTAACGATTTAAACATAATAGCGTTAGTAGAATACTCATTAAAAAGAGAGAAGAAGCTGAAACAAAACTCACTGAGTTATAATCCAGCACTTCTTTAAGTTTAGTAATATTATTAAAGTATAAACCAGCAAGTGAATTAGTCAAGTTTTGCACTATGCTGGCAAACATTTCTCTAGTTTTAGAGACTAACTGATTGAACAGCAAGACAATATAGGGTATGAAAGCTCTAAAAGTCCAATCAACATCCATTTTAAAATTTATTCTCGGGTAAAATAACTTGCGTAAAGGAATAAACAATAAAGTGGTACATAATAACAAATTAAATTGCGACAAAATATTTTTTGTGTTGTACACAAAATCGAAAATCGAAGGTTTATTGTAAATAGGTAAGTAAGGATTGCCAGCGATTACGCATATAAATGCTAAAATGATCATAGTCATTTTGCTCCCCCTCTCTGCTAACGGTTTTGACTTACTTTTTGCAATAAATAAGTAATAAAGAAACTTTAGCCCCACGCTTAAATGAAGCAGCAAATTTAGAACCTTATATAAATTTTTATACCCTTTTAAGGCAACAGTGTTCATTTCAATTTCAGCTGTGATATATGATTTACTGATAAATCCAGCGGTTCCAGGAAATGCAGCCATTGTAAGTATTGCGATTATAGCACACATGCCTTCCACTGACATCAGTTTACCTACTCCATTAAAACTAATTGTTTTTGTTCGTGAAATAATCGAATTGCTGACCACAAACAATAATGATTGATAAACAAGAGAGAAGATTATATGCAGTATCAAAATTGGTATTGCCTTTTCCGAAGGGCTGAGTAAACCTCCTGCAATAATCAGCAAGCCCATTTGTCCTACAATATTATAGCATAAAAATCTACGAATATTTTGCTCAAGAGAAGCAAATATAATGCTGTAAATTGCAGTGATGGCGCCTACAAGCGCTAATATTTCAGTACAATCTTGCCATAGGTTATAAGTGTGTAAAAGCATCACTAAAAAAGAGACTTTAGTGGTAAATAAAGAGAGATATGTAGTGCCATGTAGCGATGCAGCAGGATATGCATCAACAACCCAAAACGAAAAAGGGAAACAAGCGCAGTTTATCAATAAACCTAAAATTATCAGGTCAGTGCTTTGAAGTGCCAATCCTGCTATTAATATAACTCCAACGAAAAAGTGTACACAAGCGTACCTTATTGCAGGTCCACTATCTCTACAGCCAGCTGCGATAATAAAAAATGCACTGACAGTCATTAATTCACAAAATATTATAACCAATATCATATGTTTAGATAAAACTGCATAAAGTGAACTAATAGTGTAAGCAGCAAAAGATAGCATCTCTGAAAAAGTCAAATTTTGTGCTGGTAGAACAGCTAAAAATGCAACTGATAAAAAAGATATTAGTATGATACGAAAAGATAAATCAAAATCTAGAATTGGGAGAGACCAATTTACTGCAATGCTCAAATTTTCAGGTAATTTTAGGACTATAACTATTAATACAGTCAGTAGAAGTAACAGTGACGATTTATAAAGTTGCACAATAATTTAAACCAATATGGTTTATGCTATCTCAATATATGAATAAAATCAATTTGCATATTAACCACTAATTAAACTAATTATCATATAATTATATCAGAGTTTAGAGGGTTATAGAGAAACCGGTCAGATTAGGTTTTTAATCTAATCTGACCGATAGCTTTAATAGTGAGGTAAGCTTTAATATAGCATTCTTAATTCACAATGCTACACTCGTGCATAATTTATTTTTAATTTGTGCACGAGCGTTAGTAAATTATTTACTTTTTGAAATAAAATTTGGCATCACTTTAATATTGAGACTTAGTAAACCTCAGTAGGGCTTCCAGCTGGACCCATAAGAATTACTTGTTCACCTTCTTTAAAACATTTACATAAATTAGTGGAACCGCCAGTTTCAAGCACAATAGTGGAAATAATTCCTTTTTTTTTGTCTACTTCAGTGCCGGTTACGGCTATACCTTCCATAGCAAGGTTTATATTATTGGCTTTTCTGCTATTGGTTTCAAAATTTTGCAACCTAAAGAATTGTCCAGGTTTAAAATTCTTTGCCGCAAGTGGTGCTTTGATCACTATTTCCACAACTTTGTCTGTTAAATATTGAACTTTTATAACCTTTGCAGTGAATTGCTCTTTGATTTTATTGAAAAATTCTTTGTTAGCTAGATCTTCAACGCTTGACCACGCATTTTTTTTCTGGATCTCAGTGTCAGCTACTTGGATGACATCTTTTTTGGTGAAAGTTACTCTTACATTACAACATTCATACAATTGTGCATATGACTCCGAGATTCTAGTTGGAGTGGCAGAAATGAAGCTATTAACTCTATTCAAAAGCTGAGAAATGATAGGGTAACCATTCTTAGCGCTTGCCATAGCTTTCACGACGCTGCCGCTATACGAAGGATGAAGATCACCAAAAAAGCTAATTGTTTTATTGCCTTGCTTATATACTAATATTCTGTCTTTATTCTGCATCTTAGGAGAAAATATTGGATCTATTTCTTTTCCTGATGAATTCAAATGAGTAAAATACCCATTGCTTAATTTAAAATGCTTTTTATCTTCTGTTGCAATAACTGTATTTGGCTCAGTACCTGCTGCTATAAAAATAGAACGTGCTTTCATGCATTTGATTTCGCCGGATTTTGTGTCTATTAGTTTTATTGATTCAGCATGATTGTATTTATCCGTCACAACTTCAACTGGCTCTAAGTTTTCAATAAAGTAAATCCCTTCTGACAGTGCATTTTGCACCTCTTCGCTATTTAATCGATAACTTGGCGAATCTTTTAGCTCTTTTCTATATACAACTTTCACTCCCCCCAAACTCTGCATTAACTCTAATATTTTTATTTCTCTACTCTCTTTTTTTGCTAACTTTTGCTTTTCTCGGATCAATTGTGCGTGCGATATAAACTCATTCGCAATTTCGCGCTCTTCCTCTGTCCAATCCTTTTCAACACAGTCCTTTCCATACTTATCAACTAATATCTCATAACGAAGAAGAAATTTTTCTGCTTGAATTGGATAATACGCTAAAGCTTCAGTGGCAGTGTCAATCGCAGTAAGCCCCGCACCTATGACAACTATCGGCATACGAACTTGCAGATTTGCTATAGAATCAAATTTAAGAGCGCCAGTCAGCTGTAACAACATAAGAAAGTCAGATGCCATGCGCACCCCACGAGCTAGTATATTCTTTATTTTGATCATTCGTTGCTTGCCAGAGCCAAGTGCTAGTGCGATGTGATCAAAACCCAAGTTGAAAGCATCATCAACATTAATCGTGCCACCAAAACGAATGCCCCCATAAAGTGCGAAATTCTCACGTCTTTCCAGCAGTAATCTAATAATCTTTAAGTAATTTTTATCCCACCTAGAAGTAATGCCATATTCTGCCACTCCACCAAACCCACCTGCCGTGCGTTCACTCAATTTTTCGTGTTCAAAATCTTTAATTAGCTGGAAATTATCGATTAAAGGTTCAATCTTTAGTCCATCAATGGCGATAACGTTATGCCCATCATTCAACAAATGATGAGCTAAATTAAAACCAGCAGGACCAAGGCCTACAACTAGAACGTTTTTTCCGGTGTTTTCTCTTGGCAATGAACGCTGAAAATTTAAAGGATTCCAACGGCTGAGCAGAGAATATATTTCAAATCCGTACGGTAAATTAAGCACATCATCCAAAATCCTTGTTTCAATCATTGGCACATTCACGGGTTCTTGTTTCTGATATATGCACGAGTTCATGCAGTCATTGCATATTCTGTGCCCAGTAGCCGCACATAATGGGTTATCTATCATCACAATTGCAAGGCTTGCTATGCTGTAACCTTCGCTTTTCACCAGATTCATTTCTGATATTTTCTGTTCTAGTGGACAGCCATGCAGCTCAACTTTTAGTGGGGACTGTTTAAAAGTATTGTCGTTATTAATTAGCCCCTTTGAGCAGCTGTCCTTATTTTGCTTATGACAGAATATGCAGTAGTGAGCGTTATCTAATGCTTTGTTCAAACTCACCTTTTTGCTTGTTAGATCAAAACCATATCGTCTTTTTACTTCATTTGAATACAGCACTTCAACTCTGTCTACTTCTTTTTTAGAAAATGGTATGAGATTTTCATGGTCAATTTTCCTATGGATACTAAAGAGTATACTCCGTTTATTTTTTACTCTCCACACTGCATATTGTGCCGCAAGTTCTATTTCTTCTTTGTGATTTTCTTTATCTTGAAACCAATGCATCACCTGCTCGGCAAAATTTTTTTCTGTTGTTGGCAAAGTGAGAAAATGACTTAGTTTGTTAGTAATATCTATATTCGCCACATTAATGTATTTCTTCAATGCGTAGCGTTGGACAAATAACCTTTTGCATTTATATATCACAGCAAAGTCATTGTGTTTTTTCTTTAGCTCTTCTATTTCTTTTTCAATGTTGAAAAGTTTTGCAATGAACTCGTCAAATAAATATGAGAGGTCTATTATTAACTGGCTATCACCAATCTGATTTTCCCTTGCTTCAATTAATGAACAAAACAAGCTTTCATCACATGATTTAATATAATTCAAAAATGTCTCATCCAATTTTATTAATCCACTGCGAGTATATAAATTTGAAAATGAGATATTAAGCTGCATTATACAGTATGCACACTGTCTTTTGTATATTACGTATTTTGTAGCATAGCTAAAATCGTTGCTTCTGCAACCTTTTCTTCACCAACACACGCAATACACTCAAATTTACATGCACTTAAACGTGCGTTTTTAACATTAGCTTGCAGAATCAGTGTGTCCCCTGGAGTGACTGGCTTTCTGAATTTTGCATTTTCAATAGACATAAAGTAAATAGCTTTGTTTTCTATTGTACCTTGACTTTCTTTACCAAGAACACATATAGCAGATGCTTGAGCTAGAGATTCAATTATCAAGACTCCTGGCATTATTGGATGACCAGGGAAATGACCAATAAAAAATGGCTCATTAAAAGTCACATTTTTGATTGCTTTTATACTTTTACCAGGATCACACTCTATAACCCTATCTACTAAGAGAAACGGATAAGAATGTGGTAGTATTTTTATAATATCACTGATATTAAATTGCATAAGCCTACTCAATGCCTTTTAAAGCAAATTCAGGTATTTCCTTGTTTATATTGTTTAATACCATATCCGATAAATCAACTTCATCCATAGAGTATAAAACTTGGTTCTTTTTTGAAATAAATAGTACCAAATCTATGTTGTTTTTTTCTGCCGTTTTTTTAGCAACTTCTTTTATCTTGTTAAAAACACTCTCTACTGCATCTCTATAACTTTCTTCTAAATACAACATTTTTTCAGCGTAAGCATCTCTAGCATTTACAGTATGCTTATTAAACTGTTCTGTCTTTTCCTTTTTTGCTTCTTCTGACAAAAGTTCAAATTCTTCTTTTGATGGCTTAAGTTTTTCTAACTCACTTTCAAATTCTTGTTGTAATCTAGAATTCTGCTCCTTTATTTGTTGTTGTATGTTTCGCAGAGCAAGAGATTCATTGATAACTTTATCACTATCAATAATGGCAGCCTTTGTGTTCTGAGGTTGATATCCTGCAAACTTATACCCCACAAATAAGGAAATAATTAAGGCAATAACTGATATAAATAACTGTATATATTTCATTCAAATCCCCGCTTCAATAGAAAATTTAACATTTGGTGATGGTATTATATCATAAGATTCCTTTACTAAAGGAAACCCAAAATCTAATCTAAGTCTACCAAAAGGAGAAGGCATTGAAAAGCCAAAACCTGGTGACACTCTTATAAGCTTACTATCATTATATGGATCTTTATATTTCTCATTTTTATCATCTAAGCCAAAAAGTGTTGCATAGTCAACAAATAATGAGCCTTTGATACCAGCATAGTCATATAGTTTTGGTAGTGGGAAATCTACTTGCTGTGTTAAATTAAAATAAGTTTTGCCTCCCAATGAGCTTTTATTTTTGTCTTCTGCTCTTGGTCCAATGCCGGAAAGGTCAAACCCTCTAATCTCATTACCCCCTTTAAAAAAGTGCTGGCCAATGTTTAGATCTTCATCGGTATAAGAAAAAATATGACCTGCTGCCATCTTAAAGCGTAGTATTATGCTATCGTCAATTTTACTTAATATAGGATGCGTGTAAAAAGACAAGAACTCAGATTTTAGGAAGTTTACATTCCCTCCCAATCCTGAAATATCCTGACTTATACGCAATAAATATCCTTCTTTTGGAGCATAAAGATTATCCAGTTTATTATATGCCAATGTGTATCCTACTGATGAAATCTGATGTTCATCTTTTTGATCTCTTATTATCTGAGAGATATCCTCATCTTTTCCACCCTTATTATCCATGTGTATATGATTATACTTATAAGAATAGTGAAAGGAATTGATGAGATTTTCTGAGATTTTATATGATAATTTTGCTGTTCCTCCCCAGTTACAAGTATCGAAAGTAGTGTTTGGTTTATCTTGTTTTTCATAAAATACACCCATGCCTAGTGACGTATCAGAATCGTTAAAATTATTTTCAACAAACTCTAAATCAGTAGAAAATACGTATTGACTTTTTTCGAGAGCAAAAGAGAGCTCTTTTCCAGTACCAAATAAATTACGGTCTTTGAGGTTAATTTTAATCAATGCTCCACCAGGAAGAGACACACCTCCTCCCAAATACAACGAAGTAGTGTTTTTTTCTTTAACATTTAAGTCAAGATTTACTACATCGTCATTAACTGCGTAACTATTTACTTTCACTGTTTCAAAAAAATCACTACTAATTAGTTTTTTACGTGATTTTTGAATCTCAGATATATTGTATGCATCACCTTCTGCTACACTTAGCTTACTTCTGATCACTTTATCTAAAGTGCGATCGTTACCATCAATTGTAATTTGATTTATATAAATCTTTTTACCCGGCAGCACTCTGTAGGTCACATCTACAACATTGTCACGTTGTGCATACTCTGGATTAACTTTTGCAAATATATATCCTTTCTCATTTAAATACTTGTTTATTTTTTCTACTGTATTATTAATTTTAACTCTATTAAATATCTTATCGTCTTCCTCTGTTATAAAGTCCAATATTTCTTCTTTTAGGCTTAAATCCTGAATTTCAGTTTCAATATTAACCTCATTATTTCCAAACAAATATTGCTGTCCTTCGTCAATCAAAAAAGTCAATTCTATCTGATTGTTATTATCAATCTCAACAATCGGTTGAATATTATTTTGAATATATCCCTTAGACGAATAAAAACGATCGAGCAATTCTGTGTTAATCAATAAATATTGTGGTGAATAACGAGTTCCGCCCTTAAACATGGCTCTAAATAACTTACTAAATATGTCATTACTATGCACTTTAATAGCTTGCTCTAGCTCGTTTTCAGAAAAGTTTTTGTTACCTATAAATCTTATATCCTTAATTTTAGAGGTTTTACCTTCTTTTATTTTAAAAATTAGATTAACCCTATTACTATCAAGCTTATTCAGCTCATATGCAACGTTAACACCAACCTTACCGTTATTTCTATAAGTAGTGATTAAATTCATTAAATCGTTTTGCAATTTTGTTTCAGTGAAAATAGTTAGCGATTTTGATTGAATTACATTATTTAGCAGCTCTTTGCTGTTAAATAATTTATTACCCTTTAATATTATCTTGTTAATTAGTGGATTTTCTTGAATTTTTACTACTAAATTTTTTTTATCATCGATATAAGCGTTAACACTAGCAAACAACTTTGTTTTATATAAACCTTTTATAATCGAATCTATATCATCGTCGTCTACATAGCTACCAGGTTCTAACTTTATATAAAACCCTATTGTTTGATTGCTTACTCGCTCATTGCCAATGCATTTGATATCTTTTATCTGTACTTTTTCCTTATTTTCTAAAGCAACAAGTAGAGCGGGAAAGGAGATAAAAATTACTATTAGTATGTAAAATAGCTTTTTCATATTTATTTTAAAAAAGACTCCTAATATCATTCGAAATTGCAATTGCCATCAGCAAGAACAAAATGAAAGCACCAAAGGTAGCCTCATATTTTTGATATTTCAAACTTAAATCTCTACGTATAACTGCTTCTATAATATAACGAAATAAATGCCCACCATCCAGTAGCGAAATTGGTAGCAAGTTAATCGCAGCTAAATTAGCTGAAATAATTGCCATGAGATACACAACCATAATAAATCCTTTTTTGGCTGATTGCCCTGAATATTTTGCAATTTTTATTGGTCCACCTATTTCACTTGCACTTCTCTTACCAACGATAATTTGAAAGATAGCTTTGATCGTTAAGCACATAGTGTGGTAAGTTTCACTTACTGATAAGCTCACAGCCCCAAGAAAAGATGACTGCTTTAATGTATTGACTGAAATAATCCCTATAGTTTCTCTTTCTATTATGTTGCCAAAAACATCTCTACTCTCAATTGTCAATGGAGTCAGGCTAGTTCTACGCTCCTCATTATTTCTGCTATATTTAATTTCCATTCTCGTCTTGGGGTTCGACATTATCACACGTGAAATATCTTCAAAGTATTTTATTTTATGTTCATTGATTTGTGTAATAGTGTCACCTGGTAATAGGCCAGCTTGTTTGGCTGCACTTCCTTCAATTACATCCCTAATCACCGGTGGAGTGCGGTAATAACCTGCCGTGCTAAAAAATATTGTAAAAGCTATAACAGCAAGTATCATATTTGCAAAAGGTCCTGCAAAAACCACTGCTGCTTTTTTATACCGCGGTTTTGTATGAAATGAATACAACTTTTCTTCTTCAGTTAATTCTTTTTGATCAGCTGGGACACTCGCTGCATTAGTATCCCCTAACATTTTAACATAACCACCCAATGGAACAGCGCTTAGTTTCCATCTAGTTCCAGACTTATCGTTAAAACCAAAAATTTCAGGACCAAAACCTATAGAAAAAGATTCAACTTTAACTTTGCATGCTTTGGCAACAACATAATGCCCATATTCATGCACAAACACTATAACAGAAATGATTAAGGCAAATGACAAAAAACAATATATTCCATCGCTAAATTGATGAATAAGATTAGAAATTAATTCCACCTGTATATTTAGATCTTAACCAAATCTTAAGTATATTAAAATACGCCTCGCTTGACAAGTATTTAGTTTAACTTTTAAATTAAAAAAAAGTTTAATTGTAATGACAGATACCTCACTACTCAGAAGAAAATTGATGTATAGAAGCTGGCATAGGGGTTGCAAAGAAACCGATATACTTTTAGGGCATTTCGCATTGAAATATCTTGATAAATTTTCCTTGAGCGAACTAATCGAATACGAAAAAATAGTTGATCTTGATGATTACGAATTATATTGTTACATAACTCGTAAGACAAACCTCCCTCCTGGCTTAAATAGTCAGATAGTCAATTTAATTGCTTGCTTTATTGAAGCTAATCCTTTATGCACTCAAGATTAGTGATAATCTTATTTACCTTATCTAGTACCTCAATATATTCTATTCTTTTCTCGTTTCTATACTTTTCGCGCTCTTGATTTGCTTCATCCAACCGCTTTGTTAATTCTAAAATTTTATCCTCAAGAATTAGCGCTGCAAGTAAGAAATTTAATGCATCCGAACCCTTACCTCCAGTTTTTTGAGATACAGAACCAACTAGCTTGTCAAAACTATTAGCAAGACGTAATAAATGGCTCTTTTTCTCACTTTCGCAAGATATTTTGTATGTGTTATTACGTATAACTATTTCTACTACTTGCATATGGTGCTAAAAATTTCTATCGTACAGTATAAACTCAAACCCCTACTTTCATCTTATTTATGGTATAAATTTTTATTCATTTATCAAATCAGATAATTTTTTACTGCTACGAAAATATGTTTTAAAGTATTGATTCTTTGTAAACTTCTGTAACATTAAATGGCTTGTTTCTTTCAAGTTATAACTTCTAACTGAAAAAGAACCAAACCCCCTAATTTCAACTCTATTATGATGCTTCAATGTGCTTGAAAGTATCCCAAAAAATCTATCAACTATAGCTGCTATAACAATCTTATCTAAAAAAGGATGTCTTTTTGCTACCCTCGCTATTATATCAGACTTTGTTGCCATTTATATGAAGCCAAAATAAGTAAACCTTATCACTTAGCAGATAATACTATGTTATATTCTTCAACACCCAATACTTCAACTTCTATTTTTTCTGATATAGAGAACTTTTTATTTTCCGGTAAATGCTCTTGATCTATTAGAAGGGTTACATCGTTCTCAACTTCAACGACTAGTCCATTATCTTCTCTCTTACCTACAATAACCTGTATTTTATCGCCTACCTTAACTTTCTTTATCAGTTCTTCAAGAGGATCATACTCTATTTGTTTTATTCCAAGATAAATTCTTGCCCGATTCACGTTAGCCCTTATTACTTTTGCTTCTATTTTATCACCTACATTATACTTCTTTATCTCATCTGAGCTATTTTTAGACCAACTTAAATCTTTCACATATATTGTCCCTTCTACGTTCTCATCTATTTCAGAATCATTGAAAGCAACAGATACATATGAGCCGGTATTATTCTTCACTTCACCAGAAACAATAGAACCAGGAGGATATTTCTTGATAAATACTTGCCAAGGGTTGTCTACACACCTTTTCATGCTTAAACTCATCCTACTCTTAGCAATGTCAATACTGAGAATTTTTACATATACTTCTTGTCCCCTTGTTACGAGACTACTAACTGGTAAATTACTCTTAACCCAAGTTATTTCTGACGAGTGCACTAAACCTTCAATTCCAGGTCTAAGCTCAACAAACAATCCATAATCTTCTATGCTTGTTACATAACCCTTATGCACACTATCAACTGGATATTTTGACTCTGCATCTTGCCAAGGGCTATCTTCTAGCTGCTTCACACCCAAGGAAATTTTAGCATTTTCCTTATCTATTTTTATAATTTTAACTTTTATAGTCTGGCCACAAGCAAAAACTGCAGATGGATGACTCACTCTACTCCAAGAGATATCTGTAATATGTAGCAATCCATCTATAACTCCCACTACATCTGATTCATGAATACCGACAAATACACCGTAATGAGTGATGCTTTTTATTTTTCCTTCTATTATATCGCCTTCATTTAAAGATTCTAAAAATTTAATTTTTTCACCAGCGTGCAATTTTTCTAACACCAGCTTTCTTGATACTACAATATTACCTTGCTTCTTATCCATTTTAAGCACGATGAACTTTTGTTCAGTTTCAATAAGGTGCTTCGCGTCTTTTACTTGCTTCAAATCCACATGACTCAGCGGTAAAAAAGCGCTTATTCCGTCACCAAGATCAACAATAAAACCACATTTAATTGAGCGTTTAATAACTCCGCTTACTTCAGCTCTTGTAACTGTATCTTCTTCCAACTTATTCCATTTCTCGTCTCTAATTGCTTTTTCACGGCTAAGAACAACATTACCATGATAATCTTCAATTCTTTCCACATAAACTCTAATTTTCGAGCCAATAATGATCTCATCATTACAACCGAGTTCCTTGATCAGAATTCTCCCGTCAGACTTTAAACCAATATCAACCACAACGTCGTTAGGGTTTATTCTTGTAATTACACCTTCTACCACATCTCCTTCTTTAATTTTGTTAACAAAAGAATCTTCAAACAAGGCATTATCTTGATCCTCAAATTGGCCTTGACATATCTCTTCTATAAACTTGTTTGATGATAGCTTTCTGATAGTAACCGGTAGATTTACAGCTGGATCATTATTATTCATGCAATGTGACCTTTAATTTAAACTTTATTAGAACTCATATATTATATAATATTAATAATTATTGACAAGTAATTTTTCGTTAATTCATTTCGAGAATTGTTTAAGCTATATAAAATATAGTGAGAAAATTATATATGTATCAAGAATATGCTATTTAAGAATAGCAAGTGGATTAGATCGTTCTCCAGAAGGTCCAGGTTAAAACCGGATGTTGATGAAATATTGGAAAAATATTCTATTCAAAACAGCAAGGAATCTATAGAGAAGATTGTAAATTCACGAAAAAGAATATGGGTAGAAATAGGCTTTGGCAACGGTGAAAATATGCTTTACCAGGTGCTCAATGAACCTGATCTATTATTTATAGGATGTGAGACCTACTTAAAGGGGGTTTCTCGCTTGCTAACAAACATAGAAATACAAAACATAAAAAACATTTTAATATGGACAGAAGATGCAAGAGAATTGATTGCAAATTTTCCTGACAACAGTGTTAAAAGATTCTTTATCCTCTTTCCAGATCCATGGCCAAAAAGAAGTCACAATAAAAGACGATTAATTAATACGGAATTTTTAAATTTATTAGCAAAAAAAATACTTATAACAGGGGAAATATTCATTGCAACCGATCATCAGGACTATGCAGAGTGGATAGCATCACATATAAAGCAGTGTAACTCTTTAATCTATAGGGAAGACGATTTCACAAGTTATACTCTTACAAAATACCACAAAAGAGCGCTCAAAGATCAGCGTAAAGTAAGGTTCTTTAAAGTAAGTGTTATTAATAATTTGCAGACTATGGATCAATAGAGTTTTTGCATATCTCTTTTACGTTAACTATAGATTAAAAATAATAAAAAAAGAGGGAGAAATAGAGTAAATTCCTTTAACTATTTCTCCTTATGAAGAAATAGCAAATTTTTTAAGTTTCTCTTTAACCAACGGGCTCCCATGAAGAGAGGAGATACCGTCTTGTTAGTCAACAAAAAAATTATAAAAATTTCCCAAGTTGCATCATAAAATCAAAAAATACTTCCAATTGTGTAACAGTACACAGATTATAGTTAGTGGATATGTTGATAAGTAAATTAGTTTTATACGCACAAAACAGATGAAGTTTACTTATCAACATATCCACTAACCAACAACACTCAATAAATTTGTGTAAGATACCACTTTACATAAGATAGATAGGAAGCATTTTTGATTTTAAAGTACTAAACCTTCAGTCAACCTCCTAGCCCTGTAGTTTTTGATATGGTTAGGATCAAAAGCACTTTTGGATGTCAGAATACCGAAAATGATATGGAGTAGCTTACGCATTGCAGCACCAACGATGGCCATATTATGCTTACCCTTTTCCTTTAATCTTTGGCAAAAGCTCATAATGATAGGATTGTGATTCTTAGCTACTATGGCAGGAAAGAAAAGTGCCTTACGTAATGTTTGTGAACCGGATTTACTTAATCTGGGTTTGGCATATACAGAGGAACCTGACGTCATATTTCGTGGTATAACTCCTGTATATGCTGCCAATTGCCTGGCATCTCTAAAAACCTCTATATCAGAAACTTCAGCTAAAATAGCTATTGCTGATTCTTCTCCTATGCCTGGAATAGTCAATAGAAGTTGAAAATTTTCCAACAATTCTTTGTGTTGATTTAATAGTTCACGTACGGAGTTTTTTATTGTTTCTATTTTTTGAGCTATATTCATTGCAAGGTCTTCCCAAGCATTTGCAACTTCTTTAGGCAGTCTCTCTTTTTTTTCTAAGTGGTTATTTACTAATGTTAACTCATCTTTTAACGCAACTGAGCAACGATAAAGATGTTTTAATTTTTTCATTTCAGGAGAAGGTGGTGTCCAACTAGAAGGTTCCTGTCTTTGGCAATAATCAGCAATAACTTCTGCATCGGTCTGATCATTCTTTTGTCGTATCAGCTTACTCCTTGCATAAGATTTTATGCAATAAGGATTTACAACACTTACAAAATGTCCAGCATTGTGTAGAAATTCAGCCAGTGCTTCGCTATAACAACCAGTAGATTCCATGCAGGTTTTTACTTTTTCTACATTATGTTTGTGTAGAAAATTCAGTAGACTTTGAAACCCATGATCATCGTTCTTAAAGCTTCTTTTTCTAGTTTCACGCTTTCCTTTTTTGCTTATAAATGAGAGAAAAACATCAAAGCGATCTTTTGATATATCTATGCCCAAAAAGTTGTTGATCATATATAACCCCATACGTTACCATTAAAAATGAAAAGTAAGGCTAGTCTTGTGAATACAGAATTAGAACCATTCAGGTCTTTCTACGATACCGTCCAGCCTATACTTTTGAGAAGGGAATTCTTATCTCCTCTACAGATTTTATATCTAAGAGGAAGCACAGAGTTCCTCCCTTCTCCACCTAATGCTTAAGCTTAAAACATTAGATGCTTTTGACAAGATACAAGAAGGGGCTACTCGGATGATACTATTATAGAGTGAACCAGTGTCAGCTACTCGGATGACAAAAAAAGGGGCACTGGGATGACAGCTACCCTGACAACCGTCATCCCGCTGCTTGTTAGCCGGTATCTAGAGATACCGTGACGGTATGCGGCAGCATGACGATAACCTTGTCATTCTAGCGCGTGACGCTGGAATCCAGACTTTAACTGATATGATTACAGAAAGAGAATTTATTAGGTAGTCATAGACACTGAAAGTGGTAAGTTTTACCACTTTCAAGTAAAGAAAACTACGTTTTGTGCCTCCAATAATTTCTATGGATGAGCCTCTACTGCACCGTTTTTACAAATCACACCGCCTGGTGTTATTTTTGAAACGACTACAGGAGCGCCAAAAAACACAGCAGTAAATGCACCGAGTGCAAAAAGCGCTGGCCACGGCATCCTGCCGAATATTGCAAGCAACGCTGCACCAATTATCACTATTGTGATCATTGGTCCACCTATGCCATGAGTATAGCCTATTATCTTGCATATCACTAATGATGTTGTATCATTTTTATCAACAAAAGTAGTAGCAGTAGTAGTACCACTGCTGCCAGTATCAGCATTTGCATCAAATGCAAAGGAGAGAATTAAAGCTACAAGTAGAAGAAAATTTTTCATTACGCCTCCTATAATTTCTGTTTCATATTTGATTATCTATCACATTGATTAAGTTTAAGTAAATGGTGAGGATTTTTTGCTTAAAAGTATCCTTTATTTCATTTAGAATACTTTTCTTGGTTCGTTTATATTACAGTGCTACAGAAATTTTACAGCATCGTTTATTGCCTTTATCGTGCTTTGATTGACACAATTCATAATGATGGAGTGGAGCACGCAGGGTATCTATCATTTTTAATCCTGTTATCAATATTCCCTTTTCTCATCGTTTTAATGGCTGTGGCGTCAACATTCGCAAATTTCTTAGACCAGTATAACATTGGCTGGGTATTTATCATTGATAACATGCCACAGGATATTTTATCATCTTTGATGCCGCGTATCAGAGAGATAATATCAGGCCCGCCGCAAAGCTTACTAACTTTAGCAATTGTAGGCGCTGTTTGGACCGCCTCGTCAACAATTGAAGGGCTAAGAACAATATTGAACAAAGCTTATAAAGTTCCGGTTTCGCCACCTTATATATTAAGAAGGTTGTTAAGTATACTACAATTTTTAGTGATCACGCTTATTATAACTCTAACTATAGTGTTCTCTACATTAGTGCCAATGCTAATTGATTTTTCCTATCAGGGGATTAGTTATACTAAATATCTCCTCATTGAATTTGTACTTTTCACAGTAGTCTCTTGGCTATATTTTATGTTGCCAAACATAAAACAAAATTTATCAGACGTCTTTCCTGGATCTTGTGTGGCTGTTATTCTTTGGACAATTTCTGCTTCAGCTTTCAAGCAATACTTAAAAGCTTCCTTTGATCAACTGAATTTGATATATGGAAGTTTAGGTGGTATGGTAGTGTCATTACTATTTTTTTATATGCTAAGTTTGATTTTTATATATGGAGCAAAATTTAATTTTCAGCTAAAATATTTCAATGAATCTCGCTAAGGAGAAAGAAATGAGTAAGTTAGAAGGTAAAGTAGCTTTAATCACCGGAGCTTCAGGTGAAATAGGCTCTGCTGTTGCAAAAAGATTTGTAAAAGAAGGTGCATGTGTAATTCTGATTTCAAGATCTCTTGATAATCTCAAGCCACTATATAATGAAATTGAAGAGCTTGAAGAATTTAAAGAAGGCTCTGTGAAACTAATTCAGCTTGATCTTTTAGACTTTGAGAATGTAAAGATACTGACAAACATGATAGAAAGCCTGAAATTATCAGAATCTGGAGCACTTGATATATTAGTTGCATGTACTGGAATTTTAGGCAAATTGAACCCTATTCACGACTGTGAGATTGAAGAGCTACAGAACGTAATGAATACAAATTTTACTGCCAATTGGTACTTACTAAAAAACTTAGATCCAATGCTAAAGAAGTCTAATGCTGGAAGAGTGATATTCATGACCTCAGAGGTGACACTTTCTCCTTCCTCTTATCCATATTGGATGCCGTATGCTGCAAGTAAAGTTGCACTAGAAATAATGGTGCAGATATATGCATCTGAGACAAAACATACAAAATTATGTGTAAATGCTGTATACACGAAAGGACCTGTGGGTAGTGAGCAGGCATTTCCTGGATCTGAATTGGTGTCACCTGATAAACTAACAGACAAATTTGTGGAGTTAGCTTCTAACGATTGCAGCGTATCAGGAAAAATCTTACCGCTTAGCAAATCTCCCGAATAAATTACACTAGAAAGGATGTCATCCCAGTGCCCAGACACTGGGATCTAGTTTTTAATTTAACATAATCAAGAACGTTGTGTTTTACTTTTATGCTTACCAAATTAGTTTACAATCAAAGTTTCCTGGATCCCAGTGTCTGGGCACTGGGATGACAGGAGATACCGTCTTGTTAGTCAACAAAAAAATTATAAAAATTTCCCAAGTTGCATCATAAAATCAAAAAATACTTCCAATTGTGTAACAGTACACAGATTATAGTTAGTGGATATGTTGATAAGTAAATTAGTTTTATACGCACAAAACAGATGAAGTTTACTTATCAACATATCCACTAACCAACAACATTCAATAAATTTGTGTAAGATACCACTTTACATAAGATAGATAGGAAGCATTTTTGATTTTAAAGTACTAAACCTTCAGTCAACCTCCTAGCCCTGTAGTTTTTGATATGGTTAGGATCAAAAGCACTTTTGGATGTCAGAATACCGAAAATGATATGGAGTAGCTTACGCATTGCAGCACCAACGATGGCCATATTATGCTTACCCTTTTCCTTTAATCTTTGGCAAAAGCTCATAATGATAGGATTGTGATTCTTAGCTACTATGGCAGGAAAGAAAAGTGCCTTACGTAATGTTTGTGAACCGGATTTACTTAATCTGGGTTTGGCATATACAGAGGAACCTGACGTCATATTTCGTGGTATAACTCCTGTATATGCTGCCAATTGCCTGGCATCTCTAAAAACCTCTATATCAGAAACTTCAGCTAAAATAGCTATTGCTGATTCTTCTCCTATGCCTGGAATAGTCAATAGAAGTTGAAAATTTTCCAACAATTCTTTGTGTTGATTTAATAGTTCACGTACGGAGTTTTTTATTGTTTCTATTTTTTGAGCTATATTCATTGCAAGGTCTTCCCAAGCATTTGCAACTTCTTTAGGCAGTCTCTCTTTTTTTTCTAAGTGGTTATTTACTAATGTTAACTCATCTTTTAACGCAACTGAGCAACGATAAAGATGTTTTAATTTTTTCATTTCAGGAGAAGGTGGTGTCCAACTAGAAGGTTCCTGTCTTTGGCAATAATCAGCAATAACTTCTGCATCGGTCTGATCATTCTTTTGTCGTATCAGCTTACTCCTTGCATAAGATTTTATGCAATAAGGATTTACAACACTTACAAAATGTCCAGCATTGTGTAGAAATTCAGCCAGTGCTTCGCTATAACAACCAGTAGATTCCATGCAGGTTTTTACTTTTTCTACATTATGTTTGTGTAGAAAATTCAGTAGACTTTGAAACCCATGATCATCGTTCTTAAAGCTTCTTTTTCTAGTTTCACGCTTTCCTTTTTTGCTTATAAATGAGAGAAAAACATCAAAGCGATCTTTTGATATATCTATGCCCAAAAAGTTGTTGATCATATATAACCCCATACGTTACCATTAAAAATGAAAAGTAAGGCTAGTCTTGTGAATACAGAATTAGAACCATTCAGGTCTTTCTACGATACCGTCCAGCCTATACTTTTGAGAAGGGAATTCTTATCTCCTCTACAGATTTTATATCTAAGAGGAAGCACAGAGTTCCTCCCTTCTCCACCTAATGCTTAAGCTTAAAACATTAGATGCTTTTGACAAGATACAAGAGTAAAGATCTTTTTTCATAGATATCTTAACACTTTTTTCTTCTTTTGTAGTTGGCGGACGAGTAAGAAAGTGAACCTTTGGTGCACCACTAATTATTGCCATTGGTGTTTGCTCTGCCCCTTTTCCCATAACTAAAACAGCAGATGTTGCCAGTGCATCAAGAAGATTGACTTGTGTTACTTGCAGTGATTGATTATAAAGATCTGGCTTGCCTATATAGGAATAAAGTGGTTCAAATCCACACCAACCAAGAGCAACGCCCGTAACCCCACGACGCATAGGTGTTACATTACTATCTGTAATCAAAATACCAAGATGTTTTATGCAGTGTTTTGTCTTGAGATAGTTCCATATTGATAGAGCTGTTTTCTGAACATCTTTTGGATATAGAATATACACCTCATTACCATTTGATTCATCAATACCAGCAGATGGAATTAAGATATTATCTTTAATCGTTAAACAGATACTGTGAGCCATATCAACAATTGCATCAGCTTCTCTTTTGATTAGCTCTTCTTTAGAACAAGCAGTTTTGCAAACCACTTGTTTTTGACAAACGGAAATGATTTTTGATGTGATAGCAAGAACAACTTCCTCTCTTAGCAACTTTGAAACATAGCGATCAAGAACCTGCTCTAATACTTCTCCACATTCAATGCGGTGGGTATAAATTGCTTTAACATACATACTATTACATCAAAAAGTTTCTCATAAAAGCCCTCTTGCCTGTTGTTTCAGTTGGCATAATTTACAATTAAGAGACTTAATGAGCTTCACAATTTTTTCTTCCATCTTTATCACGTGTTAACCTACATATAGTATAATCTTTTGTTTTAGCAAGAGCGGTTTTATACCATCCATCAAGAAGTGTTAAGTTGAAATATACATCACCTTTATAAAGTCTGTGAATTTCTGTTATGATAAACTCTGAAATTAGATCATACTCCAAAAAAAGGTGCGCTATTTGTGCTCCACCAATCATGAAGATTTGAGGGTAACTCCAATTACCTTGGATTGACAAGAACTCTTGCATAGAAGAAACAATAGTGCATTCTATGCCTTTATTAAAACAAGGACTTAATTTGTTACGAGAAAAAACAATAGGCTTTAATATGTTTTGTGGTATTGTTTCAAATGTTTTTCTTCCCATAACAATAACTTGTTTGTCAGTCACCTGACGAAAATGATCTAACTCACTTGGATAATGCCAGGGCAATCCATTATTTATTCCAATCACCCCCTTGGGATCAACAGCCATAATTCCGATAATCTTCATTCCTGTAAAGCAGCTTGAGCTACAAAAAATCGCATGTGATCACGCACATTATGCACTCGAAGGAAATCAACCTTGTTGTGCAATGCAGATGATAAAGCAATTGTTTCTAAATCTAGGTTAAAGACAGGTTCTGTAGAAAAAGAAGAAATAAATGACTTTCTAGAATGACCAACCAGAACTTTGCAGCCAAAACTTCGCAATGCTTCTATATTGCGTAAAAGCCAGATATTCTGATATAGAGATTTTCCAAAACCAATACCAGGATCAATAATTATCGAGCTTTGATCAAAACCTAGGGTAAGTAACCTGCTAATGCTCTTCTCTGCCCAATTATTTATGATATCAATTGGGTCAGTGTCGTCTGGAATAATGTTGTCTCTATGTGGTGGTATTGAAAGTGAATGCATAATAACGATGCTGCAACCATTACTAGCAATTGCTTTTAAGGTATTATTATCTAGAGCTTCCTTCTGATTGTTTACCCAGGCAATGTTGTAGTGTTCCAAAACATTTAAAATAACGTCTGGCCAGAAGCTATCAATGCTGACTTTAATATCACCAACTTTCATATACTGATTGAGATTATCAAGTACTGGCTTTAGACGTGCATACTCTTCCTCTGGGATCTGCATTAAAGATCCAGGTCTTGTTGATTGAGCACCAAGTTCAACTATGCTTGCACCATCTGATAACAGCCGCAGTGCCTGCTTGGTTGCTTGATCTGAATCATAATAAAGACCACCATCTGAAAATGAATCAGGAGTAATATTGACAATACCTACAAGCTCTGGTGAAAGCGTAAAACTCCTTAAAAAGCAATCCTTAATGTTAGGGTTAACAGTACCAAACGTTTTGTTAACTACTGCCATGGGGCTCAGCATTGCCATCAAGTGAAGCAAAAATGGTCTGTTTATCAATTCTGGGTGAGGAATTCTAAGGTAGGGTGTATCGAGCGTTAGATCATCCCATAACAAAATATCCAAATCAATAACGCGAGGTGCCCACTTTTCATAGACCTGCGAACGGCCAATATCACACTCAATTTGTTTTAGACCTTTTAATAGCTCTTCGGGAGAAGAAGAACAACTTCCATAGACAATCATGTTGAGAAATGGCTTATCCCACTCAGGTGGAGCACCGTTTGGTAAAATGGCCTTAGTTTCTAGAATGATCGAAGACTTTAAATCTTTAAAATAGCGTTCCTTTAGTAACTGAGCAGCCCTTTGTAAATGGGAAAAGCGATTTCCTATATTTGAGCCAATAGAAATATAGATCATTAGTTATCTTCCTGTTCTTGTAATGTATTACAATAAGTAAAGAGAACACCTCCATGCACACCGGGAACGGGTGGTGCAACTTTGTGAGCAGTCACTCTTATGGAAGAAATAATATGTTTTTTTTGCACCAAAAGATTATTAATGGCTCTGTATATATCATGGGTTAAGTGCTCGATTAAATTGAATTGCTTGCTTTGAACGAGAGATTGAATACTCTGAACTACCTCCAAGTAGCATATAGTATCCTCAAGCCGGTCAGTTGTAAGTCCTAAAGGGGGGGATTTAAAGGTAAAATCAATATTAACACTAACTAATTGAGAATGAAACTTCTCTTCTGCACTACATCCTAAATGAACCCAAAGCCGCAGGTCAGATATAAGAAGATTACATTGCATTTTAATATCACTGAGTTTAATCTACTTACAATTAATGACACACACTAGCGTTCATCATCCCGTCAAGGAAAACCCCACAAGAGTTTTGCTCCTTTTTTAGCGCCTTGCATGGCTTTCTCTTGCTCTTCTTCGCTTAAGTCTGCAATAAGATTTGCACATTCCTCAGAATGCCATTCATCAGCATGCATATGAACCGTAAAAAATTGAAGAGAACGCTCATCACTTATTGAATAGTGTTTTTTTAAACCTTCAATTTTAGACTTAGAAACCTCTGGAGTTTGACGTTCATAAGCATAAAGTGCACCCAAACCGGAAGCAAAGTCTGATCGTACAATATCAAAGTAACCATCAACTAACTCCTGTGTCTCTTTAATCTGTGCATCCTTATGGAGATCAGACCGTGTTACACCAAGCCCTTCAGCAAAACGTTTCCATAACTCTGGGTGATTTTCATCACCTTGTTCTTCTTCTATCAAATTACCAAGCAAAACCTGTCGCATTTTTAGATCTGGGCACAAAAAATGTATACCACTGATATAACGAGGAAACGCAGCAACGTGGTGATAATATTCTTTAGCATAGGTTTGTAAAGCTTGCAAGCTTAAGCTTCCTATATTCCATGATTGGTAGAATGGATGATTTAGTAAGTGCAACTCATCTAACTTATTATTCAAAGATTTAGTAAATTCCATTATTTCCTCTATTATATCAACATATAATTCATATACTATAGTTTTCTCATTGTTACGATCATGCTAAGATCAACACAATGGTGGGATTGGTAGGACTCGAACCTACGACCAATTCGTTATGAGCGAACTGCTCTAACCGACTGAGCTACAATCCCTTTTATCAATATTTATAATACACACAAAAGCAAATTTGTCTATTAGCTTATTTCACTATCAACCCAACTTAGCAAATCATTTGTTGCACCAATTTTGCGTGCAATTTCCTTACCATCTTGAAATATGATTAAAGTGGGTATAGATTGTACTCCATACTTACTTGGCACTTCAGTCCCTTCATCTATGTCGAACTTGCAGATCTTAATCTTGCCTTTTCTGTCTTTAGCCAACTGTTCAATACGCGGCATTAGACTTTTACATGGCCCACACCATTCTGCCCAAAAGTCTATCAGAACAAACCCTTTATAGTCAGTGACTTCAGATTTGAAATTTTGATCATTTACTGATATAATGTCATCACTCATAAAATACCTAAACTTAGAACGATTGCTTGTAAAATATAGCGCATCAATCAACAGTTAATCAACTAAATTCTTCTGAAAAATTGCCCTAAAGTGTCTTGCACAAACAAAAAACTTCTCACAAATGGTTATATCTGATGATTAAAGATATCCACGTTTTCCCAACCCATTAAGTCTAACTCAATGCGAGTAGGAAGAAATTCAAAGCACTTTTGGGCCAATTCTTTTCTATTTTCACGTTCCAACATTAAATCTAGCTTTTCCTTTATCTTATGGAGATACAAAACATCAGATGCAGCATAATTTTTTTGTTTGTCTGTCAAATTTTCATTTCCCCAATCAGAAGATTGCTGTTGCTTATTTAATTTGGTATCAAGTAGTTCTAAGCACAGTTCTTTTAAGCTATGATTATCTGTGTAAGTGCGAACTAACCGTGAAGCTATTTTTGTGCAATAGCACGGAAGTGCCCAAGTTTCCAAGTAATAATGTATTATGCTCAGATCAAATCGCGCGAAGTGAAATATTTTAGTTATATTTTTATCCTCTAATATTTTTCTCAAATTTGGCGCTGTGTAATCGTTCTTGAGTTGAACTAAGTGAACGTTGCCATCATTAAAAGAGAGCTGCACAAGGCATAATCTATCTCTGCTATGAAGTAGCCCCATTGCCTCGGTATCAACAGCTATAGACCTTATATCATCTGGTATTGAACTAGCTGGCAAGTCGTCTTTATATAAAAATATTCCCATAAAATTAATACATTTTTTGGCACAATTGAAAACCTATGATAATCAAAAATGAGCCTTAAGTATACGAAAAGATCATAGAAGGAACCACGCAAATTTATGGGCTCTCACATTTTTCGTGTACACGGGGTTTACAAATCGCTGTATATGCCTATAATTAAGTAAATTTAGGTTAATTTAATTGCGGGAGTAGCTCAGTTGGTAGAGCGCAACCTTGCCAAGGTTGAGGTCGAGGGTTCGAACCCCTTCTCCCGCTCTTTACTTTCAAAATCATTTCGTCAAAAATCCCTTGACATATTTCGCCAGCGCCCTTATTATGACAATAAGGGTATTTATGACTCAAAACTTGTTTTTGACCTGCAGGCTCAATGACAAAATTCAGTAAAAAACTCAGGGTATTTATTGGCGGATTACATAAAATTATAGCGGCTGCATGTCTTTTTTATTTTTTCTACATTCAGCCAAATCGCGCTTATTTTAAGCGTTAGCACATTATTACAGCGCCACTTACAGTAATATAGAGTCAAAACTCGCTACTCGGGGCTTCTTTTGCCTTTTTTTTCGTTTGGTAAATTTCTTAATGTTTATAGCTCAAAGAGAGGTGTCATTCCAGCACTTGATGCTGGAATCCAGGAATTTTATCAAGTATAAAAGTTATGTTAAAATGCACCATTTATGGAAAACTAGATCCCAGTGTCTGGGCACTGGGATGACATCATAGGGGCGCTGGGATGACACCCTGACAATCGTCATCCCGCTACGTGTTAGCGGGATCTATGCTAAGAGATACCGCGGCGGTATGACGTAGGATTGCTGTCATCCCGCTGCTTGTTAGCGGATGAGATACCGTGACGGTATGACGGTTCGCGGCGGTATGACGGTTAAGTAATTCGTCATTCCGCTACGTGTTAGCGGGATCTAGAGATACCGTGACGGTATGACGTAGGGGTTGCCGAGAACTTGTCATTCCAGTGCTTGACACTGGCATCCAGTTTTCTTTATAATTTCCTTTGTGAAAGAACAAAAGTGCTTATTTGTAACCATAGCTGGCTTACCAAATGCTGGGAAGTCTACATTGATTAACAGCATCATAGGCAAGAAAATTGCAATTGTTACACCCAAAGTGCAAACAACAAGGACGCAAATAAGGGGTATTGCAACATGCAACAACACACAAATTGTCTTTACTGACTCCCCAGGAATTTTCTCAGCAGAAACAAAACTTGAAAAAGCTTTAGTCAAATCTGCATGGTCAGCAATCAAGGGTGATGACATCACTTTGTTACTTGTTGATGTAAGCAATTATTTGAAAAATATAGAAAGAATTAAGACTATATTTACGCGGCTGCAGCGCACAAAAGGCAGATGCATTTTGGTTATCAATAAAACTGATTTGGTAAAAAGGCCAGAACTCAAGATGGCGCATGAGCATCTGAATTTGCTTTATAAATTTGAAAAAGTTTTTACGATATCAGCATTAAAGAATGATGGACTTTCTGATTTGATGAATTACTTGTCTGAAGTTGCACCGGTGAGCCCTTGGTTTTATGAAGAAGATCAAATAACCGATTCCTCGACAAATTTTTTATCAGCAGAAATTACAAGAGAAAAATTATTCTTGAACTTGCGTGAAGAATTGCCATACTCTACAGCTGTTATAACTGAACAATTTGAGGAAAAAAAAGATAAGAGTTTAGTCATCAAACAGATTGTATTCGTGTTGAAAGATAGTCATAAAAAAATAGTGCTAGGGAAAGATGGCAGTAATATTAAAAAAATTAATATCGAAGCACGTGCTGAACTAGAAAAATTATTTGAGTGCAAGGTACACCTCTTTTTATTTGTGAAAGTGCGACCTTGGATCGACCGTCCTGAGGAGTATATAGGCAATGCTTAATTCTTTGTTAGTATTTGATATTGAAACTATACCGGACATAAATTCCTGCAAGAATTTGCTGGATATTGATGACAATAGCAGTGTGGAAGAGAAAAGGGATGCATTAACAAAATACCACTTGGAAATAACAAACGGGCAAAACTCTTTTCTGCGTCAGCCCTTCCACCAAATTGTAGTTATCAGTTTTTTACTTTGCAATATAAGCCACCAGAGCGGTTACGAGGTGTTCACACTGCAAGAAATAAGATCTGGAGGCACACTAAATTCCAGTGAAAAGGAGCTAGTGAAAGGATTTTTTAACTACATATCAGAGAAAAAGCCAAGATTAGTTTCGTTCAACGGACGCACTTTTGATATACCAGTACTGAAGTATCGTGCTATGGTCCATGGCATTCAAGCAGAATACTTTCATAAAGCTGGTGATAAGTGGAATAGTTACAATCAGAGATATAGTAGTGATTGGCATTGTGACTTACTTGAAACCCTCTCTGATTTTGGAGCCTCTGCAAGAGTAAAAATGAACGAAGTTTGTGCAGCGTTTAATCTTCCTGGTAAGATTGGAGTTGATGGGTCACAAGTTATGGGCTTATACGATAGCGGCAAGATACAAGAGATTCGAGATTATTGTGAAACAGATGTGATTAACACTTATTTGATTTACTTGAGGTTCATGCATCATCAGGGAAGGATTACTACTGAAAGCTACAACAAAAGCGTGGAAGAGCTGCTTTTAGAGTGCGAAAAAAAAGAACATCTAAAAAAATTTAAAGAGGAATGGTTGTGGTGGAAATTTTTATATTGAATTTAAATGAATAGATGTTATGGAGCAATCTAATAATTGCTCCATAATAGTAGCTATCCACCTATTGCTGGGAAACTTTCATGTGCTATCTGCTCAACTTCTGCTTGTTCAATCTGAGAAGAATTTTTATTTTTTACTTCTTCGAAAAAATTTGACCCACCAAAAATATAATTTACTGCATTGGCAGCGTAATATTGAGCATTACCTAAAACTGCAGAGTTAATTCGATTTAATATCCTAACAGGATAGTAAAAGAGAGATACGTTATTATTTGATCGAAAATCACTTTCATCCACCCTATAAACGGCCTCATGATAACCATCTATTCCATGCAAATAACTTACTAGACTAGAATATCTTTCTGGTGTCGATACTCTTAATTGTGCACCTACGTGAGCATAACCAAACGAACCAGGGCACAATGCTGGCACTGGATCTCGCTGATGGTGAGTGACCCTTATGGTTTTTTCCTGAAGAGCGTCATTATAAATTTCACTGGCAGTCAGGTCAAAAACCCTTGGATCAGCAAAAGTTGCAACATGAACATCTTCAGCGCCTTCTGTTTTGTTGAGGCATAAAGCAGCTATCTTAGCAATAGCTCCTCCCATACTGTGACCTGTGAGATTGATTTTAAAATCTTTGATTTCTGATCCTTGTTTTTCAGCATGAGATTTCAAAATGCCATAAAGATTAGGCCATGAATCTGTAAATGAATTATAAAAACCACGATGAATTCTTCCACCGTCAGGTAAAAGTTCTGAAGTAGTAAAAGATGCATTTAGATCAGTGATTGCATCATTTAAGCCACGAGTACCGTGGTAAGCTATTGTTATTTCTTCACCTTTTATGAAAACATACCCAGCATCTTCTTCGAAACTATTACCAAATGGAATGATTTTATAACCTTCGCTAAAAAGTTCAGCTCTAGTTTTATACATTTTTTTAAATTCAAAAATAATATCCTCAGAAGGATTAGTTTCTTTGTGCATTCTCCCATCTGCTTCAATAGCTATAAAATCTTCCTCACTTACATTTTTACAAGTTAATATATGATGTTTTTTTTCATCTAACTTATCGTCACTATCACCATAGCTTATTTTACAGAAATTACTCATTTCCAATAATTTCTCCTTATCAAACCCTGCAATTTCTGCGATACTTTCATCTATCTGGTAAGCAGAAGGTAAAGAATGTGGTTCATTTGGGTCGCGAGGGTTTATAAATTCGTAATCTTCAATAATCTCAAATGCATCGTCTTTTTCTATGTTGTCCCCTATTAAAGAAGAGTTTGATTGTTCAGCATTGTCTAACTTTGAGCTTACATCACCTACACTAGTATTTGTGGTAAACCAATTGCGTAAAAAACTAAAATCCATAACTACCTCAATCTACTATCAGCTAAACAATTTATTTAACTATAATGTAGATTGATATTATTGTCAATAGTATTTTCTATAATCTTTCTATTGCTAGAATAAAAAAATTTTACTTCCATAGAATAAATAGTAGAGTTATAATGCACCAGCAAGCAAAAAATATTAACCTTTGTGCTAAATTTTGGTTAATATAAACGTTAGGCATATTAAAAAAGTTGTTTTTAAGGTGTTGCACTTTACTTTTGTTTTCGCTATAAGATTGCTTTAAGTTGAATTTTCAACATTTTTATATATTTACATTTAAGACAATGATTTCGAAATTTTTTGGGGGCACTTCATGAAAAAATCTATTTATACTAGAACTGCTCTAGTTTCTTTATTAACTTTATGTTCTTTCAGCAGTTTTGCAGCTGACTTTCCTGATGAGAGTATGAAGGAAATAAAAAAGCAAGAGAGCACAAAAACTTCTGGAAAAACAGAAGTTATGAAAACATCAAATAAAAAACTGAAAGAAAAGATGGACAGAATATGTAATGCTGATCCAAGAAAAAAAGCTGAAGAGCTTAAGAAAAAAGAGGAGCTAAGATTAGCAGCCGAGCAGAAGAAAAAAGAGGAGATCAGGCTAGCAAATGAGAAAAAAGCAAAGCTTATAGAGGACTCAAAAGCGAAAGCTCTAAATGCTAAGAATTCTAATATAGAAAAAGGTAAAGTTTCAAAAACTAAGGCTTCTAAAACTAAGAATGCTAAAATTAAAGCTAAAGATGTAAAGAAGGATGTAAAAGTTGTTAACAAAAATACAGAGGAAAAAGGTAAGGCAAGTCCTGTTGTTTCAGTTGGTGGAGTTGATATTATCGACACCAACCAAGGAAAAGATGGCTTAAGAATAACTTTTGGTGGTGTTGTTGATGCTCAAAGCTATGGCAAAGCAGGGCCAAGTGGTGAAGAGTATAAACGTTACAACGTTATGCCAAACAGATCTATAGAGTATTATACTGCCCCTCAGGATAAGATACAAGGAGCAAATCCCGTATTCCCTAGTGGAATAGGAAATATTGGTGATTACAGCAACGATATGGGTATGACTGCTGATGCGATATTACACCTCAGAGCAGAAAATAAAAATGAAGATTTAGGTCTTCTTTATGGTGCTGACGTGCAATTTCACGTCCCAGTTACAGAAGGCAAAGGGGCTTCACAGGGTGTTTACGCTGCAAGGAGCAGGAGTGCACATGTATTTTTAAATTCAAAACATGGTGATCTAAAGCTTGGTTATCAATTTGGTCCTGAGGCTCTGATGAGACTTGATGCAACAAGAATTGCAACTGTTGACGGAGCTGCAGATAGTGACTGGTTCAGAAAAGTGAACTTAGAAGGAAGCGCTGCGAGCTTTCCATTTTATGTAACACCACGTCTTTACACTGAAAGTTTTTCGAGTGAAAGTGAAAAATTCTCTTTCCGCATGGCAGGGAAATACAACAAAGATGTTATGACTACACTGCCATTTAGAGTTGCTTACTACTCACCAAATTATATGGGCGCAAGATTTGGTATCAGCTACTCACCTCGTTATGATAGTAGCTTGTTTACTGTAAAAGAAACAGTTCCTTTCAAGGATAGTACAGATAATGATAAAATAAAACATAAGGAAGAGATAAAACATGTCGGTCCAGACTATGAGCACATAATAAGTGCTGGTGCATCATATGAATATGACTTTGATAAATATAAGGTGAAAGTTAAAACTTCTGCAGCTGGTGAGTATGGTCAAGCGAAAAAACCAAGTAAAGATAAGCATCTTTATAAGGAATTTGTAGAGTACAATGACCTTATGGGTGTTAATTTGGGTGTAAGCGCTGATTATAAGATTAATGAGGATCAAGGCATAAAATTTGCTGCCTCTTTTGCATATCTGGGCAAATCTGGTCAACCAAAAGGTATTGAAATACTGACAAAAGATGCTAATAATAAAATTGAAAAATATGAACTGCTTCCTGATGCTAACAAAAGAATGGAAGGGCTGAAAGCTCAATTTGGTGAAGATAGTATGGACACCATGTATTGGACTGTAGGAGCTGGCTATCAATATGAGAATATCTACACAAGTTTAACATACTTTGGTAGCAGAATGAATGATGGAGATATGCTTCACGATGGCGCACTTGGCGTTCAATATGATCTATCTCCTGCATGCAGTAAGAGCAAATTTGTTCCTTACGCAGCTCTCCATTATTTTATGACTAACGAGAAACAAAACGCAAATCATAAGATTACAAAAGCAGGTAGTACCACAGAAGAGGCACCTTCTAACCAAGGAATTCTCCTTCTTACTGGTGTGAAGTTTTCTTTCTAACCAGCTAGTACACACCACAATTTAATGTGGTGTGTATCTTATTTGTTAGTGTTTATTTGTCAATCAAATAAACATATAGTGTCCTCTCTCCTGTCATCCCAGTGCATGACACTGGGATCTAAGTTATATGCAAAATTATTACGTTTACATACTTGCAAGCAAGAATAATCGAACTTTATATACAGGTATAACATCAAATCTGATTAAACGAATCTGGGAACATAAGAGTAAAGTTATTTCTGGCTTTACATCAAAATACAATGTACATAAATTAGTTCATTTTGAAGAATTTCAAGATATAAATTCAGCTCTTAATAGAGAAAGACTGTTAAAAAGTTGGAAAAGAAAATGGAAGACTGATTTGATCGAAAAAGAAAATCCAAATTGGGTAGATTTATATGATAACATAGTCAGGTAAAATTAGATCCCAGTGTCACGCACTGGGATGACACCCTATGGTTACTGGGATGACACCCTATGGTTACTGGAATGACACTCTATAGCTACTCAGATGACGGGAAAAGAACACACTGGCTTATCTACTAGCCGTATAGCTACTTTCAAATTCAATCAATTAAACAGGAGGCCCCTATGCAAACCACACTAAAAAATCATTTAGCTGGAGAATTACTTACCACCGCTACGTGCTGGAAATTAAAGCTCGCAGGTGGAGAAGTAATGGGATTCACTGACTATGATGAAGATTTAAATATTAATAATATACTCTATAAATCTTCAAGTGGATTTACAGCCAGTAGTATAATATTAAACAGCGATTTAAAAACTGATAATCTAGAAATTGAAGGGATATTAAATAGTGGTGATATTAAAGAAGAAGATGTTTTATCAGGAAAGTACGACTTTGCAAATATTGAAATATTTCTTGTGAATTATAAAGACTTGACCCAGGGAACAATGAATCTACATTCAGGAACTTTTGGTAAAGTGACATTAAGTAGTGGAAGATTTATTGTTGAAATTAGAGGGCTCTCAGCAAAGCTTGAGAGAAGCATAGCAGAATTATACTCTCCTGCATGCAGAGCACAATTTTGCGATGATAAATGCAAAGCCGATACTAAAAAATTTAGTAAAATAAGTACAATCACTAAAGTAATAGACGAAAGAAGATTTGAAGACACGAATTTAACTGAGAGTGATGAATATTATAAGCACGGAGTAGTGAAATTCTTTGGCTCAACAGCATTTGAAGGTATAGTAAAAGAATATAAAAATAAAGTAGTTACATTGTTTACTTCGCCTTCATACCAAATTTTTGCTGGAGATAAATATTCAATACTCGCAGGTTGCGATAAAACATTTCCAACTTGCAGAAGCAAGTTTAACAATACTGTAAATTTTCGTGGTGAACCCTATATATCAGGTTTTTATATTGTTTAGCAGCACAATTTTCAATATTATGAATATGCATGGAAAGGTGGCTGAGTGGTCTAAAGCACACGCTTGGAAAGCGTGCACATATGAAAATATGTCGGGGGTTCGAATCCCCCCTTTTCCGCATATTACTTCTAGAATAGTATAAAACCCGCTATGTCAGCCTCCTTTTACCCCACTTAGGTATGTACCAATATACCTAATTTTGTTACAACATTCCCAACAACATAAATTATTTTAGCAATGCTATCAATAGCATTGCTTTAAAAAGAGTGCCCATACTTTCAGTCAACCTTAAGAATTCACTAAAGATCCTATTCTTTTGTTCATCACTTGCACTTTTCATTAAAGCCTGGGTTCTTTCTTTTATGCCAAAAAGATATAAAAATTCTCTTTGAGTTAAAATCTCGCAATCTACGTGTTTTAATGAATCTTTTAATGCTTGAAAGTTCACAAGTGCAGTAATATCACTATTACCAACATTCTCAAGAAAATTAGCATACTTATGTTGTTTTATCGATTGCAAAGTGCTCTTATATGCGGGGTATACATAACCGTAATCTATAATCAAAGCAGCTCCTTTATGATTATATATCTTCTTCTCAAGTTTTTTTAATATTTCAACCCCAGTTGAACATATTTCCACCACTGCACCATCGAAACCCCCTGTCATGCAAGTAGCTGACACTGGAATCCATGATTCTTTTTTTCTGGATTCCAGTGTCACGCACTGGCATGACACCAAGAGACTGCCATCATCTTGTTTTGTCACCATATTTTCATACCACCCCTCATCACGATATACAAACTGATCTATCGGAAGAGCGTCAAAGAACTCATTTGCTAAAAAAATGGTTGGTTGTTCTGGTAGGTTGTCAATATTTTTGTGCCAATTAACATCTAAGCCTTTTAATTTTTCCTTTTGTATCTTCCGTAAAGTAGGGCTTATTTCAACTAAGTGGATTAACATTGAATTAAAAAAGCTGCTGTATTTTTTAGTGACTCTTATTATATCGTGAATGAGTGTTCCTTTGCCTGGTCCAAGTTCAACTAGAGAAAATTTTGATGGCTTTCCTAATTTTTCCCATGTATGCATTATCCAAACTGCAATTACTTCACCAAATAATTGGCTGATCTCAGGTGCAGTAGTAAAATCACCATCCTTACCAAGTGGTAATCTACTCGTATAATAGCCGTATTTTTCATGGTACAAAACGGCATTCATGAAATCACTGATGGATATTGATCCTTGACTTTTGTCAATTAATTCGTGTATATAAGTGAGCATGTTATTAATAAATGTTTAACTATAGCGTGCCATAATATAAAATAGTAGAGTATTTATATATATAGTATAAACTTAAGTTTGTGAGTAATAGTGCTTCAGTTATGGACGACAAAAACACCGATTATGTTGCCCTTATACCTCAAGATGATAGTATTGAATACAAATTTGAAGAAGCTGTCAATTTTATAGAAAACAAGGTTATAAATGCTGATGGACTAACTTTAGCGGAAGTGTTTCAAGTGCTAGTTCAAATGCTAGATGGTGATCTAGAATTGGTAAAAAAAGTACTAGCATATGCTAATATTATGGCAAAGCATGGAATGAAGGTAGCAAAAGAGTCGCAATTAAGCAGAGCTGATGTTCGCCGAGCTTTGGAAGGTAAAGAAAGTGTTGTCAATAGACAAGATTTTATAAAGAAACCACCTCTTCCACCTGCTATAAAATCGACCAAAAAGAAAAGTAGAGGTCTTTAGATGGCTGAATCTATAAAAAAATTTACTGTACAATGTGACTTCAAAGGACAAAGTTCACCTTTTGCAATATATATAGGAAATCCAAAAAGTGATGCTCATCCAATTCATCATCAAGATTCCTGGCTTGTAAAAGAACGTGGAGGGAATATCCCTAATAAAGTAAAAGAAAGTCTACAAAAATTATATAAACTATCTCAAGAAAATGGAGTCTCTTTCTCAGAGTTATGTGCGTATGCCATTACTGTGGTTAGTAATAATGATAAAAAAAGTGACGACAAGCAGTGAGATAGTTTAATCCCTCAATATTTCATTTATAGAGGTTTTCGATCTCGTCTTTTCATCCACTTTTTTTACTATAACTGCACAATAGGTTGAAATGTTATTTTTAGATGGAATAGACCCTGGTACCACTACAGAATAAGGTGGCACTTCGCCATAAAATACCTCGCTAGTTTCTCTATCAATAATCTTTGTTGATGCTCCAATAAACACACCCATGCCAAGGACTGATCCTTCTCTCACTACCACACCCTCGGCTACCTCGCTACGTGCTCCAATAAAGCAATTATCTTCTATAATGACAGGTGAAGCTTGAATAGGCTCAAGGACTCCACCTATTCCCACTCCACCGGAAATATGGCAGTTTTTTCCTATTTGCGCACAGCTACCAATCGTTGACCAGGTATCTATCATTGTTCCTGAATCAACATATGCACCAACGTTGATAAAACTTGGCATTAGAACAACATTTGTACCTATATAAGCAGATCGGCGGACAAAACACCCAGGAACTGCTCTAATTTTTAACTGGCGAAATTTCTCCTCATTCCATTCACTAAATTTGTTACCGATCTTGTCAAACCAGCAATTGGTATTGTCTATTATTTTGTTTTCTTCAGTGAGAAAATGTAATAATATTGCCTGCTTTATCCACTTATGTACTACCCATTCTCCACTTGATAGCTTTTCTGCTACTCTAATTTTGCCACTATCAAGGAGCTCAATTACCTCTTTAATTGCTATTCTTGCTGTTTCCTTTAGGTTATAGTCATTAAATTTTTCTCTATTTTTCCAAATATTTTCTATCTCACTTTGTGTTTTTTTTAGTTGCAAACCTTCCATTTGTTATATATATTAATATTAAATTTATAGCTCTGTATCATTTGAGCTTGTTACCACTTTATATGTAAGTGCTATGAAAATACAATGTAATAGTTGTACTAAAACTTACTTAGTATCTTCTGAGCAAATTGGTGCATTTGGAAGAAAGGTAAAGTGTACGAACTGCAATCATATATGGCATGAACATCTAGAAGAAGCGTCAAACAAATCGCACTCTGCTAATATACAGGAAAAAAAAATTAGTGGAAGGAATTTTTTACAAAATCTAGCATTTACCACTCTAGCTTTTGCAACAGCTACAGGGTTATGCGTCGTAATTGCTAATGGCATCTTTCCTAGAGAGATGAACAAAGCATACAAAACGATCAGTTCATATAAGGATTCAATAAGCTATAAATTAGGGTACAAAAAAGAACAAACAGAAAATCCAAATGTAAAAAAACTTGTTGTAAATAAGTTTTATCAAGACTACCTTTTTTTATCTAATTTAAGATCTAGTTAAATAGGCATAAACCATCGCCGATATCGGTATCCAGTTCCTATAGCTACTCAGATGATGCAAATAGTATTAGGGTGACAGAGTCTTAAAAATAAGTTATTTTTTAGTAAAAAACAGCTCATGAGTATTAAAATTGCACCTTCTATACTTTCAGCAGACTTTGCAAAATTAGGAGAAGAAGTAAGAAAAATTAGCGATTTAGGTGTAGATTACATACACATAGACGTTATGGATGGGAATTTCGTTCCAAATATTACAATTGGTCCTAGCGTTGTCTCTGCAATACGTAAATATAGCAATCTTCCTTTTGATGTGCATTTAATGGTCAAATCTCCTGGTAACCACATTGAAAGCTTTATAAATGCTGGTGCTGATATTATCACTGTACATGCAGAAGCAGAGATACACCTTGAGAGGTTGATAAGAAAGGTAAAGTCATACAAAAATGTAAACGACGCAAAAAAAACGATTCAAGCTGGAGTCTCAATTGTTCCTTCAACTTCCCCAAGTGTGCTTGAATACATAATACATGAGCTAGATATTGTGCTGATTATGACAGTCAACCCTGGCTTTGGAGGGCAGGAATTTATTCATTCACAGTTGAACAAGATATCTACTATAAAAAAAATAATACAGGAGCGTAATCTTAAAACACAAATTTCAGTAGATGGTGGAATTAACTTTTCTAACGCAACTGATATAATAAAAGCAGGTGCTGATATTTTAGTTGCGGGATCGGCGATATTCAAGGCTGAAGATATTAAGAAGGCCGTAAATGATCTTAAAAATCCATCGTGGTAATCCTATATAGCTAGTGCAGCCCTACGTCATACCGCGATTCATTCGCGGTATCTCAGCCGCTAACACGTAGCGGAATGTTGGCAAACCTAAGATCTTTAGCTAGTTAACACAAATTATTTCTATTATCTACCAATTTGAAAAAGTCTCTGGTCCAAGTAGTCAAGCTACTTGGATGACAAGAGGTAACGCAAGAAGTTTACTTTTAATAAAAGCCTGATGATGAATCATTATTACCAAATTTCGGCTTATTTCTGTTGCTGAAACCAGAACGAGGACGAGAAGGCTTCTTATGGTAACTTCCTCCAGGTTTTCTATTAAATGAATTATTGTAATAATTATCCCTGTCATTTGGACCATCTTTCCTTTCCTCGTTGTAAAGCTCACCTTCAAAAAACTCTCCCGTCTCTTGATCAACTCGACGTCTTGACAACTTTGGACATCCACCTTTTTCGAAGTCAATTACTAGTGCTTTGAAAGTATCATCTTGTTTAAGTATGCTCTCTATAGAATCTATGTGTTCATTAGCTACTTCACTTATGTGCATTTTTCCTTTTCTGCCATTAAGAAATTCAAGCTCTACAATAGACTTCTCTATTTTTACAACTTTGACATCAACTATAGAACCTTGTTCTAGTTCTGTTATTGAATCAATCATCATACTCTTTGCAATTTCAGCTTCAGTGCCACTCGTGGCAAAAACAGAAACTTTACCATCATCTCCTATTTCAATTTTTGCATTACTTCTTTCACACACACTGCGTATATTTTTTCCTTTAGCACCAATAGCTGCAGAAATTTTGTCTTTATCTATGTAAAATGATAACATCCTTGGTGCATGGTCTTTGACGTCATCACTGTGTTCTGAAATCACTGCATTCATTTTTTCTAAAATATGTAATCTTCCAGCTTTTGCCTGTTCTAAAGATTTTTCAACAATTTCAAAGCTTATACCAGAAATTTTCATATCCATTTGTAGTGCCGTAACCCCTTCACTAGTTCCTGCTACTTTAAAGTCCATATCACCAAGATAATCTTCATCACCCAATATATCGGAAAGTATCACATACTCGTCTTTATCTTTAATAAGGCCCATAGCAACTCCAGCAACAGGGGCCTTTATTGGCACACCCGTATCCATTAAAGCAAGAGAAGTCCCACAAACTGTTGCCATAGAAGAAGAACCATCAGACTCCAAAATTTCGGATACTACTCTTATTGTATAAGGAAATTCAGATTTATCGGGTAAAACAGGATGAATTGCTTTCCAAGCAAGTTTGCCATGACCGATTTCTCTTCTTCCTGGTGCACGTGCAGCAGAAGTTTCTCCAACAGCAAATGAGGGAAAGTTATAATGCAACATGAAATGCTCACGTCTATCCCCTTCAATATCATCCACAATTTGCTCATCTTGAGTAGTACCAAGAGCAGTAACAACCAATGCCTGAGTGTTGCCTCTTGTAAACAGCGCAGAACCGTGAGTTCTGGACAGAATATCAACTTCAACTTCTATCTGACGTATCTCATCATGCTTACGACCGTCTATCCTTACACCTTTCTTCCTAATTATTTCACGTACTAAAGATCTTTCAAAGTTTTTTACTGCATACGTAATTAACTTTTCATCTTTTCCAGTCTCTTTAAGAGTATTCAATATATTCTCTCTGACCGCTTCTAGAGCTTGAACTCGCTCTTGTTTTACTGTTTGCGAATATGCTTTTTCAAAATCTTTACCGTATTTTTCGAGCTCTTGTGTTATATCTGATGTATCAACAGGAGCAAAGCTTTCAGGCTTATTGCCAGCTGTATCAGCAAACTCTTTTATGAGCTTAATGACAGGTTTAAGGTGTTCATGGCCAAATTTTATTGCATTAAAAACATTTTCTTCAGAGAGCTCTTTCACTTCTGACTCAACCATTAAAATCGAATTTTCATCACCAGACAAAAACAGATCCAAGCTGCTTGCTTTCATCTCTTGAACAGAAGGGTTGAGTATATAGTTATTATTTTCATCACAACCAACTATCACTCCAGCTATAGTAAAGTGAAAAGGAACACCAGAAACCGCAAGAGCTGCAACAGCACCAATCAATGCTGGCACTTCAGGAGGATTGACTGTATCATAAGTTAATAGATTACACACCACACTAATTTCATCATGAAATCCTTCTGGAAAGAGTGGCCTTACACTCCTATCTATTACTCTTGAGATTAAAGTTTCTCTATCAGATGGCTTGCCTTCTCTTTTAAAAAAACCACCAGGGATCTTACCCATGGCATAGCTTTTTGCGATAAACTGCACATTTAAAGGTAGGAAATCAACGCTTTCTTCCTTCTTTTTACGTACAACAGTTACTAAAACAGAAGTATCACCGTAATTTACAACTACTGAACCATGAGCTTGGCGTGCTATTTTTCCTGTTTCTAAAGATAAGGCACGACCACCCCACTCTATAGATTTTTTTATAATTTTAAACATATTAAATTCCTCGATTATTTTCTAATGCCTAACTTCTCTATTAATTCCTGATAGGCTTCATTACCAAATTTACGCTTTATATAATTTAAGTGCTTGCGTCTTCTACCTATCAATATAAGTAAACCACGCTTAGAGTGATGGTCATGCTTGTGCACTTTAAAATGCTCAGTTAAGTTACTGATCCTCTCGGTCAAAATTGCACATTGTACAAAAGATGAACCTGTATCATCCTCTTTAATCGCATATATATTTATCAAACTCTTTTTCTTTTCGGATGTTATCGACATCTAAACCTCATTTTAAATATTAAAAACACGAATAGGTTTCACACAACCATAAATAAAACTGCAGATTGCAATAGGTACACTACCCACTATCGTACAACAAATATCATAATTCTTTAAATTACGCAAGTTATTTAATACAACTTCCTGACCTTTTCCGATTTTCCCCGCATCTTCTGGGGAAATTTCAATTTTGAACATCGATTTTAAAGCCGATTCAATGGGAATGATGAAACTTTTTGCATTACTCCCTGTATCTTCTATTACTCCAGTATCACCTTTTGTTATCGGAGAGTAAGTTATTGTGTTTCTTTCAGCGAGCTGTTCAATTGTCACTGATTCGTTTTCTCTAAAGTCACCTACCATAGTTCTTCTTAATTTCGTAATGTGTCCAAAACAATTTAATGCAATGCCAAGATCCCGAGCAATTGATCTCACATATACACCACTACCGCACATCATAGAAAAATTTGCACTATTATTTATGGTGTCCACAGATATCAATTTCAGCTCATGTATTTTGACTTGTCGGGGTTTTATATTTACCTTTTGCCCACTTCTTGCCAATTTATACGCCCTTGCTCCTTTAATTTTTATTGCTGAAAATTGAGGAGGAGTCTGCTTGATCTCACCAATAAAATTTTTAATTGCACAATTTATTTGATTATATTCGGGTTTTATATCGCTAGTTCTAATGATATCACCACCCAAATCATCCGTTGTTCTTTGTTCGCCCCATTTTATTGTAAAATCGTATGCCTTTAAGTCACAAGATAAATACGGTATAGTTTTTGTTGCCTCGCCAAGAGCAATTGGCAACACACCTGAAGCTAAAGGATCAAGTGTTCCCAGATGACCAGCTTTCTTAATTCCAAAGATCTTTTTAACTTGGGTTACAGCTTGTGCAGAACTAATTCCTATTGGTTTATCGAGATTCAGCCAGCCGTGTATCATATGTGAATTATATACAGCTGATGACAGTTTAGGAAGCAGCTTGAAATATATACTTTAAATAATAATGTAAAAAATAGCTTGACTAACATGCATCTATTAACACATACTTAATCCTTTTAAGGGGACTATTATGACTATAAATACAAATAAAAGCATATTGAAGTGGGAAAACACTGCACATATAACAAAAATGAGTATTGAAGGTTTAGTTGCACTTGCATCTTTAGCGGGAGCAATAACGGCAATATTAATTGCTACTAAAGTAATTGCTGGACCTGCATCTTTAGCACTTGTTGCTAGCCCTGCTGGAATTGCAGTTCTATTTATTGCCGCTGTATATTTTGCCGCAGCAGCTTATGCTTCATATCAGCAAATGAATGCAATGGAGAGCACTCAGGGTAAAGATGGTGCTCCAGGTAAAGATGGTGCTCCAGGTAAAGATGGTGCTCCAGGTAAAGATGGTGCTCCAGGTAAAGATGGTGCTCCAGGTAAAGATGGTGCTCCAGGTATAATTGATAAAGAAGCACTTAAAACTATGATAGAAGAACCTGAAGTTATGAAAATATTTGAAGATAAGTTCGAAGAAAAAACAATATAACAAATTGTATAGGAGGTAGATTTTCTACCTCTTTCTTTTTCCTTTCATTTGAATATGTAAAGGTTAAGGCAATCTATTCCATACCTCAACTACATCCTTACTAAACTCTATTATCTCTACTTTTTTAAATTGGTAACAGTTGTTGATGGATTGAATTCCTAAATTCCCTATAAAGGGGATGGCATCATTACCTAAAATTTTACCACTACGGCAGATTATCAGCCTGTCGATTAAACTATGCTTCAGTAGCTCTGTGATTAACACTCCTCCACCTTCAACTAATAACCTTGTTATGCCAATTTCTGAAGCAAGTTTTGATGCCATGTCTTTTAGGCAGACTTTATCGATAATGTCAGGCTCCGATGTCATTCCAGCGCGTGACGCTGGAATCCAGTTTTCATTATGCAATTGCTTGAAGTTTTCTGGATCCCAGTGTCTGGGCACTGGGATGACAGGAGAAGGCGTTAGAATGACAGGAGAGTGTGTTGGGGTGACATCTGGAATAACAGGAGGTTTGTGATTTGAATTGACTATCAAATAATTAATGTTTTTTATTTTTCTCTCTATTTCTCTGTTTGTAATCACCCAAGTTATTACTTTATCTGCAGTCTTTGCAATATTATGCTCTTCCTGCAATTTTTCCTGGCTATCTATAATTAGCCTTATTGGCGATCTACTTCCGAGTTCTGGTAATCTGCAAGTTAAGAGTGGATCGTCATTAATGAGGGTGTTGCTACCAATCATAATTGCATCATATTTTGCTCTGAGCTCATGCACCCAATTTCTCGTATCTTCACTTGTTATCCATTTGCTATCGCCTGTAAATGTTGCGATTTTTCCGTCAAGAGTTGTTGCAATTTTGCAAGCTATAAATGGTCTATGAAATTCTTTAGTGGTGAAAAAACCGACATTCAGTTCTTCTGCCTCTTTTTGCATAATACCTTGCTCAACTTCAATTCCTGCTTCTTTCAGAGCTTTAATGCCTCCACCTGAAACTCTGCTATCTGGGTCAATAGTTGCAATTACTACCCTTTTTATTCCAGCTCTTATGATTTCCGCAGTACATGGTCCTGTAACTCCAAAGTGGCAACATGGCTCGAGCGTGATATACATAGTTGCACCATGGGTTAAACCTTCTGCACTTTGCAAAGCAACCACTTCTGCATGTGGGCGCCCACCTACTCCTGTATATCCCTCACCAATGATTATACCATCTTTTACAATAACACACCCGACAGTAGGATTTGACGCAACATTCCCAAGATTTTTTTCTGCAAGCCTTAATGCAATTGACATGAAATGATCATCAGTCATTAGAAAGAAGTCATTTCATATGAAGTGTCGAATATTCTCCTGTGCTCATGTATAGCAAATCTATCTGTCATTCCCGAGATATAGTCGCATATTACTATTGAACGCTGGGATTCACAAGCAAGTTTGCTCCACTCTGTAGGAAGTAATCTTGGATTTTCATAAAAACATTGAAAAAGTTCCTGTATTATGCGTTTCGCTTTGTTCATCGTTCTACTCAGTTTATAGCTTCTGTATATTTTCTCCATGTTGAATCTTTTCATTTCTTTTGTAGCATTCGCAACTTCTGGTGAAAATGTGACTAGCATTTTATTTAGACTTCTTACGTCTTCTACACTTTTTATTTTATGATCTTCAATATTTCTTTCAGTCTGAGAAACAACATCACTTATCATAGTTCCTATAGTTCCACTCAGTGATTCATGTATGAGTTTGCTCTGAGGTAATTCTGAATATCTGCTCCTTATGTCTTTAAACATTTTTTCAATTAAAGGAACATTCAGCAAATCTTCGATGGTTACTAAATTTGCTCTGAGTGCATCATCAAGATCGTGAACACTGTAAGCAATATCATCGGCAATTGAAGCAACTTGCGCTTCAATGCTTGAAAATTCCTCAAGTTTTAGATCATATTTTTCATTATATTTTAATAACAGCTGATTATTTGTAGAAGACTCCTCGTTTTGACCAAGCAAGGGACCATTATGTTTTGCAACCCCTTCAATCACCTCCCAACTTAGATTCATACCATCAAAATCAGCATGTTTTTGTTCAAGATAAGTTAAAATCCTTATAGCTTGAACATTATGATCAAACTCATACTTCTCACTATCAACTTGAACTAGAGCATCCTCACCTGTGTGACCAAATGGGGGATGACCAAGGTCATGTGCAAGTGCTATGCATTCAGTGATGTCCTCATCTAAGCTGAGCCTGCGTGCGATGGATCTTGCAATTTGTGCAACTTCAAGGCTATGAGTCAGCCGAGTGCGATAGTAATCGTGCTCGTAATTGATAAAAACTTGTGTTTTGTACCCCAATTTCCTAAACGCATTAGAGTGAACAATGCGATCCCTATCACGCTGAAAGCAGCTGCGATTCTCATCTTCTGGCTCTTTGAAGTATCTCCCTTTTGTTTTGCTTGGAAAGCATGCATAACTTAATAGAAAATTATTGTTTGACATGTAAAATTTCTACTATAATAAATTATCAATAATAAACGGTGGTTACTATGTCAACAAATTACAACATCAACTTAACTGATAATGCACTAAAAAAAATCCACTTTCTTGCAGAGCAGGAAGGGGATAAGAGTTCTGTTTTGCGGGTTGCAGTTTCAGGCGGTGGATGTTCTGGCTTCAAATACAATTTTCTTATGGATCAAATGAATAAAAATCTATCTTTGGATGATGAAGATGATGATTACGATGATGAGTTTGATGACGAAGACGAAGATGATGACTATGAAGAAAGCGAGGACTATAGAAGCCACTCCAGTTTTAGCGAAAAAGGTAAAGATATAGTAATTAATGATGAAAATGGCAATCCTGTATTAATGGTTGATAATTGTTCAGCAAAATTTTTAAATAACTCAGTTATAGATTATACTGAGGATCTCAGTGGTTCTGGTTTTCAAATAAAGAATACCCTTGCTAAGTCTCAATGTGGTTGTGGTAACAGTTTTTCGGTTTAATTATTACCAAAATTTAGATGCCTTCTGGGTCTTTTAAACATGGGTGATAATGTAGCTCTAGAACTAACTTCTGTAGATAAAAGCTTCAAGGACAATTCTGCTGTTGTAAAAGACATCAACCTAAGTGTCACAAGAGGGCAAGTAGTAGCGCTGATTGGCAATTCAGGTGCAGGAAAAACAACTATATTGCAAATCGCAGGCTTGTTGGACAAGCCAACTTCAGGTATAGTTACGATAGATGGAATAAATTGCACACAAGCCAATAATAAGCATAAAACCCATGTAAGAAGAAATTTTCTTAGTTTTGTTTATCAATTTCACTATTTGTTACAAGAGTTATCGGTGTTGGAAAATATTATGCTTCCTCAACTTATTGCAGGAAAAAGCAAAGCTGAAGCAAAAAAAAATTCGCAAGCAATGTTGGAAAAATTTGGTCTGGAAAACAAAGCAAGTAGCATGGTATCTGAAGTTTCGGGTGGGGAAAGGCAGAGAGTTGCAATTGCAAGAAGCATTGTAAATTCTCCAAAGCTTTTACTTGCAGATGAGCCAACAGGAAATTTAGATCCAACAAATTCTTTTAACGTGTTTTTACTGCTACATTCATACGTAAAGGAAAATAACAGCTCTATGCTTATAGTGACGCACAATCATCTCCTTGCAGAAAAGGCAGACTGCATTTTCCAATTGAGAGATCGATCATTAGTGAAGTTGTGAATAGGGAAAATAGCACAATTTAAACTACCTATGCCTTATACTTATCTAACCAATGATCATTAACAGAGTACAACTCGCATGAAACGCTTTCATTGCTTTTTATACACGGACTTTTTAACTTACGCTGTTTACTTAGGGAACACCCCGATAACATAAACACAGCTAAAACAAAAAATAATAGCTTTTTAAACATAACAAAACCTTTTCATTTATATTACTACACTCATTTCTCTTGTTTGTAAAGGTTAGGCATATTCTTTTACCCTTACCTCTTTTTTGACCTTTTGAGAAGAAATAGCTGCACTGTTTAAGCGCAGTTTTATATAACCATCTACGATTTGAGTCACTTCCTCTTCTTTATCCCTTAGAAAGTGATTAGTATCGTCTATTATATGGTATTTCATGTGATCACTTTTTACTGAATTTATTAACCTTTTTGCTAATTCTGTTACATCGTTTTCTTCTGAGATTGTATCGTTACTGCTTTGTATTATAAGCCCAGAAACTGGACAGGGAGAAAGAAAAGAAAAATCGTACTTAGTTACCGGAAGAGAAAGAACAATAAAACCCACTATCTCAGGGCGACGCATTGTTAGCTGCATAGCCACCCATGCTCCAAAAGAAAAACCAGCGATCCAAATTGGAACGTTGCTAGGATTATGTTCCTGAAGCCAATCAATAGCTACCGCAGCGTCAGTTAATTCTCCTATACCCTTATCAAAAGTTCCGGTAGATTTTCCCACACCACGAAAGTTAATTTTCAATGCAGAAAAATTGTTATCGATAAAAGACGTATATATACCATGTACAATTTTACTACCCATATTACCACCATATTGAGGGTGATGATGTAAAACCAGCACAACCGGCGCGTTGGCATCTTTGCTTTGGTGGTATTCACCTTCTATCTTTCTTGTTGCATTATTCAAAAAAACTTCTACCACGGTAACTCCTAATAAAAACCTGCTTGACAGGTATTGATGACATGAATTATTAATTATGTATTAATTTCGCTGTTTTTGCAATAAATTTTTTATCGTGTTAAAGCTAACGTACATAGTTATGGCTATAGTTGATGGTAAACTTATTTAAGTGACAGATGAGTCCATTCTCTTTAGAAAATAGTGGTTACGTATATGCTGATTACAATGCAACTGCTCCAATTAGTGAGAATGTAAAAAAAAGTATATTTGAGGTCTTGTTAAAACAAACGCTCAATCCATCATCACTACATAAAAGAGGACAAGAAGCGAGGAAGATTCTTCAGGATGCAAGAGATAACATACGTGATGCTATTGGTGTTCCAAGTGATAAAGAAATAGTTTTTGCGTCTGGTGCGACTGAAGCGAATAACCTTGTTATGAGAGGAATAGCAGGCTATCTGCATGTAATTTCAGCTATAGAGCATCCTTCAATTCTTAATTCTGCATGTAATCCATATATAATACCCGTTAATCAGGAGGGCATTGTTGACTTTTTAGAGCTAGAAAAAATTCTAAGCGAACTTAAAAGAAACAAAGCAATAGTTTCAGTTATGATGGCAAATAACGAAACCGGAGTTATTCAGCCTGTTAAGGAAATAGCTGAAATAGCACACAAATTTGGAGCAATTTGCCACACTGACACTGCTCAAAGTGTTGGGAAAATTAAAGTTAATATGGAAGATTTAGGAGTGGATTTACTCACTTTATCCGCCCATAAATTTGGCGGTGTAGCAGGCAGTGGAGTTTTAATATTCAATAAAGAACTTGCGATAGAACCTATTATAATAGGTGGTGGACAAGAGAAGGGATTTCGTGGTGGTACGGAAAATACTGTTGCGATTGCAGGCCTTTCTGCTGCACTGCAAAATATTCCAGACCTTCTATCAAAAATGGATGAAGTAAAGGAGCTACGTGATCAATTAGAGTGTGAATTATTAAATCTTGCCAGTGATATAAGAATCTTCGGTAAAAACTCTAAGAGGCTGCCAAACACAAGTTTTATTTATATGCCAGGAGTAAAGAGTGATGTGCAGCTCATGCATTTTGACTTGAATCATATTGCAGTTAGTAATGGTTCTGCATGTTCTTCTGGAAAAGTTGAGTCTTCCCATGTTTTGCTTGCAATGGGGGCAACAAAAGAGCAAGCAGAGTGTTCAATTAGAATCAGTATAGGTCCAGAAACTAAACCACAAGACATAAAAAAAATAGTGGATTGTTGGTATAATATCTACAAGAAGAACACCTTGGTATAGATAATACGTGGTATCATGCAGGGAGCTATAAATTAGATGTAAAAACTTACTTGATACCCTTCGCCAGCCCCCTTATCATAACAGTGGAGCTATTTATTTATCTTCGCAATCTCTGCAGTGGATTAATGACAAAAAACTTAATGTATTTGGCGTAAATCATGCTTAATTTTTGCACTATGTGCACCTCATGTCTTTATAAAACTTCTAGGTTTCTACCTATATAAGCTGAAACGCGCTTATAAAGCGTTTAAGACAGTAAAAGACGTCAAATAGACAAGGGAGAATTTGAATACTAGCTACCCGGGTTTCTTTGCCTTTTTTTCCGCTCAGTAAATTTCTTAACGTTTATAATTTAGGTTAATCGCATTTAAAAGCGGCTGAATCGTAGCGTTTAGAATAAAAAACGCCAATATTTTGAAGTACATATAAATAACTAGTCACCAACGGGGCTTCTTTTGCCTTTTTTTTCGTTTGGTAAATTTCTTAATATTTATGGCTTAGGTTAGTTACAAATTAAGAGCAATATTCACGGAAATGGTGTCATTCCAGTGCTTGACACTGGGCACTTTAGACAATGTTACAAAAATAATATCATAGAATTCAATAGGATAATTCCTGGTGTACAGTCCCAGAGTGTGATGGTATGATAAAATATGAGAAAACAATACCATCAAAGGAGGAATTATGGGACCATACACCTAGAGGCTGTATTACAAGAATTTTGGGCGAACTTAGTTATGTGTAATATATTATCGCTTCATATGTGTGATGCACAAGGGCCTTGGAACCCAGATCAAATTACTGAGTATCGTTTAAATTTTTCAGTTTTGTTTGGTGTAATGAGCAGAAACTCTATCAAGTACTTATTGCACCAAAAAACTTTCAAGCCCTTTTTAAGCATGCGTGCTAAAGTTAAAATTCGACCAGGGCAGCCACAATAAGGTAGATAAGCCCAAACGCCATCATGTTTTTAGGAGAGTTTGCTAATGGAGGCTCTTAAGTTGACGCCATTGGCTGAACGGATACCTCTTAACTTGACGCGTATGGTTTATTTAACACTCCCAACGGTTACAAATAATTCACCATTTCTTCTGGTTTCACTATCCTTTCAAACTCCTCCTCAGTGAGCAGTTGAAGTTTTGCTGCTGCTTCTTTTAGAGTGATATTTTCTTTATAAGCAAGCTTCGCTATTTTTGCTGCATTGTCATACCCTATATGCGTATTTAATATAGTGACCAACATTAACGACTGATTCAGTAAATCTTTTATCCTCTCTTCATTTGCCTTAATACCAACTACACATTTTTCTGTAAAATTTAAACTTGCATCAGCTAAAAGTCTTATAGACTGCAAAACATTGTAAATTATCACTGGCTTAAACACATTCAATTCAAAATGGCCGTTTGAACCACTAATGGTCACAGCAACATGATTTCCCATAACTTGAGTGCACACCATAGTTACTGCTTCACACTGAGTTGGATTCACTTTACCTGGCATAATTGAAGAACCAGGCTCATTTTCCGGTAACATTATTTCCCCAATTCCACATCTTGGACCAGAACCAAGCAACCTTATATCATTTGCAATTTTCATTAAACTGACTGCTACTGTATTGAGTGTTCCACTGAGCTCAACTAAAGCATCGTTTGCTGCTAGCGCTTCAAATTTATTGCCTGCTGAAGTAAATGGAAGATTAGTAATTTCTGCAACTTTGCTTGAAAAATCTTCAGCAAAACCCTTTTTAGTATTGAGTCCTGTGCCAACCGCAGTGCCACCTTGTGCAAGCTCGTATATACCACTTAAAGTTAATTTTACTCTCTCTATCCCCTTTTTAATCTGGGCTGCATAGCCAGAAAACTCCTGTCCCAGTGTTAGGGGCGTTGCATCTTGTAAGTGAGTACGTCCTACTTTTATTATATTTTTAAATTCCTGAACCTTATTATCCAGCACCTTATGCAATTTTTCAAGATTTGGAATAAGCAAGCAGTTTATTTGCTCTGCTGCTGCTATATGCATTGCTGTTGGAAAGGTGTCATTTGATGACTGACCATAATTCACATGGTCGTTTGGATGTATCGGAGATTTACTACCCAAATTACCACCTAAAATCTCTATTGCGCGATTGCTGATCACTTCATTCATATTCATATTAGTCTGCGTTCCGGATCCGGTTTGCCAAACAACAAGCGGAAATTCATTATTAAATTTGCTATCTATTACTTCCCTTGCGGCTGCGCAGATTGCGTCCCCTACCTTATTATCTATGCTACCCTGCTTCATGTTAACACGTGCTGCTGCAAGTTTTACTATTGCTAATGCTTTAATCAGAGGCTCTGGCATTTTTTCTGTGCCAATCTTAAAATTTTCTAAAGAACGTTGAGTCTGCGCTCCCCAGTAATGTTCACTTGGTACTTTTACTTCCCCTAAGCTGTCTGATTCTATTCTCGTTTTTCTATCCATATTTTCCTTCTTAGCGTCATGCAAACTGGTTCACTACATAATTTTTTCATGTCTACTTCTTGGTTAATTAAATCATACTAGATCCAAGTAGTCAAGTGTGACCTTACCCAGAAAAAGTAGAGAGAAAGTTAAGACGTTTTTGGAGTAAAATAAAACGTTTTTTCAAAATATGGCAAATAGTTTATTCTCTTTGTAAAAAACATTCCAAACTTTCTCTCTACTTTTTCTGGGTAAGGTCAGTTCAGCTATAGGCAGCAATTTTCTGTATTTACTTTAAATTGAAGAAAGCTCAAATGAAAGATCGTGTTTTGCTAAAAATCACAGAATGCAGTCTGGTTACAATTATTTATCACTAGTGCCTAAAGTGATCTCCTTTATCCTCTCATCTGCTAGTATTTTTAATTCCTCACCGTATCTATAATAATTTCGCTTTATAACGTGTAACTCATCAGCAGAAGAAGAATCTAATTTAGGGTAATATTCGTAATCGCAATTTTCTTCGATGTCCTCAATGCTTATAGATGATGCTAAAAGTGGAAATAGAATTAATAGTAAAGTTAGTAGGATTCTTGTACAACTATTACACCACGTCCTGGGTGTCATTCCAGCGCGTGACCAGAGAAAAAAAGATATGGATCCCAGTGTCAAGCACTGGGATGACAGAAGATAGTGCAAGAAATTTCGTAAAAAGCTTTTCATACCAACTATTTAAACTCAATTGTGTTATAAATATATTAATAGCGAAAAAAGAAAAACAAGGTTTAATTTTCTTTTTTATTTGCGATTTATCTATTAATTAACCGTGAAAGGTTACGTGTAATGCTCCTTCACATAATTATCAATAATTGCCTTAAATTCTTCAGAGACATTATCACCTTGTAAAGTTTTGAAATACTTGCCGTCTTTGTAGACTGCTGAAACAGGTTTTTCTCCATATCCAGGCAAGCTGATTCCCAAATTTGCGTGTTTGCTTTCTCCAGGACCATTTACTATGCATCCCATAACAGCAATGTTCATATGCTCTACACCTGGATTTTTTTTCTTCCACATCGGCATATGAGTTTTTATATAGCCATTCACTTCTTCAGTTAATATACGAAAACGATCGCTACTTGTGCGCCCACAACCAGGACATGAATTAACCTGAGGGTTAAAGTGTCGCAAGCCTATAGATTGCAATATTTCCTGACACACCACCACTTCATTAGTACGCAATTCACCAGGACGTTGAGTCAAAGAAGCCCGTATTGTATCTCCAATGCCATTTTGCAATAAATAAGTAAGCCCTGCTGCGGTATTTACCACACCTTTATTGCCCATACCAGCCTCAGTTAAACCCAAATGCAGCGCATAATTGGAAGATTTTGCAAGTGCCATATAAACTAAAATTAAATCTTGTACTTTGCTAACTTTACATGAAATGATTATTTTGTTTGAATTTAGACCAATTTCTTCAGCTTTTTTTGCACTATCAAGAGCAGACATTACAAGTGCTTTGCGCAGTATAACATCAGAAGGCCTTGCATTACTAAGCGAAGAGTTTTCATCCATCAGTTTTTGTAAAAGGTATTTATCAAGACTACCCCAATTTACCCCAATTCTAACAGGAAGATCGTGCATTATTGCATACTCTATCACCCTTTCAAATTTCTCATCACGTTTGTCGCCAAAGCCTATATTGCCTGGATTGATTCTAATTTTACCCAGCATTTTGATGTTGTCTGGATAATCTTGAACTAATTTATCTAGCTCATATTGACCGCAGCCTACCAATATTTTACCGTCAAAACCTTCTTTATTTATCTCTTCTACTATATAAGGTATTGCCCTTGCTACTTCCTCTGAATTCAAAGCAATCCGTACTAACTCTGAACCTGCGCGCGCTAGTTCTGTTATTTCTTTTGCATAATGTTTTGCGCTACTTTTTATATCATCAGAATCTATATGCACACCAAGCGCCATAGATTGTACGACTATAGGATTATTTCCACCTATCTTTACTTTTCCAACTTCTACAACATGAGTTTTGTGCCTGGAAATTGGCGATAATTCATATGCATCGTCATTCAATATCAGGTCTTTATCTAGCATATTATTAATGGCCAATATTGTGATACTATTTTACTGTGTCAGCTACGCTGCCAAATGAACTCGAACCATTCAAACTATAAGCATCTACGTTATCCAAATTAGCAATAGAATCATGTGAGCACGTTTTTCTTGATGGATTTTCTTTTATAGTGACATTTATAGGAGAAACTTTTTTTTCTCGTGTTGAAGTAACTTTCTTCCCTTCTTGTTGTTCACTTTCATGCTGCTCGCTTTCATACTGGGAAACTGGCTCTTGATCTATAAATACAGCACCCTTTAAACGTGCGATATTAATACCATGCTGATTTATCATAGCGCTCTCTTCATCGTCGACTATGCACGCTTCCATGTCATTTGGCTCATTATCAAGACTAGCAATTTTTTTCTCTTTTAATTTTTTGATTAGATCTTCTTTATTTATAGCTCGATCTTGTGACTTTTTTTTCTTGAGGAGCTCCCTACGCTTCTCATACAGTTTATATGACTCAGCAAAATCCTCATCTGTATGAAAGTTTGCACCACCAGGGTTACCAGGAGGTATGTATCTCTTACTGAGCTTAGATTTAGCTTCAGCACTATGCACAGTAAAAAAGCTAGAAACCAAAAACATTAATATAAACAAAACTTTAGAAAAAATCCTAAGCATATGGTGCTATAGTAAATATCGTGTTTTAAAAGATAGCAATTAACAAACTTTAAGTAAACCAGAATCTTTACTAACTTTACAATACAAATATTTTTCTAAAAAGTGATATGTTTACTATCAAAAAACCTACATAGGCTAAGAGAAGAGTAAGGTGCTACAAGTTGCGTAACACCTTCTCAAGAAGAGTGTTATGCAACTTAGTCTGGCATTTGCATATGCTTCTTTTCATTGCCATCGATAGCATCTACATTATTAAGTTTTGCGTCTGGTGTATCTTTAGACAAGTTCTTTTCTTTCTCCCTTTCACACTTAACTCCCTGATAGATACAGAATGCAACAAAAGAAGTTATCGCTATTGCGGCAACAGCACTGACTATGGCACAAATTAGTAGTGTTTTTTCTTGATCTGCTACTGCTTCTGTGAGTGTTTCCACTTTTTCTTCTAAACCTGTGAAGTTTTCTTGCAAGCCTGTAAACTTTTCTTGCAAACCATTGAATTTATCTGATAGATCTGTTGACAAACCGTCAAATTTACCTGACAACTCTGTAAATCTTTCTGATAAACCACCGAATTTATCTGACAGTTCTGTTACTTGTTCTGGCAAACCTTTGAAGTTTCCTAATAGCTTCTCTAGTTCTTCTACTTGTTCCTGCAATTTTGTTATGTCTGTTATGTCATTGCCAGACAAACTATACCAAGCATTACTCAAAATATTTGACATTTTTACCCCCTAATTAATTAATATATTACTATTGTACGTTCTTAGTACTTAAATTAGTATTAAATCAACTGTCATTATGTATTGACCTTTTAATAATTTTGTTTGACTTGCTTTTTGAAAGTGCAAAAACTTAAGTTAATGTATTACAAGGTTGCTATTCAACCAATATCTCTCTCTTTCCTGAGTAATTTGGAGAGCTGACAATTCCTTCTTTTTCCATTCTTTCAACAATATTTGCAGCTCTGTTATAGCCTATTCTAAGTTGTCGCTGAATGTAACTGGTTGAAACTTTTTGATCTCTTTGAATGATGGCCACTGCTTGGTTGTAAAGGTCGTTTTCTTCATCCTCTGTTTCACCTTCTGATTCCACAGAAGAATTTTCATCTTCTTTGGTAATTTCCTCCATGTAACTTGGCTCACCTTGCATTTTCAGATGATTAACTATATCTTGCACCTCATCATCGCTCACAAATGGACCGTGAACTCGAATGATCTTACCACCAGAGGCCATATAGAGCATATCACCCATACCGAGCAATTGTTCAGCTCCTTGTTCGCCAAGTATTGTACGGCTATCTATCTTAGAAGTAACAGCAAAACTGATTCTCGTTGGAAAGTTCGCCTTTATCACACCTGTGATCACATCCACAGATGGGCGTTGTGTTGCCATTATGATGTGTATTCCTGCAGCACGAGCCATCTGAGCTAAACGTTGAATAGAGCACTCTATCTCTTTGCCGGCAACAAGCATCAAATCTGCCATTTCATCCACGATCACTACAATATACGGAAATGTCTCCATCTTGATTGGTATTTTTTCAAACAAAGGTTTGCCTGTTGTTGAGTTAAAGCCAATCTGCACAACGCGCTCCAATTCTATTCCACTATTCATTGCTTCTGTGATTTTTTGGTTATAGTTTATTACATTGCGTACATTTAAATACGACATCATGCGATAGCGATTTTCCATTTCTTTCACTATCCACTTAAGAGCGATAACAGCCTTTTTTGGCTCTGTTACTACTGGCGCCATTAGGTGCGGTATTGCATCATATATTGAAAGCTCAAGCATTTTTGGGTCGATCATTATCATCTTACATTCATCAGGACTTAATCGATAAACGAGCGAAAGAATCATAGTGTTAATCGCAACTGATTTACCCGACCCTGTGGTTCCAGCAACGAGCAAGTGGGGCATTTTAGTCAGATCTGCAATAACTGGTTTTCCACTTATTTCTTTGCCAAGGGCGATTGGGAGATTTAAGTTTGCATTCTGGTATTCTGGTGATTCAAGCAAATCACGCAGCATTACAATTTCTCGTTCCTTGTTCGGCAACTCTATTCCCATAGCATTTTGCCCACGAATTATTGAAATACGTGCAGAGAGTGCACTCATCGAACGTGCAATGTCATCTGCAAGGCCAATTACTCTTGCAGATTTCGTACCAGCTTGTGGTTCAAGTTTGTATAAAGTCACAACCGGCCCATAGCATACACTGATAATTTTTCCTTGCACGCCAAAATCACTCAGGACTTGTTCCAGCAGAGATAAATTTTTATTGCTCCCCATTTCATTCAGCTGCTTTCTCTGCAAAGACTCCTCTGCTTTAGAAAGTAAATGAATGCTTGGAAACTCGAACTCACTGGAAGGTTTAAAAATTTCTTCGGTAGCTTTTTTCTGTCTTTCTTTTGGTTGTTGTTTAGTAGTGATTTTAGTTCTATGTTTTTCTTCTACTACTAATGGTGCAACTGAATATTCAGCAGTTTTATGTGATCTGAAGAATGGAACATTTACAAATAAGCAAGCTATTTTTTTACATAAGAAGAATAGAGAGTAAATTGCTCTCTTCCAACCAACCGATCCTACAAGACCTATTGATGTTACTATCACAAATACATAAAATGGGCAGTTATTAACGAGTGCATTCCCTATTATTCCACTGTGTCTGTACCTTGCAGTGATGCCTAGCGAAAGTTGTGGTAATATAGCACATACCCCTAAATTGATTAATATTAAATAGAGAATTTTCAGCAGTATTTTTGCTGGCCTGAAGATCAACAAGTAAACTATGGTTGTAGCTATTGTAACACTAGTTAATCCAAGAAATTGAACCAATATATCAGCTAAATATGAACCTACTATTCCACCTAAATTTGTCACTTCCTTATTTGTAGCCGTGTTTAAGGAAGGATCTTTATAGTTGTAGCTAAAAACTGATATATATACATATATTAAAAGGGATAGATATATTGCTGATTTTAGATATTTTTTTAACATCTACCTAAAGTAGTAAGCTACTGTATATTTTACAAAGTGAATTGTTATTAGCAATATCATTATAGATAAATCTAATCCGTTGAATGGTGGTATATACCTTCTGATAATTTTCAATGGTGGGTAAGTCAGCTGATTCAAGGTGCGCATTATGCGATTGACAGTATCATTATACACGTTCACTATATTAAGCCTAATCAGTAAATCTAGGACAATCCAACATATTAGAATGAAGCTATAAAGATCAAGTAACGTGTTGAGTAGATATATAATTGGATGCATGCATATCTATTACACGAAAGTTATAATAAAGACAAGTATTTAGCCTTTTCAAACTCAAAATGTTGTTTTTGCTGAACCAAAAAAAACTTCATTTTTTGAGCTGCACCTAAGGTAGGAGGAAGGAGGGCTGTATAAAATATATTTAATGTTTCAGTGGGTCCAATATTGCCTGCTTGTAAATATTGTCCCTGTGTCCTATTGAAACAATAATTACTATACGTTTTGCAGTATTTACACGATAGACAATACGGTAATCATCAGCAACTTTTATTCTTCTATGTCCCTTTAATCTCTTGCGTAGCAACACACCGTTACCAATAGGATCAATCTCAAGATACTTTTTTATTGCGTCTTTAATACTTGGCTTTACATCTTTCGGCAAGAAAGGCAAATTTCTTTTAAGAACATGCTTTAGATATTTAATGGTGTATCGCTTATTTCCAGATGTCTTCACTATCCTCTACTTCTTCTGCATCATCAGCATTTAACTCCCTAATAATTTTGGAAAATGCAATATCTTCCGCTTCAAGTTCGATTGCTTCCTTGACTAGCTTTTCTGTTAATTTTTGAACAGACTGCTTAGTGGCTCTAGCTAGTTCAACAAGATGCTGCGAAGTTTTTGGGTCAAAAGTTATACTAATTCCTGAATCTGCCATATGTTTTACCAAAGCCTACTAACAATTATACAACATTTTTCTGAATTTTTCAATAAAGAAAGTTGATGATATGTAAGAAAAATTCTGCCACCTGCGTTAATAAACAATTAAAGATTTAGCATATTTGTCTACGATAGTATTCCTCTATTCTATTACTTAAGTTAGACCACTTTTTTCTATTAATATTTTTTGTTTACAAAGATGAGCAATTACTCATCACGCAGTTGATCTATGGATATAATACTACCGTTTGATAATTTTTCAGTATATTTTTCACTTTTGTATTCTTTATCAGAATCGATACTGATTTTGTCAAATATTAAAACATCTCCTGAAATTTTATCACGAAACTCACTAATAGCAAAAAACGGTATAGTAATTCGCTCTTGTTTTCCTTGAAAACTCAAACTGACGCTAAATTTATCCTCAGAAACTTTTAAATCATAGAATTGATGCTGTAATATAATAAGCATTTGAGTGGGGTATGACTTTTTCAAACGATCTGGCATGGTCACACCATTAAAATATGTGAAAAATAATATTTCTAAATGAGGGATAAAACCATTACCTGATATAACATCTAAAGTCTTTTTGATAACTTGAAACTTGGCAGAATTAAGCAATTTTTTGTAATCTGTTTGCTCCATATAACTTCCACATACGTAAATTTTTGGGGAACTTCTGTTACCCGGCGTTCCCTGAACCGTGCTTATAGCAATGAAGTTATAGTGCTTAAATTAAGCAGCTATTGCATCATTGTCTTCAGCAGCAAAATTATCGTTTGCATTTAAATTATGAACTCTTAGCGGTGGTGTCTAACCGAGCAAAACTACCATCTTTACTATGCATGTCGATCCTTATTCGCCCCCATATAAATTTAAAATATGGTGGAGGCGCCGAGTACTGCCCTCGGGTCCAATACACCTATTACAGGGTGATTTTATTGCTATAGTACACAAAATGTACATAGCTATTATATAGCAACATTAAATAAATGTCAAGATATTATGACCTTAAGTTGATTTATTGCTAAGACAAAATTAAGATTTCCAGTAAAAAATTCTGTGACCTTACCCAGAAAAAGTGGAGAGAAAGTTAAGAAAATTTTTTACAAAAAGAATGATGAATCACAATGTTCAGGAATGCAATAATTAATAGCAGAATGCCTACGCTGTTTTTTGTAAAAATTTCTATGTATTCAAATATAGCAGTTCTAGCTTGTTGAACGGAGTGCTTAGGTGTACAGTTCCAAAGTGTGATGGTATGATATATAAGAAATTGCCATCGAAGGAGGAATTATGGTTACACCTTTACAACTTTGTTATATTACGCAAAAAGACTCAAAACTCTCAAAACTTTATGAATTTATATGTAACCAGTGGACACAAGCATCCTGAATTATTTATACTAAATCCATACCATCACACTTTGGACCTACTTCCTTATTCATTCTCACAATCCGTGAACGGTTACAAATACTGGAGTTTACCCTTTTTCTTGTTATTTTTTTAATCTATAGTTAGCATTCAAAACCATATTCGAAAAGTATCTCATATATTTCCAGATTTTTTCAATGCTGTTTATTTCATCCTCAACATTGTCTCTACCTTTATGAACTAAGTTACAATTTAGCAGCATTAAAAATTATAACGTATTCCTACCTCCAGAGTTGCATCTGGTATTTGTAATGCTTTTATACCACTTAGTTGCCCGCCTGCAGCAATACCAACTGCACCAACTATCTGTGGAGCAATTTCATAATCAACACCGACCTTCAGTTTATAGGAAATAGAACCCAGTATTTTATCTACTACAGATGCCTCCTCTGCAGCAGCTCCAGTAACCTCACCTGCACTCGAAGTAGTGGTAGCTCCTGGATCTTGAGATTTTGAATCTTTGCTTTTACCACCTTCACCAAAGCCAAAAGGTATTACTTGTAAGTATCCTCCTAAACCTCCACTGACATATAGTTTAACGGGATCAATATCAAGGTCAGGGTAATAACGATAATTTGCCAATAAGCTAGCCCCTATTTTCCTTGTATCCTTATTAGCAATATCACTCATGTTAGCAAGAACCTCAAGTTCAAACTTAGAGTTTTTGTCATGATGATAACCAAAAACAACGCTAGGTTTCATTACAAAGCCACCACCCCATCCAGCACCAAAGTTTAAACCTGCATAGTACTGATCTTCTGACTTACTTGCACTATTATTAGCTGCACCTGCTAGAGATGAAGTAAGCAACACAGCCAAAACGCATAATCTCTTCATTTTCATATAACTCCTCATACAAAAAAATATATAATGCATAAGTATATATCCTTTATATTAAAAAAGATATAACCGCATGTCAAAAAAAGTATACCTACAAAGTAAAGGATGTGCTACTCGGATGTATCCGTTCAGCAGAATGGCAAAATAGGTAGACAAGCTAACGTATTTGTTAAGTTATGTGTAAACAGGAGGTTATGAGAAACTTGTAATAAAGTTGTATAACATAGCTGTTCATAGAGCTCACCCAAATCGGGCATATGCATTTGCAAAAGCCTGCAATCACTTTGCAAAAACCGATAAATTAGATGCAAAACTGTTGGAAAAATATGCTGAATTCATCGCAAAAAACGATGGGGTAAAAGACTTACTATTACCCACAAATAAAAACATAGTATTGTATTTACTCAAATAATTTAATTTTATTAACCTGAAAGCTTATTGGATTAAAATTATTAAACTAAGAGTTATAATTTTAGCAACTAAAAGCTGTAAATTGCACCATATAAACAGTTATTTCAAGCAAAAGTTATGCCATTAAGAGCTATGCAACAAACATTTATATTTGTGGGTAATAGTAAGATCTAAATCCGATAGAGCATTGTTGGCACACCATCAAAAGTCGCCTCAGACCTCTAATGCATCAATGTAAAGACTTACACCTTTTAGTTGGTAATACCATTTTAGACGTTTATCATTCGTTTTAGAAAATACTATAGAATCCAGAAAAAAACATGCCTAGACGAGCTATTTGAATGACATTAGTTGTTAGTTACGCAACTTTCATAACAGCTTCGCTTATGACATTTGTTTACTGTTATGTCTGTAAGATACCCTACTATACCACCTAATGCTGCACCTGCAATTCCTAATAATACAGCAGTTGCAATTACTCCGATAGCAATAATCTCAGGTATAATTCCTATTGCAACTAGTGTAGCTCCTACAGCACCAAATAATAATGCTAAGCCTATAACTCTTGGAGAAATTCCTGAAGCTTGTTTTTGTGGAGAATTACGTTTTGGGTTGCCTACTATAGGTGGCTGATTAATTTGCTTTTTCTGCTGAAAATTATTGTTAGTTTCGTTACTGACAGGTGTTTGTTGCAATGGAACTGCACTGCTTGTAATCGTTTGTGGGCCACTGTCTACTGGTTGTTCTTGTTGTGGAGGGGTTGAAACAAACGGTTGTGTAGTGGTATCACTTGCAGCCGGTTGTTCTAAAATTTGCTCATTATCACAGTTAATAGCCACATTGCTACCTACTTTTGATTGAAATGATTCGGTAAACACTACACTGTAATCTACATCATCAATTATTGTTCCTGAAGTTGGATCTGGATTTTGATAGTAAGTTATAGTGGCATTAGATATTTCGGGTCTACCTTTTATCGTTCTTTTTACTAGCTTTTTCTTTTCTATTTGACACACATTAAACTTATTAGAAAAACTGAAAGTTAATTTATCTTTAAATGTTTCTGCAAAATCGTCCACAAAACTATCTTTAAAAGCAATTGGAACAGAGATACGCTTTCCACCTAGAAAGATCTCTTGAAAGCAAAATTTGTTAGGGGCTTTTAGTACGCTTACCTTCAAGCTTCATAACCTCTGCTATATCTAAATACACTATACCTTCAGCTATTTTTGGATTGATTTTATTAATCAAATTTCTGATATACTCTTTGTCTTTTTCATTTACTATGATAATTCTGACGTTAAATCTTTCACATCCACATTCATTATTTACACTCGAATTTATTGCTGTTCCTCCAATTCTATCACCTAAAACAACCATTCGAATAGAAGATAACCTTTCATATGCTTCTTGCATTTCTTTGTCATTCAAAAGTGCTCTTGCTTTTTCTATAATGCTTTCTACGCTTCTCTTCTGATATTTACTAAGATATTTTTTACTGAAGTTACTGTAATCATAATTATGATCTTTTGTTGCCATTTCTGCATAGCGAAGTGTATCAAACAAATGCGAACTCTTATTATGCAATCCAACAGTTGATACTGCATTTTGGCTCACTGTGTTTGGACAATGGGAACCTGGACTATATCTATTTTTCTCATATATCAATTCGCCTGCAACAACAGGTATTCCCCTTACTTTCATTTCATTTTTTGGTAGTAATTGGCCATTTGTAAAAGCAAATGCTGAAAAAAGTGCCCAAGCATTGGTACCGTGTGCAGCAAAAGTTCTCTTATCAATCACATTACTGCGTACATTCAATCTAACTTCAGGGTGTTTCCTTTTAAATTCCTCACTTATCTCAAACAATTGTTTTTCCGACTTGCTTGGTCTTCTGTTCTGCATAAAGTTCTTATGAAGTTCAGAAAATTCTATTAGTTTCTGTATATGAGCCTCTTGCATATTTACCATCCTAGCCAAATAAACTTATATAATATCAGTTCAACCAATCAATCCACAAAAATCAAACGAATATTTTCAAAACAGTGCTAAACTTAGGCTGCTATGACAAGAACAGTTGACGTATTACTACCACTTCCAGTTGATCAGTTATTTTCATATGCAGTTGAAGAAAATACTGAAGTTTCAGTTGGAGATTATGTAGTGGTGCCATTTGGCAAAAAACGCTTGATCGGAATAGTTTGGAAATATAGTGACAAGAGTGGTCGAGCATTAAAATTTATTGAGCAAAAAATCGATTTACCAAATATTAGACCAAAATTGATTGCATTTGCAGAGTGGGTTGCACAATACAATGTAATGCCTATTGGTATGCTTGCCAAAGTGATAATGGGAGGAGTGTTAAAAGTAAACCACATAGACAAATTGGTTTGTGCTAAGCAGAAGCAGGAAATAAGTGAAATAAGTTGCCAATTAAACCCTGAACAGCAGATAGCTAGCGATAAAATAATAAGCAGTTTGAATGAGTATTCAGTGACTTTGCTTGACGGTGAGACAGGATCTGGAAAAACGGAAGTTTACTTATCCGCAATTGCAAAATTGGTAGAAACTGTAAACAGTGCACAAATTTTAATCCTCTTGCCTGAAATTGTTTTAACTTCACAATTGGTAAATCGTGTTCGCGGTCAGATATCAAAAAACTTAGTTGAATGGCACTCAGGGCTCACTCCAAAAACTCGCCGGAATAATTGGCTCAATATAGCAAGTGGAAATGCGCAGATAATTATTGGTGCACGGTCAGCGCTTTTTTTGCCTTATAAAAACCTAAAATTGATTATCATTGATGAAGAGCACGACTCATCTTTTAAACAAGAACAGGGAATTATATATAATGCTCGAGATATGGCGATAATCTTAGCCAAATTTGAAAATATTCCGATTATTTTATCATCAGCAACTCCACTGCTTGAAACGATTCATCATGTTAAAAGCGGGAATTATAATCATGTAAAGCTAACCAAGCGATTCGGTGGTGCAGAATTGCCACTCATTAAAGTAGTAGATATGAGGAACAACAAGCAATGGATCTCCTCTGAGCTTTTTGAAAGCATCAAACAAACCATAGAGAAAAAACAGCAGGTTATGCTCTTTTTAAACCGCCGAGGGTATGCACAACTGGCAGTTTGTAAAAAGTGTGGATATAAAATTTCCTGCTTAAATTGTGCTGTTTGGCTTACATATCACAAGAAAAAAAATGCTCTTTTGTGCCATCATTGCTCTTATCAATTAAAACTCCCAGAAAAATGCTCTGATTGCCAGAGTGAACAGTCATTTTCCCTTTATGGCGTAGGAATTGAAAGGTTACTTGAAGAAATGGTGAAATTAATACCAAACGCAAAAACTGCGATGATAAGCAGCGATCAGAAGTCGGTTAGTAACGTAATTGACTTGGTACTGAAAGAAGAGGTGAACATTATAATCGGCACACAAATAATTGCTAAGGGGCACAATTTTCCTAAATTAACTTTGGTTGGAGTAATGAATGCAGATTTGAGTCTCGAAAATTCTGATTTAAGAGCAGCAGAAAAGACGTATCAATTGTTGCACCAAGTTGCAGGCAGGTCAGGAAGGTTCAATGAAAAAGGAATGGTAATAGTGCAAACCAATAATCCTGAAAGTTCAATAATAAAAGCATTGCTACATCAAAAAAGGGACTCATTTTATGAAATTGAACTTAAGTCAAGACGCGAAGCCAAAATGCCACCATTTAGCAGATTAATAGCGCTTATAATTTGTGGTAAGAATCAGATTGCGACACAAAAAGCAGCGAATGAAATAGTAAAATCTCTTCTCCGTCATCCAAGTAGCTCAACTACTTGTATTCAGGAAAAAAATGTAAGTGCAGACAAAAAGGAATTTGAAATTCTTGGTCCATCACCAGCAGCAATAAATTTCTTAAATAATAAGTATCGGTATAGGGTGTTGCTAAAAATACACAATAAGCACAGTCTATCTATACAAAAGAAGCTGAAATGTTTGATTAAAAATTGTAACTTGAATTCGAGTATTGCAGTGATAATAGATGTTGATCCTGTGAGTTTTTTTTAACGAGTTCCGTTAAGCCTTCTTGCCAATTACCACAACATTCTCACTGGGAAAAAAATAATCAGGTACAACCATATTTTTTGGTGCAGGACCCCCAATTACTCGGCCTGATGTGTCATAATATGAACCGTGGCAAGGGCAGAACCAACCGTTACCATCTTTTGTAGCGTGATCAATCGGCACACACCCAAGATGTGTACATATTCCAAGCATAATTAACCATTCGTCTTTTCCTTCGTATACTCTCTGCTCATCTAATTGAGGATCCCTCAAGCTCTTCACATTCACAGCTCTTGCAGCCTCAATTTCTTGCTTTGTGCGTCTACGAATGAATACTGGTTTACCTTGCCACTTTACTTTTACTCCGTGTCCTTCCTGAATTCCAGACAAATTCACCTCCACTGTGGAAGTTGCTAAAACTTCAGCAGAAGGATTCATAGACTTAACCAGTGGCCAAAGTCCACTTGCAGCTCCTATACCTGCCATAGCGCATGTAGTTAATGTTATAAAATCTCTCCTACTCTTATTTTTAGTAAGATCTTTAACAGGAGGTGTTTTTTTATCCTCTTTGTTTGCCAGTGGTTTTTTATTTTTAGTTAAATTTTTGTCCATTGATCTCTACTTAGCCATAAGTATATATTTTAAATTAAATACTGCGTATTAATCAACAAAAACTTGCGCTTTTTGTTTAACCTGTACTACAGTTGAGAAGAGATAGAGTTTTCAACTTCAGAAATACTATCTTCAGTGGAATCAGGATCTTCAATTTTCGCTACTGACACCACCTTTTCTCTACTCTCTGTTTTAAACAGAGTGACTCCTTGAGTGCTACGTCCTGCAATTCTGATATCATTTACTGAAATACGAATTAACTTTCCTTTATCTGTAATAAGCATGATATTATCACCCTGCTCAACTGGAAAACTAGCAACAACATTACCGTTTCTGTTGGTAGTAAGAATATTGGTGATACCAACACCACCCCTGTTAGTTATTCTATACTCATACGCAGAAGTTCTTTTACCAAAGCCATTTTCGGTAATAGTTAATATAAACTCCTCATTCACTGCAAGTTTTAAGAACAATTCGTTATCTATTCCTAAATCATTCAAAGTCTTTTCCAATTTGGAATCAATGGAGTTATTAATTGTAGTCCCCAGTCTTTTTGCAAGTGGAACTTTTAAGTAAAGTTCTTTTGTTTCTGTTGCTACACCTATCCCATTTAATATGGTCATGGATATCACGCTGTCATTCTTTGCAAGTTTGATACCTCTTACGCCATCTGAATTGCGACTTTTAAATTGACGCACATCACTTACAACAAATCTGATACTTTTGCCGAATCTTGTTGAAAGAAAAACATGATCAATTTCATTGCATACTTTAACTGATATTAACTTATCTCCTTCATCGAGCTTGATTGCTATTTTTCCATTGCTTGGAATATAGTGAAAATCCGCTAAAGAGTTGCGCCTTATGTTCCCATGAGCAGTAGCAAAAACTATGTTTTGATTTTCGTCATTTTCACTTGGTAATGGCATTATATTAGTTATAGTTTCACCATCGCTAAGCGGGAATATATTAACAAGTGCTCTTCCACGTGCAGTTGGCTCTGCAAGAGGTAACTTATAAACTTTTAATCTATAAACTCGGCCAATATTAGAAAAGAATAAAAGGCTAGTGTGGGTATTCCCAACAAATAATTTTGTGGTTACATCCTCTTCTTTTAATCCTTGTCCTAGCTTTCCTTTTCCACCACGACGCTGAGTTCTATAATGAGAAAGCTTCACACGCTTGATATAACCATTCATAGTTACGGTTATCACCATATCCTCTTGTGGAATTAGATCTTCAGCTTCAATGTCCGTATCTGATTCCTCTATTGAAGTTTTTCGCGGCACAGCAAATCTGTTCTTTATTTCTTGTAGATTGTTTTTTATTTCTTTCATCAACTTCTCTCCTGAGCCAAGAAAAGCAATATATTCTTTTATCAGGTTGATCATTGAACTTAGCTCAGCTTCTAATTTGTCTTTTTCAAGGCCTGTTAAACGTTGCAATTTCATGTCAAGAATAGCTTTCGTTTGCAGCTCAGTTAATCTATACACTCCGTCTTTCAAAAAGCTTGTGCTGTCTGAGATTAATCCAATAATTGTGTTTATCTCAGCTGAAGTTTTCCATTCTTTATTTAAAAGTTCTCTACTTGCTTCCGCAGGATCTTTTGCACCACGGATGATTTTTATCACTTCATCTATGCTCAAGACCGCAATGTAGAGCCCTATATATATATGAGCTTTTTCCCTCGTTTTTCTTAGACGAAATTCTGTTCTCCTGATTAATACTTCTTTTCTAAAATCAACAAAAGCAGCTATGATTTCTTTTAATGACATCAAAGCAGGCCTGTTGTTGTTGAGGACTAAAGTGTTAACACTAAAACTACTTCTTAGTGGAGTTAGTCCCAATATTTGATTAAGTATAAAACTTGCTTCAGCATTTCTTCTGAGGTCAATTACTACTCTAATACCAGACTTATCGGACTCATCCCTAATTTCTGTTATGCCATCAATTCTTTTTTCTTTTACAAGCTCACCTATCTTCTCAATTAATTTTACTTTATTTACCTGGTAAGGTATTTCATCAATCACTATTGCTTGCCTATCTTGTGGCAGGTCTTCCATGTGAGTCTCGCCTTGCACAACAACTGATCCACGACCCGTTGCAAATGCTGATCTTATTCCAGACCTTCCAAGAATCGTTCCCCCAGTTGGGAAATCCGGCCCTGGCATCACTTCAAGTAACTCATCCAAAGTAACTTCAGGATTATCTATATATAACATACAAGCATCTATTATTTCTCCAAGGTTGTGAGAAGGAATATTGGTTGCCATACCAACTGCAACACCGCTTGCACCATTTACCAATAGATTCGGAAATTCTGCAGGCAGTACAACAGGCTCTGTTTCATTTCCATCATAGTTTGGCCTAAAATCAACTGTATCTTCGTCAATATCATTTAGTAAGAAGTGCGACACTTTGTGAAGCCTTGCTTCTGTATATCGCATCGAAGCGGGTGGATCTCCGTCTATCGAACCAAAGTTACCTTGTCCATCAACAAGTGGTAAAAGAAGAGAGAAATCTTGGGCCATTCTAACCAAGGAATCGTAAATAGCTGCATCACCATGTGGGTGATATTTCCCCATTACATCCCCTACTATACGAGCCGCCTTTTTATATGGCTTACCAGCATCGTATCCAGCCCTTGACATTGCATATAATATGCGCCTATGAACAGGTTTAAATCCATCTCGCACGTCAGGTATAGCCCGGCTTATGATAACGCTCATTGCGTAGGAAAGATAAGAATCTTCCAGCTCTTTTACTATTGAGATTGGTACTATATTATCCTGCATTTTCTATATTTTGATTGAAGTAATTAATAATATTAACATTCAGTTAAGCAAATGGGCAATGACAGACTTGAACTGCCGACCTCCTCGGTGTAAACGAGATGCTCTACCAGCTGAGCTAATTGCCCCTTTAGATGTAATTCTATAGCTCAATATTATTATTGTAAACAAAAATAGCGATAAATTAAATTTAGGTAAGCTATAAGCTTTTATGAAATCTTTGGGTGCGTGCTGTGGAGTTTTATAAATTTTAGTCTTGCTGTCACTTTGTATAAAGGTATTTTTTCACTCACATCTTTCGAAGTTGTAGCCATGTTCAACAACTTTAAGTAGAATATTGTAGCATTTTTAAAATCTGAAAGTTTATCTAGAATAACAGCTAAATTATAGGTATAAAAAATATTGTTTTCATCAAGGGAAATAGCAGTTGTCATATACTCTTTACCTTTTACATAATCCTCCTTTTTCATATAAATCAGACCTAAATTTGCTAATAAAGGAGCATAATTTTTATGTATATCATACAATTTCAACATTTCACTCAACGCCAGATCAGGATCATATTGTGAGATTATCGTCAGAAAATTTTTTAATATGTAAGGGTTACTAGGGTATTCTTTTAACAGTCTTGTGTAAATCTCTACAGCTTTTTTGTATTCTTTATTAGCGTAATAAATATTTCCCAATCCAATTAAAGCATTTTTATGATAAGGAAACTTTGTGATGATCTGATTAAGGAGAGAAATAGCTGTTTCATTATCTCCTGACTCAAAGGAATCTTTTGCTTTTTTTAAAGTAGAGTATATGTCAAAACTCTTGCCAGAATTCTGCGCAATTTTGATATTAAATTTGTCACTTTTTCTCTCAATAACATCAAGATCTTTATACTTTTTATCAGCTTTTATATGCTTGACAACACTATCAAAGGCCTTCTGTATCTCCAAATTTTCACTAGCATAGGTAACAGAAGACCTCCATAAAATCACAACGCAAATTAACATGCAGACAAACATAGATCCTAGTGTTGTGGCATTGGCTGCAGCGTGTAACCAGTAAACCTTATTTCTTTGAGCTATGCGTAACACATTACAAATTCATAAATGCTAAATTACCTATCTCATACAATAATAAAGATATTATTAATTAGCGATGCTGCGTAGAATGCACTTATCTTTTGTCTTCCATATTTCGCTCTATTAGACTTCTTGCATAACCCAAACTTAAGTAGAAAAAAGGCAAATAGTTATTATAGCTCTAAGTTTACCGACGATAAGAACCGTCATTCAAGTAGCTCCTCCCTGCCATCTAAGTAGCCTTCTTCTTGTATCTTGTCAAAAGCATCTAATGTTTTAAGCTTAAGCATTAGGTGGAGAAGGGAGGAACTCTGTGCTTCCTCTTAGATATAAAATCTGTAGAGGAGATAAGAATTCCCTTCTCAAAAGTATAGGCTGGACGGTATCGTAGAAAGACCTGAATGGTTCTAATTCTGTATTCACAAGACTAGCCTTACTTTTCATTTTTAATGGTAACGTATGGGGTTATATATGATCAACAACTTTTTGGGCATAGATATATCAAAAGATCGCTTTGATGTTTTTCTCTCATTTATAAGCAAAAAAGGAAAGCGTGAAACTAGAAAAAGAAGCTTTAAGAACGATGATCATGGGTTTCAAAGTCTACTGAATTTTCTACACAAACATAATGTAGAAAAAGTAAAAACCTGCATGGAATCTACTGGTTGTTATAGCGAAGCACTGGCTGAATTTCTACACAATGCTGGACATTTTGTAAGTGTTGTAAATCCTTATTGCATAAAATCTTATGCAAGGAGTAAGCTGATACGACAAAAGAATGATCAGACCGATGCAGAAGTTATTGCTGATTATTGCCAAAGACAGGAACCTTCTAGTTGGACACCACCTTCTCCTGAAATGAAAAAATTAAAACATCTTTATCGTTGCTCAGTTGCGTTAAAAGATGAGTTAACATTAGTAAATAACCACTTAGAAAAAAAAGAGAGACTGCCTAAAGAAGTTGCAAATGCTTGGGAAGACCTTGCAATGAATATAGCTCAAAAAATAGAAACAATAAAAAACTCCGTACGTGAACTATTAAATCAACACAAAGAATTGTTGGAAAATTTTCAACTTCTATTGACTATTCCAGGCATAGGAGATACCGTCTTGTTAGTCAACAAAAAAATTATAAAAATTTCCCAAGTTGCATCATAAAATCAAAAAATACTTCCAATTGTGTAACAGTACACAGATTATAGTTAGTGGATATGTTGATAAGTAAATTAGTTTTATACGCACAAAACAGATGAAGTTTACTTATCAACATATCCACTAACCAACAACACTCAATAAATTTGTGTAAGATACCACTTTACATAAGATAGATAGGAAGCATTTTTGATTTTAAAGTACTAAACCTTCAGTCAACCTCCTAGCCCTGTAGTTTTTGATATGGTTAGGATCAAAAGCACTTTTGGATGTCAGAATACCGAAAATGATATGGAGTAGCTTACGCATTGCAGCACCAACGATGGCCATATTATGCTTACCCTTTTCCTTTAATCTTTGGCAAAAGCTCATAATGATAGGATTGTGATTCTTAGCTACTATGGCAGGAAAGAAAAGTGCCTTACGTAATGTTTGTGAACCGGATTTACTTAATCTGGGTTTGGCATATACAGAGGAACCTGACGTCATATTTCGTGGTATAACTCCTGTATATGCTGCCAATTGCCTGGCATCTCTAAAAACCTCTATATCAGAAACTTCAGCTAAAATAGCTATTGCTGATTCTTCTCCTATGCCTGGAATAGTCAATAGAAGTTGAAAATTTTCCAACAATTCTTTGTGTTGATTTAATAGTTCACGTACGGAGTTTTTTATTGTTTCTATTTTTTGAGCTATATTCATTGCAAGGTCTTCCCAAGCATTTGCAACTTCTTTAGGCAGTCTCTCTTTTTTTTCTAAGTGGTTATTTACTAATGTTAACTCATCTTTTAACGCAACTGAGCAACGATAAAGATGTTTTAATTTTTTCATTTCAGGAGAAGGTGGTGTCCAACTAGAAGGTTCCTGTCTTTGGCAATAATCAGCAATAACTTCTGCATCGGTCTGATCATTCTTTTGTCGTATCAGCTTACTCCTTGCATAAGATTTTATGCAATAAGGATTTACAACACTTACAAAATGTCCAGCATTGTGTAGAAATTCAGCCAGTGCTTCGCTATAACAACCAGTAGATTCCATGCAGGTTTTTACTTTTTCTACATTATGTTTGTGTAGAAAATTCAGTAGACTTTGAAACCCATGATCATCGTTCTTAAAGCTTCTTTTTCTAGTTTCACGCTTTCCTTTTTTGCTTATAAATGAGAGAAAAACATCAAAGCGATCTTTTGATATATCTATGCCCAAAAAGTTGTTGATCATATATAACCCCATACGTTACCATTAAAAATGAAAAGTAAGGCTAGTCTTGTGAATACAGAATTAGAACCATTCAGGTCTTTCTACGATACCGTCCAGCCTATACTTTTGAGAAGGGAATTCTTATCTCCTCTACAGATTTTATATCTAAGAGGAAGCACAGAGTTCCTCCCTTCTCCACCTAATGCTTAAGCTTAAAACATTAGATGCTTTTGACAAGATACAAGAAGGAGGCTACTTTCATGACACCATTCTTTTTCCTGAATCCAAGTAGTCAAGCTACTCGGATGACACCATTTACAACCACTCCCCTACCCTTTCTAGCTGTTTATAGCTGTTAAATCTCAGGAATTTATCAAAATATGGAGAGGCAATAAAGGGTGTGGAATTACTTAAATAATTAGATAAAAAACCAGGCAGATCATTTTTTAATTCTTGCATTTTGTATCTATAATTTTGTATAGAAATAACTTTTATTTTATCATAATCAAGTTTCCAATAAGCAAGTTCTGAAACTTCTCTTTTTGTTATATGTTCTACCGCTAAGGCTTGCAAAATTAACTGTGGAAAAAACCCCGACATCACTTCTTCGTTGGAAGGTGGTGAACCAAGTTTATAGTCTATAATTGCTACTTGCCCACTTGGTAGATACTCAACTCTATCACATCTTGCTGTCAGTAAAATTTCTTGTGGGATCAGATCTCTATTTGTCATCCAAGCAGTTTCATACTGGGATACATCATCACAAGAAATATAGATTCCAGCGTCACGCGCTGGAATATGAAATATCGGACAGGAAAAGCTCTTTTCCAACTCAACATAATTGCTTCGAGTTTCATCAAATTCGACAAAAGATTGAATTATCCTTTGCAGTCTTACCCACCACATATTTGAAAAATTAAACTGACTAGTCGAGAATGCTTTTCGTGCAATGCTCATTGGCGACTTTTTGTTGCGTAAATATCTTGCAAGAATGTTGTGCACCATAGTGCCAAATTCCAATATCGATGGCTTAAAATTCAAGTCTCTTAATTGTTTAAGGCCCAGTATATATTCAACGTAAAATGAATAAGGATTACGAATTAGCTTTTCTATTGCACTGCAAGACATCACCTGCATTTTTTCTTTTCTAACTTCGGTTTGAGGTTTTGGCATAGGCTGAGTACATGGAACAGTACATTCAGGCGTATTTAATATCCTCAGCCAATCGCGATACGGCTGTTTCCCCTCCTTGAGCAGAATTTCCAAACGCTGCAATAGAATTGGTTTTCTATGGCTTAGCGATCTTGTAATATAAACCTTACTTGCGCAAAACAAATTGTGTAAAGTATAAAAAAAATACCCCTGCTCTTCTTGCGCAGAAGGAAGGTTAAATTTTTCTCTCGTAAGCGCATTCAAAAGCGGACTTTGAAAGCTTGGCGCTTCATTAAATCCAGCGAGTATTACAACTTTGTTGTGATATAAGCTGAATTTATTCAAGTCATTTGCTACAGAGAAAAACTCTTTCTCTAAAAATAAGGTCAGAATTTGGCTATATAACTCTAAGGAGCACTTAATTTCTATACCCTCACATGCATTCAAGAAATTACAGGTGAAATTACCTATTTCACTATTTAGCTCTGAAAAATTTATACCAGATAGCACATTAATACACTGCAAATGAGTTGCCACCACATCAGAAATAGGGCAATTTATAGAGTTAAGTAAAAGATTAAGTATAGCCTCTAACCTATTGATAATAAGCAATATATCCTCTTTATGTTTTAGCTTTTTATAGGTATTAATAGCATCTATAATATCTTTAAGGCCATTTGTACTAAAGTTGCGTAATATCTCTATTTCAAATTCAGATAAAATCTGAGAGTACTCTTCTTGAGTGTAATCAAAAGTCACTAGCCTATGTTTAAGGAGCGAAAGTAATGATACACTGCTCCAATTTGAGGTCAAAACTTCGATACTATAAAGTAGGAGTGTTATATAAGGATAATTTTCCGGTATGGCACTGTGTTGCCTTGATAAACATGCTATACGAGCTGCAAGTAATTTATCAAAGACAACCAAAGAAACGTTTTCATAACCTTCATTCTCTATAATTAATGATGTCACTTGTGCTTCTTCCTCTCTGGAATCACAAGTGATGACTTCAATATTGCCAATATGTCCATTACTAACTTTGCTTAGATCGGCAGTTGTATCAAAAATGTAATCTAGATATTCCTCAGGACTTCCTGTCATTCCAGCCCTTTGATTTTTGGTGTATGAACATTGCAATTTGCAGGTAATTTGAGTAGTAGATGGTGTCATTCCAGTGCTTGACACTGGAATCCAGTTTCTATTGCACAGCCACCTGGTGCGCTCATTTAAAGTTAAGTTTTCTGGATCCCAGTGTCTGGGCACTGGGATGACATCAGAACACGCTTCTGGCAGAAAACTCACATCTCTTCTATCTACATTTAAATAATCGAGTAGATCTTTCAGGCAATATTGATAATGTTTTTTATCAAGTGATTGCCAATCTTTCTCTTTAATTTTCAAATTCAGATTAGGCAAAATTATTTTTCCAAACGGCAGGTCATATATAGCCTTAATTAACGACTTATCCTTTCCAATTCCAACAAAGATTATATGTTGGTCTTTTTGTAAAGAGATTATCATATTGTTTATGTAATCACTCTTATGTTCTAATATATCTACTACTCCTAAATCTTTTAAAATTTTATTCCAACTCTCAATGAGTAAGCTTATGAAATTCTCTATTTTTTTTGAATGTTCATCGAATTGATAACAATCCGTTGTTTGGGTAGATTGAATTTTATCAAGCAAGGATGGCAGGCTATAAGCTAAATCAATGGGGAAATTATCATTATTTTTTCTATTCCACTCCAATATGAATTGAATGAGTAGCAGCGTCCTCTTTGTTGGATTGATAACTTTAACTCTATCAAGATTTAATATTAAATCCTCTTCATCAATGTTTTCCAGTGAAACTATCTCTGGCAAAATTATGCATTTTTTAGCGTTATAATTCTTGAACGCACTCAGCAGCGCTATTACATCCCTTTTGCAGGGAAGTATGATCTTTATCTCGGGAATTTTTTCTCTTTCATATTCAGAAAATATGTGCTGAACCAATACATTGAAAAAGGACTCATCCACATTAACGGTAAAAACTCTTCCCACTAACAGTAACAATTAATACAATGCTTTATTATACAGGGCTTATTTTGGGGATAAATATTTTTATTTCACTTATGCGAAAGTTATGGTCTTAGTTCTTCTTGTTTACCTGTAAGTTTCACTTCATTTGTTTCAGTGTTAGGCTTTGACATTACGTATGTAACCTTGCCAACTGCTAATCCTACTACTGCAACTATGCTAATTGCTGCAAGTACAGTGAGCGTTTCAACTGCTATTATCCCTGTTGCAAATAGTGCTGTTGCTATAATAGCACAGGCTAATGCTGTTAAGCTACCAGAAATAGCACCTATTGCAATTGCTTTATTTGTTTTAAGTTGCATTTCTTTGGCTTCCTCTGAAGATTTTGTTATGTCTCCGTTTGTACCAGGACTTTTGGGAGTTTTACTACAACTATCCTTCGATAAAGAGCTTGATCTTTTTTTTGCCAGAGCTTCTGCTTCCTTCTCTAGAAGTTTCATTCTTAGGAGTTCCACTAACTCTCCATTGCCACTTTCAATAGCCAAATCTAAAGGAGTATACCCCCATCTATCTTTTTTACTAACATTTCCCCCTCTTTTTATTAGAGCGTCTGCTACTTTTTCACAGCCACCCTTAGCAGCATAATGTAATAGTGTTCTACCTAATTGAAACGGGGAAGAAAAATAACAGAAATTGTAATTTATCCCTTCCAAAGCTCTACTTATTTCGTAATAGATATGATTTCCAGCTTTATATTGTGCATACGATTCATCCTGTATCTTGCTGATCACATTCCATTGATTCAAATCTGGAAGACTGTTTACTGGCTTCAATATCTTTATAATGATGTCATCATCCATGACCTTACCTATCTTAAAATGTATAATTTATTATACATAACTTTAGTAAGTAAAGTCAAACATACAAATCTCAAGTTGAAAATCACTAAAAATATAAATGTGCTCACAGTTTCTTATGTTATTATATATTAAAATCTTTTATAATATTACATGACAAACATCAGAATAGAAGTTTTAAATAAATGTGAGCAAGTTGGCCGCAAAAGAGTAGTTAATGTTTATTCGATTTGCATGTGCAAAGAACTACCACCAAAATTATATGAAGAAGTTTGTGGGCTATTTTATAATAAAGTCATACAAGACTGCCGTTATTATTCCTACAATGAAAACCTTCAATATGACTTCATAGAACCACAAGCAAAGTGGGGCTTGGAAATAAGCTTTTTACCTGGCATGACTGACAATGTGGGCAACACAGCGAAACAAATTGTTAGAGAGTATTTAATTAGCAAGGGCCACATTGATGAAGGCGTTCATATCAAAGCAAGAAGTTCAAAGCTGATTTTGGGTAAAGGAAGCATGCCAATCGAAGATGATATAAAGCAAGAATTCAACCCTATCACTGAATATTGCACACTTATCTGTAAGAACTATAGCTGGAAATATTATGGTAAATCGAATACAACACCTGGTGTTATCCCAGTGCCCCGACACTGGGATCCAGAAAATTTCAAGCAATTGTATAATGCAAACTGGATTCCAGTGTCAAGCACTGGAATGACAGAAGGTAGGGTTGGGATGACAGAGGATAGTACTAAGTCTGTTGACCTCAATGTGAGTGACCAAGAGCTTGAAAAAATCAGCAGAGATGGAATCGATGGTAATGGCACTTTAGGGCTCTCGCTGGCAGCAATGAAAGCTATAAAGGATTACTTTAAAAAACTCGGTAGAAATCCATATGATATTGAACTTGAGTCTCTGGCACAGACTTGGTCTGAACATTGTAAACACAATATTTTTTGCTCCCCTATTGATGAAATAAAAGACGGTCTATATGCTCATTATATTAAGCGTGCAACACGTGAGATAAATTCTGACATATGCGTGTCAGTTTTCTCCGACAACGCAGGAGGAATAATTTTTGATGACGATTACTTGATTGTAGATAAAGTTGAAACTCACAATAGCCCTTCAGCTCTTGATCCATTTGGTGGAGCAATGACCGGAGTGCTTGGAGTTAATCGTGATATAGTGGGTTTCGGGAAAGGCGCGGAGCCTATAATGAATACCTATTACTTTTGCTTTGCCAAAGAAGCAAAAGGCAAATTTTATAGGGACAAGGAGCGTACTGATGAGATTTTACCGCCAAAATATATAATGAAAGAAGTGATTCATGGCGTTAATGTTGCTGGCAACTGCTGCGGTATTCCAACACAACTTGGATCAGTATATTTTGACGATAGATTTTGTGGAAAGCCGCTGGTCTTTGTTGGAAGTGTTGGAACTATTCCGCGCAGTATAAATAATGTACCTTCACACATCAAAGGGCCTAAAAACGGCGATAAAATCGTAATTATTGGTGGAAGAGTTGGAAGAGATGGAATTCACGGTGCAACGTTTTCTTCAGAGGCTTTGTCGGGAAACAGCCCTTCAACGATTGTGCAAATTGGCGACCCCATAACACAAAAAAAACTATCCAATGCCGTCATAGAAGCAAGAGAGCTTGGTCTTTATAATGCAATAACGGATAATGGAGCAGGCGGTCTATCATCGTCCATTGGTGAAATGGGAAAAGACGGATTTGAAGTTGATTTGAGCAAGGTTCTCCTTAAAAACGATGGTATGGCTCCGTGGGAAATATGGATATCAGAATCACAAGAGAGAATGACCTTAGCAGTGCCAGAAGAAAATCTTCCTATGTTTAAGCAAATCATGAAAAAACATGATGTGGAGGTTTGTGTGATTGGAGAGTTTAACGAAAGTGGTAAAGCTGTTGTTAAATGTCCTGAAGGGAAAGTAATAATGGACATCGAAACTGAATTTCTGTATGACGGTAATCCCAAAGTGCATTTACAGACAAAGCCATGGTCTAAGGAGCCTGCTGTCATTCCGGAACCCTCTCCTGTCATCCCAACACTCTTCCCTGTCATCCCAGTGCTTGACACTGGGATCCAGCAGGCTGAGCCTGCAAACATTTTATGCAAAAACCCATCCAACGGTGGAATTGAATGTGAAATGGATTCCAGTGTCAAGCACTGGAATGACACCTTTGCATTAAAAAAAATGCTGAGCAGACCAAACATACGCAGCAAAGAGTTTATAGTGGTGCAATATGACCATGAGGTTCAAGGATCGTCAATACTGAAACCACTGCAAGGCAAGGGAAGAGTGTGCAGTGAAGCTGTTGTCTCGAGGCCAGTCCTTTCTTCAAACAAAGGTGTTGTAAAATCGCAGGGATTTGGCTCAAGTTATGGAGAAATTGACACTTATCACATGGCAGCATGTGCGATTGACACTGCAATACGCAACTACGTAGCTGCAGGAGGAAATATAAATCATCTAGCGTTGCTCGACAATTTTTGCTGGTGCGATGCTTATAATCCAGAAAGGCTATGGCAGCTAAAGAGAGCTGCAGAGGCTTGTTACGACTTTGCAACTGCATTTAAAACGCCATTCATATCCGGAAAAGACAGTATGTTCAATGACTTCAAGGGATATGACGAAAATGGCGAGAAAGTGATGATATCTGCACCACCTTCATTACTCATTTCAGCAATTGGAGTTATAGAAAATATTGAAAATGCGGTATCGCTTGATGTGAAAATGCCAGGGGACTTGATATATGTGCTTGGTACAACCCACGATGAGCTTGGTAGATCTGAATATCAGTTATATAGTGGAATAGATAATAACAACGTGCCAAAAGTTGATGCAAAGAGCGCTAGGAAGTTGTATGAGCGTTACAACCAGGCAATAAAAGATGGCATAATTGCCTCTGCAATTGCACCAAACTTAGGCGGCTTAATTATTGCTCTGGCAAAATCGCTAATTGCAGGAGACCTTGGTGCTGAAATCGATCTTTCACTAGTACCAATAGGAAAAACACAAAATACAGACATAATAAACAAGATAATAATGTTTTCTGAATCGCAAAGTAGAATTTTGGTTACTATTGCACCACAAAATCAGCAGAGGTTTGAAGAATTGTTTAAAGGCGTAGTTTATTCATATATTGGTGAAGTAACAGAGAAAAAGGTGCTAAACATAAAGGATGTTTTAAAAGTAAATCTGAAAGATTTGGGAAATAGTTATTATATAGCTAAAGTAACTTAGGTTTACAGACGATTTGATAAACGACAAACTCGTCATCCCGCTGCTTGTTAGCGGCCGCGGCGGTATGACGTAGGAAAACCTTTCTTGGGTAGCTATAGCATGTCAGTTTAAAATGTTTTTTTTCCATTAGGTTAAATAACTCTTTCACTATGTGCAATATTTACTTAAAATAAATGTATGTCATTAAATTTGGGTAGGTAGTTATGTCTATTTTACTGACACTCTTATTTATCAGTCTTTCTTTACTCAACGCTTCAAATAAATTGATGATATGTGCTGCTTTATTTATAGGAGCTGCTTTAGTTGTAAATTCAATGGTTGAATTTTATGGCAAAGAAAAAGCTACGTATAGCTTAATAGTGTGTACAGCGCTATGCTGTATTTTAAAATGGCAAAGTTTTAGTTTGATGATATTGACTTCATATGCTGCAATTTTAGTATCTCTTCTCTCGAGCATAATTGTTTTTGAAAAATTGAAGTCCAAGTTGAATTTTCATATGGCAAATTTCATTACTTTAATTATGGCATCAGTAATTGATAGTGCCGTTGTATGTGTTGGATTACTATACAAATTTTCTGCAGGTAAATGCTTAGCAATATATATTAGAGATTTAATTTTTAAGTTTTCTTATGCGTCAGTATTAAGCATCTGCTTGTTTGTAGGAATGTATTTATTTTGCTTGGCGAACAAGAAGTATTTTAAGATTTCCACATAACCTGTTTTCTGATATAGCTAAACTGACTTTGGGTCCTGGGTTGGTGGTCCTAATACGTAACAACAGTTTAGAATTTATAGGTAGTAGATTTGCCCTAAGACTCTAACACAAGTTGTACAGCCCTACGTCATACCGCCCGGTATCTCAGCATAGATTCCGCTAACAAGTAGCGGAATGACGATTTACCAAACGCTGCCTAATTTTCCGTAACAGTTGAAAAAATCAATAGAAAATCAACATATCACTGTAAATTCATGTATTTTAAGGCTATAATGGTTAAAATACGTTATATAGTATAATATGGACGATTTTATAAGAGTTAAGGGTGCAAGGGAACATAATCTGCAAGGTATAGATGTCAATATACCGAAAAATAAGCTAGTTGTTATAACTGGGCTAAGTGGTTCTGGTAAATCTAGTCTCGCATTTGATACGATTTATGCAGAAGGCCAACGCCGATACGTTGAAAGCCTATCAGCTTACGCGCGTCAATTTCTCAACATTCAGGATAAACCAGATGTTGAGTCGATTACAGGTCTTTCCCCTGCAATATCTATCAACCAGAAATCGATCTCAAAAAATCCAAGGTCAACAGCTGGAACTGTTACCGAAATTTACGATTACTTGCGCTTAGTATATGCACGAATAGGGGTTCCTTATTCACCTGCAACTGGATTACCGATAACAAAGCAAACTGTATCTCAAATTGTAGATACTATAATTGCGTTACCTTTAGAAACTAAAATATATATACTTGCCCCTGTTGTGCGTGGTAGAAAGGGAGAACATCTCAAAGAGATATTGGAAATTAAAAGACAAGGTTACGTAAGGTTCAAAATAGATGGTGAAGTGTATAATGTAGATGACTTGCCTAAACTCGATAAGAACAAGAAACACGACATTTTTGTGGTTGCAGATAGAATATCAATATTGGGCGATATAGGAAATCGACTGCCAAGTAGTATAGAATCCGCACTAAAACTTGGTAATGGTCTAATGTATGTAGAAGTAGTAAACCTACCTGACAACCATAATTCCGAGTATAAAAATGGTCAAATTCTGACTTTTTCAGAGAATTTTGCATGCCCCGAGTCTGGTTTCACTCTTGAGGAAATAGAACCAAGATTATTTTCTTTTAACAGCCCTTACGGTGCATGTGGTTCGTGTAATGGGCTTGGTAAAAAGCTGGCTGTTGATGTAAAGCTGATAGTGCCAGATGAAACTCTTTCAATATCTGAGGGTGCTTTAAAGCCAGTAGGACCAATGTTCCGTCAAGTGCACACAAGTTATGGATTTCTAAAAAGTGCAATTCTATCACTGGCTGAAAATTGTAAATTTAGCCTTGATGTTCCGTGGAAGAACATAGATCAAGAAGTAAAAGATATGATACTCTTTGGCTCTAATAAATTTCAAGGTTTGATCAGTATCTTGGAGAACCAGATGGATTATGATGAAACGCTTGTTGAGCGATACTGCTCTGTTATTCATTGTAAGGAATGTACTGGCCATAGATTGAGAAAAGAAGCACTCACAGTGAAAATTGATAGCAGACATATAGGTGAAATATCAGGGCTCAGCATCGATAAATCCCTTAAGTGGTTTGAAAATTTGCCAGACAAGCTCACAGAACAACAGAAGCAAATCTCAAGTAAAATATTAAATGAAATAATCAAGAGGCTAGCATTTCTAAAGAATGTAGGGTTGAATTACCTAACGCTCGATCGAGAATCTAGCACTCTCTCTGGCGGTGAGAGTCAGAGGATCAGACTTGCTTCGCAAATTGGCTCTGGTTTAACAGGAGTGCTGTATGTGCTTGATGAACCCTCGATAGGCCTTCATCAATGCGATAATGATCGGTTAATTGCTACACTGAAAGACTTGAGAGACATGGGTAACACTGTAATCGTTGTTGAGCATGATGAAGATACAATAATGGCTGCTGATTATGCGATTGATATTGGTCCTGGAGCTGGCGTAAATGGTGGAAAAGTTATTGCAGAAGGAACACCAGACCAGGTGCAAAGAAATTCAGGGAGCATAACAGGGCAATATTTGAGTGGAGAGAAAAAAATTTTAATTCCAAGGAGAAGAAAGCAAGCAACTCAGTTCATAAAAGTAATAAATGCATGTGAAAATAACTTAAAAAATGTGAACGTTAAATTTCCTATAGGGAATCTTATTTGTGTTACTGGAATATCAGGAGGGGGAAAATCAAGTTTAGTCATAGAAACGTTATATAAATATTCAGCACATAAGATATATCATTCGTCTGCACGGTATGGTCGGTGTGATAGAATAGAAGGCCTTGAATATATAGATAAAGTTATAGAAGTTGATCAGTCGCCAATTGGTAGAACTCCTGCGTCAAATCCAGCAACATATGTCGGTATGTTTACTCATATAAGAAATTGGTTTGCAGGTCTTTCGGAGTCAAAAGCAAGGGGATATAATATAGGCCGGTTTTCATTTAATACCAGAGGGGGAAGGTGTGAGGCTTGTAAAGGTGATGGGCACTTAAAGATAGAGATGCATTTTCTACCGGACGTTTATGTGAAGTGTGAGCAGTGTAAAGGGCGAAGGTATAATCGTGAAACATTGGAAGTTACTTATAAAGGAAAATCAATCTCTGATGTGCTTGATATGACGATAGATCAGGCTTGTGATTTTTTTGAAAACCTTCCAATGGTAAAAGAAAAGTTGGTTTCTTTGCAGGAAGTGGGGCTTGGCTATATAAAACTCGGACAGTCGTCAACAACGTTGTCTGGGGGTGAAGCACAACGAATAAAGCTGTCCAAAGAGCTATCAAAACGATTTACCGGAAGAACATTGTATATTCTTGATGAGCCAACAACTGGATTACACTTTGAAGATATAAATAACTTACTAAAAATACTCCATAGATTAGTCGATCTGGGAAACACTGTTATAGTTATCGAGCACAATTTGCACGTTATAAAAACTGCAGATTATATAATAGACATCGGACCAGAGGGCGGAATAAAAGGCGGAGAAGTGATTGCTACAGGAACTCCAGAAGAAGTGGCAAAAATTCCAGAAAGTGTTACAGGCAGGTATCTTAAAACGTATTTATTATAAACTATTTCTTAATTATATTAGGCTAGGTTGCATATTTATGATTTGGAGATAAGAATGTCAGTATATCGACACTTTAGAAGGTACGTTGAATATGGAGTTGTACCTGCTAAGAGAGCAGAAGATTGCACACTAGTTCCAGAAAATAGTTTCTATAAGTCCGTACATTACGTTGATAATATATTAGGACCTGTAAAAGATGTAATTTGTGGAGTTGAGAGTAAGAACGGTTATAATGATCAATATATAAAAAATTGTGAGTATGTAGGTTACAGAGCAGAGGAAGTGTTTCCACTTTGTGAAAGGGGTGCTTTTCTAGCAGCTAGCATAATATTGCAACCTTTATTTTTGATGGTGGCATATTTGTCATACTTTCCAGCCAAGTTATTGTCAAAAATAACAGGGGACTATTGTTTAAAAGCAAGTACAAAATCATTAGTTGATCATTCAAATGCATTTTTAAGTGCTGGGCAAGATTGTGCTAGTGCAGTAGCTGAAGTATTTAACAAGATTGTAAGTTATTCTTGCGCTGCTATCATTTGGGCTGCCGCGTCAATGATAACGCCACTTGTGTGGGCTTGCAACAAAGTGCAAAGTAAGTTAAGTGAAATACAGGAGCCAGAAAAACATCAGCTTTTATCTAATAAGTTATAAGTTCTGCTTTTTCAGCAGTGGCTCAGTTTGAATTACATTGAGATGAAATAAAAAGTGAAAGAGTGTAAGCACAAGTTACTTTAGCTATACTATATAAATTTTATAATATATTTAATGAATTGTGAACCTTCTCTTACTAAAAAAAGCTACAAATCTTATATTTCCGAACGTATGCGTAAGTTGCGAATATATCATTGATGAAAATCTTAATCTGTGTAGTGAATGCAACAAAAAAATCAATTTTCTAACTAAGCATTACTGCAATGTTTGTGGCGTAGTAATCTCAGACAATATTCATACGTGTGGTAAGTGCATCATCAATCCTCCACCGTTTAAAGTATTAAGATCAGTTTTTGCTTATGATCAACATAGTAAAAACATGATTATAAATTTCAAATTTTTTGATAATTTGAATTACGTAAAAATCTATGCAAAGTGGATACACCAAGCTAATCAGGATACGTTTCAGAACGCAGAGGTCATAATTCCTATACCGTTACATAAAATGCGCTTGTTTAAACGTAAATATAATCAAGCAGCATTGCTTGCAAAAGAGTTGAGTAAGTTGTCCAATTTATCCTATACGCCATTTGCAATAAAACGTCTTCGCCATACTGCGCCTCAAGCTGGTCTTTCACTTAAACAGCGTGAAAAAAATTTGAAAAAGGCTTTTAGCATAACCAACAAGAAAATTATCGAAAATAAAATCGTGATATTAGTTGATGATGTGGTAACAACCGGAGCAGCTGTAAGATCTTGCTCTCAGGAAATTTTAAACTCCGGTGCAAAAGAAGTGAGAGTGCTATCGCTTGCAAGAACGGTGAATGATTGTGAAACTATTACGTAAAAATCTTGACTTGTTTTTGTTTTATCTATAAAATAATTTATAGTAAATAGTTGTTGGGGAGCGTATGAGTATAAAAGAGCAAGAAATTGATGCTATATTCCAAGAAATAGAGCAAGAATCAAAAGAAAGTGACATAATTGAAGAAATTAAGCAAAAGCTGCTCGCATGTAACCAAGATACATACAATCAGTGGAAAAGACTTGATTTTCACATAGATCATTTATTTGAAATACGGCGAGAGATTACCCATGCTTCTAGGCATTATACTACTGCATTAAACATTGCTGCTCATAAAGGCTTAGTAAAAACAGTAAGACGTCTACTGGAGAAAGGTGCAGAGGTTAGTACATGCGATGGTGGTGGACACACTGCTCTGCATTGTGCCGCTAGCAGCGGTAATACGGAAATAATAGAATTACTACTGGAGCAAGGAGCATATATTCACTCATGTTCTAAACTTGGCTCAACACCGCTGCATTTTGCTGCTACTAATAATCATATAAATGCAGTGAGGTGCCTGTTAAATAAAGGAGCTAGTCCTTTAGCACTAGATAATAATAATTCCATTCCCAGTATGTTTGCTACAGACAAAGAGGTGATTGCTGTCTTGGAGAAAGCAGAAGAAGAGAAGCATAAGGAAAATGCTGCAAAGGAGGCAGAGGAAAAAAAACATCAGGAAGAGGCTGCTGCTTTAAAGAAAGCAGAAGAAGAAAAACATAAGAGAGAAATGGAATGTAAGAAAAAAAGGCAAGCAAAAATGATTGCTGTAGGTGGTATTGCAACTGCATTGATAGTGGCGGGTATTTGATACATTGTTGAATTACCTATACTAGTAACTATTGGTATATCTGTATCCATTGCATTAGTATCTGTTTGCATTGCGTACGTAATGTCAAAACCTAACACTAAAATGGAAGAAACAGAGAGCTCTGTACAGGAAATTGGTCAGAGTATATAGGTCAAGATAAAACTTTACTTTTAATAACCTCAACATCACTAAACTCAAAGGTTTGATTCCCTATGATTTGAAATCTTTCGTGCCCCTTTCCTGCAACTAGCAGAATCATACCCTCGTTATAGGCAATATCTACTCCTTTCTCTATAGCTTCTCTTCTATCTTCTATCTCTAGCGCATTAGGGCAATGTAGTAAAATACCACGACGAATTTCTGCAGGATTCTCATCACGCGGATTGTCATCCGTGATTATCACTTTGTCTGCATATATTTGTGCTACTTTACCCATTTCTGCGCGTTTTGTTTGATCACGATTGCCACCACAACCAAAAACTAGAATTATTTTTTTATTGAAGTGCCATTTTAAAGACAATAGGGCTTGTTTAAGCGCACTTGGAGTATGAGCGTAATCCACAAATGCAAAAGGTTTCACTTTTTCCATTCTTCCTGATGGAGAAACGAGTTTTTCTACGCATATTTCTCTGTAATTCAGTCCAGACGAGGTAACTATACCCATTGCACACAACAGATTATATGCTTGAAATTGCCCCAGAACCGGAAAAACCGTATCATAAATTTCACCACCAATTTTTATTGTAAGGTGTTGACCATTAGGGGTTGGTGTTTGCTCCAATAAAGTAATATCAGAGCCTGTTTTTCCATAGGTGATAATTTTGTTGCTGCGTTTTTCAGCTATCTTAAGCAACGCGTAGTATTCATCTATATCCGCATTTAAAATCGCTGTTTTTCCTTCTGGTAATACCTCGTAAAATAACCTTTTTTTAGTTTCTAAATATTCACCAAGATTTTTATGGTAATCTAAATGATCTTGCGAGAAATTAGTAAAAGCTGCAGCACTCAACTTTAATCCATGGATTCTATATTGATCAATCCCATGACTTGATGCTTCTAACACTAAGTGTTCTACATTTATACCACGCAATGTTGCGTAAAGGTCATCTGCATCTGGAGTGGTAAGACTGTTGCTATTACCTTTTCTACCATTATTGATACATGTTCCAAGTGTTCCAATAGACGCAGCATTATAGCCAGAGTTTTGCCAGATCTGGCGGCAAAATTCTACTACTGAAGTTTTACCATTCGTACCCGTTACAGCAGCAACATATTTGGGCTGTTTGAATTGATAAAACCTGCTGACTATTTCGCTGTATATTTCTTGAGGATTTGGGTGGAAAAGAGGATTTGGGTGGAAAATATGAATTCCAGCGTCACGCACTGGAATGACACCATTTGTTATGCAATCACTTGCAATTATCGCTTTAGCTCCACAAGATAATATCTGATCTATGTAAATCCTATCCCTTTCTGACACACAAACGAAAAGATAACCTTCCTTGACTCTCTTGGGATTACATGTAACGCCCTTGATTTCAACGTCAAAGTTAACATCAACAATATCATGCAGTAATTCTCTCAGTTTCATGTCCTACTTCATCGTTTTGAAAGTCTAAACATGGTAACCTTTTTAGTGCGTCATTAAGGTCAAAGATTAAATCTTCAGGATCTTCCAGTCCACAAAATATTCGCACGAAACTTCCACCACAATCTGAATTCATTACAGATCTTGACATAGATCTACGATCTACTGGTAATATCAAACTGTCGCACCCTCCCCAAGAAGCACCAATACTAAAAATTTTCATATGATCAACCATGCAGCTTAGTTCTTCACATGAATATTCTCTATCTAGTACTATACTGAATGTGCCGCTTGCTCCTTTGAAATAACTTTTCCACAATTCGTGTTGAGGATGGGAGGGAAGTGCTGGATATAAAACCTTTCTAACTTTTTGCTGTGCTTCTAGCCACTTTGCCACTTCCATTGCTGTATTTTGGTGCCTTTTCATACGTGTGTGCAGTGTTCTTAGTCCCCTGTGTGCAAGGTAGCAGTCGTGCGATTGAATGGTTACTCCATAATTTTTATAGCTCTCATAAAGCAATTTAAAAATTTCACCTTCAGCAATAATAGCTCCCATAACTAAATCTGAGTGACCGGCTAGATACTTTGTCACTGAATATAGTGCAACATCAATTCCATAATCAAGCGGCTTAAATAACAAAGGAGTGGCCCATGAATTGTCGCAAACGGTTACGATTCCATGTTCTTTAGCAACTTTTACTATATGCTCTATATTCGAAATCTCAAACATTATAGAACCAGGAGTCTCGATCATTATCAATGAAGTATTACTCTGAATTAAATCAGTTATATCCTGCGTTGGATCATAAAAAGTTACTTCTGTTCCTCTTTTTGGTAGCTCATTTTCTGCAAACCTCCTAAGCCTATAATAACTATTATCTTGAATTAAAACGTGCGAGCCTGCTTTAGTGAAAGTCAAAATAGCAAAAGTAAGTGCAAATAGTCCGGAAGGATAAATAAGCGCTTGTCCACTCCCTTCAATTTCAGCCAGTGCATTTGAAAGATAATGGACAGTAGGAGTACCAACATTACTGTAGCTATAATCCCTTGCAACACCATCGTTGATTACATCGTATATACTTTCTCCATTTGCTGCATTTAAGTAGTCCTTGTAAGTAGGAAATAATATGGTAGAAGAATGATAAACTGGCGGGTTCATAGAACCTTTATAGTCATTAAATTTTCTTCCTGCTTTAACTAATATAGACTCTTCCTTCACATTTTTATTATTTATTTTTTAAATTGTACTCGTTTTGCGTATACAAGTGAAGAGAAATTGCATGTATTAGCTCTATCTCACCCTTCAATAACTCATAAATCAACTTATGTCTTTTTAGAATGCTCATTCCAATAAAGCCGTCAGATATTAATATTAATTTAATGTGCGAAGGTAATGTTGAAGATGAAGCAAAATAATGATCAGCATGCTTTGCTGATTCATCGACAATGTTGATATCAATTACATCTATCGAATCGCGTATCTTTTCTTCTATTGTTTTAATAATATCCATAATGGTTTCTTTAAGCAACAACATGCTCCTCTTGTCATCCAAGTAGCTGACACTGGGATGACAGGAAAAGTGATATAACAATACACCCTTATTTATTCTCTTCCTTATTATCTATGTCTTGATAATCAGAATCTACTACTTTTTCTTCTTTATCATTTGGATTCCCTTCTGATGAAAAGCCATTTCCAGCACTATTTTGTTGTGAGGCATTATACATAGCTTCTCCAAGTTTCATAGATAATTGAGAAAGATTAGTAACTTTCTGCTGGATTGAATCAGCGTCATCAATGTTATCAGATTTACTAACTTCTTTTAATTCGTTAACTGCATTTTCAATAGCAGATTTATCTTCTGGTGAAACTTTATCACCATACTCTGTCAGAGACTTTTCTGTAGAATGAACTAAACTATCCGCTTGATTCTTCACTTCAATAAACTTTTTGCGCTTTTCATCTTCTTGCGCTTTTTCTTCAGCTTCTTTTACCATGCGATTTATTTCATCATCAGATAGACCACCTGAAGATTGAATGCGTATTTTTTGCTCTTTTCCAGTAGCTTTATCTTTTGCAGAAACGTGTGCTATTCCATTTGCATCTATGTCAAATGTTACTTCGATCTGAGGAACTCCACGAGGAGCAGGAGGTATCCCTTCCAAACTAAACTGACCAAGTAGCTTGTTATCAACCGCCAATTTTCTTTCACCTTGATGTACCTTAATTGTAACGGCTGTTTGGTTATCTTCTGCAGTTGAAAACACCTGAGATTTTTTAGTAGGAATAGTAGTATTACGTTCAATAAGTGGAGTGAATACTCCTCCTAGAGTCTCAATACCAAGAGAAAGTGGAGTCACGTCAAGTAGTAACACATCTCTTACATCACCTTGAATGATTCCCGCCTGTATTGCAGCTCCAATTGCTACAACTTCATCAGGATTTACTCCTCTATGTGGATCTTTGCCAAAGAATTCTTTAACTTTCTCTATGACTTTTGGCATACGAGTCATGCCACCAACGAGAACCACTTCGCCAATTTGACTAGCAGACAAACCAGCATCCTCAAGAGCTTTTTTACAAGGAGCCATAGTTCTTTCGATTAAACCATTCACTAAGCTTTCAAGTTTTGCTCTCGTTAATTTCATATTTAAGTGTTTTGGACCACTTGCATCAGCTGTAATAAACGGTAGATTTATTTCCGTTTCCATTGCACTTGATAATTCAATTTTCGCTTTTTCAGCAGCTTCTTTGATTCTTTGCATAGCCATTGGATCATTTTTCAAATCAATGCCATTACTTTTCTTGAATTCATCTAGTAAATAACTCACTATTGCGTTATCAAAGTCTTCACCTCCAAGATGAGTGTCACCATTTGTAGCCTTTACTTCAAAAACCCCTTCACCTATTTCAAGTATTGAGACATCAAATGTACCACCACCAAGGTCATATACCACTATTGTGTGCCCATGTTTCTTATCAAGACCATAAGCAAGCGCTGCAGCAGTCGGTTCATTTACTATTCTGAGCACATTTAATCCGGCGATTTTTCCTGCATCTTTTGTTGCTTGACGTTGAGAGTCGTTGAAGTATGCTGGCACTGTTATCACAGCATCTTTTACTTCCTCTCCAAGATAAGCTTCTGCTGCTTCTTTCATGTTTTGTAGTATGAATGCACCAATTTGACTAGGAGAGTATTCTTTATTATCAGTGGTTTTAACCCATGCGTCACCATTTTTTGCTGCAAACACTTTATACGGCACGTTTAGATTTTTCATTTCAGAATCACCGTATTGACGGCCTATTAATCTCTTAGTAGCAAAAAAAGTATTACTTGCATTGGTGGTTGCTTGTCTTTTTGCAGGAGCGCCAATCAACCTTTCTCCTGACGAAGTAAATGCAACTATAGATGGAGTAGTTCTTGCCCCTTCTTTATTTTCTATTACCTTTGTATCCTTGCCCTGCATTATTGCAACACAAGAATTTGTTGTTCCGAGATCTATGCCTATTGCTCTTCCCATAATGAGTACCCCATTGTAAATATTATCTGATATAAGAATATATAAGTATAGGACTTATTAATTACAAGCCCAATTTAGGGTTTCTAATTAGTTATTAGAACTTAAAAAGCGCGAAAGCCATTTAGTCAGCCAAAAATTGCCTCGTAGTTTATTTGAATTATCAACTTCTTCATTGCTGCTATCCTCAATTTGGTATCCAGAGTTCTGTAATGGCTTATAACCGTTTGAATTAACATCATCTCCTTGTTTTAAAACAAATGTATTTACATCTAAACTGTTATCAATACTAATGTTCAATGTAATATTAAACTCTTTTTCGATTGTAGAAACTGTATTCCTTTTATTATTAAAAATATGCGCTATAACTGCACTATGCGCTACTAAATCAAAAGACTTATTTTGGTTCCTAGGAGCAATGTGTTGTAAATCCCTTAGTATCGATGCAACAATTACTTCGTTCGATTTTACTCTTCCAATACCCTTGCAGTGTAAACACTCTGTAGTATTAATTTCTTGTATGTTTGGTTTAATTCTTTGTCTTGAAAATACCATTAAACCAAAGTCATTTATGTAGCTAAATTGAACTTTAGCTTTATCGTCTTTAAACGCTTGCTTTATAGCAGACTCAACAGCTCTGCAATACTGATATTTCAACATGTCAATAAAATCGACTACTATTAATCCTGATAGGCCCCTAAGATTCACCTGTCTTGATATTTCAGGTACTGCTTCCATATTGGTTCTATAAGCTGTTTCTTCTATGCTATCTTCTCCTGTCATCTTTCCTGAATTTACGTCTATTGAAACAAACGCCTCAGTTAAAGTTATTACCAAAGACCCACCAGATGGCAACTCTACCCTATTGCTATATAACTCAGAAATTTGATCTTCGATTCCATAGTAAGTAAAGATTGGGATAGAACCTCTATACAATCTGTAACGCAACTTACTACCTTTTAATGCATTTTTAGTATATTGTCTCACTGCTTCAAAAGCTTCCTTCCCAGATACTATGACTTCTATACCATCGCTACAAAAATCACGAACAGATCTCATAATTACATCTGCTTCGTTGTAAATTAATGATGGAGCATTTACAGAGAAGGCATTTTTTTGAATGCTCTGCCATAATGAGGATAAGTAATTGTAATCCTGCTCAATTTCTTTCTTATCTTTTCCTGAACCAACAGTTCTTACTATTAAACCTGATCTTTTTGGCAAGTTTATTGAACTCAGTATATCCTTTAACTGCTTTCTGACATTAGCATCTTCAATTCTGCGAGACACTCCACCTTTACTCATGGAATTTGGCATGAAAACACAGTATCTACCCACTAAAGTTATGTATGTTGTAAATGAAGCTCCTTTATTGCCTCGTTCCTCTTTAGTTAGCTGGACCAATACTTTTTGATTTACTGAAATAACATCTTGTAATTTGTATTTTTTATATAAAGGTACCTCTCTTACAAAACCACTACCTAACTCGTTGACATTCTTACTAGCTGCAGAATCTGAAGAAACATTTGCTGAAGCTTCTTCTGTACAATCGTCATTTGAGTAGCCCTCAAAGATAATTTCCTTTTCTTTTTCTGGAATATTGAAGTAATCTAGAGATATCTCGGAAAAAGATAAAAAACCTTGCTTGTTTTTTCCATATTCAATAAATACGGCTTGCAAAGAAGGCTCTATACGCTTTACATAAGCAACGTATATATTACCTCTTAATTGTTTTTTTTCCTTGAATTCTTGTTCAAATTCTACAACCTTATTATTAACTGATAAGGCAACTCTTACCTCATTAGAACAGGCAGAATTTTCTATCAATAATAACCTTTTGCCACTATTTGCCACTTATTTACCGTTTGCTTTTCATTCTGAAGTTAACTTCATGCTACTTAATGCACTGTTGATTGTCAAGAATTTTACGATCTGCATTATTCGGTTGACTTTTAGTGTTTTGCGTAATAAACTCGCATAGAATTTATTATATCATTATAAGTATGGCGAAAAAAAATGCTTCTTTGCTCGTTAAGTTAGTCAGCACTGCAATCAAGATAACAAAAACTGGTGAAGAAAAATCAACTGGCTATTTTTATGTAAAAAAGCGTAATCCAAAAAAGCTCACCAGAAAACTGGAGTTTAGGAAGTATGACCCAGTAGTCAGAAGGCACGTATTATTTAAAGAAGAAAAATTAAAGTAGTTTTTTTATAAGGAATTTTATTATTATGCAAAATTTACAATTAAGTTATCCTATAATAGTAGAGTTGGGGGATGTAAAAGATACAAAACTGAAATTAATAAAGGTCATTGCACAATTAATAAGTAAGAGGTACAAAACACAGAAAAAAGCAGCAAGCGCTCTAAAGATTGATCAACCTAAAGTATCTCAAATCAATAGGTCAAAAATCGAAGGGTTTTCCTTAGAATACTTGCTTAACTTATTGATTGCATTGGACCAAGACATAAACGTAAGAATAAAGCATAATTCTAAACCTGTATAATATGTAAAGGACAAATGGTGATTTAAATGCAGAACAATAAAACAGTAAGTCAGAGGCATTTTAAAAAGAACTTGTTACTCAACAAAACAAGATTTGAAATTTTGTGCAATGCTATTGATTATAGCTAGATATGCATCTTTTCCAGGCTCTATGTCTGATCCAATAGGATCAAGAACTACCATTTTTGCGTCATTAGAAAGAGCATTAGGCTTTATGCTATCTTCTTGTGAATGAGCAAATATACATTTAACGTTTTCTTCCTTCATTATCTTTTTTAGCTTCATTAAACTCTTCATACCTATGTACGAATCCTCTTCTATAGGAAGAATGGCGCTTGGGTGATTTAAACCAAAATATTTTTCAAAATATTGATAAGCATCGTGAGTGACGATGTATTTTTGATTTTTAAAATCATTCAGTTCTTTCACGATTTCTTTTACTTCTTGGTCTATTTTTTTTATGGCTTTTGTTGCATTAGAGTTGTATCGATGGAAATTTTCTTTATCTATTTTAGACAATGTTGCACTTATAAAAAGTACCATGCTCTTTGCATTTTCGGGACTCAGCCAAATGTGTAGGTCTTTTTCATCTTGAGTATTGGTAATTTTTCTAGAAAATGAATGTGGCCGAGCAGGAAGTAGGTTGATTACCTTTGACAATTGCACTAGTTCTTTATTATTTTTGGCGAAAGTTTGAACAAACGTCTCTAAGTTATCGTCAGTGTAAAATATAACATCACTTGATTCCAAATTACTCGCATCAGACGGCTTTAATATATAATTATGCGCAGATGTTGCATAGCCAAGCAATTCCGGTTCTAAAATCCCTTCTGTCACAGAAGCTACAAGTGAGTGGATAGGTTTGATTGTAGCTACAACTTTTAAATTGGATGAAAAGGCAATATTATAGTATAGTGTAAATGAAAGTAATAGAAAAAAAGGCAGTAAATGTCTCATATAAACGTTGAGAAGAAGTTAAATTTTGCCAAAAAGTTAAATAATGTCAATAATCGTGTTCTAAAAATAGAAAATCTTGCTCTCACATATGATGGTAAAAGAATCCTTGACAATATCAATATGTTCATGGAAAGAGGAGACGTAATTACAATACTTGGTCCAAATGGTGGAGGTAAAACCTCTTTAGTGAAAGCAATTGCTGGCATAAATAAAAGCTGTACCGGTAGTATCGTATTTGCTGACAACATAAAAATTGGCTATATGCCGCAAAATTTTAGTATTAGTAATTTGATGCCAATAACAGTTGAATATTTCCTTTTAAATAGCTCCTTGAAAAGACTAAAGAAAAATCAATCCATTATTACAGAAGCGATAGAGTTGGTTGGTATCGGTAACATTTTGAAGAATCAAGTGTTAGAAATTTCTGCAGGGCAAACACAACTACTACTGCTTGCACGTTGTTTAATTGCAGAGCCTGACTTGATCATTCTAGATGAACCAGTCAGTGCAATGGATATTAACGCGCGGGCTAAATTTTATGATATTATAAATAAAATAGCAAAAAAACGATTGGTATCGATTCTTATGACTTCTCATGATCTTAACTCTGCTCTACCATCCTCAGATTACGTAATTTGTATAAATAATACTATCTATTGCCAAGGCAAGCCTGATGAGATTATGAAAAATAGAACCCTAAATGAAATATTTAGCAGTTACGCAGCAAAATGATTCAAAATATTTTGCGTCTTCTGCACATAACTACAGTGCTAACACGTTACAATATATTACCTTATTTACTTCCACCATCAAAGAAATCAATAAATAAAATACAAGGCCATAAGCTAAAGTGTGCTCTTGAAAAATTAGGTCCGGTGTTCATTAAGTTTGGGCAGTCTATCTCATCACGTACTGATGTTTTAAATGAGGATATAACAAATAACTTGTTATTGATATGTGATAGATTGCCATCATTTTCACATAAAATAGCAGTTAAAACTATAGAAAGTGAGTTTAATTGTAAATTGAGCGACATTTTTTCAAGCTTTTCTGAAAAGCCAATTGCAGCAGCATCGATTTCTCAGGTGCATAGAGCGGTTACAACTGAGGGTAAGGAAGTTGCTGTGAAGGTTTTAAGGCCAAATATTGAGAAAACATTCTCAAGGGATATAAAAATGCTTTCTTGGCTCGCAGAAATTGCAGAAAAATTTAGCGAACAATCAAAAAGGCTGAGGCCAATTGAATTAGTCAAAACTTTTGCTGAAATTTGCCGATTAGAGTTAGATCTACGTTTTGAAGCTGCTCACTCTTCAGAACTAAAGGAAAACACAAAAAATGACAGAGGTTTTTATGTACCTGAAATAGATTGGAATAGAACTGCAAAAAAGGTTTTAACATTAGAATGGATAGAAGCAACACCAATATACGAAGTTGAAAAACTGAATAATCGTAAGCAAATAGCTATCAATCTTATAGAATCGTTTTGTAGTCAGGTATACAGGGATTGTTTTTTTCATGCTGATATGCATCCTGGAAATCTAATGGTTGATAGTAATAACAATATTATTGCCCTGGATTGTGGAATCATGGGTAGAATAGATCGTGAGACATGCTATTACGTTATAGAGATACTCAAAGGCTTTTTAAATCGGGATTATGACCACGTTGCAAAAATGCACTTTAAAGCTGGTTACGTTTCATCACAGCATAGAAATTTTGTCACAGCTTGCAGGGCAATAGGTGAACCCATTATTGGGCAGCCTATACAGAAGATTTCATTTGCTAGTTTACTTGCTCAGCTATTAAAAATAACTGGTGATTTTGATATGAAAGTTCAAACACAATTGTTATTGCTGCAGAAAACTATGATTTTACTGGAAGGGACATGTAGAAAGATCTACCCAGAAATCAATATGTGGAAAGTAGTTGAAGCGTGGATAAGCAGTCAACATGAAAGTAAAATAGGGTATAGGGAAAAAATTAGAAATTCTTATCCTGTAAAAACAATCCAAGGGATATTTAGCCTTATAGAAAAATTAAACCTAATAGCTGATAAAAAATTAGAAAACATCCAAGTTAAAAATAAATCAAATGGAAAAGTCTATTTTTTACTGTGGTTTGTAATTATAATTCTAATCGTTAAATTTTTAATTTTTTAAACTATGGGAAAAAACTGCGTCAAACCCAATTTTTAATTCAACTTAATTTTTAATCTGCAGGAGTCGAGTTGAGAATGTCCAATTTTCCACTTTCTTTATAGCATAACATACTTCAGTCCTGATCCGCCTCTTGCTCCTCTTGAAGCCCAATAGCTCACCACTTATGTGTAAATTAATCGTTAATGTTGTACACGTTCTTTTCTTTTTCTACTCTCTCTTGCTCTTCAATACAATATATAGCAAGCGGATTAGCTTTAAGTCTTTCGACTCCTATTTCTTCTCCTGTTCCATCGCAGTAACCATAAGTGCCTAATTTTATTTTTTCTAACGCCTCCTTAATCTTTTCTTTTCTATCTTTTCGGCGCTTGATTAATTCCTCATTTCCACTATCTCCATCAGAATAGTATGTATCAATACTATTATCTTCTAGTTCTTGTTTCTCCAACTCAGCGAGTATTGATTGTAACTTTAAGCTGAAGTATTCCAGTTGTTTTACGCTCATATATTCTTCATCTTCTGAAGGAGTATAATCCTCTGGTGACTTTATTTTCGGTAACTTTTCCATAATTGCATTATCAAAAAAATAATAAAACCTATATAACTTATGAACAAAAAATTATACTACCCTCAAAGTAAACACTATAATTTATAATAAACATTTAAAAGCCTAGTATGATCGACTTAGTAAAAAAATTAGTAATAGATGGTAAGAACCTTACCTATATAGTATGTATTTTTATTATAATGTTAAGTTTACCTTCATTTACACTTGAAAACAACAATAAACAAGAAGTTATGTTAACATTAACATGGATATGTGCTACATTTGTTTTGCAGATCTCTACAAATAATTTGTTTACATCTGATTATCATGATGGAATATTAGAGCAAATCTTTGTACAGCCACTCTCTTCTAGGCTTATAGTTGCTTATAAAATTTTCGCTCACTGGTTATTATTTGGGCTACCGATTTCAGTGGTTTCTTCCATATTCAGCTTTGCAGTTCTAGGCAATAGTATTGAACACTCAATAGCAGTTGGAGTGTCTTTATTATTTAATACGCTGATAATCATTAATATTTCAGCTACTGGAAATGCATTGATGATTGGTCGAAACAACTTAGCATCAGGAGTATCGCAAATCCTTGTTTTGCCAATGATAATGCCAACCTTTGTGTATTTTAAAATGCTAACTCAATTTGAAAATTTGTCCTTGAATATTTATACACTACTAATCACCATGTTAATTTTTGTCGTTTTGATTGTTAACAGCACTATAACTACTCACATGGCACTAAAATTTGCTGTGGAACAGGATTGAAAAATCTTACTGTTATTCAGTAGGTATCCGTTTAGCAGAGTGGCAAAATAGGTAGACAAGATAAACCAAAAAATCAAGAAAAAGTGAGTTTACAACAAATGGTGTCATGCAAGTAGCTGACAACATAGAAACGAAAAAACTTACTTGACAAACTCCGCCAGCCCCTTATTATGAAACTGAAGCTATTTATTTATCTTCTCTGTACAGATTAAATGACAAAAAAACTCAACGTATTTGGCGTCTCATGTTTAATTTTTTGCACTATGTGCACTCTATGTCTTTATCAAATTTCTAGGTTTTTACCTATACAAGCTGAAATACGCTTATAAAGCATTTAAAACATCAAAAAACGCCAACTTAAAAAATGGATAGTGAATAATTAGCTACCCTAGGGTTTCTTTTGCCTTTTTTTCTGTTTAGTAAATTTCTTAAACATTTATGACTAAAGGTTAGTTGCATTAAAAAGCAGCTAAATCGCGGTTATTAAGCGTTTAGAATAAAAAAACGCCATACTTGAAAGTATAATGTAAGTAATTAGCCAACCACGGGGCTTCTTTTGCCTTTTTTTTATTTGGTAAATTTCTTAAATTTTATAGCTAATCAGTACTGGGATGACAAGAAAGGAGCACTGCTATTATAGAGTGAAATGAGATCCCAGTGTCACGCACTGGGATGACATTATAGGGGCTACTGGGATGACATTATAGAGAGGCACTGGGATGACACCCTGACAATCGTCATCCCGCTACTTGTTAGCGGGATCTGCTGTGGCGACATAAACTCAAATCATTTCAAATTTCAATCCAAAGAGGTATCATTATGTCAAACAATTTCAATTTTAAAGAATTTTTTAACCACTATGAAACAAATAGTACGTCAGATGATATACAAAGGTATTATTTGCTGTGGAAATCAGTAATAGCGCAGGCAATGACTGATGCAGCAAGTCACTGTAAAAAAACAGAAAGCTTGGTAGAGAAACGTAAGGCGATTTCTTGGTTATCGGACTTTAGTCAAGATTTTGCACACACATGTATATTGGCTGATTGTGATCCGGTATACGTAAAAAACAAAATACAGCCAATCTTAAAAAGCCTTACTAGATAAAGCCTTTTTAATGAGGTTTACTCCTTTTACCGAAAAAAATATCATTCAATCTCCTATCTATAGTTGCCTCTATATCTTTGATTAATAGCTGCTTTATTATGTTTACTTTCCGCTTTGCATCTTGAGCGTGATGCTCACTGTTATTGCTGTAATTATTCTTATCACTATAACTACTGCCACTTGGTTTACTACTGTTACTGAACTCACTACCCTTTTTTCTTCTTGTGCTGAGTATCTGCACTATCTTTTCCTTTAAAAAAGACTTCCAGCCTGTGCTAAGGAACAACTTATAGAGAAAATGCGGAGTAAGGAATGCTACTAATATTCGAATAGAAATTCCGTAACCGAGGTCTTCCCTATTTTCATAATACCACTTGCAATATTGAAATAAATGGTAAAACGCATTTTTGAAAGAGCCAAATTCTACAGCATACCAAAAACCATTGCTGAGAAACATGAGCACAATGCTGGATGTGTAAAGATACATTGTGAAGAGAGACAGTTTCACAATTATATCTTTTAGACTACCTAATATATAATTCAATAATCTTAATTTATAGAAAAGTGATATCATTTCACACCCACTTCAATATGGCTGGGGTGGAAGGATTCGAACCTTCGCGTGACGGTATCAAAAACCGCTGCCTTACCACTTGGCTACACCCCAATACTACTTACATCAATAACACTATTAGCCCAATTAGTAAAAGATTTATTTGCTTTTTCTATGGACATCACAGCAATAGCTGGCTGATCATAAGAATGCATTGCTTCGATTTTTTCTACAATTTTATCAATTTGATCATTTTTGCTCTTCATAATTGCTACTACTTCACAACTATTACTAATTTTACCTTCCCATAAATACAGAGAATTCACTTCGGGAAATATATTTACACATACAATTAATTTCTCGTTTAACAATTCTTCAGAAACAGTTTTAGCCTCCTTCAAACTTGAAAAAGTTGTATAAATCAAAACTAAATTATTCATTAGAATCTACGTAAATGCATTTCTACTATACTCCACTTAGGTTTATTCATCAAGAGAAAATAGATGAGATTTTTCTGTTATTCTAGCACTCTCTTCTGTCATTCCAGTGCCTCCTTCCCCTGTCATCCGAGCACTCTCTTCTGTCATTCCAGTGCTTCCTTCCCATGTCATCCCAGTGCGTGACACTGGGATCTAGGAATTTTGATTGAGCACTAAGTTGGTAAACATGAAAGTGGCTAACATTTTTTAAAACACAGCGTTTTCGATGGGATTGCGTGAAATGGCTAGATCCCAGTGTCACGCACTGGGATGACAAAAAAGGGCACTGGGATGACAAGAGAGGGCGCTGGGATGACAAGAGGGGGTATTGGGATGACAAAAAAAGGAGGCTACTGGGATGACAAGAGGGGGTATTGGGATGACAAAAAAAGGAGGCTACTGGGATGGCAAGAAAGGAGCAGCAGGATGACGCCTCACCATGTCATTCCAGCGCTTGACGCTGGAATCCAGCCTTTTCATAATCATCAAAATGTTGTATTTTAACATAAAACGGCTACTTTTATGCTTCCCAACTTAATAAAATTCCTGGATCCAAGTAGTCAAGGCACTGGGATGACACCTTCCCTAGTGGAGAAATCATAATGTTCATACGGTTGTGCGCATAACGCTGGGATTTTTCTATAGTTTAAAAACAAAAAAAGGATGTTACTCAATGAGTAACATCCTTTTGAAGAAGGTGAGTGATTTTGCTTAGTCCATTTTCACTTTCACACCTGCAAGATGATGAACGCTATTTTTACCTACTTCCGTAGAAGGCTGTCCCACCAGTTTGTCCAGATAACCTGTTTTTTTCAGTTCTGCACGAGCTTCGGATAAGTTATTTTGAGAAAGATTTAGCTTCTTTGGTATAAGAGGATCAGGTAAATCTCCACTATCAACCCTGCCAAAGGGGTCCAAATTAATAAAAGGACTTTTTCTTTTCGGTGTAGAAGAATCAGATGAACCTCTTCCACTATCAAAAGAATTACTGCGAGTGAGAGTTCTGTTACTCAAACTATCCAGGTTTTGCGCCACAATAGGATCACTGAGAACATCTTCACTGAAAGAACTTTGTCCATTTAAGTTAGTCAATGAGGCGCTTCTAGGTAGTTCTGGTGGAGCAACTGGAATAGGCTGCTTACCAGAAAGTCTTCCTCCTGCTGTTGCAGTTTTACCAGTATTTTCAATGGGAATAGGAGTATCAACGTAAAAAGTGCTCTTTCCTACTTGTCTAGACAACGTGTCTGATTCAGAAAGAACTTGATATTTAACATTAGTAGTTTCTTCTGGTGCTTTTTTACCCCCCAACCATAATGGCACTTTAAATGGAGCAGTTGTTTTCACTTCTTTATGCTTCGCAGGATTTAACAATTCCGCTTCGCTGCTAACAGTACTGTCAGTCCTTACAGAATCTAGTGAACTGCTTTTTGACAAGCTGCTAGTTGATTGTGTAGAGTCTTTTCTTCTCAGTGAAAAGACTGATGAAAGTGAAAAAGACTTACTAGCTTTTCTTTCTTCTGCGTCTTTTGCGTTGTTACGCCTCACAGATTGATCAAATTCGTATCCTCTTTTACATTCTCCAATAATCCTCTTAATTTCATCGTGATGCTCAGAGAAAATTTCATAAAGATTGTTATTATTTTTAGACAACAAATTTTGCAACTTCTTAGCGTCTAATTTATTGACAAAATCTGCTTGCTGTTTCAACTGATTGATCAACTGGTCCTTTTTGGCACCTTGTGGACCACCAACAGAATAAGCTTTCTCTAATATTTTTTCTCCCAGCTTAGAAAATATTTCCTTAGTTAAAGCAGAGCTATTCACGGCTTTGTCTTCAAGAACTTCCTTAATAAACATCTCCTTTACACTATTGAAATTCCTTGTTTTTTCTTCTGTTTTCAAAACAACAGTTTGACCTTCGTTACCTATTGAATATGGAATGGCGTCTAAACTAGACATACTTTCACTTAAATTACTTAAACTGCGCCCCATTTTTCCTAACGTAGCACCAGTTCCCTCTCTTGTTGCTCGTCTCACAGAACTTATAGCTCCTTTTACTGAATGATAACCTTCTCTTGCTTTTTCTGCAGTATATACTGACGCGTCCTTAACTCTCTCGGCAGTATATTTCGCCCCATCAACTGTTTTTTCTGCTGACCATTTGAGCCCTTTGAATGTGTATTCAACTGCTTTATAAGCAAAAAATAGAGTAAGGGCAACTATTGCACCTGTTGCAGCAACCGGTAAAGCAACTGCCACAAATGGAAGTAATGCACCAACCATCACACCTACTGCACCTACTGCAATCATTTGCTCTTTTGCAGACCAATTAGAGAAATTTTTTATATCTTTTAGTTTATCCTGCACAGTTTCCATGAAAGGAGAATTTTTTTTAACAGGACTTGAATTTGTTTGTTTACTGGCTAACATTTTAAACCTCACTATTAATTAAATATATTCATATTGTACACCCTCGATTCTTAAGTTAGTGTTAATTTGACTGTTAATGTTCATTTGTCTTTGAATAATTCTGCTTGACGTGTTTTTTGGAAGCGTAGAAAATTAGGTCAAGAAGCCGGAGTATTTATGAGGTGCATAAAAAGGGCACTCATCTTTTTGGCTGTTATAACTTTAATAATAATAGCTTTACTATTTAGGTATAATTCCCATTTTCACGAAGACGTAGTGCACTTAAAGAGTGACAACAAAGAATTCAAAAAAAAGCCAGAAAATTCTATAGAGTCGACCATACTACATAGAGAAAAGGAAGTGTACGATCATGTTTTCCATCCTGATGATTAATTTGTAAATAAAATAGCAATTTATGTTTGCATTTTCTTATTAAAGAAGTAATATTAGCGTATTAATTATAGAATCAATCGTTATGTTTGATGAGAATAATCCTTGGAATTTGGGAAAGAAACCGGTAGGGAACAAAACTCCTAATAATGAAGATATTTTAAGTAAAGCTGTATCTGATGTAAGATTCTTTCTTAATGGATTAACCAGAAACAGGGGCAAAAAACCTTATTTCATCATTTTCATTATTTTACTGTTCTATGCTTGCACTGGCTTTTATATTGTCCATCCTAGTGAGGAAAGTATAGAACTTACCTTTGGTAAATATTCTAATACAGAAACACCTGGTTTGCGTTATCACTTCCCCTACCCTATTGGCAAGGTTTTTAAAGTGAATGTTAAGGAAGTAAATCGTGAAGAAATTGGGGTAAGTAATTCTTATGGGCGAGACACAGATCGCGGTGAAGGTGTGATGCTAACTGGAGATGAAAATATAGTCAACGTTAACTTCGAGGTTCAGTGGCGCGTTAGAGATGCTAAGGACTATTTATTCAAAGTGCGGGATTACAAACCCGGTTTCAGTGTTAAAAATGCTGCTGAAAGTGCCATGAGAGAAATAATAGGTAAAAACACGATCTCTTTTGCACTTGGTCAAGGCAGACCAGAAATTTCTAGAGATACTAGAATTCTATTGCAGCAGATTCTTGATGGATACCAAATGGGCATAGAGATTTTATCTGTTCAAATGAAAAAAATTGATCCACCAGAAAAAGTAATCAGTTCGTTTAGAGATGTACAAAGTGCTCGTGCAGACAAAGAGCGTACTATAAACGAAGCATATGCTTATAATAACGATATTATACCTCGAGCAAAGGGTGAAGCGATAAAGATAAAATTAGATGCAGAGGCATATGAGAATGAAGTAATAAATGAAGCAAAAGGTAATGCAAATCGCTTTTTATCTCTTTATGAGGAATATAGACAGAATCCTTCTCTCGTTAAGAATCGTATTTATCTTGAAACTATGGAAAATATTTTCAGTAAGGTAGACAAAGTTGTTGTAACTGATGATCTGAAAGGTATGTTTTCTTATTTACCTCTTACAAATTTAGGGAAATAACCATGAGTAGTAATATTAAAATTGTTTTTGTTTCTGTATTTGTTGTTTTATTGATTGTTTTATTTAATTCAATATTTGTTGTGCAAGAAACAAAGCAAGCGATAGTTATACAACTCGGTAAAGTTGTAAGAGATGTTAGAGAAAGTGGCTTATATTTTAAGTTACCATTCATAAACAGTGTAGAGTTTCTTGATAAAAGAGTTTTAGATTTAAGTCCTGATAAGATCCCAAGGGAAGTGATAACAGCGGATCAAAAACGTATTATAGTAGATGCGTATGCAAAATATAAAATAACAAATCCTGTTACTTTTTACCAGGCTGTGAGGAATGAATCAGGGCTGGTTAGAAGATTGTATCCGGTTATAGAAGCACACATAAGAGAAAATATAGGCAGATTTTCGTTGATTAGTTTGTTGAATGAAAAAAGATCAGAGGTTATGCAATTGATTCAACGTGGAGTTTATTCTGAAGCTGAAAAATTTGGCATAGAAATAATAGACGTAAGAATTAAGAGAGCAGATTTACCAGAAGAAAATAGTTCTGCAATATTTCGCCGTATGCAAACTGAAAGGGCAAAAGAAGCAAAAGAAATTAGAGCAGAAGGAGAGCAAGCTGGGCAGGAAGTTAGATCAAAAGCTGATAAATTAAAAAGGGAAATTATCTCCAGTGCAGTAAAAGAATCATATGAAATAAGGGGCCGTGGTTATGCTGAAGCAACTAGAATTTATAATGAGGCATTTAAGGTTGATGAAGAGTTTTTTAACTTTTATCGCTCTATGAGCGCTTACAGTAAATCATTTGCCGAAAATAATACTAAATTTGTACTTTCACCAAACAATACCTTTTTAGATATTTTAAACAAAGGATGGAAATAATTTATGAAAAGTAAGGCATTTATTTTATCTATATTTGCATATTTTCTAATTGCGTTTTCTTCATACGCTAATATGTTTGATTGGAATGCAAAAAAGGTCGTTGATGCTAGCACTACTGCATGTAACTGTAATCAAGGACTTGCCGATTTAGTGGAAGAACTCATTCCTGCGGTTGTAAATATTTCAAGCGAACAAATAATCAAACAAGAAAGTAACAATAGAACTAAAATCCCTTTTATGCCAAGAAATAATTTCTTTGATGATTTTAGAGAATTTTTTGAGCATTTTGATCAGTTTTTTATGGATAGGGGCCCTAGTGTTAACAGAGAGGTGGTGTTGCTTGGTTCTGGGTTTATTCTAGATAAAGGTGGAACTATAGTAACCAATTATCACGTTATTAAAAACGCCCAAGATATCACAGTTACTATGAACGATAATACTTATTTCAAAGCAGAAGTTTTAGGCTATGATGCAAGAACTGATCTTGCTGTGCTTAAGGTTCATTCTAATAAAGATCTTCCTTTTGTTGCATTTGGTAATTCTGATACAGCAAGGGTTGGCGATACAGTTATTGCAATAGGTAACCCATTTGGTTTGGGTAGCTCTGTAAGCACAGGAATTATATCTGCAAGGTCCAGAGACATTAGTATCGGCACTATGAATGAATTTATTCAAACTGATGCTGCAATTAATAGAGGCAACTCTGGAGGGCCATTATTTGATTTAAATGGAAAAGTTATAGGCATTAACACCGCTATCTATTCCCCATCTGAGTCTGGCGGTAACGTGGGTATAGGCTTTGCTATACCATCTAATTTAGCTATGTCAATTATTGACACATTAAAAAGTGGCAAAAAAATAAAACATGGTTGGCTTGGTGTGCAAGTTCAGCCTATAACGAAAGAATTTGCTGAGTCTTTGGGTTTAAAAGATACAAAAGGTGCACTGGTTGCAAGTATAGTAAAGGATAGCCCTGCAGAAAAAGGTGGAATTAAGGTGGGTGACATATTATTAGAATTTGATGATAAAAAAATTGATAGAATGACACAACTGCCTCAAATGGTTTCAAGAACTGAACCTGGAAAAAAAGTACAAATTAAGTTACTTAGAAAGGGCAAAGAGGTCAATATTAAGGTTGTGATTGAAGAATCTGCAAATGATGGTCAAGGTAATAATCAAGAAGAAAATAAATCAACATCCGATTACATAACTGGTTTAACTGTTTCAAACCTGCCAAAAGAATCAAAAGAAAGTAATCCTACAAAAGGTGTGATAGTTATTAATGTAGATAGTAACAGTAATGCCACGCTGCGTGGTATTAAAAAAGGAGACATTATTATCCAATTAGATGGAACCGATATAGAAAATACTAATGATTTTCAAAAACAAGTTGATTCAGCAGTAAAGAAAAACGGTAAAGATTCAATAATGTTGCTCATTTACCGCAATGGAAATCAGTTTTTTACTTCAATAAAGTTAAAAAAATAGCTGGCTTGCAGATTATTCTGTAAGGCAACATTTTGCGTTACTTCCTGTCACCCCAGTGCTCGACACTGGGATCTATCTTCTTTTTTTCTAGATTCCAGCTTCACGCGCTGGAATGACCCCGAAGGGTGAGCGTGGTTATGCAAGAAGTTCTCTGAATTTGTATAGCCAGAAAAATCTTCATAAAATTTACTTCTTCTAAACTCTTCAACTTTCTTCTCATCATTTAGTGAACCATGTTTAGCAAAATATTCATCTGTCCTTTGAATATATAAACGAATCAACTCAGGAAAAGTGTAACCAACTTCATTGTAAGATTTTAAACATGTAATTGGCAATTTGTGTACATCTTTATCAGCTTTTTTAGGATCAATACATTCATCATTCCTTCTTAATATTGTATGTTGCTTGAAAAATTCTTCATATTCCTCAAAATCTTCAAAGATTTCTTTTTTTTGGTAATCTTTCCCTCTACCGTTTTGCTCTATTCTTTCTATTTTTGTCGCAAGCTGCGCTGGTTGTTTAATCGTCTTGTCTCCCTCTCGATTGAAGTACATCATGTAAGGAGTAATTGCATTGATAATTTTGTGTGTTTTCCAATGGCAACCAAAAATCTTTAGTACTAATTTGATTATCGGAGCAAGAAAAATTTTTAATTTCGCTATGAACCAAAAATAATAAAGAGACGCTTGTTTGAGTGAACTAGCAGCATTGCTAACGATACATCTCAAATGTATATCCTTATCTTTAAAATTTTTATGAACCTCTGCAGTTACATGTCCACCCAGGCAGTCTCCGAACAATATGATATCATCTGGTTTTATACCTTCTTCCAATAAGTTAGTTACAACTGCTATACCAGATTTAACTCTATTGCTACGTATCAATGAGCTGTTTCTACTTAAGCCAAGTCCAGGATAATTAAAGAGATGGACAGTAATACCTTGATCTGTAGCCCAATCCCAGTTTTGGGTATAATCTTTGCTAGATTTTAACGCTCTATTCCCGCCAATAAAATATATTAGATGTTTTTCACTTTGATTATTGTTTTGATCTATATTTTTACCAGGAAGCGTTATTGTCTGGATTTTTATCCCATTTCGAGTTTTTATGAACTCTTCCTTAGTGTTTACTCTTTCCGTTGCTGTCATACCTTAATTCTCACTACATCAATTTCATAATACATAAAATCTTTAAAAGAGTCAATCCTCATGAATAAAATCAACTTTTTAAAATTCATTGAACTGTGCTTTCAAACGGTGGTGCCGGGATGTGAGTATAATGATTATCAGTACATAAAAGTCATAGAAGACAGGCTGAAAGCAGCGAATGCTGGCGAAGTAAGGCGCATAATATTCAATATGCCTCCGCGTTCAATGAAGTCCATGTGCATAAGCGTTGCGTGGCCCGCATGGATACTGGGAAATCAACCAACCGCAAGAATAATAGTTGCAAGTTATTCTCGGCTGCTCAGCGAAAAGCACTCGCTTGATACCAGGTGCATAATGCAATCTGATTGGTATAAAGAGCTGTTTCCAGAGGTAAAATTATCCAAAGACCAGAACACTAAATATAAATTCCAAACAGTGCAGAGAGGATACAGAATCGCAACATCAGTTGGAGGGACGTTAACCGGTGAAGGTGGTGATTTTATTATTGTGGATGATCCGCTTAACCCTGCTCAAGCTTTGAGTGAAACATTTAGAAAGCGTGTTACAAATTGGTTCGATCAGACTTTGGTAACGAGGCTCAACGATAGAAAAAAAGGAGTAATTGTGCTTGTTATGCACAGGCTGCACCTGGAAGACTTAACTGGGCACCTCTTATCCAAGCCAAAAAACATATGGCATCACATTTGTTTGCCAATGATTTCTGAAAAAGTGGAGATAATCAACTCAATTACGACACTAGAAAAAGGTTTATATTCAAGAGAAGAGAATGAGTTATTATATCCCCTGGAGGGAGGAAGAGAAGAAGTTGAGATGATAAAAGTTGAACTCGGGAGTTACGCTTTTGCTGCTCAATATCAACAAAACCCCCTGCCGCTTTCAAGTGGTATAATAAAACAAGAGTGGCTAAAGCGCTATAAAAATTTCCCTGATAATCTCTCACATGTAACTCAAAGCTGGGACACTGCAGTTTCAACAAACGATTCCAGCGACTTTAGCGTCTGCACCACCTGGGCAAAAATAGATAATAAATTCTATTTACTTGATGTATATCGAGCAAAGCTTGAGTATCCAAAGCTTAAAGAGCAAGTTCTGTCACTAGCTGCAAGATGGGCACCACATGCAATTTTGATCGAAGCAAAAACAAGTGGTCAGCAATTAACACAAGAGCTAAAGGCAAATAGCGATCTACCGATTATTGAAATAGTGCCACACAATGACAAACTCACTCGATTTTATCAAATTGTTCCGGTGATAGAGTCTGGCAGGGTTTTTTTGCCACAGCAAGCAGTATGGCTCAATGATTTTGAGTACGAAATTTTAATGTTCCCAGAAGCTCGCCACGATGATCAAGTGGATAGTACCGTGCAATATCTGCAATGGATGAGAAAAACTAACACCAGTGCTTTCAGGGTCAGGGACTTTGGCCCCAACCCTAATAAAACGCTTAGATGGTTAAGGTATATCTAAAAACCTAAATTTATTTCCCCAAAGCTTCTGACATATGCTTTACCTGTTGCGGATGTTTAAGCTCTGAAGAGACACCTCCCTTATGTGGCACAGCAGGAGAAGCCGATCCAATAGAACAAAAGCCACTATCTCTATTAACTTTTTCAGAACTAAGGTTATCAGATGACGGTAATTGTGCGTTTACACATCGCATTAAGTTCTCTTCTGGACTCTCGAAAGATTTTGTTATCTCGCATTTCCCCGAAGGAGTATGCGTCAAATATAAATGCTGCTCCTCCCCAGGGGAGAAAGAGTTGGAGTCTAGCTTCTCCTTCATCTCAGAAGAAAGAAATGGGCGTAGTTCCTCCCTCTGATCAAGATCAAGACGTTTTTGCGACTTTAGTCCACTATTAGATTCTACCACGGTAGTACCTTGTGACGGGAGTCCTGGAATACTACCAATAATTGTAGAATGTACAGGAGAAGTCTCTTTTGAGGGTGAATTATTTTTTGCTCTTCTTTCTGAGGCAGATCGTTCAGAAAGAGGTGGTTTTTCAGTTACAAAATCCCCAGGAGCACTTACACTTGAATGCATCGTATCACGCCCTACATCACATCGCTTCAAGCTTGCGTCATGTTGCTTATGCTTAGAAGGTGAAGAGAGGAAACTTTTTATTGTACTTTGGAGACCACCCCCATGTTTCTTCGGAGATTCACTCTCTTGTGACTTTGCTTCAGAACACTCATCACTAACTTGCTGTTTTTCAGGTTCCACACCACAAATGCTCTCCGTACCTTTTGGATAATCTCCAAGAATCCCCAAATCTGGAGAACCTGATAATGACACATACCAAGTACTATTCCCTATTGACGTGCTTTCATTAGCACCTTTCCATGATAAACCACTAAATCCTGGTTCAGTAAATTGCAGTGGCTGCCATTTATTTCCGGACGTGCCTTGTGATAAACAAGGGTTCGTTTGCTGAGCCCGAGCACTAGTCCCTGCTGATCCACTTTCAGCAGCACCTACCTCAGCAGCGCCTACATTATGCGGCAGCACCCCTCGCCTGGGAAAACACGACTGTGGCTCCTGTATCTCTTCAAAGGATGATCTTGGATCGCTACTTGAAGAATGTGCAACAGAATCCTTAGGTTTCGGAGGTGAACTACTATCATAACCACTGTCTGCTTTCCTTTGGTTGGGCGGTGTTCTTAGTCCACTCGGTCCTGCATGTATAGGAGAATTTACTGTTGAGGAGAATCGACTCGAGCCACGTCTCTTAAAATTTTCAGGATCCACTGCAAATTCAAAACGTCCGTTTCTTTCACTATATGCAATTGGAGACTGCATAATTTCAGGAAGTAACTGAGCAATTCTTTCATTAGAGATAGCATAAATTGGGTTTTCAGAATTAGTAATATCTGGATCTGCAGTCTTGCCTCTGATATCACTTATAAGATTTTGATATTTTATATTAATTTTGTACACATCCTTATGCTTTAAAAATTCAAGCTGACCACTATATCTTTCTGTTAAAGGTACAAGGACAAAATCATTACCATTCTCTATTTTCTTTTTGTCTGTAAAAATATCATAATCATAAGCGTTAATTGATTTCCCTGTCAATTTAAAAATAAAATCGCCAAGAACATCTTTAAAATTTTCGACTTTAGAATCTTCTGTGCCTGGAGTTCTAAAATCAAATGCTACTTCCTTTTTAACATATTCTGTTACACTCTTGATTACCTTATCGCTAACGTTTTTGACGTATAACATATCATTTTTATATTCGTAAAAGTCCGAGCTCTTCAGGCCACAGTTTTCTAACCTTGAGTTAAATTCTTTAATATATGCCTGCTTAAAAAATTCAAAAGTCTCTAAATCATATTCCCTCTCAAGGTATTCATCGCTAAAAGCTATACAGTACAAATAAGGCTTACCTATTGCTCCTGTTTTAACAGTTCCTTCCATCCATTCATATGCTTCTTCCTTAGTTATCCCTACTTCTTTTTGTAGACATGCAACCACTTTCGCTCCCACAGCCCTCTCAAACTCATTAGCAAAATGAACCTTCAAGTTACGAATCACTTCATTATTTGTAGAGCCTGCAAGCTTCACTTTCACTATGCCATTACCTAAATCCTCTTTATCAGGATTAGCACCTAGAACAAATGGGAAACAGTTTAAGTTATAATATCTACTTGCTACCTCAGTTCCACCAAGATAGTGCCGCTTTATTATCTCCTCTCCTATTCCTCGCAGATATTCTTTTGTATCAGTATTACTAGCAAATAAACCAACAATCTTTTTACCTTCTACAGTAAAATTAGTATTGATCTTATTACAAGCATAATTATTTAAATTAAACGCTTTAACCAGCTCTTTTATATCCATAACTACCTCTATTAAAAATTGTTAAGAAACAACACTACTTGCTTTTGCCTTTATCTTTACTACTACCGGCACTAGTAGCACTGCTACTACCCAGTTGTGTGTTAGGCTTACTGCTTTCACGTTGCCGCTCGTAGTTTTTATACTTATCAGGACCAATCCATTCTAACCTTTCACTTGGAATCCACGAACCATCAGGTTGAGGTCCTGATTTGCTTTTTTTATCATTTGGCATATTACCCTCCAGTAAAAATATTATGTAACTAATATACTAAAAATAAATTGTAGTGCAAGTACTTTTTTTATATTTTTTAGTATAAATTTTATTCACTCTTTTTTCATAAAACTTAAGTTTTCGAGATTCCGCTAACACGTAGCGGAATGACGAGCTGTCGACATCTATCTATATACCCCTGGATTCCAGTGTTACGCGCTGGAATGACAAAGAAAAGACACTTGGTCTACAACTCTGGATTCCAGCATCACGTACTGGAATGACAAGGTTATGGGTGTCATCCTCCTCTTCCTGTCATCCCAGTGCCCAGACACTGGGATCCAGTTTTTTTTCCATCAAAAACACTCCCTTCTAACATAAAACCATACACTTATCAAACCCAATGCACATCCTGGATTCCAGTGTCACGCACTGGAATGACAAGTCATTGGCAACCCTAAGTTCCCTACGTCATACCGCGATTCATTCGCGGTATCTCAAGCATAGATTCCGCTAACACGTAGCGGAATGACGAACTGTCGACATCTATCTATATGCCCCTGGATTCCAGCATCACGCGCTGGAATGACACCTGTATTTATCTTTGCCATCAATCCCTACTCTTTAATGTCATACCAGCACCTCTTTTTCTTGTCATCCCAGTGCCCAGACACTGGTTTTTTGCAATTCATCAAAAACACTCCCTTCTAACATAAAACCATACACTTATCAAACCTAATGTACATCCTGGATTCCAGTGTCACGCACTGGAATGACAAAAAGGAAACACTGGCCCCTGGATTCCAGCGTCACGGGCTACCCTCCTTTGTCATCACAAATAACCCATAGGTGTCATCCAGTACTGGGATCCGGTGTTCTTTATCACATAAGTAGCTAGCACTAGCTATCTCGATAGTGTATTACCATTCCCTCTTGCTGCACGTTCATTCAATACATCAGTAACTTTTGACTTAGGATTTTCTTTAGCATCACTTGCAGAACTAGCACTAGATTTTCCATTATCAGTAGTTCCTGATGGAGCTTGCCAAGTATCAATTGGATAATCGTGTTTAATAGTGGCAGATTCTTTTCTTTGAGTGTTCCTTTCAGCAACTTTTTTTGCAAGCTTAGCGTAAGGGTCATACGTTTCCTGCTTATTAGTAGATTTGATTCCTTCCTTGTTAACACTATTAATATTACCATTTAGACGGCTTTCTGCGCAACTAGCAGACCCGCTTTTCTTCTCTTTATTATTGTTTCCTTGTTCATCAGCGGGCCGTCTAGCAGACTTGTTTTCCTTTCCATTATCAAGCTTGTTTCCTTGTCCATTAGTGGGCGGCGTGGTTCCTCTTCCATTAACACTAGTATTTGGACGCCTTTCTTCAAAATTAACATACTCGCTTGGCTTAGAATCAAGTTTTATCCCACTTGCCACAGGCTTCTTCTCTGGAACTTTCGGTGGACACACCTCTTTCTTCGGTTCCGCTTTTTCCTTTTCTTTGTCCACTTTTTCTGGTTTTTGTGAATTTTCATGAGATTTTCTTTCAAGCTCAGTAATACGCAATAGATGTTTCAAAGGATCTGACACAATTTCAAGTTCTGGTTTGCTCAGAACAACCGGCCTTACAAATCCGGGTGAAACTTCAAAAAGGAAAACTGGCACTTTAGGTTTTTCTCTTTCATCCACTTTTATTTCTTCACGAACTTCTTTATTTGCTTCTTCCTTTAATGATGTTTTTTCTGCTTTTTTATCTTCTGCTTTAGTTGTTTCTTCTGTAGATGCCTCTACTATAGCCGCCAACTCAACTCCAAACATCTCTGCAAACATTGTAATAATCCATCCGGTAACGGCGAGCTGTAACTTTAATTTAAGATCCTGCAAGGTTTGTAGACGTTCGAGCACCCTTGCAAGCTCTTCTTCTGATAACTCACCACTGCCTAATTTCTCCTGCAATTCTTTTATCTCTTTGTCCAACCTCTTGTCCCAACTCAAATCTAAATTACTTTTGAAGATCTTCTTGACTAACTCCTTAAGCTTATCACGCAAAAACTTAATTATCGCAGCAATCAGGTTTTTTTCTTTCTTCTCCTTGAGCATTTGGTAGATTTTCGGATCATCTACATCTACTTCAAAGAGGTTGAAGAGAGGTTCAAAGAAACTCCAGAAATCTCCCAGTGGTTTTTCACAATCGAGGTAGCCCCCGTCACCATCTTCGATATGTAGCTCTGCTTGAGATGATATTTCATCGATACAACTAGAAGCCTGACGCTCACACTCGAGCCTTCTGAGCAAATCTTGTCTGTCAAGCTTCTCTATGGCTGCTTTCAGTTCATTTAACTTCTGCTCCGCAGAGAAATCTTGCTCCCTGATTTTTCCTTGGAAGATTGAGCTACCGTTTTCGTTATTATCTGAAAAATTTTCCATTATTTTTGTCCCCTCAATAAAATTACTGTCTTTATTGTTACCTGAAAAGCTTTCCATCATTTTTACTCCCTTCATAAAACTTAATAATTTAATTCTACAGTACTAAACATTTAAGAAGTGTTAACGTAAAGATGTCAATAAAATTATTTATATTTTTACACTATGTATATTATATCATACGCCATTTAACCTTTCAATAATATTTTTTATTCTTGCTGCTTTTTCAAGCTCTAGCATGCGCTTTCCTTCTTATTAATGTTCACTTTTGCCTCTACCACCACTTTTTCTTGTAAAGTATTTGATATAAGTTTTATTATACTCTTTGGTATAACATTGTGCAAAGTTATTATATTCAGAGTGTAATGATATAAAATTACCATCATCAAAGAGCAGCTATCAGAGCAACAGAGGCAGAGCAATACAAATAGTAAAAAACTCTCTAAACCTCGATCCGGAAACTTGAAAATGGAGGAAATGCTTATTCACTAAAGATGCTCCAAAACATCCAAGATCTTAACTCTTGACCAACACATTCCCAACAAAATTGTTCTCACGCTTGCTGGAAATGGTTATATTATTTAAGTTATTAGTAACATATATTGCTAAATTAACAATAATCCATTAAAAACTTTCATCAAAAATTATTTCAAAAAAATTTCTAAATGATGGTTGACAAGTTTTAATGATGGAATATCATGCTCAAAATGTAGTTGCTAGCATGGATAGGAAAGCGGTTTTTTCTATTCATTTCAAGAGGTAGCTATGTTGCGTGAGAAGGTGTTTCAGGGGTTTTGTCTTCCATTAGGGAGGGCGTTCTCTACGTGGTGTCCGAGCTTTTTCAAATTAGGCGTTGATGTTATTCAGAGATTTTCTTAATAGGGAAAGATGAGGCACAGTAATTAGCATAAGTTTTGTAGTAAAGGCATGGGGGTTTTATGGATTATGACGAACTAAAAGAAGCAGTTTTTTCTATCATTAAGGACGATGATCCTTACAAGGCATCTACCGTCTTAAACATCAAGATAAAAATTATTGTTTTTTATCATAGCATTTAAACAAATGATGATTTTTCTCATTACAGCAACTAAAGCGACTTTAGCGGCTTTGCCAGAGTCAACTAAACGCTGGTAAAATACTTTCATTTTTTTATTATGACGCATTGCAACCACAGCAGACATGTATAATGCTTTTCGAGCATAAAATCTGCCACCTATGACTTGGGCCTTGCTCACTTTCCTTCCGCTTTCACTAGTTTTTGGTGCAACTCCAACTAGACAAGCTATTTCCTTATTATCTAACCTACCAAGTTCAGGTACCTCTATGAGTAGGATACTTGCGGTTTTCCGTCCAACACCTTTATAGCTAGTTAGCAGTTTGCTTTTTTCCTTCAAATCAGGGTCAGAGTTTATTATGCCTTCTATATCTTTCCTAACTTGCTCTGATTGCTTTTTTGCAAATTCTATCTGTTTTTCTATATATTCCCTGGCTTTTCCTGTAACCTTATGCAAACGACACTTATTTGCGTATTGTTTAGATTGCGCTCAACTGCTCTTAGCTCTTTTAGTTCTTCTTGCTTTTGTGAAACTATGTATTCTATTACCTCGTCATTTTTTGTGATAAATTCAGCATATTTTTCTAGTAATTTTGCATCTAATTTATCTGTTTTTGCAAAGTGGTTGCAGGCTTTTGCAAATGCATATACCCGATTTGGGTGAGCTCTGTGGACAGCTATGTTATACAACTTTATTACAAGTTTCTCATAACCTCCTGTTTACATATAACCTAACAAATACGTTAACTATTTTTGACTTTATAAACTCAGATATAGCTGTCTCTACATTTTCTATACGCTGATGTTTATTGTTGATTGAGATATCAAGTGTTTCTTTTGAAACATCAATACCCATAAAAACTGTTCTAGCCATTTTTGTACCTATAAATATAATCAAATAATAATGCAAATGCTGTACAGGATTGTGATTCGATCTTTTAGATTCCCCTACCGTTCGTACTACATTTTTTAAAGCTAGGAGTGTACTGAGATACCTACGATTTCTATCAATCAATCCAATTGACAGTATCACTCCTTGCTCATTATAGCCTTGCGGCTTTGATTTAATATACAATCCACTTCGATCTTTAGCAGGGTATCCCCAGGAATTAATCGTCTGACAGACAAATGAACGTACCTCTGTACCATCATCTTTCTTGATCCCAACCATGCTGATTACTTCATCAACAATTCCAGGAATTTCACTGGCAGTTTTAGCCCCTTCACATTGAGGCAGCCAGGTTGGACGATTGCAATCATCAAGATACTGACCTAAAGTGCCAACTATGATGATGTCTTTATCCCGAATATGTTGAAACTGATTGAGCCAAGCCATCATCTCCTGAGCAAGTGTGCCGTAAGCAGCTCTTTTATCTTCTCTTCCCGATCTATCAGAAAAAGCTTCAGGTTGCATCCTTGCCCATAAAAAGCATAAACGTGATGCAACAGTGATACTATCGATAAAAATGCAATGATATTTAAAAAACTCCGAAGAAAGAGCTTTGTACTTGCCAGATACATGCTCATAGTGCCTTTGACTATATGCTTGATCAGACTTCAGTGCAGGATTTGGCCCACCAATAAGACAAGCTATATCTCTTGCCTCATTCCAAGTACGAACGCTGATTGAATCTCCTTTCCAGTCCTGAACTGCCAAAAGCCCTGCTTCAAAATCAAGACAGAGTGTTGTCGACTCATCGAGAGTTTTAAGTAGACTAGTTTTGCCGATTCCATAAGGTCCAAAGATTACCATTTTTACACCTGTTACTGTTTTTACTCTTTCTTCGTTACTTATTATTTTTAGAGTCATAATCTCCCCCTATGTTTTATATACCGGAATGGTTCTCTGTTGTCGGAGGTTCTAGAAAACTTTTTTTGTATGTCGTCTTATTCTTCTGAGAATGTCATAGACTGTTGTCCTTGCTATTCCACGTATTTCAGCTACTTCTGGAACACTGAAGATTTCTAGCTGTCTGCATAGAACTTGCCATTCTTGAGGTAGTGTTGAGACAATGTAATCAAGATCACTACGGTCTGCTATTTCATCTTCAAAACGGCACCTTTCATCAGCAATGTTATCTAAAATAGTATGATCTATGTATAATATACCTTGTTTGCCACCACGCTTTTCGCATGATTGCCTATACACTAAGTTAATGGCACGGCACTTAACGAGTTGTTTAACAAAAGCGACAAAACAACTTTTACTCTCGTCATATTGAATAATTGTTGGCCAAACAAGTAAAAAAAGTTCTTGTTCAATATCTTCAATACTTTCATCGGCAAAACATTTAAGGCGTTTAAGACATTTTGCATAATACTTTACGTACTTAACAACTATAGGATTAATTCCCGAGTAAGAGTTCTGCGATTTCATAATTTTTCTTGAATAATTAACTTCTTCAAGAGTGATCGTTTTCGGAGACTGATTGTAATTGCGGAGCAAAATTAAACAATTGCGATGCGATTTTTAACTTACTGATATTCTATGCTTTTTTTTTGAGAATAATGGCGATAGCAATTTAAATAATGGTGATGGCGCACAACAAGCAGCAATTACGGTATAGAGCATATAGGGAGCATTTAAAGGTTTTGAACTATGAATTTCGGTTTAAGCAGTGAAGAATTAAAAGCAGAACTATTGTTGCAGATAAGATCGTGTCTTCCGTACTTACTACCTAATGGAACTTTTTGCAGAAATGAGTTTCAAGTAGGTGATATCTGGGGTAATAAAGGAAAAAGTTTAAGAGTAGAGCTAAGTGGCAGTAAAGCCGGATTATGGAATGATTTCGCAACCGGGGACAGTGGTGACATTATCGATCTTTGGGCGGCTGTGCATAGAAAAAACGCCAGGACAGAGTTTCCTGAAGTAATGGCTTCTATAAGTGAATGGCTTGGCAAACAACACACTAGAGAAAAAAAGAGTATCAAAGATCTAGAACAGTACATGACTTGTAGCTGGAATTATTACGATGAAAACAACCAAGTTATTGTTATAGTTTACCGATATGATCCACCTGAAGGAAAAGAATATCGTCCATTTGATGTTAAAACGTTGAATTATGCTTCACCAGAAATAAGGCCTCTATACAATATTCCAGGCATTTTGAAGTCTGATAAAGTTATTCTGGTTGAAGGAGAAAAATGTGCTGAAGCGCTGATAGAACAAGGGATTGCAGCTACAACAACAATGTCTGGAGCAAACGCACCAATTGATAAAACAGACTGGTCACCACTTAAAGGTAAGCATATTATCATTTGGCCAGATAATGATGAAGCAGGTAAAAAATATGCTAAAAATGTTGAAAAAAAGCTTTTAGAGATCGGAGTTGCATCACTTGCTGTTCTTGAGATTCCGCAAGGTAAACCTGAGAAATGGGATGCTGCTGATTGTGTAGAGGAAGGTATAGATGTCAAAGAGTTTTTAGCTTCAACTCTGTTACTTACTATTGATACTCCAGCTACTGATACTTCAAATATGAAAAGTTTAGAAAGATCCACAAAACAGCCACTTAACATTTTAGATTGGAGTGCAGAGCGCTTTGTAGGTCCGGTACCAGAGCAAAAGTTTCTTGTTGAAGGGATATTTCCTTTAGGTGTTACTTCAATAATAGCAGCAATGGGAGATACAGGCAAAGGAATGCTACTTCTTGATTTAGCACTTAAAGTTGCAAGTAATAGAGATCAAATGTGTGGCTTTGGTTCACTTGTTACTGAACATGGATCAGTAGTGATTTTTTCAGCAGAAGATGATGCAAGTGAGATACACCGCCGCTTAGAACGACTCGACCCTAAGTGTGAAAGGTTGAAACATAAAGATAAATTATTTATTGTACCACTGCCAAACGTTAGAGGATCACTTACAATACTCAGAAATGTTCGTGGTAAAATCGTCGAAGTTTCTCCTGAATTCGAATCCGTAATGAAACAGCTCGAGGAAATTAAAGATCTGAAATTGATAGTATTTGATCCACTTGCTTCATTTATCCATGCAGATATAAATGCTGATCCTGCTGTAGGGGATTATCTAATGTGCTTATTATCTGATTTAGCATGTAGTACTGGAGCTTCGATAATTACTGCTCATCACATGAGAAAGCCAAAAGGAGAAAAACCGATATTAACTGCTGAACAAGCACGCGATGCAATTAGAGGTACCTCTGCTCTTGTTAATGGTGTTAGATGCTCATACGCTTTTTGGCCAATAGAAAATACAGCTAGGCTAGAAATCTTTAAAGCAGTAGGAGAAACACCAAGACAGAATGCTTTGTTTCATGGGGCAGTTGTGAAGGCCAATGGTTTAGCTGATCGCACTGTAAGAACTTACCTAAGAAATCAGGAAACAGGGCTACTAGAAGATATAACAATACAACTAACAGTTAAAAATGCTAGTGAAAAAGACCTTAAAATATGTCTTACTGATGCAATTACACGATCTGCTGCTTCAGGACATCCATTTACTCACACAGGAAGCACAGGAGTATATAAGCAACGGCATAGACTACCTGAAGTTTTTCACAGCATGGGAAGAGATCGACTAGAGCGTATAGTTCAGGAACTTTTACAAGCAAAGCAGTTAGTTAAAGGAATGTCTACAGGTGCAAAAGAAGATAAATGGCTTGATATACCAACAGGACCATTTGCTAAGGGTAAAGGTGATTTTAATTTAGGTGCAGGAAAGTTTGAAATAGCTAACTCCTAAACTTTTGAAAATTGTGAGCTTTTTTGTCTCTAGAAAGTACAGCAAAAATGATTTCCGGACCTACCCAATTTCCAACGTTTCCGGAGAATTTACCAAGTTTTGGAAATGAGAGTGTATTGCAGCTAACCTATTGAAATTCGGCAACTTCCAGCTACTAAATATAAACAATGTTACGTTTCCATTTTAAAAAAATTTAGTCAATTTGGTAACACTCAAACCTGCCAGACTAGCTGCTTTCCAATTTCCGAAAACCTATATATTATATAATATATGTAAATAATGCATACGTAGATATATAAAGTAATATAAATAAATATTAGGATAGAAAATATAAGTATATAAAACACATACTGCTAGTGTCATTAAAGCTAAAAAGGGGAAAAGAATGAAAGGAAAAGAAAAATGCCCGTAATTGCGTTTTAAAACGATTCTATGATCTGAGGATAAGAGTTATACCACCCTGACCTAACTAACGCTTGTAACACCCTTTAAAAGGCAAATAAAAGGTATTCCTAATGATTCTATTGGTACAAATAAACTTACATGTAAGTTTGACGTCATTTTTATTCATTGTAAAGAAAAAATTTGTATGAAGGTCTTATTTAGAAAACTCACTTGATATTTTTCAGCTCATATACACCTCTTTCAAGCTATCTGGCAAAAGATAAACGCTCAGAAGAAACAATATAAAGCGATTCTATATTTTTACCTCTTCCTGATTTCTTTACTTTTATGAGATTTAGCCCTAAGCTTTTACACTTTTTTGATCAAGACTTTTCTTTTCTTCTATCAATTTATCAAAGTCTGACTTGTATGACTTGTCCTGTGTTTTTCTAAATATCTCATATTCTTTTGTAGCTAAGGTAATTGCTACTTCATGAGAGACTTTGCCATAACTCTGCAATATATCTTGCTCATTAAATTTTAAAAATGCATCAAGTTTCTCTTTCCAATCCTTCATATACATTATTTTACCTCTGGCAGCTTGAAACTCTGCATAATCTATATACATATTTACTATCCTGTTTAGCTGAGCAATTTCATTTTTATCTAAATAGTTTTTTGCTACTTGCGTGTCGGAAGGAAAGATTTTTCCCTTAGGTGCCTTACGCCAATTTGTTAAGCCCATATTAGGTTTACTTCCATCCACTCTATTTGCAATAATTTCTGCCGCTGTATTTCCAGTAATAGCAAAATGCAATTTGTTCTGTACTACAGCAAAGAAATTTTTCGTTTCAACTGAGCAACTTGCATAGTCTACTGAAGTTGCATAAATGTCTGTGATTTTCTGATAAGCTACACGCTCACTTGCACGAATTTCTCTAATTTCTTCAAGTAACTCATCAAAAAATCGAGTGTCAAATTTAGAGCCATTTTTAAATCTATTACTATCAATCACAAAACCTTTGAAAATATACTTCTTTAGTTTATCAGTTGCCCATGTACGAAAAGCAGCACCACGCTCTGAATTGACACGATAACCAACTGATATCACAGCCTCTAAATTGTAGAAAACTACATCACGTTTTACCTCTCTTTCTCCCTCTTTTTGAACTATCGAGGATTCCTCGGTAGTTGAATTTTTGTCTAGTTCTTTACATAGATAAATGTTCTTTAGGTGCAATGAAATATTATCAATTGAACAGTCAAATAACTCTGCCATATGTTTCTGAGTAAGCCATAGATTTTCATTTTCAAATCTAACTTCAATACATACCTTTCCGTCATCTGTTTCATAGAACAAAATTTCATTATAATCTAGTGATTTGTTGTTCATATACTTCCTTAGCCATGTACTGCATATATAACACCTTCTGCTTTAAGTGACAAATTTTTAGACGCAGAGCCAGTCAATTGATACATAGAAAAAGTTGTATACAATATCTCTGTTCGTTTCCCTCTTACTACAACCTATAATAAAAATATAAAGTTATCCGATAAAGGAGGTGAAAACCAAAAGGTCCATAATTGCGTTTTAAAACGATTTTGTAACTCTGGGATAGCTTTAACGCTTGTAACACCCTTTAAAAGACAAATAAAAAGCGTTTCTAATGATTCCATTGGTGCAAATAAACTTACAGGTAAGTTTAGCGTCATTTTTATTCATTGTAAAGAAAAAATTTGTATGAAGGTCTTATTTATAAAACTCACTTGATGTTTTTGCAATAGCCAACTCATGTTACTTCTACCATAAGGAGGGTGACAAAATGTCCCTACCCTTTAAAACGCTTTAGGAGGTCCTTATAACACTATTTGTAATTTAGGTAGGAAGAAACCTTCTTTTTTAAATTAATGCGTGTAGACCCCTTTAAAACGCAAATAAAAGGCATCTTTAGTAATTTTACTGTTACAAAACAAACTTGCTCGCAAGTTTATCACGGTTTTTATGCTTTGTAAAGAAAAATTTGAAAAAATTGTAAAAACACAGCTACGTAGCCGACAATCAACTTTGCAATTTAAAATTATTTTAACTTTTTTTTCAAATTCATCATAAAAAACCATGAGAAACACGGTAATACATTAGTATAGGGGCAATGAAACAGATTACCTTGTAGGATGATTCTTGGATTTCCGTTGTTGGTCAGCAAAAAACTATAAATTGCTAGTGTATTTTGAAGGAACCAAACGATATTTAGTGCTGCTCGTAGTCAATGTTTTGGTAATTTTATGATAAATGTAATAGATTGTTCAAGAGTAAAAGTAGGTTGGTTCACCTCCTGAAAAAGAATTCACAGTACAAAATTGGCTCTCTGTAGGGATATCTCAGTGGTGATTATGAAGTTGGTAAGTCCCTTCTCGCTCAGCAATTAATGACAGCAGCTGCTACCGGAAAACCTTGGCTCAGTATAGATGTTAAACAAGTTAAGACATATGCTTTATTTTGTGAGGATGAAAAAAAAGATCTTATACGCAAGCAATGTGCAATAAATGAATTATACCAACTGAATGCAGATTCTCCTGATCTTGTCAACAATATTCGTTTATTATCTCGAGTAGGTGAAAATAATTCACTTATAGTTTTCAATGACAGCTATACAGGTCCCTTATTTTCACGATTTGCTTGAAGACATAAAATCTTTTCAACCAAAACTTGTGATATTGGATGCAGCTTCAGATTTATTTGGAGGAGATGAAAATATCTGTACTCACCGTAATGCAGCTTTGTTGTGCCAAGCAAGGACAGTAAATTGCGCTGTTTTGCTGTGTAAACACGATACAAATATAGATATGTGGCATAATAGGGCATTTTACTTATCTAGATCAGAAGAAGCAAGTGATGAACGTGTTCTACAGTTCGGAGAATTTAGTCATTTTTTGCGTTATCAAGATGGGGTCTTTGTAATTTAGGATGTCTATTTTAACACTCGACCTCGGCAAACAAACAGGTTGGGCTATTCTTACAGATGGAGTAATGCAAAGCGGAAGTGAGAGTTTTCATGGTAGCCGTTTCAGCGGAGGTGGCATGTGCTTTTTAAGTTTTAGTAATTGGCTTAATTCCTTGAAAGACATTTCTACAGTGTACTTTGAGGAGGTAAGGAGACACCTTGGAACTGATGCTGCGCATTGTTATGGTGGTTTCTTTGCTGTTTTAGCTGCTTGGTGTGAAAAGCATCATATACCTTATCAAGGTGTACCTGTCAAGACGATAAAACGTTTTATCACCGGTAAAGGCAATGCAAGTGTGGCAAAGTAGTGTTAACGGCAGGGGTTGATGTACAAAAAGATCGTTTAGAGGCAGAAATTGTAGCATGGGGAAAAAACCGAGAAAGTTGGTCAATAGACTACCAGGTATTTGAAGGAGATCCGGGAGGAGAAGAAGTATGGGGAAAACTTTCGGAGTTATTAAATCATCATTTTATCGGTGAAAATGGTCTTGAATACATGATAAGTATGATGGCGGTAGATGCTGGTTATGCAACACAAGAGGTATACAACTGGGTAAGAGGTCACCAGGGCTCTGGGAGAGTAATGGCAGTGAAAGGGGCAAACAAAGCGCTAGTGCCACTTAGCAGCCCAAGTAGAGTAGATGTAACAGTTAGCGGACAAAAGCTAAAGAAAGGAATGAAGCTGTGGCCAGTTGGGGTATCGATATTAAAGTCAGAGCTTTTTCAGCTACTTAATGTTTTAACAGAAGGGGCGCCGGGGTATTGTCATTTTCCAGAGTATCCACCTGAGTATTTTAAACAGCTAACCGCAGAGCAACTAATTACCAAAGTAGTAAAAGGATATACCAAACAAGAGTGGCAAAAGATGAGAGACCGAAATGAAGTACTAGATTGCAGAGTTTATGCAAGAGCAGCATCGATAGCACTGGGAGTAGACAGATGGCCAGAGAGTAAGTGGGAGAGTTTAGTAGGTGAAAAAACTAAAAAGCCTAAAAAGGTAAGAAAGAGTAGATGGCTGGGTGAGAAGAATGTACAGCAGTGAATATTTAGCCCAAGTTGAAGAAGCGATAAAGAAGCTGCAAAGAGGGGAAAGGGTTGTCTCAATTGCATATGGTGACCATGTAGTTCGGTACGGGGAAGTTCAAATAAAGGATTTATTGGAGCTCAGGCAACGAATCAAAGCAGAGTTAAAAGTTGCAGGTGTGAAGCCGAAGAGAAAGATTGTTATTGCAACGAATAAAGGGATCATATAATGATAAAAATCGTTGAAAGGAACACTATGACAAAAATTATAGGAAAAGAATATACAGAATTTTTAGAGCAGCTGAAAGAACATATTGCTATTAGTCGTTATAAGGCAGCAAGAACAGTAAATAAAGAACTGCTACTGCTTTATCATTATATTGGAACGCGGATTCTAGAAAAACAAAAGAGTCAGAGTTGGGGATCTAAAGTAATTGAGCAGTTAAGTAGAGACTTAAAGGCTGAATTCCCGGAAATGAAAGGTTTTAGCACGAGAAACTTGAAATATATGCGTCAATTTGCAGTGGAGTATCAAGATATTGAATTTGTGCAACAACTTGTTGCCCAATTGCCGTGGGGACATAATGTATTTCTAATGGACTTAGTTCAGGACAAAGAAGCGAGGCTATTCTACATAAAAGAAGCTATTGAACATGGCTGGTCACGTAACATTATGGTGATGCAGATAGAGCTTGGTCTACATAAACGTCAAGGGAAAGCTATTACTAACTTTGAAGAAAAATTACCATCTCCACAATCCGATCTAGCACATTACACATTAAAAGATCCATATATTTTTGATTTTTTAAGTATAGGTAAGGATGCTCACGAAAGAGAAGTAGAAAAGGGACTTGTAGGGCATATGGAAAAATTTCTGTTAGAACTCGGTGAGGGATTTGCATTTGTTGGTAGACAATTTCATTTAGATGTTGGTAATAAAGACTTTTATATTGATTTATTATTCTATCATTTAAAGTTACGTTGCTTCATAGTAATTGAACTAAAAGATAAAGATTTTAAACCAGAGTATGCAGGTAAAATGAATTTTTATCTTTCCGCAGCTGACGATTTACTGAAGCACTCGACAGATCAACCTTCTATAGGGTTAATCTTATGTAAATCTAAAGACGATGTACTTGCTAAATATACACTCAAAGACATAAATAAACCAATAGGATTAGCGGAATATCGAATAACTGAAAATCTACCAGAAAACATCAAAACAGCTTTGCCAACAATAGAAGAGTTAGAAGCTGAATTATCGAAAGTTTCAGATAAGGAAAAGTAATGCTACTAAAATCATTCAAGCAATTATTCCGCAAACCACCAAAGTCTAAAGGTTCAGCATGGAGGTTCAGGAAGGAGATTATTGCACTTTCAACCAGAGTCAGGAAGTATAAATAGCTTACTTTCCCAAAGCCTTGAACACTTACGCAGTCGGTCTCGTGATATGGTAAGAAAGAACTCCTATGCAGCAAACATAATCGATACGATAGTGAGTAATTGCGTTGGAACAGGAATAAAACCGCAATCAAAAGCTAAAGATGCAGAGTTTCGGAAAAAAGTGCAAGAATTATGGCTGAGATGGACAGATGAACCAACAGGACCAGAGCCTGCGATGATAATGTTTTTCATTTTTACCTCATATGAACCACCTAATGCTAGGCTTACCATAATATGAGATATAATGTAACAGTTTTTTTATTTAGAAATAGACTACTGTGGTGATTGCTGTGCTGCTACAAAACGCTCATGTTCTACTCTTGCCATTTTAGTACTGGGTTTAAATATCTCATATGTGATACGACCAGCTGCAAGTGCTGCTACTGTAACTATAGCCGCTGCGCCTATTATACGTGGTGCATCTGGTGTAATGCTACCGGTTGCAAAAAGTGTTATTGCCGCCACAGCCCCTAGTAACAGTGTTGAATAACGAACAAAGAGGCCTCCATTGCGTGCTTTTTCAAATTGTGCTAAACACCCATCACCAGACCCAGGTGAAAGCTTACTATTACCCACAAATAAAAACATAGTATTGTATTTACTCAAATAATTTAATTTTATTAACCTGAAAGCTTATTAGATTAAAATTATTAAACTAAGAGTTATAATTTTAGCAACTAAAAGCTGTAAATTGCACCATATAAACAGTTATTTCAAGCAAAAGTTATGCCATTAAGAGCTATGCAACAAACATTTATATTTGTGGGTAATAGTAAGAGGTGAAAGGAGCCATGCACGCCCGTATACATAGCTATATACTGGAGTTTCACTATTTTTATCCTTCACCCAAGGATCTGCACCATTTTGTATGAGAAGCCGTATTATAGATTCACTACCACTAACTGCAGCATAATGTAAAGGAGTACATTCCCAGATATCTTTTGTATGAACATTTGCGCCGTTTTTTATTAGAATCCTTGCTGCTTCTAGCTGATTACTTTTAGCAGCTGCATGTAAAGGAGTATGGCTATGCTTGCCATCAACATCTGCACCACTTTCTATCAGAATTTTTATTATGTTCGTATGGCCATGTTTAGCAGCCACATGCAGTAATGTACCTTGCCAACTAGCAATATTAGTAGTAAATTGGCAGTCTAATGAAAACTTACTTTCTTTCCATACATTATATTCTTCCTTTGCTAATGCTCCTTCAAATCCACTATCTAGTTTGCTTTTCTCTTCTAGTTTTTTCTTTATCTTTTTAACTATATTATTCGAGTTTAAATCTTGATCATTATTTAATACTTCCAGTATTTCATGTAGCGGCTCCATAATCACCCTCTCTCTTTAATTAAATAATACATTATGACTACCCTGTAGAAGAGAGTCAATTAAAAGGCATTTGAGGCAAAACTTTCTACAAATTAAATTATGTAAAAAAATGTTTGCACATTATGTAATTGTTCAATATAAATGGCATTAATTGTCAAGATAAGGTGTTTTATGCAAGCTGCAGAGTAAAAAACAGAACAGCAAATATTATCAAAAGAACTAAGAGAGGATAAAAGGCTACAGTTAACAAATATAACTGAAGAGCAAAAAGCTGCAGCAATAAAGCAACTTGAAGCACGAGGAATCATCATCCGCAAGGGAGTTTAAACGCCAACTGCCTAACTGAAGAGCAGAGCTACCAAACATCTTAAAACACACAGCATTAAGGGGAAAAAACATGCAAAATCCATTTACAAATCCAGCATTTAGTATGACGGAATTAACCAAAGCAATAAACATATTGCCGATAAATTATGGTTGCGTCGAAAATTTAAATTTATTTCCAAGTAGATCGGTAAGATTTCGACATATTACGATAGAAGAACACCACGGAGTTTTAACTTTATTACCAACACAAGTCCCAGGAGCACCAGCAACAGTAGGGAAAAGAGGAAAAAGGAAAATAAGGACGTTTACGATACCACATATTCCCCATGATGACGTAGTATTGCCTGAAGAAGTACAAGGAATAAGGGCATTTGGGTCAGAAAGCGAACTTACGGCACTGGCGAGTGTAGTAACAGATCATCTGGAGTTGATGAGAAACAAACACGCAATAACGTTAGAACATTTGCGAATGGGGGCGCTCAAAGGAATAATTTTGGACGCAGATGGCAGTGAGTTATTAAACCTTTACAACGAATTTGAAATTACGCCAAAAGTAGTAAATTTTGCGCTGGGAACAGCAACCACCGATGTCAAGCGTAAGTGTCTGGAAGTATTGAGGCATGTTGAGGACAACTTAAGTGGTGAATATATGACCGGGATTCATAGCCCTGAGTTTTTTGATGCATTAACTTCGCATGCCAAAGTAAAAGAAGCATATGAGAGATGGCAAGAAGGAGCAGCACTCCGGAACGATATGAGATCAGGATTTACGTTCTGTGGAATAACATTTGAGGAATATAGAGGGCAAGCAACTGATCCTGAAGGAAACGTAAGAAGATTTATTGAAGAAAATACCGGACATTGTTTTCCACTTGGTACAGCAAGCACATTTACTACTTACTTTGCGCCAGCAGACTTTAATGAGACGGTAAATACACTAGGACAACCGTTATATGCAAAACAAGAGCCAAGAAGATTTGATAGAGGGACCGATTTACATACTCAGTCAAATCCTTTACCAATGTGCCATCGCCCAGGAATATTAATCAAAGTCGTTGCAGCATAACAATACTGGTAGAGCAACTACAAAAGTGGTGAGGCATGAAAGTGCTCTACCAGTATGCCCCTTCTTAGCGTGCATGTAGAGATTAGTGCATAAAGGTAAAGTATGCAAGAAAAAATAAAAAGATTATTGAAAGATTGTTTTGCACATTTAGGAGAGCAAGCGTTGTATGAGTCAAGGGATAAGTCGTACATGGTGCAGATATTAAAGCAACAGCCAGATAAATTATATGGAATTGGTGAAGGACAATTTGTAGGAGAAATTTTGACTTTAGAAGTAAGTGTGTTTGATGTATTAAAGCCAATGGTGGGAGATACTTTTTCCATAGGTAGTTGTAGATACAGAGTACACTCACCGCCGCTTAGGGATAATTCAGGAATAATCTGGAAAATTCAAGCGTCAGGGGTGTAAATGCGTGTTGAAATTGGAATAAGCGGCAGCATTGAGAAAATAATTCAAAGTATTGAAGCTAGCCAAGCTAAGATAACACGAGCAACAGTAAGAGCATTAAACAAAACGGCATTGTGGACAAAAGAGCAAGCTACGAAAGAACTAAGTAAAGATGTGCAAATAAAACGGCAATTAATCAGAAAAAGATTATGGATAACCAGAGCAACAAGAAATTATCAGAGGGCTCTAGTAAAGATAGGGTTATACGGAGTAAAATCTTCAAAGCTTGGCAATATGAAACAAATGGCAAAAGGAGCAAAAGCAGGAAAACATATGTTTGAAGGAGCATTTATTGCTAAGATGCCAACCGGACATAGAGGTATTTTTAGACGAAGAGGAAGGACAGCCTTGCCGATTCATGAAGTTACTGTACCGATCGGAGAAAATGTACAAAAGATAGTAAAAGAAATGGCTAGTTATAAAACAGGAAAAGTGTTTGAGGAATATTTTGAGCATGAGTTGAATGTTCTTTTAAAGAAGCAATGAAAGAATTTTGGAAAGGTTTACATGAGGCAATTTGTAAAACGCTAAAAGAAGAAATCCCAGCAATACAGACATGTGAAGTATATCCTGCAATAAGGAAAGAATTATTAGCGCCAGAGGTGTTTGTAGAGCTTGTGAGTTTGGAACCAGGAAAAGATCCGGGAACAGAGGAATTAGCGTTGAGGGCAAGATTTGAGGCAAGAGTAGTAGTTGATGGAACAGTTGAGGATTCTCAGGTAGTGGTAAGGTCACTGGCAGCGGAAGTTGCGAGAGTAGTGAATAAAAATACTTGGGACGTGGAAAATGTTTCAGCAGGTGAATTTATATCAGCAGGAGGAGATGATTTTAGACCAGAATTAGATGCATATCTAGTGTGGTTGGTCGAATGGGTTCACGAGCTACATACAGGTCAATCAATGTGGTTAGAAACTGGTATTATACCGCATATTATTAGTGTGGGGGAAAATGTTAGACCATAATTTTGCGATTGCAGAGCTAAATAGAAGGCTAGCGAACATTATTCGTATAGGTCTAGTTAAAGAGATAGACTATGAAAAGGCAAGAGTGCGGGTAAAGGTAGGAGAATTTTTAACCGATTGGCTTCCGTGGGTAACGGCAAGAGCAGGAGAAGATAGAAGTTGGTTTTCCCCAGATATTGATGAGCAGGTGATGGTATTATCGCCATATGGAGAGTTGTCATTAGGGGTGGTGTTACCGGCAATTTATCAGCAGAAGTATTTTCCCTCGGAATGCCGAAAAGACGCGCATATTTTAGAGTTTAAGGATGGAACGAAATTATCGTACGATAAGGAGAATCATCATCTTGAGATTGAAGTAGTAGATAAAATAACGCTAAAAGTTGGAAAATCGAGTATAGAGATGACAAAAGAAGGAATAAAACTTAAGGGAAGGAGAGTTGATCTCAATTGACATGAGAAGAGCTATAGTTTGTATAGGAGATCATTGCATGGGGATACCGGTTCATGTTTGTATGAGTGGTAGTAACGACGTTTTTGTAAACGGTAGATCTGTTTGTCGAAAAGGAGATATCTTAACTCTAGGTGAGAAACTAACGCAAGGGTCAAACAGCGTATTTGTTAATGGTATTGGCGTAACAAGAACAGGAGACTTGGCATCGTGTGGTTTTCATGTAATGAGTATTAGCAAAAATGTATTTGCGAGCTAAAAATGCGTGGGATGAGCAATAAAACGGGAAAAGAGTTGGAAGGACTAGAGCACCTGAAACAGTCAATAGTTGATATTTTGACCACACCAATTGGTAGTAGAATCATGAGAAGAGATTACGGTTCAAGATTATTTGAATTAGTAGATAAGCCAATCAATAGGGATTTTACGCTAGAAATTTACGCAGCAACAGCAGAAGCACTACAAAAGTGGGAAAAGAGATTTAAGTTAGAAAAAGTAAAAATAACAGAAGTGAAAGAAGGAAAAGTAACGCTTGACCTAGAAGGATTGTACTTACCAATGGGGGAAAAGATTCGCTTTGATGGAGTTGTGGTATAAAGATGGAGCAGCCAAATATTATCGAACCACTGAACTTTGAAGAGATTTTTTCTCGGATGAAAGAAGAATTAGTAAGTCGTGATGAAAGTTTTACGGCATTAGTAGAAAGTGACCCAGCAATAAAGATTTTAGAGGTAGCAGCATGGCGAGAACTTTTGCTCAGAGAAAGAATAAACGAAGCAGCAAGGGGCAACTTACTTAAGTTTGCAAGGGGAGAAGAACTTGATGATTTAGCTGAATTTTACGGAGTTGAAAGGGAAAAAGAAGAAAAAGATGAAAATTTTAGGAAAAGGATTAAAGCAAAAATAGTAGGCTGGAGTACTGGAGGAAATTATCGGTATTATGCATTATCAGCAGATACAAGAGTAAAAGATGCATTAGTAGAATCACCTGTACCAGGAAAAGTACAAGTTTCAATCTTATCAACAGAATTATCCACACTGCCAGAAGAATTACTAGAAATTGTCAGAAATCAGCTAAACAGGGAGGATGTGAGGATTTTAACAGATACAATTGAAGTGGTAAGTTGCAATATTATAGAAATAGATATCCACAGTAAAATTAGCATTAAAAGACCAGATATTATTGAAACGGTGAAGAAGAAATTTATAGAAAAATTTGAAACAACGAAAAGATTAGGATGGAATGTAACAAGGTCGTGGATTATAGCGAATTTGTTCGTAGAAGGAGTGGAAAACGTAGAATTAATCGAGCCAAGAGAGGATGTTGTGGTACTGGGGAATGAGTGTGCTGCCTTAAGAAGTTTAAATGTTGAGTTAAATTCATGCTATTACCGCCAAACGCAACAAAACAAGAAAAAGCGCTGGTTGATGCAATCGATTACAAAGTTGATCCAAGCAGCATAAGAGGGTTTAAATTCAGCCTAGAAGAAAAGATATTACCATGGATAGTAGAGGAATATGGTCTAGAAGAGATTCTGCGTTGGGTAACAGACAAAAGAAAGGCGATAAAAGAAGGGATAAAATTTCAAAGACTGCGTGGCACACCTGCCTCATTGAAAATAGCACTGAAGTGGGCAAATATAAATGAAGATATTACAATTATTGAAGAGCCACCTGGAGAACACTTTTTTGAATTACAGATAGGGATAAAAGATGTTCCGAAAGACTTCTTCGTAGATGCAGTAGTAGAACTAGCAAAGCTATCACTACCTGCAAGATCGAGGCTAATGAGGCTTTTCAATGACCACTATAATATTGGAAGATTTATTTTAGATGAAAGCTTTTTTGGCAGCTTATTATCAGACTACTCTGGTACAAAGATCGAAAAAGATGGACCAGTGTTATCATTTGGGAGAGTAAATTTTTTCAGGTCTAGTGGTCCAGTTATTAGGATTATAGAAAACTATCTACGCGATCATTATGAGCAGGCATTAAGTAATGATCTGTATAGGCTAGATGTAGCAATACTTGGAGAAACCGAGCCTCACACAAAGAATTATAACGGTATTTATGAAAGAAGTCATCAGTGGAATAATTTAAAAACGTTATATCCGCTACCACAGAGCTTATTACCTGAGATTAAGTTTGCTAAAGCGCAGATAGTATTATCGGACAGTTGGAGTTTAGGAGAAATAAACGCATGTTTTCCAGTAAGTAGTATAGAAGAGAGGGGAAAAAGGTTTTTACTAGGAAGTGATAAGCTATCTGAACAAGTGTGGAATTTAAAATACAAGCCAATTTTAGAAAGGTTTAGCGTTACCTATCATTACAAAGTAGAAAACTCTACCGATCAAAAAGTTATAAGATTTGGTTTAGCAAAGCACTATGTTCATTTTGAAAGCGAATTAAATTCAGAGCAAAAGGATGCAATACAGGAGTTAGAAAATTACATTTTAGTGTTTTACCCAGGTGTACTAACATGGCATGAACATCGACATTTGAACAGGTCCTGGGAAGAAAAACAACCTATATGCTTAATGAATTAAATACATATATTTATATCTTCATATACTACATTAACATTCGGTAAAAATGTGTGTTTTTTGAAAAAAAGAAGTTGCTTTTCCATGCCAAAACAGCTATAAATTAGGTAGGTGTAGGTAAACATAAGAAATTGATCTTGCACTGAAGTGAGCCAAATTGGCGACTTTATGTATGTTTTTATAGTGGGGTAACTAAAATGTTCAATTTAAATAAAAGACTGGAAAAATTAAAGGAGAATTCATTTCGTGGAATAAATGAAAAAGACGCAGCAGGTTGCACAATATTGCACCGAGCAGCACAAGTGTCAAATCCAGAAGTAATAAAGTTATTAATAGAAAAAGGTGCAGGTACAAACGATAGAAACAATAGAGGCGAGACACCATTGCACCTAGCGGCATTCTATGGAAAGGTAGAGAATGTAAAAGCACTGATAGAAGGAGGAGCAAATGTAAATGCTATAGATGATGGAGGATATACGGCATTACATAGTGCGAGCTTAATGAGTTGTGAAAAGACAGTAAGGGAGCTAATAAAAGGAGGGTCAAAAGTAAATATAGGAAATGAAATAGGAAGACATGAAGCAGTATTTATGAGGGAAATAGGGAACGTGAGAGCAATATTAGAAGCGGGAGGTAATGTAAATGCGAGAGATCATAAAGGATATACACCAATAGATCTGGCATATATGGCAAAGACTAAGGAGATAATAAGAGAGTTAGTGGCGAAGCAGAAGGTTATGGAAGAAAAGTGAGAAAAGGAGGGAAATGGTGGTGTTGTCATTAGAGAGAAAACCTTTGGCAGAGCTGAGGGAAAAGGGACAATTATTTGGAAGAGTGCTTAATTGATGAAAGATAGCGCTATGTGTTTCCAAAATTGTGCATAAAAGTAAAATAAAACGAAGGTTAACAGTTGCGTCTTTTTCGCAAGAGTAATGGATTTATGGAAAAAGGGAGTGGTCAGGCTCCTGAACTATGAAAACATTTACAGGAGAAATTATGAGAAAGAGAACGTTAACTGTGACCTGTCGATATGAGCCTGATGAGTTAGCAGATAAACGCTTATCGGATGTATACGGGCAACTGATAGAGAGATTAATAAAGAGAAAAAAAGAAAATAGAGAGAAAGAAACAAATGAAAGTAGTGAGTTTATATGCGAGAGTATCATCAGAAAAGCAAGCACAGAAGGGAACAATAGAGAGTCAAATAGCGGAGTTGGAGCGTAGAATTAGTGAAGATGAGCACAAGCTACTAAATGAGTATAGATTCATAGACAATGGGTATAGTGGATCAGATTTAGAGCGTCCCGGTTTAGATAGGTTACGCGATAAAGTAGGAAAAATGGAAAAGCAACTTCTTTTTTTCAAAAAACACACATTTTTACCGAATGTTAATGTAGTATATGAAGATATAAATATATGTATTTAATTCATTAAGCATATAGGTTGTTTTTCTTCCCAGGACCTGTTCAAATGTCGATGTTCATGCCATGTTAGTACACCTGGGTAAAACACTAAAATGTAATTTTCTAACTCCTGTATTGCATCCTTTTGCTCTGAATTTAATTCGCTTTCAAAATGAACATAGTGCTTTGCTAAACCAAATCTTATAACTTTTTGATCGGTAGAGTTTTCTACTTTGTAATGATAGGTAACGCTAAACCTTTCTAAAATTGGCTTGTATTTTAAATTCCACACTTGTTCAGATAGCTTATCACTTCCTAGTAAAAACCTTTTTCCCCTCTCTTCTATACTACTTACTGGAAAACATGCGTTTATTTCTCCTAAACTCCAACTGTCCGATAATACTATCTGCGCTTTAGCAAACTTAATCTCAGGTAATAAGCTCTGTGGTAGCGGATATAACGTTTTTAAATTATTCCACTGATGACTTCTTTCATAAATACCGTTATAATTCTTTGTGTGAGGCTCGGTTTCTCCAAGTATTGCTACATCTAGCCTATACAGATCATTACTTAATGCCTGCTCATAATGATCGCGTAGATAGTTTTCTATAATCCTAATAACTGGACCACTAGACCTGAAAAAATTTACTCTCCCAAATGATAACACTGGTCCATCTTTTTCGATCTTTGTACCAGAGTAGTCTGATAATAAGCTGCCAAAAAAGCTTTCATCTAAAATAAATCTTCCAATATTATAGTGGTCATTGAAAAGCCTCATTAGCCTCGATCTTGCAGGTAGTGATAGCTTTGCTAGTTCTACTACTGCATCTACGAAGAAGTCTTTCGGAACATCTTTTATCCCTATCTGTAATTCAAAAAAGTGTTCTCCAGGTGGCTCTTCAATAATTGTAATATCTTCATTTATATTTGCCCACTTCAGTGCTATTTTCAATGAGGCAGGTGTGCCACGCAGTCTTTGAAATTTTATCCCTTCTTTTATCGCCTTTCTTTTGTCTGTTACCCAACGCAGAATCTCTTCTAGACCATATTCCTCTACTATCCATGGTAATATCTTTTCTTCTAGGCTGAATTTAAACCCTCTTATGCTGCTTGGATCAACTTTGTAATCGATTGCATCAACCAGCGCTTTTTCTTGTTTTGTTGCGTTTGGCGGTAATAGCATGAATTTAACTCAACATTTAAACTTCTTAAGGCAGCACACTCATTCCCCAGTACCACAACATCCTCTCTTGGCTCGATTAATTCTACGTTTTCCACTCCTTCTACGAACAAATTCGCTATAATCCACGACCTTGTTACATTCCATCCTAATCTTTTCGTTGTTTCAAATTTTTCTATAAATTTCTTCTTCACCGTTTCAATAATATCTGGTCTTTTAATGCTAATTTTACTGTGGATATCTATTTCTATAATATTGCAACTTACCACTTCAATTGTATCTGTTAAAATCCTCACATCCTCCCTGTTTAGCTGATTTCTGACAATTTCTAGTAATTCTTCTGGCAGTGTGGATAATTCTGTTGATAAGATTGAAACTTGTACTTTTCCTGGTACAGGTGATTCTACTAATGCATCTTTTACTCTTGTATCTGCTGATAATGCATAATACCGATAATTTCCTCCAGTACTCCAGCCTACTATTTTTGCTTTAATCCTTTTCCTAAAATTTTCATCTTTTTCTTCTTTTTCCCTTTCAACTCCGTAAAATTCAGCTAAATCATCAAGTTCTTCTCCCCTTGCAAACTTAAGTAAGTTGCCCCTTGCTGCTTCGTTTATTCTTTCTCTGAGCAAAAGTTCTCGCCATGCTGCTACCTCTAAAATCTTTATTGCTGGGTCACTTTCTACTAATGCCGTAAAACTTTCATCACGACTTACTAATTCTTCTTTCATCCGAGAAAAAATCTCTTCAAAGTTCAGTGGTTCGATAATATTTGGCTGCTCCATCTTTATACCACAACTCCATCAAAGCGAATCTTTTCCCCCATTGGTAAGTACAATCCTTCTAGGTCAAGCGTTACTTTTCCTTCTTTCACTTCTGTTATTTTTACTTTTTCTAACTTAAATCTCTTTTCCCACTTTTGTAGTGCTTCTGCTGTTGCTGCGTAAATTTCTAACGTAAAATCACGATTGATTGGCCGGTCAACTAACTCAAGTAATCTTGACCCATAGTTCCTGCGCATTATTCTGCTGTTAATAGGAGTGGTTAAAATATCAGTAATTGATTGCTTTAAATGTTCTATTCCTTCTAACTCTTTTCCAGTATTAACGTCCATTCCTCGCATAAACACGTTGCCTTTTGTGTTATATCTGTTTAATCATTTTCTTCTTAGTACTTGCGTATTTTTCACGAGCTATAGAGATAGCTTTTCTCAACTTCTCCTCAAGGATTTCCTTAGGAGGCAACTGTGTTAAATACTGTGCAACATGAATATTAGATCCTTCAAGCTCCAGGTATTCTATATCTTCTTGATCCTTATCAGCACACAAAATAATCCCTAGGGGTTTTTCTTCATCTGGTTTTCGTTCATTTTTATCTAACCAATTTAAGTACCATTCCATCTGTCCTTTATAAGCTGGTTCAAATCGACCAATTTTTAGTTCTATTGCAATAAGGCGCCTTAATCCCCTATGAAAAAATAGCAAGTCTAAATACCTATCAATTCTTTCGGTACTCATCCTTTTTTGACGTGTCACAAAACAAAAATCATTACCAAACTCTTGTAAAAATTTTACCAATTCATCCAAAATCGTATTTTCTAGATCAGTCTCACTATGACTTAATGGCAATTCCATAAAGTTAAGGAAGTATGGATCGTGAAAAATGAATTCGGGGGCTAACGTATTTTCTTCACGTAACTGTTTGATGCTTTGTCTTATGAAGTCCTCAGGCTTTTTTGCTAGTGCTGTACGTTCATACAACATGGTATCGATTCTACTACGTAGTGCTCTAACACTCCATCTTTCAATACGACACATTTCTATATAATAATTACGCTTCAGCTCATCAGAAATTGCAATAATTTCTACAAAATGTGACCAACTCAATTGTTGTGACAGTGTCGCGACAATTTCTTGATCGGGAAAGAATTTGGAAAATTGCACCATCCGAAACAATGAAGCTCTATCAAATCCACGTCCATATTTCATCTGAAGTTCTTTTGCAAGTTGGGAGATGATTTGCTTCCCATAATCTGCACGTTTGTGCTTTAGGATATCTTGATCAATTCTGGAGCCAATTTCCCAGTTTAACAATACTAGAGTAGAATTGAATTGAACAGAAAGATGATTCTTTGCTCTATCTATTAAATTACTAACGTCTCCTAATAGGCTAGTAGTTATATCCATGTTCATAATTTTACTTTTGGTAAGTATAGCACATGGTTTATTTTTATTCTGAAAAAACATTACTACTTCCACTTATTACTTTAAACCCACAAGATACTGAATCCCCAACTCTTCCTATACCATGACCATTTGCAAACACTGTTTTTGACCCTTGTGCCATTACCTTACCTTCTGTAAAACTATCTCCTTGCCGACAAACTGGTCTTCCGTTTACAAATATATCTCTGCTTCCACTTATACAAAAATGCGGCAACGCTTCCCCGCAGTGATCTCCTAGGCATATAACTGATTTATTCATTCCTTTTCCTAATTTAGATTTATTCTTTGTGCCTTAAGTTTTATTCCATCCTTTGTCATCTCTACGCTTGATCCTTCTACTTTCAACGTTATTTTATCTACTACATCAATCTCAAGATGATGATTCTCCTTGTCGTACGATAATTTCGTTCCATCCTTAAACTCTAAAATATGCGCGTCTTTTCGGCATTCCGAGGGAAAATACTTCTGCTGATAAATTGCCGGTAACACCACCCCTAATGACAACTCTCCATATGGCGATAATACCATCACCTGCTCATCAATATCTGGGGAAAACCAACTTCTATCTTCTCCCGCTCTTGTTGTTATCCACGGTAACCAATCGGTCAAAAATTCTCCTACTTTGACCCTTACTCTTGCTTTTTCATAGTCGATTTCTTTCACTAGATCTATACGAATAATGTTCGCTAGCCTTCTATTTAGCTCTGCAATCGCAAAATTATGGTCTAACATTTTCCCCCACACTAATAATATGCGGTATAATACCAGTTTCTAACCACATTGATTGACCTGTATGTAGCTCGTGAACCCATTCTACCAGCCACACTAAATATGCATCCAACTCTGGTTTAAAATTGTCTACTTCCGCTGATAAAAATTCTCCTGGTGAAATGTTTTCTACGCCCCAAGTGTTTTTATTCACTACTCTTGCAACTTCCGCTGCCAGTAACCTTACCACTACCTGAGAATCCTCGACTGTTCCATCAACTACTACTCTTGCCTCAAATCTTGCCCTCAACGCTAATTCCTCAGTCCCCGGATCTTTTCCTGGCTCTAAACTCACAAGCTCTACAAACACCGCTGGCGCTAATAATTCTTTCCTTATTGCAGGATATACTTCACATGTCTGTATTGCTGGGATTTCTTCTTTTAGCGTTGTACAAATCTTCTGATGTAGATCTCTCCAAAACATACGCTCTTAAAATAAAATTAAGTTCATGGTCAAAATACTTCTCAAATACTCTCTCTACTTCATTATCAACTAACTCTTTCATTATTTCCCGAGCTTGCGTGTTTACTTTAATTTCATCTATTGGTATGTACCTTCTTTTCTATATGACCATTTTTCATTGTTGCTATGAATGCTCCTTCATACGTACGGCTTCCTACCTTTGCTCCTATCTTTGTCTGTTTTATACTCCCAAGTTTTGCTACTCCTATCCACTGCAAACTCAGCTTCACTACTGACCATAAACGCTTTCTATTTGCTTTATCCACACTTAACTTTTTTCTCATTGCTTTTTTTGGTATTTGTTTTTCTTCGCTAACTTGTTTGACAGTTTGCGATCCTACCCATAGTGCTGTTTTGTTTAATGCTCTCACTGTTGCTAATTCTATTTTTCTTCTTTCAGCATCTGTGCTTTGCATAACTTTTTCGATGCTATCGGTGACTTCGATGTTAATACGCATCTACACCCCTGACGCTTGAATTTTCCACAATACTCCTGAATTGTCCCTAAGTGGTGCTACCTATGGCACATCCCTTCCTTATTACCTGCAATATTTCATCTGCTGATATTTGGATCAATGCAGCTATACACACCTTTTTTCTCAGTTGTAAAGTACTAATCCCCAACTGCAAGATCAGTTACAGGCGTATGATACACATCTTCTGGAATGCTGACTATCTCTTCTATCATGCCTGACTTCTCATCTAATAGAAACATGATTCCCTTATTGCTCACAATAAATAATTTTCCATCTATCACCGGTCTAGCATAATATGTGTCTTTTAGTTTATCATTTAGCTCATCATTCACCACTAAGTTAGTACTCCAAATTATCTGACCATCAGGTATTGCAACTTTCATAACTTCATTCTTTGTGTTTACTACAAAAAATTCGTTACCATTTATATCATCGGGGTACAGCCATGGCATAATCCCACCACCACTGATATTTTTTGCTTCCATGGCCTTTAACCACAAAAGATCTCCTGATCCTATATCAATCGCAACAATGGTAGAATTGTTTGTAGCTATTAATGTGTTATTCTTTACTACTGGAGTAGTTGTGATATCTGCAAGCTGAGTGTCTAAAATATCTGTAGAAGGTAACTTATAAGACCACAACTTTTTCCCATCTTTGTCAAAAGCTACTAACTCTCCATTTGAAAATGGAACTATTAGCTTATCGTGTATAACCACAGGAGATATGTAATTTGATCTTGTTATTTGATTACTACCATTAGACATATGATAGAACCAGCTTGTATTACCATTCTCTATGTTCAGCATGTATAAATAGTTATCTACAGTCAAAATTGCTATTCTATCATTAAAAATTGTAGGGTTTCCTTTCACCAAAGACTTTAACTCCTTTTTCCACATAACTGCGTCTTCATTTATTTCATATTGTGTATTATCTCTATTTATTGCATATAGCACATTATCTATTGCTAAGTAAATTTCTCTACAATATTCACTGCAAGTAGCACTCATTCTACCAATTGTTTTATGACTACCAGATAAATCTACATCCTTCCAGTACCACCCTGTGTTGTACAATACCCCATCACCACCAATAATTAGCTCATAACTTTCGTGTATAGGAATTGGTTGTATATAACCTTGAGAAAACTCTCTACTTGGATTATTCCACGGGTGACACCTATATTTATTTTTTATTTCTAAGCTAGGCTCTACCCCATCTTTTGCAATAACACAACTTGTGCTCAATAAGAAAGCAATAAAAAAAATGGCTAGTTTCATAAAACTTTTCTAGAAAGATCACTTTATATACACATTAAAGATACGATATATTGAACAATTTCACTATCGTTAGTTTTGATTTTAACACGAAAAACCATTTTACATTCTCACTGCGTTTATTTTCCACAATATTCCTGAATTATCCCTGAGCGGCGGTGAGTGGACTTTGTATCTACGATTACCAACAACAAAAATATCTCCTACCATTGGCTTTAATACATCAAACACACTTACTTCTAAAGTCAAAATTTCTCCTACAAATTGTCCTTCCGTATAATTTATCTGGCTGTTGCTTTAATATCTGTACCTTGTATGACTTATCCCTTGATTCATACAACGCTTGCTCTCCTAAATGTGCAAAACAATCTTTCAATAACCTTTTAATATTTTCTTGCATCTTTTGCTTTTATGTACTAGCCTTTACTTGGAGCAGGGTAGACCACTTTCTTACCTCACTTCTTTTTTATAGCTGATCTACCTGCTCAAACATGGAAACCATTTTACCTTTATATAGTAACTTAAGAAGCACGCTAAGAAAGTGGCTATATTGGTAGGAGGAAATCTCCTTTTTGGCTCCTCTATGCTGCAACGATTTTTACTAATATCCCCGGACGGTGGCACATCGGCAAAGGGTTGGATTGGGTATGAAGGTCAGTTCCTCTATCAAATCTTCTTGGCTCTTGTTTTGCATACAATGGCTGACCAAACCGTTTCATTAAAGTCCGCTGGCGCAAAGTAAGTAGTAAATGTGCTTGCTGTTCCTAGTGGAAAACAATGTCCTGTATCTTTTTCTATAAACCTTCTCACAATTCCTTCAGGATCGGTTGCTTGTCCTCTGTACTCCTCAAATGTTATTCCACAGAACGTAAATCCTGATCGTTCGGTAGAAGTCATAGTCCTATCCCCCTTGATTGAGTTTTACTTCTATAACTCCCCCGCAAGAACCTTACTATTACCCATAAATCTAAAAATGGAGAAAAAGCTGCTATTTTACTAATTCAACTTTCTATTATAAATAGATCTATGGTCTAAAAATGGAATATATGATGAAAAGAACTATAAATACCTCAACTGGCGAATGGGCAGAAAGTGAATTTGGAATTGTTAATTTTGGTGATATAAGATTAAGTAAAAGGCTTCTAAAAATAGTTAATAGTTTTGCTGAATCGCCTGAGCGTTCAATAAATCAAGCTTGTGAAGATTGGCATCAAAGTAAAGCAGCTTATAGATTTTTCCAAAACGATGCCATTTCTGAAAGAAAGATATTAGACAGTCATATAATTAAAACTGTTGAAAGAGCTAAAGAATACTCAACTATCTTAGCTATCCAGGACACGAGTTATATTTCATATAAAAGTCATAAAAAGACCGAAGGATTAGGGATTATAGCAGCAAGATTAACATCTAAAACAACTAATTTTAAAACCCATGATGCATACAACGTTTGCAGTTACAACAGAAGATAGGATTATTGGATCAAAAAATTAGTACTAGACCTTCCTTAGCTGAAGACCTAAAGGAGTTGAAAAGAAGAAGCCATAATACTGCTCTTCCCATAGAAGAGAAAGAAAGCATACGGTGCACTTAAAGACTCTACTAAACATCCTCGATTAAAGGATGTTAAGGTAGTTACCGTTTGTGATAGAGAAGCAGATATTTATGATTTATTTGAAGTTGCTTCCACTAATCAATCTCTTTTTGTAGTAAGAGGAAATCAAAACAGAACAGTAAACAAGAAGTCGACTTATTCTGAAAAAGGTGGTGAAAGATTGTAGGATTTGATGAATCGCATGTCTTGTCAAGGAGAAATTCAAGTCTGCTCGCGATAACAAACCTCAAAGAACAACAGTTTTAGAAGTAAAGTTTAGTAACTTTGTGATGAATGCATCAAAAAACAACGCTAGACGTAAAACCCAAAAACTTTCTAATTTAAATTTAAATGCTGTCTATGTTATAGAAAAATATCCCCCATTTGGCGAAGAGCCCATGAACTGGATTTTGTTAACAAATATAAATATTAATAATTTTGAAGAAGCAGTAGAAAAAATACAATGGTATTGCTTAAGATGGAGAATAGAGGTTTTTCATAAAATTTTGAAATCCGGTCTTAAAGTTGAAGAATGTAGGCTCCAAACAGCAGATAGATTGATCCGCTTTCTTACAATTATGAGTATAATTGCATGGAGAATATTTTTTATCACATTGGTAGCTAGCGAATCTTTCTTGCACTGTCATACTGACTGATGACGAATGGAAGGTTTTATATACCAAAATGCTTAAGACAAAAAACTATCCTGCACCTATAAGAGAAATTGTGAGGTGGGTGGCCAAGTTAGGAGGGTTTTTAGCTCGCAAAAATGACTTAGCTATAGCTTTGTGGAAGGGATGGAAACGTCTCTTTGATTTAGCAGAAGGATGGAGACTTGCTCATGAATTCTATACTTGTGGGTAATAGTAAGCGCAAGAACCGTGCATGCAGCTTTCCCGCACACGGCTCCACAATATTAGCGTTCACGACATACCTCCTGTGTATACAAGGAAAAACATATTTTTGGTTTTGGTGGTGGATTGACTTGTGTATAATGAATAAATTGCTCCCAATTCATGCTCTTTTTCTGGCTACGTCGGTTTATCCACTTAAACGTTAGTTTCTTTACTGCCCAATTAAACTTATTGAGCCATCGATAATTTCCGCTAATCCCGAAGTAGTTATAGTGTCCTCTTAGTTTGGCTTTGAGTATTTGCCACCAGTCTTTGAGACGAATAAGATGTATGGTTCCAGAGTGTGATGGTATGGATCTATTATAAATAATTCAGGAGACTTTGTCAGCTGAGAACATATAAATTCAAAAGGTGTAAGACCCCTAAGAGCTTTGAGTCTCTTTGCATAATTGTAGGCCATAACAAAGTCATAAAGATGCTCCTTAAGTTGCTGATGCGAACGATAGTAATATTTCTTAACTGTAGCATTCTTTAAAGTTTTATTCATACGTTCAACTTGTCCATTTGTCCAAGAATGGCTAACTTTTGTCAGACGATGTTCAATGTTATTTTCTTCACAAACTCTATCAAATATGTGTTGGAAGGCGTATTTATGGCGCTTCTGATTTGTAAATTGTATGCCATTATCTGTCAAAATAGTGTGGATTTTATACGGTAAAATTCTAATCAGATTACCTAAAAACTCAGCAGCTATGGGTTTTGTAGCACTTTTGTGCAACTCAACGTAGGTGAATTTGATCTATTGCAACAAACAAATACAGCTTTCCTTCTTCTGTTCTAACTTCCGCGATATCAATATGGAAATAGCCTATAGGATATTGTTTGAATTTCTTTCTTGATTTAACTTCACCATCGACATCTGGTAGTCTGCTAATGTTGTGCCTTTGTAAACAACGATGTAAGCTGGAGCGACTCAAATGTGGGATTGAGGTTTGCAAAGCGTAGAGACAGTCATCTAATGGCAATTGATATAGCATCTGTAAGTATTGTATGAGTTTCTTCCCGACCATCTGAATATTTTGTGGTCATTTCTTCATTCAGAACTTCCTTTAATAGTTTTTGTTTTTTGGCTTCTTCCAAAAGATCTTTTACAGCTTGATTATTCTTATGACTTATAGCATAATGTAGTAGTGACAACGTCTTGTATCTTGTCAAAAGCATCTAATGTTTTAAGCTTAAGCATTAGGTGGAGAAGGGAGGAACTCTGTGCTTCCTCTTAGATATAAAATCTGTAGAGGAGATAAGAATTCCCTTCTCAAAAGTATAGGCTGGACGGTATCGTAGAAAGACCTGAATGGTTCTAATTCTGTATTCACAAGACTAGCCTTACTTTTCATTTTTAATGGTAACGTATGGGGTTATATATGATCAACAACTTTTTGGGCATAGATATATCAAAAGATCGCTTTGATGTTTTTCTCTCATTTATAAGCAAAAAAGGAAAGCGTGAAACTAGAAAAAGAAGCTTTAAGAACGATGATCATGGGTTTCAAAGTCTACTGAATTTTCTACACAAACATAATGTAGAAAAAGTAAAAACCTGCATGGAATCTACTGGTTGTTATAGCGAAGCACTGGCTGAATTTCTACACAATGCTGGACATTTTGTAAGTGTTGTAAATCCTTATTGCATAAAATCTTATGCAAGGAGTAAGCTGATACGACAAAAGAATGATCAGACCGATGCAGAAGTTATTGCTGATTATTGCCAAAGACAGGAACCTTCTAGTTGGACACCACCTTCTCCTGAAATGAAAAAATTAAAACATCTTTATCGTTGCTCAGTTGCGTTAAAAGATGAGTTAACATTAGTAAATAACCACTTAGAAAAAAAAGAGAGACTGCCTAAAGAAGTTGCAAATGCTTGGGAAGACCTTGCAATGAATATAGCTCAAAAAATAGAAACAATAAAAAACTCCGTACGTGAACTATTAAATCAACACAAAGAATTGTTGGAAAATTTTCAACTTCTATTGACTATTCCAGGCATAGGAGAAGAATCAGCAATAGCTATTTTAGCTGAAGTTTCTGATATAGAGGTTTTTAGAGATGCCAGGCAATTGGCAGCATATACAGGAGTTATACCACGAAATATGACGTCAGGTTCCTCTGTATATGCCAAACCCAGATTAAGTAAATCCGGTTCACAAACATTACGTAAGGCACTTTTCTTTCCTGCCATAGTAGCTAAGAATCACAATCCTATCATTATGAGCTTTTGCCAAAGATTAAAGGAAAAGGGTAAGCATAATATGGCCATCGTTGGTGCTGCAATGCGTAAGCTACTCCATATCATTTTCGGTATTCTGACATCCAAAAGTGCTTTTGATCCTAACCATATCAAAAACTACAGGGCTAGGAGGTTGACTGAAGGTTTAGTACTTTAAAATCAAAAATGCTTCCTATCTATCTTATGTAAAGTGGTATCTTACACAAATTTATTGAATGTTGTTGGTTAGTGGATATGTTGATAAGTAAACTTCATCTGTTTTGTGCGTATAAAACTAATTTACTTATCAACATATCCACTAACTATAATCTGTGTACTGTTACACAATTGGAAGTATTTTTTGATTTTATGATGCAACTTGGGAAATTTTTATAATTTTTTTGTTGACTAACAAGACGGTATCTCCTGTCATCCGAGTAGCTAACACTGGGATCCAGGAAAAAGAATGATGTCATGCAAGTAGCCCCTATGATGTCATTCCAGTCTGGAATCCAGCTTTTGATCGAAAATGTTGTATAGTACATAATCAATTTTTCTGGATCCCAGTGTCACGCACTGGGATGACACCCTACTAGCAGAAGTTACTCTCAAATGTTTGTTCATGTTGCTATAAATATTAAGAAATTTACCAAGTGAAAAAAAAGGCAAAAGAAGCCCCATGGTTGGCTAATTACTTACATTATACTTTCAAGTATGGCGTTTTTTTATTCTAAACGTTTAATAACCGCGATTCAGTTGCTTTTTAGCCGCAACTAATCTAAATTATAAACATTAAGAAATTTACTAAGCAGAAAAAAAGGCAAAAGAAACCCCGTGTTAGCTAGTTGTCACTCTCTAATCCTGCAAATTGGCGTACTATACTGTCTTAAACGACTTATAAGCGCGTTTCAGCTTGTGTAGGTAAAAACCCAGAAATGTTGTGAAGACATAAGGTGCACATAGTGCGAAAAATTAAAAATAAGACGCCAAGTACGTTGTTTTTTTTGCTGTTTAATCTGCACAGATGAAGATAACTGAATACCTTCACTATCATGATAAGGGGGCTGGCGGAGTTTGTCAAGGAAGTTTTTTCGTTTCTAACGGTTGTTAACGTGCTGCCAAAAACTATGCAAGAAGTCTATTGAAATCGCGTATATCAATCGTTGTAAAATCACACAATTGCTCTGTAGAGCTATGCCCTGTAATAATTACTATACCATTTTGCTCAGAGCGTATTGAGATTAGGTTCAGCACTAATTCACACGTTGCACTATCAAGATTACAAAATGGTTCATCTATCAGCCAAACGTTTGCATTAGAAATCAAGAGGCGAGCAAGCGCAACTCTTCTTTTCCAGCCTGCAGAAAGTTCGCCATATCTAATATTAAGTACAGGCTGCAACTGCAAGCAACAAATAGCTGCCACAATCAATTCCCTAGTATTTCGTATTCCTGCCCAGAATTCTATGTTTTGAGCAACAGTTAAGCTATCTTTACAGGCATTCTTATGGCCTATATAGACCATAGAAGGTATATAGGATTTTGGATCATCATATATGTCTTTTCCGCAGTACCTTATATTGCCTGATACCGGCGGTAAAAGTCCAGATAAACTTCTAATTAAGCTGGTTTTACCACTACCATTTGGACCAGTGATTAGAATCTTTGACTTTGGTTCAGCTTTAAAACTGAGATTTTTAAATAGTACCTTATTATTACGCGCGCAGGATAAATTTTCACATTCGAGCATGGATTATCTGCCCTTCCCCTTATGTTTACCTTGAGTTGAAGCCTGAGCTTTTACAAATAGCTCCCAAAATCCTTTCTGGCCGCCTTCTCTATGTATCAATTGTGCAAAACGCTGCATTAAACCATTACCCATCATAACCATCTTTGTCCATTTACCTAACGGTTTTGCTATGTCAACTATTTCTAGATCTTCTTTATAAACCTGTATATCTTTTTGCTTTTCGCGTAGCATTTCCTGTTGTTTCATCAACTCTTTTTGCTTATTTTTTTGATATAATTCGTTGAATTTTCTGTCTTCTTCCCACTCTTCTTTAAAAACTTTTCTAGGAAATATGATTTTTCTAATGCGATTTTTGTATATTTTTCTCAAAAAGAGAAATACTGCAGCTACAGCAAGTAATGTTACGCTATATAATATGATCTGTGTAAGTGGCATTTCCTGTACCTAATTCATTAAAAATACCCTTACTATTATACCATAATTATAGAAATTGTGCAATTTCTTTGCGGGTAAAGACAGTATAAAAGTAATACTGCTCTATTTCGTAAATTGGACAAATATCTGAGAATGGGCTTGTATGTAGTAAGGTTTATTTCTATACTTTTTAAAGAATTTAGAAGTAAAACAAATATGAACTGCTATAAAACTCACACGTGTGAAGAATTAAGGAAGAACGACGTAGAAAAGGAAGTTATCCTCTCTGGATGGTTATATCGTAAGCGCGATCACGGTAACTTAATTTTTGTTGATTTAAGAGACTTCTATGGAATCACTCAACTAGTATTGAATAATGACAAAGACTTTTTTGATGAGACATCAAATTTAAAATTGGAGAGTATAATTACTGTTACAGGAATAGTCAAAGCTAGAACTGAAGATACGGTAAACAGCTCTATCGCAACCGGAGAAATTGAGGTTGTAGTTAGCAATTTGCACGTTGAATCGGAAGTCGAGTTCCACTGTGATGAAGAAATAGCAAAAGAAGAAAGAAGTATATTAGCGAGCATTGCTGGCGAACAAGAATACCCAGAAAATATGAGATTTAAATATCGTTTTCTTGATTTAAGGCGAGAAAACACCCGCAACAATATTATTCTGCGCTCACAAATTATTGCAGAACTCCGCAAGCTCATGATAGAGCAAGGGTTTTTGGAAATTCAGACTCCAATACTTACTGCTTCGTCCCCTGAAGGTGCACGTGATTATTTGGTGCCAAGCAGACTAAATCTTGGTAAATTTTATGCATTGCCGCAAGCTCCACAGATTTTTAAGCAATTGCTCATGGTTTCAGGGTTTGATAAATATTTTCAAATTGCACCGTGTTTCCGTGACGAAGACGCAAGGGCTGACCGTTCTCCGGGGGAGTTTTATCAACTAGATCTTGAAATGTCTTTTGTGACTCAAGAAGACATCTTTCAGATTATTGAGTCTACCTTATATAAAGTGTTTGCCAAATTTTCTTGCAAATCAGTTGATAAAGATTTTCCGCGCATTACATACAAAGACGCAATGCTCAAATATGGATCTGATAAGCCAGATCTGCGCAATCCATTATTAGTCAGCGATGTTACAGAAATTTTCCGTGATTCAGAGTTCAATATTTTCAAAAGTAATATTGATCGTGGTATGGTAGTCAGAGCCATCCCTGCTCCTAAAACAGCAGAAGAACCACGCAGCTTCTTTGATAAAAAAATAGAACATGCGCAAAAAGAATTCGGCGCTAAGGGGCTTGGGTATATAACATTTGATAAGGACGGCATCGCAAAAGGGCCAATTGCTAAATTCCTTGATGAAAACAGGCTAAATTCTATAAAAGAAATAACGGATGTAAAGCCTGGAGATAGTGTATTTTTTGCTTCTGATAAGGAAAATGAAGCAGCAACAATTGCAGGGAAAGTGCGTTCTCTCTTAGGATCAGAACTAGGTCTTATAGATAACGATATATTTAAGTTCTGTTGGATTATTGATTTTCCATATTTTGTATATGACGATAAGAGCAAAAAAATAGATTTCTTTCACAACCCATTCTCTATGCCACATGGTAGCTTGAAAGATTTAGAGGACAAAAATCCACTGGATATCCTTGCTTACCAATATGATCTTGTTTGCAATGGAATAGAACTGTCAAGCGGGGCGATTCGTAGTAACAAGCTGGATATCATGTATAAGGCCTTTGCCATTGCAGGCTACAGCAAAGAAGAAGTTGATACAAAATTTGGCGCGCTCGTGCGTGCATTCAGGTTTGGTGTGCCCCCTCATGGTGGAATAGCACCAGGGGTTGATAGAATGGTTATGCTACTTGCTGATGAGCCAAACATTCGTGAAGTAATCTGTTTTCCTATGAATCAGCAAGGAGAGGATGTTCTAATGGGTGCTCCTTCTGAAGTGGACAATAAACATTTACGTGAATTATCCTTAAAGGTTATTGAATAAAAATTTTTATAGCGGAGTGTGGTAAACCGAAAATCATGAACGATATTCAAAAAGCAATACTATCAAGCATAATCTGCAATATGATTATATGGTATGAAGTAACTCTATTTGGAGTTTTAACACATATAATAAGCAATGTTTTTTTTCCTTCAGAAAGCGATTATTTAAGCACAATCAAATTTCTTGGTAGTTTTGCAATTGGATTTGGATTTAGACCACTTGGTGCATTTATTTTTGGTTACATTGGAGATAAATACGGCAGAAGGAAAATTTTGCTGACTTCCGTAATATTAGCTTCGATATCATCTACTGCAATTGCGGTCATACCAGGATTTAAAGAAATAGGAATATTTTCTCCTATATTACTTCTGCTTTGTAGAATAATACAAGGAATGGCAACAGGAGGGGAAACGAGTATCAACTCAGCCTTTTTAATAGAGCATTCAAGCGATAAAAAAAATCTAGGCTTTTTAGGTAGCATGAAAGCTTTTAGTGGTGCTCTTGGTTCTATTACATGTTTTGTAATGATAGCTATTTGCAAAAAATTTACAGGTGAAAATTATGAAATTTGGGGCTGGAGGTTGCTCTTCTATTTCTGCTTTATTATGGGCATAATAGGCTTCTTAATAAGATACATAATGGAAGAGAGCCTAGCATATAAAATTCATGATCAAAATAGAAGCTTATCTGATTCTCCATTTTTAGAATTAATCAGGGACTATAAAAAGGCATTTGTGCTAGCAATTGGGCTTGGCGTTGCCCAAAATGCAATTGTTTATTCAGCAATCATGTTTTACAACATATCTGTAAAAGAACTTATTCTCTCAGGTATTGATATAAAAAATGTAGTAAGGATTATGGTTGAAATTACATTTGGAACGTCCGCAGTGCTATTTGCAATACTGTCTGATAAAGTTGGAAGAAAAAATGTAATGATTCCTACATTAGTAGCTCTAGCTTGCGCCGGTTTGCCGGTACTTTCGCTATTATCGTATGATAATCACTATATTGTAACGCTCACTTTTCTGTTGATAAGTGTGCCGATAGGTGCATCTTTTGGGATATATAATTCTCTTGCCTGTGAGTTATTTCCAACGAAAGTTAGGTGCACCGGCTTTAGCCTCGCACATAACATATCTGCAGGAATTTTTGGTGGCCTTTCTCCATACATATGCATGTGGCTTATAGAAAAAACCGAAACAAAACTTGCAGCAGGTATTTATCTTACTGCCTGCGCATTAATTAGCCTAATATCTGTGCTTCAAATCAAAGCCAAAGACAGAAAAGTTGATTGGTGAAATCGTTTCAGTCGAAAAATAGCACTTCAATAGACTTTTCAATGTGCTTAGGGATAGGAGCAGTAATAGTGATTTCTTTATTGCTTAGTAATTTTAAAGATAAAGAATGCGAATGAAGGTGAATTTTATTTGCTACCCCATTAATAAAAGCTTTTTTACCACCGTATTTACCGTCACCAAGAATAGGGCAATTTATATGAGCTAAATGTGCACGTAACTGAAATGACAGCTTTTGTCCCTTTGATTATTTTTTTAATCTTGTACCTTGGAAGTGGTGCTTATTTTTCTTTTATCGGAACTGATAATCCACTTCATCAGGTTTCACCAGTAATCTGCTTGTTACCAGCGCTATTTTTTGCTGTCTCACGTGGTACAAATAAAATTCAGCATAACATCGATACTGTTATCAAGGGCATGGGTGACAAAAATACCCTTACTATGTGTTTAATTTTTTTATTTTCTGGAGCATTTTCTGCGGTTACTCAATCAATTGGTAGCGCAGACACTGTTGCTAATTTAATTCTTAATTTCCTTCCAGCAAGATTAATGCTGCCTGGAGTATTTTTGGCTTCTGCTTTTATTTCAACTGCAATTGGTACATCTATGGGAGTTGTTGCGCTGATGGTACCTATAGCTGTTAATCTGGCAAAAAGTGGAGCTTTTGGCCTTGAAATAGGAACTGCAGCTGTAGTAGGTGGTGCCGTGTTTGGTGACAACCTCTCAATGATATCTGATACCACCATTGCATCTGTTTCTTCACAGGGAGCTTCAGCAAAAGATAAACTTAAAATAAACTCTAAGGTTGCATTTACTGCAGGTATTATAACACTCACCTATCTGGCAGTGATTTCAAGTAGTACAAAAATTATTTCTATATCAAATTTAGATTATTATTCTATAATAAAAATTATTCCTTATATTTCTTTAATAATCATGGGGCTGCTTGAAGTCACCACTTTAGTAACAATAACTGTAAACATAATTATTGCTGGTGTGCTAGGAATAGCTTTTTTTGACTATGCCATCGTTCAATTTCCTCATGACGTGTACGACGGTTTCAAAAAAGTAAACGAAATAGTAATATTTGCTCTATTTATCGGTGGGTTGAGCCATATAATGTACAAACAAGGTCAAAAGGCGTTGCATAAACTCATCGATGAAAGCAATATCACAAAAACTAAAGCTGAATTTTTGATAGCAGGAATTGCGTCTATGTTTACTACCTTAGTTGCCAATAATACCATTGCTATTTTACTAAGTGGTGGCATTGCAAAAAGACTCGCACAGAAACACGATATTATACCATACCGCAGTGCATACTTATTAGATGTTTTTGCTTGTGCTACAAAAGGCATCTTACCTTATGGTTCTCAACTATTGCTGGCAGGTAGCATCGCCTTTGTATCACCTGTTTCTTTATTAACACAGGTATATTACTGCTTTATTTTAGCAGCAGTTACAATAGGCGAAATAATCATCAACAGCAGAAAAGAGAAACATCGTGCGGCTGCAACTTAGAGTTTCTCTTTTTTTTTACCCATAAGGAACGGAATTACTTGACAAACTCCGCCAGCCCCCTTATCATGAAACTGAAGGTATTCAGTTATCTTCATCTGTGCAGATTAAACAGCAAGAAAACAACGTGGTTGGCGTCTTATTTTTAATTTTTTGCACTATGTGCACCTTATGTCTTCACAATATTTCTAGGTTTTTACCTACACAAGCTGAAACGCGCTTATAAGTCGTTTAAGACAGTATAGTACACCAATTTGCAGGATTAGAGAGTGACAACTAGCTAACACGGGGTTTCTTTTGCCTTTTTTTCTGCTTAGTAAATTTCTTAAACATTTGCAGCGTAGGTTAGTTGCAATTAAAAGCAGCTAAATTGCAGTGTTTAAGACTTAAAAAACGCCAAATACTGAAAATAGACAATGACTAGGGCTTCTTTTGCCTTTTTTTTGCTTGGTAAATTTCTTAACGTTTGTAGCTAAAAGAGCCCAAGAGAGGTGTCATCCCGCTGCTTGTTAGCGGGATCTATGTTAAGAGATACCGCGAATGAATCGCGGTATGACGTAGGACTGCTGTCATCCCAGTGCCCAGACACTGGGATCTAGCTAAGTTAGTGAGTGTAAAAGTAGCCAACCTTACGTTAAAACACAACGTTCTTGATGAGATTGCATAAAAACTGGATTCCTTACATCATAGAGGCACTGCCATTATAGAGTGAACCAGTGTCAGCTACTCGGATGACACTCTCTTGGATGGAAACCAGTGTCAGCTACTTTCATGACACCTTGACAATCGTCATCCCGCTACGTGTTAGCGCCGCGGCGGTATGACGGTTAAGTAGGGTGTCATTCCAGTGCTTGACACAGTTGTCTAAGTGAGGAAAGTCACCAGTGGTTATATTATTGCTATATTTCTCACTTACCCAACAAACTTAGATTTTACACTAAACTGTGCTGCCACTAACTTTGCAACCGGTACTCTATAGGGTGAGCATGAAACATAATCCACCCCTGATTCGATGAGAAACTCTATAGATTTTGGATCTGCTCCATGCTCTCCACATATACCTAGTTTTATTTCTTTTCGGGTTTTTTTGCCTCTTTCAATGGCTATCTTGATTAACTCCCCTACCCCTTCGATGTCCAGCACTTCAAATGGATCATTGTCAAATATATTGCTTTCCTTATAAGAATCGAGGAAATTAACTGAATCATCTCTTGAAAGTCCCATGGTTGTTTGCGTTAAATCATTAGTGCCAAAACTAAAAAACTCTGCATGTTTTGCTAACTTATCAGCAATCAGTGCTGCTCTTGGTAGTTCTATCATCGTTCCAATTGAATAAGCCTTGTCTGATGTCATTCCAGCGCGTGACGCTGGAATCTGCGTCTGGATTCCAGCTGAGATGACAGAGGATTCTTTCTTTGCTAGCTCGCATATCAGAATAAATTCTTTCTCATTCATTATAAAAGGGATCATGATCTCAGGCTTGATTTCTACACTTTTTTCCTTTTTTAGCTCATTTGCAGCACTAAGTATTGCCCTAATCTGCATGCTATATATTTCAGGATGAGAAATGGCAAGTCTACAACCTCGATGGCCAAGCATTGGGTTCTTTTCTGACAACTGTGCTATTTTATTTTTTACTGATTCAACTGACTTACTAAGTGATTTGGCGATTTTTTCTATAGTAGACTGATTATTGGGTAAAAATTCATGTAAGGGTGGATCAAGCAACCGTATAGTGACTTCCCTACCCTCCATAATAGAAAATATTTCTTTGAAATCAGACTTTTGCATTTCTTCCAGTTTAATGAGCGCATTTGCCCTTTCATTTTCATCGTCAGCTATTATCAACTTTTGAATGAATTCGATTCTATCACTAGCGAAAAACATATGTTCTGTGCGACATAAGCCTATACCTTCTGCACCGAATTCTTTTGCAATTTTTGCATCTTTTGGAGTATCAGCGTTCGCTCTCACTTTGACCGTTTTGATTTCATCTATCCAGCTGATTATCGTTTTGAATTCTTGCGATAATTCAGGTGAAATTGTAGGAAGAATGCCAAGCATAACCTCCCCTGTTCCTCCGTTGATGGTAATTGGTTCACCTTTATTTACTTTTGTATCCCCCACAGAAAAGAAAGTTCCATCTTTATCGATATAAAGTCCACTTACACTGCAAATGCATGGCTTACCCATTCCACGGGTTACAACAGCAGCATGCGAGGTCATCCCTCCCCGTGCTGTTACTATGCCACTTGCAGCATTCATTCCATTAATATCTTCAGGACTCGTTTCTGACCTTACTAAAATCACTTTTTTACCCTGCTCTGCAGCTTTTTCAGCATCACTTGCACTAAACACTACATATCCAGAAGCAACCCCTGGAGAAGCCGGCAGTCCCTTCCCTATTACTTTTTGGTCACTCTTAACGTCAAGAACTGGATGCAATAAATTGTCAAAAGTTTTTGGATCAATTCTCAATATTCCTTCTTCTTTTGTAATCGTTCCTTCGTTTACCATATCAACTATTATGCGAATAGCAGCTTCAGCCGTGCGCTTGCCAGACCTAGTCTGCAAAATCCATAACTTACCGTCCTGCACAGTAAATTCGATATCCTGCATGTCTTTATAATGCCTTTCAAGTTTTTCACATACCACACATAATTCTCGGTAGACACTTGGCAGCAACTTCTCCATGGTGTTTTCTTGCTCTCCGTCAATTGGCATAGGAGTATAAACACCAGAAACCACATCCTCACCCTGAGCATTAACCAAAAACTCACCAAAAAGCTTTTTTTCTCCAGTTGAAGGATTTCGTGTAAATATCACACCAGTTGCAGAATTATCATTTAAATTACCGAAAACCATTGCTTGCACGTTGACCGCTGTTCCAAGGTTTTCAGGAATGTTATGTATTCTTCTATAGGAAACAGCCCTATCATTTTTCCAAGAGGTAAATACTGCATTAACTGAGTTTAACAATTGCTCTTCAACGTTCTGCGGAAAATGTTTTCCTGTTTTTTCATGTACTATCCTTTTGAAATTGTTAACAATTCTCTTTAAAACATCAACATCAAGATCAGCTAAGCTTTTTGCTCCACTCTTTTGCTGCTCATTATCAACAACATCTTGAAATAGGTGATGGTCAAGCTGTAGTACAACATTGGAGTACATCATGATGAAACGGCAGTAGCTATCATAGGCAAAACGTTCTCCACTTTTTTTTGCAAGCCCAATAACTGTTTCATCATTTAAACCAACATTTAAAATAGTATCAAGCATGCCTGGCATTGAACTAACACTACCAGAGCGTATTGAAACTAATAAGGGGTTATTTAAATCCCCGAATTTACAACCGATGTCATTTTCGAGCATCGCCATGTAGTTTTTAATCTCGTTACGTAGGTCGTTAGACAATTCATTATCCTGACAGTAGGCCTGACAAACAGAGGTGGAAATTGTGAAACCAGGTGGAACAGGAATGCCAACATTGCACATTTCTGCTAAATTTGCTCCCTTTCCTCCCAGCAGATTTTTCATTTCTGCATTGCCTTCGCATTTACCCTGGCTAAAGTAATGTATTAACTTTTCCCCCATCATTTTCTCCGGATTTTCACTGATAAACACATTGTACATATAGTTCCAATAAACCTGTGAGGACTTGAAACCTTAGGATAATAAATTTTACAAAATTTGGCAACAACGTTCCTTCTGGCAACATCAGTAAAGTTAACAAAAAAGATGACAAATTATTATCAATAAGAATATATAATATAAAGATATATTTAAAAATTTTTTATGGCTCTTTCTAAGTTTTTCAACCCTAAGAATAATGGTGTGCTGCAGTAACAAACAAAGTAATGTTTGTTTTATTGAAAATGAAGGAAGGCCCTTCGAAATCGGGTTTCAGGAGCAACCACCCTAAGTGGCTCTATTTAAGAGATAGGGTTAATTTCTCTATGAGCAGCTACAATTTAAAGACCTTGCTTCATCAATGTAATGGAACAAAACCTTTTTAGTAAGTTCAAAACCTTCTAAGGTATCTCCTTCGCATCTTGCTGTAATGCAGTTTTGTGTATTTGATGCTCTAAGGAGCCACCAACCTTTATTATCGTTATCATTTACCTTAACACCGTCAAGATCTGAAAATACAATATTTTGCTGCTCTAGTGTTTTCTTTATTGATTCAATTATTTGAAATTTTTTCTCATCTTTAACTACAATCTTTACTTCATGAGTGATATATAACTTCGGTAAATCCTCAATCACCTGAGATAGGCTTTGGTTTTTCTTAAGCAAAATGTCAGCTGCTTTAACAGCAGAATATAGCCCATCATCAAAACCTAGCTCAGAAAAGAAGAAGTGCCCGCTTAACTCACCAGCAAACTTTGCCTCTTCCTCTACCATCTTCTTCTTAACTAGTGAATGTCCAGTAGCGCAGGTAATAACTTGCCCTCCTAACTTACTAACAAAATCATGCACCTTCATACTCATTTTTACGTTGGCAATAACTTTGCTTTCTGGATATTCCTCCAGCACTTCACGTGCAAAAATTATAAATAAATGGTCATTGGAAACAACGTTGCCTTTATTATCAATTAAGCGCACCCTATCGCTATCGCCATCTAGCGCAATGCCAAGATCACATCCATATTCCTTCACAATGTCAATTAATTGAGCGAGATTTTTTTCCTCTATGGGATCTGGATCATGCAGTGGAAATGCCCCATCTATAGAGTTATTGGTTACGATATGCGTATGACCAGGCAAGATCTTTTCAATACACCTTATAATTCCACTTGCTGGACTATTTCCACAATCCCAGGCTATTTTTAATTTCTGTGTAGTATTATTCTTCACTGCACTTTTTAATATGCGAATGTACTCACTATATATATTTATGTTAATTAAGCTTCCAATTCTTGTACTGTTTTTAATTGGACTGCTTATAATTTCCTTTATCTCTTGATCTGAGAAGACTTTTTTATTACTAAAAAATTTAAAGCCATTATATTCGCTGGGGTTATGAGAGGCAGTTATTATGATACCAAGATCCGCCTGCGTGATTTGCGTTGCAGCGTAGAGCATAGGTGACGAGCATAGTCCAACACGTATAACATTTGCTCCAGATAAAGTTAAGCCCCTAATTAATTCTCTTTCTATACTTGGTGAATCTATCCTGCTGTCGTAGCTGACACAAACACTAGCTACGGTTTGGCCAAACTTTCTACCTATCTCGTACCCATCATTAATCTGCAAATCTTTGCCTACTATACCTCTAATATCGTATTTTCTTATAATGCTATTGTCCATACTGCACTGCTTAAGGAGTAACTACTATATAGCATAGTGGACAAGTGCTCAAGTTTATTTACTCAACGATTAGTTGATTTTTTAAAAAAATCTGTTAATATTATAGTATACTTTTTAAAGATGCAAAATTATGCCACAGGAAAACGAAAATGTATTTATAGCTGAGAATCAAAGTCTAAATGTAGATGAACAGAAGAAAAATGATATTCTAAGTGTCATTGAATCTTGCAACGATCTTCAGGATTTTATTAAAAGACTGGAGGAAGAAAATTTAATCTGGTACTTTATTGGTCCTTTACGCAAAGATGAGGACATTACAGGACAGATAAATTTAAAGTGGGAAAAGGAGTTCCAAAAATTTGAGCAATCAATAGACGCAATGCATAAAGAACTTAAGTCGTCTCTGCCTGGTCAAAATTTCTTAGCGTATTCAACAAAAGATAACGACTTCAAAATTAGATTTGAAAATGAAGAAAAACCAATAGAAATTAGCAATATTTTAAGAGCCAGCAGAGAAGGTAAGGTTTATAACATATCTTTAGAGAAAGATAGTCAAATAACTGCGACCAAAAAAGGCAGCGAAAGGCACTATGATTTTACTGGTTCAAGCTCATGTGAAATGACCATTAACTGGCAGGCTAAAGATTCTGAAGGCAACAGCATAGACTGTAGCATGATCGTAAAATTGGATTCTAGTGGTATACAAAGTGTCATTGGTGAGCCAAAGTTTGGTGATTTAAAGTTCACACCAGAGGAAACAAAAGATAAAATATTAAAATTAGTTGAGCAGAATAAAGAAGTTTTTATCAATGGAAAAACTCTGCATCAAGCTTTTACTGACATGTCCAGGAGTGTAGACGATCAGCAAGTACCAGCAGAGGAAATATTTACAAAAGATCCACATATATCACCACAGTCACCTACACCAAGCAGCAGTGGGTATTCCTCTCCTAGCACACCTTCTTCACGTAGAAGTTCTTTCTCTAGTGTTAGTGAATTTAGTGATGAAGATGAAATACTTGAGGATGATATGTCTAGTGATGAAGAAGAGCATGAACAAGAAGGAGCAAAAGGTGAAGTAGACGAAATTGAGGAATTAGAGAAAGAAAAAGAAACATTTGCTAAATATTTTGCAGCGCAGGCAAAGCAGCTTGAGGATCTAAGATTAGAACGTGACTCCTTGAGAGATAAAGTTAATGAACAACAGCGAGCGATATTTGAAAGAGATCAAAGAATAAAGGAGCAAGGTACTTTAATTGAGTCGCTTATGAGTAAAGAGCAATTAAAGAATCAAGAGTTAGTTAAGGAATTAAATCAACTGTACAAAGAAAAAGAAGATTTAGAAATGGCAATTCAGCAATCTGGTATAGGTAAAAAGTCTCTTGCAGATGAGATAGAAGAAGTGGAGAAAAATGAGAAAATAGAGAGTTTGAGAAAAGAAATTAAGCAGAAGGATGAAAAGATACAGCAGATAGTAAGAGAGAGCCAGAAATTAGAAGGAAAGCTTCAAGATTTAAGGGCAAAGTATTCGGAAGTAAAAAACGAAGATAGTGAGTATATTGAAAATTTAACCCGTAAACTAAAACAAGCTGAGATTGAATTTATCGATAATAAAGATAAGCTGACTGAGCAAATAGAAAAATTGGCAGAAGAAAAGGAAAATTTATTTAGACAATTAAGAGCAAAAAGTACAGATTCAACATCGTTCAGAAAGCAACAATCAGAAATAGATAAGCTTAAACAACAGCTTAAGGAAAAGGAAGGGATGTTAACGTGTACACAGGAAGAGCTGGCATCTGTCAAAGAGAGTCTAGAGCAGCTGCAGAACATATTACAGCAGGAAAAAGGTCAGGCAACTCAAACTGAAGTTGAATATGAAAGTAGAGGAACAAGCATGCAGCAGCAAGACCAAGGTACACAAGCTGTAAACAACAACTCAAGCAGAATAGCTAGTGGGTTAAGACAAGAAAACAAAAAATTGACTAGAGACAAACTAACTATATCTGAACAATTAAAACAAAAAATAAGAGAGATTGACGAGTTAAAGAAAAATTTAAAGCAATTACAAGAAGAAAATAAACAACTAAAACAAGAAGTTACTAAAAATGCAGGAGTTGATACACCATCTTCAACAGGTCAAAAAGAAGCTAAAGAAGCAGAAGTTATACCGCAAAACATTATGGATTGGCCTGTTCCAATTCCAGACGATAAACCGGAAGAGCAGAAAACTCCATTAGAGCCAATCAAGGTAAATACAGAATTATCAGATCCAAAATCAATCCCCGCTGAGGATCCAGAAAAATCTCCTCCTCTTTCAAAAGGATGAGTTTTGCTTCTATTGTTAACTATAGCTAAGACGTCGTACCGCCATGGCGCTAACACGTAGCAGGATGACGAGGTTATCGTCATTCCGCCGCGAACCGTCACACTGTCGCGGTATCTCACATAGATCCCGCTAACAAGCAGCGGGATGACAGCAATCCTACGTCATACCGCGATTCATTCGCGGTATCTCATCCGCTAACACGTAGCGGGATGACGATTGTCAAGGTATCATCCGAGTAGCTTGACTACTTGGATCCAGAAAACTTAACTTTAAATAAGTGGCTGCATAATAAAGACCAGATTCCAGCGTCACGCGCTGGAATGACACCATTTTCGGTCTCTTAAATTGCTTTAGCTACAAACATTAAGAAATTTACCAAGCAGAAAAAAAAGGCAAAAGAAGCCCCGTGGTGCGAGTTTTGACTCTATATTACTGTAAGTGGCGCTGTAATAATGTGCTAACGCTTAAAATAAGCGCGATTTGGCTGAATGTAGAAAAAATAAAAAAGACATGCAGCCGCTATAATTTTATGTAATCCGCCAATAAATACCCTGAGTTTTTTACTGAATTTTGTCATTGAGCCTGCAGGTCAAAAACAATGAGTCATAAATACCCTTACTACTACAATAAGGGGGCTGGCGGAGTTTGTCAAGCAAGTTTTTTCGTTTCTATGGGTTAGTTGGTACGCGCTTTGCCTTTGAGCAGATGTAAAAGCACAATTATTACGAATAACATTCCACCAACAACTGATATAGCGCCACCTATAATGAAGCACGTGCGTGCCAACATTGATGAAATGCTTGGCAAATCTGCAACTTTTCTTAAGGCACCATATCCACCAAGCCATACAAGTCCAGTAATATGGAGAAAATGCCCCACACTGTACGCATAAATCTGTAATCTTACCATGGAACTTTTTACCTCTTTAAAGTTTAATTTAGGTAACAGCCAATAAATGAAATTCATAAAAGCTATAGTGATCCCAACTACAGAACCATGATAATGAGCGGGAATGGTGACATTTCCTTCAATAGTCAGCACTCCAAGCACATCTCCATAAATGAACAATAAAAATGAATGTAATAAATAGTTGCTTTTATCATTAGTAAAAGTCCTGATGTTGCAGCACACTAATATTATCAAAAAGCACGGCAAAACTGCTCCAGCAATCCTCATATGCCAAGTAAAAAACTGTATTAACTTGGCGCTATCAATTGGATAAACAAAATATATAAACGATGCACCCATAGCCAAAATTGTGTTTATAAATAGTGGTAAAATAGTAATTTTATTGCTTGAAGCTAAACTAGCATCGCTTAACATTATTAAATAGACTAAAAACATTCCTTGAGTAAAAGCAAACTGCAATAAATGTCCGCCTCCCCAAAAGAGATATTCGTAAAACAAATTCTTATCTGAGTGATATAGACCTGGAGGCATATTTTGATATGCTAAAACAAAGCAAAGAAATGACGAAACAAGTGTAATAACCAGCCCAACTTGCCCCACAGAGAGAAATGAAACCTCTTTTTTTGATGTGTATGCTAGCATTGCATTTACTAATATACTGGTGGTAAACAAACCAAGACCAAATAAGAATAATTTGTTTTGTAACACGGGAATATAGTTACTTTTGATAACTTCAGTGTTTGGAACGAATGCGGATATAAACATGAGCAGCATCGAAAGGGTTGATAGAACCCATGAAAAGTTAAACCAATTATTGGTATTTTGTAGGTTTATAATAAAAAGCAGAGATATTATAGAGCACATCCACACCAAAATTGACAAATTCACGTGTATCACCAGCGCATTATCAAAGATATATTGTGCAGAAGGAACGAGAGAGGAGATAAAAGGCAATCGTAAAAAAATAACAATTATTGACAGTAACCCAGAGCAAGCAAGAGCACATACTGCTAAGAATATCCACTGTTTGCAAAGTGTAGCGTTATTTTGTATGTTGAGCACGGTCATTTTCTCTTTTTATTTTTGATTGATAAAGTATTATAATATAAAGCGCTATAAATTTTTCAAATTAATTGGCATTGATGAATAATATCACAGCAAAGCAGGTCATATCCTTATGGAATGCACAAGTTGGTGGATTTTTGCCGGATAAAAGAGAAATGGAGATTGTATAATATCTTCTTAATCTAATGCTTCAATGTTTCCGACATAGGAAAAGTATCATCTTTATTTTCTATAGAGGAAGACACACTATTTTGATTATCATCACCATCAATTGGAGTAGTAGGGTGCATTAAAGCAACTTTCATAACTTCATCAATATTCTTAGCAAAAACTACGTTGATCCCCTCTTTGATGCTTGCAGGAATCTCTTGCATATCTTTCTCATTTTCACTTGGTATAATCACAGTTTTGATTGATCCTCTGAGCGCTGCAAGTAACTTTTCTCTTAAGCCCCCAATAGCTAAAACTCTACCACGCAATGTCACTTCGCCTGTCATAGCAACATTTTTGTTAACTGGTATATTTGTCATAAGAGAAACAATAGACGTACATACCGCGCCGCCAGCAGAAGGGCCATCTTTTGGTACAGCACCCTCAGGTACATGCAAATGTATATCATTATTTTGGAATTTTTCGGGCTTTATACCAAAAAACAAACAATTTGATCGAATATAACTATACGCAGCTTTTATAGATTCTTGCATAACCTCTCCAAGCTTTCCTGTGTATTTTATTTCTCCCTTGCCCGGAATTAGGACTGATTCTATCATCAAAATATCACCACCTGTTTCAGTATAGGCAAGCCCAGTTACTACTCCCACTAAACTCTCATTTTCTGCAATACCAAAGGTATATTTACGTACCCCTAAATAATCTTGTAAATTGTCAACCCCTACGGATATTTTCTTATTTTTATCAGTCAATATTTCTTTAACTGCCTTTCTCATGAGCTTTGCAAGCTCCCTTTCCATACTCCGCACACCACTTTCACGTGTATATAAACGTATCAACTTGTATAACGCCTCATTAGTTATGTCCCATTCCTTCTGATACAAACCATGCTCCTTCTTTAACTTCGGAATAAGGTGGTGTGTAGCAATACTGATTTTTTCATCTTCAGTATACCCGGACAATTGTATAATTTCCATCCTATCACGCAAAGGATGTGGCAAATTTAAGCTGTTTGCCGTAGCTACAAACATTACACTTGAAAGATCAAACTCAACTTCCAAGTAATGATCCGTAAAGTGTTTATTGTGCTCAGTATCTAAAACCTCAAGTAATGCAGATGCAGGATCGCCACGCGAATCAGAACCCATCTTATCTATTTCATCAAGCAGAAAAAGCGGGTTGCATGAATTAGCTTTTTTCATATGTTGAATAATTTTACCAGGCATTGAGCCAATATAAGTTTTCCTATGCCCTCGTATCTCGGACTCATCACGCACACCACCAAGAGCTATGCGAACAAAATCTCTTCCTACTGCTCCTGCCATAGACTTAGCTAAAGAAGTTTTACCAACACCTGGCGGTCCAACCAAGCAAAGTATAGGACCTTTTATCTCTTTTACTCTTTTTAATACTGCTAAAAATTCTATTATCCTATCTTTTACTTTCTCTATGCCATAATGATTTTCATCTAAGATTTTCTTAGCTGCATTTAAGTTAATTTTTGCATCTTTGTACTTTCCCCACGGCAAATCAAGTAACCAATGCAAGTAACTAGATATAACTGTAGCTTCAGGAGAAATGGGATTCATTTTCTTGTATCTCTTCAAATCAGTTATAGCTTTCTCTCTTGCTTCCTGGGAAAGCTTTGTTTCATTTATCTTTTTTTCAAATTCATTGAGTATATTCCCTTCATCACCATTCTCAAATTCATCTAATTCTTTCTGTATAGCTTTCAATTGCTCGTTAAGGTAGTAAACTTTCTGAGTGCTTTCAACTTGCGATTTAATTGTCTTATATAAACGGTTTTGTGCGTTCAAAATACTTATTTCTCCCTCAATAAAAGCAAAAGCTTTTTTTAAACGCTCTTTTGGGTCATAAGCCTCAAGTATGCTTTGTTTATCCGATACTTTTATATTTAAATGTGAAGCTACCGTGTCTACAAGTTGATCAACTTCTTTGATTTGATCAATGGGGTTAATGGCAACTTCAGGCTGATTTTTCTTGTTTAGCTTACACCAGCTATCGAACGCGTCTATAACAGATCGCCTTAAAGCTTCTAAATCAATATTGTCTTCATCTTCTTTATAATGATTGTCTAACTCTACCCTGGCTTGTAATAAAGTATGAGAGCTAATATATTCTACAACTCTTCCCCTTCTTATCCCCCGGATTATAACTTTTACTGCATTGTCAGGCAATTTTATTAATGGTTGTATAATGTTTGCTAACACACCTACTTCATAAAGATCTTCTGGCTCCGGATTATCAACAGAGCCATCTTTCTGTGCTACAAGAAAAATCTCATTTTGGTGACTACTACTACTTGTTGCATATTCTAGTGCATTAACAGATTTTTCTCTGCCTATGAATAAAGGCACCATTATATTTGGAAAAATTACTACATCTCTTAAAGGTAATACTGGCAATGCAGTAAAACTAGAGCTCACAGCACGTTCAATGTTCATAATATATGCCTCAAATTAATCATTAACCGTTATAACATTGCCATTATTATTATGATTAACCGTTGCTTTTCCTAATTCTACCATTTTCTTAGTGATTACTATAGTGCTACCTTCAAAATCTCCGTTTCCAGCTGTATACATAACGTCAAGCAAAAGTGACTCCAAGATAGCACGTAACATTCTTGCACCTGTTTTATAGCTTATAGCCTTTTTAGCAATAGCTGATATTGCTTCATCTGAAAACTCAAGGTTTACTTTGCTAAACGCAAGCAATGCTTTGTACTGTTTTATTAGTGCATTCCTTGGCTCTGTCAACACATGTATTAAATCTTCATGATCCAACTCATCTAAAACAGCAGTTATTGGAACCCGCCCTACAAATTCGGGTATTAAACCGAATTTGATTAAATCTTCAGGTTGAACATCATGTAAAGCATTCTTTTTCTTTTGCTCTTTAGACTGACTTATATCTGCTCCAAAGCCAACTGACGTTCCCTTTTTTCTCGCTTCAATAATCTTATCGAGGCCTTCAAAAGCTCCTCCACAAATAAATAGTATGTTACTAGTATCCACTTGTATAAACTCTTGTTGTGGGTGTTTTCGCCCTCCTTGTGGCGGAACATAAGCAGCTGTACCCTCCATAATCTTAAGCAGAGCTTGCTGGACCCCTTCACCTGAAACGTCACGGGTTATTGAAGTGCTTTCAGATTTTCTTGTAATCTTGTCTATTTCATCTATAAACACTATACCACGCTGTGCTTTTGCAACGTCATAATTTGCAGCTTGTAATAAACGCGACAACACGCTTTCTACATCATCACCCACATAACCTGCCTCAGTTAAAGTTGTCGCATCAGCCATAGCAAATGGCACATCTGAAACTTTAGCAAGTGTTTTGGCTAGCAAAGTCTTACCAGAACCAGTGGGACCAATAAGCATTATATTTGACTTCTCGATTTCAATATCACTTATAGCATGAAATTGTACCATGGATTGACAATGGTTATACATAGCTACAGATAAAACGTGTTGCGCGTGTTCTTGACCTACAACATGCTTGCTGAGAAAATTTTTTATATCCTCAGGTTTCTTTAGTAATAGCTTCATATCAGATATACGATCTGAATTAAAAGATCTATCTTTCTTTTGACTTATTGCTTTATGGGATAATTCTATGCACTCATTACAAATAAACACCTTTAAACCATCCGAGGAGTTAGTAATCAATTTATCTACTTCATCTTGCGCCTTGTTGCAAAAAGAACAGTAGTGTAAATCATTATTGTTATCCATTAACCCACCTTTTGTTTAACTTTAATATTTTCAATTTCAATATCTGTACGCTCAGCTATCACCCTGTCAATTAAGCCAATTTTCCTTGCTTCTTCAGGATCCATGAATTTATCTCTTTCCATCATTCCTTCAATTTTCTTCAGTGAATTTCCAGTATGTTTTTCATAAATTTGATTTAGTTTTTTCTTAACTCGCAAAATTTCATTAGCATGTATTTCTATATCAGTTGCTTGACCATGATAACCACCAGATGGCTGATGTATCATAATTCTTGAATGAGGTAGAGAGTAGCGCTTACCTTTTGTACCAGATGCAAGCAATAAGGAACCCATAGACGCAGCTTGACCTATACATAAAGTTGAAACGTCTGGGTTTATATACTGCATTGTATCGTAGATCGACAAACCAGCAGTTACAACACCACCTGGTGAGTTGATGTACATACAAATGTCTTTATCGGGATTTTCCGATTCTAAAAATAAAAGCTGTGCTACTATTACACTGGCCATGTTGTCCTCAATAGGACCTGTTACGAAAATTATTCTTTCTTTCACTAGTCTTGAATATATGTCATAAGCGCGCTCACCGCGACTAGTTTGTTCAACTACAATTGGTATAAGAGTCATACCTTTTCCTATTAAATATTACCAAACAATTCCTTTAATTCTTTCACAGAAATAATCTGCTCTTCTTTACTAACTTTTTCTATTATATAATCTGTCACTTTATACTCAAGCGCTTGCCCTCTAACTAATTCTTGAAATTGTTTATTTGATTCAAAATGCTTAAGTACTCTGTCAAACGGTACATCCTTACTGACATATTGATTTACAATAACATTCAAAACATCATTTTGAGTTAATGATATTTTATTTTCTGCACTAAATTTCATAAATAACATAGCAAGCTTTACACGTTTTTCAGCTTCTTTACAAGAATCATTTTGAGCACCCAGTTCTCCTTCCATTCTTTGTTGCTCCTGTTTTACTATGTCTGTGGGTAAATCAAAACTATAATTAGCATCCAAATAATCAAATAGCTCCTTTTTAATTAAGAGATTTCTCATTTCGGTGCACTGATCACCAATCATTTTTTTTGCATGACTTATTAGCAAAGAATAATCTTTAAAACCAATACTCTTAGCTATTTCATCATCATTTTCAAAATCTTTGGCAATTTGAATCTCATTAACTCGCACAGAAAAATCAGCTTCCTGTCCTGCAAGGGAAATGGCTTGGTAATTTTCAGGAAATTGCAACTTAAAGTCCTTTGTTTCTCCCTTTTTCATACCAGTTAATTGGTCTTCAAAACCATTAATAAATGTGCCAGACCCTAAATTAACGGCAAAATTTTTGCTACTTCCACCCTGAAAGAGCTTATTCCTAATCCGCCCTTCAAAATCAATTATCAATTTATCCCCATCTTTCGCTTGATAAGAAGCATCATCAACAGAGGCGAAATTGGGGAACTTTGTTTTAATAGAATCAATAAATTCTTTTATATCTTCCTCTTCAATCTTTGCTTCAATTTTCTTTAAGTTTATTTTGTCAAGATCTATCATCGGTACTTCAGGCATCGACTCAAAAGATAGCTTGTATACAAAATTGCCCTCCTCATTTTCTTTGCCCAGATCTGGTAATGATATAACATCAACCTTAGGATAAATGTGAGACTTGACTTCAATTTTTTTCATCAAATCACTTGAGCAATAATCAATTGTATTATTTATCACATATTCCAAAGCTTCGTTTTTATAATTTGCAACAACAAGGTCATAGGGCATCTTTCCAGCCCTAAACCCAGGTGATTTTGCATTTTCTGCTATCTCTTGCAACCTGGAATTTACCTTTTGTTTTATATAATCACTACCAACTGTGATTTCATACTCATACTTTAGTTTATCTATACTAAGCTCTTTGTAGGTATATACGCTACTTACTTCGACTGTATTTTGAGGTATATTATTAGACATCATAATTCATTTATTAACATTTTAATTCATATCTTAATAGAGTCATTTTACCAGAATTTAAGTTAAACACAATCCTTAAGAACAGGTTTTTATACAAACAAAAGTGTATTCAGTGATTATAAATTTTCCCTTAAAACCTAAGTTACATGACTTTAAAGTGCGGATAGAGGGACTTGAACCCCCACGAGCAAGCTCACCAGGACCTAAACCTGGCACGTCTACCAATTCCGCCATATCCGCAAGAAATTTTCAGTACCCTATTATAGGTATTCCATTAAAAATATTCAAGGTTTAAAGTCTTACTTAATTTATAGTATTTACACAATCAAAAAAGCTTATTAACATTTCTTAATGAAAGCTCTAAATCCTGAAAATCAATAATGAGATTAATAACAAGCTTCTTACTTGCAATTTTTTTGATTACACAAAGTGGTTGCACAACCCTTATAATAGGTGGTGTGGTGGCTACAGCGACAGCAACAGCAATAACAATGCAGGACAAATCCTTGGGAAATATCATTGATGATACGACTATGGTCATCAGAATTAATAAGGGGCTCTTAAAACATGGGCTATTTTCATCCATAAAAGTTAAAGTAAGTGAAGGAAGAGTATTGCTCATTGGAAGTGTTGACACTCCTGAAAAACAACTTACAGCAGAAAAAATAGCTTGGCAGCAAAAAGAAATTAAAGAAGTGATAAATGAAATAAGAGTAATACCAATTCAAATGGCTTCCATGCTAGACACTACTGTAGATGGCATGATAACAGCGGAAATAAGAACAAGACTTCTGGGGAAAAGAAATATTAAATCAATTAATTATAGCGTTAATACGGTTGATAGAGTTGTTTATTTGATGGGTATAGCCCAAAATAAAGCGGAATTAAAAGCTGTAATATCAATTGCAAGAAAAGTAAAGGGAGTAAAACAAGTTGTAAGTTATGTACGATATAAGTACAGTAAATTACGCCATTAGGCAAAAATCGCCTTCAAATTATAACATTTGTACAGTTGTGACAATAGGTAGAGAACATAAATGAAAGTTGCCTTTCAGATGGATGAAAATATAAATTTTGAAACTGACACTACATTCGTGCTAATAAAGGAAGCACAAAGGAGGAAGCACGAAGTTTTTGTCTATGCTCCTAACAATTTAGCACTAAAGCTAAACCATCCAATTGCTCTTGCTCAGAAAGTCAGCGTTGATGATTTTAGTTTTATCTCTAAAGAGGATGTAGCAATCAACTTGAATGAAATGGACATCATATTTATCAGACAGGATCCACCCTTTGATATGCGCTACATTACAACAACCTATATCTTAGAAAAAACCAGCGCATTGGTAATTAACAATCCAACAGAAATAAGAAATTGTCCTGAAAAATTGATAACTTCATTATTTCCAGAGCTAATTCCGCCGACTTTGATCACTGAAAATATATCGATGATTAGAGATTTCTACCACAACTATCAAGATATTATTCTGAAGCCGTTGTATAGTTATGGAGGAAACGATGTAATAAGAATACGAGATGAAAACAGCATTCAAGTGGTAGTGGATCTCATGATAGCAAAATATGAATGTCCTGTAATTGCGCAATCATTTTGTAAAAACATAGATAAAGATAAAAGAATATTGCTACTTTATGGTCAACCAATTGGAGTAATGAAACGAGTTCCAAAAATCAGTGGAGAGATCAGAACAAACATGCGACTTGGAGCAAGTTTTGAGCCCGCTCAAATGAACGATAGAGACAATGAAATATGTAACAAAGTTGGTCCTGAATTAAAGAAAAGGGGGCTAATATTTGTTGGTATTGATATTATAGATGACTTCCTGCTCGAAATTAACACAACTTCACCCACGGGAGTGGTTTATATCAATAAATTATATAATATATCGCTAGAAAAAGACCTTTGGGATGTGTTTGAAGAAAAAGCAAGCAGCCATCAACTAAACCTGTGAACAATTACCTTAACAAACTCAGTAGTCCCATTCTTTATCCCTGTTTTTTTTGTATTATTGGTCATATCACGCAATTTTTGAGAATTATTTAATAGACCAAATAGTACCTCTGTTAGATTTTTTTTTGCTTCACTATTCTGCTCAACTATTACAGCTGCTTCCGAATCTTCAATATATTTTGCGTTATAAAATTGGTGATTATCTTTTGAGTCAGGGTAAGGAATGTATATAGCAGCGCGCCTAGCAAGAGTGATCTCTGCTATTGAAGTTGCTCCTGCTCTGCTAATTACCAAGTGAGCATTGGCCAATCTATTTTCCATATCATCAAAAAATTCACTCAATTCACAATCGATCTTTTCACTTTTGTATAGACTCTTGACCTTGTTTACATTTTTCTTCGTACATTGCTGCGTCACTCTAATTTTCTTTTTCATTTTAATAGGCAAATTACAAATTACGCTGCTTACTACATCATCAAAAAAATTTGCACCTTGGCTACCTGCTATGACTAATATGTTTAGGACTTTCTCAGTGCTAGAATGGCTCTGTGCTTTTATATCAATAAAATTTCCTGTAAAAATACATTTATTACCTTCTGTATATTTAGTCTCCGGAAAGCTGGTTGCAATTAATTTTGCACTCTTAAAAAAGAATCTATTTACTCTTCCTAAAACTGTATTTTGTTCATGTAAAATTATAGGTATAGAAAGAACCCTTGCTGCAAGAAGAGTTGGAAAAGAAGCATAGCTACCAAAACCAATTACTAATCTTGGCTTCAATTTTCTGATTTTATATATTGCTAGCACACAACTATACATTAATAAAAGGAAAAACTTAAATTTGTTGCCGCTTGGTCTACGTAATGATAAAATATAGCTTTCTATGTCGATATTTTTATTTGTTTTTTTATCAGTGAATAATATGCAATTGTATCCTTGTGTCTTTAGTGCTTTTGCTAAGGCTATGGCCGGAAAGATATGCCCACCCGTGCCACCTGTTGCTAAAATAATATCCATCTGTAAATAATGCATCCTAGATTGTTAACTGTTATTTAATAATTTGCACGTAGAATTTTATTAAGCTTTATGATAGTTGAGTTAAAAATGCCTAAAAGTAATAGTAAAAAAGAACCTAATGAGAAAAATAAATCTCAAGAACAAAGAGAAGGCAGAAGCGGAGGTTTTTTAGAACTGCTAAAAAATATAATAAAAATTCTTTTCAATTCGGTTGTTGACCTACCTGAGCACGAGCAGCATAATAAAATGAAAAGCACTAATCTACAACAAGGTTTGGATACTAAAGGAAAAGGCCCAGAAGATCTTCATCCAAAGGCAAAGCTTAAAGTTAAAGAAGCAGCTAAGGGATTGAAAGAAGAGTTACAGAATTCTGATGCTGGTGGTAATCAATCTATTGAAACTAAAGTGCCTAATCAAACTACTACCCAAGACATTGACAACTCTAAAACGATGGAACGTTAGTTCAACTATTTAACGACTCATCATCTGCAGCAAGCACTGATTCGTGTATCATCTCTGAAATGGTTGGATGAGGAAAAATCGTAGATTTTATGTCGAAGTCTGTTCCTTCTAGTTGCTTTGCAAGAGCAAAATTGCTAATTAACTCCGTTACTTCTGCACCTATCATGTGGCTACCCAGAAGTTCGCCTGTCTTTTTGTCTATAATTGTTTTCACTAACCCTTCAGTTTCACTGAGTGCAATAGACTTACCATTAAAGTTAGAGTGAAATTTTCCTATTTTTACATCATACCCACCTCTTATTGCCTGTTCCTCAGTAAGGCCGATGCTCGCTATTTGTGGATGAGAATAAGTGCAATTTGGTATGCATTCTTTTTTTAACGCATGAGCACTTTTACCAGCAATCTTTTCAACGCAGATCACAGCTTCATGGCTCGCTTTATGTGCTAAACATGGTGGGCCAGCTACATCACCTATTGCATACACATTTGATTCACTAGTTTCATACCATTCATTCATTTCAATAAAACCAGAAGGGCTTAATTTAATTTTTGTATTTTCTAAACCTATATTTTCAATATTTGCTTGAATTCCAACCGCAACAATCACCCTATCAAATTCTTTGCTCTCGCCACTACTTAGTAGCACTTGAGCAGAGTCTTTACTTTTAGTAAGAGCTTTTACGCTACTGTTTGTATATATTTTTATCCCCTGTTTTGTGAATATTTCTTCTGCTAGGCCTGAAATGTCTTTATCTTCCAGCGGCAAAATAGTGCTCTTTATCTCTATGATTGTTACATCAACCCCCAAAGTACTATAAAAACTTGCAAATTCTATTCCAATTGCACCAGACCCTATGATTAGTAGTGATTTTGGTAATCTCTCTGGAGTCATAGCGTGCTGCGCATTCCATATTAAATCTCCATCTGCCTCTATTTCAGGCAGATTCCGTGCCCTCACTCCTGTTGCTAAAATGATATGTTTGGAAACAATTTCTTGTTCTTCCTTATCGCCAGCAACTTTTATAGTACTATTGCCTGCAAGTTTACCAAAGCCTTGATGAACTCTGATATTATTCTTCTTCATCAAATATGCAACACCGCTTGACAATTTATCAACAACGTTTCTTGAGTATTTCACTATTGATTGTATATCAAAACTCGCTCCCTTTACTTCTATACCAAACTCTTTTGATCTTTTTATTAGCCTATAAACCTCAGATGCTCTAAGTAGTGATTTTGTTGGTATACATCCCCAATTTAAGCATATACCGCCTAAATTTTTTTCTTTTTCTACAATTGCAGTTTTAAACCCAAGCTGTGCCGCCCTAATTGCTGCTATATAACCACCAGAACCGCTACCTATAACCGTAATATCATACTCATTCATCAGTTTTCTTCGTATTCAAAAAGATTATATATAACAGATGGAAACCGTATGATCAATATTCAGGTAGCTGACAACATAGAAACGAAAAAACTTGCTTGACAAACTCCGCCAGCCCCCTTATTATGACAATAAGGGTATTTATGACTCAAAACTTGTTTTTGACCTGCAGGCTCAATGACAAAATTCAGTAAAAAACTCAGGTATTTATTGGCGGATTACATAAAATTATAGCGGCTGCATGTCTTTTTTATTTTTTCTACATTCAGCCAAATCGCGCTTATTTTAAGCGTTAGCACATTATTACAGCGCCACTTACAGTAATATAGAGTCAAAACTCGCACCACGGGGCTTCTTTTGCCTTTTCTTCTGCTTGGTAAATTTCTTAATGTTTGTAGCTAAAGCAATTTAAGAGACCGAAAATGGTCAGCGCTCCTTTTTTTGTCATCCCAGTGCCCATATGATGTCATTCCAGTCTGGAATCTAGTTCTTATTGTACATTTACTTGGTGTAGAGTTAAGTTTTCTGGATCCAAGTAGTCAAGCTACTCGGATGACACCTTGACAATCGTCATCCTGCTACGTGTTAGCGGATGAGATACCGCGAATGAATCGCGGTATGACGTAGGATTGCTGTCATCCCGCTGCTTGTTAGCGGGATCTATGTGAGATACCGCGGCGGTATGACGGTTCGCGGTGGCATGACGATAACCTCGTCATCCCGCTACTTGTTAGCGGCTGAGATACCGCGAATGAATCGCGGTATGACGTAGAAGCTATACTTTTATACCCACCAACTCAGTATCCAATCTGGATCCAAGTGTCAGCTACTTGAATGACACAGTTTTTGCTTAAACCCGTAACGTTCGTACATTTTGCTAAAAGTTCAAATATCAACATCATGCACGTTGAGTGCATTGCTATTAATAAAGTCACGGCGTGGTTCAACTATATCACCCATTAATATTGAAAATATGGAATCAGCTTCTTCACAATCTTTTATTTCAACCTTCAATAAAGTTCTAGCCTCAGGATTTAACGTAGTATCCCATAGCTGATCAGCATTCATTTCACCAAGACCTTTAAATCTCTGCAGAGTTAAACCTTTTTTACCATAGTCCATTATTATTTTTGCAAGCGTACTTGGAGAAGTGATTTTTATTTCAGTTTCTTGTGACTTTAAAAATGAATCACCATTAAATAAATTACTTATACCATCAAGCAAACTTAATATGTTTTGCATATCTTTGCCTTCAAGCATACTAAGTGCAAATATATATTTGTCTGCCAATCCTTGAAATAATTTAGAGATGTGAATTTCTTTTTCTTCATCCTTTATTTCTACTTCCCAAGTATATTCACTGTACATTAATTTTAAATACTTTAATATCTCATCAGCCGATGATAGAGCATTCTTTTTGCTTAAAATTAGCAATGACTCTAAGAGATTTTGTGGTATTTCTCTATCATAATTTTTGCTAATATTAGAAATGCTAACGCATTTATTCAAAATAAGGCGCAAGTCGTTAAATTCTGTAGCTGTACCACTTAGTGTTAATCTTTTAACTGCTGAGTTTATTATATACTCTTCAAAAGTTTCGTCATCTTTAATATAAGTGTCTTTAGCATTCTTTGTAACTTTATAAAGGGGTGGCTGTGCTATGTATAAGTAGCCTTTTTCAATAACTTCACGCATATGTCTAAAAAAGAAAGTTAGAATCAAAGTTCTTATATGTGAACCATCAACATCTGCATCTGTCATGATGATAATTTTATGATATCTAGCTTTTTCAATATTGAAGTGTTCACTCCCTATTCCAGCACCAATTGCAGTAATTAAAGAGCCTATTTCTGCAGATGAAAAAATACGATCTAAACTTACACGTTCTACGTTTAGAATTTTTCCTCTTAAGGCAAGCACTGCTTGTGTTTTACGATTACGCCCCTGCTTTGCAGTACCACCTGCTGAATTACCCTCTACTATAAATAATTCCGATAACTCAGGGGCTTTTTCCTGGCAATCAGCAAGCTTTCCTGGCAGAGTTGCAATATCAATATTGTTTTTGCTTTTAACTAACTCTCGTGCTTTTCTTGCGGCTTCTCTTCCTTTTGCTGATCTGATTGCTCTTTCTACTATACTTGCTGCCAATTTGGGATCAGTTTCAAGGATTGTGCTCAATTTATCAGAAACTATGCTCTCCACAACTGTACGCGCTTCAGAACTAACTAGTTTATCTTTTGTTTGTGAAGAAAACTTAGGATCAGGCATCTTGAGAGATAAAACACAAGTTAAACCTTCTCTAACGTCCTCTCCAGTTAAATTTACTTTTGCTTTCTTTAAAAACCCTTCATTAGTTGCATAGTTATTGATACATCTGGTTAAAGCGGATCTAAATCCTGCCAAATGCGTACCACCATCTCGTTGCCTTATATTATTCGTGAAGCATAACATATGTTCATAGTAGGAATCATTCCATTCCATCGATATTTCCAAGCTGATGCCAAGATCTTCTGCATCTCCTTTCATACTGGCAATTTTAGTTACATGTGTCTTATTCTTATCTAAGTACCGCACAAAATTCGCTGTACCAAAATTGTCTTTAGATTGATTGCTCTGATTGAAATGAGATTCTGTATATGGTTCATTGCGCAGATCACGTAAAGTAATGTCGATATTTGAATTTAAAAATGCTAATTCTCTTATACGACTTTCAAGCGTTGAGTAACTGAAATTAATGCCATTAAAAGTCTCTGTTGATGGCATGAACGTGACTTTAGTTCCTCTTTTGTTTGTATTTTTGTTGACTACCTTTAAAGGTTCAATAGACTCACCATCTTCAAAGCGCATAAAGTGTTCTTTCTTATTGCGCCAAATAGTTAATTCCAACCAGCTTGATAATGCATTCACAACTGAGATTCCAACACCATGTAATCCCCCAGAAACTTTATAGGTATTACTGTCAAATTTACCACCAGCATGGAGTTGAGTCATTATTACCTCTGCTGCTGATATTCCTTCTTCTTCATGAAGGTCAGTTGGAATGCCACGACCATTATCAGTTACAGATACTGAACCATCTTTATTTATGCTAACTTCAATTTTATCACAATATCCAGCTAAAGATTCATCTATTGCGTTGTCAACAACCTCATATACCATGTGGTGCAAGCCAGATCCATCGTCAGTGTCACCAATGTACATACCTGGACGTTTCCTTACAGCATCAAGACCCCTTAAGATTTTTATTGCATCGGCATTATAACTATTTTCCATTAGATTGCTTCGTTTATGAATGTTAATTAATATTACATCCAGATATACTAGTTAGCAACATTTTTAAACTGATAACCCACATTAAAAGCACAACTTTACGAACGTTTATTTTTTAAGGACAGCAAATGGTGTCATTCCAATGCGTCTTCCATAACTGTACGAACATTCATTTTTGAAGGTAAATTGCACAACAGATGATGTCATTCCTGTCTGGAATCCAGAAATTTTGCTTATAACTGAGCTGATGAGCTAAAGGTAGTTGTCTTACGCTAAAACAAACGTTTTTAATTAAGTTGCATAGAAGCTGGATCCCAGTGTCTGGGCACTGGGATGATACCTCACTGGTGGGAATTGCTCCCAAACTACAACGTTCGTACAGCTGTGTATGTCTTCCCATGGAGATTGCTCTCAAATCATAATGCTCATGCAGTTGCGTGCTCGACTAATTAACAGAAAAATCTATAATTCAGTTTACGTATTTTCTTATCTCAGCCAAAATCTTATCAGATTGACTTTCGTCTGAATTTAAATCAGCTGCAAAGTGTGTAACATATTTTCCTCCAGGGCCAATAAGATATATTATCGAAGAATGGTTGATTTCTTCTTCTCCGTCTACTTTGCTTGCATATACTTTATATTTCGCAACTACTTCGTCTATTTTTTCTCTTTCACCAGTTAACATTTGTATTCTATGGTCAAATTGCTGCTGAAATTCTTTAAGTCTTTCCGTGCTATCGCGCTCAGGATCAACTGTGATGAAGAATGTTTGTAGCTTGTTGTTAGTTTTCTCATCTAACTTTGCAAGTGTTTCTGAAATTATCCCAAGGTTCATAGGACAAATTCTTTTACATGAGGAAAATCCAAAGAAAATCATCATGTATTTATCTTTAAAATCACTACTGCGCAGAATCTGTCCGTCCTGATTAATTAAAGAAAAATCTCCGCCTATCTTAACTTCCGCGTTGTGAATCGCTGCCGGGGCAAATATGCCTTTTTTAGTGAAATAACAATAACCTAAAAAAACAACTGCTAATGCTGCTAGCACATTAGATAACAATCTTATAAACCTTACCATTAGAATGCTCTCAGTAAAATCAAATTGTATCTTTATTGGTTAACCTATTCAATATATTTATCCAAAAGTGTATTGTTAATTTTGTCTAACAGTTTCTTATGTTCATCAATTTCTTCACTATTTGGTGAATGTTCTCTGGGAGTTAGATTACGCACTTTATGCTGAACGAATGTAGAGTTACTGTCCTGATTGCATTCATTATCAAACAGAAAGGTTTGTAACCCTCCTGTAAGTTCAACATATACCTTTGCAAGCAATTGAGCATCAACTAGTGCTCCGTGCAATTCTCTATTCTCTAGCGATATATCAAAACGCTTACATAATGCATTCAAAGAAGCAGGTGATCCTACGAATTTTTTCCTCGCAAGAGGTAATGTATCTAGCACTCTATCTGAGGAAATTAACCCAGCATTCAGCTTGCTTAACTCCATGTTAAGGAACTTAACATCGAATTCAGCGTTGTGAATTACCAAAATATCATTAGATATAAAGTCAAGAAATTCAAGTGCAACATCTGAGAATAATGGTTTATCTTCTAAAAATTCTTCACTAATACCGTGAATCTTAAACGAGTGATAAGGTATATCTCTTTCTGGGTTAAGGTACCGATGGAATACTTTACCTGTTGGAATACGATTAATTAATTCCACACACCCTATTTCAATAATTCGATGACCAGATCCAGTGTCAAGACCTGTCGTTTCAGTGTCAAGTACTATTTCGCGCAGCTTGCTTTCCATGGTTAACTCTAAATAAAACTAATCTTACTTGTCATTTGTCTTATCGTTATTTGTCTTTTTATAGTTAATAGAAACAAGCAACCAGCTTGGGTCTGATGAATTAACATTTTTTTTGAATTGCCATACATCCTCAACTTTATTAATGGTGGATGTGCTACCTGATATTATATTTTCTGAGCTATCTTTAATAAAGTTAATTTGCTCTGAAAGGAAATATACTGCAATAAACACTGTGTTTTTTACTAGCTTTATTTCTAAAATCTTTTGTGAAACGATAGAAACAATTATAGACTCGTGCACCTCTTTACGATGTTTAATCTTCTCTGCAAAATTATCATATAAGTCTTTATCGAGAAGTGGTTTTAACTGAGACAAATTTCCTTGATTGAAATACTTTATTATTAATTCAAAAGCTATGCTTGAACCTTCTATAAAGTGGGAAATAGAAAAATCTTTGTTTTTTTTTAATATTTGTTCATAAGTAACTTTTATTGAATTTTCATCGTTGCTATCAATGTAACCCTCAATGTTTTCTACTACATCTTCTTTACTTCGGCTTACATCCAACACACTAGTTAGCTTTTTTAGATTGAGATTGGCTGACCTTCCTAAAGAATTATACAAACGTGAAAAAATGAACGCCGCTAATAAAGTATATATTACAAGCTCTATCATAGTAACTCAACTCCTTGGCATATAAAGTATCCGAACATTATTAATTATTAATGAAAATATGTTTTTCATATCAACTTATAATCAGGTTTGCTATTCGTTTGTAAATGAATATATTATATAAGAAAGTATTAAATATCTCAACTTAATTAAAGGAGACGTAAGAAATGCCACAACAAAAAATGAGAATTCACGGTCAATATGTTAAAGATCTATCGTTTGAGAATCCGAATTCGCCATTCCTTTCTTCAAATAAAGCTCCCGATATTAATGTAATGGTTAATATCAATTCAGCGAAATTAGAAGGAATGGAAAACAAAGAAGGAGTAAATGAAGAAAAATCTTTCCATGAAATTACTTTACATATAGAAGTCAGAGCAACGATAAAAGATGAAGGTATAAAAGATGGCGTAGCTTTCATTTGTGAGACAAAATATTGTGGCATTTTTTCAATAGAAAATTTTAAAGAGTTGAGTGAGGAAGAGGTAAGACAAGCTTTGTTTATTGGCGGACCTACTTTTCTTTTCCCTTTTGCAAGAGAAATAATTGCAAGAGTTACAAGCAGTGGTGGATTTCCCCCACTAATGCTAGATCCTATAGATTTTGAAACTATGTACGAGCAGCAAAGTCAACAACAAAGAAGTAACGGTAGTAATTCCAATTTTAACTAATATGATGTAGCCTGATGAATAATTCTTTAAACGCAAAAACGACTTTAAACATTGACGGGAAGTCATACAACTATTTTAGCCTAAATAGTGCTAGTGAATTTTTAGGAATAGATGTAACTAAATTGCCCTGCTCACTTAAGGTTCTGCTTGAAAATTTATTGCGCAATGAAGATGGAGTAAACGTAAAGCTGGATGATATAAAAATACTAGCAAGTTGCATTAATAAACACGCTAATCATGAAATTAGCTACAAGCCAGCAAGGGTGTTGATGCAAGATTTTACAGGGGTTCCTGCTGTCGTCGATTTAGCTTCTATGCGGAGTTATGTCAAGAAAAATGGAGGCGATCCAAGCAGCATAAATCCGTCTGTGCCCGTTGATCTTGTGATCGACCATTCTGTTCAAGTAGATAGTTATGGAAGTGTTTCCGCATTCAGTAAGAATGTTGAGCTAGAAGTAAAAAGAAATTTGGAGAGATATCAATTCTTAAAGTGGGGAGAATCATCCTTCACAAATTTTAGAGTAGTACCGCCAGGTACTGGAATTTGCCACCAAGTGAATCTTGAGTATTTAGCGCAAGTTGTATGTAATAAGGATGGGGTTTTGTATCCTGATACTTTGGTTGGTACGGATAGCCATACTACGATGGTTAACGGGTTATCAGTCCTTGGTTGGGGTGTTGGAGGCATAGAAGCTGAGTCTGTGATGCTTGGTCAACCAATTAGTATGGTGATTCCAGAAGTAGTTGGATTTAAATTAATTGGCAGACTGCCGGAAGGAGTAACTGCGACTGATTTAGTGCTGACGGTTACCAATATCCTAAGAACAAAGGGTGTTGTTGGTAAGTTTGTAGAATTTTATGGTGATGGTTTAGATTATTTATCTTTGGCAGATAGGGCAACTATAGCAAACATGGCCCCAGAGTATGGCGCAACTTGTGGATTTTTTCCAATTGATCAGAAAACGCTAGATTATTTAAGCTTAACCGGAAGGCCAGAAAAGCTAGTTGAGGCTTATGCGAAAGAGCAAGGATTGTGGCGTGGCAATAATGAGTTAGCATTTTTTGACACACTAGAGCTTGATTTATCAAGCGTGAAGCCAGTAATGGCTGGTCCCAAAAGACCACAAGATAAGGTTTTTCTTTCACAAGTGGCAGAGTCTTTTTCTAAATCATTTTCAGTTAACGAATCAAAGGAAAGTGATAAGCTTCAAGATGGAAGTGTAGTTATTGCAGCAATAACAAGCTGCACTAACACCTCAAATCCAAGTGTAATGATTGCTGCAGGTCTTGTAGCTCGTAATGCAATTAAACTTGGATTAAAATCAAAGCCTTGGGTTAAAACTTCTCTTGCTCCAGGGTCACAAGTTGTAACAGAATATTTAGAAAAGTCTGGATTGCAGGTAGATCTAAATGCTTTGGGTTTTAATCTAGTTGGATATGGTTGCACAACTTGCATTGGGAATTCTGGTCCACTTAATAAAGATATAGAAGATGGCATTAAAAACAAAAATTTAACTGTTGCTGCAGTTTTATCTGGTAATCGTAACTTTGAAGGAAGAATTCATCCGTTAGTCAAAGCTAATTACTTGGCATCTCCGCCACTTGTTGTTGCATATGCACTTGCTGGTACTGTGCAAACTGATTTGACAAAAGATTCAATATGCAAAGATAAGAATGGAAATGATGTCTATCTCAAAAATATATGGCCAACAAACAATGAAATCGAAGATTGTGTTAAAAATGTGGTAACACGTGAGATGTTTATACAAAAGTATAAGGATGTTTTTTCTGGTGATGAACATTGGCGAAAGATAAAGTGTGAAAAAAGTGAAATCTATAATTGGGATGCAAACAGCACTTACATACAAGATCCGCCCTATTTTGATAATTTATCACCTAAAAATAATAAAGATAAAACAATCGATATAAAAGGTGCACAAATATTGGCAATGTTTGGCGATAGCGTAACCACTGATCACATTTCCCCTGCTGGAAATATTGCCTCAAGTAGTCCTGCAGGTATATATTTAAAAAATCTTGGAATTGAGCCACAGGACTTTAATTCGTATGGGTCTCGTCGTGGTAACCACAATGTAATGATGCGTGGGACTTTTGCTAACATTAGAATAAAAAATGAAATGGTAAGCATCGAAGGCGGCTATACAAAATATATTCCTTCTCAAGAAACTATGTCGATTTTTGATGCAGCAATGCGCTACAAAGAAAGTAATGTTCCTCTCATCATTGTGGCAGGAAAGGAGTATGGCACAGGTTCAAGTAGGGATTGGGCAGCAAAAGGTACTTTATTGTTGGGGATTAAAGTTGTAATTGCAGAAAGCTTTGAGCGTATACATAGGTCCAACTTGGTCGGCATGGGTGTTCTTCCACTTATATTCCAAAATGGAATAACCAGAAAGATATTTGATGGTAGTGAGATAATAAGCATAAAAGGTGAAATAGTGCCAAGTGGAAATTTAGAATGTATCATCAAAAGAAAGGATAGTTCAAAGCAATCAATTCAACTCAAATGCTGTGTACAAACCGCAACTGAGATTAAATACTTAATGCATGGCGGAGTGTTAAGCTACATACTTGCACAATCCTTTTAAAGTTATTGCATGGACTTCTTTTAGCCAGCCCTGGCTCTTTTATAAATAATAATTTATTCTACGCGAAGTTATGATATAATTTTACCTTACATATAGTAAAGGTGTTTTATAGATAATTATGATTACCTCTATACAAGAACCTAATGAACTCAGAAAACGTTTACAAGGATTTTATCGTACTGATGAAAAGAGTTATATACGTTATCTTGTAGAAAAAGCAGAGCTTTCAGCTGATTCAAAAAGTAGAATTTATAATATTGCAAAACAAGTTATTGAAAAAATCAAACACAATAAATTAAGTATTGTAGATTCCTTTATGCAGCAATACTCGCTTTCCAATGATGAAGGAATAGCATTGATGTGCCTTGCTGAATCGCTACTTAGAATACCAGATGATTATACAATAGACGAAATAATCAAAGATAAAATTGCCAATCAGGAATGGAATAAATATTTAGGGCACTCTTCTTCGTTGTTTGTCAATGCTTCCACATGGAGCTTGATGATAGGTAGCAGTATATTGAGAGATAATGAAGGCGATTCGAAGTTCTATTACGCAATTTCTAAGTTACTTAAGAATTTAGGAGAACCGATCATTCGCAAAGCAGTAAAACAAGCAATGTCTATGCTTGGTAATCATTTTGTTGTTGGAGAAACCATAGAAGAAGCTTTAAGGTATGCAAAACTAGATGACAATAGTAAGTTTTTATACTCTTTTGATATGCTTGGCGAAGCTGCTCACACAGCTGAAGATGCAGAAGAGTATTTTAATTCATACATGCACTCAATAAAAGCTATAGGTGAATCCACTGAAATAAATGATTGTTTTAAATCGCATGGAATTTCAATCAAATTGTCTGCGTTACATCCACGTTATGAATTTGGTCAATTCGATAATATAGCTGAAGAGTTGAGAGCTAAACTGCTAGAGCTTTGTCATGAAGCAAAAAAATACAACATTTCATTATGCATAGATGCAGAAGAAACAGAAAGGCTTGAAATGTCCTTAATCTTGTTTGAACAATTACGGCTTGATGAATCACTTTCTGAGTGGGAAGGGCTTGGCTTGGCTGTACAAGCATATCAAAAACGTGCTTTGTCTGTTCTTGACTTTGTAGAGGATGTTGCTATTCGATCAAATCATAAAATTATGGTCAGACTTGTAAAAGGTGCATATTGGGATTCAGAAATCAAGCGTACGCAAGAATTGGGATTAAATGATTACTCAGTATTTACAAGAAAAAGCTATACTGACGTATCTTACCTCGCGTGCGCACAGAAACTTTTGAGTAAACCAAACAGCTTTTACCCATGCTTTGGAACTCATAACGCCTATACTTTTGCTTCTATCATGGAACTTGCTGATAAAAACCACCCTGGATTTGAATTTCAACGCTTACATGGAATGGCAAAAGACTTATATGATTATGCAATGTCAGAGCTTGCAACAAATGTTAGCTGTCGTGTCTACGCACCCGTTGGGGAACATAGTGACTTGTTGCCTTATCTTATAAGATGCCTTCTTGAAAATGGAGCTAATAGTTCATTTGTTAATCAAATAAATGATTCTAACGTTAAAATTGATGAGTTAATTTCAGATCCACTGGAAAAAGCTATAAATTTTAATTATGAACCTCATCCAGGCATTCCGTTACCACAAGATATTTTGGGACCAGAAAGAAAAAATTCTTTGGGAATGGATATTAGTGACTCGGTGATAGTCTCACAATTTGCAGATGATATAAAGAGCTTTAGTGAAAAAAAATGGCAAGTTGGGCCGATAATTGACGGACAGTCACTTTTTGATGATGCCAAATTTACTGAAGTGGTGAATCCTGCACATTTAGAAAATGTAATTGGAGAAGTGTCAAATACAACAAGTGCTCAAGTTTTAAACGCTCTTGAAATAGCACATAATGCTTTTACTGAATGGCAGAATGTTTCAGCAGAAAAGCGCGCTAAATGCCTTGAAAAAGCTGCAGATTTGCTTGAAGAAAGGATGAAAGAGTTGATTTACATTCTGATCGTAGAAGCAGGAAAAATTTTATCTGATGCAATAGCGGAAGTAAGAGAGGCAGTGGATTTCTTACGTTACTACGCAACGATAGCAAAAAATGAACCGAGCGACTGGAAAAAATTGCCAGGTCCAACGGGTGAAGATAACTTCATCTTTTTTGAAGGCAGAGGAGTTTTCCTGTGTATATCACCATGGAATTTTCCACTTGCTATCTTCATTGGGCAGGTTTCAGCTGCACTTGCAGCAGGTAATGCGGTGCTGGCAAAACCGGCAGAGCAAACGCCGATTATTGCCTACGAAGCTGTTAAGATACTACATGAAGCTGGGATACCAAAAAATGTGTTACACCTCATTCCTGGGGATGGTGGATATTTAGGCAAAATATTAGTTCCAGACAATAGAATTGCTGGAGTAGCTTTTACTGGCTCAACACAAACTGCTCAAATAATTAATAAAATGCTTGCGGATAGGGATGGTCCTATTGTACCGCTTATTGCTGAAACAGGAGGGCTCAATGCTATGATTGTTGATAGCTCCGCTCTCTTAGAGCAAGTGACTACAGATGTTGTACTTTCTGCGTTTCGCAGTGCCGGCCAACGCTGTTCTGCACTTAGAGTGCTGTTTATTCAAGAGGACATAGCAGAGAAGCAGATAAAAATGATATGTGGTGCAGCGCAAGAACTCAAGATTGGTGACCCAATACAACTTAGTACTGATATTGGTCCAATAATTGACAAAGCATCTATCGATATGCTAACTCAACATACGCAAAAAATGTCAGAGGACGAAGATTCAAATCTGTTATTTAAAGTACCCATGGATACAAATTCTCATAATGGTTATTTCTTTCCTCCATATATTTATGAGATACAAAAAATTTCGCAATTAAAGCAAGAAGTATTTGGTCCTATTTTGCATATCATACGTTTTAACAAGTCACAATTAAATGAAGTTATAAGTGATATAAACAATACAGGATATGGGCTTACATTTTCTTTGCAGAGCCGTATACAAAATCAGATCGATTTAATAAGCAAAAAAATATCAGTTGGAAATGTCTACATCAACCGTAACCAGATAGGTGCAGCAGTTGGGATACAACCATTTGGTGGTAGAGGACTATCTGGCACTGGGCCAAAAGCTGGTGGTCCTCATTATTTACAGCGTTTTTCTACAGAAAAAGTTGTAAGTGTTAACACTACAGCATTCGGTGGTAACACTACACTTATGTGTTTGGATTAATTTGCGGGCCCTAATTTTTCTCCTATCTTACCCCTAAGCTAGACGTTCGTGCAGTTATGTACACAGCGCTAAGATCCGAAAAGGACCAGCTTATGCACTGAAATAAAGCGGCTCCAAAGGAAGTCTTATCTTTAAACAAAAGAAAAAAGCTGCTATAATCTGAATAAAAGCATTATAAATGAAATGAATGTGAAAAATATCTTATTAGCGCTTTTAGTACAAACGGTATTCAGTTTGCCGCTATTTGCAGCTGATCCTGTTTTGCTCAACTGCATTGAAACTCCAGAAATATATGACCTTGATGCAAGGCCAAAAAATTTTAGCTCTTCAAACAATTTAAGAAGGAAAGCTGGTTCTCCAAATAGTGCAATAGGAGAATTAATACACATAGTGGGTAGAATTACTGATATAAACTGTTTACCAATACAAAATGCTGTAGTTTCTATATGGCACGCGAATTCACGCGGCGTGAACCATTACGATGAGAATATAGAGGATAATCAACTCGATCCGAATTTTGCTGGATCAGGAAGGTTTGTAGTGAATAATCTTGGCTATTATAATTTTATTACGATAGCACCTGGTAAAATTGGTGAGAGAGCTCCACATATTAACTTTCTAGTTCAACATCCAGATTTTCCAGAATTCACAACGCAAATGTTTTTTGCTGACCATAATTGCGATAATTGTGCTGATCCTGTTCTTGGAGATTTTGTTAGTAATGGGCTTGCAAGCCTTCTCATAACACCATTTACTTACAGTGATCAGGTCATAAAAACCTATACGTTTAACATTACCTTGGGTGGATATAATAAGTTCTCTAATAAAAGATAAAAACCCTTGCATGTAAGGTAGTCCATAGTAAACTTGAATGTTATTGTACTTAGGATGTATATGAAAAATATCTTACTGATGTTTTTGCTATGTTTTATGTACAGTTTACAATTATTTGCAACGGAGATGCCAGCAATGAAAATAACAATTTCTAAAATTTCGCCCGATTTTAAAACAATAGTAATGGGTTTATTTGAGGACAACGAAACCGTAAATGATGGCGGAGTTTTGCAAGGAAAACAGATCATAGATAATATAAAGCAATTTAGCGATTTTAATGGAAGCTTTGGTGAATTTTCTTCTACCATTTTACCAGAAGGAAAAAACGTTGTAGTTGTTGGACTTGGTAAGAAGGATGAATGGAATGAAAATAAAGAATTAAATATTGGTGGTAAAATATATTGTGAGCTAAGCAGATTAAAAATTAAGAAAGCAGCTATTTTAATCGAAGGTAGTGCAGCAAATGTTGCATATGGTGCGTTTCTGCGTAGTTTTAAGTTTGATAAGTATAAAACTAAAAAGGATGAGAAAATTACAGAGGTAGAGGAAATTACCGTATTAGTAAAAGATGAGCAATTAAGTAATGCTGAAAGATCATTTGAGCACTTAAGGCAAGAAGGTGAGAGTATATTCCTTGCGCGCTCTTTTATAACAGAGCCTCCTAACATTCTATATCCAGAATCCTATGCTGATCATATAAAAAAAGAGCTTACTAAGCTTGGTCTTGAAATCGAAGTGCTTGATAAAAAGCAGATGGAAGAGAAAAAAATGGGAGCCTTGCTTGGAGTTGCACAAGGAAGTAGTAAAGAACCAAAATTAGTAGTGATAAAATGGAATGGGGCTTCTAAAGAACAAAAGCCAATAGCTTTTGTTGGTAAAGGTATAACGTTTGACACTGGTGGAGTATCACTCAAACCTTCACGTGGTATGGAGTCGATGAAATATGACATGGCAGGCTCTGCTGCTGTAGTTGGGGTGATGCATGCTTTAGCAGGACGAAAAGCAAAAGTAAATGCAATCGGCGTGGTTGCACTTGCAGAGAATGCAGTGGGTGGTAATGCTCAAAGGCCGAGTGATGTAGTAACTTCAATGTCTGGACAGACGATAGAAGTGTTGAACACCGATGCAGAAGGAAGGCTCATACTTGCAGATGCTTTATGGTATACGCAAGACAGATTCTCACCAAAATTTATGATTGATCTTGCAACTTTAACTGGTGCTATAGTGGTTGCACTTGGAAATAACGAATATGCTGGTCTTCTTTCAAATAATGATGAATTAGCAAACCGTCTGATTGATGCAGGAAATGAAGTAAGTGAGAAGTTATGGCGTTTTCCTATGAATGAAACTTATGACAAAATTATTGATTCACCGATTGCTGATGTTCAAAACATCGCTCCTGCAGGCTCTGGTGGAGATAGCATAATGGCTGCACAGTTTTTACAGCGTTTTGTGAATGAAACTTGCTGGGCACATTTAGATATCGCAGGCACTGCTTGGTACGAAAAAGGTACTGACATTTGTCCAAGAGGAGCAGTAGGTTTTGGTGTAAGGTTACTTAATAAGTTGGTTAAAAAGTACTACGAAGCCAATGATTAAAGGTCTTTATACTGGATTTATGGCTTGACTCACAGCTACATGAACGTTTATTTTCGAGGCGCAGCAAATGAAAGTAGCTGATGCATATTTCTTTTTTTCTGGTCAAGCACTGGAATGATATCAAGGAGTAACTTTTTATTTAAACAATGATTATAATAAGAGATCTATTGAAATTTTAAAGTTATTAAATATTGACGCTATATACTTAAGTGTTAAAATAGAATGAAAAGTTTTTAGGAGTTTATATGGCAGTAGGTGGGAAAGCAAAGACAGCTAGTAAAAATAACCCTACTCAGCGTAAGAAGGCCGAGCAAAAAATGTATAAAGATAAACCGGTAAAACCTGTTAGATATATAGATCGTGACTCGCGCATGAATTATATGTCTGCTCAATATGACAACGGCAATCTGGTTGAAGATGAGGTAAGCGGCAATCCTATAAAGTGGGAAGCTGTATAATAGTTGTGGTTAAAGTTACTATTAATTCTAAGGAATGTGAAGTAGAGCATGGGCTCACTATAATTCAAGCTTGTGAAGTCGTGGGCGTTGAAATTCCACGTTTTTGTTATCATGAGCGTTTAGCAATTGCTGGTAACTGCAGAATGTGTTTGGTTGAAGTTGAGGGTGGGCCTCCAAAACCAGTAGCCTCTTGTGCAATGCCAGTTGCAGAAGGGATGGTTATTCACACTGATACCCCTAAGGTTAAAAAAGCACGTGAAGGTGTGCTTGAGTTTTTGCTAATTAACCACCCGCTTGATTGCCCAATTTGCGATCAAGGTGGTGAATGCGATTTGCAAGATATCACGATGGCTTATGGGAAAGGAACCAGCAGACTTGATGAGCATAAGAGGGCTGTGCCAAAAAAACACTTCGGACCACTGATTGAGACTGCGATGAATCGATGCATTCATTGCACTCGGTGTGTTAGATTTTTGTCTGATGTTGCAGGTACAAATGAACTTGGAGGAATCGGAAGGGGAGAAAATGTAGAGATTAGCACTTACATAAAAAGGCATATTAGTTCTGAATTATCTGGAAATATCATAGATCTCTGCCCGGTAGGGGCTTTAACTTCAAAGCCTTACTCCTTTACAGCGCGTCCATGGGAGCTATCACATTGTGAGACTATAGATGTGCTAGATGCTGTGGGAAGTAGCATTAGAGTTGATTATCGTGGCCTGGAAGTTATGCGAATATTACCAAGACTGAGCGAAGAGGTAAATGAAGAATGGATATCAGATAAAACCCGCTTTGCCTATGATGGACTAAAAGTTCAGCGTCTTGATCAACCTTATGTAAAAAAAGATGGTAAATTAGCCCCAGTTGATTGGAATGAAGCATTAACTATTGCTGCAAAGAAATTAAAGAATACAAAATCAAATAAAATAGCTGCAATTGCAGGTGATTTAGCAGATTGTGAGTCTATGCTTCTACTCAAAGAAGTGATGCAGAAGCTCGGCTCGGGGAATATAGACTGCAGGCAAGATGGTGCAAAGCTTATACCAAGTAATCGCGGATCTTATGTGTTCAATACCACTACCCAGGGTATAGAGAATGCAGATTTGTGTCTGCTTATAAATACAAATCCAAGGATAGAAGCACCGATCATTAATGTAAGATTGAGAAAGAGATATTTACAGGGCAACTTTCCTATTGCAAGTGTTGGTCCTAACATTGAATATTTGTATCATGTTGAGAAATTGGGCGATAATCCTGATATTTTGAGTGAAATAGCAAATGGAAATCATAAATTCTGTGAGCTGCTGGTAGCTGCTCAAAACCCTATGCTGATCATTGGTCAAGATGCATTAGTAAGAGATGATTCTGAATCAGTTCTAGTTCTAGCTGGCAAAATTGCAGAAAAATTTAACATGGTCAGAGATGACTGGAATGGCTTTAATGTGCTGCATAAAGCTGCAGCAAGAGTCGGTGGTCTGGACGTTGAGTTTGTTCCTGAAAAAGGTGGAAAAGACACTAATCAGATACTGGAAAATGCAGAAAGTGGTGACATAGAAGTGGTTTATCTTCTTGGTGCAGATGAAATTGATACATCAAAATTAGAAAATACATTTGTGATTTATCAAGGTCATCATGGTGATAAGGGTGCACATGTGGCAGATGTTATCTTGCCTGGTGCTGCATATACAGAAAAACATGCAACTTATGTGAATACTGAAGGTCGAGTGCAAAGAACAAATTTAGCTGTATTTCCTCCAGGTGAAGCAAAGGAGGATTGGTTAATTATTAAAAATCTTTCACAATATTTAGACCTTTCTTTACCGTATGATAGTTTATTTGATGTGAGAAAAAAATTAGATACTATCGGTCCACAGTTTAGAAATGCCGATCAAGTGGTAAAAAACACATGGGTGCCAATTAGCAATGATGGGATAAGCTTAAGTAATACACCTTTCACTTTAAAGGAGTGTAATTTTTATATGACGGATTCAATAAGTCGCGCTTCAAAAATAATGGCAGATTGTACTAAAGCTTTTTATGAACACGCTAGTTAATATTTTATTTATTTTAGTACCGCTACTACTTTCAGTTGCGTACTTGGTATACTTTGAGCGTAAGGTTATTGGTGCAATTCAACTGAGACACGGCCCAAGTGTAGTTGGACCTTTTGGGCTATTGCAGCCATTTGCAGATGCTATTAAGCTACTGATTAAAGAGCCGATAATACCATTTAGAGCGAGCACCATACTGTTCATTATGGCCCCAATGCTTACCTTTATCTTGGCATTAATTGCCTGGGCAGTTATACCGTTTGGTGCTGAAGTAATTGTAGAAAATGGCCAGCAAGTAGTGATTCCTAAGGTTATAGCAAATATTAATGTTGGAGTGCTTTATGTGCTAGCTATATCGTCGCTGGGAGTATACGGCGTAATTATTGCAGGCTGGTCAAGCAATTCTAATTATGCATTTCTTGGCGCTATACGGTCGGCTGCTCAGATGATTTCATATGAAGTTTCAATAGGCTTAATAGTTGCTACAGTTGTTGTTACAACTGGTACGTTGAACCTTGGAGAGATGGTAGTAGCGAAACACAACATGCCATTTTGGGTTGATTTGCTACTAATGCCTATAGGAATAATATTTTTTATTTCTTTGCTTGCAGAAACTAATCGTCACCCATTTGATTTACCAGAAGCTGAAGCAGAGCTTGTCTCTGGATATAACGTTGAATATTCATCCATGCCTTTTGCCCTCTTTTTTCTTGGAGAATATGCAAATATGATTCTAGCAAGTGCTATGATGACGATATTCTTTCTAGGAGGATGGTATCCGCCGCTGGAGTTCAGTTTACTTTACAAAATTCCAGGTTTGATTTGGTTCGTTTTGAAGATAGTTATACTTTTGTTCGTATTTATTTGGATTAGAGCAACAATACCTCGTTATCGATATGATCAGCTAATGCGTCTTGGTTGGAAAGTGTTTCTGCCAATATCGGTGCTTTGGGTGGTACTCATTTCAGGAGTGTTGCTCTTTACTGGGAATTTACCTGGGTCCAATGTTTAATTTTCCAAATACAAGATTAAGGCGCAGGCGCTCGAGCAAATGGGTTCGCAATTTAACAAGTGAAAATAGTCTATCAGTAAATGATCTGGTTCTTCCTCTGTTTGTTCACGACAGAAAAGAAACAACTGAACCAATTTCTGGCTTACCAGGCGTAAAGTGTTATTCAATAGATGGATTAGTGTCTATAGTTAAGGAAGCTAAAGATTTAGGAATTAATGCTGTTGCAATTTTTCCTGTAGTTGATAGTAAACTAAAATCTGAAAACGCTGAGGGAGCATATAATTCTGACAACTTAATCTGCAAAGCAATCCGTGCTGTAAAATTAAAGGTACCTGAAATTGGTATTATTGCAGACGTTGCACTGGATCCATACACTATTCATGGCCATGACGGCATTTTAAAAGATAATCAGATGGATGTAGAAAACGATGAAACTATATCAGTACTGTGTAAGCAAGCACTTGCTTTAGCGAAGGCAGGATGTGATATAGTTGCTCCTTCTGATATGATGGATGGTAGAATAGGAAGAATCAGAAAATCATTAGATGATAATAACTTTCAAGACGTATTAATATTATCTTATGCGGTGAAATATTGCTCTAGCTTCTATGCTCCATTCAGGCAAGTCGTTGGTTCATGTGGGCTATCACATTCTATAGACAAAAGTGGTTATCAAATGAATTATAAAAATGCGCACGAAGCAATGTGCGAAATTGAAATGGATATAAATGAAGGTGCAGATTTTATTATGATTAAACCAGGTATGCCATATTTGGATATTATCAAAACAGCAAGTGATAAGTTTAATTTTCCGATTTTTGCTTACCAAGTAAGCGGTGAGTACGCAATGATAAAAGCTGCTGCAAATAATGGCTGGCTAAATTATGACAAGGTGATTTATGAATCTTTGATTGGTTTCAAACGTGCGGGTGCAAGTGCAATATTCACTTACGCTGCACTTGATATTGCAAAAAATTTAAGTGCACAAGCCCTATAAAATTACTAAATTTTTGGCGCATGTTCTTCTACTGTTGCTGCATATTACCTAAAATTTTCCAATACATGTTTTAAGTTATTGATAAGTCCGTTACAATACAGTATTATAAATAATATAAACCAAGTGTTACTTAGAGCATGGGGATTTTTTTTGAATTTTTGGGAAAGATGCTAGGTAAGGTTTTTCCTGCCAAAACAGTAAGCTCTTTTTTGGGAATAGGATATTTACCAGGTTGGCAGAACTATTGGTCTTCTTTTTTAATATTATTTATTGTCGATGTTATATTGATTTTTACATATGGAGGCGAATATTTACTATATAAAATGCCAAATTCAGGAATAGTTGTAGCTGCTGTTTTTACAAAATTGGCAATAGTTATGTTAGTAATACAATTAATTGGAATATTTATTTTTCATGCTCAGGACCCTTCAGCAAACAGTGGTGAAGAAATAGTAATACAAATAGCGTCAGGGCAAGTATTGACTGTAGCACTTTCAATGCCAGCAATAATGTCAATTTATTATACTGTAAGTAAACTCTATGGGAGTATATGTAAGCAGATGTTTCAATGCCCATTTTGGTTTAATGATTTTATGCACTTTTTCTTTTTTCTTATGATACCTTACGTATTTTTTAATGTCGTAGAAGTGATAAAACCATGGCCAATAAGTTCAATACAACTCAGCTATAATAATGCAATTTCAATTACATTTGAGGGGATTTTTCACACATTTTATGCGGTGATTTTACTGTATTTAACAGCATTTATATTCTGCGATTTAACTATGCATGATGCAATTGTCCTAAATAAAAGCATAATTCAGTATGTGAGGGAAAGTTCAGCAGTTTTAGGTGATTATTTACATAGTGCTGCAAAAAAAATAAATATTGAATAGTACTTATTTATTTATATATTTAGTATAAAAAGTGTGCAATTTGTGTGAATTTACAAAGTATAATAAAAGAGTTGCAAGATTTTTGGGCTGGTGAAGGGTGCGTTATACTTCACCCATACACATCTGAAGTTGGTGCTGGTACATTACATCCTGCAACAATTATGTCTGCAATTGATACAAAACCGACAAAAATTGCATATCTACAACCAGTAATTAGGCCAGCAGATGGACGCTATAGTGATAATCCTAATCGCTTGTATCAACATCACCAATATCAAGTTATAATAAAGCCATCTGGTAATAATTTACAAAACGTCTATTTAGATAGCTTAAAAGCTCTTGGCATATCTACAGAAAAATATGATATTAAGTTTGTTGAAGATGATTGGGAAAACCCAAGTGTTGGTGCATCAGGACTTGGATGGGAAGTTACATGCAATGGAATGGAAGTAACACAGCTTACTTATATACAGCAAGTTGGAGGGATTGACTGCAAGATGATTCCTGGTGAGGTGGCATATGGGTTGGAACGTTTAGCAATGTGCATACAAGGTGTAGATAATGTTTACGATATAACTTGGAACGATAACGGTGTAACTTACGGAGATATTTTTAAACAAAGAGAATATGAATTTTCTTATTTAGCGTTAGATTATTATGATACTAAAGTGGTACAGCAGCAATTTGAAGATACGGAAAAATTATGTAAGTTCCTTATTGAAAAGGAGCTACCAATTGCAGCTTATGACCAATGTATTAAAACTAGTCACCTACTTAATCTGCTTGATGCAAGAGGTGTGCTTGGTGTCAATGAACGTACAGCGCATATTGGTAGAGTTAGAGAGCTGACAAAAAAATGTTGCGAATTGTACATGAGTAAATAGCGTATGTCGTTGCAGTTGTTATTTGAGTGCCTTTCAGAAGAAATACCATCGAGAATGCAGAATGTAGCTGCAACTCAAGTTAAGAGCTGTATTGCCAATGTTTTTAACAAAAATAATGTAAAATTTACATCAATGGAGGTTTTTGTAACGGCACGTCGCATTACCCTATTTGTTGACAACATAAATGCTTTGGAGCTAAAGGATTCCAATAACGAAGTTAAGGGACCAAACATTAACGCACCAAAAAGTGCTATCGAAGGTTTTTTAAGAAAATATCAGAAAAATGAAGAAGATTTGCTCGTTCGAAAAGTAAATAATGAGGATTTTTACTTCATTAAAAGAGAAAGCTGCTCATTTAACATCAGAGAATTCCTCAAAAATCAACTGGAGGAAATGCTCAAAAACTTTTCTTGGTTGAAGAGCATGAGATGGGGCGAAGGAAAAGAAAGGTGGGTTAGGCCAATTAAAAACATTTTATGCATTTTAAATGACGAAATAATACCTGTGTCTTTTGCAGGGATCACAGCATCTAACACAACATATGGCCATCGATTTCTCTCAAGTGATGCGACGTTAACTATTAAAGCACCTAAAGACTATTTTGAATTGCTAGAAAAAAATAGCTTAATTCTCCAGCTGGACAAAAGAAAGCAATTTATACTAGATCAGATTAATAAATTCACAAAAGAGCAGAATTTACAACTTGAGAAAAATGATTATTTACTAAATGAATTGACAGGGCTTATAGAGTGGCCAATCGTACTGTTTGGTGAAGTGAATCAAGAAAAGTCATTTGGATTACCGAAGGAAGTAATTCTTAGTATAATTAATACGCAGCAAAAATATCTTGCTTTAAGTAATGGAAAGAGAATTTCACACTTTGTCACTGTTGTCAACGTCAACAATGGTGAAGTTGTTAAAGGACACGAAAGAATATTAGAAGCACGTCTTGCTGATGCACAATTTTTGATATCTCAGGACAAAAAGGAAGATCTGGATCATTATGTCAAAAAATTGGGTTCGATATTATTTCATGCTTTTCTTGGCAGCGTGGGGGAAAAGGTGAAGCGTATTACGTCTCTGTCAAAGTATATAGCTATATTTATTCCACATGCTTCGCTGATAAAAGTTGAACGTGCTGCATATTTGGCAAAAGCTGATTTGGCAACATCGATAGTAAGAGAGTTTCCAGAATTACAAGGAGTAATGGGTGGATATTATGCTTCTTATTTTCAAGAAGATAGAGAAATAGTGGAAGCTATAACTGAACACTATAAGCCAATCGGGCCAGAGCAGGAGTGTCCTAAATCCCCTTCAGCAATTGCTGTGTCAATTGCAGACAAAGTGGATAGCTTAGTTGGTTTAATTGCAGCAGGTGAGAAAATCTCTGGTTCGTATGATCAGTTTGGTTTGCGGAGAATGACAATTAGTATAATTAGAACAATACTTGAAAATAATTTGCATATTCCAATTAGGCTATTGATAGATAAGTCAGTATCTTTATATTCAAGGCTTCTATTTAATGAAAATACAACGTCAGCTGATAAGCCAAATAGAAAACAAATTTCAGAACTAGTATTTAGATTCTGCTTAGAAAGATTCAAGGTTATTTTAAAAAATAGAGATATAAGGCAAGATGTCGTAGATTCAATACTATATAAAATCGATATTAATGATCTGCTGACAGCAGAAAAGCAAACTGTTATATTGGATCGTTATCTTAGTACGCCAGAAGGTGAACAGATTCTAAGCACTTACAAAAGAGTCAGTAACATGATGAGCAAAGTAAGGAAAAGTGATGGCACTACTTATAGTGCATCTTACAGTAAGAGATTTTTGATTGAAAATGAAGAAATTGCGCTATCAAATTGTGCTATAACTGCTTGTAAAAACATAAAACAAGCGATAAAAAATAACCACTTTAATGCAGCGCTTGATGAACTTGCTGGTTTTGCTCCGTTTATCAATCAGTTTATGGACAGTGTAAAGATTAACTGTGATTCTGATAAGCTGAGAAGAAACAGATTATCTTTGCTTGAAAATGTAGTTTCCGTCTTTCATTTAGTAGCAGATTTTAACCTCATACAAGTCAAGTAATGGATAAATGTTCAAGCAATATAAAGAACAGATAAAATTATCTCCGCAGTCTTGTGGTGTGTATAAGATGATTGGAGATAAGGATAAAGTTTTATACATTGGTAAAGCAAAAAACTTGAAATCGAGATTATCTGACTACCTTCAATTCGAAAACCTTTCTGAACGAATTAGAGTTATGCTCTCACAGGTTGTTAAGGTTGAAATATTCATCACTGAGAATGAAATCGAAGCACTGCTTCTTGAAGCACAGTTAATAAAATCATTGAAACCACTTTATAATATTGTGCTCAAGGATGGAAAATTTTATCCTTATATAACAATTTCCAAGCACGATTATCCAAGAATAGCAAAATATAGAGGCAAATTTAAGAAGAATGAGTTTCATTATTATGGTCCCTTTACATCTGCCGCTGCTGTTAAGCAAACTATATTGTCATTGCAAAAAGCTTTTCTCCTAAGAGTATGTTCAGATCAATACTTTTCCTCAACAAAAAGACCATGTATTGAATATCAAATTAAGCGCTGCTCAGCACCATGCATAAGCAAAATCACAAAAGACGACTACTGCCAATCAGTAAAACAGGCACGAAATACATTGCTTGGAAGAAATAAGGAAGTGAAAGAACAGTTACTTTTCACAATGAGAAAGTGCAGCAGTGAAGAAAACTATGAGCTTGCTGCTATATATAGAGATCGGGTAAAGTTTCTTGAGCAAATTCAAATACAGCACACGGATTTTTCTTTTGAAAAAGATGCAGATTTCTTCAGTATTGTACGTGAAGAGGATCTAGCATGTATTAGTGTGTTATCGTTCAGAAATAAAGACAACTACGGCAGCACTCCTTACTTTGCCGAGAACTGTGGTGATCACTCAAATGATGAAATTTTATCCACCTTTTTGGTCAATTTTTATAATTCAGCTAACATACCTCCAATACAAATTTACGTTCCAGATTCTATTGTGGATAAGGAAATTATAGAACAAGCACTATATAAGGTTGCTCAAAAGCCAGTAAAAGTTCTGCATGCAAAGAATAAAAAAGAGCGTGATTTATTGAAATTTGTTTATGATAACTCTCAGCATAGCTTAGAGCAGAAGCTTATCGATTATAGAAATAACCTAGAAAAGCTTGAGGAGCTTAGCAAAATCTTCTTGTTACCAAACATTCCAAAGCGTATTGAGGTTTATGACAATAGCCATATATTTGGAAATCAACAAATTGGTGTAATGGTTGTTGCAGGGCAGGAGGGTTTTTTAAAAAGTGAGTACAGAAAATTTACTATAAAGGAAAAATTTTCAGGCGATGACTATAAAATGATGAGGGAAGTGCTAACCAGACGTTTCTCCGGCAATATAAAAGGCATAATACCTGATTTTTACTGATTGATGGTGGACCAGGACATGTTTCCATAGTACAGAATGTACTGGAAGTATTGAATATAAACGTTCCTTTTGCTTGTATGGCAAAAGGTCCTGATCGTAACGCAGGAAATGAAACATTTTATATGCTGGGCAGGGAAGAATTCAGTCTGGCAAATGACAGCAAAGTCATGCTTTACTTACAATTGCTGCGTAATGAAGCCCACCGTTTTGCAATAACTTCACATAGAAAAAAACGCGATAAACAGTTTATAGTTTCACAATTAAGCAAAATACCCGGCATTGGCAACAAAAGGAAAAAGGCGTTGATGTCTTATTTTGGTTCAGTGAAAAATATAAGCAAAGCTTCTCTGGCTGAAATTCAAAACGTACATGGAATTAGTAAAGGTTTAGCAGAAGTCATTCTTAAATACGTGAATTATAAGAGAGGAGTGCTCTTAACCTGACACATATGGCTTTTTGAATACTCCTAATGAACATATTTATAAATAAATATTTACTCTTCTTTTTTATTGTTTTTGGGTTTTTCTTGATCAACCATTTCTCCACCGATCTCTTTTATTTTTAGTATCAACGACTCTGGTACATACATGTCAATTACTTCTTCTGCTGTCACAAATAAAGCCTGATAAGAGTGTGAATTTATTATCCAATTAGGCAATATGTCTTCTGCTTTTATTTCAGAATGTTCCTCTTTTTTGCCATATTCTTTTTTGTCATATACTGTATAGCAATATAAGTGCACAGCAAAAAATAATACATAAGAGAGCAATATTCCTTTAAGCACTCCGAGAAAGATTCCAGTAACTCTATCGATAAACCCCAACCTTATGGGTGATAATATGTACATTAGCCAGTTGTTTATTATCATGAATATAAGATTAAGTATAATAAATACAGAGATTGTAGAAAGTATGTTTAGTATAACTTTAGAATCAAAATATTTACTATAATTTGGAGTGAAAAAATCATAGTGATTAGCTGTCAGAAAAATTGATAAAAATAGAAACATTAGTGCGCATAGCTCTTTTATAAAACCTCTAGTTACCGAGATTATTACGCATAGAACAACAATGAAGATAATTAGGCTATCGAAAAGCATATTTTATATCTATATGGTTTTCAAGATATAATAGTTGTAAATAACAAGGTTGTAAAATTAATTGTATTTATGCTGCATCAATTGATCTAAATACCTAGCGATAATGTCAATTTCTAAATTCAGATAATCATTTATTTTGTTGTACTGAAAAGTTGTATTTTCCCATGTATAGGGAATTATATTTACTATAAATTCCTGATTAATAACTGAATTCACTGTGAGGGAAACCCCGTCTAGTGTAACGGAGCCTTTTTTTGCAACAAATTTAATTAATTCTTGTGGGCACGATAGTTTGATTTCATGAGAATCTAAATTTCGCTCAATTGTTAAAATTTTTACTATCCCATCAACATGACCCTGAACCAAGCGGCCATCGATTCTGTCGCTTAGCCGCATTGCTTGTTCTAGGTTTATTTTTTTTCCTATTCTCCACGTATTTAAGTTAGCAACCTTCATAGTTTCTTGAGACACTTGAACTGTGAATACATCGTTCAGTATGTTCACAACAGTTAAACATACACCAGAGCAAGCTATTGAATCTCCTTTGTTTATAGAAGGTAAATTTTGTGTTTTGATATGGAAAATTTGATCAGAGTTAGAGTGAGTGGTAGTATCAGTTATAGTCCCGATATCCGTGATAATTCCTTTAAACATATGGTGAAAATAAATAATTTTACCATGAAAAATTTTTTACAACAACTTACTTCTATTTTGTTATAGCTAAAGTAATTCTGGTTTACCAACGATTTAAAAAATGACAAATTCGTCATTCCGCTGCTTGTTAGTGGGATCTATGTGAGATACCGTGACGGTATGACGTAGGACTGCTGTCATCCCGCTGCTTGTTAGCGGGATCTATCCGCGGCGGTATGACGTAGGAAAACTGAGCCTGCACTAGCTATAGGCGCGAGAAAGGGGATCGTTTTCACTTACTTGCTTAACAGATTCTATAGAATATTCAGAATATATAAAGTAAGTTAAACTCAAAACACATAATGTAATCAATGTTGGTAACCCTATGTTCAATGCTAACCCAATATTTTCTCTTTTTTCTGGTGGCACTAATCCTTTTAACATTGACACTTTTCCTAATGGAAAATGCCATAAGCAAAGTGTTGATGCAGATGCTACTATTATAAATAGACAAAAATAAGCCTTTTTTGAGGAAAATACAGTTTTTAATGGTGATTTGAGTGTAATGTTAGTAGGTGGTAGAGTTTTAGCTTCATTTGTTGCTGGTGAAGGATCTTTATATTTATTTATTGGTAAAGGGTTTGTAGATTTATGAGGAGTATTTTCATGTTGCGTAGGAGGTTGTTGTATATAAACACCTGAAACTAATTTGAGCAATTGCTCTTTTTTTTTATATACTTGCTTATGTAAATACTCTTTTGGAAAAGAAGACTTGCCAGCTGGTTGTGGTATTTCTAGTATTTCTAATACTTCTGATATCTCACCTGACTCTAATATTTCATGTAATTGTTTATCTTGAAAATAAACAATATTGAATATTGAGTTAAAAACATTGCGAAATGTTTCTGGATCTTGATTTTTGTATCCATTCATCACTTCAATAAATATTTCATCGAGTTTTTTTCCCCTGCGCTCAATCTGGTTATCTAACATAGCTACTCTAGCATCATTTTGTGCTTGTTTTATGGCTAATTGTTTTTCTTTCTCTGATAGTTCTTTGGTCTGCTTTTTTGACTTCTTTTTTCTGTTAGCCTTAAAATACTCTGTGTGCGAAGTAGTTTGACCTACATTCTGTTCTGCTTCTTGAGGTATTGGATTTCCTATACTACTTGTCATCCAAGTAGCTGACACTGGGGTCCATTTTTCTTTTTTTTTCTGGATTCCAGCGTCAAGCGCTGGAATGACACCAAATGGTATATTGTTGCTCTGTATAGAAGGTTTTGGTGTTCTTAAAAGGGATAACCTTATTACATCATTAAAAAAATTGGATAAGGGAAGGAAGATTCTATATTTTGGTATATTAGCTTTTATTGCAGCAGTAACCACTGGAGCTTTACAATTTACTTTGCTTGCTACGTTAAAGCCAAACGAGCCTGTAAATGGTACAATTTGTCTATTTTGTGCGTTTTTTTGCTTAGTTTCACTCTGTTCTTGTCTGTCTTTATTTTCTGCTTCTTTTACTTGTAGTGTAACTTGACTCTGTTCCTCATTTTCAGTTTTTTCTGCATGTTTTAGCTTTTCATTTAAAAATGACCCTATTTGGTGCAAATTATCTAAGTTAATGTCTTTAACATTTGTTTGTAGTATGATTGTTATTCCTTGCAGAAGGATTTGAGGCGGAGCATTATTTACGAATTCTTTTACAGTTTTATAATTGTTAGTTTTACAGTAGTTATTATATAATTCACTGCTTTCTTTGGGCACTTTTATGTTGACTGTAAAATTTTTTTCCTGAAGAAGGCAGATTTTGAAAAAATCAATTAAAGATTTTATTCGAAATAATCTTATATTAAAGGTGTCTTTATCTGTTGCTGTTAGCTCAAATGAAAATTCTTGTATATTACTTTCAATACTTCTCGAGCGAATGGTACTGATCTTAATTATTTTGCTAGAAAATGCTTTACTTATGTTTTTGGATCTTTCCTTAAAGAACTTAGGTAAATCCTCTATTTTGTACTTATTATCAGTTTCAGTGTCACTGTTGTGCATGGTTGATACAGCAAATTCATCAACGCAAAGGTAAATAAAAAAAACTAATCGGTCAATAAATTAATAATCAAAATGGGACAGTTTTTAGATTGTTGATGCTATTCAAGATTTTACTATAATTAAAGTTTAAGCCAGCGTTTCTAAGATGAATAAAGAGTTACTGAATGAAATACCTTCACTTGAAGATAAAGCGGTCTCTGAAATTGAGAATGCTTCTTCTTTACAAGATTTAGAAAAAGTCAGGCTATCATATTTGGGAAAAAAGGGTGTAATTAAAGCTTATTTTGACAACTTAAAAGAGATAGAAGACGCAGGAAAAAAGCGCAATTTAGGCGAAGTTATCAACGTTTTACGCAATAAGCTAGATCAGCTTATAATGAATAAGGAAAATGCACTAAAAGCCGAAGAAGTTAACTTTAAATTGCAGAACGAGGCGGTTGATATCACGTTGCCCGTTAGACCAGAAAAAATGGGCAAGGTCCATCCACTCAGTAAGGTTCTAAATGAAGTAAAGCTTATTTTTGCACATATGGGTTTTAAAGCAGTTGATGGCCCTGACATTGAAGATGAATTTCATGTATTTGATGCACTGAATACTCCAAGTCACCACCCTGCGCGGGAGGAGCAAGATACCTTCTACTTAAAGAATAAAATAAACGACAAAAGAATGGTGCTGCGCACTCATACCTCATCTGTGGAGATCAGAACTATGGAAAAAGCGAAAACTTTTCCGATTAAAATCGTATCTCCTGGTAGAGTATACAGAAACGACTTTGATGCAACTCACACCCCTATGTTCCATCAAATAGAGGGGTTATATGTCAATGAGAATGTCAATATGGGCCAGTTAAAATTTACTATTCATCACTTCCTTAATAAGTTTTTTGGAGATAAAGGGCTGAAGATACGTTTTCGTAATAGTTTTTTCCCTTTTACCGAGCCTTCTGCAGAAGTGGAAATAAGTTATAAAGGTAGTAAATGGATAGAAGTACTGGGATGCGGTATGACGCATCCAAATGTATTTCAAAATGTTGGAATAGATCACACTAAATACAGCGGTTTTGCGTTTGGCATTGGTATAGAAAGGCTTGCAATGCTAAAATATCAAATTAGCGACTTAAGGAGCTTTTATGACAACAAAATCAGATGGCTTGATCATTACGGTTTTCATTTTTCATCTTTAAGATAAGTGATAAGTAAAACTCATACGTTCGTTATACTTGCTGCAGGGCATGGCAGGCGGATGAATTCAGATTTGCCTAAGGTCCTACACAAAATAGGCAGTTTTTCCATGCTCCAGCATGTCATTTACAATGCAAAACAGTTAAATCCTGAAAATATTGCTGTTGTAGTTGATCTGCCTTTAATTGAAAGACTAAAGTGCTTTAAGGATATACAGTTAATTACACAAGAATTAACACTTGGCACGGGAGATGCAGTCAAAACTGCAATGAGAAACCTGAAAGAATTGCCAGATTCGAGCATAATTATTGTGCAGTATGGAGATACCCCACTCATAAAAAGCAGCACAATAACTAAAATGGTTAGTTGCTTAGAAGGCAAGGCTCTAGTTTGCCTAGGTTTTAGGACAAGCAATAAAGAATACGGTAGGTTAATTATTGAGAATGGTTCCTTAGGAGAAATCGTAGAAGCAAAGAGTGATAAAAATAATCATGAAGAGTTTCTTGCAAATGCTGGAATAATGGTTGCATGTGCAAAGAATTTACGTGAATTGGTGGAGAAAATAGAGTGCAATAGCTCAACTCATGAATATTATTTGACCGATATAGTTTCCATTGCAGTGAAGAGTAATTTAAATGTCGGTTACGTTATTACCGGTGGAGAAGAGGCAACGGGAATAAATAACAGAAATGACCTTATAAAAGCTGAATTTTACTTTCAAGAAAACAAAAGAAAATTTTTTACCAACTCTGGAGTAACGCTTGTTGCTCCAGAGACTGTTTTCTTTTCTCTTGATACGCAAATTGCCAGAGATTCAGTTATTTACCCATATGTTTTTTTCGGTACTGGAGTGAAAATAGAGTCTGGTGCGAAAATACTGCCATTTTCGCATTTAAAAAACTGCTTAATTAAAAGTAATGCTGAGGTCGGTCCATTTACCAGAATACGCGGAAACACAACAATTGGTAATAAGGCAAAAATAGGAAATTTTGTGGAAGTGAAAACAAGTGAAGTTGGTCAAAACACTAGAATAAAACACTTAAGTTATATAGGAAATGCTAAAGTAGGGCAGAGGAGTAATATAGGAGCAGGTACTATTGTTTGTAATTATGATGGGAAAAAGAAACATAAAACGAACATAGGAAGCAATTGCTTTATTGGTGCCAATAGCTCACTCATTGCACCGCTTAATGTTCATGATGACTCTGTAATTGCGGCAGGTAGTGTTATAGTGGAAGATGTACCAGAAAAAAGCCTTGCAATAGCAAGAGAAAAGCAGGTGATTAAGAGAATAAAGTAATTCGCTGTAATTATATTATTTTTAATGCTTATATTTGTATACATGCGTATATCAATATTTGGAGGGTAAAAATGAAAAAATTACTTACCTTAGTAGCTATATTGCCTGCTGTTTCTTTGTCAGTACCATGTTTTGGAGTTGATTGGGTTAGAGATAGGATCTATACTTCTTCGTCATACAGTTCTGGCAATTTTAGTCATAGTATCGGTTATCACTACACAAACAGCGTAAAAATTTCAGTTGAGCCTATGATTTCAGTTGCAAATATTTTTAAATACAGACTGCAAGGAGGAATTTTAGCAAATTTACGTTATCATTACGAGTTTACAAACACGGATATCACTCCGTATGTCAATGTTGGTATAGGTGCTGCTATCGATTTTATTGGACAGTCAAAGTTTGGTTTCTCATATAAAATAAGCTCTGGTCTTGATTTTCCGCTTTCTTCAAGGACAAGTGCTTTTGCTGGTTATAGTCTATTGAAAGCATTTGAAGATTATAATCATGGATTTGAGCTTGGAATAAATTATAACTTATAAAACCCCAGCTGAATAGCAACAGGTTGTACTTTTTTCAAATTGAAGCTGAATTTTTGCTAGATAATTAATAAGCCGTATTATGGAGTTTTAATTAGAGACCTACCGCAAAAGCAAAGTGAGGGAGATTAAAAATGATCAAGTTTTGCTTCTGTTCAAAACAAGATTTTTTGAGAATTAATTATTGTCTGAGAAAAAGCAGATAACAAGGTGAAAAAAGATAGAAGTATTTAAGTAGCTCAGAAGGAGCATTAAGTCATGTTTTTTATTTATATTGACAGCATATATGACATCGTTTACGATTAAAGTTAATAACAATAATTTATATTTGTCATGTTTGCAGTAATTGAGACTGGTGGAAAACAATATTTAGTAAAAGAAGGCAGTATAATAAAAGTAGAGAAGTTAGAAGTTGAAGAAAAAAAAGAGGTAGAAATCAATAAGGTGATTTGTATTTCAAATAATGGCTTATCTTATTCATCTAATGCTACTGTTAAAGCTGAAGTATTGGAGCAGTGTAGAGGAGAAAAAATTATAATCTTTAAGAAGAAAAGAAGAAAAAATTACCGTAGAAAGACTGGTCATAGGCAGTATATAACTGTTCTTCGTATCAATGAAATTAATCTTCAAAAGTAAGAGGTAAGATATGGCAACTAAAAAATCAGGTGGTAGTTCCTGTAATGGTAGAGATTCAGCAGGTCGTAGGTTAGGAATAAAGAAGAATGGGAAGGTTATTCCTGGTAACATAATTGTGCGCCAAAGAGGCACAAAATTCCATCCTGGGAAGAATGTTGGTATAGGTAAAGATCATACGATTTTTGCCAAAGTAGAAGGCTGGGTCAGCTTTAGAAGGTCAGCAAATAAAAAGACTTTTATTGATATCTTGCCTACAGATAATATGAAAGCTTCAGCTTGAATAAATCAGGGGTCTGTAGCTCAGGTGGTTAGAGCGCACGCCTGATAAGCGTGAGGTCGGAGGTTCAACTCTTCCCAGACCCACCATTTAACCTATTCGAACTTTTCTCTATAGTAATTTAACATAGCACAAAACTGACCTTAACCAGAAAAAGTGGAGAGAAAGAAAGGGCGTTTTTTATAGTGAAAATATTTTTTCAAGTTTGAATAATGAATAGTGATGGCAAACAGAAGAGAATATACAGTTGAGTTTAACATTAGGAGCTGTAAAGCTAGTGAGAGAAACGATTACAAAAATAGCAAGAGACTAGGTGTAAGTGATGGTGTGTTGGGCAAATGGGTAAGGAAATATAATAAAAAAAATCATTGATATTTCGTGTTAAGTTAAGTATACTAAAAAGCTACTCACAAAGTAGGATATAATAGAGAGGTAGAACTGTGGGTGCACAGGTACTTAGCAAATTTAATGATGAATTCAAAGCAAGTTATATTGAAGGATTAAAAAAAACTTATTTTGGTGTTTTGTTGTCAACAACCTCTGAAGTTAGAGAAGAAATAGAAAAGTTAATAGAAGACAATCTAACTAAAGGTAAGATAACTATAGATGGAAAAGAAGTTTACGTGGGTTTAATACATCAAAATGATGATACGTATAGTGTTGAATTTAGTGAGGATGATTCTCAGCTAGGTATAAAGGGTGCGTATGTTTATGAACTGCTAATCAACAAGGGTAGGGCAGGTAAGAAAATATTAAGTGTGAAAATTAAAGGTGATAGTAAGGGAAAAGATACTATAATAGGTGGTCCAGGTAAAATCTCAATATTTCCACAACATCTACTTTACGTAAAAGAAGCAATAGCCCATTTGAAAGATGGTGGGAACCCTATTACGGAGTTAGCACTTGCAACAGGAACTGGAAAAACTTTTATAGAATTGCTTGTATGATATCTGCCAGCTAGACTAATGGGCATACATTACATATCTTTAGCACCAGATACTGATTTAGTAGAACAGAAACGTGATGATTGGAAAAAACTATTATCTAATATAGGCGTTAATGATATTAAGTTAAATGGAATCAATAATAAAGGAAATTGTGCTATATTAAGCAATAAGGGTCTTCTGGAGAATTGGAATCAGTTCTTGGAGGTTGTAGGTCTTGAGAATCTTCCTGGTATTATAAAAGCCTTGGGTATTCAGGATAAAGAATTTAAAGTAAGAGATGGAAAAATAAGTATAGATGGTAAGAGTTTTGTAATTCACAAGAATGAAATTCAGTTTGGCGATCAGAAATACAAGGTTAAAGATGGCAAAGTTAAAATTAATAATGAAGAATTTACTCTTGATATTGAGAAGCTAGTATTCCTATCTTTTGATGAAGAACATAGGGTAGATAAAGAAGAGATGTATAAGTATCGCATGGGATTGTTGTCTGCACTTTGTCCTACGTTGTTTTTGAGCGCAACACCTTCTGGCAATATTTATGAATATGTTAAAAACAATAACGGCTTGATAAAAACACTTTCTCTGAAAGATAAAATGGAATCTGGTGCTTACGGCCCTCTGGAGCTTAAAGTTCATCAAAGCGTAGAAGAACCCTTGGTCACTAAATATATTAGTGAGCTTGAAGGTGCGGTAACTTTTAGGGAGGAAGCAAGAAGTAAAAAATCTTTTTATCATACGCCGTGCACAGACTTAGAGGATGAAGATTTAAAAAAGGATATAGAAAATTATATATTCTACAATATTCAAAGCGTAGTTGGTGAACCAGCTCTCGTTTTAGCAGAGTCTAATAATCTGAAAGGTGAGTTCAGGAAGAAGATTACCCATGACGTGTTTAAAGACGGGATTAGTTACGGCTATAATACGGTTGGCAAAAAACGCAATGAAATAATAAATCACTTAATTGATGTATATGGAAGTGATAAAAGCCATATAATCAAGGAAGTTGTTGACGGTACTCTCGATTATAAGAGTGAAGTTCACGATTATTCCGCATTTCGTGTTATGCATGGAGTAATTGAGAACACACTTTCCTTCCTTACGGGGCTTTCAAGGAGTGAGTTAGATATAGCAAGGTTTCCAAATTTTAAAGATCTGGGTTCACAAGTTAAAGAAAGTTTGGATAAATGTTCCGCAGGAGAAACGCAAGCAGGCCTGAGAAGGTATTTGACAGAGCAAGGTATCGTGAATGACAAAACAACGAGTGATATTATACAAGGAATGCTAGATGTAGTTAAATTGTTGCAGGATAAAAAAGATACAGACCTGTTTACAAGATTGGTAAGAAACTGGAATCAAGATAAACAACTTCACACTATGATACCGATAAATCTTCCAGTGGATGCATATGGTCTTAATAAACTTGACAAAGAAAAGATTTTAAAATCTTTGGGAATAGGGGCAAAAGAGGTTTTGTTCACAAACCTTGGTTACTTTACGGAATGTGAAATGTTTGACTCAACAAGATCACTTTCAGGAAGAAGATTTACATTTGATGAAAAAAAGTTGAAAGATATTTTCCAGTACTTAAAAGATAATTATGAAATAAATGGCAATATTACAAAGATAGAAGAGGAATGCTTGGAAGCGTACAAGCAATTAGAAGAGAGTGAGAGAAAGAGGCAAGAATATTATGATCAGCATATGTATCCACTTGAAGATAGAGTACGTGCTATAAGCCCTAAAGGATATACATATAGTCTTAGTAACGGAGGGTTTTGTCAGCTTCGGTCTTGGAGGATCAGTGATACCTTAAGTCCTCAAGCTCTAAATGAATTTGAGGAAAAAATCAGTAAAGACAAAGAAGAGTTTAACAAGTATAAAAATGGCAAAGATTACTTAGACTTAGACTCATTGGTGCATTATAGTAAGGAAAATTTATTTGAAAGATTTTGTCAAGTGAAAGAGCAGTTTAAAATGCAAGAACTATATCCATTGCTTAAGCTAAGGAAGTTCTCTGATAAATACAAATATATAGAAGGGAGTGTCCAGGATCATGATGCACTATTGCGTATGGGGCTTTGTGGTAATTATGTTAACCATGAGAAAGTGCAGGGCTTTAATGCCATTGACTTACAGCATGTTGTGATGCTTATAGATCAACGGTCTGATTTTCTTAATAATCCACCACAACTTATACAAGGCCCTGGTAGGCTTAGGTGTTTGAACCTTGCAAGACCTTCAACCTTTTTCTGTTACTCAAGTGAAAGGCTAAAGTTTGATATAAAGTTGTTACAGAAGGGAGACTACATAGACGATTACAACAGAACAGTGAATCAGGATAATGCAAAAACTCCAGAGCAGTTTGGTGATGAGATCTTAAGTATGATAGATAAGCTCATTGAGAATGAGGTATCTAAGATAATAAAAGGAAAAAAAGAGACTGACGTAAGCTCGAGTAATGAAGGGGAAAAGCTGCAATTTAAAGAGGTTGATGATTTAGCAGTTGAAGTTCTTGATCAGCTAATTTCTGCATTTGAAGCAGCCTATAATAGTAAAGGCCATAATGGTGCAGAAGCACAAGACTACTTTGTTCAAGCTCTTAAACGCGTAACTTATAAAATTGAGGGGCTATTTAGAGGTAGAGTAGATAATCTGGGTATTGAGCACAATATTAGGGGTATTCAATCTAAAATTGATAATATAGTGAATAAGATTCAGGAGAATAACAAAAATAAAGGAGAAGTTGAGGCAAAATTGAAAGTTGATGGAAATATTATAAAAAGATTCCTAATTAAACTTTATCGCTTAGTAAGGCGTTTAATATTTTGCAGAATAAAGCTTGAAAGAGAAAAAATAGGACTTGAAAAAGAAGGAAGAAGTCTTAATCAAGAAAAGACAAAGTTTGAAAAAGAAAAGTCACGATTTGAGGCACAGATAAAAACCGAAGAGAAAGAAGAGTTCATAGGAATAATCAAAAAGAAAGAGAGTATAAAAGGGAAAAATATAACAGAGGAGGAGAGAAAGTATATAATAGAAAATGACATAGAAATTACAAAGGAAAATTTAAAAGAAGTAGAAACCATTCTTGGGCAGATTACAGCACTGGAAGTATTAAAGAGAGAAGAATGGTTTATGCAGCTTGTTAAAATTGAATTTAATACAAAAACAACATTATCTTTATTAGAAGAGATAAAATCGCTTGTAGCTAACGCTAATACGGAATTAGACGAAACAACTCAGATTAATGTATATGCAAAACAACTGATAGATCAGCTTAAACATATGAGTAGTGAAGTGGATAGTACTATTAATGAAGCACGTCTAGAGTTTGTTAGAATAAGATTAGAAAAGCTTAAGGAAGAAAAAGCAAAGATAGAAGAGCTTGCAAATAAAAAGCAAGAATCGCAACAAAAAAAGGAGAAGTTTGAAAAAATACTAAATTATAAGGAAGATAGTATGAAATATAATAAGCATTACGACAACGTAGTTAACTTATTTTTAACAAAAAGTAGCATCAAGAAAAATTACTTGCAAAATAAAGTTGAGTGGGTACGTAAGATATATCCAGAGTTTATGGAGGTATTTTTTAGCCAATACTATACAGAAGACCGTAAGGGTTCTCAACAGTTAGAAGAACATGCAGACATTCATCAGTTAGAAGAACATATTATCTGTTGCACAAAGAGTTCGGTTTTCTTGGAGCTGTTTACCAATGTTGTAATGCCGCTGTACAATGATGGTATGCTGCAGATAGCACTGGATACAATTTACTGTGATGAAGATAACACTTTAAAAGTGGGAGAAATTAATAAATTTTATGAAAGCGTGTTAGAAGGAAAGCCTAATGTAGGACAGGCTAAAGAGGTCATAGACTATATGACAGCAATACAAAAAATGATCTGTAAGAATATAAAACCACAGCCTAATAGTTTACGTGAATATACAGTATACAACGCAAGATCAGAAATTAAGAAATTAGAAAACAAGGAAGCTCATAAGGTAAAATCGGATATTTGTAGATATATCATAAAGCCAATCGTGGAAAAATTGTCAAGTTCTTCTACTATAAAGTATTGGGTAGATGATAATCCATCTAGGCAAGAGAAAGTTGCATATGCTGCTGAAAGTGTTGGAGAAAGGTTAAAAAGCGCAAAACCTTTGAACTGCGAAGTTATTATATCTCCAAACACGGAGTTCACTAATCCTATCCGAGCACAGTTTTCCAAAGGTAATATATCAACTGAGCTGAATGATGTTGTTTCTCAAAAATGGTGCGGGGAATCATTGGATTTAAGGTTATCTTAATTTATGCACATAAATATTATCTAAAATGCATAAAGTACTGCTAATTTTGCCCGTTTAACAAGAAGGTTGTGAGAGGAGTTTGTTTTTGGTATTATTGGTCCACCATTTAACAGTTAGTAGATGTATCCTTTATAGCGACTTTAATATTGTATAAGCAGAAACCTAAAGCATGAGTTTATATAAAAATTTAGTAACCAGTGAGTCAGTGGCTGCTGGTCATCCAGATAAAGTAGCAGATCAAATTTCAGATGCAATACTTGATGAATACCTTTTCACTGATCCTTTTGCGCGAGCTGCAATAGAGACTTTAGTCACCAAAGATAACGTTATTATAGCTGGGGAAGTATTCGGACCTAACATCAAAAATAGCAGGATTGAAAGTATTGTACGGAATACAATAAAAGATATTGGTTATGAGCATGATGGTTTCCACTGGAGAAAAGTGAAGGTAAATATACTGCTGCATGAGCAATCAAATGACATTGCAATAGGGTTGGATCAAGGTGCTGGCGATCAGGGCATAATGTATGGCTATGCAACAACAGAGACAGAAAACCTTATGCCAGCACCCATTTTTTATGCACACTCGATTCTGAAAAATATCATGAGCGCAGTTAAAGAAGCAAAGCTTGGTCCGGATGCAAAATCACAAATCACTTTGGCATATGAGAATAACCTCCCGGTACGTGCTGAAAGTATCATTGTCTCAATACAGCACCCTGAGGATTTGGATCAATCAAAAGTAAAAGAAATAATTTATCCTTACATAGTTTCATCTTTACCTAAAGGGTGGATATGTCCTGAGGAAAATCTCTTAGTCAATCCAACTGGTAGATTTGTTATTGGTGGACCGGTTAGTGATTGTGGATTAACCGGACGAAAAATTATGGTTGATACCTATGGAGGTTATATTCCACACGGTGGAGGGGCATTTTCCGGAAAAGATGCAACCAAAGTTGATAGATCTGCAGCTTATATGGCAAGATACCTTGCTAAAAATATTGTCTTTGCAGGTTTAGCTGAACGTTGTCTTGTGCAGCTTTCTTATGCAATTGGTGTATCAAAACCTACTTCATTCTATATTGATACATTTGGTACGAATGCGGTGGAGGAAAGAGTAATTAAAGAGTTTATCGAGAATAGTATAGATTTATCAACAAAAGGCATAATCAAGCATTTATCGCTTAATCGCCCTATATATAAACGTACAGCCTGTTATGGACATTTTGGTAAAGAGTCAGAAAATGACGGTGGATTTTCTTGGGAAAGCATGAACTTGTCTGCTGATCTTTGTAGAGAATTCAATATAGAAGGTAATAGTAAAATTTCTTTAGATTGCTAAAATTTTTGATTTACAGCCTCATATTTATATACTAGCTTATTGTTGAAGTATAATTGCTTTTTCATAATAATTATACTATATTAGTGATAATTATTATATTCAGTTTTTATTGTGAGGCTCATAAAATGTATAACGGAATAGAAGAAGAATTCTGTAGCATAGCTATAAAAGAATCATCTGATCTTATTGATAGAATAGAAGAACATCCTTTTTATGTTGAATTGATGAATGGCAAATTAAGTTATAAGAAGTTCAAGTTCTACGTTCAACAGACTTTTTTATGCTTAGTGGATTGCACTCGTGCTTTTTTAATTATTGCAGCTAGAGCTAATGATATTGAAACAATGGATAAATTAACCTTTATAGCTCGTAAAATATTCAGTATGCGAAGTCTATGTGAGGAGCAGTTTACAGAATGTAACTCATCCGATAATCACAAAAGATCGAAATCTAGTTCTGCCTTTATTGATTTCTTCATGCGTGCTGCATACCATAATTCAGTAGCTGAAGGCTTAGCAGCTTCTTATCCATGTTTTGGTATGTGTCAGATCACCTTTCAACATACGGTAAAAGATAGCATTCCTTCAAGCAATAAGTATAAAAAATGGATTAATCTCTATAATACTAATATAGTGGATAACACAGCTGATGCTATAACTGAGATTGTGAATAAGCTGTATAGAGAATCTAGTAATAAGGAGAAGAAAAAGATGCTCGAGTTTTTTCGTAACGGATTAGAACTTGAGGTAATATTCTGGGATGAGATGTATTACTCTAATATATCTAGCAAAGAACATTAGCAGCGGATTATTTACGTTGACTTGATCTTTATCGGTAACTACAGTGTTCAGTGGCATAATTAGGAGCTGTTACGGGTCAAATCTTTTAAAGGATATAATTGAGCATCCTTTTAATGTTAAGTTGGCGAATAACACCCTAAATATAGAGAACTTCAAATTCTATGCTCAACAAAAGACGTTGCTCTTAGGTGATTATATTCGTACCACCTTAATTACTGCATCCAGAATGGAAGATTATAGTAGTATTATCTCGCTTACTGAAGTAGCCCAAAGAGCAGTGACTGTTAATAGAGTGCTATATGACTACTACTTTACTATGTACAGTATAAGTCGTGGAAAGAAATCTCTTGAGTGTTTTAATTTCACTAATTTTCTTTTATCCATCTCGTATAGTAATACCTATGAGGCTATGACGGTTTTGTATTCTTGCATGTTTATATACAAGACTGTCGTTGATAGCATGAAAAATAGATTCAAAAAAAATAATAGATATAGGGATTGGTTTTATTTTTGTTACAGTGATTCAGTAAAGTCTGGATGCATTATTTTGGAAAATATTATTGATGGATATTGCAGCAGAGCAAGAGAAAATGAAAAGAGCAAAATGCTTGAGTTGTTTAGAATAACTGCACAATTTGTGTTAGATTTTTTGAACGGTGCATATAATTTTTCAAGATTCAATCAATTTCCTAAGGAACATTGACAATTTTAAGCTAATTTGTATCCTTAGTAAGTATTTTTTAAAATGCTATGAAAAGTAAAGAACATGATTTTCATTTAGTGGACCCAAGTCCTTGGCCAATTGCTATATCAGCAGCAATTCTTATTCTTGCACTTGGATTAGTTGGCGCGCTTCATAAACAAATTTTCGGAATGTTTTGTTTAGTTCTGGGAATCTCTGCAGTATCAGGGGTGCTGTTCTATTGGTGGAGAGATGTAATAAGGGAGGCCATTTATGACAAATGTCACACTGCCATTGTAAAACATGGACTCAAATTTGCAATGTACTTATTTATTCTCTCGGAGGTCGTGTTTTTTATAGTGTTCTTTTGTTCATTCTTTAAAGCCTGGCTTGATCCAGTTTTTTTATTTGAGGCGTTTTCTCCTGCAAAAAAAGTTGAATGGCCCCCTGAGGGGATTTTGCCGCCTGATCCATGGTCATTACCATTCATGAATACATTAATATTATTGCTTTCTGGTACAACAATTACTTGGGCAAATCACTCTTTACTTGAAAATGATAAAAAGAGCATGATTAAAATGCTGTCCATAACTATATTGCTTGGGTTTTTTTTTATAATAGTGCAAGCAATAGAGTATCATGAAGCGAGTTTTTCTCTACAAGAAACAGGAGAAAAGCTTATTTATACATCCAATTTTTATATGATTACCGGTTTTCACTGCGCACACGTTATAATAGGAATAATATTTTTATCAGTGTGTTTATTTAGAGCGCGGAAAGGCCAGTTTACACCTCAGGACCATTTGTGCTTTGAGTTTGCCTCCTGGTATTGGCACTTTGTAGATGTAGTCTGGATGTTTTTATTTTTGTTTGTCTATTGGTTAAGCGTTTATTAAGTGGTTAAAATAATAGGTCTAGATCCAGGGATAAGCAAGACTGGTTGGGCTATTATCAGCCTGAACGAGAAAAATAATATTGAATTTTTGGGCGGCGGTACCATATCAACTGATGGTAAATTGGGTACAGGTGAACGCTTACATATAATTTTTGAACAATTAAAGAAAGTAATATTTCAATATTCTCCGAATGAAGCTGCAGTAGAAAAAATTTTTGTTAATAAAAATCCTAAATCTTCACTAACTTTAGGATATGCAAGAGGGGTTGTAATTTTAGCGTTAAAAATAACAAAGCTAACTATGAATGAATATGATGCAAACTATGTAAAAAAAAGCATTACCGGAAATGGCCATGCTGATAAGGATCAGATTATATTTATGGTGAAGCAAATAGTTAAAAATTTGAGTATAAAATGTCACCATGCTGCTGATGCTCTTGCTGTAGCAATTTGTCATGCTTATACGAAAGGTTCTTGTTTTGTTGAGTAACTTTTATATGAGATTCAGTTTGAAGATTTCCAGATCTGAAAAAACTATTTGATTGTATTTATCTTGTCTAACGTTCGTTGCAAAATAATACATGCGGAGATTTTATCATCTATTTTTTTCGATTTTGTGATTGATATTCCAGTGATTTTTAGTGTATGAGTTGCGATAGATGTTGAGAAGCTTTCGTCTTGTAAGTATATATGTACTTTATATTTTTTTATTATTTTATTTGCGAATTGGATTATGGTTTTACACCATTTAGTTTCTTGCTCGTCCATTTTTAATGGTAGTCCTATTACCATTGATCCAGCTTCATTTTCTTTGAATATTCTATGCAGATAACCTAAATCTTTGCTCATATTTTTCCTATAATATACACTATGAGCTGTGGCTATAAGCTGTGTTTTATCGCTAAATGCTATGCCTATTTGCTTTTCTCCCATGTCAAGGCACATTATGCGCTTATCTTTTGGAATAGACTTTAGAAACTCATCTGGATTTCTATGTAGCATCTATTAGACTTCCTTTAAAGTGACCTTACCCAGAAAAAGTAGAGAGAAAGTCAAGAAAATTTTTTACAAAAAGAATAATGAATCAAATTGCTCAGGAATGCAATAATTAGTAGCAGAATGTCTACGCTGTTTAATACACAGCTTCTAATTAAAACTCAACTGTATATTCTCTTCTTTTTGTCATTACTACTCCTTTTGAAAAAACATTTTTATTATAAAAAAACGCCTTTTCTTTCTCTTCACTCTTTCTGGGTAAGGTCATATTTTAATTACTATAGGTTAAAAAGTTAAGACAAAAAATAAAAATGTGGGTTTTGTTTTGACTTTTTGTGTTAATTTTGCAGAATATTAAGATTATCATTTAAATAAAATACATGACGAAAGAGGATTGGGAAGCGGTAATTGGGCTTGAGGTGCACGCTCAAGTTTCTTCTAATACGAAGCTATTTTCTAGCTCATCAACGGAGTTTGGTGCTGAGCATAACACTCAAGTTTCTCTAGTTGATGCGGCAATGCCAGGTACGCTGCCAATACTAAATTATTACTGCATAGAGCAAGCAATACGCACCGGTCTTGCACTTTCTGCAGAAATTAATAAGTGTTCTTACTTTGATCGGAAAAATTATTTTTATCCTGATTTACCGCAAGGTTACCAGATAACCCAGTTTTTTGAGCCAATAGTTAAAAATGGTAGAGTATTTATCAACGACAATGAAAAGGAAATAAGAATTGCGAGAATTCATTTAGAGCAAGACGCAGGAAAGAGCGTTCATGAGGAAAGCAAAACTTATGTGGATTTAAATCGTGCAGGGGTTGCTTTAATGGAAATTGTTTCAGAACCAGATCTCCGTTCATCTGCGGAAGCTGCAGAATGCATGAAAAAATTGAGGCAGATTTTGCGTTACATTGGTTCATGTGATGGTGATATGGAAAAGGGATCACTTCGTTGTGATGCAAATGTTTCTGTCCGCCTAAAAGGCAGTAGCACATTTGGCACTCGTTGTGAGATAAAAAATCTGAACTCGATACGTTATATTGTGCAAGCTATAGACTATGAAATACAAAGACAAATTGAAATTTTAGAAGGTGGGGAAGAAATAAGTCAAGATACCTTATTGTTTGACGTTGCTTCGGGAAAAACAAAAGTGATGCGAAACAAAGAAGATGCAAGCGACTATAGATACTTCCCTGAGCCTGATTTATTACCTGTTGAGGTAAGCCAGGAGAAAATTGATTTAATTCAATCATCTTTGCCTGAGTTGCCAGAGCAGAAAAAGCAGCGATACATTGAAAAATTAGGTATCAACGAATACGATGCAAATGTCATTACTTCCGATAAGGCGATTGCTGATTACTTTGAGGAATTGATAAAAAAACATGATTCAAAGCTCGCGGTCACCTGGTTAACTGTAGAGCTTTTCGGTCGTTTAAATAAAGCAAATATTGATATTGTGAGCTCTCCAATCAAAGCAAATGCCTTGTTGGAACTCTTAGATTTTATCGTTGATGGAACAATCTCTGCTAAACTTGGCAAACAAATTTTTGATATTATGTTTGAAACTGGCAAACCTGCATCCCTTATTATAGAAGAGCAGGATCTCAAGCAAATAACTGACAAATGTCAAATTTCAGAGGTAATAGATAAAATCATCAATGACAACCAAGATAAAGTTCAAGAATACAAAAGCGGTAAAACAAAATTATATGGTTTCTTTGTTGGTGAAGTCATGAAACTTACCAAGGGAAAAGCCAGCCCCGATGTCATGAATTCAATTTTGAGTGAAAAGTTAGATAAGGTGCCCGAAGGTTATCCTGCTGGAGAGGTAAAACACTTTTACCATGGTATTACCTATCAAAAATTGTGGCTCATATTCTTTCTCGAACGTGCGATGGATAAAAAGTGTCCTTTCCTCTTGGCTACGGAAATGGAGTTAGCTGAAGGTTTTGGTGATATTATTCTTCGGTATGAACAAAACAGAAGAATAACACATAGATTCATACAAATCAAGCACAAGCAAGATGGACACAGAAAAATCAGCATAGGTGACTTATTAACATGGCGAAAAAGTAGTGAATTCAGCTTAGTAAAATATCTTGTTGCTTATTTAAAAATCAAAAGTAGAGGAAAGTTCGAGGGTGAAATAGAAGATTTTGTTATTGCCACAAATGTCGGTTTTGACTTTGAAAGTCTAGCAGATAAGGGAATTTCATTTACAAGAATGAACACAGAAGATGAGTTTCTGAATATAGGCAGTAGTGTAAGATATAAATTTGATAATAGTATTATCTCACACTTGCAGGAGAATATGGATTTTATAAAGGGTGAGGTAGGTGGACAAGTTAGCGATGGAGAAATAAATAAGAAAATAGAGGAATTTCTAGATAAATTGGTGTTTGCAGTTAATTTACCTAACCATGCTGAACTGGAAGGATTAATCAAAAATGAGATAAGTAACAAATTGATCGAAAAGTTCAACTACTTTGGTAATGACGAAACTGCTTACAACGCGCTTTTTATGAAAATGTGGAGTTGGATGAAGGATAGAGAAGGACGTTTCCTTTCACATAAAGAAGGCGAAGAGCTTTTCCGAAAAGTAGAGATGTGTGCTAGTACTTTAAGTGAGATAAGACAAGAAGTAGAGAAAGGGAATAAAGAAATAGGTAAAATAGCAAAACAACAGCGTAAGGATAGTAAAACACTGCATAAAATACATGCAGTTGCAACAACACAGAATAACAAGCAGATAGAGAAGCCTATTCAGTTTAATATAGTATATCCAGTTGAGATGTTTGTTGGGAGGGACAGCGAATTGCAAGAAATATATGGTAAATTGCATGAAAGTACTGGCAAACTAACGGCAATATCACAAATGGTTGTTATCGGTGGTCTTGGAGGAATAGGAAAAAGTGAGTTAGCTAGGAAATACGCTTATGAATATAGAAAAGATTATGATGGCAATGTTGTATGGGTAAACGCTGAAAACTTTGGAATTATGAAGAATTCTTTTCTGAAGTTAGCTGAGGATAATAAACTAGGTATTCCTCCCCAGGATAAGTACGGAAATGACAAGACGATAGAAACTATTGTTAAAGAAATATATGCTTTCTTTGCAAGAAGGGGAAGGAAAAGCCTGTTCATTTTTGATAATGCTGAGGGATATGAGGATATTAGTAAGTTTTTGCCATTCTCTTTAGGCCAGGACTATAACAAGCCTTGCGTATTAATTACTTCTCGTAGTAAAGATTGGAAAGTAGGGGAAGAGGAAGGTAAGATACAAGTAATACAATTAGATGAGTTTACTGAAACAGAAGCTTTGAGGTTTGTGAAGAAGGCTTTGAATATAAGAAATAATTTACAAGATGAAGAAATAAAAAAACTAACAAAAGAATTGCAGTATTTTCCATTAGCTTTGGGGCAAGCAGTAAAATATATAAACGAAAGCAATATTGTACTAAGTCGTAGAAGTAAGAAAAAAATTAGTGTTAGTGACTACCTGAAAGAATATGAAGAAGAAGCAGAGAAACTGCTTGACTTTGAATCCAAATATAAAAGTGACTGTTATACTAAAACAACATTTGTAATTTGGAAAATTACAAATGTCCTACCTTGCTCCTGATGATATTTGTATAAGAGAAATTTTTTCAAATAAAGTTACTTTTAGCTCATGGTGCATCCTATTACTAGAAATTTGCATTTAATTTATAGCTCCGCTTCTATCAGGGCATAGGATGACAGAAGTGGGCTTTAATAGCTGTAGTACTATAGTGTTATACGCCAAAAGTAAGTATTAGATATAACAAATAGAAGAAATTAGATAGAATGATTAAAGGGGCAAGGATATAAAGGTTTAACTTGAAATAACCTGATAAAATTTGAATCACACTTCCAAGTGCTGGCACCCATGAAAGTAATAAAGTTGCAAAAATTAGCAAATTTTTTGTAACTTTTGGCATTGTATATTCGTTTTCTAATTTGTGGTATGATTTTCGTATAGAGATTGTTATTCTACCTAAATACCAGTTAACTATTCCACCAAGGCTTGATCCTAGTACTCCAAAAAATAACATAAGTAGTAGATTGTGATGTGATCTAAAGTACAGCATAGCTTCAAACATAAAGCCTTGGTGTATAGGCAAGATTAACGATGATAATAGGCTATCTTTAAACAGCAGAAAGTAATCTTCCATATAAGTTTACCAAGTTGTTGTACCATCTTCATTGTCAGAAATTGTAACCCCCATTTGTTTCAACTGATCCCTTATTTTGTCTGCAGTATCGTAATTTTTATTTTTTTTTGCAATTTTTCTTAAGTCTATCAACCTTTCTATTTCTTGATGATTTACATCCACAGCAAACCACTCTTGATAACTTGACTCAAGAAGACCAATAAATCTGGCACTCTTAACAAAACTCTCAGTTAATTTAAGCTTTTCACTTTCATTACTCATTTTGTTAATTTTTGCAGCCATTTCATGCAGTATAGCTAGAGCTTCAGGAATGTTTAAGTCGCTTTTTAAAGCGTCTATAAAATCTTTAGAAATCTCTGCGTTACTTTCATCAATATTCGTTGTATCTAAGCCACGTAATAACCGATAAAATTTATTTAAGGTTTCCTGTGCATCAGAAATAACGTTTTCTGTCCAATCAAGTGGTTTTCTGTAGTGAGTTTTGAGCAGTGCATAGCGTATTACTTCACCCTTTATTCCACTATCTAGCAAATCTCTTACTTTGACTATATTAAATAAGGACTTGCTCATTTTTTCTTCACTTACTGTAAGAAAGCCGTTATGTATCCAGTATTTTGCAAACATTGATCCAGCAAATGCAGACTTACTCTGTGCAATTTCATTTTCATGGTGAGGAAATTGTAAATCTATGCCGCCACCATGAATATCAAAATCTTTGCCAAGATAAGCATATGACATTGCTGAGCATTCTATATGCCATCCAGGCCTGCCCTCTCCCCATGGGCTATTCCAATAACTTGAAAGTTTGTAGTCAATATCACTTGCAGGCTTCCACAGTACAAAATCTCCAGGGTGCTTTTTATTTTCATTAACTTCAACTCTGCTACCTGGAACCAATTCATCAGTTTTTTTTCCTGATAAAGCACCATATTCATGGTAAGATTCTATATTAAAATACACGTGTTTGTCAGACTCGTAAGCGTGGCCTGATTGCAGTAAATGTTCAATTAATTCTATAATATAATCTACGTTTTCCGTTGCTTTTGGTTCGTGTGTTGGCTCTTTACAATTTATGCTTTCCATATCATCATGAAAAGCTTTAATGTAATATGTGGTTATACTTTCTATGTTGCTATTTTTCTCACTTGCTGCATTGATTATCTTATCATCAATGTCGGTTATGTTACGCACATAGGTAACTTTGCCATAACAAAACTTAAGTAGCTGAAATAACACATCATACACAACAACAGACCGTGCATTGCCTATATGTGCTGTGTCATATACTGTTGGTCCGCAAACATACATTTTCACATGATCTTTATCGATTGGTGTAAAAAGTTCCTTTTTTTTTGTTAAGGTGTTGTAAAGCCTAACCATATACGAAGCTTTTGAGAAAAGAAAATGCCCCAATGATAAGTTGTGGCCCTTTGACTACTACAACAAGAGTAAGCAATAGTCCGCACAATGATATTAAAACTCCCAATATGGATAGAAACCCATCTTTACTCATAATACCAAGTGAAATAAGAGTCGTACCAATTGCAGGAATAAAGTTGGTAAGAGGTAATGGAAGAGCTATTGATAATGCACAAAGCAACATTACAAAAGCTAAAATTTTTTCGCCAGGCCCATAGAAAATAAAAGACATTCTTGGCTTCATGAATTTTTCTATTTTTCTTAATGCTGGAGAAGTTTTCTCCACCACAAGAGCTAGTGTTGAACGCTGAAAAGATCTTCTTTCTAGCCAACTGGGCATCCAAGGAGAATCAAATCCAAATAGAAGCTGCAGTGAGAATAAGATTAAAGGTATAGAAAGAATAGTTGTATAACCAGGTGGAACCGGTATAGGCACCGATAGTGGCAAGGAGAAGATGATTATTAAAATACCAAAACCGCGCTCATGCAAAGCTGTTTTAATATCGAACAAAGTTACTTTATCGCTATCATTGTTATTGGTATCTGCAACCTCTTTTAGAATATCAGAAGCTAGTTTATCACTTTTAGTCAACTTATCATTTTGTGACACGAAAAACCCTTGATAAAAGTAATTCTTAACACAATTATTGTTTTATTTCAATATGCATTATTCATTTCGCGCTAGTACTTCATTCTTTTGTTAAAGTGTTGTAAAGCTTTTAAGAAGAGAAAGTGCTCCGGTTATAAGTTGTGGTCCTTTGACTATTACAACAAGAGTAAGCAACAACGCACACAATGACACTAAAACTCCCAATATGGATAGAAACCCGTCTTTACTCATAATACCAAGTGAAATAAGAGTTGTGCCAATTGCAGGAAGGAAGTGAGTAAAAGGTAATGGAAGAGCTATTATTATTGCACAAAGCAACATCATAAAAGCCAGAATCTTCTCACCAGGCCCATAGAAAATGAAAGATAGTCTTGGCTTCATGAATTTTTCTATTTTTTCTAATACAGGGGAAGTTTTCTCTACCACAAGAGCTAGTGTTGAACGCTGAAAAGATTTTCTTTCTAGCCAACTGGGCATCCAAGGAGAATCAAATCCAAATAGAAGCTGCAGTGAGAATAAGATTAAAGGTATAGAAAGAATAGTTGTATAACCAGGTGGAACCGGTATAGGCACCGATAGCGGCAAGGAGAAGATGATTATTAAAATACCAAAACCGCGCTCATGCAAAGCTGTTTTAATGTCAAACAAAGTTACTTTATCGCTATCATTGTTATTGGTATCTGCAACCTCTTTTAGAATATCAGAAGCTAGTTTTTTATCTTTAGTTAGTTTCTCACTTTTTTGCACAATTATCCTTTAATCAAACTATTCCTTTTAAACTAACGTAATTATTGCTGTATTTCAATATACATTTATTATTGTTAATTGTTAGAGTTAAAGTACAATCGTAATTTTGTCATTATACTTGCAGTTGGTGCAAATGAAGTTGTTTGTTACAGCATCAATGCAATACAGTTTTCCCTTGCGTGTTTTTTGGGTTACACGCAAGGGTTAAACTACCTATAAAAAAAAGTTATAGTATATCATTAGTATCTGACTGTGAATAATGACTTTCGTCACTTAATGGATCAGAATACAATGAACTCTGTGATAATTCGATAGATTCACTTTCTTCTTCTGTGCCCCATATCCATGATATAAAACTTCTAAAAATAGATGCAATAGATGAAAATACACCAGGTTCACTCGTTTGTGTAGATTGACTTTCTTCTGTGTTATCATCTAGCTTAGCGGTTTCTTTTTGCACTTCTCTTTTTTCTCTATAGAGTTCTTTGTTATTATATAGTGTATCTCCTTCTGTTTCCTCTTCCTCCACTATATTTGTTTTTTTATCATCTTCATTGCTTTCTCTAAGCTCTAATGCCTTGTTATGAGCTGGATTTTCATATTCTTCAGTTTTATATTCTTTTGTCTGTCCACTATCTATATCTTTTTTATTTTCTTCTTCTACTTGATTCCCGATTAAATTTCCAACTAATTCAGGGTCTAATGAATTCTTCATATTTGTTAATAGCTCATTTTGGAACACATGGCCCAGCTCATGACCTAAAACAAAGTCCATACCGGCAAATTTGTATACTACTATCGCTTTACCATCAGTTGCACCATAAGCATTATCTGCGTCAATGCCAGCTAATTCATTATATTTCTGGTAATCATTCTTGTTGTTAAAAACATTAACTTCTAAATTTAAAGTTGTTTCAGGTTTGTTTACATCAAACAATTTTTTAAAATTTTCATAAGCAGCATGAATGTCCTTTTGAATTTGGAACTTCTCTTGTGATGACATGTCATCATACCTTATATTATATTTTATACCTTCATCTTGGAATGAAAATACTTTTGGTAATACTTCCTCTATAGTTTCTGGTGCTTTGTCAAAGATCTTTGACTCTGAAGGCTTATATATCTTATTAAAGAATTTTGGTATACATTGTTCTCTAATGTTATATATATGATTCCCATCCATATCACGAACTTCATAATTGTATACAGGATTTGAGTTATTTTTGATTAATTGAAACTTTTGTCCATTAGTGTTAATACCTATTTTACCATTATAATCTTCAGAATAGTTTTTGTATTGTTGATTGTTATTTTTACTCATTTTCGTACCTCACTATTTAAATAAATTTACTCTTACATTATCAGTATAGTATGTATAAAAATTTATTAATAATAATGATTGTATTTTTAAATTTTCACTACAAGACTTGTTTGTATGCTATATAAAGTGACCGCGAAAATTTCTATAAAGCATTTTAACAATATTAGAAAAATTATGAATTCAGAGGAAGGTGAAGCAGACGCAACAGCTTAAGCGGAAAGATTGAAAAATAATTGATGCTTTAAGTGAGTAACACGCACCTTAGTGCGTGTCACGAAGTATGAGGACGCTAACGATCTGGTTCATTAGACGATAATTTTTCTGAGTCCTTAAGCTCCTGTTTAAGGTTTTTGATGCCTTTTCCTAAATCACCCATAACTTGCGGTAATCTGCCTGCACCAAACAGAACTAAAATTATTATTAAGACTAGAAACAATTGCCATGGTCCTAAACTCATTTTCACCTCCATTTAAAATATTGACCTTTAAATATTAAAACTTGACTGAAGTCAAGTAACACATAGATTATATCACCTTTATTTAATTATAAATCAAGGTTTTTTAATTATTTTATAACAATTCCAAACTAGATTGTTTTCTTGCAGCGAATAAGTGGAAACTTTTCGCTTAACTATAGAGTAGAGGAGAGCTCACTAAAAAACTTTGCTAGCGTATCATCTTTAGGCCTATGGTATATATCGCTAGAAACTCCTGATTGAATAATTTTACCATTTTTCATTACGTAGATAAAATCTGCAACTTTCAATGCTTCTTGCGGGTCATGAGTTACCATTAGCACAGGGATATTTTTACTTCTAAAAAGGGACAATATATGTTGTCTTATTCGGCACTTGAGCAGCATATCCAAATTAGAAAATGGTTCATCTAACAACACAACATCAGGGTTTTGTGCCATCACTCTTGCTATTGCAACTAATTGTTGCTGTCCTCCAGATAAGGCGTTAGGGTACATATTTTCATATTTTTCTATATTGAGTAACTTCAAGATTTCCAATGCAATTAGGTGCTTTTCTCTCTTGGAAGAGCTGCGGATAGCAAAGGTTATATTTTCTACTACTGTTTTGTGAGGAAATAATGCAGAATGCTGAAAAATCAATCCGATATTTCTATGCTCTATAGCGACTGATGCCTTATTGCTTGCAACTAACCTATCATTTATAAAAATAGTTCCAGATTTTGGATTTTCTATCCCTGCAATTAATTTCAAAATTGTTGACTTGCCACAGCCAGAATGCCCCAATAAACATGCAACACTTCCTTTTTTTACTTTAATGTTTATATTGCTTAAAGCAAAGTCGTCTTGATTGTTATAGAAATAACCAATGTTGTTAACTAGCATTAATCTTACTTAAACCATGTTATTAAATATAATAGCATTATACTCAAGAAGTACAGAAATGTTTCTTGTCGTCATAAATTGGTTATGCAAGAAATCTAGAAAAGAGAAGGATTTTTTGCTATAACTTTACATAAATGGTAGGAAACACGGGACTATAGCTCAGCAGGATAGAGCGTTGGACTCCTAATCCGAAGGTCGTGCGTTCGAATCGCACTAGTCCCACCACATTGCTTCACAAATTTCATGGAGATTTTTTTTCACAAATACACACACCTATTCCAGTGTCAAGCACTGGAATGACAAGTTCTTGGCAACCCCTACGTCATACCGCCGCGGTATCTCTTAGCATAGATCCCGCTAACAAGCAGCGGGATGACGAGGTTATCGTCATGCCACCGCGAACCGTCATACCGCGATTCATTCGCGGTATCTCTTAGCATAGATCCCGCTAACACGTAGCGGGATACTTGACCTTTACAGGGATGACGGTTGTCGTTTAGTTATAAATATTTAAGAAATTTACCAGGCAGAAAAAAAAGGCAAAGAACTCCCGTGGTGCGAGTTTTGACCCTATAATAATTTAAACTGGCGCTGTAATAATGTGCTAACGCTTAAAATAAGCGCGGTTTGGCTGAATGTAGAAAAAATTTAAAAGACATGCAGCCGCTATAATTTTATGTAATCCGCCAAAAAATACCCTAAGTTTTTTACTGAATTTTGTCATTGAGCCTGCAGGTCAAAAACAAGTTTTGAGTCATAAATACCCTTATTGTCATAATAAGGGGGCTGGCGGAGTTTGTCAAGGAAGTTTTTCGTTTCTACTGAATGACAATTGTGGCTTGGGAGGTAGTGCAAGAAGTCTACTGATGGCTTTCAAAGCAGCTGAGCTTAATTATTAGAGTAGTAATGTTTATTTTTATATTGACTATTGAGGTTTATTATTTTATAACTAAAAACTTAGTTATTTTAATGAGCTTGAATTTATAACATATGCCTACGATAAATCAATTAATACGTAAGGGTAGATTAGGATTGACCCATAAGAAAAAGGTACCAGCTTTGGGAGAAAGCAACCCTCAAAGGAGGGGTGTTTGCACTAAGGTGTATACTACAACTCCTAGGAAGCCTAACTCAGCACTCCGTAAAGTAGCCAGAGTAAAAATTAGTGGGTATGGTGAAGTGACAGCTTATATACCTGGTGAAGGTCATAATTTACAAGAGCATTCTGTTGTTTTGATACGTGGTGGGCGGGTTAAAGATTTGCCAGGTGTGCGTTATCACATAATAAGAGGTGCCCTTGATCTGCGTGGCGTGCAAAATCGAAAGAAAGCTCGTTCAAAATATGGTGTAAAGAAATCTGGTTAAAATTTATGGCTCGTCGGAATAAAGCAAAAAAAAGAGAAATAAGTCCTGATTCGCGTTATGGCAGTGTTTTGCTGATGCGTTTCATTAATACAATCATGAAATGTGGTAAAAAATCTACTGCAGAAAAGATTATCTATGACGCTTTGTCTTTAGCTGAAAAGAAAATAGGTGAAGGTGGGTTATCAATTTTTGAAACAGCGGTAGGAAATGTTACTCCTTCTATAGAAGTGCGTTCTCGACGCATTGGTGGTGCAACTTATCAAGTGCCTGTTGAAGTTCGACAAGATAGAGCGATTTCTTTAGCGTTAAGGTGGATTGCTAAAGCAACTTCTGCTGCTCGAAAAAAGAGTGGAAAAACCACTGTTGATTGTTTGCAATCTGAAATACTGGATGCTTATAATAAACGCGGTGGTGCGTTTAAGATGTGCGAAGAAAAATATAAAATGGCTGAGGCTAATAAGGCATTTTCCCATCTTCGTTTTTAATGTTAGCTAATTAATTGTGATATGGAAATTGGGATATCTAAATACAGAAATATAGGAATAATGGCTCACATAGATGCTGGTAAGACTACCACAACAGAGCGTATTTTATTTTATACTGGTAAGCAAAATAGAATTGGTGAAGTGCACGATGGGGCAGCTTCTATGGATTGGATGGAGCAGGAAAAAGAGCGTGGTATTACAATCACATCTGCTGCAACAACATGTTTTTGGAATGATCATAGGGTCAATATAATAGACACTCCAGGTCACGTTGATTTCACTATTGAAGTTGAGAGATCTTTAAGGGTTTTGGATGGTGCAGTTGCTGTATTTGATGGAGTTGCTGGAGTTGAACCTCAATCTGAAACAGTTTGGCGTCAAGCTGATAAATATAGCGTTCCTCGTATCTGCTTTGTTAATAAGATGGATAGAATAGGGGCAAATTTTTATCGATGTGTTGATATGATAAAGACGAAGCTTGGTGCAGCACCTTTAGTCATTCAGTTGCCAATAGGAAGTGAGAAAGATTTCAAAGGTATAATTGACCTTATTTCTATGAAAGCCATTATATGGCAAGAAGAAACGTTGGGTGCTAAATTTTCTTATGAAGATATTCCTTCTGATTTGCTTGACAAGGCTCAAGAATATCGAAATCTTTTATTAGATGCTGCAGCTGAGATGGATGATGAAGCGATGAATACTTACTTTGAGTCTAATGATCTGCCAGTAGATTTACTGAAAAAATGCGTGAGAAATGGAACCATCAAAGGAAAATTTGTTCCTGTATTATGTGGATCAGCTTTTAAAAATAAAGGCGTACAACCACTTTTAGATGGTGTGGTTGACTTTTTACCTCCTCCTATTGATGTTGATGTAATTGTTGGAACTGATCCTAAAGATTCAGAAAAGAAAATTGAGATCAAACCTTCAGAAAAAGAGAAATTCGTTGCTCTTGCGTTTAAAGTGATGACGGATAAGTTTGTAGGCAGCTTGACGTTTATTCGTATTTATTCCGGTAAGTTAAAATCCAAATCCGCTGTGTTAAATGCGGGAAAAAATGAGACTGAAGGAATTGGCAGAATGCTGCTTATGCATGCAAATAACAGAGAAGATATAAACGAAGCTAAAGTTGGCGATATAGTTGCCTTAGTTGGATTAAAGAGAACAATTACTGGTGACACTTTATGTTCACCTGATTTTCCTATATTATTAGAGCGTATGGAATTTCCTGAGCCTGTTATTGAAATTGCTGTGGAACCTAAAACTACTTCAGATCAGGAAAAATTAGGTGTTGCTTTAAATAGATTGGTTGCAGAAGATCCTTCTTTAAGAATGTCAGTAAATGCGGAGAGTGGACAGACTATATTGAAAGGCATGGGTGAGCTGCATCTTGAGATTATTGTTGATAGAATGAAGCGCGAGTTTAACGTTGAAGCTAACGTCGGTGCGCCTCAAGTTGCATATCGTGAAACTATCACTAAATCTGTTGAAATTGATTATACTCATAAAAAACAGTCCGGCGGTGCTGGCCAATTTGCAAAAGTAAAGATTATATTTGAACCTCTTGAGCCTGGTTCTGGGTTTCAATTTGAAAGTAAAATTGTAGGTGGTGCAATTCCAAAAGAATATATTCCTGGTGTACAAAATGGTTTAGAGTTGATAAAAGAAGGAGGCATGATCTCTGGTTTTCCGGTTATTGATTTTAAGGCTACCCTTATTGATGGTGCTTTCCATGAAGTTGATTCTAGTCCTTTAGCTTTTGAACTTGCTGCTAAAGGTGCTTTTAAAGAGATGGCAAACAAAGCTGGTCCAAAAATGTTAGAACCTATAATGAAAGTTGAAATCATTACGCCTGAAGAGTATATGGGCGATATCATGGGCGATGTAAATAGCAGAAGGGGGCAAGTTTCAAGTATGGAAACGCATAATAGTAGCACTATAATTCTTGCTTTCGTACCTCTTGCAAATATGTTTGGTTATATAAATGTTTTGCGTTCTATATCTCAAGGAAGAGCTCAGTATAGTATGCATTTTTCTTATTATGAACAAGTACCACAATATGTGGTTGATGAGTTAAAGTTAAAGTATAATTAAGGGTAATAATTATGACAGCAGTAGTGGAAGCATTTGGAAAGCCGCATATAAATGTGGGAACAATAGGACATGTGGATCATGGGAAGACAACGTTAACAGCGGCGATAACAAAGCATTATGGAAATTTTGTAGCGTACGATCAGATAGATAAGGCGCCAGAAGAAAGGAAAAGGGGGATAACGATAGCAACAGCGCATGTTGAGTATCAGACGGAAAAAAGGCATTATGCACACGTTGATTGTCCTGGACATGCTGACTATGTAAAGAACATGATAGTAGGTGCAGCACAGATGGATGCGGCGATATTGGTAGTGTCGGGGGTTGATGGGCCAATGCCACAAACGAGAGAGCATATATTGCTAGCGAAGCAGGTAGGTGTTGGATATATCGTGGTGTATATAAATAAAGCTGATGTTGCTGATGCTGATATGATAGATTTGGTAGAAATGGAAGTGAGGGAATTGCTGAATAAATACGGATTTCCAGGGGATGAAGTGCCTGTGGTAGTGGGGTCTGCATTGAAAGCGCTGGAGGATGACAGTAGCGAATATGGAAAGAAATCAATAGATAAATTGATGGAAAAGTTAGATGAGTATGTGGCGGTTCCACCAAGGCCTGTGGATTTACCATTTTTATTGCCAATCGAGGATGTATTTTCGATATCGGGGCGAGGAACGGTGGTAACAGGAAGGATAGAGAAGGGAGAGATAAAGACGGGAGAAGAGATAGAGATAATAGGTCTGAAAGCGACGCAAAAGACGATATGCACAGGTGTAGAAATGTTTAAGAAGTTGCTGGATAAGGGGAGTGCAGGACTCAATGTAGGAATATTGTTAAGAGGAACAAAAAGAGAAGAAGTGGAGAGAGGGCAAGTATTAGCAAAACCGGGGACGATAACGCCGCATAGAAAGTTTAGGGCGGAGGTTTATATATTAAAGAAAGAGGAAGGAGGAAGGCATACACCATTTTTTGCGAATTACCAGCCACAGTTTTATTTAAGGACAACGGATGTAACCGGAAGCATAAAATTGCTAGATGGGAAGGAGATGGTAATGCCAGGAGATAATGTGAGTGTAGAAGTAGAATTGCAAGTACCGATAGCAATGGATAAGGGATTGCGTTTTGCGATAAGAGAAGGCGGTAGAACTGTTGGTTCTGGTGTTGTTTCTGAAATTTTGGAGTGAGAGTTTGAGTTATAGGAGTGTAGCTCAATTGGTAGAGCGCTGGTCTCCAAAACCAGAGGTTGTAGGTTCAATTCCTATCGCTCCTGCATTAATGTTGTGGTGAAAATGTTAAAAAGTTTGTGTGTTTTTTTCTATGATATAAAGCAAGAAATACGAAGAATTGCTTGGGTAAAGAAACAGGAGGTGTTGTCATCTCTATTTGTTGTGATGATTGTTATATTATGCTTTTCGATTTTCTTCTGTTTTGTGGATTTTATGTCTCTTTACGTAATTAAGGCTTTATTTGGAATTATTTATGGAATGTGAATATAAATGGTATATCATTAGAGTTGATTATGGATATGAGCAAAATATACGCGAATTGGTAAGTAATGCTGTTTATTTTAAGGAAGTGTTTATTCCTTATCAAACGGTATGTAATTCAAAGTCTGATATAAAAGAGTTATGTGAAGTGTATGTATATATGCATCTATGTGATGAAAGCAAAAATATTTTGAATCAAACGCCTGGATTCTGCAGTGGCGAATCTGGTGATTTTGAGATGATTTCAGATGATGAGATAAGTTTAAAGTGTAAAGAATTTAATAGATATAAATGGTATATCTTGAGAGTTGCTTCCAATTGTGAAGAGAAAGTGCGCCAACATATATTGGAAAATTCTATGAGATTGGGTGTTAATGATTACTTTAAGGAAGTTTTTATTCCATATGAAGAGCTAAGTGAAGTAGAGTTGAAATCTAAGAAAATTGCTACACGAAGGAAATGCTTTCCTGGTTATGTCTTTTTATACGTGAATTTATGCGATGAAGTATTGAATTTTATCAATAATATACCAAAATCTCTTAAGGTTTATGGATTTTTGAAAAATGGTAATATTCCAAAGGTGATTTTGGATGATGAGATTCACTCAATGTGTAATGCACTTTATAATGCTCAAGAGACAAAGAAGTTAGGTTATGGTTATGAAAAAGGTGAAAAAGTGAAAATTAATGATGGTCTTTTTCAAAATTTTACTGGTAAGGTAAATATGGTAAACGATGAGAAAAAAATTATTAATGTGGAAGTATCAATTTTAGGTAAGCCGACAATAATAGAGCTTGATCTGGCTCAAGTAGAGAAAATAGAGGATTAATTATGAGTGTTATAGTTGCTAAGATTAACTTACTTATGGAAGCTGGGAAAGCAATTCCAGGACCGAAAATTGCTTCAGTACTTGGTCCACGTGGTATACCTGTTCCTAAGTTTTGTGAAGCTTTTAATAAAGTTACTAGCGCTGCTAACGCTAATTATAAAGTAGGCAATTTAGTAACAGTGCGAATTTCCATAAAGGATGATCGCTCTCATGATTTTACTGTCAGCGGTCCACCTGTGGCTTATTTACTTAAGCAGGAGGCTAAATTAAGTAAAAGTTCTGGTAATCCTGGTAAAGAATTAGTGGCTAAATTACCTATGTCTGCTATAATTAAAGTGGCAAAGTGCAAGATGGTTGATATGAAAGTGGATAATGAAGATTCAGCAGTGAAAATGGTTGTAGGCACTGCAAAATCTATGGGTATAGAAGTTGTGGAAGGTTAGGTAAATGAATACATATAATGATAATCCTAAGCAGTGTTTGAAGAAGATTATTGAGTCTGCTTCAGCAAAATTTAATGAATCAGTTGATATTGCAGTCAATTTAGGCGTAGATTCACGTAAATCTGAAGAGCAGGTGCGTGGTACAGTAGTTTTGCCTAAAGGTATCGGGAAGAATATTAAAGTAGCTGTTTTCGCTCAAGATAAACATTTATTAGAAGCTGAAAAAGCTGGTGCTGATATTGCAGGAGGAGAGGATTTAGTTGAAGAAATAAAAAAGGGTAGAAAATTAGATGTTGATTGGTGCATTACTACTCCTGATTTTATGGCAAAAATCACTCCTATTGCAAAAGTATTGGGTGCTAAAGGGCTGATGCCTAACCCTAAATTTGGTACTGTGACTTCTAACATTGCAGAAGCTATTAAAACCATTAAGTCTGGTCAGATAAAATTTAGAACAGATAAAAATGGTGTTATTCATGGTAAATTAGGAAATATTAAATTTGATATTGATGACTTGCTAGAAAATTTAAAAGCCTTTCTTAAAGTAATTAAAGATAATAAACCTATTTCTGCGAAAGGAATTTACTTTAAGGGTGTTTTTTTAAATTCAACTATGGGTGAAGCTTATAAGATAAGCAAAGTGGAAGATATAATTTAAGGGAGTGATACCGTGAAGCGTAAAAATAAGGATGAATTTATACAGAGCACAATAAACGTATTTGTAAATAATGATTTCTTGATATTAGTAAATTTTAAATCTATAAATGCTAATGATTCATTAACTCTGAGGAATAGCCTGAAGTCTATAGCAGGTGGGGTATTAGTAGTTAAAAACACTCTAGCGCGCTTGGCTTTGGAAAGGACTGGTAAATTTTCTTATTTATCAGGCAAATTTTCTGGTTCTGTTGCTATTATATACTCTAGTGGCATAGTAGAAGCTGCAAAGTTAATAGTTGATTTTATTAATGCTAACAAAGAAAAAATGTCTGTGATTTGCGCGGCTCATATAAATGAATTGTTAACAGTGGAAGATGTTAATAAACTGGCTAAGTTGCCTTCTTTGGATGAGTTGCGTGTTAAAATTATGCGTTTAATATCTTATGATATTCCTGCTCGATTGGCGTTGTCTATTAATTCATCTTCTATGAGGCTTATGAGAGTTTTGGATTATTATAGTTCTAAAAAATAAATTTGTTGTTAAGTAAGGTGGTAATTATGAGTAATGTAACAAGTGATTTGGTTGATAAAATATTATCTTTAAACCTATTAGAGGCTTCTGAACTTGTAAAAGTTCTAGAAGAGAAAATAGGGTTGCCTGCTGGTTCTTTTCTTGGTGGGGCTGTTGGTGCTGGGGCGCCTATTAGTGATAATGCTGCTGCTCCTGCTGCTCAAGAAAAAGCTGAGTATAAAGTTGTGATTAAAGAAATTGATGCGAAAAAAAAAATAGAAGTTATTAAAGCTGTGAGAGAAGTTAATTCTACATTGAATTTAAGAGAAGCAAAAGAGTTGGTTGAATCTTTACCTAAAGATTTAACTGCTAATGTTCCTAAAGACGAAGCAGAAAAAATCAAGCAAAAACTTATTGAAGCAGGAGCAACTAAAGTGGAGCTTGAATAATATTTAATGTATTAATTTTATTGATATAGCTCTTTTAATTAGTTTGGGGTATTTTAATGGTTGATTCTTCTTATATGTACGCTTCTGGTGCTTTTGTCCCTAGAGTTTCTTATTCTAGGTCGATTGATTTAAAAGATTCTTTATTGGATTTGGTTAAGGTTCAAAAAGAATCGTATGATTCATTTGCTCCTAAGAATAAGGGTAATGAAAGACTTGAAGTTATCTTTCATACAATCTTTCCAATAAATGATCCTTTGCGTAGGGCTACTATTGAGTTTATAAGTTGTAGGGTAGATGATCCTAAGTATGATGAATCTGAGTGTATAAAGCGTGGTGTAACTTTTTCTGCTCAGGTTATTGCTTCTATACGTCTTGTTGTTATGCAGGATGGTATTTCTCTTGATGAATATAAATCGATTAAAGAGAGTGGAGATCATTCTAAACTTGCAACCGTTGTAAAATCTATAGAAGAGCAGGAAGTCCACTTTTGTGGGTTGCCTATGATGACTGATAAGGGCACTTTCATCATTAATGGTGTAGAAAAAGTTATTGTCTCACAAATGCATAGGTCTCCTGGTGTATTTTTTGATAGCGATAAGGGAAAAACTTACAATTCTGGTAAATTGATCTATTCTGCTAGAATTATTCCTTATAGGGGTTCTTGGCTTGATATTGAATTTGATGTTAAAGACCATTTGTATTTTCGTGTTGATAGAAAAAGAAAATTGCCAATCTCAGTTTTGTTAAAGGCGTTAGGTCTATCAAATAATGATATATTTGATAGATTTTATGAGAAAATAAAGTATGTAAAACATAAAGATGGTTGGAAAGTGCCTTTTGTTCCTGATAAATTTAAAGGAGTGAGATTGCCTTTCGACTTAATGGATATTGAAGGTAATGTGCTGCTTAAAGCTAACGTTCGTATCACCTCAAGACTAGCTAAAAAGCTATATGATAATGAATTGAAAGAGTATCTGGTTCCTTTTAATTCTATATGTGGTTTATTCCTCGCAGAAGATTTAATGGATAGTGCTAGCTCTACGAAAATTTTATCTGCTGGTGAATCTATAAAGCTGGAAGACATAAAGAAGCTTGAGTTATTGTCTGTGGATGAAATATCAGTATTGAACATAGATAATGTATCTGTTGGACCTTATATATTAAATACGCTTTTCTTAGACGAAAACATGTCTTATCAGGATGCGCTATATGAAATATATAGAGTTTTGCGTCCTGGTGAAGTTCCTGTTTTAGAGATAGTAGAGGAGTTTTTCCGTAATCTTTTCTTCAGTCCGGAATATTATGATTTGTCTAACATTGGTAGGTTGAAGCTTAACTCTTACCTTGGATTAAATTATGATGAGGATTTAACTGTTTTAACGTATGAAGATATTATTGAAATTGTAAAAAAAATAGTATTGTTACGTGACGGTCAAGGATTTGTAGATGATATTGATCATTTAGGAAACAGAAGAGTAAGATCAGTTGGAGAGTTTATAGAAAATCAATTTAGAACTGGGTTGTTGAAATTGGAACGCGCAATAGTTGATTCTATGTCCACTTCTAGTTTAGATAAAGTTTCTCCATCTGATTTTATTAATCCAAAAGTGTTAACTAATGTCTTAAGAGATTTCTTCAATTCTTCTCAATTATCTCAATTTATGGATCAGACTAATCCGTTATCTGAAATAACACATAAAAGAAGGTTGTCCGCGTTAGGTCCTGGTGGTTTAACAAGAGAACGGGCAGGATTTGAAGTGCGTGATGTTCATCCAACTCATTATGGAAGAATTTGCCCTATTGAGACTCCTGAAGGGCAAAATATAGGGTTAATCAACAGTTTAGCTATATACGCGCGTATTAATAAATATGGTTTCATTGAAAGTCCTTATAGAAAAGTAGTTAATAGGGTTGTTACTGATCAAATTGAGTATCTGTCTGCCATAGATGAAGGTTTATATTATATAGCTGATACCAGCGCAAAGCTCGATGAAAATAATTGCTTTGTTGATGATATGCTATACTGTAGATATGCTAGTAGTTTCATTATGGTAAGTAGTGATCAGGTGAGTTACATTGACGTATCTCCTAAGCAGGTAATATCAGTTGCGGCTTCCTTGATTCCATTTTTAGAAAATGATGATGCTAATAGAGCATTAATGGGCTCAAATATGCAACGTCAGGCCGTACCTTTATTGAAGCCTACCGCTCCTCTGGTTGCTACTGGTATGGAGTCTTTTGTAGCTTCTGGCTCTGGTGCTGTAGTTTTAGCAAAACGCGATGGCATAGTTGATAGTTCTGATAGTAACTCTATAGTTATACGTGCTTTTGATAAAGAAAGGGTTAACTACTTGGACGTAGATATTTATCATCTAAGGAAATTTCAGCGTTCTAACCATAATACTTGTATTAATCAAAGACCGCTAGTGTGCGTAGGTGATTATGTTAAAAAGGGTGATGTAATAGCTGATGGTCCTGCAATTAACAGTGGTGAGTTGGCGCTTGGTAAAAATTTGCTAGTCGCTTTTATGTCTTGGCAAGGTTATAATTTTGAAGACTCTATTATTATTTCTAGTGAAGTTGTTAAAAAAGATCTCTTTACTTCTATTCATATAGAAGAATTTGACTGTGTTGTACATGATACCCCTTTAGGATCAGAAAAAATAACTCGTGCTATACCTGGTGTTAATGAAGAAAATCTATATCACTTGGATGATAGTGGTATAGTGAAAATTGGTACAAGAGTTGGTCCAGGCTATATTCTGGTAGGTAAAGTTACACCTAAACCTTCTCTTTCATTGCCTCCTGAAACGAAGTTATTAATGACAATTTTTGGTGAAAAGTCATTCGATTGTGCAGATTCCTCTTTATATACATCTCCAGATGTTGAAGGGACAGTAATTGATGTACAAGTCTTTACACGCAGGGGGGTTGAAGAAAATGAAAGGGCATTACTCATCAAACAAAAAGAGGTAAATGACTTTGAGGAAGAGCGAGATTATATAATCAATGTTACTAGTGAATATTTCTATGATGAACTGAAGAAACTTCTTATTAATTCTGGTTCTCAAGATCGAGAAAAATTTGACTCTATTGAACGTGAGCAATGGTGGGGTATAGGATTAAAAAACCAATCCATTTCTGAGCAAGTTAAGAGCTTAAAAAAAGATTTTGATGAAAAAGTATCACATGCAATAGCACAGTTTAAGCGAAAAGTAGAAAAATTACATGAAGGTTATGACCTGCCTCAAGGTGTGTCGATGTCAGTAAAAGTTTTCATTGCTGTGAAACATAGTCTGCAACCAGGGGATAAAATGGCTGGTAGACATGGGAATAAAGGTGTGATCTCTCGAGTTGTGCCAGTGGAAGATATGCCTTATTTGGAAGATGGTACTCCTGTTGATATTATTTTTAACCCTCTTGGTGTTCCTTCACGAATGAATGTAGGGCAAATACTGGAAACGCATGTAGGTTGGGCTTGTAGAAAATTAGGGGAAAGGGTAAGTAATATTCTCGATGAGATCAATAAAATCAAAAGTGCTTTTTGCAAGGGAATTAGGTCCCTTAACGATGATAATTTTACACAATTTTCAGTAGCATACCTTGACAATAAAAAAATTGAAAATATTGATGATGATGAAATAATGGCTTCTGTTTTAAATACACCTAATAAAAATGCACTAAATGACGAGTTGAATGCGTTAGTAGAGAACTATTTGAACTCTTGTAAAAGTTCATACAGCAATTTACGTAATTTCCTGATTGAGGTTTATAGCTATGGTAGTAACGTATCTATCTGTAATGATATTCGTAATATTAGTGATAATAATCTCATTGAATTTGCACGTAAATTACGTGATGGCGTTCCTGTTGCTGCACCTGTATTTGAGGGTCCAAAAGATGAACAAATAGCAAAATTATTTGAACTTGCTGGTTTGGATAACTCTGGACAAGCTGTATTATATGACGGTTGCAGTGGTGAAAAATTCGACCGCAAGGTTACAGTTGGTTACATGTACATGCTTAAGTTGCACCACTTGGTTGATGGTAAAATTCATGCGCGTTCAGTAGGGCCTTATAGTTTGGTTACTCAACAACCTCTAGGAGGAAAATCTCATTTTGGTGGTCAGCGTTTTGGTGAAATGGAATGTTGGGCATTACAAGCCTATGGTGCTGCTTATACTTTGCAGGAAATGTTAACTGTGAAGTCTGATGATATTAATGGTAGAGTTAAGATTTACGAATCGATAATAAAAGGTGACAGTAATTTTGAATGTGGAATTCCTGAATCCTTTAATGTGATGATAAAAGAACTACGTTCTTTATGTTTAAATGTAGATTTAAAGCAAAATGATGTAGTGATTGAAGATATATCTCACACTAACATTGCACAACCTTTTAATGAGGTTAGCATATCGATTGCTAGCCCTGAAAGTATTAAGCGTATATCTTGTGGTGAGATAGAAGATGTTTCAACTGCAAATTATCGTACGTTCAAAGTTGAGAAAGGTGGATTATTTTGCCCTAAGGTTTTTGGCCCTGTCAATGACGATGAATGTTTATGTGGAAAATACAAAAAAAGAAGACACAGAGGTCGCATATGTGAAAAATGCGGAGTAGAAGTTACATCTTCTAAAGTAAGAAGAGAAAGGATGGGTCATATAGAGCTTGCATCTCCTGTTGCTCATATATGGCTTTTGAAATCGCTTCCTTCAAGAATTGGAGCATTATTGGATATGTCTCTCAGAGATATTGAGAATATTTTATATAGCGATAATTATATCGTGATAGATCCTCTTGTTTCGCCTTTTGAAAAAGGTGAGATTATTAGTGAAAAAGCTTATAATGAAGCTAAAGATAGCTATGGGATCGATAGTTTTGTAGCTATGCAAGGTGTTGAAGCTATAAGAGAGTTGCTAACGCGCCTTGATTTACATGAAATTAGGAAGGATTTAAGACTAGAATTAGAGTCTGTTGCTTCTGAGATAAGAAGAAAGAAAATTATAAAGAGATTGCGTATTATTGAAAACTTCATTAAATCTGGAAATAGGCCTGAGTGGATGATACTTACAACTATACCTATTTTACCGCCTGATTTGCGTCCTTTGGTATCGCTTGAAAGTGGTCGTCCTGCAGTTTCTGATCTGAATCATCATTATAGGACTATTATTAATAGAAATAACAGGTTGAGGAAATTGTTGAGCTTAAATCCTCCTGAGATTATGATTCGTAATGAAAAAAGGATGTTACAAGAAGCAGTTGATTCTCTTTTTGATAATAGTCGTCGTAATACTTTGGTAAACAAAGCTGGTGCTGTTGGATATAAAAAGTCCATTAGTGATATGTTAAAAGGAAAACAGGGTCGTTTTCGCCAGAACCTCTTAGGAAAAAGGGTAGACTACTCTGGACGTTCTGTAATAGTTGTTGGTCCAACTTTGAAACTAAATCAGTGTGGATTACCAAAAAGAATGGCTCTTGAACTATTCAAACCTTTTGTTTACTCAAAGCTTAAGATGTATAGTATGGCTCCAACTATTAAGTTTGCTAGTAAGTTGATAAGAGCAGAAAAACCAGAAGTTTGGGATATGCTTGAAGAGGTAATAAAAGAGCATCCTGTTTTGTTGAATAGAGCGCCTACGCTACATAGACTTGGTATTCAGGCTTTTGAGCCAATCCTTATTGAAGGCAAAGCAATACAGCTTCATCCGCTTGTCTGTACGGCGTTTAATGCTGATTTTGATGGTGACCAAATGGCAGTGCATGTGCCAATTTCATTGGAAGCTCAGCTTGAAGCTAGGGTGTTGATGATGTCCACTAATAACGTTTTAAGTCCTTCTAATGGCAGACCGATTATAGTTCCTAGTAAAGATATAGTACTTGGTATATATTATCTGACTTTACAAGAACCTAAGGAAGATAATTTACCATCTTTTGGTGCTTTTTGTGAAGTTGAGCATTCTTTGAGTGATGGCACTTTACATATTCATTCTAGTATAAAGTATAGGATGGAGTATATTAATAGCAGCGGTGAAACTCACTATAAAACTGTTTGTACAACTCCTGGCCGTTTAATATTATGGCAAATTTTTCCTAAGCATGAGAATCTAGGCTTCGATCTAATAAATCAGATATTAACAGTCAAGGAAATAACTGGTATAGTTGATTTAGTATATCGTAACTGTGGTCAAAGTGCTACAGTGGCATTTTCTGATAAATTAATGGTACTTGGCTTTGAGTATGCCACATTTTCTGGTGTTTCTTTTGGTCGTTGTGATCTGGTTATACCTGAAACTAAAGCTACACATGTTGATCACGCGAGGGGTGAAATTAAGAAATTCTCTATGCAATATCAAGATGGGCTAATAACTAGAAGTGAGAGGTATAACAAGGTTATAGATGAATGGTCTAAGTGTACGGATATGATAGCTAATGATATGTTAAAAGCAATATCTATATATGATGGAAATAGTAAGTACAACTCAGTGTATATGATGGTTAACTCTGGTGCAAGGGGTTCTACTTCACAGATGAAACAGCTAGCAGGAATGCGAGGGCTCATGACCAAACCTTCTGGTGAGATTATAGAAACACCTATAATTTCTAATTTCCGTGAAGGATTGAACGTATTTGAATACTTTAATTCTACTCACGGTGCGCGTAAAGGTTTAGCTGACACTGCGCTTAAAACTGCAAACTCTGGATACTTAACTCGTCGTTTAGTTGATGTGTCTCAAAATTGCATAGTTACAAAGCATGACTGTAAAACAAAAAATGGTCTTGTTGTGAGAGCTACAGTTGAAGGAAGTACTATAGTTGCATCTCTAGAGAGTGTTGTGCTGGGTAGAACATCTGCAAATGGTATATATAACCCAGTGACAAAAGAATTATTAGTAAAAGCAGGGGAATTAATTGATGAGGATAAAGTAAAGCAAATCAGCATTGCAGGTCTTGATGCTGTAAAAATTAGATCGCCTTTAACTTGTGAAATAAGTCCAGGTGTGTGTTCTTTGTGTTATGGAAGAGACCTTGCATCTGGTAAAATTGTTTCAATAGGTGAAGCAGTTGGTGTTATAGCTGCTCAATCTGTTGGAGAGCCAGGTACTCAGTTAACGATGCGTACTTTCCATATAGGTGGGGTAATGACTAGAGGCGTTGAATCCTCAAATATTATAGCTTCTATTAGTGCTAAAATAAAGTTAAACAATAGTAATATAATTATAGATAGAAACGGAAATAAAATTGTGATAAGCCGTTCCTGTGAAGTCGTGTTGGTTGATAGCCTTGGTAGTGAGAAGTTGAAGCATAGTGTACCTTACGGTGCTAAACTTTATGTGGATGAGAGTGGGTCAGTAAAAATTGGCGATAAAGTTGCGGAATGGGATCCTTATACATTGCCTATTATCACGGAGAAGACTGGTACAGTGTCTTATCAGGACTTAAAAGATGGAATTTCGATCACTGAAGTGATGGATGAATCTACAGGAATATCAAGCAAAGTAGTAAAAGACTGGAAATTGCATTCTGGTGGAGCTAGTTTACGTCCTCGTATTGTGCTGCTTGACGATAATGGTGAAGTAATGACACTCGCAAGTGGCGTTGAAGCATGTTATTTTATACCAATTGGTGCAGTGCTCAATGTACAAAATGGCCAGAAGGTTCATGCAGGTGATGTTATTACAAGAACACCAAGAGAGTCAGTTAAAACTCGTGATATTACTGGTGGTTTACCGAGGGTTATAGAGTTATTTGAAGCACGTCGTCCTAAAGAGCATGCTATTGTTAGTGAGATAGATGGCTATGTAGCGTTTTCTGAAAAAGACCGTAGAGGAAAACGCAGTATATTAATTAAACCTGTAGATGAACAAATTTCTCCAGTTGAATATTTGGTATCAAGAAGTAAGCATGTAATAGTCAATGAAGGTGATTTTGTACGTAAAGGTGATCTATTGATGGATGGTGACCCTGATCTCCATGATATTTTACGTGTGCTTGGGTTAGAAGCTTTAGCGCACTATATGATTTCTGAAATACAGCAAGTTTATAGATTGCAGAGTGTTCGTATAGACAACAAGCATTTAGAGGTGATCTTAAAACAAATGCTACAAAAAGTGGAAATTACTGATCCTGGTGATACTATGTACTTGGTTGGCGAAAGCATTGACAAGCTGGAAGTTGATAGGGAAAATGATGCTATGAGTAACTCTGGCAAACGGCCTGCTTATTATCTTCCTATTCTGCAGGGGATTACTAGGGCAAGTCTTGAAACTAGCTCCTTTATTTCTGCTGCTTCTTTCCAAGAGACAACAAAAGTACTTACAGAAGCAGCATTCTGCGGGAAGAGTGATCCTTTAAGTGGATTAAAAGAAAATGTTATAGTAGGAAGATTAATTCCTGCTGGTACAGGTTTGATTATGAATAAGATCAGAGCACTTTCACTTTGTGATAATATAGATAAATATGAAAAATATTTTGATATTGAAACTTATGACGAGAAATGGTTTATGGATAATAATTGTCATTTACACTCTGGTGAGGAAGAGAGCGTAGTGGCATATGATCAGTCGAATTGAGTACAGCTAGTGTGTCTCTTGACCAAAAAAGCCAATAATATTTTCTTTCACTTCTGTGCTATCTGTCATGTTATTTACTCTCATGCGAAATTCAGATGAGCTTTGAAGCCCGCTACTGTACCAACCTATGTGTTTGCGGGCCATCTTTATTCCTGTGTCATTTCCATAGTACTCAAGAATATTGTTGTAATGCTCGAGTATGATGCTTAATCTCTCTGAAGCTGTTGGCTCAGAAGTTTCACTTCCACTGAGGAAGTTCATTGCTTGATTAATCAGCCAAGGTTTACCGTAGGCACCACGACCTATCATCACTCCGTCTGCTCCAGATTCTTTGAGAGCATTCTGAATATCATTTAAATTTTTAATATCGCCATTTACTATAACTGGAATTTTCACTTGCTCCTTAACATTTCTAACGAATTTCCAATCTGCTTGGCCGTTATAGAGCTGTGCCCTCGTTCTTCCATGCACAGTGATCATTTTTGCTCCTAAGTCTTCGGCAATTTTCGCAAGCCTCGGTGCATTGCGATTTTCATCGTTCCATCCAGTGCGCATTTTCACCGTAACTGGCACATTCACTGCTTTGACCACGGCCTCAATTATCTCAGCGGCTTTTTTCTCATCACGCATTAGCGCTGATCCTGCATAACCGTTTACAACTTTTTTAACAGGACAACCGAAATTTATATCTATTATTTTTGCACCCATATCCTCATTTAGTTTTGCAGCCTCTGCCATTACATCCGGCTCGCATCCAGCAAGCTGCACAGCAGTTAATTCATCGACTTTTGCTTTTTGCAGACTCTGGCGAGTTTGCATAATCATGGCTCTGCTTGCAATCATTTCTGAAACTAACAAACTTGCACCTAGCTTCTTTACAATACTTCTAAACGGATAATCAGTTACCCCTGACATTGGAGCTAAAATAACTGAAGAATCAATCGTCAAACTTCCTATTTGGAGGGGCATACATTCTATGTGTTCAAACTTAATGCATTAGCATATGCTGCTGCAGCACCTTGTAGAGCCGAATTTACTTTTTCCATAAGAGAAGGCTCTGCCTCTACTACCTTAGCTCTCTCGTAATGACCAGGTTTTAAGTATATTGTTTCTTGTCTTTTATCACCCCATAACTCGTCGTTTAATTTATAACTTCCACGACCAAATATGTGATTTAGCAGATCATTATTTATCATTTGTGGATCTGGCTTAAACTCCTCGTGCTTCTCGTTGTTATTGTCTTTATAATAGACATTAATTTTAATGTTAGCTAAAGAAGCTAAAATAGGAATTTCTTTGATAAAAATATAATAGCACGGATTATTTATTGCTTCTAAATAAGCTTTGTAAAGTTCAGGGTTATTAAGAAATGAATTTGTAATAACATCACTATTGTATTTTGTTTTGTAAATCTCTTCATCAAAATTATCTGGATCAAGAGCTTCTGCATATTCTCTTAGATTGCTGATAGCTTTATCATGCGATACATTAAAATTTCTAATAACTCTACCTACTAGCTCCCCAACCTTATCTTTAGCATTTCTAGTCTTTTCATTTGTCTGTTCAACCAGCTTCTTTATTTCATCTGACCTCCCAGTTAGATCTCCTGGCTTGTTTAAAAACATATTAAAAAGCGTTTCTAGATGCCCTCTTAGAGAAGCTGGCATACTTGGATCATCCAAAGATTTAAATTGACTTAAAAATTTGTGCCTCTCCATTCTCATATCTTGTGCTTTTTCAGCCTTATATTGACCAGAGCTATTATCACCAAATACCGCATGGAAAAAGCAGTTACCGTCCCCTGCAGTATTATATGTAACAATTTTTGAGTTCATATCCAAACCACTATCTACTGAAGCATCAGAATTTCTACGACTTCTATTCTCTGGGCTTTCCGTGCCATCTGGTACAACACCACTATCTCCATCTTGAGTTTTTTGCTCACCTTGACCTGCTCCTTTTCCATTAATATAGTTCTTTGCTAAGTAAAATAAAGGTTCAACAACCATTTTGTATGCTACTGTAAGAATTATTCCCATTAAAACCCAAACTATGGGGTTAGAGATGAGCATAGCAAGTGGAAAGATCAATAGAGGGAATCCTATTATCAACCCCAAATAGCCAACAGCAAATGTGGCTGCTAGGCATACACAAGTAGCGTAGATAACGAATTTTCCACCAGCAAAGTAAGTGCTCTCTTTAAATTGATTATATTTTTTTATGATGCCCGACATACTATATCCTATGAACGCTAAGTTAATTAGATTTTAACAAATTCTAACAAAAAAATCAACCATAATAATTTTAGTAGTATGAGAAAATATTGAATATTAAGAGCTTTTGAAGTACAGTAATAATGTTAGTAATAGCACAATATATGCACGATATAGAATATATACGCAAAAACCCTGAAGGATTTGAAAAGGCAATGAAAAGCAGGGGGATAAGAGAGTTTACTGCAAAAGAGGTATTAGAAATTGATCACGAGAAAAGGTCATTAACCACTAAATTGCAAGATTTAAATAGGCAGCGCAATGAAATCACAGAGGAAATAAAGAAGCTTAAAATGAGCAAGAGCCCTTGTGAAGAGCAAATAGAGTTGTCAAAAGACATCACGAATGAGATAGAGGCAATTAGCTTAAAGGAACAAGCAGAAAAGGATAAGTTAGTGAATGTTTTATCTAACTTGCCGAATATTCCTGCGCAAGATGTGCCAATAGGCGCAGATGAGAACTCTAATTTAGAGGTGAGAAGATATGGAGGAAAAAGACAGTTTGATTTTGTACCAGAATCTCATTATGAACTCGGAGAAAAATTAGGTTTAATGGACTTCGAACAAGCGGCGAAAATTTCCGGATCAAGATTTGCGATATTAAAAGGACAGTTAGCTAAGCTTGGACGAGCGCTAATAAATTTTATGCTTGAAATGCATGTTAATGAATTTGGCTATACTGAGGTGTACCACCCAGCTTTGGTGAAAAACGAAGCTATGTATAACGTTGGTCAGCTACCAAAATTTTCTGACGATTCGTATTTAACTACCGACGAATTGAGGTTGATTCCCACAAGTGAAGTGTTTTTAACAAATTTGGTTGCTGATAAAATAGTAGAGGAAAAAGAACTGCCTATTCGTTTTACTGCGTATTCAGAGTGTTTTCGTAAAGAAGCAGGCAGCGCAGGGCGAGACACGAGAGGCATGATAAGGCAACACCAATTTGGTAAAGTGGAGTTGGTGAGTATTACAACTGAAGACCAATCAAATGATGAACTTGAGCGCATGACGAATGTTGTTGAAGAGATATTAAAAAAACTAGAATTACCGTATAGAGTAATGCTACTGTGTAGTGGTGATATGGGTTTTGCTGCACAAAGGACTTATGACATAGAGGTATGGTTACCTGAGCAAAATAAATATAGAGAAATATCAAGCTGCTCAAATTGTGGTGCATTTCAAGCAAGAAGGATGAACGCTAAATACTCTTCAGAAACTGATAAAAAGATAAAAAAATATGTTCACACTTTAAACGGCTCAGCTTTAGCTATAGGAAGAACGATTGTTGCCATAATGGAGAATTATCAAAATTCTGACGGGTCGATTGCAATACCAAACGTGTTGCAAAAATACATGAGTAATGATACTGTTATAAGCAAATAATAATTTTGACATATAGAAAAGCGAGGAAATAAAGATGAAGGTTCTGGTTATAGGTTCTGGTGGACGTGAGCACGCTCTACTTTGGGCTCTAAAAAAATCTCCTATCTTGACTGAGTTATATGTAACTCCTGGTCGCCAAGCTATGAAAGATCTTGGGACTCTTGTGGATGTAAATATTCAAAATTCAGTGGATGTTACACAATTTTGCAAGAGAGAAAATATAGAGTTGGTTGTTATTGGTCCAGAACAACCAATAATTGATGGGCTTGCTGATGATTTAGTTGCAGAGGGAATAAATGTTTTTGCTCCGAGTCAAGCAGCTGCAAAACTTGAGGGATCAAAGTCTTTCACCAAAGGACTATGCAAGCGATATGGCATACCAACTGCCAAGTACGAGTGTTTTGTTGATGAAGGATTAGCTAAAGATTTTGTACGTAGCAATAAAATAAAGTTTCCACTTGTAGTGAAAGCAAATGGAATTGCGGCAGGGAAAGGCGTGATGATATGTTGCGCAGAAAACGAAGCTTTTTCAGCAATAGATTCAATGCTAGTGGAGAAAGAATTTGGTGAATCAGGTGAAGAAATAATCATAGAAGAATTTTTAATTGGAGAAGAAGTAAGCTTTTTTGCTCTTGTTGATGGGTTGAAAGTAGTAACTCTTGGGTGCGCAAAAGATTATAAGAGAGTGAATGAAAATAATGAAGGCCAAAATACTGGGGGTATGGGATCGTACTCATCACCTTCAATTATAAGTAAGGACATGGAGCAAAAAATCATCCAAAAAATAATATACCCTACAGCTCAAGCATTGGTTAACATGGGTACGCCTTATAAGGGAGTACTCTTTGCTGGTTTAATGATTTGCAGAGATGGCCCAAAACTTCTCGAGTATAACGTTAGATTCGGTGATCCAGAAACGCAATCTATATTACCTAGATTTGATTCAAATTGCGATTTGTTAAAATTGATGTTGTCATCTGCAGAAGGAAAGTTAAATGTCAAAATGGTGGAACTTAACAACAAATCTACAGTTTGTGTAGTTGTTGCAAGTAAAGGCTATCCGGGTGATTATCAAAAGGGAGAAGTAATTAAGGGATTAGATAAAATTGAAAGCATTCCTGGTATATTGGTATTTCACGCTGGTACTAAATTAGATGAGAGTGGTAATTGGGTTTCAGATGGCGGAAGAGTGCTAAATATAGTAGCAGAAGGGAGCACTATAGAGGAAGCCAAAAGTAAGGTGTACTCAGCATTAAATTTTTTAGAATGGCCAGGGGGCTTCTTCAGATACGATATTGGTAGTTAATGTTAGCTGTCGGTTAGCAGTTAGCTCACAGAAATGCAAAACTTACTTGACAAACTCCGCCAGGCCCCTTATCATGAAATTGAAGCTATTTATTTATCTTCTCTGTACAGATTAAATGACAAAAAAACTCAACATATTTGGCGTCTCATGTTTAATTTTTTGCACTATGTGCACTCTATGTCTTTATCAAATTTCTAGGTTTTTACCTATACAAGCTGAAACGCGCTTATAAGTCGTTTAAGACAGTATAGTACGCCAATTTGCAGGATTAGAGAGTGACAACTAGCTAACACGGGATTTCTTTTGCCTTTTTTTCTGCTTAGTAAATTTCTTAAACATTTGAACTAAGGTGAGTTGCACTTAAAAGCAGCTAAATTGCAGTGTTTAAGACTTAAAAAAACGCCAATACAGAAAATAGACAATGACCAGGGTTTCTTTTGCCTTTTTTTTCGTTTGGTAAATTTCTTAAATATTTATGGCTAAACGACAACCGTCATCCTGCTACGTGTTAGCGGGATCTAGAGATACCGCGGCGGTATGACGGTTCATGGTGGAATGACGATAAGCTCGTCATCCCGCTGCTTGTTAGCGGGATCTATGTGAGATACCGTGAATAAATCACGGTATGACGTAGAAGCTATACTTTTATGCTTACCAACCCAATCAAAATCCTGGATCCCGCTACATGTTAGTGGGATCTATGCTAAGAGATACCGCGGCGGTATGACGGTTCGTGGTGGAATGACGATAAGCTCGTCATCCCGCTGCTTGTTAGCGGGATCTATGTGAGATACCGTGAATAAATCACGGTATGACGTAGAAGCTATACTTTTATGCTTACCAACCCAATCAAAATCCTGGATCCCGCTGCTTGTTAGCGGGATCTAGAGATACCGCGGCGGTATGACGGTTCATGGTGGAATGACGTAGAATTTTATACTCACCAACTCAGTGTCCAATCTGGATTGTATCTTATCGGTAAAAAAGAAGAGCTATTTTAGGAAGTTTTTATAGGGCTAAAACTAAAGAAAACTTGCATATAAGTTCATCAAGTGTAAAATTAGAGTTGTTTTAAAAGAATAGGTCAATTATGAATCTTGTAACAAAATCTGCTATCGATTTTACTGCTTCAGCTGTTCTCTCCGGCGGAGAAATTGTTGATGATTTCTGTCTGAGTAAGCACATAAAAAATAAGTATGCTGTCCTTTTTTTCTATCCACTTGATTTTACTTTTGTTTGCCCAACTGAATTGATATCGCTCAATAATAGAATAAATGAGTTTGCAAAGCGTGGTATTGAAGTGATAGGAATAAGTGTAGATTCAAAATTTTCACATTATAAATGGCGAAACACTCCAGTTAATGATGGTGGTATTGGAGAGGTTAGCTACACTTTAGTATCTGATATCAAAAAGTCTATATCAAGAGACTATGGGGTCTTATATGATGACTCAATTGCGCTGAGAGCAACTTTCGTTATTGATGATAAATTTATTGTACGTCATCAATCGATAAATGATTTGCCTTTAGGGCGTAATATCGATGAATTCGTTAGAATCGTTGATGCAATTAAACATAATGAGGAGCATGGTGAAGTATGTCCAGCAGGGTGGAAAAAAGGTAAGCCAGCAATGCAGGCAAGCGATGAAGGAGTAGCTGATTATCTAAACTCATACAGTGAAGAATTATAGATTTAGTACAAAAGTTCTTATTATTGGATCTGGAGCAGCGGGTTATGCTGCTGCTATATATGCAGCACGTGCAAACTTAGAGCCAATTGTAGTAACGGGAATGCAGCCTGGTGGTCAGCTTACAATTACTACAGATGTTGAAAACTATCCTGGTTTTGTTTCAATACAGGGTCCAGAACTAATGGAGCAAATGAGGTTGCATGCAGAACAGGTTGGAGCAAAAATAATAGATGATGAGATAAAAAGCGTTGAACAACTTGAGGATTCTAATGAGTATAGGTTTAGATCTTCTGGTAATACTAATGACTACTATTCAGATGCAATTATAATTGCATCTGGTGCGCAAGCAAAATGGCTTGGTCTCAAGAGTGAAAAGGAATTTCAAGGTTACGGAGTTTCAGCTTGTGCAACTTGTGATGGTGCATTTTTTAGGAATAAAGTTGTAGCCGTGATTGGTGGTGGAAATACCGCTGTTGAAGAAGCAATATTTTTAACTCGATTTGCCAAAGAAGTGATATTAATACACAGGCGTGATAAATTGAGAGCGGAAAAGGTAATGCAAGATAGGCTCTTTAAAAATGATAAAATAAAAGTAATGTGGAACCATACCGTAGAGCAGATTCTTGGAGAAGAAAATCCGAAAAAAGTTACTGGTATTATAGTTAAATCAACGGAAGCTCAAGAATTGAAAGTCGATGGAGTGTTCATTGCAATCGGGCATGCACCAAATACTGGTATTTTTAAAGGTTTTGTTGAAATGGATGAACAGGGTTACATAATTACAAAACCTGGAACAACTTTAACTAGTAAAGCAGGAGTATTTGCTGCAGGTGATGTTCAAGATAAGGTATATCGCCAGGCAGTAGTTGCCGCAGGAACAGGGTGCATGGCTGCACTTGATGCAGAGAAGTTTTTAGAGTCGTAATTAATTAACTCAGAATTAGGATTTTATAGCTAAAGTGACTTAAGTTCATCGATAATTTTAAAAACAAAAATTCGTCATCCCGCTACTTGTTAGCGGAATCTATGCTGAGATACCGCGAATAAATCGCGGTATGACGTAGGAAAACCTTTCTTGGGTTAGCTATAGATAAATCGCTTGCAATTTTCCTTTTTTTTTACATAATTATATTAGTAAATCATTAATAAAGAGGGTTTAGTATGCCTTATAGAAACGGTGTAACATATTATGGAGCTTATGGAGCTTATGGAGGTGGTGATAACACGGCATCGCAAGCTCGAAATTCGACAACTTTAAGACAGCTAAGTGAATCAACAAAACAGTTATTTAAAGCTATTGATGATGAAAACCTAGAGAATTTTAAACAAGCTCTAGCAGAAGGTGCGGATGTTAATGCGTTTGATGAGAGATATACACCACTAATGACTATTATCATGAATGGTGATGACAGCCCTATATGCTTAAAAATGATGATGTTGCTTTTACAACATCAAAATTTAAATATTAATGCTCAAGAAACTAAAAAATGTAATACAGCTCTACATCTAGCCTTTCACATGGAAAATAAGAATTTTATACGGATGTTACTTAGACATCCTAGCATTAATACAAACAGTAAAAACAAAGTTTTTCTTCTTCAGGATAAATATCTTGAGCCTGAACATGATCGTACCAGAGCATATCTTATAGAACATGCAGAGTACAACCAATGTTTTTTTTATACTTCTAAGGAATATATTGAAAAAATAGGGCGAATACAAAAAAAGGACTTTTCGCATCTTACAATGGAAATAACAAAAGCACAAAAAGGAAAAAAATTATTAGATGCTCTTTTTAATGGAAATATTAACCGAGCAAAAACACTGTTGGCTCAAGAGCTTAATCCTAATTGCTGGAAAAGAAACCAAAATGGAGAAATAGAAACACCCCTGAGCTTAATATGTTTACAAGGAATAACACAAGATAACGAAGAAGTATTGATTAAACTTTTAAAACATAAAGACCTAGATTTTAGTCAAATAAAGCCAATACGAGCTATAGAGCAAAATTCACGGTTGAAGAAAATAATTGAACAAGCTATTACAGAGCGATTAACTGATGCTATTAATAGAAAAGATTTAGATGATGTAGAAAAGTTAGTAGAGGATAATTGTTTCATAAATCGTGCAATTGTTACTGCTGCATTTGAAAGTATTGAACGTATCAGAAATTATCTAAATGAAAAATTCCCTACAAGTGCAGAGCAACCTGTAGCAAATACGAATAATATACCAGCAGGTTTTGAGGAGTTTGCACAAAAACTTGTAGATGAACTTGAAAAGACAAAAGCTCAACTTGCAGAAACAGAGCAAAAGCTGGATAAGGTTGTGCGTGAAAAAACGAGCGAAACTAGCAAAATTTCACAATTAGAAAGAGATTTGAAACAAGTAAGGGAAGAAAGAGATAGGCTTTCATCAGAAAATATACTGCTCCGTACTAAAAGTCTGAGTAATAAAAACGAAAAATCCTCACAAGCAATTTCTCCTGGTAAAAAACAAAGCAACTATGCTTATGCATTTTTTATATTATCTGGAGCATTGACTGGTTGTGTAGGTTTAGCAATTTTATACGATTATCTAGTAATAGGTGCTTGTCTTACAGCAGTTGCACTGGTCCTTTTTTTAGTAGGATATTATTTATGTAAAGCGGATGAACGAGATATAGGACCTGGTGGTACCACCGACAATCCTCAAGTTACAAGGGTTTTGATTTCTTCTCCAGGCCCTGCTGAAAATTTTTGTACATGTTAAAAACATCTTGATAATTGAGGTGAGTGTAAACCTGGGTGGTTTCCAGGCTTGAGTGGCCAAGCAGTTGTTGTATTGATCTTATGTCAATATCTTCTTGAAGCAAATGAGTAGCAAAACTATGACGAAATGCATGTGGAGATAAGATTTCTGGCAGATTTAATATTCTCCTTATTTTCTGCAAACGATTAGCCACATAAGTTCTTCCCAATTTTTTTCCTCTTACTCCCAAAAAAAGATATTGTGTTTCATTATTAATGCCAAGATAAGGACAGGCTTTTACATATTCCTGTATACACTTTTTTACTACCGGAAGAATGAATACCTGCCTTTGTTTATCTCCCTTACCTGTTACTATTAAACTTTCATTGTTAATATCACTAACCCCAAGGTTCAACGCTTCACTGATTCTTAAGCCTGTACCATATAGCAGGACGATAATTGCAATTTCTCTTTTTACCACCCAAGGTTCGCTCAAGTCAGATAATTTCATTTCTTTCACCAAAGTTTTTATATCAGGTATTGATAATGCTTTGGGCAGAGTTCTTCTCTGAATTGGCCTTGATAAGGAAAATACAGCTTCATTGTCTATATTGTAGTTGTTTTTTATGTACTTGAAGAAATTTCTGATTACTGAGAGTGCTCGAGCGTTAGATCTTGCATTCACACCTCTTGCATAACGAGAGGTAAGCCAACTTCTTAACTCAGGTATACTTAAATTTTTCAGAGTACCAACATTTACTTCTCCACCAATGTGAGTATTTAGGAAACTTATAAGATCCTTCAAGTCCCTCATGTATGACTCTAAAGTGTTTGGTGAATAAGATCTGTTGCACCTCAGCCACTCATACCATTTTTCAATGATTGAACCGAGGTCCACAATTATTTTTTAAAGAAAGCATCGATGCACGCATCTCGAAAGGCTTCATTTATATCAGGATGAGAGTGACAAATTCTGTATATATCCTCTGCTGCTGCGCCATATGCCATTGCAACCGCTGCTTCATTGATTAGCGTATCAGCGTATGCTCCTATGATATGCACACCTAGTATTGTATCTGCTCTGCTACAAGTCAGCACTTTCACGAATCCTTCAGCATCATCAGTGATTTTTGCTCTGCCGTTTGCAGCAAATTGACATTTACCAACTTTGTACTTATAGCCAGCATTTTTGAGTTCCTCTTCGGCTTTACCGATCGAAGAAACCGCAGGGTGAGTGTAAATGACAGATGGTATAATTTCATAATCAACGTGAGGTGACTGTCCTGCTATTATCTCTGCAACTGCCACTCCTTCTTCCTCTGCTTTATGAGCAAGCATTGCTCCACCAATCACATCACCAATAGCAAATATTCCTTTCACATTAGTTTCATATCTGTTGTTAACTTGAACGAAACCGCGATTATCTTTTTCTATTTTTTCATCAATACCAAGACCATCAGTACATGGTTTGCGTCCTGCTGCCACCAATACCTTATCCGCTTCTATAGTGTTTGTTTGATTATCTTTTACAGAGCAAACTTTCACACTCAAAAAGTTACTACTTTGTTTTATTCCCTCAACTTTAGTGCTAAGTAAAAATTTTATTCCTTGTTTTTGTAGACTAGAAAGTAGAGACTTACTTAATTCTCCATCCATTGCTGCAGCGATTCTGTCAAAAAATTCTACTACAGTGACTTCAGACCCTAGCCTCCTCCATACAGAAGACATTTCAAGCCCTATTGCCCCGGCTCCGATTACGACAAGTTTTTTTGGTACTTCAGTTAAAGACAATGCACCAGTTGATGAAATAATACTTTTCTCATCGATATTAATTCCTGGCAAAGAAATAACGTCAGAACCGGTTGCAATTACTATATTTTTTGTCTTCAGCACCTTATCTTCAACTGAAACTTCAAGATTACCTTGGTCAAAAGAAGTAATTTTCCCAAGTCCATTGATTTTAGTGATTTTGTGAAGGTTAAACAGATATTCTATACCTTTTCCAAGTTCCTGAACTCTGGCGTCCTTATAGCCTAGCATTTCTTTTAAATCGAAACTTGCATCCTTAATTTTTATGCCAAGCTTCGACAGATCATTTTTCGTGTGAGCATACTGATAGGAAGAATGAAGTAGTGCTTTGGAAGGTATGCACCCAACTCGCAAGCATGTACCACCAAAAATGCTATTTTTATCTATGCAGGCAACTTTCAATCCAAGTTTTGCAGCAGCAATAGCACACTTATAACCGCCTGGACCACCACCTATAACAATCAGGTCATAATCAATCATAAAGAACAAACCTATTTTCTAAAGAATAAACACCATTTCCCTCAGTTGTTACATATATTTTATCGTGAGTAAACACTGGAGTGTGAAACACATTACCAGGTACTTTGATTACCTTTCCTGCACTTTCAGATCCAGGAAAAGCAAGCATTGAACCTTTATTGCTTGTCACCCACAGTGTATGGGCATGCACAATTGGAGCAAACAATTGCGTATTTTCTATTAAATCAGATGCCCAGACTGTTTCTCCATTTTTTATATCCAGGCCGATTATTTTATTATCTTCAGTTACTATAAAAATTCTTCCGCCTTCTTTTTGTTTCTCTGCAGGAATAAGAGGACTATAATATGACTCAATGTCTGATACACTTTTTACTTGCAGTGACTTTGACCACAAAATATTTCCTGATTTCACGTCAATACCATAAATATAAGAATTGTTTGTAGCTATTAAAGTATCGCCAAGCACTCTCGGTGTAGTAGTTACATCTGTGAGCTGTGTATCCAAAAGGTTTGTAGCCAATTTTTGGCTCCACAATTTTTTACCGTCTTCATTAAAAGCTATTAACTCACCATTTAAAAATGGTGCTATTATTTTATCGTTAGAAATTGTTGGCGATATGGAATACAAACCTCGAACCTCATTGATACCGTTTTGATAAGCCCAAACGGAGCTGCCATCTTTTATATCAAACACGTACAGATAATTATCAATAGTCAATACTACCAATTTATTATTTATTACTGCTGCTTTCCCTCTTACTGGAGCTCTCAATTCTTTTTCCCACTCAATCTTGCCAGTTTTTGCATCTATTGCGTGTAAAGTGTTATCCACTATAAAGAAAACATTTTTTTCATAATGCGATAGGCTCATGTTACCAATTTTTTTCCTACGTGAGAGGTGTAATTTCCAATTCATAGCCTTTGAGTTATCAATATCAAAGGAATATAAAGCGCCGTGCTTGTCTGATAAAATAACGCTATCTTCTGTAAGCACTGGAGCTACATATCCTTGAGATAGTTTTTTATCCACTAGACTTATTCGCTCGCTTGCCATTGTGTAACTGCTACACAATAACATTATTATAACAATTATTACTTTCATTACTTAGTTGAGAACAAGATTTATTAATATACATACTAGAAATCTTAATCACAATGAAAATGTTCTTGTTGTACGTTGAAACATTGATTTATGAACAGAATATTATATTATTATGTAAAAATCATACTCTTAGAGGTAATACACCTCATCCACTATGCGGCAACGTGCATAGCTGTATGAACATTGAGATATAAAAGTAATTTATACCAAGAAGAAAGATGTCATCCAAGTAGCTTGACTACTTGGATCCAGATTGGATACTGAGTTGGTGAGTATAAAAGTATAGCTAACGCGAGCTCTGCGTCATACCGTGATTAATTCGCGGTATCTCAGCCGCTAACACATAGCGGGATGACAGCAATCCTACGTCATACCGCCGCGAACCGTCATACTGCCGCAGATCGTCATACCGCGATTCATTCGCGGTATCTCTTAGCATAGATCCCGCTAACAAGCAGCGGGATGACGGTTGTCATAGTGTCATGAAAGTAGCTGACACTGGTTTCCATCCAAGAGGGTGTCATCCGAGTAGCTTGACTACTTGGATCCAGAAAACTTAACTTTAAATAAGTGGCTGCATAATAAAGACTAGATTCCAGCGTCACGCGCTGGAATGACACCATTTTCGGTCTCTTAAATTGCTTTAGCTACAAACATTAAGAAATTTACCAAGCGGAAAAAAAGGCAAAAGAAGCCCCGTGGTGCGAGTTTTGACTCTATATTACTGTAAGTGGCGCTGTAATAATGTGCTAACGCTTAAAATAAGCGCGATTTGGCTGAATGTAGAAAAAATAAAAAAGACATGCAGCCGCTATAATTTTATGTAATCCGCCAAAAAATACCCTAAGTTTTTTACTGAATTTTGTCATTGAGCCTGCAGGTCAAAAACAAGTTTTGAGTCATAAATACCCTTATTGTCATAATAAGGGGGCTGGCGAAGTTTGTCAAGTAAGTTTTTTCGCTTCTGCGGGCTACTTGAATAACGGCTACAATGTTTGTACAATTGTTCGTCATGCGCTGGAACCCGTTTTAGCCCTTATCTATATCTCAGTTCCACCAACAGTTATTGCGTCGACTTTGAGTGTTGGTTGACCAACTCCAACGGGCACATTTTGTCCATCTTTTGAGCATGTGCCAACACCGGGGTCCAACTTTAAGTCGTTGCCAACCATGGATACTTTTTTTAGCACTGTTGGCCCATCACCAATTAGTGTTGCTCCTTTGACTGGCCGTGTAATTTTACCATTTTCTATTAAGTAAGCTTCTGAAGATGAAAAAACAAATTTCCCTGACGTTATATCAACTTGCCCACCACCGAAATTTACTGCATACAGACCTTTCTTTACGCTAGATATTATTTCTTCCGGCGTATGTTTCCCTGGTAACATATAGGTGTTTGTCATGCGCGGCATAGTAACTTCTTTATAACTTTCTCTTCTACCATTACCAGCTGGATTCACACCCATGAGTTTAGCATTCATATGATCCTGCATGTAGCCTTTGAGAATTCCATCCTCTATCAACACATTATAACTGGGTGGAGTACCTTCATCATCTATGCTAATAGAACCACGCAAATTAGGCAGAGTTCCATCATCAACTACTGTGATGCCACTAGCTGCTACTTGTTTACCAATAGAATTTGAAAATGCTGAGACTCCTTTACGATTAAAATCGCCTTCGAGTCCATGACCCACAGCTTCATGCAACAATACTCCCGGCCAGCCCGGACCTAGAATAACTGTCATTTCTCCGGCTGGAGTTGGAATTGCTTCAAGATTTACCAGTGCTTGTTCCAAAGCCTGGTTTGCAACTTCTTTCCACTTTTTCTCAGAAATAAACTTACTATAAGAATCCCTTCCACCGTGTCCTGCGGAGCCTCTCTCGGTACGGCCATCCTTTTCTACAATGACTAGCACATTAAAACGTACCAGAGGCCTGATATCGCTTAATCTGTGATCACCCTTTATTATTTGTACGACTTGCCATTCTCCACTTAGAGTTATTTTTACTTGCTTCACGCAGTTATTTTTGGACCTTACATACTCATTAACCTCATTGAGTAGTTTAATCTTTGAATTCAGATCCATTTCATTTGTAGGGTTAATCCTCGAATATAGGCTTTTTGTCTCTTCGTTTAAATTTATTGAATTTGTCTTGTTTAAAGACACTGAGCTTTTTACCATAGAAGCAGCATTACTAATTTCTTTTTCGCTAATCTCAGAAGAACAAACGAAAGATGTACTATCCTCACAAAAAGACCTTAAACCAAATCCCCTTCTGGTATTCAAATCCACGTGTCTTAATATATTGTCATCAAAAACTAGGGACTCCGACTGGCAAAATTCTAGAAACAGCTCACCACCATCGCTATTGCTCAAAGCGTTATTGACTATTTTATATACGTTATTAATATTAACATTGTTTTGAGCGAAAAATATTTGGTCTAGATTTGGCATTACCTTTGAACTAAAAATTGTTTAAGTATATTATTTAACTTTAACATAGTAAACTATAAAAAGCCCGGGTGGCGGAATTGGTAGACGCGCTAGCTTCAGGTGCTAGTAACTTTTTAAGTTGTGGAAGTTCAAGTCTTCTCTCGGGCACTCTTAGCTTCCATATTGCTTGTTGAATTAGTTAATGCTACAATATAACGTATTAGGTAATATTTATGCTATGTATGGTGAAAAAGATAAGTTAGCCTACAGAAAGAAGGTACGAACTTACTCGAAACGCTTAGTTACTACACTATCTACTGCTTCTTTTATTGGATATATAGCAGCATTAGCCTTTAGTATTCCTGTCTTAAGTCTGTATTTTAGTATTGCCGGCACTATATTAAGTGTACTTTCGTTTGCTTTAAATATATGGTCATTAAAGGATCATTTCCTACAGCAGAAGCAACTTGGTGTAGCAGGACAAAAAAAACTAACAAAGATCTGTCTTGATATTACATCTAACGTTTCGTTTTTAATAGGAGGAATTGCATCTATATTGCCTCTCGAATCTCCTATCATTCCTTTTGTTTCTACTGCCTTTTTTATTCTAGGCTGTGCCTTTATGGCAGCTAATATCGTTCGGACTATGATTAGTAAGCCACAAATAGATAAAAATGATAATCTCAAAGCTAGTGATCAAATTAACATTCAAACCGCGATAGCTGGGCCTAATTATCATGCATCAATAAATTAACCCATTCGACTTATACAGGAATATTAGCTATATAATTCCATTGAAGGGAGCCATTCAAAAGAGCTCAACGTAATTAGCATTAGAAAAGTATAAGTGAATTTAAAGCTTAGTGGTAAATAGGGGACTGAGTATCCTTATTTCAACATCAATTACTTGAATAGTTGCTCAAGCCATCAAAATAAAAATTTTTATTCAGTAATTTGTGTATAAAGGGTACTATTTTACTAGTAGTGAAATAAATCAGAATGAAGTCTATTTTATTAACGAGGCCTTTATTGGATTCGTTCAATACAAGAAATATATTGAGAAAGTATGGATACAAAGTTTTTATAGAACCAGTATTCACAATAAAGTACTTAAATCCTGATATATCTGCGTACGAATTTGACGTTGTGATATCTACAAGTAAAAACAGTGTAAAGGCTTTTAGTCAAATATGCAAAGAGGATGACTTTCCGATTATTACAGCTGGTAATTCAACCATGCAGGCTGCAAAAAATTTGGGATTTTCTGATATAATCTCAGCAGACAGCAACGTTGATGGTCTGATATCATTCATAAAAGCTCATTATTCAAACGCAATAAAGTTCTTGTATATAAGGGGACAAGAAGTATCATGTGACCTAAAAAAGAGATTATCTGAAGAAGATTTTAATGTAAGAGAAGTTGTACTCTATAAAACAATTATAAAAAGGAGTCTAACTAATAGGTGTAAAAATTTACTGTTGGATGGTAAAATTGATAGTGTTGCTTTTTTTTCCTCACAGACAGCAAGGGTATTTTGTTCATTAGTTCTAAAAAGTGGGCTATCTCATGTGATGAATAATACAGCTGCATATACCATGAGTAAAAACATTGCTGATAGTTTAAGGTTAATCAAATGGAAAAAAATTATAACATCGAGGTTGCCTACTGGGGAGAGTTTAATTGATATAATTAATAAGGATTGTTGATGCTAAAGATTGCAACTTGGAATGTAAACTCCATACGTAAAAGAGTTAACCAACTTTGTAGTTTTATAGTTGACAGTCAGATAGATATAGTTTTGCTGCAAGAGATAAAATGTACGGAAGAGCAATTTCCTTATGTAGAGATAGAAAAGTTAGGATATGAATATGCTATCTATGGACAAGTTGCAAGAAATGGCGTTTGTGTTTTATCTAAATATCCGATACTGGAAAAATTAAAAATTGATGTTGTAGAGAGTCATCAAGAAGCACGTTATATAGAATGTGTGATAAAACACACCAATCATAAGGTAAGGGTAGGAAGTGTATACGTTCCAAATGGTCAAAGCCCAGACTCTCATATGTTTGAGTATAAACTCAAGTTTTTTGATAACCTATATGAAAGGATGAGCACTTTGTTGAAAAATGAAGAGTTAACTATTATAGCTGGCGATTATAATGTTGCACTGGATGAAATTGATGTTTTTGATTCAAATTTATTGAATGGCCAAGTGTGCTTTCATATAAAAGAACGTGAGAAGTTAAGAGCAATCTTGAATCTTGGGTTTAAAGACACGTTTAGAATATCCCACCCCAATTTGCAACAATTCACTTGGTGGCATTATCAAGGCAATTCACTCAGAAACAATCAAGGAATGCGAATAGATTATATGCTATTATCGCCACAAGCTGTAGATAAATTGGAAACATGCTACATAGATGATAGATTGCGTAAGCTAGAAAATCCATCTGATCATACTCCTGTTGTATGCGTTATAGAATAATAGTAGACCTCTTACACAACTCACTTTATTGGCAAACTTAGGTAGTCTTACTTGGTTGCTGCCCTGTGGTTTTTTGCTGATCTAAAGTAACTTGTTCAAGCACAGTAGACTGCTCACTCTTTTGAGTAAGTTGCTCCTCAGTTGTTACAGCAGGTTGATTACCCTGCCCAGTTTCATTAACTTTGGATCCTAAAATTTTACTAATACCATCAAGAATTTTCCCATCCCATCCTTCTTTTTTCTTTTCATCTCGTGAATGAGGGTTATATAAAGTACCTTCTTTGTCATTTGAAAAAAGAACCTCAACTCCCCCTTTTATGGCGAATATTGTACCAATAACGGCAGCAACTATCGCGAGTGTAGTAGGACCAAAAATTAATATTGAAGCAATGGAAAAAGAAATAGGAAGAAAAATCTTACGTAAGAATGCTGTTGCCATCTCTTCATCACTGAGTGGTGGTTCATCCTCCTCTTTTTTACCTTTACCTAAGAATGGTATTTTTTCTTTCACCCCATTCATAAAAGAGCTGGAAATATTTTTTGGGTCTATCTTTACTCCAAGCGGCCACCCAGCAAGCTTTATGAGTGAATCTTTAGCTTCTGTACCGCGTATATCAGCTACACATTCAGCTACTTCTTGCTTTATTTTGTCATTCTTTAAATTCTCTTCACTAGCTAAATTTTTTTCTCTAATTTTTTCAAATACGGAAAGTAAAAACTGAAGAAAATTTTCTTCACTTAGTGGTTTTACATCTTCTAGCTTGACATTTTTGAATATGATCTGATTTTGACTTAGCATGAAAGCAAGTACTGTCTCATCATCTTCCTTTAATTCTTCAGATTGTACTCTGTTTTCTAGCGACTGTATAAAGGCATCATAGATTGCCTTATGTTCCTCCTTAAAGATTACTTCATCCTCCATTACCTGAGCAGATGGCTCTGAAGGTTTTGCATTCTCTTTTTGTGGAACTAATATACCTGTCATGGCTGACCTATTTGCATTTACCTATGCTATAATTGTAGCATATTTTTCGTATTAGTTCAAATGATTTATACTCCTAGAATTCGCAATGTTTAAATCATAATTAAGAGAATTTAGACCCCAGTTGTCGCCAATTTTTACTTCCACTTCAAGTGGTATAGAAATTTCTATTGCATTTTCCATTACGTCTTTCATAAGTTTTGCTGTTTCTTGTACCTTTTCGTCTTCTACTTCAACCAGTAGTTCATCGTGAACTTGGAGGATTATTTTACCTACTTTTAACTGATCAAAAAGCTGAATCGTCGCACGTTTTATTATATCAGCAGCGGTTCCTTGCAGTGGTGCATTTATTGCTGCCCTTTCTGCAAATTGTCTTACATAAGGAATTGTATTGTTTATGTCTCTTACAAAGCATCTCCTGCCAAACAAAGTTTCTACATAACCATGCAATCTTGCGATAGACACTGCTTTTTCCATATAGACCTTTATTTCTGGGTAACAGGAAAAATAGTAATTAATGTATTCAGCAGCTTCCGCAATGGTAATTCCAAGCCGTTTTGCAAGGCCAAACGGGCTGATTCCATATATAATTCCAAAATTAATGGATTTTGCTTTGCGCCTTAATTGCTCATCTATTTCTTGCACTCCAAAAACTTGCCTAGCGGTGATATCGTGAATATCTTGTCCGTTTGCAAAAGCTTCTTTAAATGCTGCAACGTTTGCAACGTGTGCCAGGAGCCTCAATTCTATTTGCGAATAGTCAGCAGAGATTATCTTGCACCCTTTTGGCACAATAAATGCTTGTCTGATAAGATTTCCCTCTTCGCTTCTGATAGGAATATTCTGTAAATTAGGATTGCTGGAGCTCAGCCTTCCAGCTGCAGTTGCAGTTATTGAAAAGCTTGTGTGTATTCTATCATCGAGCGGATCAACCTGTTTTATTAATGCATCAGTGTAGGTACTCTTCAATTTACTTAAATGTCGCCAACTTAAAATTTTACCTGCAATTTCTACCCCTTCTTCTTCGAGTGCCTCTAGAACTTCATAATTGGTGCTATACGATCCAGATTTTGACTTTTTCTTTTTATTAAGCCCCATTTTATTAAATAAAACATCACTTAATTGCTTTGGCGAAGCAATATTAAATCTTTCCTCTGCTAAGTTATATATCTCATCTTCAAGCACGGCAATTACCTGCTGAAATTTATCGGACAGCTCCTGTAATTTTTGTATGTTCAGCAATATTCCATTTTTCTCCATATCAAATATTACTTTCATAAGTGGCTTATCGAAGCGCTCGTAAATTGTGAACAATTTTTCCTGAAATAACCTTTGCTTTAGCTTTTCATGAATTGCTATTAAAGTTTTTGCCGAGAAAATTTCTGCATTTTCACTCAAATTATGCGCAACTATGTTTGGAATACTGTGATCATGTTTTCCTGTATCCAAGCTATACGACATTATCATCAAATCATCAACTGAATCTAGCATCTTCTCCACTGCAGGGAAGATTTTCCTCATCTCTTTAATGTTATGTATTATTTTAAGCACCCCATTTGAGAGTAAAGTTGAGTTGATTGTAATGAGTGCATTTTGTATGCTATCTTGCTCTATACAAAAAATATTACTTTCGCTATAAGATAGACTTAATACATTGTTTTCAAGGTGGTAATGAATTGCAATTTTGCCTTCATATCTACAATGCTCCAAAAATTTCTCTAACTCTTCACTACTATATTCTATTTTCTCTTTTGTGCTAGATCCATTATAGGAAAAAAGCTTTTCTATTTTACCTATTAAGGAATTGAATTCATACTTCTTTAAAAAGGATAATAGTTTTTCCATATTTGGAGGGCGAACTTCACATTTTGCAATATCATGTTGAAGGTCTACTTTTTCGCATAGTGATAAAAGTTCTCTTGAAATTAGCGCTTTTTCCTTATGTTCAGCAAGAATATTACGAATCCTCGTTTGCTCGATGTTATCAATGTTCTCTATAATATTATTCAATGAATCAAATTCATCTAGTAATTTAGCTGCAGTCTTCGGACCTATTCCCGGAACGCCTGGAATGTTGTCAGATGCATCACCAGTTAGAGAAAATAAATCAAGAAGCTTGTGTGAGTTTACACTAAATTTTTCTATTACTTGTTTTTCATCTATATATATATTTTTAATGGGGTCGAATATTAAAATATTATGGTTCAAGAGTTGAAATAAATCTTTATCTGATGAAACGACTACCACTTTAAAGTCTTGGTGGTTGGCGTATTTTGCAGCTAGTGTTGCGATTATGTCATCTGCTTCATAACCTTCAATTTCTTCATAGCTGAGGTTAAAAGCTTCTACCGCTTCCCTCAGTATGGTGAACTGTGGAATTAGATCCTCAGGAGGCGTTACTCTGTTTGCTTTGTATTCAGGATATAAATTGTGCCTAAAATTCTTTTTTCCTGCATCAAGTGCTATAGTTAAGTAGTCCGAATGGGCAATGTACTTAAGAACCATATTCAGAAAGCCATATACACCACCTATTGGCATTCCTGTTGTGGTAATTAAGTGAGGTAGTACATAGTAAGCTCTGAAAAGAAAACCATAGCCATCGATGATTGTGAAAGTTTTTTCTTTCATTGTAGATATTTATGCGTGCTTTTGATGGTCCACTATTTAGCTGCGAAAATCAAGTTTTTGTTTTTCTGCTTTTGAGCATTGTAAGAGATTCTGCCGAAAATAGCATTCATGCATGGTTATACCAATTAGACTTCTTGCATAACCATATGACGAACTTTTATTGGGAATAGAAACGAAAAAACTTACTTGACAAACTCCGCCAGCCCCCTTATCATGAAACTGAAGGTATTCAGTTATCTTCATCTGTGCAGATTAAACAGCAAGAAAACAACGTAGTTGGCGTCTTATTTTTAATTTTTTGCACTATGTGCACCTTATGTCTTCACAACATTTCTAGGTTTTTGCCTATATAAGCTGAAACGCGCTTATAAGTCGTTTAAGACAGTATAGTACGCCAATTTGCAGGATTAGAGAGTGACAACTAGCTAACACGGGGTTTCTTTTGTCTTTTTTTCTGCTTAGTAAATTTCTTAAACATTTTAGCTAAGGTAAGTTGTATTTAAAAGCAGCTAAATTGCAGTGTTTAAGACTTAAAAAACGCCAATGTTTTTAAATAGATATTAATCGGGGCTTCTTTTGCCTTTTTTTTTATTTGGTAAATTTCTTAATATTTGTGGCTAAACGACAATCGTCATCCCGCTGCTTGTTAGCGGGATCTAGAGATACCGCGAATGAATCGCGGTATGACGGTTCGCGGCGGCATGATGATAAGCTCGTCATCCCGCTACTTGTTAGCGGCTAAGAGATACCGCGGCGGTATGACGGTGTAGATGATGGTTAAGTAATTCGTCATCCCGCTACTTGTTAGCGGGATCTATGCCGAGATACCGCGAATGAATCGCGGTATGACGGTCTGCGGTGACATGACGGTTAAGCAATTCGTCATCCCGCTACGTGTTAGCGGGATCTATGCTAAGAGATACCGCGAATGAATCGCGGTATGACGGTTCGTGGCGGTATGACGGTTCGCGGTGGCATCTCGTCATCCCGCTGCTTGTTAGCGGCTAAGAGATACCGCGAATGAATCGCGGTATGACGGTTCGTGGCGGCATGATGATAAGCTCGTCATCCCGCTGCTTGTTAGCGGGATCTAGAGATACCGTGAATAAATCACGGTATGACGTGTTAGCTATACCTTTTTTCTACTTAGCTTGGGTTATACAAGAAGTCTAATGAAGTGAAAATAAATTTATTTACCAAAATAGAGTTGCCTTGGTCTACAGATCTTAGTTTCTTTATCATTTATCATTTCATACCACTGAGTAACCCAACCAGTGGTTCTTGCAAGTGCAAAAATAGGCGTGAATATATTTGAGGGAATATCGATAGCATTCATTATTATACCTGAGTAAAAATCAACATTTGGATATAACTTACGCACGATAAAATATTCATCCTTTAAAGCTATTTCTTCAAGTTTTTTTGCAATTTTGAGCAATTCATTATTTTGTTCTAGTTTACTTAGAACCTCATGACAAGCGTCTTTCAATATCCGCGCGCGCGGATCATAATTTTTATAAACACGATGTCCAAATCCCATCAATTTAAATGGATCTTTATCATCTTTAGCTTTTTCGATGAATTTATCTATATCTTCACTTTGCTCTATCTCTTTTAGCATATTTATAACTGCTTCATTAGCTCCACCATGTGCTGGTCCCCAAAGTGTAGCAACTCCTGCAGAGAGGCTTGCAAACAGATTAGAGCCAGCCGATCCCACCAATCTGACAGCCGCCGTAGAAGCATTCTGTTCATGATCAGCATGGAGAGTAAATATTTTATCCAGAGCTTTTGCAAAAAGGGCGCTTTTATCATTATCAACAGCATCGCCAAATATCATCTTTAAGAAATTTTCACTGTAACTTAATTCATTGTTAGCATTTATGAATTCCTGATTGTTGATATGCCTATAAATCATTGCAACAATTGCAGGAACTTGTGCTATTGCAGAAATTCCAAAATCTAAATCTTCACCATTGACATTGTTGCCATGTGTTTCATGGTAAGATGCTGACAAATTTGCAAAACATGCAACTAAAATCGACATAGGGTGAGCAGTTTTTGGAAATGCTTTGATTACATTTGTAACTTGCTCTGATACTTTGGATGATTCTTGTATTTTGAGAAGAAATTTTTTGTGTTGCTCTGAACTGGGTAGTTCACCATAGAGTAATAAATAAATCACAGCAGTAAAACTATTATTCTCTGCCAAATCAGCTATATCATGTTCCCTATATTTAAGAACTCCTTCATCTCCATCAATAAATGTAATCGAAGAAGAACATGAAGCTGTGGAAACAAACCCCGGATCATAAGTGAATAATCCTGTCGTCTTATATAAATCCTTGATATTTAACACGTCAGGACCTATTGTTCCACTTAATATGGGTAGCTCAATTTTTAATCCATTACTTAGTTCTAATAGCACTTTTTTATCCATCACTTAAGCTACTTAAATTTTATACAGAATATACAAACTGAAGAGTATATATTAATACAGTTAACTTTACATTAACCGTATTAAGCGGTCATCAATGCTTTTACTTTTGCATTTAAGCGACTTATTTTACGCGCAGCAGTATTCCTATGAATAACACCTTTATTCACACACTTGTGTAAATTAGATTCAGCATTCCGAAATGCCAGAACAACATTTTCTTTGTCGCCAGACTTGATTATATCAACCAATTTTCTAATAGCGGTGCGAGTTTTACTTTTCCGCATCTTATTTATTAAAGTGCGCTTTGCTATTACCTTTATCATTTTTTTAGCACTCTTATGATTTGCCATATATTAATACCTAAAATACTGTACTTTTTTTTTAATTATAAAGTTTTTTTGTTAATTTGCAATATCAGTTTTTTCTATGGTTAATCTACTGCTTCTCTCTTCAATAATTTTTTCTAAACTTTGCAAGAATTCATTTTTGTTTAACCCAGGATATATTGGGGGCAATATTTCTATTACTGCCTTTCCGGGATTCTTTCTCAGAGAAAGTATGCTTTTTGGCCAAAACAAACCAGTGTTTAAAGCAACCGGTAACACAGGAACAGATAATACGCTATATAAAGCAGCAATACCTGGTTGATATTTTATATTTTGGTTTATAGTCGTTCTTGTACCTTCAGGAAATATTATTATGCTTCTATTTTCTTTTATACGCATTTTTGCTAGTTTAATTATATGGCGTATAGCACTGATACCATCTGAACGGTTAATAAAAATCATTTTCAGCGCTATAAGATGTAAACCAATGAATGGAATCCATTTCAATTCACGTTTTAAAATAAAAACCGCTTTTCTAAATAGTAGTATAAAAATAAATGTTTCAAATGGAGATTGGTGTTTAGATGCAATGATAAAAGGTTGCTTAGGAATGTTTTCCATTCCCCTAACTTCATATTTAATGCCACATAATAAACGCAGCATGAATAATACAACTCTCACCGAACAGACGAGGAAAATGGTTATTACATACTCAGGAAAGAAAATTACAGGGAGAGCAATTAAAGTATAGAATACTTCCCATAATATAAGGAAGAAATTAAACAATAAACTTGAAATCACAAACTCACATAAACTTATTTGAATTTAACTTTACTACAAATTAAAAGCAATAAGTTTAATTATTGATCATCTGAGTAATAGGATGCGAATCAGCTAATTTGTCCTTTAACTTTTCGTTAGCAATATGAGTATATATTTGTGTTGTAGAAAGGTTAGTATGGCCAAGAACTTTCTGTATCAACACAATATTTGCTCCGCTATCCAGTAGATGGGTAGCAAAAGAATGCCTAATCACGTGTGGAGAGATCTTATTTTCATCAATATTGCATTTTCTTGCTAACTCCTTCATTAATTGACCGACCCTCTGCCTTGTAATTGGTTTATTAGGTTTATCACCTGGGAATAGCCAATCGGATTCCTTTTCGTTAGGGATCAGATTGTCACGAACTGATAAATAATTTCTAAGGCTCTGCAATGCTTGTTCATTAAAAAGAATTTGCCTCTCTCTACCACTTTTTCCTTTTATTATTATATAGCATTCTTTGTTATTACTGTTTATTAAATGTGACACTTCACATAACTTCATATCAATTAGTTCAGAAACACGCATTCCAGAAGAGTAAAGGATATCTAAAATCGCACATAGCCTTTTACTGCTTATCTCTTTATTCGATTCGCTTGCTGATTTTCTCACTGCGTCCATTAGCAAAAATATTTCTTCGACACTTAAATACTTAGGCAAAGGACGAGAAACTTTTGGATTCTTTAATTCAGCATCATTAGCCGGTGCTGGATTAAAATCTATTATTCCGTCATTAAATAGACACTTATAGAAATTTTTCGTAGCGGATATTTTTCTTGATATAGAGCTACTTTTATATTTTTTTTGTGTACATAGATATTTCACATAATCTTTAATATTGGTTTTGTTTACGCCAACCAAGGTAGTGCCGCTTTCTAATAAAAATTCTTCAAACTGGTGTAAATCCGAACGATAACTTTCCAGAGTATTTTGTGTAGCGGACCTCTCTGAAGCCAAAGCATCTATGTAATATGTTATGTAAAGATTTTCTTTTTTATTTTGCGACTGTTTATTTTTCATTATCAGCTCCTATATTTATTTCTTTGGCTATAATTTGATTGGAAGTGTTTCCTATGTGTCTTATGAGAAAATATGAGACAAATAAGGCATTTATCAATAGAGTGAACATCACAAACCTTTGCTTTAACCTTTTTTTTAAATTTAATCTTACTCTTATCATAGTTAAATTATAACGTCAAATCTATAAAAAACACCTTATAAAGTGAGCTCTACTATAAATATAGAATACTTCTTAGCTGTATCTATCTATATTTATTATAACATAACATTTATTATAATTCTAACATGGACAGATAGAGATTTCAATTACGTTAGTGTTATGGGTGTTAATAAATTTTTAATATATACAATGAGTACTTTACAAAAGAAGAAATCAAATGGCATCTTTTTTAAATAAAGTGCTAATAAAAGGAACGGTCACATTTGACCCTATAGATTCATTATCTATCTTCTCTATAATTTTATCAATGCTATAGAAAGAACGTTCTATTCTTGCTAAAATATAATTAATCACTTTTAAATCAATTTTTAACTGTTTATCTGAAAATCGTTTTATTAGCATGATTCTTAATAATTCTTCGCTTGCAGGCAAAATTTTTACGCTGATAGTTGACAATATTCGAGAACTTAAATCTCTTAGTTTGAAGTTAAGTTTTTTTGGTGAAATTGAAGAAGTGATTAGCAGCTTCTTATCATTTTCTTTCATGTAATTGTAACAATGTAATAACATTTCTTCATCTTTAATGTTTTGTACGTCTTCTAAAATAAAAGCATCGCTATACCTAATCTCGCTTACAAAGTTATTCACATTGATAAAAATTGCATCGTTTATTGACTGCCAAATATGAGCAAGATGAGTTTTACCAGAGCTTTTAGGTCCAAAAAGAATGAGAGATTTCCAAGATAAATCCTCAATTACTGAATTATATATGTGCTTATTTTCATCTAAGATGATGTAATTTTGCCGACTATAATCAGCTTGATTGTTGTTAAATAAATTTAATTGCACATTAAACCTCCTACGTAACCTCTTTCTGGTAGTAATTTTTGCGCAGAAATTTACTTACGCTCCTCAAATATCTCAGGTATTCTGGGCTCATTTCTCCTCTTACCATAAATTGATTATGCAAAAGGTCTGTTAGCCGTTTTTATAAAGCTCACTTTTAAAATATTTATTGATTGCATATTCTACTGATACATTGAACATTGCTATTATTGGAATAAAAAGTAATATACCTGTAAACCCAAAATATGAAGCGCATATAGTAATTCCCAGAATAATTACAGTTGGATGTATATGAACTTTTTTTCCTATTAATAAAGGAACTAATATGTTTGAATCTATTAATTGTCCAACACCAAATAATAGCAAAACGGCAGCACTTTCAAACCATTCACTAAATTGAGTAATAGCGCTCAAAAACCCAATAATGGTATATAATAATGGTCCTACGTAAGGTATGAACGTTAATATTCCTGATAAAATTCCAATAACAATAGAGTGTTTCAATCCGATTATGCTCAGGCTCACAGAGTAAAAGACCATCATGACAATACATACATTTACCTGCCCCTTTAGATAATTAGATATGATGAAATCCACTTTGGAAAAATAATTTGCAACTTTTTCTCTATAAGAAACAGGAATTAATTTATTAGCTTTTTCTATAATTAAAGGCCAATCACGTAATATATAGAAAAACACTACAGGAGTAATCACCATTAATGATACCGTGTGAATCAAGCTAAAGCTTGAACTTAACACTTGGATTATAAAGTTACTAGCAATATCAAGAGCATTTATGAAATAAGATACATAGTCGCTGTAATTTTCTGCTAGATTTTTAGATAAGTGATCAAATAAGCTATCCTCGATTTTTATATTAAGAAATTCTAATACAGAGGGGATTACTTTAAGTTTTAATGAAGGCACTTTACTCACTAAGAAATTTAATATTGAAGTAATTTGAACATATATAATAGGTAAAACAAATGTTATAACTAGTATAAAAGCTATTAATAAAACAAGTATTATAAAAATTACAGAACATGAACGCGGTATTCTATACTTTTCAAACTTGACTACTAGCGGATTAAACAAATATGCAATAACAATAGACATTAAACATGGAAAAATCATAGGACGCATCAGGAATAACATCCCTATTATAAAAAGCAGTATAAAACAAATAGTTATATGACGTTTTTGCATGCGTTTAGCATAGTCAATTTACTGAAAAATATACAGTTTATTGTAAATACTATCTATTCATTGTTTTATCAATTTTATTAAGTATTAGGTCAATCAAATTTTCACCCAATTCCCAACTAGATAAAACTCCGTTATGTGGATCATCTTCATACCTTTTCGAATTAACAATCTTGATCAATTTTCCACGTAGCAATACATCATTTTCTATTGCGTGCGCCAATTGTGCAGGTTGTGGTATTAAGTAATCTCTTTTGCTATTAATAACTATTATTGGCATATTCAATTTTCCCTCATCTCGCAACTTTCGTATATCGTTCACTAAATCAAAATCTAGATCTAAAGCCTTTAGCAATTTTTTAAAAATGGATGAGGGCAACATACTTAAAATTTTTGCTTGAGGGATCGGAAAATGCCCTATTGCTGTATGAAAAGAGCTGAAAGTGCTAGTAAAAATAACACTTCCAAGTTTAACGTTTTTGTCTGCAAAGTGCTTCAAAACTGCCGATGCAACTGCTCCTCCAAAGGAATGGCCAAAAAGTATAATGTTTTCAGGCCTCACACCCTTGTCCATTAATTCATTGATTTCTTCTATCGAGGGCTTAAGCAAACTTTGATCTCTATTTATAAAGGGAATAATAATAAGCATTACGGATAAAAAAATGCAAGTTAGAGCAGCTAAGCTTGCTAAACCAACTACTCCAGCTGTTATGGGGCTTATAAGTAGTAATATTGCAATGGGCGCTGATACAGATGCCACGAGGAACAAAAAGCTAACTGCAGCATAAGTTATGTAGTTTTGGAATATAGCCGGATATTTATGTGTATGAGCAATAGCTTTTAGCCTATTTCTGCCACATAAATGCTGTAAGCATTGTTGAGCATTTTTATGATTATCCCCTATTCCATGAAAGAATATAAGGTGTATCTCATTTTCTTTATTACACTTAGTAATGTGCATTCTAGCATCGTATTATATCTTATAAGATAATACACTCTTTTTTTAAAACTGTAAATAACTTGTTACTATACACTTACGCTGAAAATGATAAATATGCACACTAACAGACTTAAGAAATACAAAATAGCAGCATTAATAGTTGCAGCAGGAGTAGGCAGTAGATGCAGTAACACAATTCCTAAGCAGTATACAAAACTTGCAGGTAAATCTGTTTTATTTCATGCAATTAAAAGATTTCTGGCTAACCAATATATAGATTACATAAGAATAGCAATTAATAGAGACCATGAAAGTTTTTATAGGGAAGCAATGGATCTCTTATCCAACCATTATTTAAGTGAAAAATCAGCAGTACACTCCTTCCAGCGCGTGACGCTGGAATCTAGAAAAAAAGAAAGTATGGATCCAAGTAGTCAAGCTACTTGGATGACAGGAGGTGTAGATACTAAATTACTAAGTCCAATATATGGAGGAGAAAACAGGCAAAATTCAGTTAAACTAGGGCTTGAAAGCTTACAAAAAATTAACCCAGATTTTGTAGTTATACACGATGCTTGTAGGCCTTTTGTGTCAGATGTTCTGATAGATAACTTGGCTCAGTCCATGATTAATGATCAATATACAGGAGTAGTACCAGCAATAGAAGTCGAAGACACTATGTCATTGGTGGGTAATAATTTCGTTGAATCTACGATTTCAAGAGGAAAACTCAGAGCCATACAAACTCCTCAAATTTTTAATTTCAAAGAATTATTATCGTGCCATCAATCAGACAAAGAATTTACTGACGATTCATCACTAATGGTAGAGCACAAAAAACATGTTGCGATTATTAAAGGTGAGAAAAGCAATTTTAAGTTAACCACAAAAGAGGATATCAATATGGCAAAGCTTCTCTTTGAAGAGCCAAAATTTCGTGTCGGAACTGGTTATGATATACATAAGTTCATTAAAGTTCAAAATGGTGCTGAGAGCTTTATAAAAATTTGCGGTGTGAAAATTGAACACAACATGGCAATAGAAGCGCACTCTGATGGTGATGTTGCAATACATGCAATCGTTGATGCAATACTCGGAGCACTGGGATGTGGCGACATAGGAGAGCACTTTCCTCCTAGTTCCTCTGAATGGAAAGATTGCAATTCATCTCACTTTCTTGACTTTGCTGCTAAAAAAGCAAAGGAAAAAGGGTACAGCGTGTCTAATTTAGATATTACTATAGTTTGTGAGGAGCCTAAAATATCGCCTTACAAAGTAGAAATGAAGAAATTCATATCAAAAGCATTAGAGATTGATGATGAATTTGTAAATATCAAAGCAACCACTGCAGAAAAATTAGGTTCTATTGGAAGAAATGAAGGAATAGCAGCATATGCTTCTGTGTTATTGCATACAAACTTTTATTGGGAATAGAAACGAAAAAACTTACTTGACAAACTCCGCCAACCCCCTTAACATAAACACTGAGGCTATTTATTTATCTTCTCTGTACAGATTAAATGACAAAAAAACTCACGTATCTGGCGTTTCATATTTAATTTTTTGCACTATGTGCACTCTATGTCTTTATAAAATTTCTAGGTTTTTACCTAATATAAGCTGAAATGCGCTTATAAAGCATTTAAAACATCAAAAAACGCCAACTTAAAAAATGGATAGTGAATAACTAGCTACCCTAGGGTTTCTTTTGCCTTTTTTTCTGTTTAGTAAATTTCTTAACATTTATAATTTAGATTAGTTGCGGTTTAAAAGCAGCTGAATCGCGGTTATTAAGTGTTTAGAATAAAAAAACGCCATACTTGAAAGTATAATGTAAGTAATTAGCCAACCACGGGGCTTCTTTTGCCTTTTTTTTCATTTGGTAAATTTCTTAAATATTTATAGCTTATATCTAAAATAATACCTTGTATCTTTTTTCTGTTTAGGTTATGCAAGAACCCATGCTTGACACTTGGATTTAGTGCAGCTACCCTAAATTGGAATTGCTATTCTTGGCTGAAAGGAACACATTTTTAGAATAATGAAAACAATCAGCACTTTAATTCAAGAAGGATCGGAGTTATTATCGTCACATAAAGTTGAATCACCACATTTAGATTGTGAAATCATCATGCAGCACGTACTTGGAGTGGAAAGATCATTCATAATTATGAACCATGCTGATCAAGTGCCGATGGAGAAAGAACTTTTATTTTGGAAATTAACAAAAAAAAGAGCGGAAAGATATCCAATATCGCAAATAATAGGTAATCGTGAATTCTGGAGTAAAAATTTTATAGTTAACCAGCATGTTTTGGATCCAAGACCAGATAGTGAAACATTAATCTCAACAGTGTTAAAATATTACCCAAATAAAAAGCAGAGACTAAAAATTGCAGATTTTGGTACAGGCACAGGTTGTTTATTGATATCTGTACTTAGTGAGTATGAATATGCCGTTGGTATCGGTTTTGAAAAAAGCTTGGAAGCATACAAAGTTGCCTATCAGAACACAAAGAAACATAATCTCCTCAGCAGAGCCAAAATATTTCCAAGCTCATGGACAGAGTGCAGAGGTTCATTCGATCTTATAATTAGCAACCCTCCATATATTAAAAGAAGCAAATTGAAAGACTTGCAAGCTGAAGTGCAAAAAGAGCCAAGAATTGCTCTTGATGGTGGAATTGATGGTTTAAACTGTTACTTGAGTATTTTTTCAATATTAAGGAGGTGTCTTAAAAAAAATGGGTTTGCGATATTGGAGATAGGTGAAGATCAAAATGATATTGACAAAATAATACCCTCATACAAATTAGCTTTTCAGGAATATGTACATGATTTGGCAGGAATGAAGAGGTGCATTGTTGTGCAAAAAACATAGCTAATGTTTTCTTGTATTATCTCCTTCATCCCATATTATCCTATGTCATTCCAGTACCCTCTACCTCGTCATCCCAGTACCCTCTACCTCGTCATCCCAGTGCGTGACACTGGGATCTATATTTAACTAGATCCTATGGTCAAGCCATAGGATGACAGGAACGGTTTTATGCATTTTTTAAAAGGGCAACATGTTTAAGCTTTGCTGGCAAAGTGGAAAGTAAGGCCAGCCTCTATGCCGTGTGTGTGAAATAGTTGATTACCTATATTTATTTCCTCAGTTACTTTGTTACCTGAGCTAGGATCAAGCTTCTTTTTTCCAATATTATTAGGGTCGTCTACCACTTGTCCTAACTTTTCTGCTGTAAGCTTAATATCGCTACCAATAGCACCAAAACCTCTATATCCGATATGCATATTTACATCTTCGTTTATGCGATAGTCAAAGCCAGCTTTTAATTGACCTGCGGGTCTTATTGACGGTTTTTCAAACATCGTCATTCTTGTTGCACCGATTCCAATACCAACGTAAGGAGAAAAAGAGAAACGGTCACTTTTCCAATGATGATAAACATTTGCCATTACAGATATGTTCTCAATTTGGTCATGACTAACTGCAGCACTATAGAGATAAGTTCCTTTATTAGGATCCTTGTCAATCTTCTTTAGGTATGAAACAGTTATTTGGCTACTTGTTAAACCAATATTATCCACTTTTACAGAAGAATACATTCCTTCCAATTCAGCTCTATAGCTGTTGTTACCCAATTCCCCTGTGTAACCAAATGCCACATTTGCAGCAAAAGGTGGATTACAATCTCCTTTATACTTACTTAGTAATTGACCGTCTGTTCTCTGAGCACTCCTGTCATTTATAGATACCTTATTAGTATCTGCAGCATCCTTATCTCCAATTTTTGCTTTCAACTCACCCATGCCATTTAAAAATTGACCGTAATACCCACTACCAAAGTAAAATCCTTCTGTTTCACTTGCAAAAGATTGTTGTGACAACAGCAAAGCAAGTGCTGTAACCGCTAATGTTTTTTTACTAATCATTACTACTCCCCTAGTTAAAATAGCTAATCTAATACTAATTAATTAAAAATGGCTTAATATGAAAAACCTAATTATTTGCATAACTTGCACTTTTCTGAGCTAAAAATAGGCAAAGTTAACCTTTATTTTTGATCATTTTTTAATTTATCGTCAATATCCTCATCTTCAAATTCATCATCCTCGTCTTCGTCATCAAACCCATCATCGCTCCTCTCGTCATCAAACCCTTCATCATCATCTTCAAACTTATCGTCAATATCTTCATCATCAATATCTTCGTCTGCAAATTCATCTGATTCATCATACACTGCATCCTCTGTTTTAGTTTCAGCAGGATAATCAACTGAATTAGGCCCCTCAAGAGCATTATTCCCCTCGTTATTAACCTTATCTTTGCTCGCAGCAGCAGAAAGAACTTTGTTTGGGTCATATGGTTCTTGTGTAGGCACACGAGTTTGCTTGAGCAGTCTTTTTGTGAAGGTGCTATCACTATAGTACAAAATTTTCTTTGATTTAATTGGGTAAGTTGACTCTATTAAAATTATCTGATCGTCGCGTGGCAACATAATAACTTCTTGAGGCAATAGCAATGCCCTCTGTGTTTCAGAGATATGCAACGACCTTGAAGCAGGATTTAAATCTAAAAATTTAGGCTTATTCAACGATTCTTGTTGTACAGTTTTGTTTCCTATAAGTTGCGATATTAAATTAGCTGTTTCAATATTATTGGCTGCAAAAGTTATTCTGTAAGTCGAGTTTGACAAAAAGGAGTTCATTCCTGCTTCTTCGTATATTCCTTTGAGCTGCTCAGTATCTTGAACAATTAAGAATAACCTAACTCGATAACCACGAAAATATGCAATACCTGTTTGAAATTGCTCCATTTTTCCAAGTGTAGGAAACTCATCCATTAAAAACAATACGCCATAAGGCTCGTCATCCGATGGCAATTTTCTACATAAAAACTCAGTTGCCTGTTGGTAAAAAACCTGCATTAAAGGCCTGAGCCTAGTCAAGTTGTCAGGAGTTAAACCAACATAAACTGTAGTTTTCTTCTTTTTAAAATCTAAAATATTAAAATCACTTGACGCAGTTGCAGTATCAATCAATGGGTTTGCCCACAATTCAAGCGATGAGTTCATAGTTGATACAACACCCGACCTTTCTTTATCAGCTTTTTGTAAAAAAGCTGCAATATTCATATATGCTACAGGGTGTAGTATTTTACCCATTGTATCAAGAGCAACAGCAAGATTATAAACTACGTCATCACTACGCATCGTACGCACAACTTCACCAAAAGATTTAACTTTCTCTGGTGCAGCAAGTAAGTATAATACCACTCCAACAAATAAGCTTCTTGCTTCATTTTGCCAAAAGTCTTGTTCAGGCATGATGAGGTTAGCTATTTTTTGCACATCGTCAACCATCTGCCCAGGTTTTTTACTAATCCATTGTAATGGATTGTAACAGTGACTTATTCCATCTGGCTGCGCTGGATTCCATACGTATACTTTTTGTCCTTGTCGTTCTCGCCAACCACTTGTTATTTCATAGTTTTCTAATTTTATGTCGTGTACAATTACCGAGTCAGTCCAAAATAATAAATTAGGAATTACAAAGCCAACACCCTTACCAGAACCTGTAGGTGCAAATAACAATGCATGCTGAAACCCATCAGCAATAAAGTATCCTCTTTTATCTTTACCAAGCAATAATCCCTTTTTGCTTCTTAATCCTGCTTTTCGTATGTCTTTCTCTGATGCCCACTGCGAGTCTCCATGAAGTGATTCTTTCTTTTTAAATGGTCGCCACTCAATTATCCTTTCTCTTAAATTCCATAAGATAATCATTAAAACAACAATAGGCATTGTAGAAGATAGAATTAATTTAAATTTGAGCTCAAGGCTATATAACTCTGGGTGGTGCCAACAATATTGTATATGATCAAAAATCGTTGGCCAAAGAGCTTGAGGGAAAGGCGTCAAACTAGGATTAATTGCCTTAAAATCCACAGCATCCGGACCGTCAACTAATAGAAAGAACAATATACCAGATAGATAGAAGCAAAACTCAAGTACGCTAAAAGCTACTACACCTCCTATGAGAATATTACGTAGGTGATTTCCATTACTCATAAACTACTCTTTTTTAACTTATGTATAAATTTAAGCATTTTCGCTTGCAGATCTAGTAAATAATATCTCAGAAATGCTTCTTTTGCCCCCACCGGTTCTTTTTAGCTGAATAACAATATCAATCACATTTCTAATGTATGGTATAATTTGGTCTGGAGGAATGCCAAGATTTGCCTGCATAACCATCAATTTTATTTGCTCAAGGGCCATTGTTGGACTATCCGCATGAAGGGTTGATATTGATCCAGGGTGACCAGTATTTATCGCCCTAAGAAAACTAAAAGCTTCCGCTCCACGGAGCTCACCAACTATTATTCTGTCTGGCCTTAAACGTAAGCACGCCTCTATCAAATCTTGAGTGGTTACTTTTGCTCTGCCCTGCCCTCCTTTGGAGGCAATCAGATGCACTCTATTTGGATGATCGTTCAAAACGATTTCCCTTGCATCCTCAACAGTAATAATTCTTTCCTCAGTTGGAATAGCACGCAAAGTAGCATTAGTAAAAGTAGTCTTACCAGTGGAAGTTCCACCGCTAATTATAATATTTTTCTTACTTATTACAGCGTATTCTAAAAACTCTTTTATTTTTTTTTGCCTTAACAGTAAATCCAAATGACGGTCAACTGGATTATCAGTTGCTTCTGTAACAGTTTCAGAAAAAGCCCCCATTTTTTCGTAATCATCGAGTGCTAATTGCATGCTAGAAGGCTTACGAATCGACATGACTACTTTATCAGGTTCACATGCTGGTGGAAATACTATCTGTATACGATAACCATTTGGTAATGTTGCCGAAAGTAAAGGTGCTTCTTCGCTAAGTTTTTGTTCTGTAGCTTGAGCAATCAGTCTGCCAAGAGATTTCAAATGGTTAAGATCGAATACTTCTAATTTTTCACACCTTATTTCACCGCGATTTTCAATCCATACTTCCTTTGGCTTATTTATTGATATTTCATTTACGCCTTCTTCTTGAAATATGCCTTGTAATGGCTCCAAATATGTATCAAGTGCAGCATAATTCATTTCATTGATTTAATATTGCCTGTGGAGGAAATACTATATCTTGGTTAACAAATACTTTCAACGCGGTGCCTTGATCGACATAAATAGTTGGTTTTTTATCTGTATATCTGCCCACTATATCTCGCATGTCTTTAGAAAAATCATTGATTGACTTCCCGATTGCTTCATCATAAACAGATTTGCTTCTTTTCTGAGTTTGCCTCAACAGTTGACGTACATCGTCTAAAGTTATACCGATATTGTCACTAGTAATTGCATCAACTCCACTAGCTCCAGAACTTTTTATCACACTTACTATTTCTTCCTTTATTATTCTCAGTAAATCCTGATCACTTTTAGCATTCCGAATTTTTTCAATAGCCCTAAGACCCAATTTCCATTTTTCGTCTCCTACCCTCCCAACTTCAGTTTTTATAGTATCCTCCAATCTCTCAACAATAGCCCCTTTGAGAGAAGAGATATCTATTTCAGCTGCAGTGATGGATCTCACCGCATCCATAGCAGTTAGCGTATCAATAAGATTAGAGGCCTTTTGCCCTATAACAGCCGAACCAATTGAAACACCAGCAAGTGCCACTGAAGAGAATAATGCACTTACTATTTTATTATCAACTATTCCAGCTATTCCTGCTCTGCCAAGCTCGTCAGTACTAAGTGATGAGATAGCAATATCTATTCCATGAGGAAGAATGACCCTACTCCAGTTTATATTTACACGAGCTCTTGCGACATTCGAGTCAAATGAATAACTGCCTATCAATCTTGAGCCTTTAGGTATTAAAACTGTATCACCAGTTTCTGCATAAACATCTCTACTCACCATAGCACGCAGCATTCCTTGCAGATCAGAGTTTATTGCAGTTTCAAGAACAGCATCAATAATTTTACCTTGAGTAACCATTAAACCAAGCTTTCCTACTCTGGTAGCTTTGCTCGATTGTGCTGAAGTGTCAGATAAAATAGCATCAGCAGCCTTATTCTCTCCACCATCACTTGAAATTGTTAACATTTGTGCACTACGTCTGTCTCTAGGATAACCGCTACCCCCTATTGTAGGAAACGAGGTAGGTAAATTGCCCATAACATTACTAGAAGGAAAATTTTGCTTTGGCAAAATAGGTATATTTGACACAGGAGTTTCTTTTGGTTTCTCTTCTTCTTTTCTAATTTGTTTTATTTCTGGTATGATTGGTGGTGTAGGAAGAGGAGGTAAGGGTGGTAAGGGATCAGTTATTATTCTTTCAGGAACCATTACATTATCTGGAACTTGTTCCAACTTTCCCTTCAATTCTTGAACATTTTGCTTTGTTTCCTCTTTTTTAATAACTTCTGAACCCTCTTTATGAGAAGGACTAAAATAGAGATAATACACTCCACCAACCAGAAGCACTAAAATAATGACCATCAATGCCCTATGACCTTGATTAGAGCCAACTGTTACTACCTTGTTCTCTATTTCTGATTCATCTTCTGAATTGTTACGCCTTTCTTTACTCATATTGCATATACCACAGCTAAAGTGACCTATTTATAATTTCAACTTCACCATCTTCATAACGCATAAATAGCTTTTTATGTACTCCTTTTATTATAACATAATCATCAAATAACAGCCTTTTACAAGGTTTATCCTCCTCTTCTACAAAAATCTGAGGTATTTTATTATTATTTCTAAATTTTAAATAGGTTAAATAACCATCATCAAATAGCTCAATCGGAACTATATCCGCATTACCACCTTCATCAATATATGTATAATTGTACTTCGTATCATTTTCTTGTATTATTTTTTCTGGCTTGTCTGTAGTATATTGCATTTGAGTAGGTAAAGAAACCTCATCTAAATCAAGATCAAATTCACCTTCTTCTTGAGGATAATAAAAACGTACTACGTAAGATATATCCTTTTCAGCAGAATAATCGTGACCCACTTTCTTAGCATCAGTATCTGGGTATTTATCGTAGTTTGGCCTTGAGATTAAATCAAAAATGTAATTTCTTTTTTTAGTTGTTGTAATAATCATGTTAGTGCGACTACTAACTTCAAATGGCATGATAAGCAATTTATTGTCATAAGGATTAATTTTCCAACTTGATGCATCACCAACAGCGATATTTTTAACTTTTTCTCCTTCCGCAAATTCAATATAAGAATAGTAACCCTGACTAAAAACCACCGTAAATACTTCATTAGGGCTATACACAAAAGTCTTTATTCTACTATCTACAGAAATAGGCTCATTATAATTAATGGATGCGTTTAAATTGCCACTTACAAGTAAAGCTAAAACTAATAATATCCTATACATATTCATCATCTACTCTATATGAAATAACTTGAAATCCTAATGGGTTAATATATCTTTGCTGATCATCCATTTCAAGCGATGCATATCTATATGACATAATAACTATCTTATTTTTTCTTGTGGAACTTCCATCTTTCCGTATAAATTCCACAAAAAACCTCACCTGAAGAGCATCGTTACCCAATTTTTGAATTGAGCGAATTTTAAATTCACTTTTGGTATCTGAGTACAAATTAAAAAGATCATCCATATTCTGTGATCCTACATAATTTCTAAATTCATTATACACATTAGGTGAGGAAAACAACCTCACCTTTGTATAATAGTTATAATTATAATGATATGGATCAAAAACCTCCCTTGCTTTTATATACTCTGAAATAAAATAATCGTTTAGCGCTTCATTTGCAGAATATTGTTTTACTGTGACAGGATCAACCAATTGCACTATTCCTGATTTCTTGTCAATTTCTATAACAAATGGCTCAATAGTGCTACTTGTGCTAATTTTAAATATGACTAATATGCTGATAGAGATCGTTGCTAATAATATTAATGCAAATAAAAGTAGAATATTCCTTTGAGCAATAACTGTGCTGTAGCGGTTTGAATTCCAATCTATATCCTTATCTAAGGATTCAGTATTTTTTTCTCGCTTAAAAAATCTTAGCATTTTAGTATTCCTAAAAATCTTAACTTATGTTAATAAACATAGCAAATTAACAAAGTAGTTACAACAAAAAAGCTAAAAAACTCTTAATCTATGGCCTAGCTTACCAAACTTTGTCTCCATATATGAATCGTTATATTTATTACGTTCCACAATAAGTGGTAGACACTTTGTAACTCCTATACCACTACTTTCCAATTCTGACAATTTCCTATCATTGTTTGTAAGTAATTGGATTTTGTTAATGTTCAATTTATTAAGCATTTTAGCTGCAACAGCAAAACTCCTTTCATCATCTTCAAAACCTAATATTCTGTTTGCATCAACAGTATCAAGATTATGTCCTCTTTGCACACTGTACGCTCTTAACTTATTAGTTAAACCAATGCCTCTTCCATCTTGCATCAAATACAATATAATACCACTTCCAGAGTCAGCTATCATTTGAATTGCTTGATGTAACTGACTTCTGCAATCGCATGATAAGCTATCTAACAAGTCACCCGTATAGCACGAAGAATGAATTCTTACTAATGGTTCGCCATCTTTATCTGGATTGCCAATGATAATTGCATGATGTTCTCTTCCACCACTTTCTGTTCTATAAGATATGATATTTACTTCTTGAGTCTGTTTTAAAAATAATGATGTTTTGCACACTTCATATACATCCTGATTTTCTTGAAAATTATTTATGAATGACGTGTCCAGTGCAATAATGTCATTTTTCTCGCACCAATTTCGCATTTCATGGTTATTCTCAAAAGTCATATCAGCCACTAACGCGTATGGCAATAATTCTGAGAACTTAAGCAAGGCAATAGCACATTCATCTATTGTCTTTGAGCATTGCAACTCTCTTATGCAATCTTCCTTTGAACAGTTTATTAAATGGAGCAGTTCATCAAAATTATTCACCAACAGACGTTTGCTGTTATGTTCTTTATTCTGAGATATGTATTTTACCTTACTTGAAGTTAAAGTAACATATACATTACTTGATATAAGCTTGTATTGATTAAATAAATCTCTTTCTAAAGCCTCAGCAGCAGCAAACAATAGGTAATTACTTTTATCATATATTACAATTGGCCGGCCGCGCCTGATTTCGCTGATAGCTCTTTCTACCTTATTGCTACTCTGATTTCCTATAAACATTTTTACCCATATTAAGCAGCTATGAAAAAACTGGTGCGGCCGAGAAGACTTGAACTTCCAAGGCCTTATGAGCCACAGCGACCTCAACGCTGCGTGTCTACCAATTCCACCACGGCCGCACTATATTCTAGTTTTTATATAATTATTTTAAATTATTTAATCATTTTAGAATTTTTCATCTAGAGTGTCAATCTGATACTAGAATAATTTAGAAATTACTTGTATAATTTGATTATGAATTTTGTGATTATAAATTTTAATCATTTAAGACAACCTTACTACTAATTTTTAACTTAGGTTTTTATACAAATGAATGTAGCTAATATCTTTATTTTTTTAGCTCTATCTCTTATAACCAGCTTTCATTTCGTCCATGCACAGATATTATACACATGGTCTCAAGTTATCCCAGAAAATAAATTAAGCATACGTGCAATTACAGACAATGACATGTGTCCCATTGTTTATGTCGATGGCGAGGAAATAGAAATGCTGAATCGCAGCTCAATTAACAATGGTGATCATAACGAAACAGTTTGTGAACTGACAGCACAAACAAGTGCCAAAAACATTAGTATTGAGGATCTACGAGTTCCTATATTACCAGAAAAGGTTAATAAAATTGCTTTTATTGGTGACACGGGTTGTAGAATAAATATGTTATTTCAGCAGGAATGTAATTCGGTAGATAGCTGGCCTTTAAAAAAAAATTTAGATTCAATCGCCCTTCATAAACCAGATTTAATTATCCATGTTGGTGATTATCATTATAGACAAACAAAATGTAGAAATACAAAAAAGTGTGGCGATATTTATGGATATAATAAAAAAGCTTGGTACGCTGATTGGTTTGAGCCTGCAAAGGATATTTCATTACAATCCCCTTTCCTTTTTGTTCGTGGAAACCATGAGAGTTGTAATAGAGCTTATGAAGGATGGTTCAGGTATCTAGATTCATACCCCTTTTCGTCTGAAAAATGTGGAAACTTCGTTTCTAGTTGGTCCTTAGATGCTGGACCGATGAAATTTTTTATCTTCGACTCTTCATCCGGTGAGGATATTTTTACAACCCAAAGCACAATTGATGCTTTTGAAAGGCAATTTGATAAATTGATACAAGATAAGCCCACGTGGTTTTTAACTCATAAACCGCTTTGGAGATCTCCAAAAAAAGAATTTTTGACATTAAAAAGCCATGGTAATCTTACACAAATTGAAGCTTTTGGAGATAAATTTCCAAGCAATGTCACTACCATAGTTTCTGGCCACATTCATATAGCCCAGATTTTATTAATGGATAATGTTCCAGACCAGATTATAGTTGGAAACGGTGGTGCATTATTACACGCTCAAGATCAAGAGCCTGTTTATCAAAATGTAGAATTTGACTATTCAAATGGTAGAAACTACTTAGTACACGAGGTTAGAAACTTTTTCGGTTTTGGCTTTGCAATACTAAACTTAGATGATCACAAATTTACCTTCTATAATCAACACAATAAGGAAATGTATTCTGCGAAGCTAACAGAAGATTTTAAACTTAAACGGATTAAAACTATAGTCGATTCATTTTAGGACTTGTTATTAGCTATTTTAACAACGCTACTTAAACATTTTTTTTAATCGATTGATTTCATCAGCAAATTTTGAGTCGGTCTTTATAAAATTTTCTACTTGTTTTACTGCATGTATAACGGTAGCATGGTCTCTGCCACCAAAGTTTCTCCCAATATCTGGTAGGCTTTTTTGCGTAAATTTTTTGGCAAAATACATAGCTATTTGTCTTGGCCTTGCAAGACTGCGAAGTCTTCTATTGGATTGCATATCTGCAACCTTTATATTGAAAAATTCAGCTACTTTCTTTTGTATTTCTTCTATTGTGATTGACCTATGATTTGACCTAAGAAGATCGATTAGGGTTTCACTAGCTGATTCTACCGTCATACTTCTTCCAATTAATGAGGTATGGGTAACCTTATTTAATGCTCCTTCTAATTCTCTTATATTAGATTTTATGTTCCTTGCTAAAAACTCTAGGACATCTTTCGGAACATACATATTCATCTGCTCCACTTTTGCCTGCAATATACCAAGCCTTAATTCAAAAGTTGTTTCATTAATATCTGCCACCAACCCCCAACCGAGTCGTGATCTTATTCTTTCTTCCACTCCATCAAGATCACTAGGAGACCTATCAGCTGATATAACCAATTGCTTATTTTGGTCTATCAATGCATTGAAAGTGTGAAAAAATTCTTCTTGTGTACTATCTTTACCACTGATAAATTGCACATCATCTACCATCAATACATCTACTGATCTAAATTGCTCTTTAAATAACATAATATCTTTGCTTCGCAGCGCTGTAATATATTGGTACATGAATTTCTCTGCTGATAAATATACTACTTTTCTTTTTTCTGATGGGGAATTGACTATGTGCCAAGCTATAGCATGCATTAGATGTGTTTTACCAAGTCCCACTCCACCATATAGAAACAAAGGATTGCTGCCTAATATTGGATCTATAGATTCTGCCACACGCTTTGCCGCCGTAAATGCTAATTCATTTGGCTTTCCCACTACAAAATTATCAAAGGTGAACCTTGGATCCAGCGGCGAACCAAGATTATGATTACTTTCCTCTCTGTTTTTTAGTATAACATTAAAATTTGAATTCCTTTCCTCAATTACTTGAATATCAATAGAACGTATGCTTTTATCTTCGCTTTGCCATAATGATAATATTTTTTTCATGTAATGAACTGTAATCCACTCTTTTATAAACCTTGTTGACACGGATAAAAGAACTTCCCCATTTCTGCTACTGACAAATTTTAGCGAACTCAGCCAGCTGTTATATGTTGCTTCTCCATAAAGATTATAAAGACAATTTTGGATTTTTTCCCAAGTAACATTGTGATCCGTTACTGTAATAATCTGATCAAAAAACATAGTAGAAACCTTAGGGCTAGTTAAGTTCATATACCATACCAAGAAAAAAGCAACAATTAGAAAAATATAAGATAATCAATAGCTTACTGCAAAATGAAAAGCTAATACTACTTAATACATACTAAAAATTATGGTGATTTTTTGATGAGTTGTAAAGGGTATAAAAACACTAAAATTGATCATTTTTATTTCAAAAAAATGAAAAATTTGTAAATGTCGCTTGTATCGAGGATTAGAAGCATGCTATTAAAAATAGTAATACATTATGTATAAATAAGATGTTAAATTTACTGGCAAATAAGTAAAGTATTCATATAAATATAGCTAACCTAATATAGATTTACTGAAGCAAATTTATGATTATATTAAGTAATTTGAGTTGTCATGCTGTATTCGGTATTGAACTAGAGTTTTACATTGAAGGAATAGAAAAAGAATATTTATTTCTGAATAGCATCAAAAATAAAATAGCATTTCTTGAATTTTCTTGCGAGAAGGAGAATTCTACACATCAATATGAGATAAAAAGTGGTTGTTATACGAACTCCGACAATTTAATTAAGCATTTTGAGTTAGCAAAACAATTACTTACTGAAGTAGTACAAAAACTTGGTGGGAACGTTTCTTTTAAAGCAAAGCCTTATTTGGATAGAGCAGGCAGTGCATTAAATGTGCATGTTAATCTCGTGAATTCAAATAACGATAACTTATTTTATATCAATGAGCAAAAGTATAGTGATTATTTGATTCATAGTATTGGCGGATTATGTGCAATGATGAAAAAACATATGTTGTTTTTTGCTCCAAATGATGATTCATATTTAAGATTTCAGTACCCGGATATTTACACTCCAACTACGATTAGTTGGGGAGTAAATAACAGAACTGCTGCGATAAGAATTCCCTATTTTGGCAACGATTCCAAAAGATGCCGCCTAGAGCACCGTGTTCCTGGAGCAGACTGTAACCTTGAAAAAGTACTCACAGCAATAATTGAAGGTATAGTTTTTGGTATAGAGAACAAAATTGCTCCGCCAAATAGGGTCTACGGCATTGCATCTGATTCTCAATATAAGATGGAGAGCTTAATACAACAACTACATGTTAAACCCTAACCCGTTAAACCCCTTTGCTGGCCGTTCTAGCACTTCCCTCACATCATTATTTACCCCATGCTGTAATAGCCACTCTGCAGGAGATAGTTTTCTCTCAGGTTTAGATTCTATACTAATATTTGCACTTGGTCTTTCAGGAAGTGGATTACCAAGCGCATCCATGTGTTTAGGTAAAGGTTCCATAACAATATTTGTATCACTAGAAACGGAATGACTATCTTTAGTATCAGCGCTTTTAGAAAGTGAATTACCTTTGAAATCCATATGTTCAGGTAGTCCATTTTTCATTTCTTCTTGTGCTCTTTTATTTTTTAATTCTTCTGCTAGCTCAGTTTCAGTTCTTTTTGGTTCTTTTACGGATATTTCCGTATCTTTTTCTTCACCTTCATCTTCTGAAACACGAGTAATTTCAGCTTTAGTTCTTATTTTATGAATCAGCAAAAGTAATAAGTAAGTAACTGCAGCAGCAGAAACGATAATGGCTATCTTTGCGGCAATGTGGATTGCTGTTAAAAATATTAAAGCTGATAAAGCTCCAGCTAATCCAGACACAATAACTTTTCTCTTGCCTTTTGTTACATTTAAAATTGCCACCATAATAACCTCTCAAATACTGTTCTAGAATTATTATACAGAAATTTTCTTATACTTGCAATTTTGCGAAAATTTTAATTATTTGCGTAAAGTTTTAAAGCTATACAAGGATTAATTAATATGCAACGTATCTCGACTATAATATTGTACAAACACACATATTTAGTTAACATTCAACATGCAGAGCTTACTCATAGAGCGAAACAGGGCGGTGGTATTATTACTTATAGTAATTTTTATCTTCGGTCATACGTTTATGTAAAAATGCCAAGGGAAAGTAACCCTGATATACAGATTCCTATAATCAGCGTGTTTGTTGGACTTCCTGGGATTTCTGCTCAAGATAGTGAAAAGCTATTAGTGCTGCCTATAGAAAATGAACTAAGATCCATCGAAGGTGTAAGAGAATTGAGAGCTTTTGCAACTAATGATGGTGCTCACATGATACTCGAATTTGGAACAGAGTATGATAATAAAGAAGTGCTCGATAATGTCCGTTCAAAGCTTTCAAACATAAAATCGAAGTTACCTGTTGAAGCGGAATCTCCGATAATCAATGAAATAAACTTGAGCTTATTTCCGATACTCAATGTCGGCTTAATTGGTAATTTGCCAGAAAGAGCCTTAACTGAAATAGCACGCAAGCTAAAGAAAGAAATAGAATCTCTGCCAAATGTTCTCAAAGTTGAAGTGGCAGGTATGCGTAAAGAAACAGTGGAAGTTATAATTGAGCCCACAGTTCTAACAAAATATAACATTCAATCAAACGAAATATTCCAAGCTATATCAAGCAATAATAGACTAGTGGGAGCTGGGTCACTGGAAAATGATACCGGTAAATATTCGATTAAAATATCAGGGTTATTAAAAGATATAGAAGATATTATGAATATTCCTATTAGATCTCAAGGCGATGCAGTTTTGAGAATCAAAGATATAGCAAAAGTATACCCTAGGTTTGAGGATCACCAAGGGTTTGCTCGCATTAATGGATTACCTAGTGTCGTGCTAGAAATTTCAAAACGTAACGGAAAAAACATAATAGACACAGTAAATCAAGTAAAATACTTAATGGATAAGGCAAAAGATCAATTACCTGAAAATTTAAAAGTGGTGTACTTAAATGACCAGTCAAAAAACGTCCGCGATGTGCTTGATGACTTGGAAAACGGCATAATATTCGCTGTGTTGTTAATATTGATCATAATGATGCTTTCTATGGGAACAAGGATTGCTATTCTTGTGGCACTCTCGATACCCGGTTCCTTTCTCATTGGGATAATAGCTCTTTACTTTATGGGCATAACCTTAAATATCGTTGTGCTCTTCAGTTTAATCATGGCTGTTGGCATGCTGGTTGATGATGCAATTGTGATCAGCGAATATGCCGATAGAAAGATGATCTGCGGAATGGACAAAGTAGAAGCCTTTCACACTTCAGTTCGTGATATGTTTTATCCGGTTCTATCATCGACGTTAACTAAATTAGCAGTGTTTTTTCCTCTATTATTCTGGCCTGATACTGTTGGTAAATTCATGCAGTACATACCAATTACAATAATTCTAACTTTGACTGGATTGCTCATTATGGCTTTGGTTTTTATACCAACACTTGGTGCAATATTTGGTAAGCCTTCAATAACTTCAAAAAAAGAAATAAAAAAAATGAGTGCTATAGAAAGTGGTGAGATAAAAAATGCTGGGCCTATAATAAGAGCTTACATACGCATGCTAGAGAAGGTTTTAGATCATCCTAAAAAATTCATATGTGCTACTGTATTCGTCCTGTTTTCATTTAGTGTGCTGTACTTTACCTTTGGTCCTGGAGTGAAGTTTTTTCCGAAAGTGGATTCAGATAATATTTTAATCAGTGTTAAAGCAAAAGAAAGCTTATCAGCCAAAGAACGAGATTTGATACTAAAAGAAGTGGAAGAACGCATTTTGAGCGTTGAAAAAGAAATTCATGTTTCTTATGCTAGATCAGGAGCATTTTCAGACAACGTTATCGCCAGAATTCAACTAGAACTTATGGATTGGCGCTTCAGGCGCAAAGCTAAGCACATATTAAACGATATAAGGAGCAGTGTGCAAGACATGAAAGGAATAATAATTAATGTTCAAGAGGAAAAGTCAGGACCGTCGGCTGACAAGCCAATACAAATTAACCTCAGCGGAAGTGCATCCAATCTGAATTTAGCAGCAGAGAAAATTCTAAAAATTATGGACCAACCTTCATCCGGGTTTATAAATATTCAAGATAGCAGATCAGCACCTGAAATAGAGTGGAATATGAGTGTTAATAAGAGTAAGGCTACAAGTTCTGGAGTAAGTGTTGCAACCATTGGCGATTTTATAAAGATGGTTACAAATGGAGTGTTGATTGGAAAATATAGACCAAATAACACGGATGAAGAAATCGATATTGTACTCCGTTTCCCCAGAAGGGACCGCAACATGAAGACTATAGATAATCTTTTTATCAATACAGTTAATGGCCCGTATCCTATGAGCAACATAGTAAAATATGCTCCCGAAAAAAAGGTAAACAAACTAAATAGGATTGATGGATTACGTACAGTGACAATTTCCGCTGATGTGGATACTGGCTATCTTGTTAATGAAAGAGTAAAGTTTATTCAGAATTCTATTGCCCAGGATTGGGACAAGGGAGTAAAAATTGATTTTAAAGGCGACAAAGAAGATCAACAAAAATCAGGAACATTTTTGTTAAAGGCTTTTATATTAGCAATTACACTAATGATATTGGTATTAGTGACACAGTTTAATAATGTATACCATACATTTATCGTAATGACAGCAGTGTTTTTATCCACAACATGTGTGTTTTTTGTTTTCTTTCTTATCCAACAAGTTTTCGTAGTTGTTATGTGTGGAGTGGGGATAATTGCTTTGGCAGGAATTATAGTGAATAATAACATACTATTGCTTGATGCCTTTCATCACCAAATTAAGGTACACAAAAATGACATCAAGCGATGTGTAATAAACGCTGCAATTTCTCGCATTAGGCCAATATTGCTTACCGTTGCAACCACAGTTCTTGGTTTAATACCGATGATTACCAGGTTAAATATCAATTTTTTTACGCTACAAATCACATATGATGCTCCATCAAGCCAGTGGTGGGTTGACATTTCAACAACCATAGCAAGTGGAATATTGGCTGCAACGGTCTTAACTTTATTCTTTACTCCGGCGTTGCTTGTCATACAAAGACATGAAAAAACTTGACTTAAATTAGCAATCATTTAACATTTAAGATAGCGTTCTTTGCCCGTTGAAGCTATAATTATAACTAATTACATTGGATTTATTTATTATGATTGCTAATCGTAAAAGCAGTGTTAAGCAGAAAAGTAACAAGAATAACATAGTTGGAAGCCTTGATGTAATAAAAACAGCAGGAGAACTTTCACTTCAAAAAGGTTTAGATTTTAATGTTGTAATAAAGGCACTAGAAAGTGCTATAGAAGCAGTGGCTTATCAAAAATATGGTAGCAAAAGTAAAATTGTAGTTAATATAGATAGAAATACAGGCAAAGTTACTTCATACAGAAAACTAAAAGTTATTGATGACGAATCAAATGAAGAAGAGAACACTGAGTATGAATCAATTACGCTGACACAAGCTAAATTAATAAAAGGAGATGCAAAAGTTGGAGATACTGTTAGTGAATTGCTCTCTCTTAACACTGATCTTGCTTCAGCAAGGATTGCCCAGCAAAAGATTGCTCAAATAATTAAAGATGAAGAGTCAAAAAAGCAATATGAGGAATTTAAAGATAAGGTGGGAGAAATAAGGTATGGTATTGTTAAACAAGTAGAATATTCAGATCTTATTATAGACATAAATGGCACTAGGGCATATCTTCCATTGCGAAATTTGACCGGTGGTGAATCATTTCGTGAAGGCGATAAGGTTAAAACTTACATACAGACCGTTAAGCGCTCTGATGATGGACGTCAAATTATTCTTTCTAGGACTCATGAAGGCTTTTTAGAGGCATTATTAAATCAAGAAATACCAGAAATTGCTGACGGGTTAGTAACAATTAAAGGTATAGCTAGAGACGCCGGCTCAAGGTCTAAGGTTGCTGTTTTCTCTCCTGACAAGAACATTGATCCAGTAGGTGCTTGTGTTGGAGTTAAGGGAGATAGAATAAAAACTATTATACACGAATTAAATGGTGAAAAAATTGACGTTATAAATTACTCCTCAGATTTGGGTCAATTTGTTATTAAAGCCATTACTCCTGCAGAAGTATCGAAGGTTATTATTGATGAAAATGAAAATTGCATAGAGTTAATAGTTGCTGAAGATCAATTGAGTTTAGCTATAGGAAAAAAGGGCCAGAATGTAAGATTAGCTTCAGAGCTTGTTGGATGGAAAATTGAGATATTAAGCACTCAGCAAGAATCAGAAAGGCGAAGTAAAGAACTTAGTCAATGTTCAGCTTTATTTGCTGAAGCTTTAAACTTAGAAGAGATTATGGGTCAGCTATTGGTAACAGAAGGTTTTTCAAGCGTAGAAGATATATCAAACGCTTCAATTAAAGAGCTTTCTTCAATAGAGGGCTTTAATGAGGATATTGCAAACGAACTTCATAACAGAGCAAACAAGCACCTGAAAGCAGAAAATGATAGAAAAATAGAAGAGCTAAAAAGTCTAGGTATGGAAGATGATGTAATCAATTTAACTTTATCAATAGACAATAAAATTGCTCTTAGTAAACATGATATTAAGACTTTAGAGGACATAGCAGATTTATCAAGTTATGAGTTTTGCAGCATACTCTCTTCCTCAGCTGATAGTAAAGAAAATCTAAAAGATACAGTAGACTCAATAATCATAGAAGCACGTAAAAAGCTTGGGTTAATATAATAAAATAATATGAATAATGAAGATATCAGTAATAAAAAATTAACGCTCCAAGGCTTAAGCAAGCTTAAATTAGACCTCAATTTAAACTCTTCAGCTAGCCCAAGTACTGGAGCTACAATAGTAAAAAAAAGAAGAAAAAAATCTCATGATGCAGAAGAACATAATTTATTTGACGAGAGTAAATTAGGTTCTTTAACAGAGAAAGAACAAATTTTCCGCATTAATGCTGTGCAGAATGCTGCTTTGCTGAAAGAAAGAAATCAGAGAGAAGAAAAAGAGAAAACAGCAAAAGAAGACAGCAATAAAGAGATTGACGAGAAAAATGAAGCGGACGCTTTATCTAAGGAAATAAATAAGAAAGTTTTAAGTGATGTTCACTTAGTTGAACTAAGAGAAGATGGTGTTGACAATGAGGATGACAATAAAAAGTCTTCTAAAGTCAACAAAGATATATATTCTAAGCATTCTAAACTGGTAATTGCACAGGCAATAGATGAAAAAACTGAACAACCCCCTGTATTTAAGCAAAGATTTGGTATAAGAAGTAGAAAGTCAAAGTTTACTAAGGGTAAAAATATATCAAGAGAAGTTATTATACCAGACAAAATAACTATCAGGGAGTTATCTGTTCGTATGGCAGAAGATAGCAAGAGTGTGCTAAAAATGTTCAAAGAAGAAGTCGGTGAGAGTTATAGAGTAGATGATCTGGTGGATCCAGATATAGCATCTGAAATAGTGGAAAAATTTAATCATACGGCTAAACGAGTGAGCGATACCAACAGAGAAAAGGATTTATTTTTTATAGAAGGCAGAGAAAGCCTGCCTAAAAAACCTAAACCACCAATCGTCACTTTTATGGGACACGTCGATCATGGTAAAACCTCATTGCTCGATGCATTTCGTGAATCTAATGTTGCAGAAAGAGAGTCAGGTGGCATAACTCAACACATAGGTGCTTATCAAATAACGACAAAAGATAAGCAAAAAATTACTTTTATTGATACACCAGGACATGAAGCGTTCACTGCGATGCGTGCACGTGGTGCCAATATTACTAATATAGTCGTAATAGTAGTTGCAGCTGACGATGGAATCATGAAACAAACAGTTGAAGCAATAAATCATGCAAAAGCAGCAAATGTTTCTATTATAGTTGCTATTAATAAAATTGATAAATCTGAACCTGGTGATGTAGAAAAAATAATTAATAGTTTGCCTCAATATGATCTCATCTCTGAAGAGCTTGGTGGTGATATTATGATTGTGCCAGTATCAGCAAAAAAGAAAACTAATTTAGATAAACTAGAAGAGGCGATTTTGTTAATCGCTGAATTAATGAAGCTAGAAGCAATAGAAGATTGTCGAGCACTTGGATGGGTAATAGAATCCAAAATAGATAAAGCGAAAGGAATATCAGCTACATTGATAGTTGAGGAAGGAACGTTAAAGGTTGGTGATATATTGGTAGTTGGTACAACATACAGCAAAGTACGTAGTATGGTTAATCACCTTGGTCAAAGAGAAAAAGCAGCACTACCCTCCGCTCCAATTGAAATTACTGGTCTAAATGGTGTGCCAAATGCTGGAGATAAATTTGTTGTTGTAAATTCTGAAAAGCAGGCGCGTGAAATTGTTGAATACAGGCTAGAGTTGATCAAGAAAAAGAAAGAAGATTTAGACGACAATAATTTAGATATATTCAGTCGTAATAACAATGAAACAGAAGAACTATCTGTAGTTTTAAAGTGCGATGTAACTGGTTCTATTGAAGCAATATCAAGTTCAATTGATAAACTCGGTAAAGACCAAGTGAAATTAAATATCCTACACAAAGCAGTAGGAGGGATAACAGATTCAGATGTGCTGCTTGCAGAAGCATCAAGTGCAGTAATTTTAGCTTTTAATGTAAAAGTGGACTCAAAAATAAGGGACTTGGCAAAACAAAAAGGTGTAGAAATACATATTTATAACATAATATACGAGCTCATTGACGACATGAGAATGTATTTAACTAAAATGTTAAAGCCTGTTACACGAGAGGTTCGTGTTGGTTCTGCATCTGTGAGGCAAATATTTAACGTATCTAAAGCTGGTAATATCATTGGATGTTACGTAAGTGATGGAGTCATAAGAAAAGATTCTTTAATTAAGGTAGTGCGTGGTGGCAAATTGGTGCATGAAGGAAAGTTAAAAGCACTACGTAGATTTAAAGATGATGTTAAAGAAGTAGGTGTAAACTTTGAATGCGGAGTATCACTAGAGGGTAATATCGATATTAAAGTTGGAGATATTTTGGAAGCTTATCAATTAGTGCAAGAAGAAAGGGTGTTATAGTAGATGGATATGAAAAAGGAAATTAGAAACCTAAAAATAGCATCGGTATTGCATAGAGCAATATCAAGAGTCCTAATGGAAGGTAAGGTGTTCAATAAAAATGTAGCGGTATCTGACGTAAAATTAAGTAAAGATTTGAAAAAAGCAGATGTATATATTGTGTTATCTTTATTGAATATCCAAGTAGCTGACTACTCAGATTCAGAAAAAAGTACATGGATTTCAGCATCACGCACTGGAGATCCTTCTGAGGATAATTGTGATATTAACACTGTTGTTAATGAAATGAACCAATCTGCATGGTCAATACGTAAATCTATATTGTGTTATGTTGATTTGCGATTTATACCTGAGTTAGTTTTCAAGCCTGATTTAGCGTTCGATAATTTTGTTAATGTAAGCAAAATATTACATAATCACACTTAATTAATGTATTTCAACCGTTACTTTTCATTAATGAGACTGCACAGTTTAACAGGTTTGTGGCTTGTGCTATTTCCCAGTTTGAGCGGTATTCTTTTAGCCTCAACTTCTCTATCGTATCAGGCTCTTTTTCTCCTTGTTTTATTTACTATAGGTGCATTTTTAATGAGACCTGCAGGGTGCATAATCAATGACATTTTCGATAGGGAAATAGATGCGCACGTTGAACGAACAAAATATAGGCCACTTGCAAGTGGTGCATTAAACATAAAGCAGGCTTTGGTTTTACTCTCACTGCTACTATCTATCGCCTTGGTAATTTTATTGTTAACTAATAAAACCACACTCATACTTGGAATAATCTCAATGTGTATGATAGCTACTTACCCTTTATTAAAGCGGTATGTTTGGTGGCCACAATTGTTCTTAGGGTTTACCTTCAATATGGGATCGCTCATGGGCTCAGCAGCAATAATAAACCAGATCAGTATAGAATCCTTGCTGTTTTATATAGGATGCGTCTTTTGGACACTTAGCTATGACACCATATACGCTCATCAAGATAAAAAAGATGATGAAAAACTCGGAATGAAATCTACCGCATTATATTTTGGTGATACAACAAAATCTTGGTTGAAAAGATTTTATTTAATATCTCTTATGACGTGGCTATATGCTGGTATCTTATCATCATTAAATAACATCTTTTATATTGCTCTACTTGCTGTAGGGTTCATATTTCACCGCCAATACAAAAATTTCAATCCTGACGATCCCAGTCAATGCATGTCCATATTTAAAAATAATTCCTACGTAGGGTTGCTTCTCTTTTTTGGCATCCTTTTAGATAGAATTATCACCTAGGTCTCAAGAGTTTTGGCTCTAATGAAGTCAATAAACTCAGGTAGCTCGCAGAAACGAAAAAACTTACTTGACAAACTCCGCCAGCCCCCTTATTATGATAACAAGGGTATTCATGACTCAAAACTTGTTTTTGACCTGCAGGCTCAATAACAAAATTCAGTAAAAAACTTAGGGTATTTTTTGGCGGATTACATAAAATTATAGCGGCTGCATGTCTTTTAAATTTTTTCTACATTCAGCCAAATCGCGCTTATTTTAAGCGTTAGCACATTATTACAGCGCCACTTACAGTAATATAGAGTCAAAACTCGCACCATGGGGCTTCTTTTGCCTTTTTTTCGTTTGGTAAATTTCTTAATGTTTGTAGCTAAAGTAATTTAAGAGACCGAAAATGGTGTCATTCCAGCGCGTGACGCTGGAATCTAGTCTTTATTATGCAGCCACTTATTTAAAGTTAAGTTTTCTGGATCCAAGTAGTCAAGCTACTCGGATGACACCTTGACGATTTGAAGAATCGTCATCCCGCTACGTGTTAGCGGGATCTATGCTAAGAGATACCGCGAATGAATCGCGGTATGACGGTCTGCGGCGATATGACGGTTCGCGGTGGCATCTCGTCATCCCGCTACTTGTTAGCGCTTACTATTACCCACAAATATAAATGTTTGTTGCATAGCTCTTAATGGCATAACTTTTGCTTGAAATAACTGTTTATATGGTGCAATTTACAGCTTTTAGTTGCTAAGATTATAACTCTTAGTTTAATAATTTTAATCCAATAAGCTTTCAGGTTAATAAAATTAAATTATTTGAGTAAATACAATACTATGTTTTTATTTGTGGGTAATAGTAAGTTGTTAGCGGGATCTAGAGATACCGCGGCGGTATGACGTAGGGAAACCTTTCTTGGTTAGCTACAGCAGCTTGCAAACCATTCAGAAAAGGGAAGACAAAACTATAAAAAACCATAGGCGCCAGATGGTTTTTAGCTAAAGTCAAGTGTCTGGAATTTTAGACATAGAATCCCCCATATGAACAAGATTCAGAAAAAATGCAACGTACATTGGGCAGAGATTAAGTAATGTATACACGCTGAAGAAGATACGCCACATTTTTAACTGAAATTTAGATGAAAAGTCTGCAGACGGAGATAGATTTTGAGTTCTCTAAATATCTCTAATTGTCATTATAATAAGGCTTTGAATATGCAGAAGTAATTTTTTTAGTTAAAATAAAAAAGTTTTCTGCTATAGCACTACTAAGCAGCAGAAGACCTTGCATGACCTCCAAAAAATGCTTTTACTCTTTCAAGATAAGTAGGTGGTACTGGAGGAATTTCTATACCATCTATAACAGCGCTTATTGCTTCTTTTACATCGTCGCTTGTAATTAACTCTTTTAATTTATGTTTTATAGGGCCTCTTCCAACATCTTGCCCATACCTATTGTAATAATCCACATATAATTCATTAAAGACAGATTGTTTTGCTTCTTCTATTAGTTTACTGATGTTGCTTTTTATTTGAGGATCCATATCACCATCAGAATAAAAATTATCAAAATTGTCCTTTAAAACTGTAATTTTTTTATTGTTACAGCTTCTCAGGAATTTTTCCGTAATACTTGGCATTCTCTCGTACACTTGAGCGTTTACCTCAACTGTAAAGTTATTTTTTGCTTCAAGACAGCTAAGCGAGTAAATAATACGATTGAACATTCCTAGATTGCACTTACCATTTCCCTCTTTGAAACGTATCAGTAACATGCACTTTAGAAAATCTATATCTGACTTTTGATCCTTAGCTGTAGTCAAAACTAAATTTGCAGCTTGCGTGAGAGTAAGGCTAGTTCTTGATTCTTGCCAAGCCGCTCTGTTAGAGTTATTAAAGTTAAGATAAAGTTTTAATTGCTCTTTTTGATCCCTTGTCAACTCATCTGAACCATTTATGTAATCCTCAAATTCTTTATCCAGTACATTTGGTTGAGCTCCAAATTTCTGTTTTAACTCTTGAGCGCATTGGAGAATACTATGTTCAAAACTACTCGTGTGAACACTCTGATTACTAGTGCCCACGTCACTTACATTAAACAAAAAGCTTAGCTGCTTTACATTCAAACCCAAAGGTGAGAAAAGCCTCACTAATGGATACTTTATCAATTCAAGAAGTGCTACTGGAATTAGCAGTGCATAATTTAACAATAATAAACCAAAATTAAATATAAGAAACCCACGTAGAGCTGATACCTTTGATGCAACGTACAAAAACGGAAGCTGTAGGTAATATATCAAGTGTATATTGAAGAATAAGATTTTGTCCTTTAATTTTATTGTTGGATCTTTATAAACCTCAAATAACTTGCTATTACTATCAATGTTGTCGTTTTTAAAGGAATTATAGTTGTTTATGATTTTTTCTTGCAAAGGAAGGAGCATTTTATTCAGACAAATAAATGCAGCGATAACAATAAAACCTGTAGCCAAAAATGCTAGTGCAGGGCTAGAGGTGCTTGTAGATAAATAGGTATAAAAATTACTAATTAAGTCCTTACAAGGGCGAACTAGAATCGGGTCAAGGATATAGTTGACGAGAAGACTTAAATAGTAATAAGTAAAAAATAAGAATAAAATAGAACCACATAAGAGTAAAATAAAACCACAAACAACCAAAAATGCTTTTAACCCTGGATTCATAACCCCCTCTTAATAATCTGTTAACATAATCTATTTTAGAAATAAATTGAGAAAAATGCAAGTTTTTATAAAGATCGATTGAAATTTCTGAGCTTCAGTTATATCGTTAGTCTATTTAGATAAAAATTATTGTGTCAAATAAAATAGGTTTTTGGGCTATTTTTGCCTTAGTGATTAGCAGCCAAATTGGCTCTGGAATTTTTATGCTTCCAATTAGCCTTGCTCCATATGGCATGTACAGCCTTATAAGCTGGGTGATATCAGGGCTTGGTGCTATATCTCTTGCTTTGGTTTTTGCCTTACTCTGCGCAAAATTTCCAGAAACGGGTGGTCCTCACGTTTATGTAAAGCATGCTTTTGGCCCTGCTGCAGCTTTCTTTGTTGGTTGGACGTATTGGGTGATCTCATGGGTTAGCACGACAGCAGTAATCGTTGCAAGTATTGGCTATCTTACTTCGCTTTTTCATGGAGATATTCAAAATATACGCTTATTTTTAGAAATACTATTATTTACGATCATTACACTAATAAATTTAAGAGGTGTCACTGCTGCTGGATGTGTTGAGCTTTTATTGATGACTGTCAAAATTACCGCACTGCTTGCTATACCAGTAACAGCGTTGTTTTTCTTTGATAGGAATAATTTTATCATAAGTGAGGAAATATCAACCCTCACGATGTCTCAAGTCCTTGCTCGCTCTACACTACTCACTCTATGGTGTTTTATTGGACTTGAATCAGCAACAGCACCTGCAGGATCAGTCAACGATCCAGCCAAGACTATACCAAGAGCCATAGTGCTTGGCACAATCTCTGTTGCAGTTATATATTTCATTAATAGCCTTGCAATCATGGGATTGATAAACGGCAATGATCTAGTTAATTCAAAAGCGCCGTATGTTGACGCAATAAAAATTATGTTTCCTGGTAATTGGCATTTGATCATTTCTATTGTTGCTTTTATTGTTTGTGTTGGCAGTTTAAATGCTTGGGTACTAGCTAGTGGACAAGTGGCCCTTGGCCTTGCAGAAGATAAACTGATGCCACAGTTCTTTGCTAAAAGAAACAAGCACGGTTCTCCTTTCTGGGGCATAACAATCAGCTCCGTTGGCACTTCAGTTCTACTAATTCTCACTTCAAGCAACAATTTTGCTAAACAGATCACATCAATTATCGACTTTTCTGTAGTTTCATTTTTATTTGTTTACCTTGCATGCAGTCTTGCTTTTCTCAAGGTTATTATAAAGGAGAAAAACTATTACAAATTTTTAATTGGCAGTATAGCAACAACCTTTTGCTGCTGGGTAATATTTGAAACTTCTGTGAATACCTTGCTGATCGCAAGCTTATTCACCGCAAGTGGCATACCCATTTATTTATTTTGGTACTGCAGAGCTCCTGCACAATAAAATAGAGTTTAACGACTTTTCTTATTGTCCACTTGTTCAACATTACCCTTCTTAAGTTTACTATCTACTTTTGCTTGTTCATCATCTACACTAGTCTCATCTTTTATCTTACTGGAGTGACCTGCTTGCGATTTTTCATATGCTTCCATGTTGTCATATATAGGGTTACTGATGATTTCTATTTTTTCAGGTGTGAAAATCCTTGCTAAAAATCTCCCTATTATTGGTATTGATCTTAAGAAATCTCTTAGCTTTGAAGATTCTTGTCTTTTATTTAGGAACTGTTGGTCTATTTTAAGGTTTCTTACACCATATTTTTTATCATCAAAATTTATTGCAGGCTTTCTTTTTTTCGAAAGAACATTTTGAGCCTTTAATCCATTGGTTCTTTCAGGCTCTTGAGGTGTAGACATTGCAGGTTTAACCTTAGTTTCATTGTATTCTTTATTCATCTTTCACTTTATTATGTAATATTACTAATATTGCATAATAATAGCTAAATTACAATTAATTGCAAGGTAAAAATATTAAAACAATTGTAAATTTTGTCAGTAAAAATATAATAGAACTTTAAAGTTAGAGGTTCATCTATATGGGATACAAAATTGCTGTTATTGGAGCAACCGGAAGAGTAGGGCGCGAGGTATTAAGCACGCTTGCTGAGTTTCAAGATGAGGCAATAGATTCTGTTATTGCACTTGCGTCGAAAAAATCAGAAGGGAAGAAGGTGAGTTTCGGTAATGAAGAATTAACTGTCTTGTGCCTTGAGGATTATGACTTCGTTGGAACTAATGTAGCCATTTTCTGTGCTGGATATCATGTTTCTGAAAAGTATGTACCAATTGCAACACAGGCTGGATGCATCGTGATAGATAACAGTTCCCATTTTAGAATGAAAGAAGGTGTGCCACTCATTATTCCGGAGATTAATAAAGAAAAAATTATGGAATATAAAAACCACAACATAATATCCAACCCAAACTGTACTACAATACAGATGCTGCTAGTACTACATCTATTACACCAGAAAGCAAAAATAAAGAGAATCGTTGCTTCAACTTATCAATCAACTTCTGGCGCAGGCAAAGCAGCAATGGATGAGCTCTATGACCAGACAAAAAAAATCTTCATGAATGAGACTAAAAAGCCCGAGATATTCCCCAAGCAAATAGCGTTTAATTGCATTCCCCATGTAGGGAAATTCATGGAGAATGGTTCTACAGAAGAGGAATGGAAAATGCAAGAGGAGACAAAAAAAATTTTAGAGGAAGATATAAAAGTTACTGCAACTTGTGTAAGAGTACCCGTCTTTATCGGTCACGCTATGGCAGTAAATGTAGAATTTGATCAACATATCACTGAAGAACAAGCTCGTGAAGTGCTAAGTGAAGCCGAAGATAGTGGAGTTTTAGTGTACAACAGGCGTGAAGACGGTGAATACATCACTCAAATTGATGTTGTACAGGAGAATGCTGTATATGTATCGCGTATTAGAAGAGACAATACTGTTGAACACGGATTAAATATGTGGATAGTGGCTGATAATCTGCGCAAAGGCGCAGCATTAAATATAGTGCAGATTCTTGAGATTTTGATAAGAGAGTATTAAGTGCATATAGAGTGCACGTACGTTGTAATTCGAAGGAAATTTGTATACCACATGGCAGCGTGTGACGCAAAAACCATGAGAGCTACAAAAACTTCCTTGACAAACTCCGCCAGTCCTCTTATCATGGTACTGAAGGTATTCAGTTATCTTCATCTGTGCAGATTAAACAGCAAGAAAACAACGTAGTTGGCGTCTTATTTTTAATTTTTTGCACTATGTGCACCTTATGTCTTCACAATATTTCTAGGTTTTTACCTACACAAGCTGAAACGCGCTTATAAGTCGTTTAAGACAGTATAGTACGCCAATTTGCAGGATTAGAGAGTGACAACTAGCTAACACGGGATTTCTTTTGCCTTTTTTTCTGCTTAGTAAATTTCTTAAACATTTGAACTAAGGTGAGTTGCACTTAAAAGCAGCTAAATTGCAGTGTTTAAGACTTAAAAAACGCCAATACTGAAAATAGATAATGACCAGGGCTTCTTTTGCCTTTTTTTTATTTGGTAAATTTCTTAATGTTTGTAGCTAAAGTAACTTAGGTTCATCGACAATCGTCATCCCGCTACGTGTTAGCGGGATCTATGCTAAGAGATACCGCGAATGAATCGCGGTATGACGGTTCGTGACGGTATGACGGTTCGCGGTGGCATCTCGTCATCCCGCTACGTGTTAGCAGGATGACGGTTGTCAGTAAACCTGAATTACTTTAGCTATGCAATGAGATTTCCTAAAAAACACTTTATAGCTCTTGAGTATAAAAAAAAATTCCTTTAATAATAAGGCATGCTAATCAGGAATTTAATCAAACAAGCGACTAAAGTAGGAAGCAGTGAAAATGCAATACGATATATTGAGTATCTCTATCAATTTGAGAAGTTTAGAAACACATTAAACCTCACTTTATCACTAATAAAGCAAAATAAGCTTTCGTTTGAAATATACCAAGAGGGATTAGTGGATATGGAAGAAGGGGTGTGTAAGACAATCAGGTCTTCCGGTGTAAATAGGTATGTTATTGTGCTGAGAAGGTCAAATCCATACATTATAGTGCATGAACTTTCACATATGGTTGAAAATGAGCTTAACTTGAGCCTAGAGCAGGAATTTCTCCATAAGGTTTACCAGGATATTGAGCAGAATTTAAGGCAAGCAAATGTTCTTGTGCAGAAAATTATTAGCCAAGTTATATTTAAGGAGATACAAGCTTATCAAACTGCAAAGTCACGCGCATCTGAATTGTTTGCACGCTATTTTGAGCTATTTGCTTGGGCACAAGAGGTTTATCCTAAGGATAAAGAATACTTAATTCGCACTCAAGATTTAAACAAAGTGTTCCTTGCTACTGATCAATGGAAAAAGAGCTGCCTGGATCCACAAATGATGGATAGAATAGATAAGGAAATCAAGGAATACAGCAATAAAACCGCCACTAAAGACGTAACCAAAGTGCAAAGCAGTTGGACTAATAAATTTTCTCCTGGGGGCAAAAAAATTAGCTCTATATTTGGAGATGATGATTAGCTTATAGTGCAGGTTTTCCTACGTCATACCGCAATTCATTCCACGACTGTACGAACGTCTAGTTTAGTGATAAAATGTATATAATTATTGATGTCATTCAAGCATTTACATTTGTTACATCAGCACTCACATTTGTCATCTCAGTCTCCTCTTCCTGTCATCCCAGTGCGTGACACTGGGATCTAAATTTTATGAAAAACTATTATATTTATATACTTGCAAGTAGACACAATAAGGCTCTATGTATAGGTGTTACGTCGAATTTAATTAAACGAATTTGGGAGCATAAGAACAAGGTTATTCCCGGTTTTACGTCGAAATATAATGTACAAAAATTAGTTTATTTTGAAGAATTTCAAGACGTAGATTCGGCTCTTAATAGAGAAAAACTTCTAAAAAGTTGGAGAAGGGAATGGAAAATCAATTTAGTTGCAAGAAAAAACCCAAATTGGTATGATTTATATTACGAAATTACTAAGTGAGATCCCAGTGTCACGCACTGGGATGACGAGAGAGGAGACCTGGAATAACAAGAAAGTGCTCCATCTCAATAGCGCAATGTTCATACGATTGTAGATTCATTCGCGGTATCTCATCAGCTAACAAGCAGCGGAATGACGGTTGTCGGTAAATCTTTTAGCTATAGAAGTTAACTTTGCAGTTAACTTCTACAGCGTTTCAAGGTATAGTTTTTATAATAAAGTGCTCGAATATACATGAAAACCATTTTAGCTGTTGAAACAAGCTGCGATGAAACTGCAGTAGCGATTGTAAATAGTGACAAGCAAGTCCTTGCTCACGAAATTCTCTCCCAAGCAGAACACAAAAAACGCGGTGGGGTGATCCCTGAAATAGCGTCACGTGCTCATATGGAGCATTTAAGTGGTCTAATAAAAAGCGCCGTGGAAAAATCTAACCTTAACTTTTGCGATCTTGATGCAATTGCAGCAACATCAGGACCAGGACTCATAGGTGGATTAATAGTTGGTACAATGATGGCTAAAGCAATTGCGCATGTAGCACAAAAACCGTTCATTGCAGTGAATCACTTAGAAGCGCATGCATTAGTTATTAGGTTACTACATGAGGTGAAATTTCCATTTTTAGTCCTACTAATATCAGGTGGTCACTGTCAATTTTTAATTGCACAGGATGTAGGTAAATATATTAAACTCGGGGAGACACTTGATGACTCGTTAGGAGAAGCATTTGATAAAGTTGCTAAGATGCTGGGTTTAAGCTATCCCGGAGGGCCATTAATTGAAAAGTTAGCTAAAAAAGGCAATGGTGCAAGATTTAAACTGCCAAGGGCGATGATAAAACGTTCTGGATGTAACTTTTCGTTTTCTGGAATCAAGACAGCAGTAAAAAACTTAGTGCAGAAACTCGAAATGAGCGAGCAAGATGTGTGTGATGTGTGTGCTTCGTTTCAAGAGTGTATTAGTGACATACTGCTGGACAGGGTTAGTAATGCGATTATTATGGCTGAATCTTTAAATATCAAAATCAATGACTTTGTGATTACCGGCGGAGTTGCAGCAAATAATTTTTTGAGAGAAAAACTGAAAGAACACATAAACTTAAACATATTTTTCCCCCCTAATAATCTATGTACAGACAATGCAGTAATGGTTGGATGGGCAGGAATTGAAAGGTTACAGAAGAATTATATAGATCCACTTAATTTTGCACCAAGACCTAAGTGGGAGTTGGAGAGTTATTAAAAGCTCTCAATTCTGAATTATAGCTAAAGTGACTTAGGTTTACCGACGATTTGAAAAACGACAAATTCGTCATTCCGCTACGTGTTAGCGGAATCTACGCCGCGAATGAATCTATAGCTGTACGAACATTGTGATTTGAGAACAATTTCCACAAGGGATGACAGCTACCCTGACAACCGTCATCCCGCTACGTGTTAGCGGGATCTCTTGTTAGCGCCGCGGCGGTATGACGTAGCTCAGCTATAGGCAATGAAGGAAATATTAACTATACTTCTTTTTACCATTGTTTATATTTCCTATTTACATATATTAATATTTTACTCACTTAAAGTAAGCTAACTGCCGTTATTAATATTTTTGTAATAAAAATTGTATATGGTGCATGTAATCAAATTAAGAGGAAGATTGTGGAAATTACGCCATTAATAAAAAAAGAATTGAAGCAAAGTACTCTATATATTTGCCTAGAAAAATGCAAAAGTGCATTTTGGTTTATCTTTTGGTTTAGTGCGGGAATCAATTTATTAATGTTATTTCTACCACTTTATACCTCTCAAGTGCTTGATCGGGTGATATCAAGCGAAAGTGTATCAACACTAACTATGCTGACAATTATCACTTTATCTGCATTTGCATGTTCTGCAATGCTTGAAACTTGTCGATATTTAGCCATGGCAAAAATAGGTGATTGGATCGATAAAACTGCAACACCAGATCTGATAGTAAGGTCAATCAGGCTAACGTCAGTGCAGAGCTCAACTTCAAGTGGTGAAGCAATACGAGATCTCGGGGTAATAAAAAATTTCATTACAGGAAATGGTATATTCTCACTGTTTGATACTCCATGGTCGTTAATTTACCTTGTTGTGATTTTCATGATACACACCTCCACGGGGTTTATAGCTATTGCTGGAATCATTATATTAGTCTCTATGGCAATATGGAATGAACTTGCCACTAAACGAATATTACAAGAAACCAACGAAGAAACTATACGGAATATCAATGCTATAGATGTTGCAACAAGAAATGCAGAAGTAGTTGAAGCTATGGGCATGTCAGAATTCATAGTCTCTGATTGGTGTAAACGAAATGATCAGAATCGAGCAATGCAAATTAAAGCACAAAATCGCTCTAATGTAATTACTGGAATCACTAAGTTTTTGCGCTCAACTCTGCAAATATCAGTAATTGGAACAGGTGCATTACTTGCAATTACAGCTCATAAAACTGCTGGTAGCATCATCGCTGCTTCAATTTTAATGGGTAGAGTATTAGCACCATTTGACGCTGCGGTTCATACTTGGAAGTTTTTAAATCAGGCTAGAATGTCATATGGAAGGCTACAAAGACTTATATTAACATCGCCAAAAAGAGAGCAAACGATGGCTCTACCAGAACCTGAAGGAAAATTGGAATTTGATAGAGTATTTTTTACTCCTTATGGAAGCAATAAACCGACAGTAAAAGGAATATCATTTGTAATAGAACCAGGGGACGTAGTAGGTGTGATTGGTGCAAGTGCTTCTGGTAAATCCACTATCGCAAAATTAACTGTTGGTGTATGGAAGCCAATATCTGGTGTAGTCAGACTAGATGGCGCTGATGTATATACTTGGAATCGAGAAAATTTTGGTAATTATGTTGGCTACTTACCTCAAGATATTGAGTTATTTAACACTAGTGTCAAAGCTAATATTGCTCGCATGAGACCAGATCCAAATCCTGAAGAAATAATCAAAGCAGCAAAAATTGCAGGAATACATGAACTAATACTAAGCTTACCAAATGGATATGATACAACAATAGGAGGTCCTGGAGGAGTAACGCTCTCTGGCGGCCAAAGACAGCTTCTTGGACTTGCCAGAGCTTTTTATGGTCACACAAAACTTTTAGTACTTGATGAACCAAACGCTAACTTAGATAGCAATGGAGAGGCATGCTTAATTAATGCAATTGGCATTGCAAGAAAGCAAAATACTACTACTGTTATCATCACTCACAAGCTACCGTTATTGTCCGTAGTTGATAAGGTGATCCTCATGTCAGATGGTGTCATTTACGCTATGGGACCAAAAGATGAGATTTTGAGCAAATTAGTTGCTCCATCATCAAATACCACAGAAGATGAGCACTCTTCAGCAAATGGTTAGTTTACTTACACTAAATTCTGTATCTGAAATAACAACTGTTCCAGTATTACTAGAAATGTTTACCATTAGAAATAATATTACAAGAATAGTAAATAGATTAATAACTCCTATTAATTAAAGTTAATCGGCAGATAGTGTATATTTCTAATTAATGAGTTTTCTTAATTTATTAATTAAATAGCTTAATATTAGTAGTGATTTTATAAAAAAATTATAATATAAATAATGTTGCTGCGAAAATTTATAACAATATTTCCCTCTAACGTTTAATGAATTTCAATAAATTGCCTTTTTAATTCTAGATAAGTATATGCTCTGTTAATATGTTTAGTTCAAAATCCAAAAGTAAGTTTATGCTTTCTATTGGAGAAGAAGGCATAATGTTACTATATTTTAAAAATAATACTTTAAATAAAAGGTATTTTGTTAAGGGCAAAAACGATAAAGCAGTTTCCGATTTAATTTCATGTCTTTCATCAGACAAAAAAGCACCTTTATACCTGGTGCTTAATCATGCAGATCAAAATTACTCGCTACAGTTTATTACAAGGGCAAACAAGATTAGTGCCTATCTATCAGCAAAAACAAAGATGGAGCATTTTTCTCGTAATAATGACATAAGTTCAGTTTTTTTGGTTGAGAAGCCAAACAAATTCAATCAAAACTGGTGCTATCTTCTTGTTTCATCAAAAGCAAAGCATTTAGTAGAATATTGGTTGAATGTGTTTATTGAGATAGGCTCCAACTTTAAGGGAATATTAATGTTTCCTATAGAAATAAGTAATATAACAAAAAAGATTCTACATAAAGATCCTAATAATTGGAAAATTATAGTTGCTGCAACTAAAACGGGAGGCTATAGACAAGTGGTTCTTAAAGAGAATAAAATGATATTTACGCGTTTAGTACCATTTACTAATGATAATTTACCAGGAATTATTGCTGGTGGAATATATCAGGAAGTGCAAGATACTATTCGATCCTTAACTAAGTTTGGGTTTGAAAAAAATAACCCTATCGACCTTTGCATCATAGTGTCAGAAGATATTAAAGCTAGTTTATCAGTCATAAATTTTTCAGAGAACAGTGTGAACATATTAACTCCATATGAGTTAGGCAAACTATTAGGAGCAGAACTAGCTATAAGTGAAAAAGATAACTTTTGCGATACCATAATTTTGTTTCACAGCTTTAAGAATAAATTAGCAGCTATTTTTAATACAAAGGAAACTAAAGAATTTTATCTATTCAATTATCTTTATTTAAACTCTCCTCAAATTTTTCTATACTTCGCTTTGGTTTTAGTTGTAATTAACGCCCTTTGTTTGCTAAATTTGTATTCAAACTTCAGTGTCGCTGATAATTTATCCGCAAAGCAGAGCACCTTAAATAACCAATTAACAAAACTTAGCCAAAGCTATAATGTAAAAAAAATAGATGAAGTTTATGATTTTATTAATATCAATAATATTTTATCAAAAATAGAATACTCTCCTCTTACACAAGTTAAATATGTAGAAAAGTTAAAAGTACCAGGTATAGAGCTTCGATCATTTGAATGGAATTATAATGAGGCAAAAAGTTATATTACCACAACTTTAAGGTTTAATTTTCGATCCGGTAAAAATATTTCCTATCAATACGAGAAACTACGAAAAAATTTAAACGATAATTTTCGTACCTATGACATTAATATTTCTAACTTACCTGCTGCTAAAGGGCAAAATCTATCTATTGATGTTGAAATAGGAGAGGCAATGTAGATTAATGACTATCTCTCAATTAAAAAGAAAAGCTACAATTCAGTTTATATCGTGTTTGTTATTATCTGTTGGATTAATAGGGTTATTAACATATGTTGTTATCTATAACGAAAAGGTTTATAATAAAAACCAAATTGCGATTGATAAAATACGTTCTATTAATTTACAGATTACTGGAATTCAAAAAAAGGAAGTTGTTCTAAATAAAAACCTAGATTTATGGAAAAAAATTTCTTCTTCAAATTTACACAGTAGCAGATACATTGCAAATTTAAATTTCGAGCTTAGCAGGTTATATAAAAAGTACTATATATTAGAACCTGAAATATCAATTTCTATACCCGAAGAAGTTGAGCTCCACAACAAAAGTGAACGCACAAAAGTAATAAAAAGTGAAGTGGTCCTAAATTTAAGTTCAATCAGCGATAAGCATATTTTTTTATTTCTACAGTCTATTCCAAATCTGCCCGGTTATGTTATGATCAAATCTCTTATTTTAAACAAGCAGAGAAATATTGATGCTGCAACTATGAATCAAATTTTGAATGGTAATATGATAGAGATAGTGAGAGTTAATATAGTCTTTGATTGGTATACTATATTAAGTAGATAAGGTGATGAACATAAAGCTGTTTTTTATTTTTACGCTACTCATTTCCAATGTTAATGCATATTGCAGTTGTGAAGATATCATAGAAAGCATAGAAATTTGTAAGGAGTATTCTTGCCGACAATGTATTGGCAATGAAGATTTTATTGAGCATAAAATATTAGGATTAAATAGTGGAAATTTATGCGTATATATAGAAAAACAAGGTGATGATGAAATGGTTTGTCATCATTCTCAGTATGGAATGATGATAGAAAAAAGATATTTTGAAAGTATTCTTAAAGTTGGCAATCAAGAAATCGATGATTTTATTGATATAGCAAATTTGCGTGCAAAAGAGTGTTTCTTTATTAACAATCAAAAACTAAGCTATACAGATCGGGACGATATAATAAGAGAAGCAGTGGAAAGTGACTTTGACGTTTTGTCACAATATAGTAACGTAAAAAGCATTTTTTTTGATGAAGAGCCAGTTAATAGAATGGTCAATGAAATGGAAAAGTTCAATTTACGGTCTTCAAGAGCTGCAAAAGAGGAGGTATCAGATAATTTCAACTGTAAGGTAGTGAGTTTAGACTCAATTTTATATCTTTCTTCCGATACATGGAAAATATGGGTAAATGGAAAGCTGTTTATAAATACTAAGGACTTAAAGGTGCACTCAGTCACTGAAAATTGTGTGACTTTTGTATGGGCCGTAGATCAAAAAGCAATAAAAAAGCATGCGAATGATTCTCAAAATGTATGTCTTGGACATGGGAGTGTTATGTTTACGCTTTATCCAAAACAAAAATTTGACTTGGATAGCTTATCTATTAAATAATTTAGTATATAGCCAAAGTGACTTAGGTTTACCGACAATTTGAAAAACCGTCATCCCGCTGCTCGTTAGCGGGATCTCAACATAGATACCGCGGGTGGGTAGCTATATATGCGCTTGTAGCTCAGTTGGATAGAGCGTTGCCCTCCGGAGGCAAAGGCCGTGGGTTCGAATCCCTCCAAGCGCACTTTTAATTAAATTTGACAATAGTACTTTCACATAAGATAATAAAGAGATTTATTTAGAGCATAATTATGTCTGGTGGTACCATAAACAAAGTCATATTAGTTGGTAATTTAGGAAAAGATCCTGAAATTAGGACTACACAAAATGGAAAAGAGATGGCAAGTTTTTCAATAGCCACGTCTGAAAGTTGGACTGACAAACTTTCCGGTATGCGCTCTGAAAAGACAGAATGGCATAATATTGTAATTTTTAGTGAAGGATTAGTAAAAATCGTCAAAGATTTTGCACGCAAAGGCAGTAAAGTTTATGTTGAAGGTTCTTTGAGAACTAGAAAATGGACTGACCAAAACGGTAGTGAAAGATACACAACAGAGGTGGTTCTATATAATTTTAATAGCGCTCTTACTCTCTTGGATTCGCGACCAAATTCCGATTACAAGCCAAGTGAATACAAGCAAAATGAAACAGAACAAAAAAATAAGCACGAAAGTTTTGACAACGATATAAAAGATGAACTAATCGACGATGAAATACCATTTTAACAATTTAAATTGAAATTTACATTTTTATGGACTGCTTGTGTTACTCCTTTTAATTGCAATGGGGATGACATAGATTACCGCAGTTTGCAGCGTTTACTTACAATACAAGCTGAAGCTGAAAATGGCGTAGTTTTACTGGGTAGCACAGGTGAAGGCCTATCGCTTACTGATTCTGAAAAGCGTACATTAGTTGAATTTGTATGTAAGCTAAAATTAAATACGAAAATTATAATTGGTGTACCAGGAGTGAATCTATATCAAACTCTTGAATGGCTTGATTTTTGCAAGGGTATGCCTATTCATGGCTATCTAATGACAACTCCCATTTATGCAAAGCCCGGAATTATGGGGCAGACTTTATGGTTTGAAAAGCTGCTTGAGAAAGCACATGTGCCGGCTATGTTTTACAATATTCCATCGAGAGCGGGAGTGAGTCTTCACGCTGAAACTGTACGCAACTTATCCAGCCACGAAAAATTTTGGGCTATCAAAGATTCAAGTGGCACCGTTGATACTTTAGCTCAGTATAAGAAAGTTGCTCCAAATATTGAGGTCTTTTGCGGAGATGATAATATGATATCCGATATGGCCGCTTATGGTGCGGCTGGTCTGGTTTCCGTTGCTTCCAATGTTTGGCCACATGTAGCACATGAATATGTTAAGCAATGCCTACTGTCATTCCAGCACGTAACTAGAAAAAAAACAACTCCTCAAATGACAGGAAATGACATGAAAAGTTCAACAGATATCTGGCAACAAGCTTGCAAAGCTCTATTTATTGCCAGCAACCCAATACCCACTAAAGCACTTTTGCATGATATTGGTCTTATAGAACATCAAACTGTCCGCCTACCACTCAGCACAGAAGACTTGCCTTCTGTTGAGATATTAAGGCAAGCCAATAAAATGATTCTTGGATGGAAAGAACTGACTAATTAGTAGGACAAGGATTACAACCTTTATCAGCACCATCAGCTTTCACACCGCTGTCAACCAAGCCACTTGGTGGTGTTGGTGGAGAAGAAGAGCGTTCAGTTATTGCACTAAAAAGTGACATAATAACTTTGCATGCTACTGCAGCTAAGACGGCTATAGCTAGGGGCGATTCAAGGCCAAGGGCAGCTAAACCTGCTCCAACTCCAAAAGAAACAACAGCCACTGCTATAAGAGGTAAAACACACTTACTCAATTTATCAAACAATTCAGCTTTTTCATTTATCTTTTTTTGGTCATATATATTACCGTATATTTTATCGAGAGAGCTTCTATCTATAAGCAATAAAATGCCAACAAGCGTACACGCAACTAGCGGGAGCATAGAGCCAATCATCCCCCCTACAATAAGAGGTGATAAACTAGAACGATACATAGTAAGAGCTATGGTACTAGCTATAAGCCCTATAGACCCTATGGTTATTGCTGCATATGATGCAAACTTTTTTTGATCAGGCATGATAATCCTCTTCATTGATGTAATCCTTCATTATTGCATAATGTTGCAACCAATGTCAATTATATAACTGAGGCTTTTTAATTGACTTTGAGCGCACTTTAGTCTATACAATTTTAATATCTTAAGCTATAAGACATGTCAGATCTATAGCTAAAGTGGATTAGGTTTACCGATAATTTGAAAAACAAAAATTCGTCATTCCGCTACTTGTTAGCGGAATCTATGCTGAGATACTGCGAATAAATCGCGGTATGATGTGTTGCTTGGGTCAGCTATAGGACCTGTACCAGCACCATGACCTTACCCAGAAAAAATGGAGAGAAAGAAAGGAGTTTTTTTGTGGTAATCCAATCAATCCAATTAACAGCTTGCTCATTATAGTCTTGCAACTTTGATTTAATATACAATCCAAGTGTCATTTGAACACTCCCGAACTTATCACTTTATGCCACTGGTCTTCATCTAAAATTTCTACACCTAATTCCACTGCCTTTTTATATTTGGATCCTGGTTTTTCTCCTGCAATTAGGTAGTCAGTTTTAGCAGAAAGATGTGAGCTGACCTTTGCTCCTAGAGTTTTGGCTCTTACTTTTGCCTCTCCTCTACTCATAGCAAGTAGCTTACCAGTAAACACTATAATTTTATTATTTAAAACAGAGTCACTAGAGTTGGAGCTCACAGGAAGAATTTGAAGACAAGCAGTAAGATCATTTAACATTTTGATGTTATGTTCCTTAGAAAAAAATGATTCCAAAGATTCAGCCCCTTTTTTTCCTATGCCGTCTATACCGACTAGCTCAGTATTATCTGATGACAGTTCAATCATCGAATTATACCAATTATCATAAGAAACATAATAATCTGCAAGCAATTCTGCTGCAACTTGGCCAATAAATCTAATACCTAAAGAAAATATAAACCTATCTAGAGTTATTACCCTTCTGCTTTGTATAGAATTTAACAAATTAGCTATAGATTTCTCGCCCCAGCCAGACTGTCCTTCCAGATTAAATTCATCCAATTTTTCTTCTAAAGTAAAAATATCATGGATTTGTTTTATCAGATCAAGGTCGTAAAAAAACTCTATCTGCTTATCACCAAGGCCAACAATGTCAAATGCATCTTTCGATACAAAATGCTTTAGTTTTTCTATTATTTGAGCTTTACAGGCAAATTCCTCAGGACATCTTACTGCCGCCTCTCCCTCAACCTGACGTACTTTACTACCACATTCAGGGCATACTCCAGGAAACACAAATTCAGGTGTATTTGGAAGACGAGAATCTCTGTTCACTTCAATGACCTGGGGAATTACATCTCCTGCCCTTTTGATTGTTACAATATCTCCCTCTCTTATGTCTTTACGTTTTATCTCATCTTGGTTATGCAGACTTGCTCTACTAACTAGCACCCCACCAATATTGACTGGCACTAAATCTGCAACTGGAGTTAAAACCCCTGTTCTGCCCACCTGTATAAATATCTTATTTAACTTTGTTTTTGCATAAACCGCAGAAAACTTGTATGCAAGTGCTGAGCGCGGTGCTTTGTGAGTATTCCCTAGACGATTTTGTAGTACCAAATCATTTACTTTATAGACTATTCCATCAATATCATAATCCAAGTTATAGCGACAATTATAGACCTCGTTATAGAACTTCAGCATTCCATCCAAACTACTCGTTAAGGACTGATGCTCATTTACGCAAAAACCAAGTGCCTCAAGCTTATTTAGTATTTCACTTTGACTTTTCTCTGCTCCACCAATCAAAGAATAAGCAAAATATCTAAGTGGTCTACTTGCTGTAATGTTTGCATCCAATTGCTTTAGAGAACCAGCAGCTGCATTTCGAGGATTGGCAAATTCATCGTTTTCATTTAACTTTAAAAAGTCGCTGTTACTGATGTATATTTCACCTCTTACTTCTAGTCTTCCTTGCACACCTTGCAAAAACTTAGGAAAGCCTTTTATTGTTGCAACATTGTGAGTGACATCTTCCCCTACAAAACCGTCACCTCGAGTTGCAGCTTTAACAAATCTTCCATCCTCATAAATTGCAGAAAACGACAACCCATCAATTTTGGGCTCACATAATATCTCTATTTTGTCTTCAATTAAAAATCTCTTTATTTTAGACAAAAATTTCTCTACACCTTGTTCATCATAAGCATTCTCAAGAGAAAGCATAGGTTCTTGATGTTCCACCTTAGAAAACCTCTCATCAGGTGGAGCACCAACACTATCTTGTGTTGCATAAATTTCTGGAAATTGTGCCTCTATTTCAGCTAACTTTTTCTTCAGTTCATCATATTCAGCATCACTTATTTCTGGCTTATTTTTTTGGTGATACAAAACATTATGATAATTTATTTGATCTTGCAGTTTTTCTCTCATCTTTTCTAAGTTAGTCATGATATCAATATGATGCTACATTAGCCTTTGTCGTCAAGTTGTGAATTTTCTTGAATTTATCATATGGTCTTAATCCATCAAATATCAAAGGTGCCACAATGCTATAGCCATACTTATTCTTCTCTTGCTCAATTGTATTAGCAGATCTCACTTGCTTTAGCCGTATATTTATATAAAATTAAAATAAATTAGAGTAAATAAGTTATTATTTTACAATATTGCTATTTAAATGCTAACAAGATTCGCTCCAAGCCCAACTGGCTATCTCCACGTAGGAAACGTACGAACTGCTTTGGTTTGTTGGATGTACACACGTAATCAAAATGGAAAATTTCTACTCCGTTTTGATGATACTGACCTTCAGCGTTCAGATGTCAAATATATAAATAATATCATAGAAGACCTAAAATGGATTGGTATCGATTGGGATGCAAGTTTTAAGCAATCAGAGCGCTTTGAGCGCTATAACAAGGCGTTCTTGCAGTTAATAAAAGAAGGGCATATTTATGCATGCTATGAAACAAGAGAAGAGTTAGAAATTAAACGAAAGTTGCAATTAAAACAAGGACTTCCTCCTGTTTATGACAGAAGTGCATTGCTTCTAACTGAGCAAGAGAAAATCCATTATGAGCAAGAAGGACGAAGACCACATTTCAGGTTTAAATTGGATAGAAATGAAGTTGTTAAATGGAATGATGAAGTTAAAGGTGAAATAAATATTGCAACCAGTAGCGTCAGTGACCCTGTGGTAAAAAGAGAAGATGGAATTTATACATACATGCTACCTTCTGTTATTGATGACGTTGACTTTAATGTAACCCATGTTGTACGTGGGGAAGATCATGTAACTAATACCGCAGTTCAGATCCAAATGATTAAAGCATTAAAAGCGAAAATTCCTATATTTGCTCACCTTTCTCTACTACATTTTGATGATAGCAAGATATCGAAACGGAAAGGCGGGCTGGATATCAAGTCCATAAGAGAAGATGAGACTGAACCAATGGCGCTAGTTAGTTATTTAGTGAAGCTCGGAACATCCAATCCAATTGAAGCTTGCGCCTGTATGCAATCTTTGATTGACTCATTTGACATTAAAAAATTTAGCTCAGCATCTGTACAATTCAGCTTGAGTGAAGTATACAAGCTAAATAGCAAAGTGCTGCAACAAATGCCATTTGAAATAGTGCAAGACCGTTTAAATCAAATTGGAGTGGACTCCTCAGAGTTTTGGTATTTTATAAGGAACAATATAGAAAAGTTTTCTGAGGTGGCCAAGTGGTGGAAAATATGCAAATCTGATATAGAGCCTGTGATTCTTGATAAGGAGCTTATAAAAATTGCGTTCAATGCATTGCCTCAAGGCGATTGTAACGAAAACACATTATCAGAGTGGGTAAAAGCTATTCGACAGACAGTGGATATAAAGGCAAAAGACTTATTTATGCAGTTGCGTTCAGCTTTAACAGGAACAGAAACAGGCCCAGAACTTGCTAAATTATTGATTTTTATCGGCAAAGAAAATATCATTGCAAGGTTAAAAAAAAAGTGAAAATCAAAAAATTATATAGTAACCAGACTGCATTCTGTGAAAAACACGATCTTTCATTTGAGCTTTCTTCAATTTAAAGTAAATACAGAAACTAGCTATCTTCAAAAATATAGTTGAATAATTGTTAATAATAGTGTATAATTATTAATATTTTCCAAGCATTATGGCTCTTTCAAAATTTCTCGATCCTCGCAATGATTTGTGTTTCAAAAAAATCTTTGGAACGGAAAAAAATAAGAATATCCTTATTCACTTTTTGAACGATATTTTAGGATTTGCTGAGGCAAGTGCAATACAAGAAGTAGAATTCTTAAGTACTATCATGGATCCCGAAATTGCCTCTGATAAACAAAGTATTGTTGATGTTCTCTGCAAGGATTCTATTGGTAATAGGTTTGTGATTGAGATGCAACTGGCTCGTGATAAAGGTTTTGAGAAACGCGCTCAACTATATGCTGCTAAGGCTTACTCAAGACAATTAGATAAATCTGGCAACTACATTGATTTAAAGAAAGTCTTCTTTATTGCTATTTCCAATTGTAACTTACTTCCTGAAGAAGTTGGTTATATCTCTACTCATAATATACGTGATATAAAAACCAACGGCCATTACTTAAAAGATTTTCAATTTGTCTTTATTGAGTTACCTAAATTTACAAAAAGCAAAGTAGAACAGCTAGAAAGCATAGTAGATCGTTGGCTATTTTTCTTTAAATATGCTGAAGAAACGACAGATGAAGATCTAAAGAAAATTGCAGAAAAGGCACCAATAATAAAGCTAGCATATGATGAGTTAGATAAGTTTCGTTGGAACGAAAAAGATTTAGTAGCTTACGAAGAAAGAATAATGGATCTACGCAAAGAAGAAGCCATTCTTGAATACAGACTTGATCTTGCTGAAGAGAAAGGTATAGAAAAAGGTATAGAGAAAGGAAAAATTGAAGTTGCAAAAGCAATGCTGGCTAATAATGTTGATGTCAACACTATTGTCAAGTTTACTGGCCTTTCTATTAGTGAGATTGAAGAATTAAGTGTGAACGGTTACATTACATAAAAGGTTTAAATATACTGGACATACTGATATACTTTCGTATTAAAAAACACCCAATAAGCAGAGTTGTGAGTGGAATAAACCACAAAATGTAAGTGCTAGGTGGGGTAGTTATAATTGAATTGCCGTAAGAATTTTTTAACTCTGAGATTATCTCTTCATCTGTGTATCCATCATTGATTTTTTTACGAATTGCTTCTCGCATATCATACGCAATCTGAGATCCAGATTCAGACAATGATTCGCCAGAACATATTGGACACCTTATTATTTCAAATAAACTGGTTGCTCGTTTTTCCATGCTTTTATCTCTGAGTTTATTATCCAGAGTAAAAGCGTTTACGCCTGAGTGAAATATCAATATGAAAAGTAAACTAACTACTGCTCTCATCCTTGGTTAATTGGGTTATTTTACTGAGTTGGTTCATAAAATCAGTGGTGGATAACTTTCCAATAAAGCTTGACCCTACATCATCATCGTACTTTATTGAAAATTGAACGCTGTCATCAGTTGTTTTTTCTGATAAGGAAGACATTAATTTTTCAAACGCATCTGAAGTTTTTGAGTCACCAATCATAAACGAGATTAATTCTTTATAATTTGATATAGCCACGTTGATTTTGTCTTTAAATGAAGACGTAACCAAATTATAATTTTGCATTCCACCATCTGCAGCAAGAGAAAAATTATTACTTTGAATTAAAAATTTCTCTATGTTGAAATTAACTCTGGAAGCTGAGATGTGGTTTACAAATTCGTAATCAAATTTAGTGTCGATACTAAGGTAACTTTCAGGACTTGCAGTATTTTTATACCGATAAGTATAAAAATCAAATCCTAGTTTAGTATTTCCACTTGGTTCTTTATCGAGGTGAAATTGAATGTAATTGCTTTTATCATTCACTTCAGTTATAACACTTTGCTGATTTTCTGAAACATCACATTTTAATCCATAATCTGCGTAACGAAGTGTATCTATATAGTCTATCACGGTACTATTTTTGTTGAATCGCAATGAAGATGGTAAATCATTTAGTCTAACAACAAAGTGGCTGCTATCGTTTGTGTGGCATTTTATATTCTTTTTCTCATCACCATGAACAACAATGTTGACTTCATTGCTTGGTATGTAGATATATACTGATTTATCAAACAATCTATTTTTTATCAATAAAGCATCAGATGAGATGGTTAATTGCTTATTGGAAAATTTTGGGTTTGTCACACGGAAAATTAGGTTAGAAGGAAGTCCACTGAAATCATGTGAAATATCAAACTTTTCGTCGTTAATGTATAGTATTGCTTCAGCTAAAAGATTTTTTACCTTACATGCAGAAAAATACCAAAAACCACCATACGCTACAGGAATAAACAAAAGTAAAGAGATGATAATATAGATAAAAATCTTACGCATAGCTAATTATTCCCCTGTTTATCCAATGATATATTTCTTGTACCCCTTGGTATGGTTACACACAAACCGTCGATATCTTTTGTGATTTTTATTTGGCACCCAAGTCTTGATGTCTCTGTTAAGCCAAAGGCTAGATCTAACATATCGTTTTCCTCATCAGATATGGGATTATGCGTTTCTACAGCATCATAAAATTCTGGATCAACAATCACGTGGCATGTAGAACAAGCAAGAGAGCCTTCACATGCACCTTCAAGCAGATCTGGATCACTTCTGTGGGCTAAATTAAGCAGAGTTTCTCCCTCTGCAGCTTCATAGCTTTTCTTACTCCCATCAGGTAAAACAAAAGTAACAGATGGCATATTATTCCTATTAAAATCCTTACTAATTTCTCTGTATTCTACAGGTAATAACTAATATTTGCAAACTCTTTGCAATTCCAGTGCCTATTTTTTGTCATCCAAGTACCCCTTTCTTGTCATTCAAGTAGCTGACTACTTGGATCCAGATTGGATACTGAGTTGGTGAGTATAAAAGTATAGCTTCTACGTCATACCGCCACGAACCGTCATACCGTGATTTATTCACGGTATCTCATCCGCTAACACGCAGCAGGATGACGAGGTTATCGTCATGCTGCCGCGAACCGTCATACCGCCGCAGACCGTCATACCGTGATTTATTCACGGTATCTCACATAGATCCCGCTAACAAGCAGCGGGATGACGAGGTTATCGTCATGTCACCACGAACCGTCATACCGCCGCAGACCGTCATACCGCCGCGGTATCTCTAGATCCCGCTAACAAGCAGCGGGATGACGGTTGTCATGGTGTCATGAAAGTAGCTGACACTGGTTTCCATCCAAGAGGGTGTCATCCCAGTGCCCTGACTACTTGGATCCAGAAAACTTAACTCTACACCAAGTAAATGTACAATAAGAACTAGATTCCAGACTGAAATGACAAGTTCTCGGCAACCCCTACGTCATCCCGCTAACACGTAGCGGGATGACGGTAAACCTAGATTACTTTAGCCATGAATGTTTAAGAAATTTACCAAACGAAAAAAAAGGCAAAAGAAGCCCCGAGTAGCGAGTTTTGACTCTATATTACTGTAAGTGGCGCTGTAATAATGTGCTGACGCTTAGTTTAAGCGCGATTTGGCTGAATGTAGAAAAAATTTAAAAGACATGCAGCCGCTATAATTTTATGTAATCCGCCAATAAATACCTGAGTTTTTTTACTGAATTTTGTTGTTGAACCCGCGCGGATCAAAAACAAGTTTTGAGTCATAAATACCCTTAATACTACAATAAGGGGGCTGGCGGAGTTTGTCAAGGAAGTTTTTTCGTTTCTACTGAATGACAGTTGTGACCTATGCAAGAAGTCTGTTGTAGTTTGTACGATATCTTTATAAAATGGTTCGCATAAGTTATCTAGCAGTGCAACTAAACAAATACAAAAATCAAAACGTCGCGGTTTTTGGTCTTGGTAAAACTGGTTTATCCGCCATTAACGCTCTAATAAAGAGTGGTGCAAGAATATATGCATGGGATGATCATGAAGAGCAAATAGCAAATGCAAAAATGATGTATAAAAAATGTAATTTTATTCATCCCAAGGAATACAATTGGCATGAGATCAGTGCATTGGTTTTAAGCCCTGGAGTGCCAACAGAGCCACATTGGATAGTAAAACTTGCAAGGAGATTTGATTGCAAAATAAAATCAGACATTGAGCTATTTCTTGAAGCTAAAACTACGAACCAGAAGGTAATAGGCATCACAGGAACAAATGGTAAATCAACCACTACATCACTAATAGGGCACATATTAAAATCTGCAGGGAAAAAAGTAGCTATTGGTGGAAACTTAGGCGTTCCTGTTTTGGATCTAGAAAGAGATGCAGAAATTTATGTAATTGAATTTTCCTCTTTTCAATTGGAGTTGATGAATGAAATTAACGTGGACATTTCAGCACTGCTCAATATTACACCAGATCACATAGATAGGCATGGAAGTATGGAGAACTACATAGCAACTAAATTAAAACTGATAAACGGTAGTGAGGTTGCCGTAATAGGATGTGACAATGAGATTACTGCTGACATATTCAACAAATTCACTGGAAACAAAATTCCAATCTCAGCTTCGATGTCATCCTCTTTGTCATTCCAGCCACTTCTTTTGTCATCCCAGTGCTTGGCTACTCGGATCCAGAAGATCTCGTTAAAACTAGAGAATCATAGCTTATCAGTAAGCGACGTGAAAATAAACCTAATATCCAATGCAGAAAACATAGCAGCCGCATATGCCGTATGTAAGCTACTTGGAGTAGATAGCAACACTATTATCAATGGAATCAAGTCCTTTTCAGGACTGAGGCATAGGAATGAACTGCTTGGCAAAATAAGAAATGTGTTTTTCGTGAACGATAGCAAAGCAACTAATGCAAAGTCGAGCGAAAAGGCGATCTTATCTTATGAAAACATAAATTGGATCGTTGGTGGAAGAAGCAAAAAAGGTGGAATAGAATCATTAAGCAAGCATTTCACGAGGATTAGAAAAGCTTTTCTTATTGGGGAATCAACCGAAGCCTTTGCAAACACTATGGAGAATAAAGTAGATTATGTTAGATGTTGCAATCTAGAAGATGCATTCAGATTGGCTTTTGAAGAGGCCTTAAATAGCGCAGAAGAAGTAACTATATTACTTTCTCCCGCGTGTGCTTCTTTTGATCAATGGAAAAATTTCGAGGAACGTGGTGAAGCATTTTGTAGAATGTTTGAAAATCTCAGGTACAATCACACATGCTGTTTAGTATAATGTTGCGTGGAACAAGATGAAATAAAGTTAATAATAGATAAGCTAATTAGGGTTATTCCATTTGAAGGGATAAGCGATGAAACCCTATTAAAAATTTGCACAGACCTTAATCTAGCTAATAGCTTTTGCAAATTTCAGAATGGAATATATAGCGCTTTGGAGCACATAGCAGAGGACTTAAATAGCTCAATGGAAGCTGAACTAAGAAATTCCAATTTAGAAGATATGAAAGTGCGAGAGCGGGTAAAGTTAGCTATTCAAATACGCCTTTCAAACTACGCTAAGCTACCGAATTATAGAGAACTTTTAAAAAATGTTTTATCATTCTCCGTATCACCAAAAAATACATATTTTTCTAGTAAACTTTTATACAGAACTATTAGCGCGATTTGGTATGGCATTCATGACCAATCAACAGATTTTAACTACTATACAAAAAGAGCAATATTAGCTGGGGTGTACTTAAGTACGATACTTTTTTTTATCAATGATTATTCAGAAGATTTTGCGGATACTTTATCGTTTCTTGATAACCGTATCAACAATGTCATGACATTTCAAAAATTCAAAACTCGCTTAAAAGGAATCATAGGAAATTTCTTATAAGCTTTTCATCATACTGGTTATTCATATTTATATTCTCTTGTTTTTTTTTGATCTTTATGTTAAAATAACTAAATATTCATTAACGATAAAATGAAAGTTATTTATCATACCAATAGTGATATCAAGCCAGAAGAAAATACAAAACACGTGATAAACTTTTTTGGAGTACTTGGGTGTATTAAGGTTAATGCACTTGGTAAAGGTGCACCTAATGGGCAAGAAAGTAAGTTAGTTAAGCATTATTTTGACTATCCTTATTTTTCTAGAATTGTTAATCCAGAATTCTTTAAAAAAGAATTGAATGATGAAGAAAGAAAATTCAATAGGAGAATAGTATCACTATGGTTATGTTCTGCTATATTTTCTACTGCTTCTATTGTATCGTTATACTTGGCATACCAGAATCAAAAATCAAAAAAGGTACTTACAGGGTTAGCTTTTGCATCAGTAGTGCTATCAATTTTGGCTACCATATGTTTTATCGTATTTTGCCTATGGATGCTTTTTGACTTTGTTAAGAAAAGGTTCGTTGTACATAGAATCAAAAGCTTTTTGGAAAATGAAGTTAGCCCTGAGTGGATAAAGCGTTACAAAAAAGAACTTGTAGGTGACGATAAGGAAGTGGATGCAGAAGCTCACGATCAAGAGTTAGGAGAAAATAAAGATATAGAAGATATCGTGGAGTTTCTCTTGGAAAGAAAGAAAATTGTAGCGCTATATGAATTTCTAACAAACGGTGAAAAGTTAGTTCAAGCTGGAATGGCAATGGTAAACATGTTACTTGTAAAAGGTGTGCATCCAAACGATATAATTTTGGATACTAACTCTCTTGGAGGAGGAATTGCAGCAGAAGTTTTAAAAAGGTTTGAAAAGCAAGGGATTTATTTAACGCTAATTCATAGTAATTCTTATAGCTCGCTTAAGGATGCAACTAATAACTTTCCTCATGGGGTAGGGAGTTTTTTCATGAGACGGCTTCCTGCAAAATTCTTGAATTTTTGGTTTAGTCGTTGCGGATTGGAATTTAATTCACGAGAGATTATAGAGAATACAAAATGTCCTGTATTGATTGTCGGTAGGAAAGGCGATACTGTGATTCCACAGGAAATACAACTTGTTGGTAAACTGAGTGATCAATCAACTGAAGAAAGGTTAAGAAGAAATAGAGTGCTTGAACATGATCCAGAAAGAGCTTGTGAGAATAAAAATATTCACATCGATCATGAAGAACATTTGGTATGGAAAGATGGCGAAAAATATGAAAGTTATATTAAAATAAAAAGTGATTTTATTGAGTTGGCGGATAATTATCTGGTAAGTAATAACTTTAATGGAGGTTATAAGCCTGAAGAATACAAAAAAAGCCATTTCTCAGGAAACTTGACGGAAATAGAACTGAAACCCATCAATGAAAAGTATATGCAAGTTTAAGTTAATAGAGAAAGAAAAATTATTCTTGCTATACCGTAGGTACGTTCCAAGATTATACTGAAGTTTTTATTGCACTCAAAACCTTCGTTTTTCCTAATCTCTAGAATTATCAATGCATCATCACTTAACCAGCCTGAGTGAGCTAGTCCATTCAACGTTGATTCAACTAGATTGCTATTGTAAGGTGGGTCTATAAAAACTACATCGCACTTTGAAATAGGTTGTGGCAATTTGTTAGCACTGCAACAAATTAGCGTGACATTGTTCGTAATTCCAAAATCTTCTGCTGTTTTTTTAGGCAGTTGCAAATTGTAATAATCTGAATCCACCATGAATGCATGTTTAGCGCCGCGAGAAAGTGCTTCAAATGAAAAAGAGCCACTTCCGCAGAATAAATCAAGTACATTCAAGTTATAAATAGGTTTTCTTGAGGAAAGTATACTAAATATTGCTTCTCGGACAACACTCATAGTTGGCCGTGCAGCTAAATGCTTACCTGTAGTTATTTTTCTTCCGCGATATTTGCCTGCAATGATGCGTAGCATACTAAATAAGCTCCAAAATAACTAATTATTTAATACTATATGATTAATGTCAATATGGCTTTAGCAGTTTAATAGAGAGAAGCTATCGAGTCGCTTGTAAGAAAAACACAAACACAAAACTCATCCGTTATTTTTTTCTGATTTACCTACTGCATTAATTGCTTGACCAATCTCATCTTGTAAACCACCATAATCATTTCTTTCATCATGATTTATCCCTTCAATTCTGCTTTCTAACTCCAGCTTAATTATAGTATTAATTTTATCTATGTTATCGAGAAAGCTTTTACATTCTTCATCACTATACTCTTCGCCAGATGCTTTTTTTTCAACAAATAGGTTTTTAAATCCTACTAAATCGGAATTCTGATCGGTATTCAGTACAACATTTCTCTCTACGAAGCTAAGATCTGATAGTAATAAACTAACCTCTAATAGATCTTCACTTTTAATGTTTGCAAGATTATCAAGATTGTCTAAAATATTAAACACCTTAAGCCTTTCTTGTGCAATCTCTTTGTCTTCCTTATCAAATTCAGACAATAAACTATGATTATCTACAAATTTCTCACTCAAAGCTTTATTTAATTTAGTGAGGTCGATATTGTTGTCTGGTGTGTTGTCTAATAGTAGATCTACTCTTGCCCTACGCGCATTTAAAATGTCATCGTAGTCATTTAACTTTATATTACCATCACCGTCTTGCTGCAGACCATAATAATTTAATCCTTTAAAGTTATGATTCTTCGTCATTATCACCCCTGTTATCAGCCCTTTCATTATTCTCACGTTCTGTATCTTCTCCAAAAAGTAACGAGGTGTCGTAATTTTCGCCTTCTTGATCTCTTTCTTTTTTTCTTCTAGCTCTTTCAGCACGTTTTTCTATAGCTTCCGGAGTATTAGTGTATTTTTCTGTGCCTAACTCTCGTGCTAATTCATTTGATTGATTAGACTTATTTTCCTTTAGTGGTTGATCAAGCTTGTCTTTTTCTGGTTCTCTCTTACGTCCGATAGTGTAATCATGAAGTTTTTCTAAGAAATCTCGCCTATGCGATTTTGCTCTACAGAGCAGATTACCTTGGTAACCATCTTTTTCTCCTGTACGGTGGCTAACTCCTATAGAATCAAGGCCATGCTCCCAAGTAAACTTCATAGCATCTTCTATTGTATAGCCCAAATGTGACCCTACATATCCTTTATAATAATCTAAATATTTACCAATCCTTCTATGTGTAATATCTTCTTTATCAACTCCAAATGCCCTATAAATTTTTTCCTCAAGCTTATCAATGTCATTTTCAGGCGATGTCACAAATTTTGTTGCTTCAATAGTAGCATTTACAAGTTTACGTGGCGCATCAATAGCATGTTTCAGTACACCTTCAACTCTTGGTATCCTACCCAGTAGATTAGCTGTACCTCCGGCTAATCTGTCTGGTAAATGAGTAGCCCAACTGCCTAAAGACTCTAGTTTTCCACCAGCAAAATCTTGCCACTTCTGCTTTAATCCTTCTGCTACACCAGCTAAAGGTGACGCATGATACATGCTAGATATGCTGTAAACGCTGTATCCACCACCGGCAATACTTGAGCCCATTTGTTGCACAAACTCACGTAAGGAGAACATTAAGAATGAGAGCAAGAATAATACAAAGATTTCCCCCGCATTGATTAAATAGCCCCTCTGTATGTCTTGCACCCTTTGGTAATCGCTATTTTCTTGATAATTTTTGCAATCCTCACAATCTTTACATTTCTGACAGTATTCACTGTTGGGATCCCTATATAATTTGTGCAAATCCTGTAATTGGCAATGTGGCTCTCGTCTAATAACATCCTGCACCAAAGACTTTATCTCTCTTTTAAGATCTGGTCTTATGGTACCTTTTCTGTAGTCATCCACTATTTTCCTATAATTTTTACATTTTTCTTCATCTTGCTGAGGTTGACAGTAAAGCTCTGTTATTTTACTATTCATACCACCTATCTTTTTGTCTATATTGTTGATCAGTAATATAATGTTAGCCCTCTCTGATGCATGAGATAAACTATTTGTTAAGCGTACTAGATCCTTTGCACTACAGTTATTATCCACTACTATATCACTTTCCGCAATATAGTGGTCTGCTGGATTATCTTTAGTTCCAGGAATTGGATTAAAGAAAGGATAATCTATATAACGAAACCCTTTTATATGTTCACCATTTTTATCTTTAGGGTAATCCGGTGGAAGCGGGATATATCCAGCGCCTCCAGTAAATTTTATTGTACCACCTTCTCTGCTTATCTTTTCTATACCTTCTATGTTCTTATCTACGTTCAGCGGAGAAGCTTCTCCAAGAGTGTAAGGTACGAAAATTTGCCCTGGGGTCCAACCAAAGTACTGGTTATCAACGATACAAAAACCGCCAAACACCCATTTTGGAGCACATAACCTTACCTCAAACCATTTATTGTAGCATACAGTAAAACCTAACTGCCTATAAAAGGTATTCATTATAATGGAAGCCAGTAATGACAAGAGAGCAAATATCATAATCGACTGTAAACAAAAGCTGATGCAGAATTTTATCCAACCTTCAAACAGACTTTTCAGCGGTGAAAATAAAATAGAGATCAGGAACAATGGCATGATAGCTATAAGAAAAGCTATACCCATAAAACCAGAGAGAAATATTATGTAAGCATATAAGCACAGCAAGAAATATAAAACTATCCCTATGAAAATTGCTGGTATCATAAGTAAGCTTGCCCACATTTGGTAATGTAAAAACGCTGCAAACTTTTTCCAAACAGAATAAGCAAAAAACTTATTGAACATGTCCTCCATGAAGCTAAACAACTTAGCTTCATTTCCTTGAGCAATACTTCCGGTGTTCATGTTGGGAGCAAAATTAGTAATTATACTTATCAGTTGTTCAAGACCTTTAACGAATAGAACGAGAAAATGATCATAGAAAAATCTAAAACTTCCAGGAGATATAAGCACTATTACTAGAGTGATTTTCATCATTCTGATGAGCATATCATGCTTAGTTTCTCGTATCATGCCAAAAAGATAAAGAAGCGATGAAATCATTACAAATAGAACAAGCAAGGAAAGAACAAAATTGTGAAAACTTGAACCTTTTTTAACTATATTCTCAAACATAGTTTGCGCAGCCGCACACTCACTACCTTTACAATCTTTATCAGGTGAGATCAATAAAGTGTCTTTTAGATAATGATAAACTTCATTGAAAAATCCAAAGGTACCTGGTTTTTGTACTCCACCCAAAAACTCAAAAGAGTAGCCACCTACATTATCTAAGTAATATCTATCTAATATTTTTACATATATTTTCCATCCCTTTTCTAACTTCAACTCATTACAATTTCTGTCCTTTAATTTAGTGCTATCTCTGTCTAAAGTAAAAAGTCCATTGGCGCCCTCTGCTGTGGAGTTATAACCTAGATGTACAGTAGGATATTGAGGATCGCGCATTAACTTTAGATTTTCGTTAGGATCATCTTTCCCCGTTTGAAACAAAAGATAAGCACCATGACCATTGGTAAACCAACATGGAGCACCACGTGATACTGTATTTGCGCTATCATCTTCATTAATGCAGTTGCACTTTACAGTGCAACTTGCATCAGGCTTACTTGAAAATTTTTGTATGCTAGGTTTATAATCATTACAAACTAAGTGAAAGTCAGGTAGACTATTATCACCTGACTTGCCTTCAAATTTAGTTGCATATTTTAACTGCTCCAAGCTTTGTAAGGTATAACTGCCTTTTTTAGATTCCTTCTTGTTATCATTACTCCAAGATGTCCATGCACCATTAACTCGCACTATTAAGCTATCTCCATTGGTTTCTAATCCAGTATCTTTCCACTTCACCACTTGGTTATGGTGGAAACCATAATTAATTTCTCCAGTTTCAGGATCAATAACTTCTCCATCTTCTGGAATAAACGCATCGTGATCGTTTGTAAAACGAGCGCTTACTGCAATAGGTTCAGGACCAAAATAATCGGCAGATATGCACCTTGAGAAAGGCATATCGTTCTTACTACAACCTGTGATCAGCACATAAGCTGCAAGAAGTAATACCCTAAACCAACATTTGCCTAAGCGTGATTGCATATCTAAACTTTTTCCAAATATAGAAATAAATTTCTAAAACTTTACTTAAAATATCTTTTTAATTAGTTACTCCATAACATCATTCATATCTTACTTCTCTCCATTTCCTTCCTTGTTTTTAGCTTTATCACTAGGATCACTTCTTATTGTTTCATCAGGATTTTTTTGCTGACCTGATTGTTTTGGTGCTTCAGGTTTAGAGCTCCCCCTCTCCTTTTTATCAGGACCTTCTTGCTTACCTGATTGTTCTGGTATTTCAGATTTAGGGCTCATGGAATTATCCTTCACGTCAACTTCCGTCCGATCTTTACCCACTTGTTGCCTAATGTTCTGTATCATACCTTGGGTGTTATTATCAAGGCCAACAGCCGACAGTATAGCTTGTGATGCGCTACCGGCAACTTTGCTAACATTTTGAGCAGCTCCCCAACCAGAGCTGAATAGTGCTTGTGCCATAGTTTCTGATATAGTAACAAAAGCTTCCATTGCATTAGCAATAATTAAGTACATAAATGCTTGGATCAGATCTATGGGCAACGCTGCAAAGTGCCCACCAGCCCTTTCTCCGGTACTGAGTGCAACATCAACATTAGTGCCAGGACTGTATCCAAGAGGCAGTATTGATTTCATCAAGCACAGATCATACGATAAGAAATTTACGCTAATTAAACATTGATAGCATGCAGAAAAATTTGTGAGATTGTATAGAACTGAATACATCAACTGATTTAAAAGAGATAAAGATGAAAATAAAATAACTGGTTGTACTGCAACGTGAGCCAGCGTTTTTATCCAGTTATCAAACAAGGGTTTAGTCTGTTGAAATAAAATAAACACGATAAACAAAGGTGTTAATGACAGTAAAAACGCTACTAGAACAGTAGATATTACATATTTAAACGTAGCGCTAATAATGCATTTTAAAAACGCAAAAGTAGCGTAGAGTATTGCCAAAAATGCAATAAAGCCAAAAGGACCAGAGAGCATCAACGATAAAAACTTTAACCAAGTTTCTGCTGTGAATAATATTCCTGCTGTCAAGTCTAAGAATGCAAATTTTCTCCCCCCTTCCCCTATATAGCCAGAAAAGCTATCAACTAAATAAGTGCTACCATCTATAAAAAGTCTGGATAAAGTTGTACCAAAAAGTTCCCAGCTTCTATCGCTAAAGGCAAAAGCTATAAATGCTATCTTGAACATTCTTACAATGAAATCAAATTTACTTAGCTGTATTGTTCCAAGCATATAGCCAACGACAGTAAATATAACGTATAGAGTAAGCAAAGCTCTTACTCCTTGAAGAAGACCTCTTGCATATCCTTTGTATGAATCTTTAACGCTGTCACCAATTACTTCTTTTTTCATAAAACCAAATATCTTGTTTATATTTGATGAAATAAAATCATTAATTTTTCTTTTGACAAATAAAGTTACACTATACTTATTGTTTTCGTAATATTTGCCATTTTTGTCCGTAATGTCATCTCTCTCTACGTTGCTTACATCAATACCAAAATATATCTTCTTAGATTCTTCGTTCTGAAAGTGTTTTCCGCTTATTACATCTAATATAGTGTACTCATCTTTTCCGTCTACTCTTTCTCTTACCACTTTGAAATCATTAGTTCCCACACTATGCAAATCTTTAGGTGGCTCATCACCTAAATATACATATAATTTTTCGCCATTAATGTATTCACATGATCTAGTCACTTTAACATGGTACCCACCCCTATTAGCTCCATAATGACCATAATCTGCAATGGCAAGCATCACACTGCTACCAGGTGTTACACTTCCTATTGGATAGTCATGATTTAATTTCAGAGAAAAATCCTTAAAATTATCACTAATTTGCGAACACACATTATCCTTTCTTGCACCTACTTCATTATCTGGAAGACATTGCATACCTTTAGCAGTACCTTGATTATCAAGATCACCAATTTTTGCAACAGCAGTACCTTGATTATCAAGATCACCAATTTTTGCAACAAGAGCCTCAGCCCAGGAAATATCTTCTTTAGTGTTTATTGTAAAATCAATGTTAATCTGCTTGAGATCCCCTTTATTTTCTTCTCTCTTCTTAAGTTTATCTTCAACTTCTTTAAGGTGAGAATACATATCACATTTATTTCCTTTATCATATTTGTTATACCTTATAGAAGAGACACAGTTCCGTTCTTTGTCTTTATATGTATAATTCCATATACCCTTCTCAGTATAGCACACGTTCTGATAGTAACAATTAAGCTCATAAGAGCTGTACTTTTTCACCTCGTTAGAATCGCAGTTTTTTCCATCACATAATTCGTTCAATCCTATTTTAGCGCGGCGTAAATCGAGTAGCGAGCCATATATCCATGGTTCGTTGTCTTGAATATAACCTTTATTAAAATGTACCTTATTATCATATGGGGTATACCCATTGCCAACTAGCACTTTGCTTTCCTTTGCTTTTGTTTTATCAAGAGGTAAAAATTTTATTTTATTTCTCTTTCCATCCTTGCCCTCACAAAAAAATTCCTCTCCCTCTTGCTTGCTAACATTCAATATTTCACTTGCTGACACTTTTTCACCTCCTTCTTCAGCTCTATAACAATTGTCATCAAAGCTGATGCCTTTCCCTCCTGGATTATCATAATCAATTGTTATCTTCCTGGGAATTAAGCTGAAGCTTAACTTATCACCAGGATTTACTTTAATTCCAGTGTCCACATAACGTCTATTGCTGCCAAATTCTTTACCGCCGCACAATTCGTTTTCATTTACGCCTTTTTCATCAACGCCATAATTATTAGGCACATCGTTAATATTTGCAGCTTTACTATAATTTGGTTCTGAGCCATCAGCACAAAAGCTAGCTGGCACAAGTACTTTCCTTGGATTTTTACCTTCTTTAAGAGGGCAAAAATTTACTGATCCATCGAGGGTGAATTTGATTTCCTCACCCCCACTAATTACCTGACCAGAATCAACCCAATGAATTTTATCGGCTTTATGAACTGGAACATCCACATTAACGCTGGTGTTTCTGCTCTGCAACCCAGGCTCAACACACTCCATAGTACAACCAGTGATTGCAAGACACAGTATCAATAATAGTGATCTTTTACTTATCATTGCTGTCTTCCTGGTTGTGGTATCTGAGGCGTTGACCTTTGAGTCCCTTGTGGTATTTGAGGTCTTGACGCACCTGACTGTTGAAAAGTACCTCCTCCTCTTCTTTGAACGCTTTGTTCATCTAACCCTACTGTTCCCATTAAGCTTTGTTGATATTCTTTTCCAGGTTCGTTTTGCACATAAGCACCAAACAACGAGTCAGATATTGCCGAAGAAGCTTTAACTAAAGCTTTCATAGCGTGTCCCAAAATAACAAAAGCCATCATAGCGGTAATATTAGGTGTATATTTGGAAGCATAACCATAGAAGATACAAGGGTTAAAAATCTTTAGGTTAATACTAAGTATACACGTAGAGCAGACTTCAAAATCAAATACTGAATATATGATATAATCCATAACCTGACTTATCAGTGATATAAAAATTAAAAGCACTACTGGATGAATCGCAAATCTTGCTAAATTTTTAACCCAGTTGTGAAACATCTGCCTAGTATACGCAAATAAAAGACAAATAATAAAAATAGGTGCTAAAGAAAGCAATAACGCAACTATTGCTATAGATGTAATAAAAGAAAATAAGGCATTAAAAATAGATAAGCTCACTGTGATTAAACCCCAAATCACCAAGCAAAAAGATACAATGCCCAAAGGGCCAGAAAATATAAGAGATACTATTAACAATACTGAATGCGATGACAGAAATCTATTTAACGGCAAATCAAGAAACTCAAAAACATTTGAAGTAGTGCCTCTGAAATTTGCTATTTCTATTAACTGTTTTGGGGTGTTAATAAAAATAGAAAATGCATTGTTATAAAAAAAATTCCAACTGTTGTCCTGCAGCAGCTGGGTAATAACTCCTATCTTTACGCATATAATTAGAAACTCATATATAGAAATATGAGTTAATCCAAAAAAGTAGTAAAGGGTATATAAGATTATGTATAATACTAACAGCGATATTATCGTAGATCTAATGGTGTTTGTTTTGTTTGATTTTAGAAAACTTTCGTAAAGATGCTTTACAGGACTAGTATCAGAGTGAATCGCGTTGGAGTCTTTATAGCTGGAACCAAAAAATGCAGTTTTTACTTTTTCGTCAAAAAAATTATAGATTGCACTAAAAGTTCTTGTAGGTGGCTCTTTAGTTGTTAGGTTAATGCTAAACTGACCTTCATTTTTGTAATCGCAGCCATGGTCTCTTATTCCGTAATATATGGTGCCTGTTTTGTCTTTTAACTTTTCTTTTAAGCCTTCCATGTACTCAGTATCATGAACTTGGCTAATATCCACAGATATATCCGCTTGGTCTTCACCAGGCTTATGGTCAGGGAATTTATCAGAAACACGTATATATAAGTTATTTTTTAGGCTATGGTTCTTTGTTACCCTTATGTTGAAACCACCTTTGTCATTTCTATCGTAGCAGTGCTCGTCATTTCTACTACATAAACTAAAAGTTAAACTTGGTGTTCGATGGTATTTTTCTATCTTATAATCACAGTTAGTACATATGCCACCTGTTGGAATGTATTCAAAATCTTCACCATCCATGTGAACACGTAATAGTGTAATGTCAGTTTTTACCTGTTTTTCCTTTAATACGTTACTAATAGTTTCAGCAATAACAGATTCACCACTAGAATTTAAAGCATTGAATATCTCACCTTCTATACTATTGTATTCAATATATGCGCAACCTTTGTTTCCGCTGTCGGAAGGAAATTTACATATACGTCCGCAGAGTAAATTCAAAATGCGCGTATCTATTTTGCTTTTCTGATCACTTGAAAGCCCCCTGCAGTCTATATTTCCCCCTTCTTGTTTTATAGAATTGATGACATTTTTAATCTTTTTTTCATCTTGATCTAACTTCGAAAAATCTGAATCCCAGTACTCTTTTCCATTCAACCATTGCGCATCGCCTATTATATATTTATTAGGACATATTCCATCTTGAATACTACCTTGACATTCTTCTTGATTTAAAACATGTGCAAAATGTTCCGTTTCTTGCTCGCTACACTTTTCATCGATTTTCACATACCTGATTTTTGTCTCACTCTCTTTATCTTTACACACTTTACTTCCAATAACACTAAAGCTTATCGTATCGTCTTTTTTAAGTGCAAATGGTAATGTAACGTCATTTCTCCCAGGCCTAATTGCAAAATCTGCATACTGCTTAGGACAAAAATTAACCTTACTAGGCACTATATTAATCTCTGTTACGCTTCTTATCCCATCTGAGATGTAAACACCAGAATCAACCCACTTCTGCTCTGTCGACACTATATCTAGTTTTTCACGCAAACCTGATAAATTTTCTGGCTTAATACAGTGATCCTCCCCGCATCCAGACAATAAAAAAAGTACCACAAAACTTATGCATAGCTTACCCAAGTTTTGGTTACTTAAACGTTCAAGCATCTGTTACTTACCTTAACTAGCATCACCGCCACCTTAGTTAATCTTTTCGCTGGAACCTTTACCACTATCTCCACCTCCTCCACCAGCACCACCTCTTGCCTTCTTGACAGCAGCAGCAGCAGCTTGACCAACACCTCCAGCAGCAGCTTTGGCAGCAGATAAAGCTTTGCCCACCATTTGTCCAGGTGTACTACCAGAACCGAGTAATGCTCTATGGTTACCAGCAAGTTCAGCAGCCATGTTAGGAAGAATGTTTAAAAAGTGGTAAAAGAGGAATAACACTAGACACAACTTTAATAACTCTCCGATGAGAGAGCTGCCAAACTCCATGTATGTAAAGTCGAATAGACCAAGTATGCTGCTCTTTTTAAAGCCATAATTTTGCATCATACATGCAAGATTAGTTTCATTTTTATCACATTCCCCATCTTTCAATTTAAACCACTGTTTTTTCTTACTATATGAGATTTCTGCTTGTTTCTTTTCATATGACTTGTCCGGTTGTTCATTTTTATATGACTCGTCCAGTTCAAAATTTAAATTTTTAAAATAGATTTTATCACATGCTATGAACATAAAGGACAAAAACGCAAAAAGGATAACCGGGTATAAGCTATAGGTAATCAACTCTTTCACCCAGCCGTCAAAATATCCTTTGGTGTGTTGGAATAAAACCATAGGAATAAACAAAGGTGATAGAATAACAATTACACTTAAAGCAACTAGAGATAAAATAAATACATAGCACAGCCACAAAATAACCATCATCATCAGAACGGCCATAAATATACAGACAAGAGCTACTAAAATTTGTCCACCAGCGAAAATAATACCAATCACCGAACCTGCAACTAACAAGACAGGAGCAGCACCAAGCAAGACTGCTAACGTTGCAACACCTCCAGTACCAATTTTGCCACCAATTCCATCTAAAGGGGCACCTAAATAAAATAAAATTCTACAATCAAGCCTATCCCAAGGTGCAAGATAACTGTAAGATACCTTCTTTCCTTCACGAGTATATTCATAATCTGTACCTGCTTTATAATTACATATGCCTTTACTTTCAGATGACGCTTTTAGCACTATCTCTGACAAACCATTTGAGAGACGAGTTAATTCTCCATAATAATGAGACATGGTACTGCCTGTTGTGAAGTAAATCACTAAAGCGAATTTAATAATCAACATGTACATCTCTTGTGGACTGCGAACTCCACCAGACATAGCTTTTATAGAGAACAGTATTAAAGCTAAAACCAAAACAGCAGTTACAGTGTTTTTCAACCTCTTTTGTGCTACAGATAAGAAACTGCCCTTGTTATGTCCATCTTTATCTTTAAGTGGGCTGCCACTTGAATCAATACCTGCAACTAAATTATCTAACGATTCCTTAATGCATTGCACTATCATAGAAGTCACGGGAATAGGAGCTAATGATTTACTCCCTGCCTGGTTATAGCAAGCTTTAGAGACATACGAGCTAAAACAGCGAGCATTATCATAACCTACAAAAACTTTTCCTTTTTCTTCCGTTTCCCTTATCAGAGTTTTGTAATCTTTCTTGGGATCAATTTCTATTGGCTTATCAGTATTAACACTGGCCTTATCCTTGAAAATCATCATAGATTTTTCACACATAGGAGCAAGTGGGTCAGGTGGCAATTCCGTGCACCCCATATCAACCCCTTGCGGCCAAGGAGTCATTTCGATACCAAGCATTCTCACACTTGCTAACTCCACACACAATCTGCCCATTTTTCTCACTGCTTTAAATGTTGACCCATGTATGGTTTCGCTTTGCCCAGCTTTAAGAACTTTACATTTCAGCTCACCATCGACCGTCGGGGACCATGACCCATCTACATATCCAGTATCTTTTTCCCTTACATCAAAGTCTATGTATCCAGGTTTTTCTCTGGAATCAAAGTCTTTCTTGTTAAAAAGATTACCAAAAGTTAAAGGATTTCGATGACATATTTCTATATATTCACTGTATTGCACACCGTTTTTTGGCCAGTAATAACTTTCTGTACTCTCCTGAACGTTAGAATTTAAGGCTTCTTTTTCTGCTCTTTTCCCGTCATAGTCTTTTTTGTTCACGCCTTCCCGAGCTTTATCTTGCAAACAAGAAAAATATTCATCTTCTGTTTGGTAATTTTTATTGGTACAGCCACTATAACCTGTGTCTTCTAATTTAAAATTTTTGTATTTTCCATCATGACCACGTGCAACTGGGTGTTTAACAAAACTATGTTCACAAACAACAAGCCCCCCTATTGCTTTCCAGACTCCAACAATTGCAGCTATCATTCCAACAATAACAAGAGCGGTAAACAAACCAGCAGAAGAGACGATTAAGACAATGCCAGTAAATATTGCGCCAACAGCAATCGCTATTCCAGCAAGTGCTGCAGCTGTTTTAAACGCCCCACAATCAGGATTAGAGGCACGACTGAAGCTGCCAGTGGAATTAAATCTGCTAACAAATTCTGTCTTGTCAGTACCACTTACTCCATCTGCAAGCACTGGATATGAGAGTAAAAAGTCTATATTTAGTAAAAATATCGCAATTAATAGCAATGACAGCTTAGTCTTAAACATTTTTTACCTTCTGATAAAATATAGGCAACCATACTTTTGGGTTGTCCCCAACTTCATTTAATATATCGTGTAACAATAGAACACTTTCTGCACGTCCGGATAATACGTTGATTATATCATCTAAGTCTTTTAAGTCTATTCTAGCTACCACAGCATTAACTCCTTGTTTCACCAAAAAGAATCTAGTACTCGGATCTGTGTGCTTAATTAATATATATTCACGTTCAGTTAACATAAAAACATCCCGATAGACACTAGTAGCTTTCAGATTTGGTAAAAAAATCTGTGTCGCTGTTTGTTGTACAAGCGTATCGCTAATAGCACTTTTACTTGCATCCTCAACACTCTGAGTAGCAAAAATCACAAAAGCATTTAGTTTTCTCAGTACCTTCAACCAGTCTTTTATCTTGGGTGCAAAAACTGGATTATCTATTAATGCCCATGCCTCATCAAGAACGATAATAGATGGAGTGCCATCAAGAGATATACTAATCCTATGAAATAAATAAATCAATACTGGTCCAAGGGCAACAGGATCTTTGAGCAAGCTAGCCATCTCAAAACCAAATACTCTTGCTCGTGAAAAATCTAGCAAATCTTCTTTATTGTCAAATATTGCAGCATGAGAACCATTATCATGCCACATAGATATTGCCCCAGCTAGAGTATCAGGACCTGCAAGTCCTAAAAACGGTACAAGGTTTCTTAAGAACCTGTCTTCTTTTCTTAATTTAAAATTTCCTTCAATTGCATCATTAATTCGTGCAATATCTTCTGAAGTAAATTTATCATTATATACCGAAATTAAAGACTTTATCCACTCCATTAAAAATGTTCTATTATCAGAGGTATCATCAAGTTGCAAAGGATTAAAATTTGTTTTAGTTCTTGGTTCTATTACAGTATAGATACCACCAAGTGCTCTTAAGAAAATCTCTGCACCGCGATCTTTGTCAAAAAAGAATATCCTTGGAGAAAATTTTATCGCTTGAGCACATAAGAAATTCATTAAAACAGTTTTACCAGCACCAGTTGGGCCAATTATCATAGTGTGTCCAACATCCCTTATATGAAAGTTGAAAAAAAATGGAGTACCAGATGTCGTGTCGAAAACTGTAACGGCATCTCCCCAGTGGTTATTGAATTTATTACCAGTAGGATAATTATGTTGAGATGCAAATCCAGCCAAATTAAGACTACTTATTGTAGCTTTTCTCACTATATAATCGAAATTACCAGGAATTTGCGCCCAAAATGCTGGTTCAAGGTTAACTCTCTCACGGACAGGGTAAACACCGCAATTAGAAAGCTCTGATTCTACCAACGACAGAGCGTTATCCAATGATTTAGGACTTTTTTCTATACATAAAATAGTCAGGTGATGTTGACCAAATGCAATCTTACCACTCATTGCGTCATCAAGCGCTTGAGAAATTTCTGCTATTTGAGAAATAGCTTTATCTGCAGACTGTATCATTCGATTTTGCTGTATCTGCATTTTTCCAATCGCCATTTGCCTGTTTATAAATTGAAAAGATTGCGTAATTATAAACTCGTAAGGAAGTTGTAAAAACGAATCAAGCATTCCTGCAGAAGTATGATTTCCATATTCTTTGATACTAACTACTCCAGCATATTTACTCTCATTATGAGTCACAACCTGTATCATCTTACGGCCAAAGAATAACCTATGTACTGGTAAGTATCTTGATATTTCAGTTCTTAGCGGAAAAAGCGTACTTGTAACGAAGCCACAATTTACGATTCTAGATAGAAACTCCATTATTTCGCAGAACAAACCATCTGGAGTTTCTTTTACTCCAAGAATTTTAGGCGAATAATTTCTAAGGCTTGTCACTACACGATTTGTCGTTTCCTCTAAATCTTCATACGTGGCACGCATATCACTTTCCCAAGCATGTTTTGAAGTTACATGTCCGAATTTTTTTAGTAGATATGACAAAAATTCTACTCCTTTTGTGTCTGCTCTACGGATAATCGTAATGTATAGGTCATTAATAAATGATTGCCTTGTTGCGTGTTTTTCTCTCCATTTTAGATTTACGTGATTAGCGAAAAAATTCGGCAAACCTTGACTTGCAAATTCATCAGAAAAAATATTTTTTTTACGTCTGATAGTATGAAAATACAAACTAAATGCCGGAGATGAAATGCTTCTGAGCATCTGATTCCTGATATTATTTTGTATTACTAAATCCTCGTCATCGGCGGTTTCAAATGCAAAGCCACTTAATTTTATAACCTTAACCAACCAATTTTCTTTTGTCATCAAGGTTGTGCTATTCCAATAGCAAGAATAAGGAATAAATTCAGCAGCGTGAACTTCCCTGCTCAGAGTAGATTTACTCTTTGATTGAATAGCCCTAAACCTCAGCATCACACAACATTAAGCAATATCATAAGAATTGGCTCCATGATAAAAACGATTTAAACATTTCGAGCACTTTCCTAATTTTACCATAAATAATTCAATAAACAAAGGTTCTTTTGCAGAAGCTATATAGCCAAGTCCATGTATACCTGGTAACATTAAGAGAATCACTCTCAAATCATTTGAATTAATGAAAATTAGCAGGCAAATCAGGACGTTTAATATTGCAAACATATAACTCACACCAAAGAGCATTGCAGGTCTTGTAAGACCTTTAAATAATTGATCTGTTTGTATACTACCTGTGGACATATCTTTAACCTTCTAATAATAGCTCTAACACTAATACTATATCATTATATTAAAAATCCATTGAAACTAGTAGCACTTTAAGTTAAGATACATTGATTAATAATTTAACCCAGATAATGACAAGTTGGCCATTTCAAGAAGCAGAAAAAATATTGCAAGAGTTTCCTAATAAAAAAGAAATAATATTTGAAACTGGTTATGGACCCTCTGGTTTACCCCACATAGGAACCTTTGGAGAGGTTTTCCGCACTACAGTTGTTGTAAATGCATTAAAAAAAATAGCTCCTGGTATAAAAACCAAAATCATTGCAGTTTCAGATGATATGGATGGTTTGCGAAAAATACCAGATAATGTGCCAAATCAAGAGATGCTAAGGGAGCACTTAAATAAACCATTGACTATGATACCCGATCCATTTGGCACTCATGAGAGTTATGGTCATCACATGAATTCGTTGTTGTGTAAATTTCTTGATTTGTTTGAATTTGAATACGAATTTAGGAGTGCAACAGAGTGTTATAAATCTGGCGTTTACGATGAAAAACTTTTACTCCTGCTGAAAAATTATGATAAAGTGATGGACGTAATGCTTCCATCATTTCGGGAAGAAAGGCAGCAGACTTACAGTCCATTCTTGCCGATATGCCCAAAAACTTCCCAAGTTTTACAAGTTCCAGTAATTGAAACAAATACAGATAAAGGAACAATCACGTATGAAGACCCAAACGGGGAAAAAATAGAAGTTCCAGTGACAAAAGGAAAATGTAAACTGCAATGGAAACCTGATTGGGGAATGAGGTGGGCCGCATTTGGAGTAAATTATGAAGCTCACGGAAAAGATTTAACTCCATCTGCTGTGCTTTCAAGTCAAATATGTGAAATACTTGGAGAAAAGCCACCACTTCTGTTTTGCTACGAGCTTTTCCTTGATAAAGAAGGAAAGAAAATATCAAAATCAAGAGGAAATGGCATTTCGATTGAAGAGTGGCTAACTTACGCACCAACGGAGAGTTTATCACTGTATATTTTTCAGAGTCCTAAAAAAGCTAAACGTTTATATTTTGATGTGATACCAAAATCAACCGATGAGTATCTAGAGTTTGTAAGGTGCTATAATGAGAGTAAAGAAAAAGATATAAATAATCCTGCATGGCATATTCATCAAGGTGAAGTTCCCAGTATAGAAACTTCAGGTATAAATTTTACGCTACTTTTAAACCTAGCGGCGGCTTGTAACGCTGAAAACAAAGAGATTCTCTGGGGTTTTATATCCACTTATGCACCAAGCGTCACACCAGAAAATAATAAAATGCTCGATAGACTTTCAGACTTTGCAGTAAAGTATTACCACGATTTTATCAAACCAACAAAATCATATAAAACTCCAAATGCAAAAGAGAAAGAAGCGTTACTAGATTTGAAGGACACTTTACATTCTCTATCTACAACTGTTACTGCTGAAGAAATTCAATCTCAGGTATTTTCTATTGGAAAAAAATATGATTATACCAACTTACGTGACTGGTTTCAGCTATTATATGAAACGTTACTTGGCCAAAAAACCGGTCCAAGAATGGGATCTTTCATAAAGCTTTATGGAATAGATAATACGATTTCTCTCATAGAAAGCGCTACTAAATGTATACTTTAGAGTTTACCTTCTTTCATTTGAGCTCTTTAGTTTTTAGTTCTGCCTTCTAAGGCTTTTACTCGTGACAACCACTGTGCCTGCGATCTTGTCGTGCCAAGTTTGACAGCGTTTGTTGAAATTTGACCATAAAAAGCCCAAGAATAATGGTGCAGCTGACAATATAAAGGAAAAAAATCTCTTTGTTGCTTGTCTTAGGGTCATCTTTTCGAAAGTTTGTGCATCCACAACTCTAAGCCCAAGTAATAGTTTTCCAGGTGTAGCAGCAAACCTTACCCACATATATGTTACATAGCAAAAGAGCATAATGCATTGGACTATTTGATTTAGGATTTGTAATTTTATAAGTCTACTCTGCGTTGTCTTTCCTTCTGCAGACAGTGGCGCTTGCATTTGGTATTTTGCAGCAATTTGACTTAATATTTTGCTATCCTCTGAGTTCATAAAGAGCTTATTTAAAGCTTGGCTGCAAAACTGCAAGAACAAAACGATAATAATCAAATCAAGCAATACTGATATATAGCGCCTAAGTCCTGTTACATAACATATCCCATTTTCATCTTTCTTTACCTTTTGAATAACATTTATAGAAGAAAAAATAGAAAATAAACGATTAAAAAATTTATGTAACATATATATACTTTCCAATATTTAACGTGCCCCTGGCCGGACTTGAACCAGCATGCTTTTGCAAGCAACAGATTTTGAGTCTGCCGTGTCTACCATTCCACCACAGGGGCATTAAGTTTTAATGCTATAGGCAACACGGAATTAGTCAAATTTTATATGTCTTTCAAATGAGGACTAAATATTCTACAATAATCAACAGTTACTCTCAAAACTTAAAATGAATGAATTAGCTAGTCTCCTCAGTTCAAGAAGTGTAGATAAGGAAATATGTAAATTACCGCATAATTTAGAAGCTGAACAGATGCTTATTGGTGCAATGATTCGTGATAATAGAATCTGTGATGCAGTTGAAGACGCAATCACAGCAGAAAATTTCTATGATCCATTACATCAAAGTATTTTTACGCAGATATCCAAAACCAGGAAACACGGTATAGTTGCCAATGAACTAAGCCTCAAAATGTTTTTTGAGAACGACCAAGCGTTTACCGAGTGTGGTGGGGTAGAGTACTTGGCAAAGCTTGCAGCAAAGGCAAGTATTGCACTTGATATCTATAGTTTGACTAGAATAATCCGTGATACTTACTTAAGGAGATGTTTAATTAAGTTCGGGCAAGAAATAGTTGGTGATAGCTACAACTACGATATTGAAAATCCTGCACAGGCGCAAATTGAACAAGCAATGACAAAATTGTTCAACTTAGCAGTAAAAAAACAAGGTGAGAAAACATATATAAAACTTGCAAGTTCAATTAAAGACGTAGTTGAGAAGATCAGCACACTGAAAAATAATCCAGAAGCGCTGGGCGTTACAACCGGACTTCAAGATCTAAATCAGCTTCTTGGTGGCCTACAAAAATCTGATTTATTAATTTTAGCTGCAAGGCCTTCTATGGGTAAAACAGCACTGGCGCTAAACATCGCACTTAATGCTTGTAAGATGTTGCAAAAAAGAGCAGATAAACAACATTATGTAGCGTTTTTCTCACTTGAAATGTCAGCAGAACAATTAACCGCAAGGCTGATCACTATAGATTCAGGGATTAGTTATTATAAGGCATTAACCGGGAGAATTAGTGATTTTGAATTGCATGAATTTATCAATGCTAGTACAGAATTATCTGAACTGCCTTTCATCATAGATGACACCCCTGCGCTATCAATTAGTGCCCTTCGCACCAGAATACGCTTGCTGTATCAATTATATAATGTAGAAGTGGTATTCATTGATTATTTGCAGCTAATCAGAGGAACAACAAAAAGAAGTAATGAAAATAGAGTACAAGAAATCTCGGAAGTGACGCAGGGTTTGAAAGCAATTGCAAAAGAGCTGAATATTCCCGTTGTTGCACTATCTCAGCTCTCTCGTTCTGTTGAGCAGAGGGATGATAAAAAACCACAACTTTCTGATTTACGTGATTCAGGAAGCATAGAGCAAGACGCAGATATAGTAATGTTTCTCTATAGAGAAGAATACTACGAATTGAGAAAGCAACCAAGTGAAGGAAGCAATAAACATCGAGAGTGGCAAGAAAAAATGGAAAAAATTAGAAATATTGCAGAGCTTGTTATTGCAAAGCAGAGAAATGGGCCAATTGGCAGTGTGAAGCTATATTTTGACTCTAACAGAGGTTCGTTTAAAGATTACACGGAGAGGCATAGTGTGTAGCTTGGCAGCAATCTTCTTATTTCTAAATTTACTAGCTTATATCTTATCGTATCAAAATTAACTTGACTTTACTTCTTAATTGATGTTAAACTCATTTAACATAATACGTGAGGAATAATCATGATAAGTAAAAACAATGTACCCTATCTTGTAGCTGGTGCTCTGGCTACTCTAACTTTATTAGCATCTGGAGTGTTTGCTGCAGCTCCTTATATTGGTTTCTTAGCTCCAGTTGCAGCATTAAGTGTTGGCCTGCCATTTATTATTGGTTGTGCTGTATTTTCTGTTGTAACTATTGCACTTTCGTATAAAGCAATTAGTAAGAACAAAACTATTTCTGAGAAAGATGTTCAACTGGCTGAGAAAGTAGAAGAAATATCTAAAAAAGATGCTCAACTAGCTAAAGAAGAAGATAAAGTACAAGCTCAAGAGCAAACAATTTCTGGGCAAAATGACCAACTGACTAAAAAAGAAGCGGAAGTAAAAGCTAAAGAGGAGGAAAATTCTAAGCAAAAAATTGAAATTAATAAAAAAAATGAGGAGATTAATAATCAAAAAAAAGAAATAGAAGAACTTAAACACAAGAAAACTTTTGTTCCGCAAGCAATGAAGGATATCCAAACAGCATCTGAAAAAGCATTTACATCTACAAAAGAAGCATTTATTAGTGGTCGTGTAACTCGTATTGTTAAAGATGGCTTAAAAGATGTTTATGGTGCTATGCCATCAACTGAGTCAGTAAAAGGAACACTTAGTGGTATTGGAAATAAATTTAAAAATGTTTATGGTACATCAGTTGAGTATACAAAAGGAGCACTTAACAGCGTTGGAAGCAGCTTTTACAGTAGATTTTATGGTACTAAGGTTTCTAGTTCGGAAGAGCAGTTTAAGCGTGAAGATGGATCTAAACCTAGTATGCAAGAACTAACTCGTTTGGATTACTTAGATCTTGCAACTTCTAAGAATTTGAATCATTTAAATGTTGATATTTCTAGCCTAAAAAGTAAGTCGGTTGAGAACTGTAACGCAAAATCTGGTGATGAAAAAGATACTAAGATTTCTAGCCCAGAAAATCAGCCAACTAAAGAAGAAAATGGTCAAAGTTGGGTTGCGTGGGGTAAGGCTAAGGTAGCTGGAATAGGAGCATGTGGTTGTGTTGCTTTATATTATGCTGCACCGTATATTTCTACAATGCTTGAAGGAGTTTCAGTATCATCTGTAGGCAGTGAGACGGGTTATACCAACGATACGTACTATCCTTACCAGATGTAATCTCATTCAGGAGAAATAGTTTTTAAAAAACTATTTCTCCTCTTTAGCATCAACCCTCAAAAAAACCGGCGTAGGTTTAGGTAGTGTAATGCCTGAACTTACGCATGCGTTGCACAGAGATTTTAAATCACGTTGCTCTTTTGGAATTTGCAATTGATTAAGTATCATTTCCGCTGATTTGGGAACGATTGGCTGCAATAAAATGCCAATTATCCTGATATATTCCAGTAATTTGTAGATTACTAAATTCATGCGTTCTCTATCAGTTTTGCTTAATGTCCAGGGTGCACTTTTGTCTATATAAGCATTGGCTTCAGAAGAGATGTTGATAATTAGAAGTATAATCTGGTTAAACTCATACTTTGATAGGTGATTCATCACCTGATCGAGTATAGCTTTGCAACCTGGAAGACTTTCTTCACCTTTAAGTAGGCTTTGATCGATTGTTGGTACAATTCCAGAACATTGCTTGTGTAAAAATGAAATTGTTCTTTGTACTAAATTGCCTATATTGTTTGCAAGTTCTGAGTTTATGCGGCTGATCATGTTTTTCTTACTAAAGTTGCCATCCTGGCCAAAACTTGCTTCTCGAAGGAGAAAATAGCGTAGTTGGTCAACACCAAACTCTTGAGCGAGGCCAATTGGATCTATGACATTACCAAGAGACTTGGATATTTTTTCTCCTTCGTTTAGCCACCAACCATGAACTGCAATTTGTTTTGGCAGTGGCAAATCTGCTGCAAGGAGAATCGCTGGCCAATACACAGCATGAAAGCGCAATATGTCTTTGCCGATTACATGAACGTTGAAAGAGTTGTCAGCTAGGTTTGCAGTGCTTGACACTGGAATCTGCGTTTTGGATTCTGCCCAAAATCTCTTATATTCTTCACCTTCAGTGCTAGGAAAACCTATTGACGTGAGATAATTGGTTAATGCATCTATCCAGACATAGATTACGTGTTTGTCATTACCTGGTACTTTTATTCCCCAGTTAAAACTAGTGCGAGAGATTGAGAGGTCAATGAGCCCTGATCTTACAAACGATACCACTTCATTTTTTCTGCTCTCAGGAAAGATAAAATTTGGCTGATTTTCATATAGTTCTAGTAATTTATCCTGCCAATTCGACAAACGAAAAAAGTAGCTCTCTTCTTTTACCCATTCAACCTCAGCACCTGTTGGTGCTTTGCCATCTATCAGCTCTGATTCCTGATAAAATGCTTCATCACGCACTGAATACCAACCCGAATAGGAATCCAAATATATTTGTCCTCTCTCTTCAAGCCTATTCCATAAAGCTACCACTGCTTTTTCATGACGTTCCTCCGTAGTGCGAATAAAATTGTCATACTCAAAATTCATGAACTTAGCTAATTCTTTAAATGAAACACTCACTTCATCTGTAAATTCTTTTGGCCGCATTTCCTTTGCTTTAGCTGCTTTTTCTATTTTTTGTCCATGTTCATCTGTACCGGTGGTAAATTTGACATTTTTCCCAGCTAGTTTCATGAACCTTGCCACCACGTCACACAAGAGAGAAGTGTATGCATGACCGATATGCGGCTTATCGTTTACGTAATATATTGGCGTGGTGATGTAAAAACTCTCAAATCGATCCATGGTTTAGCATTTTGATAAAAATCAACTGAGTTAATTATAGTATTAAAAAGGCAGTAATAAATAAATATTGATTGGGTTAAGCATAATTTTTGAAAAAAGCTATTTACTGAAATTTTATTAAAATAAGAAACAATCAGGTATGATTATTGAAAGAACAATGGGAAATTTTCTTGTAATTCTATTTGTAGTTTTAATTTTCTCCTATGCATTTGATGCACACGCTGATGGAGCAACAGATGTAATGTAATAGGTTACGTTCATGGAATAGGTGGACCAATGATTACAGTGGTAATCATTGGTTCAAGCTTGCTTGCAATATTTGGTAGAATGCCTTGGCCTGCACTTTTCGCACTGGGTATGTTTGTTGCTGTGTTTTTTGGTGCTCCTCAAATTGTAACAAAGGTAACAGAAAAAGAAGTTTGTTGTCTTGATAAGAGACAAACATTCAATAATGGAAAGTGTGTTGCTGCTCCTGGATATGAATACATAGGTCGTGATCGTTGTGGCCCTTCGAGAAACGGGGTTCAAGGATGTTGTCCTAATGGCTGGGTGCTCACTAGTAAGGGCAAATGTAAGAAAGCTGGTCTAGATCCTTCAAAGTATTGGTAGTGAAAATGGTGCTTTTATAGAGTTAAATCTAACCACTCATCAAACCACAAAGTATATAATTAATATCCACACCTTTAGTTAAATTCCACTCACGCTTTATTACGTTGTACTCCATGCCAGCCATGTTTTGCAGCGTTACATTATTTTCTCTTAAGTGATTTGCAATTTCTGACGGCTTGAGAAATTTATTCCAATTATGCGTACCCTTAGGTAGCCAATTTAATATGTACTCTGCGCCGACTATTGCAAGACAGAAGGATTTGATAGTTCTATTTATTGTGGATATAAAGATTAGCCCTTCTGGTTTCAGCAATTCTATTGCTCTTCTCATAAAGAATTCTAAATTATCTACATGCTCGACTACTTCCATCAGCAGAACCACGTCGTACTTCTTGTCATTGCTTAGCTCTTCAATGCTGGTGTGCATATATTCTACATTAAGCCCTACTTTTTTCGCATGTGACTGTGCCACTTTGATGTTTTCTTCACATACATCTATTCCCACAACATTAATGCCAACGCGTGCCATTGATTCTGATAAAATGCCACCACCGCATCCAACATCAAGCAATGATAATTCTTTTAAATCGCATTTTTTTAACTCTTTTATTTTCTCAATAATGTAAGATACTCTAATAGGATTCATCATGTGCAATGGCTTAAATTTACCATTCTCATCCCACCATTCACCTGCCATTTTAGCGAATTTTGATATTTCATCTTCGTTATAAGTTTTTGTTTTTTTTTTCTTAGAGGTTATATTGCTGAGTTTATCAAGGCGTTTTTTATGTCTGCTTTCTTTTGAAAATTCTGTTTCGAGGAATTGTTTGACTATGTCTTTTGCTAATCCACTCGCAGTAAATCCTGCACCAAGACACAGTACATTTGCGTTGCCATGCTCGCGAGCTAATTTTGCGATCTCAACACTATTGCATAAAGCAGCGTAGATTCCTTCAAAACGATTTGCCACAGTACTCATGCCCAAACCTGTACCACAAATTAATATCCCATAATTTGCTTTTTTGCTTGTTATATCTTCTACAACTTTAACAGCATAGTCTGGGTAATCTACACACTTTTGCTTAGCAGTGCAGCCTTGATCTACCGCTGTGTAACCCAGGGTTTCCAGGTAGGATTTTATTTCTGATTTTAATTCATAACCAGCATGATCTGAGGCAATTGATATTATATCTGACATATAAAAAGTTGATCTTGCATAACTTAAGGATATTTATATGGGTAATTTATTTTGATCTTTCTGTCAAGCCGTTTTAATACTCCTGATCTTTCGGGAGTCCTAAAGCTTGAAATAAATTTCGAGTCAGATGTGTATAAATTCCATATAATTTTTATCCTACTACTAATTCAATAAGATGGATCACATAGATATTATAAAATCAAAATTATTATTATCTGACATAGTAGGTAAAAAAGTCAGGCTAATAAAAAGAGGAGATAGTTTTGTTGGGCTCTGTCCATTTCATAACGAAAAAACCCCATCTTTTTCGGTGAGCAATACTAAAGGATTATATTACTGTTTTGGTTGCTTAGCTAGTGGTGATGCATTTGAATTTATTTCACAAACTGAAGGATTAAGCTTTAAAGAAGTATTGGAAAGATTAGCATCGGTTACAGGTGTTGAACTGCCCAAAAGTCTTAGTATTACAAAAGGGGACAATAAACTATTTTTAGCGCTTGATTTAGCTGCAAATTGGTTTGCACAAAAAAATCAGGGCATTGTAGATTATTTAAAGCAGCGCAAGATTTTACCTGAAATCATAGATAAATTTAAGATAGGTTATGCACCAAGCTCTGGTTTGAAAGAGTATTTAAACTCTTCAGGTATTGAAGACAAAATTTTAATTGATATTGGATTAGTAAACAAAAATTTTCATGATTATTTTTATGACCGGCTGATATTTCCTATATACAACATTGCAGGAAGAGTTATTGGTTTTGGCGGACGTGCGCTGAGTTCTGAGCAACAGCCAAAATATTTAAATAGCCCAGAGAGTCAGCTCTTCAAGAAGAGGGAGAATTTATACGGATTAAACTTTGCTTTAAGCGAAATACGTAAAAAACAGCACATATTTGTTGTTGAAGGATATATGGACACTATAGCGCTACATCAAGCGGGAATTAGTAATGCAGTTGCTCCACTTGGTACCGCAATTTCTGCAGAACAGATAAAAAATCTATGGAGATTTGCTAAAGAAATCTCCATCTGTATGGATGGCGATAATGCTGGACGTCATGCTGCTACCCGAGTTGCAGAACTTGCTCTGCCAATATTAGAGCCTGGATACACGTTAAAGTTTGTGACTTTGCCGAGTAATAAAGATCCATACGATATATGTAACGAACTGGCATACAAGAAAGAAGACGTGTTGACTGCTCTTGACCATTCAACAAAACTGCATTCTGAATATTTATGGCGTCACATAATCGATAGCAACTTTCAAAATTATGAAAAACTTGCTCCGGAAAAATATTCAATTCTTGAGCACAAGTTCATGGAATATGTAAATACTATTAGCAACAGCAGTATTAGAAGGTATTATAGAGATTATTTTTACAATAAGGCTAGTGAACTAAGAAGTAGCTTCAAAAAACAGATTTTTAATAGTAAAACTAGAGCAACAAAAGGTGAGTATCTTCATAACAAATCTCCAGAGCTAATTGAGGCAGAGCAAAATCAGGCCATAATTTTGCGTATAGCCGTAGAATTTCCTGAAATCTTGAACCGTCCTATATTTTTTGAGCAATTTTCTCATTTTGAATTTACTAATGAGATGAAAAGATTACAACAGCGTGTAATTGATGTAATAAGTAACAAAAGCAAACTTGGTAAAGAGGCTTTGTTACAAGAATTGAAACAGTTTGACGTTATAAAGTATGTATTTGAAAAAACTAGTGTACTAAATAGCCAGCTGAACGAGAGAAAATCTGCAGAAATTGTGTGGAATAATATAGTGTTACTAAAAGAATTAAATGCGTTACGAAAAGAAAGAACCGAAGCGAGGCTGAGCGGTAATCTTGACTTAGAGGAAAGGTTGATAGAACAAATAGAGCAAATAGAAAGTAATATACAAGAAATGCAAATGGAGTTTATTGAAAAGTAGGCTGCTACAGTTAATTATTTTTAGGTTGTTTGTCATTCTGCTGCTTTTTAACGGAATTTATACTGCCTCTTAGCAATAAAAAACTTACTTATTGTAGGAAAATCTTGTGTTTGTTCTCATATAAAACTATTTATGGAGTGACAATGGTGCATGTATTATACTTACATTTTTGATTCGAAAATTTATGCAGTTGTTTCTAACAAAATTAGTCAACAAATTCTATTGTTTAAAGATGAGAAATAAAGTAATCATCATTTCTAGTATTGCTTTTATTCTACTGTTTTTTATCAGCAGTGCATTTTTAAAAAAAGATCAGGCGGTTCATAGTGATAATGCAACTAGTAGCTTTTCAGTAAAAACTCAAGAATGTGCGCCGCAAAACCGCACTATATATTTAAATTTTTCTGGTACAGTAAATCCCTTACATAGAGCTAGCCTTGTCTCAAAAATAAGTGGTAAGATTATTGCTATTTATTTACCTGATGGTGAAAAGGTAAAAAGAGATGATGTAGTGTTAAAGATAGAAGATTATGACAGGATTGAGCAAGCTCAGAAAGCCAAAGCTTTATTAAAGCAGCGTGAAATTGAGTATGATTCCTCTCACAAACTGAATAAAACAGGCTATGGAGCACAAATACAAGTAGAAGCAGCTTTTACTGCGTTACAAAGTGCAAAAGCTGACCTAAAAAGGCTAGAATTGGATTTAGAAAATACTGCAGTCAAATCTCCTATAGATGGTTATATTGATAAAATCAATGCAAACGAAGGGGATTTTGTTAATGCTGGGCAAAAAATAGCTGACGTGGTTGATTTCGATCAAATTCTTGTGGTGTTATACGTTTCGGAAAATGAAGTAAATAAAATAGAGCTAGGCAGCACAGCTCAAATTAGTTTACTGGACGGAAAAGAATTGGCAGGTGAAGTAAGTTTTATTAGTAAAATTGCTGAGCCTAAAACTGGGTCTTATAGGGTAGAGGTAAAGGTAATTAATAATAAAATGATATCCTTGCAGGGACTAACTGCCAACATAAGACTACCTTCAGGCGAAAGATTTGCATATAAAGTTCCTTCTTCAGCCCTGAGCTTAAGTGACGAGGGTGCTCTTGGAATAAAGATTGTTGATGACAATAATTATGTAATATTTGTACCAATAGAAATTGTTGATCATGAGAGCGATGGGGTTTGGATAGTAGCAAATAACGAAGGTAAACCCATAAAGTTAATAGTATTGGGCCACCTATTTGTTAAGCCTGGTGATAAGGTTTAAGACATAAGATCCTTTTTCATAGCTTATACTACGTTATACCAATCCCAGCGTCTGGGCACTGGTTTCTTGGTACTTATTCCGCAATAATTTTTTTTTCCTTCAATAAATTTTGCAGTTCGCCTTTTTCGTACATCTCGCGAGTGATGTCGCAACCACCGATAAACTCTTCCTTTATATATAATTGTGGAATTGTTGGCCAATCAGAAAACTTTTTTATAGATTCACGTATTTCATCATTCTCCAACACGTTAATATACTTAAACTTCACGTTCAATTTTTTTAGGATTGACACGACGAGTCCAGAGAATCCGCATTGAGGAAAATCAGAAGTGCCTTTCATGTACAACACCACATCATTTTCCGCTATATCTTTTTTTATTTGTTCAAAACTGCTCATAAATTCACCTTATTTTTAAGTATTAGTTTCCAGTTGCAAGGCGTGTATATACTGACCTTCCAGAGCTTTATATACCATTTTATGCTGTTCTATTTTTGTCTTTCCAAGAAAACGCTTGGAGGTTATTTTTAAATGATAATGATCATCATCTCCAGCAAGGTCATGAACCTTTATATCAGCGTCGGGGAACGATTGTTTGATGATCCTTTCTAATTCGTGAATTGCAATAGTCATTGATTTGCTTTAAATTACAATACTTTCATTATAAATCTAAAACGACTGGGTGCAATTGAATTATTGATTATATGGTTACTAATATTGTGAAGACAGTAGATTCAGCGTGTTAAGTGCACTAGCAAGGCGAGATTTCAATTGATTTTCATATTTACTCCAATCTTGTATTGCCTTTCTTGCAATACCTGAATTAACTGCGGCTTTTGCAACAGCAGGAGATACTATAGAAATTAATCTTGGGTCAAATGGAGTAGGTATTATATATTCACGTCCATAGCTCATTTTACGACCGCCATAGGCTGCAGATATCTCGTCAGACACTGGCTCACGGGCAAGCTTTGCTATTGCATCTGCAGCTGCAATTTTCATCTCATCATTTATTGTTGTTGCATGTACATCAAGCGCTCCTCTGAATATATAAGGAAATCCCATTACGTTGTTGACTTGATTGTTGTAATCTGACCTGCCAGTTGTGATTATTGCATCTGGCCTCACAGATTTTGCAAACTCAGGCCTTACTTCTGGATCGGGGTTGGCGAGAGCGAAAATAATCGGGTCTTTGCCCATACTCTTTAACATCTCTTCATTTAACACATCTTTTGCAGATAATCCGATGAATACATCAGCGCCTTTTATTGTATCAAGTAGAGAACGTTCGGAAGTATCAATTGCATATTTTTCCTTCCACTCATTCATGTCCTCGTTTCTACCTTTGTATATTACTCCTTGCTTATCACACAGCACTATATTTTTAGCGCCCATGGACTTTAGTATTTCTAAACATGCAATACCGGCTGCTCCAGCACCATTCATAATGATCTTAACGTCCTCTAATTTCTTTCCGACAATATCAAGAGCATTTTCTATACCAGCGGCAACAACCACTGCAGTTCCATGCTGGTCATCATGGAACACTGGAATATCCATCAGTTCATTCAGACGTTTCTCTATTATAAAACAATCGGGAGATCTTATATCCTCTAAATTTATCCCCCCCCAACTTGGCCCAAGGTACCTTACTGCATTGATGAAATCTTCTATATTTTCTGTACCAACTTCTATATCAACTGCATCAATATCAGCAAAACGCTTAAATAAAACAGCTTTGCCTTCCATGACAGGTTTTGCAGCAAGAGGACCGATATTACCAAGCCCAAGCACTGCAGTGCCATTTGAAATGACAGCTACAAAGTTGCTTTTTGCCGTATAATCATAAACAACCTCAGGATTTTTAGCTATTTCAAGGCACGGAGCTGCAACGCCAGGAGAATAAGCAAGTGACAAATCATACTGGGTAGATAAAGGTTTTGTTGGCATGATTGAAATTTTACCAGAGTTACCACCTCTACTGTGATACTTAAGTGCCTCTTGTTTTGTGGTATTATCTAAATCATCGTTCATTCTTATATTTTAAGCTTGTAATTTTTAAGTATATGGAGTTTTTATAAATGTTCAATTGTAAACTATTAGCTTGTGAACTCTGTTGTACTTCTGTATAAGTTTACCTATTACGTAAGATGATATTACATGCTTAAGAAAAACGTGCCTAATTTGCTTACAATTTCTCGTGCACTTGCAATACCAGCAATAATATTAAGTTTTTATATAGAAAATAAATATGCAGGCCTGATAACAATATCAATCTTTGTGTTTGCGTGCATTACGGATTTTTTTGATGGTTACTTGGCGCGTGCGTGGAAAGTCCAATCAAAGTTTGGCAAGCTATTTGATCCAATTGCTGATAAATTAATAGTGGTTTCAACGATAATTATGCTAGTTTATAAGCAGAAGATAAATGATTTTACAATAGTACCATCGATTATCATCATCTGTAGGGAAATATTAGTTTCGGGTTTACGGGAGTTCCTTATAGCTATAAATGTTAGTCTACCTGTAAGCAAAGCTGGCAAAATTAAAACATTTTTGCAGATGGTTGCTGTAGTAGCGCTAATAATGAACGATTACGACACAACTCAATATATAGGTGCAATTTGTTTATGGGTTGCAGCTATTATAACTATGTGGTCAGGCTATAATTATATCCTAGCCGGCATCAAACAGGTTGACTGAATTTCTTGAGAAACAGTTAATATACAAAAGTGGTTAATACTTTCATAATATTGACTGAATAGTTAAAATTCTGTATAATATATTAGTTAATAGGGTTTATATGACTGATAACTTTAAGACTACGTTTTCTCCTGAAGATTTTTTTGGGGATTTTTGGCTGACAGCTGATAAGGAAGTCAAAAAAGAAAGGTCAGAACAAGAGTCATTAACACTAAAAGAAGAAGCAGAAAAAAAGAAGAAACTCGAACAGGAGTTATTAATGCTAAAAGTAGGAGAAGCAGAAAAAAAGAAGAAGCTAGAACAAGAGCTATTAACACTAAAAAAAAGAGAGCTATATAGACAATGTGTATCATTGGTAACAATGGTTCCATTTGCATTATTTATGGCTATTGAACTGGAAAAAATATGTAGCGATCAGGTATTACTTGGCGTGATAAGTGGCGCGCTAAGCCACACTATATTACCTTCTATGGTCCTATCTCTTATTTGTACGCTATATTTAATTTACAATAATAGGAAAATAGCACAAAAAGAACGAGAGTTGGAGAATATTGAAAATGGAGAGGAAGTAAAGGAAAAAGAGCACAATATTTCTGATATAGGTCAGTGTTTGATCTATATTGAGGCTATAACAACTGCACTGATTATTGTAGGTATGATAATGGGTGAAACATCTTCACTTGAAGCAGCAGAGGATGCAATTTTATTTCTTGCCAATGCAATTGCTTTTCTTGTAACTCTTGTTTCTTATATTGATGAGCATGAAAAAAATAAGAAAAAGGAAACAGAAAAATCTAATCTTGATGAAAAATCTAGCAAGAAAACTAGCAATATGTCTGTAGCCGGATTGGCGCTTGCTGGTTCTTCTATATTTTTAATAAGAAGGATAATGTTAATGGCATTAGCATCGTCCTTAAATCCTGCTGTTGGGCCTACTTTAGGCTTGATAGGTATTGCACTTTTTATGGTTGTACAGATATTAACTACACATTCCTACAGCAAAACGCTGAAAGATCCAAAAGTGGAAGGACAAGGTAAATCGAGGAATGCAGGTAGTTCTGACCGTAGTTATAAAGAGGAAGGGCCGGCTATTGCCTAAGAAATTTATTTATTTAAGTAATATTTAGGTCTATACTTTATTTTGATCGAAAAAAATCTTATGTATAAGACTTTAATCACGTGCTTTATTTTCCTAATTTGCTCCTTTACACAATCGTATGCGGATGATCTTGAAAAAACTGAAGCTGAACTATATGAGGAAGCAGTTGAACTTTTTGACCAGAAAAAATATAAACAAGCTATTAGGGCATTTCAAAAGATAGAAGATTTGTACCCTTTCTCTTATTGGGCAAGGAAAGCAAAATTATTATCTGGTGTGTCTCATTATAACATGGGTAACTATAGCAGTGCTGCAAGTGATATGGATGATTATATATATGTTTATTCAAATGGTGAAGATTTACCATATGTATACTACTTAAGAGTATTATCTTGTTACATGCAAATTAATAAAGTGCAACTTGGACAGCAAACTGCATATAAAACTTTAGAGCTGGCTACAGAGTACATTAACCTTTTCCCAGACAGCGAATATATAGATGAAATCAAGGAAAAAGCAAAATTAATCACAGAACATATATCAATAAAAGAGTATTCTATCGGTAAATTTTACCTGAGGCGTGGTGAATATTTAGCAGCAATTAAGCGTTTCCAGAATATAGCAAGCTATAAGGATTCTAAATATTTTTCTAAGTCTATTAACTATTTAATAGCAGCCCATTCAGCTCTTGGCCTTGACTTAGAAGCTGAGCAGTATGAAAGTATGTTATTAGCAGAAAACCTGCAAGATGCCAAGCCGGAGGCTTGAAAATTTGCTTTAGTTTTTTCTATGCTTTGATATATAATTAGGTTTTTAACTATTTGAATATGGCTGGTCATTCACAATTTTCAAATATAAAACATCGGAAAGGCACTCAGGATGCAAAGCGCTCTCAAAAATTTACGAAGCTGATTAGAGAAATAACAGTTGCTGCAAAGCAAGGGCTACCCGATCCCGAACTCAACCCGCGCCTTCGCTCTGCTATATTTGCTGCACGCAAGGAAAATCTACCAAAAGATAAAATAGAAACAGCAATAAAAAATGCAGCTGGTAACGTTGCTGGAGAAAATTATGAGGAAATCCAATATGAAGGTCATGGGCCTTCTGGCACTGCACTTATTGTCCATGCCTTGACTAATAACCGCAACCGTACTGCTTCTGAGGTACGTTATATATTTTCTCGCAAGGGTGGAAACTTGGGAGAAACAGGAAGTGTTAGTTACCTTTTCGATCATGTAGGCTTAATCGTCTATAAAGCAGAGGGTGTGAATTTTGATGATTTATTTAATTATGGGATCGAGTTAGAAGTATTGAATGTTGAGGAAAATGACAAAGAAGGATTACACGTTATAACTTGTGAAATAAAAGATTTTGGTAAAGTACGCGATGCCTTTTATGCAAAATTCGGAGAACCAGAACTTGCTCGTCTTTCGTGGCAACCAAAGGATCTAGTTGAAATTAGCGATAAAGAGTTGATCGATAAATTATCCACATTGGTTGAAGAATTAGAAGATAATGATGATGTACAGTATGTTGAAGGTAATTTTACTTTTGTTGATGCTGTTTAAATGATGAAGCTGATTATATTTATACTGCTTTATATTTTACCAGCATATGCTACTGAAACATCAACAGATCTTGCACAGCCATTCCAGCATGGAATCAGAAAAAAAAAAGCTACTTTGACGACAGAAAGTGATGGAAAGTTGTTATTCATATCTAGTGACATAAAATCCTCTTTTTTTGACACGGAAGGGTTGGCGCCAAATACAGTGGTAAAATTGATCAACATATATAAAGATTTTGGTGTTGATTTTAAAAAAGACATTGTGCCGAAGAGTAAATTGGAGGTTCTTTTTGAGAGATCGCTCAGTAATCAGAAGACTGAAGAAAAGATTTTATATGCTTCACTGACAATAAACAAGAAAGCTATTAGTTTATATCATTATAAATCGCAAGACGGCAAAGAAAGGTATTTTAATAAAGAAGGAATAAGCTTAAAAAATGGCGAAATTTTTGCAAATCCTTTAAATGGAGATTATCGCATATCCTCAAAATTTGGCAATAGAAAGCATCCTGTTCGCGGTAAAATTGCTTTTCACAAAGGAGTGGATTATGCAGCTAAGCTTGGCACTCCCATATACGCTGCTGCAGAGGGTGTGGTAGAATATATAGGAAAGAATGGTGGCTATGGAAATTACATCAAAATAAAACACAAAAATGAATATTCAACCTGTTATGCGCATATAAGTAGATTTAGTGGCGATATAAAGTTAGGCTCTAAAGTAAAGCAGGGGCAGGTAATCGCCTATGTTGGTAGCACTGGTGTTGCAACAGGACCCCATTTACATTACGAAGTTATATATAACGGCAAACACGTCGATCCGCTTACGATAGCGCATAAAACTGAAGTAAAATTGCCTGATCATGAATTAAGAGAGTTTAAACTATTTGTAAATAAGATAAATAAAACGATCAACAGAGAGGGTTCAAGTGAAAAAGAAGTTTAAAGACAATATGGATAAGAATACGATAAACGATAGAAATTTAAGTCAACTCCGGTTTTTTCCTGTACTAATAGCGCTAGGATTAATTTTATCGCTGCTTTTTTTTGCATATGACAGCACAATTGCGCTTGGAGTTGCTGCTGTTTCAATTTTGACTTTTCTTCAAGGATTTTTTATTAATGACCCTAATGAAGCAAGAGTGATAGAGTTTTTTGGTCATTATATTGGAACTTATTTTAAGTCTGGAATATGTGTAACGCTTCCCTTTTCAAGCAAATATATAGTTTCCCTAAAATTTCAAAATATCAACACAGAAAAAATAAAAGTGAATGATGCAAATGGAAGTCCAATAGAGATTTCTGCAGTAATTGTTTGGAGAGTAAACAGCCCTGCAAAGGCGTATTATAATGTTAACAACTATCACGAATTTGTTTTTGTACAAAGTGACTCAGTAATAAGAGAACTAGCAAGCAATTATCCGTATGATAGCGAAAGCGATGAGGAATCTTTACGTAAAAATTCTGATAAAATTTCAGATGAATTGCGGTCAATGTTACAACAAAGATTAGATATTGCAGGAATTGAGATTACAGAAGCAAGAATATCGCATTTGGCGTATTCGTCCGAGATTGCACAAGCAATGTTAAGGCGTCAACAAGCACATGCTATCACTTCGGCAAGAAGGCATATAGTGCAAAATGCAATAGGAATTGTCGAGGAAGTAATAGCTCATTTTGAAAAAAACAAAAGCTTACAATTAGATGGCAAGCAAAAGGTTCAATTGATAAATAATTTGTTGGTTGCCCTAATCTCTGAGCAAGATGCACAACCGACGATTAGTTTGGATAATAATTAGCATAGAAGCCGATTGGGTTTCATGAATGCAAGTCACTATTAATTTCTTGATTAATAGACTAAATGATGTTATAAATTACACGCATTAGGGGTGCTCTAGAAAAGCTGAGAGTACATAAAGTACAACCCTTTGAACCTGATATTGTTAAAGCAAGCGTAGGAAAATGTATGTATATAAATATTGAAGAATGCTTCGGCTTAATTGCGTTAATTGCATCTCTAATTGGATTATCACCTCAAGTATATAAAGCATATATCACTAAAGTTACTCGTGATGTATCGATGCTAATGTTAGTAAACTATCTTGTTTGTTCATTGTCTTGGATTGGCTATGGTCTTTACCAGAGCCCAATTTTTGTGGTGCTTAGCAATATTGCTGGATTAGTGATTAGCATAATATCAATTATTCAAAAATGTTACTACGATGCAAAACCTGCACCATGATCATGTGCTGCACTGCAGTACACAACAACAATATCGTTCTATTGTAGTGCTAAATGGAGAAATACCGAGCTCATCGTTTTTTAAACGAGATATACCTATTATTGCTGTAGATGGAGGAGCAAACAAGCTTCTATCAATTGGCGTAAAACCTGATCTTGTAGTAGGAGATTTGGATAGCGTAAATCCGGATTTACGTGCTAATTTGAATACGATATATCTACCTGATCAAGATTATTGCGACTTTTCTAAAGCAATGGCTCACTTAAAAACAGTAAAGTTATTGCCATCAATAGTAACGGGTATTACTGGAGGAGCAATTGATCACATACTACAGAATATTAACATTTTTCTAAGTACGGGCAGTATCTTTTACACACCTTCACCTCCCATGGTAGGTTACATCCTACAAAAAAGTATTACCCATTTTTCTTTGCTGAAAGATACTAAAATATCTTTACTTGGTATACCGAGAGCTCAAATATCAACCAAAGGATTAAAATGGGAACTGCATCTTAGCAACCTTGCTTTTCCAGGAAAGAATTCTTGCTTTAATCGAAGTTTAGGCAATAAGTTATCTATAGAAGTACACAGTGGTATATGTTTGGCGATGGTTTATTTAGAAGCAGTAGATGATGCTGCAAGACATCATGTGCGTCAAGTTAAGAAGTAAATAGACTTCTTGCATAACCCAAACTAAGTAGAAAAAAGGTATCATCCAAGTAGCTGACACTGGTTCCTTTATGACGTGTCATTCCAGTGTCAGCTACTTGAATGACAGCAGTCCTACGTCATACCGCCGCGGTATCTCTAGATCCCGCTAACAAGCAGCGGTATGACGAATTGCTTAACCGTCATACCGCCGCGAACCGTCATTCCGCCGCAGACCGTCATACCGCGATTCATTCGCGGCATCTCATCCGCTAACACGTAGCGGGATGACGAATTGCTTAACCGTCATACCGCCGCGAACCGTCATTCCGCCACGAACCGTCATACCGCGATTCATTCGCGGTATCTCATCCGCTAACACGTAGCGGGATACTTGACCTTTACAGGGATGACGGTTGTCGTTCAGCTACAAATATTAAGAAATTTACCAAACGAAAAAAAAGGCAAAAGAAGCCCCGAGTAGCGAGTTTTGACTCTATATTACTGTAAGTGGCGCTGTAATAATGTGCTAACGCTTAAAATAAGCGCGATTTGGCTGAATGTAGAAAAAATTTAAAAGACATGCAGCCGCTATAATTTTATGTAATCCGCCAAAAAATACCCTAAGTTTTTTACTGAATTTTATCATTGAGCCTGCAGGTCAAAAACAAGTTTTGAGTCATGAATACCCTTATTATGATAATAAGGGGGCTGGCGGAGTTTGTCAAGTAAGTTTTTTGTTTCTACTGAATGACAGTTGTGGCTTGGGAGGTAGTGCAAGAAGTCTATTGTATTACTGAATTATTAATAATTCAGTAATAGTGCCTGCTATGTAGCTAAAATTTTCCTTTAACTTAAGCTATATGTAGCTAAAATAACTTGGGTTTACCGACGATTTGACAAACGACAAATTCGTCATCACGCTGCTTGTTAGCGGGATCTAGAGATACCGCGGCGGTATGACGTAGGGAAACCTGACTTGCATTAGCCATGTATAATAAAGGAAATCTATGACAAAAGAATCATTGGTAAAAACTGATATAGTGAAAGTTGAAGACAAAAAAGCGGTAAGAAGCTTTTTTAAAATACTAGGTGAAGTGGCAGATGCTGTAAGATCGTGGATTGGTAACATCGGTCCTGATTTAAGCAACAGTCGCGATATCGATAGTTTAGTCTTGAAGATGAACGAGTGCTTAAATCCAAAGGGAGGGGAGGTTTCAGCACGTAAGAATGCTGTATCTCTTGGTAATTTGTACTTAAGCTTATCAGAGAAAGGTAAAATAAAATTTCTGCAAACCCTGGCAGAAAAATTTAGTCTACATAAAGAAGAAATAGATGAGAAAATAAAAGAGTACAAGGAAAATCAAGATCCCGAGTTAAACTATAAATTTGAACAGGATTTAATAAAAATTCTTGAATCACCGCGTTCTAAAATATTGAAGCAATTTATTTCTCTACCAGAAGGCCTCAAGTTTATTGTTGATATGCGTTCTGATGTGCTTAAGCTAAAGAACCAATATAGAAGCTTGAATCCACTAGAGAATGAATTAAAAAATATACTCTATACTTGGGTTGATGTTGATCTACTCGATCTTCGTCAAATCACCTGGGATTCACCTGCATTATTGCTAGAAAAACTTATAAAATATGAAGCTGTGCATAAAATTTCCTCTTGGGATGACTTAAAAAACAGACTAGATTCTGATCGTCTCTGTTTTGCTTTCTTTCATTACAAAATACCAAACGAACCTCTAATTTTTGTAGAGGTTGCATTGGTGAATAAGATTGCAGATAGCATTCAACACCTTTTAGATGAATCAGTACCTTCAAGTGATCCAAGTAGTGCAAGCACTGCTATATTCTACTCAATATCAAATACTCAAGCAGGGTTATCTGGAATCAGCCTTGGTAATTTTTTGATCAAAAGGGTTGTAGAAAAGCTATCGCAAGAGTTTAAAAGTATAAAAACATACGCAACTCTTTCTCCAATACCTGGCTTTACGAAATGGCTAAAAAACAATCTAAACCAAGATGTCACTTTATTGGGCAAACTAAATATAAAACAATCTAGTGCAGAAATTTTAGAAAGTGCAGAGCAATTAAAAACTAACGTTGAATGTACAAATGAAACTAAACAATGCATGCTTAAACTGTGTACATATTATTTACTAAAAGTGAATAATAGTAATGGAAATGCTTATGATCCGGTGGCACATTTTCATTTAAGCAATGGCGCATCAATAAAACAATTAAACTGGATGGCGGATACTTCTGAAAAGGGTATTAGTCAGTCGGCTGGAATGATGGTGAATTATCTGTATGAGTTGCCTAAAATAGATAACAATCATGAAAACTATATGGTTAATAAAGTGATTTCCTGCTCGAAAAAAGTGTCGTCTATGTTGAAGGAGTAAATAGTCTCTTAATAAATAATTGCCCTCACAACACTTAAAATGTAAAATAGTTTTACTAATTAAGTATAGTAGGCCATAAATGAACAACATAAGAAATTTTGCAATAATAGCGCATATAGACCACGGTAAGTCAACGCTTGCTGACCGTTTAATAGAGAAATGTAACGGCCTTGAAGCAAGAGAAATGATCAATCAAATACTCGATTCAATGGATATAGAGCGTGAACGTGGCATTACAATTAAAGCACAGACGGTAAAACTCAATTATACGGCAAACGACGGTAATCAATATTGCCTAAATCTCATGGACACCCCAGGTCACGTTGATTTTTCTTATGAGGTAAGTCGAAGCTTAGCTGCATGTGAAGGTTCACTTTTAGTGGTAGATAGTAGCCAGGGTGTTGAAGCTCAGACTCTTGCAAATGTATATAAAGCTATTGACAACAATCATGAAATAATAGTTGTACTCAATAAAGTTGATCTCCCTGCTGCAGATCCAGAAAAGGTAAAACTCCAGGTTGAGGAAGTAATTGGCATTGACGCAAGTGAGTCAGTTTTAATATCAGCCAAGACTGGTCTTGGAATAAGGGATGTATTAGAAGCTATAGTGACAAAACTTCCAGCTCCTCAAGGTGATGTGAATGCTCCACTACAGGCAATTTTAGTTGATAGTTGGTATGACACTTATTTGGGAGTAGTAATTTTAGTACGAATTAAAAATGGAGTGCTAAAAAAGGGCATGAAGATTGTTATGATGTCTAATAACTCTACATACCAAGTGGACAATATCGGTATTTTTACTCCTAAAAAAGTAATGACAGGTGAACTCTCAGCAGGTGAAGTTGGTTTTATCACTGCTTCAATGAAGGAAGTTGCAGACTGTAGAGTGGGAGACACTATTACTGAAGAGAAAAGACCGTGCAGCAAGGCATTGCCTGGTTTTAAAGAAGTGCACCCTGTGGTATTTTGTAGTATTTTTCCTAATAAAACGGACGACTTTAAATATTTAAGAGAAGCACTGGAAAAATTACATTTGAATGATGCAAGTTTTACTTTTGAAGCAGAAACTTCAAATGCGCTAGGCTATGGATTTCGTTGTGGTTTTTTGGGAATGTTGCATCTTGAAGTTATTCAAGAAAGGCTCGAGAGAGAATTTGATTTAGATCTAACAGCAGCTGCACCGAGTGTTATATATAAGGTTACAACGCAAGGTGGTGAAGTTCTGAGCATTCATAATCCTAGTGACATGCCAGATCCAACAAAGATTGAAATGGTAGAAGAGCCGTGGATTACTGCAACTATAATGGTCCCTGACCAATATTTAGGTGAGATTCTATCATTATGTGAAGAGAGGAGGGGAGAACAGGAAGATTTATCTTACATTGGTAACACAACAACAGCATTGTTAAGATATAAGTTACCACTGTCTGAAGTTGTTTTTGACTTTTATGATCGATTAAAATCAATTTCCAAGGGGTATGCAAGTTTGGATTGGGAAATTTCCAGCTATCTGGTAAGCCAAATAGATAAATTAAGCTTTTTAATTAATGGAGAGCCCGTAGATGCACTGGCTTGTATCGCTCACAAAAGCAGAGCAGAAAAAAGGGGGCGTGAAATATGCGCACGCTTGAAGGATCTAATACCACGTCAGCAATATAAAATCGCGATTCAAGCGGCAGTGGGCGGGAAAATTATTGCCAGAGAAACGATTAATCCATATAGAAAAGATGTAACAGCTAAACTCTATGGTGGAGATGTGACACGAAGAATGAAACTGCTTGAAAAGCAAAAGAAGGGTAAAAAAAGGTTGCATTCTATAGGGAACGTAAATATTCCACAGAATGCTTTTATTCAAGCTTTGAAGATAAGTGATTGATCTTAAAAGACTTCTTGTATAGTTTTTGGCAACAACCGTTAGAAACGAAAAAACTTACTTGACAAACTCCGCCAGCCCCCTTATCATGGTACTGAAGGTATTCAGTTATCTTCATCTGTGCAGATTAAACAGCAAAAAAACAACGTACTTGGCGTCTTATTTTTAATTTTTCGCACTATGTGCACCTTATGTCTTCACAACATTTCTAGGTTTTTACCTACACAAGCTGAAACGCGCTTATAAGTCGTTTAAGACAGTATAGTACGCCAATTTGCAGGATTAGAGAGTGACAACTAGCTAACGCGGGGTTTCTTTTGCCTTTTTTTCTGCTTAGTAAATTTCTTAACGTTTACAATTTTGTTATAAAAGTAGCTAAATTGGAGCGTTGAGAGTAAAAAACGCCAATTTATAAAGTTAATATAGATAATTAGCCAACCATGGGGTTCCTTTTGCCTTTTTTTTCGTTTGGTAAATTTCTCAAACATTTATGGCTAAAGTAATTTAGGTTCACCGACAACCGTCATCCCGCTACGTGTTAGCGGCTAAGAGATACCGTGAATAAATCACGGTATGACGTAGGATTGCTGTCATCCCGCTGCTTGTTAGCGGGATCTAGAGATACCGCGGCGGTATGACGGTTCGTGGTGGCATCTCGTCATCCCGCTACTTGTTAGCGGGATCTATGCTAAGAGATACCGCGAATGAATCGCGGTATGACGAGGGAGAACAGTTGCTACTTGTTAGCGCCGCGGCGGTATGACGGTTCGTGGCGGTATTACGGTTAAGCAATTCGTCATCCCGCTACGTGTTAGCGGGATCTAGAGATACCGCGGCGGTATGACATAGGACTGCTGTCATTCCAGCGCGTGACGCTGGAATCTAGAAAAAAGAAAACGGATCCCAGTGTCTGAGCACTGGGATGACATTGTTTACTATGTGATATCGTGCCATATTACAATGTTCGTGCAGTTGTGTGTCAACTACTTTTGTGGCACCGTTTGTTATTCAATCTTTATGCTAGCTTTACTAAAAATTATAGTATTTTAGGTATAATTGCAATATCTAAATTTAAGGTATAGGGATGAACCCTAGGAAAGTTTTTAATATTCTTTTTATAGTATTATTTATTTCTTTTTCTCATGTTGGGAGTGCTGCCGCTGACACTAATGCTGATACAACTGCTCAAGTAATATGTAATATTATTGGCTACGTTTGGGGAATAGGCGGACCGCTTATGACCGTAGTGATAATAGGTGCAGCTTTGCTTGCGATATTTGGTAGAATGCCATGGCCAGCTCTTTTTGCACTCGGTATATTTTGTGCTGTATTTTTCGGTGCTAAAACTATTGTGACAAAAGTGATGGGTGGTATAGGCAGCACTGGAAATACTTCCTTGATGGACCAATGTGGAACAGGAGACACAAAAAAGAACCAATAGGGTTATTTTTTTCTAAAGCAGACCTGATGCACGGCTTCAACTATATCTTCCACTTGTGGTAATGCTTTTTTTTCTAGATTTGCAGCGTAAGGTAAGGGGATGTCCTTGCCAGTTACGCGCATAACTGGAGCATCAAGGTAGTCAAATCCTTGTTCCATAACAACGGCTGACAGCTCTGCTCCTATTCCTGCAAATGGCCATCCTTCTTCTACACTAACTAACCTATTAGTCTTCTGAATAGAGTTAATAACAGTTTGAGTGTCAAGTGGTCTTAAGGTTCTGAGGTCAATAACTTCAGCTTCTATACCTTCACCTGAAAGTAAATCTGCTGCGTTTAAAGCATCCATTAATTTCAGTGAGAAAGCAGTGATAGTTACATCCTTTCCTTCCCGTATAACAGCAGCCTTGCCTATCTCAAGTAGATAATCTTTATTTGACAGCTCAGAGTCAGAAAGTTCATGTTCATGTCCGTAAGCTATTTCGTTTTCTAGAAATATTACCGGACTCAGATCACGAATTGCAGCTTTAAGCAGACCTCTGCAATCGGAGGCAAAGTAAGGTGCTATCACTTTTAATCCCGGTATATGCGAATACCAAGATGCAAAGCATTGAGAGTGTTGTGCAGCAACTCTTGCTGCAGCACCATTTGGCCCACGAAATACTATGGGGCATCCAAGTTGTCCACCTGACATATAATTTGTTTTTGCTGCAGAATTCACGATTTGGTCGATAGCCTGCATAGAAAAATTAAAAGTCATAAATTCGACAATTGGCTTTAATCCAGCGAATGCTGCTCCAACAGCAAGGCCAGCAAATCCATGTTCGGTAATAGGCGTATCAACCACTCTATTTTCTCCAAACTCTTTCAGTAATCCTTTTGTTACTTTATAGGCACCATCATACTCTGCAACTTCTTCACCGATGATCAACACGTCAGGGTCGTTTTGCATTTCTTCTCTGATCGCTGTGCATAAAGCTTCTCTTACACTTAAGGTTGCCATTTATAAACTTTTATAGACTTTAACTAAAGTAACTATATCAGAATTACTAGGAAGCGTACAAATTAAGTTTTACAAACTGACCTTACTCAGATGATATGAATAAGTATTGCTTGGTTGAAAGCAAGAGAAGATAATAACTTCTCAGAGTGGATAGGTGGCAGTTCTTTTGAGGCACTGTCTGCTCTTACATGGAGTGTAGGAAGAAGACCTCGTGACCCAGATTCTGCCACCGGTGAGGCTCAGTCACCTTTTGATAGCCTGAAGATGGCTTTATGTTTCCTGTTTCTTTTTTCCTTTTCCTCTATAAATATATTGTTTTTATATTCAGTTTAAATATTTCACTAATTCTTTTTATCGTCATTGTTTTTTCATCAGCTGCTTTGAGAACTCGTTCTCTGAGGTCTTCACTATATGGGCTTGGCATTTTTCATCTCTTTAATATGCCATTATAACCTATTCTATCCTTCAGGTAAACCTTTCTTGGGTTAGCCTATAGCAGTGGGAATAGCAGTTGGAGCTTGTTGTCTGGTTGCTGCTGCAATCATATACTATTGTAATAGACCTTCAAATTCACTTGAAAATAGCAAGGTCCAAGGGTTTTCTGGAAACCATGAACAACCTACTCTGTAAAATTCACAAGACCTATTAAAATATTTTTTTACTTTTCATCGTATATTTCTCAACATATTATCTTTAAATACTAAAATAATTAACAATATGGCATTATTAATAGTTGAATCACCTGCGAAAGCAAAGACAATAGGCAAATATTTAAGTAAAGAGTTCAAAGTAGCTGCATCCTTTGGACATGTGAGGGATCTTCCAGCAAAAAACGGTTCTGTCGATCCGGATAATGATTTTGCTATAAAGTATGAAACCATTGAAAAAGCAGAAAAGTATATAAAAGAGTTAGTAAAAGCAGCGAGTAAAGCATCAGATATATATCTTGCAACAGACCCAGACAGAGAAGGGGAAGCAATGGCTTGGCATGTGATAGAGACATTAAAAGAAAAGAAAGCAATCAGTAATGAAAACAACATTTATAGAGTAGTCTTTAATGAGATAACAAAGAGAGCAGTTCAAGAAGCAATAAAGAATCCACGTGAAATTAATATGGACTTAGTGCGCGCACAGCAAACACGCAGAGCTTTGGATTATCTAGTTGGATTTAGCTTGTCACCGCTGCTGTGGACAAAATTGTCGGGAAGCAAATCTGCGGGGCGAGTTCAATCTGTTGCATTAAAGCTTATATGCGAACGAGAAGATGAAATCAGTAAGTTTATAACACAGGAGTATTGGAGCATAAAGGCAGAAATACAAAATAGCAAAGATGAGGCTTTTTTTGCTATGCTGAGTCACTATGACAATAAGAAGCTAGAAAAATTTGATATTAAAAATGAAGAAGAAGCAAAGAACTTAGTCAGGGAGATTGAATCAAGGCAATATGCTGTAAGCACAGTAGAACGCAAGCAAGTTAAGAGAAATCCGCTTCCTCCATTTATTACCTCTACTCTACAGCAAGATGCAGTGAATAAGCTGTATTTTAATGTGAAAAATGTTATGCGCATAGCGCAAAATTTATATGAAGGTATCGATATTGGTGGTGAAACTGTAGGGTTGATAACTTACATGCGTACAGATGGGTTTCATATTGCAGATGAGGCTATAAACTCAATTAGAGGGTCAATTAAGTCGTTATATGGTGATAAATATTTACCACAGTCTCCTCGTAAATATGTAAAAAAGGTCAAAAATGCTCAAGAAGCACATGAAGCAATTCGTCCAACTGATATCAATAGAACGCCGGGTAGTATTAAGGATTACTTAACGCCAGAGCAATTTAAATTGTACGATTTAATCTGGAAAAGAACCATTGCAAGTCAAATGGAATCGGTGATTCTTGATCAAGTGGTAGTTGAAATTAGTTCTACTGATCAGAAAGTGATTCTGCGAGCAAGTGGATCAAGTATATTCTTTGATGGTTTTTATAAAGTCTATCAAGATAACATGGAAGCCGAAAATGAAGGCCTGCTACCTGCCATGAAGGAAGGGGAAGCGTGTAAGCTGATTTCAGTTGAGCCAAAACAGCATTTCACTCAACCGCCACCTCGTTATAGTGAAGCAAGTATCGTTAAAAAAATGGAGGAAATCGGTATAGGCCGTCCATCAACTTATGCGACAATTATTTCGGTATTGCAGGATCGTGAGTATGTTACACTGGATAATAAAAGATTTATTCCAAGCAGTCGTGGTAAGATCGTTACCATATTTTTAGAAACTTTTTTTCAGCGTTGTGTAGAGTATGACTTCACAGCACAAATGGAAGAGAAGCTTGATTTAATCTCAAATGGACATGCAGATTGGAAAAAAGAATTGAGCCACTTTTGGGTGCCATTTTTTGGTCATGTAAATTCTGTCAAGCAAATGACACATGATGAAGTTTTCAGCGGCATTCACGATTTGGTAGTTAATTGGTTTTGTTCAGAGGAAGGAAAAGAAGAAATAGGTAAGAAATGCCCTGCTTGCTCTGATGGTATATTAAAATTGAACTTTGGGCGAGCAGGAGTGTTCCTTGGATGCTCTAACTATCCTGAATGCAACCATACAAAAGAAATTACAGGTAGTAATGACAATTTAGAATATCCAAAAAGTTTAGGTGTAGATGATATAACAGGCCAAGAGGTGGTAATCAAAAAAGGCCCTTTTGGGCTTTACCTTGAGTTTAATAGTGAGTCCAAAAAGAAAAAAACAGTTTCCATACCAAAGGATCTAAATGTTAATGATATTGATCTGAATACCGCTACTCAGTTACTTTCCTTGCCAAAAGTAATCGGAGAACACCCTGAGACCGGAAAGGAAATAAAAATAGGCCTTGGACGATTTGGGTACTATATTTTTTATGATGGTAGATATTTTTCTCTTAAAAAAAGCTCTAAAGAGGTGCTGAATACAGAATTGAGCGAAGCTGTACAAATTATTGCAAACAGTCCACGCAAAGAGTTAAAATCTCTCGGGGTTAATGAAAAAGGAAAAGAAATCTTTATCTGCAAAGGCAGGTACGGGTTCTATATAAAATGCGATAGAACAAACGTTGCTTTGGGTAAGAATGCAGATATTGAAAGCATAGATTTGAAGAAGGCTTTAGAGTTGATTAAGGGTAAGAAATAGACTTCTTGCATAACCATATGCTCTTTATTGTCATTCCAGCGCGCGACGCTGGAATCTAGAAAAAAAGAACCTGGATGCCAGTGTCTGGGCACTGGCATGACACCCTTTCTAGTAGAGGTTGCTCTCAAATCACAACGTGCATACAACTGCAGCGGCATGATGTTTTATTTATTATAGCTATAACACTAAAGTTTACAGTTGAAACAAACCACTTGGCCACGTGGAACTGACTTCAGCTTGTCCGTTGAAACTTGATTTGAGCAGAATATACATTTTATTGTGTTGCTTGGAGTAAGTGAGTTATCAACAGTAATTCTATCATCAAAAACAAAACACTCACCTTCCCAATTACCATTTTTATTATAAGTTTTTTCAAGGTAAGAAAGAATGCCGCCTTTCAGGTGGTATACATTGTTAAATCCAAGATTTTTCATGTACGCTGTTGATTTTTCGCATCTAATCCCACCAGTGCAGTACATAGCTACTTTCAGGTCTTTACTCTCAGAGAAAGACTTTGCCCACTCAGGAAAATCGCGAAAACGCTGAGTATGTGGATTGATTGCATTTTTAAACTTGCCTAATTTCACTTCATACTCATTTCGTGTATCTATTACTAAAACGTCAGGTTGAGAAGTAAAATCATCCCAATGCTCTGGATCAACATATTTACCCTTAAGGGAAATATCAAGATTGCCTACACCAAGATTCACAATCTCTCTTTTTAATTTTACCTTCATCTTGCTAAATGGTTGATATTTTGCTGCACTCTCTTTCCATGTAAGGTCCCTTAGCCTATAATCAGAACGTAGAAAATCGAATATTTTATCAATCGCGTTTCTTTCACCAGATACGGTTGCATTAATACCCTCTTCTGCAAGGAGTATAGTACCCTTTAATTCAATGTTGTCGCATGCAGTTTTTATTTCGTCTTTCATGTCATAATAATTAGAGAGTTCTACAAAGTGATAGAAAGTTGCAATGACGAAGCTCATGATTATTCACTTATCAACTAAAAACATGATATACAAAATTATAAAGATATTCAATAGTACGGCTGTTAATTACTGGATATCTTCAGTTTTTACATATAACATTTTAATATCAAATATAGATCCAAATTAATGTTTTTGAGAGTATTTAAAAATATATTCTTATTTTTAGTAAGTATATTATTCGTCTGTCCTATACTATCGTTAATATCGATTCTATTTACAGAATCAGCAAATTCTGGATGGGTAATCAGCACACTTTTCCCTGAATATATACTGAGTACGCTAATTTTGATGATAGGAGTGGGGGGGATATCCTTCATATTTGGAGTGATTCCAGCATGGCTCACCACATTTTTTTCATTTCCTGGAAGTAAAATTTTTGAGATTGCTTTGTTCTTTCCGATATCGATTCCTGGATATATAGTAGCGTTCGTCTATGTAAATACACTAGAATTTTCAGGTCCGGTGCAGAGCTCATTAAGAGACATTTTAGAGTGGAGCAAAGGTGACTATTGGTTTCCTGAAATAAAATCCCTAGGTGGTGGAATATTAGTAATGGGATTTAGTTTATATCCATACGTTTATATGCTAGTCCGCTCAAGTCTAAAGAATGTTAGTAACTCAGTCACTATTGCGTCAACACTTGGGTTCTCCTCATTACAGAGCCTGTTTTCTGTCATCATACCTTCCATACGTCCATCAATTATAGCTGGGTTGTCCTTGGTACTAATGGAGGTAATTACGGATTTCGGCACACCACAGTTTCTTGCTATCGATACTTTTACGACAGGAATATATCGCACCTGGTTTTTACTGCATGATAAATATTCAACTACTGTTTTAGCAGTTGCAGAATTGATTTTCGTTGCAACACTAATAGCTATCGAAAAGAAACTACAAAAAAAAGGAATATCTTACTCTTCAATCAACGCTAATGCAGATTATCACAACAAACGGAGTGTAAGTGGCACTATACCATTGATCTTTGCTTATCTTATGTGTGTATTGCCGATATTAATAGGTTTTATTTTGCCAATGATTCCGCTCATATATTGGAGCATAGAGAAGGGGTTTTTCATATACGAAGCAAGGTTCTATAATATAATAGCAAATAGCGTTAGTTTATCATTTATCACCGCATTAATCTCAATTAGCATTGCAATAATGATTGGATATACGGCGCGTAAAAGTAAGGTAATCAATAATGTAGCACGTCTCATTTCTTTAGGCTACGCAATTCCAAATGCAATTATCGCAATTAGCATAATAATATTTTTAAGCAGAATATCTTCTTTCATTACTCAATATATTGTGGAAATTAGCTTGGTAGGAACTATTGGCGCATTAGTTTACTCATATTTATTTCGTTTTTTTGCTATATCTTTCAAGGCGGTAGAATCAGGGCTCAAAAAAACACCAAATGAAATTGAGTGGACTGCATATACCATGGGTCATGGGCCTATTTCCACATGTTTGAATGTTCATATCCCTCTCATCAAGAAGAGTATATTATCGGGATTTTTGCTCGTATTTATGGATACTATCAAGGAGCTCACAGCAACACTCATTATAAGACCATTTAGTTTTGAAACTATATCAACCAGAATATATGAACTTGTAAGCGATGAGCGCTATAGAGAAGCTGCCCCATTTTCGTTGATAATAGTTATAATAGGCTTAATCTCTACAATAACCTTATTTACACTTGATGATAAGGATAAAAAATAAACGTAACCGTTCACAGATTTCCACTTAATTCTTCAATCTCACTAATAGAAAGGCCTGTAAACTTGACAATAGTGTTGACATCAACATTATTAGCCAGCATTGCTTTTGCGACTTCAATTTTCCCTTCAATTTTTCCTTTCTCTATACCTTTTTGTATACCTTTCTCTTCAGCAAGATCAAGTCTGTATTCAAGAATGGCTTCTTCTTTCCGTAGATCCATTATTCTTTCTTCGTAAGCTACTAAATCTTTTTCGTTCCAACGAAACTTGTCTAATTCATCATATGCTAGCTTTATTATTGGCGCTTTTTCTGCTATCTCTTTTAAGTCCTCTTCTGTTGTTTCTTCTGCGTATTTAAAAAAGAAACACCACCTTTCTACTATACTTTCTAACTGCTCTACTTTACTTTTTGAAAATTTGGGCAATTCTATAAAGATAAATTGAAAATCTTTTAAGTAATGGCCGTTAGTTTTTATATCACGTATATTGTGAGTAGAAATATAATCAACTTCTTCAGGAAGTAAGTTACAATTTGATATAGCAATAAAGAAGACTTTCTTTAAATCAATGTAGTTGCCAGATTTATCTAATTGTCTTGAGTAGGCTTTAGCGGCATATAATTGAGCGCGTTTTTCGAAGCCCTTGTCTCTAGCGAGCTGCATTTCTGCTATATATCTATTTTCGTGAGAATCCTTGCAGAGAACATCAACAATACTTTGTTTATCAGAGGCAACTTCGGGATCCATAATAGTGCTAAGAAACTCAACTTCTTGTATTGCATTTATCTCAGTAAACCCTAAAATATCGTTCAAAAAGTGGATCAGGATATTCTTATTTTTTTCCGTTCCAAAGATTTTTTTGAAACACAAATCATTGCGAGGATCGAGAAATTTTGAAAGAGCCATGGCAAAAATGCTTGAAAATATTAATAATTATACACTATTATTAACAATTATTCAACCATATTTTTGAAGATAGCTATAGCTATGCTGCCGCGGTATCTCTTAGCATAGATCCCGCTAACAAGTAGCGGGATGACGAGGTTATCGTCATGCCGCCGCGGCGCTAACTAGTAGCGGAATGACGGTTTTTCAAATTGTCGGTAAATCTAAGTCAGTTTAGCTATAGGCAGCAATTTTCTGTATTTATTTTAAATTGAAGAAAGCTCAAATGAAAGATCATGTTTTGCTAAAAATCACAGAATGCAGTCTAACAGTGAACGGTTACAAATAAACTATTTTGATAGTTAATGGGGTCTAGTTTTGACGTATGGACTATCCAAAGAAAAGGGTGGTATCATAACCTCAAAAATTTTTATGCTTTCTTCATTCAGAAATTCATACTTACCCTGCATTATTCCTGACGGTACATTTAAGTATGTTCCACTTGTGTATTTAAATACCTCTCCAGATTTTATCACAGGTTGTTCTCCGATAACACCAACTCCGGCAATTTCATTTATTTTTCCCTTATAATCTATTATTTGCCAATGACGACTTAATAATTGAATAGTTGATTGGCTTTTGTTTTTTATCTTAACGTTATACATCCATATATAGCAATTTTCATAAGGAATGGATTGCTCTTCAATATAAATTGGTAAAACTGTAACTTCAACAAAGTTGGTAGTTAGTGTGTACTCTATCATTATAGAATATTCATGATAAAAAGATAGTATTTTAATTATATACTTTTTTCATAGATTTTTCAAGTATACTTTAATTAGGAAATATCAATTTATAGTATGAACGAACCAGATGCGCTTAGCAAAAAAGTAATAGGAATAATAGGTGGTGGACAATTAGGTAAAATGACTGCTATCGCTGCAACAAAACTTGGACAAAAAACACATGTTTTTGCCAGTGCTAAGGACGATCCGGCTTGCTCTGTTGCTGATGATTTCACAATAGCAGATTTCTCTGATAAGAAAGCGCTTGAATCTTTTGCACAGAGTGTGGATTTGGTCACTATTGAGTCTGAAAATATTCCATGTAGTGCAATTGATATCGATGTAAATTTTTATCCGGGTAAAAAAGCGTTACACATTGCGCAAAATAGGCTTAGAGAGAAAGATTTCATTAGAAGCTTGAGTATAAAAACTGCTGAATACAAAAGTATACAAAATTATAATGAGCTACTGAAAAGCAGTAGAACTTTTGGCTATCCAACAAGGCTGAAAACAACAGAAATGGGTTACGATGGAAAAGGGCAATATGTGCTTGAGAATGATTCTGAAGTGAAGCAATTTGCTTCCTTTGATTGGAATACAGAGTACATTCTTGAAGCAAGTGTTGATTTACTGAAAGAGGTTTCAATAGTCGTTGCAAGAGATAAAAACGGTAAAGTAGCTTTTTTTCCTATAGCAGAAAATTACCACGTTGATGGAATACTTGATACTTCAACAGTGCCAGCTAAAATAGATAGCAAATTAACTCAAGAGGTACAACGAGCTGCAAAGAAAATAGCAAATGCGCTCGATGTAATAGGAATTCTGGCTATTGAATTTTTTGTTACTAAAGATAACGAATTGTTAGTTAATGAACTAGCTCCAAGACCTCACAATTCTTGCCACTGGAGCTTGGATGCATGTAACGTTAGTCAATTTGAACAGCTGGTTAGGATAATATGCGGGCTACCTATGCAGGAAGTAGTATTACGCTTTCCTTGTATGACGAAAAATATAATAGGTAACGATATATATGATTCTCATAAGTATTTGAGCAACGAAAAAGCTAGTTTAACCATATATGGGAAAAAAGAGGTTAGAGATAAGCGTAAAATGGGACATGTCAATATAGATTTAAGTTAATAGTTTTTCTACGTCATTCTGCCACAACTGTACGAACATTGTGATATGATGAGATGTTACATAGTAAACGGTTTCACTCTAGCACGTATTTGTACGAACATTGTTATTTGAGCACACCAGGAAGGATGTCATTCAAGTAGCCCCTTTGTTGTCATCTGAGTAGCCCCTTTCTCGTCATCCCGCTACGTGTTAGCGGGATCTCATTTCACTTTATGAGGGTGTCATCCAAGTAGCTGACACTGGTTTCCATCCAAAAGGCCAGTATCATGCGCTAGGAACCCTACTATAAGGAAGCATGAGCAGCTTCTTTCTGTCCATTTGTTAAGACTGCTCCATCAACTTTAGTACTAGGCTTTAACAATGCATATGTAGCACCACCAACTACTAGCGCCGCAGTTGCAACCGCTGCTATTAGTGTAGGTTGTTTAACTGTTCCGGTTGCAGAAAGTGCTATCGCTATTATAGCACCTGATAATGCAGTTGCACTACCGGCAAAAAAACCTTTCATAGTTGCTGATGTAGGTTGTTTTTCCTCTTTAGCTAAATCTTTTGGAGTATGTTCAGCACAATTTTTCATATTAACAGAGACTTTACGTGCTTTTGACGGAGTAACTACATAATCTCTTAGAATAATCCAAAATGAAGGTGACGTTCCATAGTCATCTTTTATATTAACATTCGCACCGTTTTCTATGAGAGAGTTTACCACGTCTACATGGCCAATTATAAGAGCTAAATGTAAAGGAGTCCAACCATCTTTATCTTGTTCATTAATCTTGATTCCATCTTTTTCCAACAGAGCATCTACTACCTCTTTATAACCATTTTCAGCAGCTAAATGTAAAGGTGTCTTTTCATTCTTATCTTTTATATTAACATCTATCCCTTTTGCTACTATTAAAGCCTTTGTCAAGCCCGTATAGCCCTACTGAGCAGTCAAATGTAATAATGTGAATTCATTATCTCCAACTTCAAATTTATAATTTACATAAAAATCACTCTTTTCCCACTGTTTAAATACCTCTTCATTATTTGCCTTTAGCTCTTCTTTTACTTTTTCAATTACGTTACTTTTATCTAATTTATTATCACTATTAACCGTACTGAATATTTCCCGTTTATTATCACTATTAACCGTACTTAATATTTCCCGCCACTGCTGATAATTTGTTGTCATAACTTTTACTTCTAATCTTAAATAATATATTCAATTACTATATAATTATAATAAGAAATCAATATTTATTTTAAATAAGTGAATAATCAAGCTTAAATACGCTCTTATTGTCTCTTAAATCACAATGTCCGTATAGCTGCGACCCGAGAGCTGCTATCTCTCATCCACTGGAGGTATTGCACAGTGCTGTCTACTTGATCGTCGTGGCGGGTTTCTGGAAATATTAAAATTTCATACTCAAAATCGTTGAGCCATACTGCTTGGTGTGGCAGAAAAACCTTACCAGTCTCTATTATTGGAACAATTTGGTAGAATCGAGCAAGTTTACCGCTATGTGGCACTATTTCGATAATGGGTAAATCACTGTTCGCTTTTAGCTCTTGCACCAATTGCTGACCACTCGTTTTTGCTTCGATTAAAATTGCATGTGGCTTCCACCTTGCAGCTAGTGACAGGACTTGCTCTTTAAGTTTTGGATACTCAAGCTTTGCGCGATATACATCGAGTAAATAGAATTTATTGCCCACTTTTGTCCAGGTGGTGCAGACGCTAAAGTTGCTAGAATCGCTTATTGAAACCGCAGTGTCCCAACTTTGAGTTACATATGAGAGATTATCAGGAAAATTTCTATAGCGCTTTAGCCACTCTCGTTTAATTATACCACTTGAAAGTGGTAGAGGGTTTTGTTGATATTGAGCAGCAAAAGCATAGCTCCCAAGTTCAACCTTTATCATCTCAACTTCTTCTTTTCCGCCATAGAGGGGATATAGCAACTGACCTTCTTCTCTTGAATATAATATTATTGCAGGTGCAGCGCATGATGCTGTTGTATTATACAACCGCCTGGTTGCAGTTACTTGGACGACAGGAACAGGAAGCGCTGGCTTTTTGATTGAATAAATGATCTCCTTATTTTCAGATATCATTGGCAAACAAATGTGATGCCATATGTTTTTCGGTTTGGAGAGAAGGTGTACGGTCAAATCTTCCTGATGTAGCCTGTGCATCACAAGAACGATTACTCCTTTTTTTCTGTCGTTAAGCCTGGTTACTAGAGTCTGATCAAGCCAGTTTGTGGCACGCTTTCTAAACATTTCGCTCAAAGCTTGAGCAGAACTGAGCGGATCGTCCACGATGATGAAATCTCCACCTTCACCGGTTAATGTTCCTCCAACGGACGTTGCAATTCTGTATCCTCTCTGCACTGTTTGAAATTTGTACTTGGTATTCTGATCTTTGGATAGTTCTACTTCTGGAAATAGCTTTTTATACCAACCAGATTGCATTACGCACCTTGTATCAAGCGAGTGCTTTTCGCTGAGCAGCCGAGAGTAACTTGCAACTATTATTCTCGCGGTTGGCTGATTTCCCAGTATCCATGCGGGCCACGCAACACTAGCGCACATGGACTTCATTGAACGCGGAGGCATATTGAATATTATTCGCCTCACTTCACCAACGCTCGCTGCTTCTAGCCTATCTGCTATGACTTTTATATATTGATAATCATTATATTCACACCCCGGCACTACCGTTTGAAAGCACAGTTCAATGAATTTTAAAAAGTTGATTTTGTTCATGATATAATGTTGAAAGATGTCATCCAAGTAGCTGACACTGGTTTCCATCCAGGACGGCAGTACCTTCTTCTGTCATCCCAGTACCTTCTTCTGTCATCCCAGTGCCCTCTTCTTGTCATCCCAGTGCCCAGACACTGGGATCCAGGAAACTTAACTTTAAATAAGTGGCTGCATAATAAAGACTAGATTCCAGTGCCAAGCACTGGAATGACATGGTGGGATGCATCCAAGTAGCTGACACTGGTTTCCATCCAAGACGGCAGTGCCTTCCCTGTCATCCCAGCACCTTCTTCTGTCATCCCAGTACCTTCTTCTGTCATCCTAGTACCTTCTTCTGTCATCCCAGTGCCCAGACACTGGGATCCAGAAGACTTAATTTCAACCAAATAATAAAGGCTAGATCCCAGTGTTAGCTACTTGGATGACAGAAGAAGGTGCTGAGATGACAAAAAAAGGAGCACTGACCTCTCTTGGGCTCTTTTAGCCACAAATATTAAGAAATTTACCAAACGAAAAAAAAGGCAAAAGAAGCCCTAGTCATTGTCTATTTTCAGTATTTGGCGTTTTTTAAGTCTAAAACACTGCAATTTAGCTGCTTTTAAGCCGCAACTAATCTAAATTATAAGCATTAAGAAATTTACTAAGCAGAAAAAAAGGCAAAAGAAACCCCGCGTTAGCTAGTTGTCACTCTCTAATCCTGCAAATTGGCGTACTATACTGTCTTAAACGACTTATAAGCGCGTTTCAGCTTGTGTAGGTAAAAACCTAGAAATGTTGTGAAGACATAAGGTGCACATAGTGCGAAAAATTAAAAATAAGACGCCAAGTACGTTGTTTTTTTTGCTGTTTAATCTGCACAGATGAAGATAACTGAATACCTTCAGTACCATGATAAGGGAGGTGGCGGAGTTTGTCAAGGAAGTTTTTGTATTTAATCCGTTTCTATGGCTTATATAATAATTATTATTGTAGTATAATTTAGAATAATGCAATAGATACCTAATGTTTTAGCTATTAATTATATGTTGCACAAAAACACATATTACCATACCATTCCAGTAAGTCGAAAATAAGGAGATTGTCATGAGTTTTACTTTATCTGAATTGCCATATGATAAAACAGCTTTAGAGCCTTACATATCTGCAAAAACCTTAGATTTTCATTATGATAAGCACCATAAAGGATATTTAAATAAACTCAACGAGCTGGTTGAAAATACAGATTATCAACATGTGAAAATTGAGGAAATAATAACAAAAGTGCATGGTAATAGCGATAAAGTTCCCATATTTAATAACGCAGCGCAAGTTTGGAACCACACTTTTTATTGGAATTCAATGAAGAAGAATGGTGGTGGTAAACCTAAAGATGATGGTTTTCTGGCAAAAAAAATTCAAGATGATATCGGTGGTTTTGATAAGTTTTGTGGGGAATTTGCCAATCATGGAGTAAGCCAATTTGGTAGTGGATGGGTATGGTTAGTGCTCGAAAAAGGAAAGCTCAAAATCACCAAAACTCCAAATGCAGATTTGCCATTAATTTATGGCCAAGTTCCATTACTCACTATGGATGTCTGGGAGCACGCCTATTATTTAGATTGTCAAAATCGTAGAATTGACTACATAAAAGTTTTCCTTGAACATTTGATTAATTGGGATTTTGCAGAAGAAAATTTAAAAAAGAATACATAAGATGAATACACCTCAGGTAACAAAATTAGATAATGGTCTGCGCATAATAACTGAGCAGGTGCGTGATGTTGATTCCGTAGCTTTAAGCATACGAGTTGGTGTTGGCAGTAGAGCAGAAAGTGCAAATCAAAATGGAATATCCCATTTTCTAGAACACGTGGCTTTCAAAGGAACGAAGACAAGAACTGCGTTTGAAATTGCAAAAGCTTTTGACGACATAGGTGGGGTTTTCAACGCCAGCACCGGTAGGGAAAGCACCACCTATTATGCAAAAGTCCTCAAGAAAGACATAAAAACTGGTATTGATATATTAATAGATATATTGATGAATTCAACATTTCCAGAAGATGAATTGGAACGTGAGAAGGGCGTTGTAATACAAGAGATTTTTCAAACTAATGATTCACCAAGTGACATTGTTTTCGATAAATATTTTGAGGCAGCTTATAAAGATCAACCTTTTGGCAGGTCAATCTTAGGCACGCAAGATACTGTAAAATCTTTTACTCGAGGAGATCTAGATAATTACATAAATGAACATTACTTTGGCGAGAATATGCTATTTACCGTTGCAGGAAATGTTGAACATGAAGAAGTTATTGCATTAACCAAAGATTTTCTCTCAAAGATTCATTCTAAAAAGCTGAAAAAAAGCCAAAATGCGAGCTGTACTGGTGGTGAGTATTTAGAACATCGTAAATTAGATCAGGTACACTTGCTAATTGGTCTACCTAGTGTTTCTCGCCATGACGATAAATATCACACGTTTCAAGTGCTTGATTCTATATTAGGGAGCGGAATGTCATCACGTCTGTTCCAGGAAGTAAGGGAAAAGCAGGGATTAGCTTACTCTGTTTATTCATTTAATTCCAGCTACACTGATACAGGGATGTTTTCCATTTTTGCTGGCACAGATAGTAGTAACTTAGATAAGCTTTTAAAATCTATGACGACAGAGTTGAAGAAGCTGTCTACAGATAATCTGAGGGAAGAAGAAGTAAATAGAGTGAAAGAGCGAATAAAATCCCAAATTTTAATGTCACGCGAAAGTGTTAGCTCACGCGCTGAAACATTGGGGCACTACTATGGTAACTATAATAGGTACATCAGTAAAAATGAATTAATAGAAAAAATTAGTGCAGTTACCACTGCTAACGTAAAAAAAGCAGCAAAAGAATTGTTATCTCAGCATGAAAAAACCACTCTAGCTGCAATTGGAGAAATTAAATCATTGCCAAGTTACGATAAAGTGGTTTCTATGCTTAAAGCTTAGCGCATTCTATTATATTGATTTGGCTGCTTTACAATATAATTTAGCACAGTGATTAAAGAAGTGTAAGTTGAAACAATGTGCCATGAACCGGATATGCAAGAAATTATACGAATCTTCGACCTCCTCTTTCAATAATATTATTATTTCTATTTTGCGTAACTTTTTCCGTATAATTTTTAGGAGGTACTGGTGGTGCAAGTGGTTTTTTGCTTACAGGGTTTGAGTCTATACCTTTCTTTTGCCGATGATAGTTCCGTGCTTCTTGAACGGTCTGAAATATAGACTCTCCATCATTATAGTTTCCTCTCACAGGGTTTGAGTTTATGTCTTTCTTTTGCGGAGGATAATTCGATGCCTCTTCACGAGTCTGGAATATAGGCTCTCCATCATTATAGTTTGAGTTTATATTTTCCTTTTGCGAACCAGCGTTCAATAATTTCGATATCTCTCGCCCTAGCTGATCACCTTTATAATTATTGTTAAGATCTTTGATTTTCCCTTTTTTCTCGATTATTTGAGCTAAGGACTCGACAATAATATCTTTGTTTATTCTTGAAGCATCTATTGGCTTACTTCCTTTGACAGTAATTTCACTACTTCCTTGCTTACTACTTACATTATAGCCCTGCCCTTCAATTTTTGTTGCCACTTCTCTTTTAAATAAATTGCAAATGGCATCTATTATTTCTTGAGCACAATCTTTAAAAAAAGCTTTGATTGCCTTGAATTCTTGTGCTAAGGAAACGATTTGAATATGTGCGTATTTTTTACCTGGTGATAACTCTTCAGCATTCTGGTGTATAGATTCTATTTGCTGAGGGTCAAGCATCATTGCATGACGTTTTGAGCGTGTTGGGTTTGCTTGTGTTTCGGATGACGACATGTCCTTAATATCTTGTTTTTTATTCTCACCATCAGCAACCATACCATCACTTGATTTCCTTTTTTTAGGAGGCAATGGTGGTCGATTTTCATTGTTCTGATATATAGGTTCTTTTGGTACCGTTTCAGACAATGATCTCTGAATATCTTGAAGATTTTGGTATATAGGTTCTTCCTTCTTCAAATTTTCATAAATTGGTTCTTGCACTAAGTTAGCATTGACAAACTCCTGTATTCTTTCTAGATAACCAACATTTTTATCCTCTTTAGGCACTCGCGCACCTTCAAATTTGATTTTTTGTATCTCTTCAATACTCAGCCCATTTTTTTCAAGCCATTCCTCTCTTTTACTCATTGATGCAACAAACTCATTAATCTTTTGAATATTTTTTACATCATCATCAACTAGCATGACAGTTTTTGGCAACTCACCATGTTTATCCTTATACTCCACAATTGCCTTACAGATGTGTAAATTTTTTCCAACTTGATTTTTTTGTTCTTTGAGACCTTTTGGAAGCTCATTATCATAATCTCCTGGAAACCCACCAAATACAGAAATACCGCCTGCTTGTTCTTTAGATAAACCCAAATGATTCTCTACAACCCTTCTCACAGCGTCTGAATATCCTGTATACGATGCGATATTAACTTTCACTCCATTTGAAAGTGCAGATTGCAACACAGATTTTAATGTCTCCTTATTTTTTACTCCGCCTGTATTCTTTAGAAAATTTCCTATATCAGTATCTTTCACTGCATATTCTGCACCAGAATTGAAATCACTTTTTTTGAACCCGGAGTGTTTACCGGAGAAAATATTATGCATGTGTCCATTAGTAATAGTGTTATCAAAATCAAATATTAATAGGGTATTATTTCCTTTAGCCATATCTTCACCTCTAATCCTTACAAATCATACGGGTAGAGACTAACATTAATAGATTAATTATTTATTATAACCTTTCTAATTAATAGTGTGATAAATAAAGTAAATATAACAAGAAGTAAAAATCAACGGCATAAAGAAAAGACTTAAAGAGAGGCCAAATCAAAGTGCAATGGTATTTCACTAATCCAATTATTTTTCTCTTGATCTAGCCTATCATCCAATATTGCCTGCCTTATAGATGCCATTAACTTATTCATGAAGAAAACGTTATGAATGGTAACGAGTGTGTAAGCCAGGAGCTCTTTAGCTTTCAGTAAATGGTGTATATAAGCTCTTGAATGCTTTCTGCAGGTAAAACATAAGCAGTCACTTTCAATTGGGTTATTGTCCAGCTCGAATTGTTGATTTCGCAAATTAATATGCTCTTTGCACTTTGAAGAAATAGAATCTCTATTTTTTACTTTAATAAGCGCACCACCATGCCTTGCTAAACGGGTTGGATGCACGCAATCAAACGTATCAATTCCAAGACTAACTCCGCGAAAGATGTCCACAATTCCACCAATACCAAGCAAATGAGTAGGCCTATCTTTTTTCAGATGGTCCATAGTGAAAGAAACTACATCGTACATCTGCTCTTTACTTTGACCAAGTGATCCACCTATTGCTTGACCAAAAAATAGCAAATCGTTAATAAAATTACAACTTTCTCTACGTAAATCTTGATATACTCCGCCTTGACTAATTCCATACAGTGCCTGCTTGCCATTATTGTTTTTTTCAAATTCATTTAAAGAACGTTCAGCCCATTTGTGGCTCATGAGCATTGATTTTGCTGTGTATTCTTTGCTTATGTGAAATGGAGTACATTCATCTAAGACTAAGACTAAATCTGCACCTAGTTTCTGTTGAATTTGTATAGACTTTTCAGGAGTCAAGCAATAAGTTTTACCATTAATGTAAGAACGAAAAATTGCCCCATCCTCATTAATTTTGATCAGAGTTTTTTGTTTTTTTCTTATTCCTTTTATCTCTTCCGAAACTGATCCGTGCCCTAAGCTAAATATCTGGTATCCACCAGAATCAGTGAGCATTGGTCCACTCCATCCCATCATCTTGTGCAAACCACCAAGTTTTGCTACGGTATCTTCCCCTGGTTGGAGCATTAGGTGATAGGTGTTGGAAAGTATTATCTGAGTACCTGCTTCACTAATTCTCTCGATATCTGCAGCTTTAATTGCAGCTTTTGTTGCACAGAATATAAAAGCTGGTGTTTCTACGCTTCCATTTGGAGTTTTAATTGTTCCAACTTTTGCAGAACCTGATTGCTTGATTATCTTGAATGCAAATTCTTCTTTCATCTATTTGCCTGAAAGTTCTGTTATGATGTTTTCTACTTTCTCAGGAGTAAGATTTTCATAGAAGTCATTATTGATCTGCACAACGGGAGCATTAACGCATGCACCTAGGCATTCAACTTCTTTTAAAGTGAACAAATTATCTTTAGTAGTCTCACCGATATTGATTCCAAGTTTTTTTTTAAAGGTATTTAAAACTTCTTCACTATTGCACAACCAGCAAGGAGTTGTTCTACAAATTTGTATTAGATATTTGCCTACTGGTTTTAAATTATACATGGTGTAAAAATTTGCCACTTCATATACACGAATATGTGGAATATGCAGCATATCAGCAACATAACGCATAGCAGATTCAGAAACCCATCCGCATTGCTCTTGAACCAGGTATAGTAAAGGCATGACAGCACTACCTTCTCTACCTTTGGGATACATCTCTATAAACTTTTCCGCTTTCTTAAGGTTTTCTGATGTAAAACTAAACTGCTCTTCTTTTTCTATCATTCATGAGACTCGTGTAAACTTTACAGATTATACCTGTAGAACCAATGATTGCAATTGTTGGTTTTTTGAGAAATAGCATTTTGCAGTATCATACTACCCATACTGCCCAACTTGTAAATTCTTTTGGCTTGGCCATAGGATCCAGTTAAAAAATCTGATCATGCGCTAACTTCAATTGTTTCATAAGTTTGTTTTAGTAAATCTCAATTATTTTAGCTACAGCTAACTACTTTAAAAAAAATGCTTAAGAAATTATAGTATATTATTTATAAATACACTATCCTTGACATTTATTATAAATGTTGTGTATAATAAACTATATTTATTAATATGAGGTTAAACTATGAGTAAACAATTAAATTTATGGATAAAAGAAACTGGTGAAGAGAAATTTAAAAATTTTCTCACATCACTAGATAAAGAAAATCTTCAAAAGCATGCCACAACTATTTACAGAAATTACGAACAAAGTTACAATGAAAAGTATTTCATGTACAACAAAATTGGTTCTGGTGCAGTAGTAATAGGATCTTGTGCTCTCATTCTGCTATCTCGATATTTCGATCTAAGAGAAAAAGTGCAAAAACCACTTGAATACATGGCACTTGCAGCAATTGTTATCTTTGGAGTTGGATTTCTATACTCACTTTATCAAGAACATGAATATAAAGCCTCCAACAAAAAGGGAGAATATGTATCAGATCACGAAAAACATAAGGAGCTTCCTGAGGTTCAAACAATTATAGATGAGCTAAAGGCAGAAGCCCTATTAGGGAGTAAAAAAGAAATTTAGCCAAAACTTAAGATTCCGCTACTTGTTAGCGGAATCTGCATAAGACATAACGAATAAAAATTTACCTTTAAATATAGATTATAGGGTTTTGAGAACTCCACCTTCCTTTCATCTATAAAACTTCTTAGCCATTTTCGAGCCTATACTTACTTTTTAGTATAAAATAAAGACGTTAATTTTTTAATTTTAGTTAAAATTTTCATTGACATTAACACACAGGAGTAATCATAATAGCATTTTATTAATATTTTAAATAAAATTATGTCTATATTAGGAAGATTGCTCGGGATCAACTCAAATACACCGGAAGTTAAAGAAGCGGTAGGTTTTAACCCAGCAAACGTAGGGTTGATTGAAGGAGATGGAGTCGCTTATGGACTTAGCTATCAAGATAATGGTAATGGGAGCAGTAAAGTAAAATTACTTATTAGTCCATTATATCAATCAAAAACATACGAATGGGGTACAAATGTCAGCGTAGTAAATGAATTCAAAGATCAATTGTCTCTCACATTAATAGAAGATTCAGCTGAAACAGATAAAGTTGGAGTTATCTTTCCTACAGAAGAAATTAACAAAGAAGAAAAATGCATCAAAGGCTTAACATTCAACACTTACGAAATCAAGCATTCAATTAATGTTCCCTTAGTTGAATACGTAGGAAAAGTAAAATTATACAAGAACATTAATAGAGATAGTCTTGCAAATGAAGACAATAGTTACTTTCAACCAAAAGCAGTAAAAGTTGGTAATGGTAATGTTATTGTAATTGCTCATAACTTAAAGGATCAAACTTTAGTTTCTTGGTATTTACAATCAGACACAAATGGAAAATTTAAGGTTTTGCGTGAAAAAAACGGTCTTATAGAAAGAAAATTATTCAAATTTGATAATCCAGGGCAATTAGTACTAGATGAAAATACAATACTTTATTCGCAAGTGAGAAAAAATAGTATTGAAAATCAAGAAGTAAGAACAAATATTTTTAAGTTCGATATGGCTAAAGTGGTTAAGGATCTAAAAAGTGGCAAGAAAGATGAATGTTTGCTTAGTAAGAGATGTCAGATAGATAATAAAGCACTATCTCTTTCCAGAGAATATGAAATAAGCTTTTTGCAGTATGTAAAGCGAACTGAAGGCAATGATCTAGTTGCCTTTCTTGCAGAAGACCGGTTGTCTGATAAACAAACGTTACATTTAACAAGTCTTGTTAAGAATGGATCAAAATCGAACTTTACTATTTGCGAATTTGCAGATTCTATAGAGCAATTGTACGTTAAAGACAATGGTCAAGACAGTTTTATTGTAACTGCAATAAGTGAAGAAAACATCGCAATTTTCAATCATCAGAGATTTGAAAAACCTTCTAAGGTAACAATAATACCGGCAAGTAGTATCAAAACTCTCAGTGATTTTGTTGATATCATTAATGGTCGATTGACACCTGATATCATTTCTAGTAGTACCGTGGCTCCTGTAACTATTACAGAAACGGTTGTGACTTCTAAGAAAACGCTGACTGCTGCAATTACTAGCACAACAGAAACCGACACTGTAAAGACTACCAAATTAACAACAGAAGCATCAACTACCGTTGCACCTACTTCTACAATAAGTAAACCTTCAACAGAGTCAACGACTCAAACAAGTACAGTAACAGTGGAGCCAACAACAGAAGCCGTTACACCTACTTCTACAATGAGTAAACCTTCAACGGAGTCAACGACTCAAACAAGTACAGTAACAGTGAAGCCAACAACAGTAGCAAAAACAACTACTACTTCACAAGTGACCACGGTTGCTACAACGTCAACTAGTGTGCCAATAATAAACTCAGAGAAAACTATACAAACAGTATTTAGTATACCAAGTACTAGAACAAAAGAGTCAACAACTCCTATATTTACCACGACTTTACTTCCTCAACCTACTTCTTCACCACAGCCTACTCAACTTGCTATAGGGTCTAATAGGGCAGGAATGATAGGAGGATCTTTGATTGGAACAATAGGTATTGCTGGAATTATAGGATTTATAGCATATAAATGTATTAAGAAATATCACGGTTATTATAATGCTGCTCATGTGTTAGAATTAGCTGATTTGGAATCGCATTCAAATAGCAGCAATGAAGAAATTTTTTTCACCCATAGCAGAACAAGCAGTGATAATAACATATCTATACAAACTACGTATCAATCTGAAACAATGCTAGACAGTATATCGGTAGAAAGTAGTAGTAGGTCAAGAAGTAGCTCATCGTCTTCAGGCGGTGGACCAAGCTCTTGACTGACTGAAGCGGAGTCTAAAAGTGAAAAAAGCTTATCTTGGGATAGCGATGATGTGCCGGAATATCACCTTTAGCTATTTGTCTGAATGTTTTTAATATGTAGACTGTTAGGAAATTGTCTTTTGCTTTTGTGATTTTCATGTTAAAGTATAATTCCTGGGTGAAATAAGTAGCTGCTGTTGTGTGATAAACATAGCAGAGGAAAGTCCGGGCTCCAAGGAAAAATAGTGACGGGTAACGCCCGCCGGAGGCAACTCCAGTTATAGGGCTACAGAAAATTACCGCCTAAAATATTTTAGGTAAGGGTGAAAAGGTGTGGTAAGAGCACACCATGGCAATGGCAACATTGGTAGTCGAGTAACCAACACTAGGAGCAAGATTAAATAGAAGTAGATTTTATGTTTTTCTCATATCTACTCGGGTAAATCGCATGAGGTAAATGGTAACATTTACTCCAGATAAATAGCTACATAAACAGAACTCGGCTTATATTTCACCTAGGCGTCACATGATACGTGCGATATAAGCCATGCTATATTTAAGTGTAGGCATTTCATGCGTTGTCCTTCACTTGTTCTGCTTGATAGCCATCACTACTTTCGCCTACATTAACATTAGAATATTCTTCATCATCAATATACTCTTTCAGAACATACCCTCTGCCCCAAACGGTTTCTATGTGGCTTTTTCCATCATTTGCACTTTCAAGTTTCTTACGTAATTTGCACATAAAAACATCAACTATCTTGTTATCTGAAGGTTCATCCAAGCCATTGTAAAGATGATTTAAGAACATTTCTTTTGTTAGTACTGTTCCTTTACGCAGTGCTAGCAATTCTATCATAGAATACTCTTTATTAGTAAGGTGAACCGTTTTACCTTTCACCTCAACAATCCTGTGATCAAAATTGATATTTATATTACCAATCTTTATCACCGATTCAGGATGGCCTTTAGTACGACGCACTATGGCCTTAATTCGAGCTAATAACTCGCTTTTATGAAATGGCTTGGTTAAGTAATCATCTGCACCATACCCAAGCCCTTTAGCTTTGTGATTGACAGCGGATATACATGAAAGTATTAAGACAGGAACTTTGATTTTTGCACTTCTTAGTCTTAACAATATATCATATCCGTCAATATCACCAGGCAAGTGTATATCTAAAATAACTAGGTCATAGTAATCTCCGTTTGAGGAAACCATATTATTGTTATAATCTTGTGCAGAAGTAACAACGTCACAGAAGTGTCCATCAGAAGTTAAGGCATTAACCACAGTCTTTGCACTTACTTGATCATCTTCGATTAATAATATACGCATATTTTACACCCCATAAATAATTTATAATTTTAGTAATATATATAACTAAGGAAAGTAATAAATCAAATTTTTATTAACAAATGATCAAAATTACACTTATTAATTAATAATAAATATATTGTTTCAAAGTTATATAAATAGATCTAAAATATAATAGATATACCATGGTAGTAATAATATTTTTAGTAAATATTGAATTAAAGTTACTATTATTAAAAGAATACTTCGGTTAATAAATATTTAACTATTCTATATGTCTGTGTTATATTTTTAATTTACTTATCCTACTGTTTTAAAGTATAAGTAATACTTTCAGGAATATTGTGTGGCAATATCAATTTTAGGTGCTGGTGCATGGGGTACAGCAATCGCAATTTCATTAGGTAGTAAGAAAGATGTGATTTTGTGGACTCGCAATGAAACTACATTTGAATCAATCAACGGGAAAAGAGAAAGTGACAAGCTACCCGGTTGTCGAATTTCTGATAATGTGTCAGTAAAATTGGCTATTGAAGACACAATTAATGCTTCAGTAACAATCCTCGCTGTTCCCACTCAATCTCTGAGGGAGGTATGTCAGCAATTGCATAATTGTAATCTGAAAAAAGATGTAGCAATAATTTTAGCTTGTAAGGGAATAGAAAAGTCTACATTAAAATTACCTAGTGAAATAGTAAATGAAGTTTTACCTAACAATCCTATTGCTATTTTTTCAGGCCCTAGTTTTGCTGTAGAAGTTGCAAGAAAATTACCCTATTCAATGGTTCTTGCATGCCGAAATAACATATTGGGTTCAAAGCTAGTATCAGAACTACAGCAAGAAAATGTTAAATTACGCCTTAGTAGCGATGTTATAGGGATACAGGTTTGTGCAGCGTTAAAGAACGTTTTTGCTATAGCGTGTGGGATTGTTCTAGGTAGTAAACTTGGGTTTAATGCTCATGCAGCATTGATTACGAAAAGTGTAAGCGAAATTAAGGCTTTATACTCAGCAAAAGTTGGTAACGGTAATGTGGATATAAATACACTACTTGGACCGGCATGTCTGGGTGACCTAATTATGACATGCACATCCTTGAATTCAAGAAACCTATCTTTTGGGTTTAAAATAGGTAATAGTGACAATGGCTTTAATGTTCAGCAGATTTTGTCAGAAGGCAAGTCAGTGATTGAAGGTTTTAGCACTGCTGAGCCCATATTTAATTTAGCAAGAAAGCTAAAGATAAAAATGCCTATATGTGAAGCGGTCTATAGATTATTGTATGAAAGCGCCTCTATAGAGGATACTATTTCTGTTCTTGTAAATTAGTTTTGTACTTTGGTGTATTGTGAAATTTTTATATAAATTGATATCAACATGGTGGCTGTCTGGCACAGTAAAAAAAATGCCAGGTACCGTAGGCAGCTTAGCTTCTTATCCAATTGTTCCTGTGATACTGAGTGACAGAATTTTAGGTGCAGCAATTATTTTTTTTTTATTTTTGATTGGACTATGGTCTATAGGCAATTATATAAAACACTACAAGACTTCATGTGATCCAAAAGAGGTAGTAATTGACGAAGTAGTTGGTCAATTGCTGACAATACTTTTAGTTTCGATATTGTTAAGCCAAGAGATGAATTGCTCTTCATTGTTGTTGTGCTTTTTTTCTTTTAGGTTTTTTGATATAATAAAAACGTGGCCTATAAATTTGATCGATAAAAATACCAAAGGTCCTTTAGGTGTTATGCTAGATGACATTATAGCTGCAATTTTAGCCTGTGTTCTTATAGGAGCCTTTTATTGTTTATTGTTGATGTATGCAGGATAAAAAAATTTATTATTCAAGCTTAATTGTTCAAAATTTAAAGGATTATATACTGTACACAGCGAATTTATCTGAGTGGGAAGTACACGATGAATTTGATAACGTTACATTTACAATAAATGGTACTAGGGAGTCATTATTTAATTTTGTGTTCTGTGGAGATCAATGTACCGAGCTTTCTATACAAAAAACTCTAGATTATCTCAGAACAAGAGATATAGAAGCAACATGGGTAATAAATTCACATATGAAAATAAGAGATATTTTAGAAAAGTGTGAAATAAAACACGTTAGCACACCAAAAAAAGCTTTACTTAATATGAAAAATTACTTTTTACCTGCTGATGTTATTCCAAACTTGAGGTTAAATGCTGTAAATGGTAGCGACCTCTTAGAACAGTTAGATTTACACACTTCTAAAATTTTTTATCATGGCGTTGGAATTGTCAGCACATTTTTTCGCGGATTATCAAATTATGATGATAAAAACTCAAGATTAAGATTTTTTCTTGTAACACTAAATAGTGAAATTATTGGGACATGCGGTCTTTATGTTCAAGACAGTGTAGCTGGTTTTTATAGTGATGGAGTTTTACCAATTTACAGGAATCGTGGAATAGGTACCCAAATGGTTTTAGAAAGAATAAAGATAGCTAAACAGCTTGAATGCAAATATATAGTAGCACATTGTATGAAACCTTCTGTAAACCTTTATAAGAGATTGGGCTTTCAGATGTTAGGCAATCTTTACTTATATAACTCTTCAGCATAATTCTGAGCGGTTACAAGTTTTTACATCTGTTTTAGAAGTGCTATGTTTTTTTTGTATGAAGTGGTTTTAATATTGATTCTAATATTATTCTTTCTCTCTTATTCTAAATTAAAAATTAGTAATAAGATTAAGAACTTACAACATCGAAATGTTATCATAAATAATTTAATTGATACTGTGAATGATGGGTTTTATATTTGGGATGCAAAAAAGCGTATAGAAAAGTTCTCTCCCAACTTACTAATTTTGCTTAATACTGTTTTTTACTCATTTAATGAGTTTGTGAATTTTTTTGAGCAATCAGACAGTTTAATTAAAAATTTTGCTGAGGCAAAGGAAATAAATAAATCTTTTACTCTAGATTTAAAGTCAAAAGACAGTGAGGTTTATTGCATATGTTATGGTAGAAGCATAATAGATGATTCTAACAATGTGATTGGTGTGCTGTTATGGATAAGGAATGTCTCAGACTGTAAAATAAAAGCTCACGGACTTGAGCTAGAAAATAGTAAGCTTACACAAGAAGTGGAGAGCTATAAAAATGTTTTCAACTCTTTACCATTTCCAATACTAAAATATAACAAGAATAGAAAGGTAGAATTTTATAATTTGTTTTATGATAAATATGTAGATGGCTCTAAGAAATTTGCTATTACCAGTAGCGCTCATAGCACAAAACCAGGAAGGCATGTCGTAACTTACAAGAACGAACCTAAGGTTTTCGATTTTGTTAAAATTCCAATACAAGGTTCTGGTAGCATAGTAATGTATGGGAAAGATGTTAGTGATGCAGAGAAATTATATACTGAATTAAACAGTTATTTAGCTACACAGAAAAATTTGCTTGAGAGGTTGCCGGTTGCTATAGTAATATATAGTAAGAATCAAAAGCTAAAATTTTATAATAATGCTTTCATAAAAACCTTTCAATTTGACCCAAAATTTTTGGCATCTTACCCAACTTATCATGAAGTTATGCTTTACCTCTTCGAATCTAAAAAGCTTTTAGAAAAAGAGGATTTTCAAACTATTAGTAACCAAAGACATGAGTTATTCAAAAAATTATTTGCATCGTATGATGATACGATGCATTTCACGAATGGAAAAGCGTTCAGGGTATTAACAATACCCTACGCTTCGGAAGGTTTGCTGTTCTCTTACGAAGAATGCAAAAGATGATACTTAAACTCCTTCTTTCTCTACCATGAGCTGTTTTACTTTCGCTATTGCTCTTGCTGGATTAAGTCCTTTAGGACAAGTTTTTGTGCAATTCATTATTGTATGACAACGATACAACTTGAATGGGTCATTTAAAACATCAAGTCTTTCACCTGCCTTATTATCACGGCTGTCAGCAATCCATCTGTAGGCTTGTAATAGTATTGCTGGTCCTAAAAATTTATCACTATTCCACCAGTAGCTTGGGCAACCAGTCGAACAGCAAGCACATAATATACAGTCGGACAAGCCATCTAATTTTTTTCTATCTTCAGGAGATTGAGAGTATTCTTTATTTGGTAGGGCAGGCTTATCTGCTTGTAACCAAGGTTTAATTGATTTGTATTGCTCATAAAATTGGCTCAAGTCCGAGACTAGGTCCTTTATCACATACATGTGAGGTAATGGATATATTTTTACATCACCTTTTATATCGTGTATAGATCTAGTACATGCAAGAGTATTGGTTCCGTCAATATTCATGGCACAAGATCCACATATGCCTTCTCTACAAGAACGTCTGAAAGTTAAAGTCGAATCTATTTCATCCTTTATTTTTATTAATGCATCAAGTACCATAGGGCCACAACTATCCATATCAATAAAAAATGTGTCTATTCTAGGGTTTTTCTCGTCATCAGCAGACCAACGGTAAATTTGAAATCTTCTGATGTTTTTTGCTCTAGCAGGAATAGGATAAATTTTGCCCTTTTGATTAATTTTAGAATTCTTTGGCAAAGAAAACTGAACCATATCACTTACCTTTTATTGTTTATAGCTAAAACCCTTTGTAGATAACATATTTTATTATCATCTACTATATTTTTATTAAATTCCTTTTAAATCGCGCACATATTGTAGCCAAGCGAAGCTAAAATTTCTCTTTCTAGATTTTTCATTATAATTTCTTCATCTTTTTTTTGGTGATCATGACCAAGTAAATGCAGTAATCCATGCACTAACATGTGTGCAATGTGAGCAAGAATAGGTATACAATACTCATGCGATTCTCTTTTTATTGTGTCTATTGAAATTGCTATGTCTCCTAAATCGCACTCATTAGACAATTGTTCACACGGAAATGATAGTACGTTAGTTGGCTTATCCATTTCTCTAAATTTTAAATTAAGTTGATGTAGCAAGTCATCATCAGCCAGAGCTATTGATATATTTGGTTTATAGTGGTCTATTTTTAATTCTTTTAGAGAAGCATTGATGACACCTAATACAAAATTTTTAGGATTTTCTATAATGCTGCACCATTTCTTGTCAAGAATATTTACTTCTAACATTCACTCATCCTTATTACTTCATTCCATTCAATTTCCGAAACTGGGGCAATTGATAAACGTGGTTGTTTTAATATAGACATATTTTTCAAAAGTGGGTTTTGTTTTATATTATTTAACGTTACTTGGTTATTTAAAGGTTTCAAAAACTTTACATTCACTAATCCGAACTTGGGATCATTAATATGATAATACTCTTTAAATACTTCAACGATTCCAAGTATTGCTTTCTCTTTACCTGTATGATAAAAAAACGCAAGATCGCTTACTTTCATAATTTTCATGTAATTTTGAGCTTGATAATTGCGCACGCCATCCCACTCAACTACCTGCTCCTTTTCCATTTTTTGCCATGAATATTCACTTGGCTCTGACTTGAGTAGCCAAAGTTGCATTATTTTTTTCTTCTTAAATAAGCCGGTATATCATAAACATTGCTGCCCCATTTAGCTCCTTCGCTTACCTGTTCAGTTGGTTTTGTTTCCAGTGTTTTGTCTTGCGTACTTTCACTGTGACTATAGGGCCACTTAAATTTCTCTTTCTCTGAGTCTTCGCTCTGACTTATAGGTGAAGTTTCTGACTTATTATTGCGACCATCAATGCCAGTTGCAAGAACAGAAACTCTAACTCTTCCCTCCATCGCTTGATCAAAAGTAGCACCAAATATTATATTTGCATTTTCATCTACTTCTTCACGCACTCTATTGGCTGCAGCATCAACTTCAAACAGAGTCATATCTCCGCCACCAGTAATGTTAATTAATATTCCTTGCGCACCTTTCATTGATACATTGTCAAGCAATGGATTGGATATTGCAGCTTCCGCAGCACTAATTGCTCTATCTTCTCCTTCTGCCTCTCCGGTGCCGATCATCGCTTTGCCCATCTCGCTCATTACTGTTTCTATATCAGCGAAGTCAAGATTAATAAGCCCTGGCATGACCATCAAGTCAGTTACTCCTCTGATGCCAATATGCAGAACATTATCAGCAAGTTTAAATGCATCAGAAAATGTAGTTTTTTCATTTGCAATTCTAAATAAATTCTGATTTGGAATGACAATAAGTGTATCCACGTATTTTTGCAGTTCTTCAAGTCCAAGCTCTGCAATGCGCATGCGGCGCACACCTTCAAAACCGAACGGTTTAGTTACAACTCCAACAGTCAATATCTTTTTTTCTTTTGGCGCTCTATCCTTAACTGCAGCTCTTGCTTCTCTGGCTGCTTTTGCAATTACCGGTGCTGCACCTGTTCCAGTACCACCGCCCATTCCTGCTGTGATGAAAAGCATATGACTATCTTTTATATGCTCCATAATTTCATCGATTGATTCTTCTGCTGCACCTTTCCCAACATCAGGCAAAGCACCAGCACCAAGACCCTTAGTTAAATTAATGCCAAGCTGAATTTTTTTATCACATAACGACTTTTCTAGTGCTTGAGCGTCGGTATTTGCGACAACAAAATTCACTCCTTGCAAATTAGATTGGATCATGTTATTCACAGCATTTCCACCAGCACCACCCACTCCCACAACGGTAATCCTTGGGTGTAATATAGGTAACTCCGGCAGACTAAGATCAATAGACATTTAAATTACTCAAATTTAGCGAATTCACTTGATAGTAAGTTACCGCTTTTTTAATAATATGCAAATACTTTTCACTTCTATAGGCGTAAACAGTAAACGGGATTTACTTATTCTTAATATTTATACTAATAAGTGCTATTTTATAATTACTAGATTTTTGGATGATATTACTTCAAAAAAAAATAGAAAATAGAAAATGTTTACAAAAAGGGACAGAAACCTATCCCTTTTTGTTTTGTTGAAGTTATTGTATAGTTTCTCCTTTTCCTTCCCGTGCTTCAACCACAACATCTTTTAATTTTGAGGCAACTTGATATGTTCCATAAAGAACAGCAGCTGCAGCAATTGCCATTATGGCACCTGCAACTATCTGACCAGCAACACCTGTTCTGATAAATCCAGGTAATGAAGCAGCTATTGCTTGATTTGTCCCAACAAAGTAGCTGGCAGTCTTAGCAAGAAACCCAGAAGCTTCTGCTGCACTAACAAAGCCTGCTTTCATATGCATTGCTGTAAAGACAACACTTGCAACTGCAAGCGGAAATAATGCTGTTCTTAACTTATTATTCTTAATATACTGACCAAGCCCACCAGCAGCACCTGTAACTCCCCAGTGTTCATTATCAGGGTTTTTATATCCCTCTAAAATAGCGCGAAAAACACTATCTTCTTGTTCGTAATTATATTTTGTTAATGCCATAACTCTACTCCTTAAATAGAATGTTAAAATTTCATTAAGGGCAGTATATAATGAAACAAATTGTCTGTCAAGTAAACTAATTTTTTAATATATCCTTATTCTGTAATTCAGCGCTTCAGCAATGTGTGCTCTTTTTACTTCTTCACTTTTTGCAAGATCTGCAATGGTTCTTGCAACTTTTAATACGCGTGTGTAGCCTCGATTGGAAATGTAATTTTCTTTCAGTACGTATTTTAGCAATTCTAACCCTGCCTGATCTGGTTCAGTAAATTTATTAAATGCTTCACCGCTTACTTCTGCGTTACAACGAACATTCAATTTACTATAACGCTCAGTTTGAACTTTTCTTGCTGCTATCACTCTTTCTCTTATGATTTTAGTACTTTCTCCCTCCACAGAGATTTCAGGAGAGAGTATGCTAACGTTTGGCATTTCAATGCATATGTCTATTCTATCAAGCAATGGTCCTGATATTTTGTTTTTATAATCTGTGCCACACTTTGGAGCTTTGTTGCACGATCTACTTGCATCCCCCAAGTAACCACATCTGCAGGGGTTCATCGCAGCAATCAGTTGAAAATTTGCAGGGTAGGTTATGTGAGCATTTGCCCTTGCAACGGTAACTTTTCTATCTTCAAGTGGTTGGCGCAGAGAATCAAGCACAAGTCTTGGAAATTCAGGTAGCTCATCAAGGAATAACACGCCATTGTGAGCCATAGTGATTTCTCCAGGTTTTGCATTCTTTCCTCCCCCTATCATTGCTGGCATAGAGCATGAATGATGAGGTTCACGAAAGGGACGAGTTACTTTGAATATTTCATTACCAGTTTTTGTTATGCTGGAAATAATATTAACATCAATCATCTCCTGTTCGGTCAAATCAGGCAGCAATCCTATAAAGCGCTTAGCAAGCATTGATTTTCCAGTACCAGGAGGGCCAACAAGAAGCATATTATGCCCACCTGCTGCTGCAATTTCAGCTGCTCTTTTTGCAACAACTTGGCCTTTGATATCCTTCATATCGGGAACCAATCTTTTTTCTTTGGGTGCATCACTATAATTAAAAATTACTGGCTGAATTAATTGCTCACCCTTAAAGTGTCTGATAATATCAGTTAATTTCTCTATAGCTAGAATTGAAACATTCTTTACCCATGAAGCCTCTACTCCATTTCCCCTTGGGCAAATTACTCCTTTATTTGCCTTTTTTGCATTAATTGCTGTTGGCAGCACTCCTGAAACTGGAATAACTCTGCCATCAAGAGCCAGTTCACCCATGATTATATAAGACTGAACTTTCTCAACTGGTATCACATTCATTACAACAAGTAGTCCAATAGCAATAGCCAAGTCATAATGACTACCTTCTTTCAGCAAATCCGCAGGGGAGAGATTAACTGTAATTCTTTTTGGAGGTAGTAGTAGATTGATTGAATTTAACGCTGCTCTGATGCGCTCTTTGGATTCCGCAACAGTTTTATCCGGCAATCCAACAATATTAAAAGCTGGAATACCATTTGCCATATGAATTTGTGCATTGACATTTACTGTGCTAATTCCCTGAAGCGCAACGGTATTTATATTTGCAATCATAATATATTATATAAAATTGTTAATATAATATATTAAAGAAGTGATGAAGTAAAGGCTACAGCAATTAAAGATGGCTTAACTTAGCAAAAAAGTGCATAGTATCCTATCACTTTGCTGATTATAAAATGTTTATAAGGATAATAACTTTTCTTTTGCTATACTCAAGCACGGCTTTCTGTGGTGATTGTAATTTTAATTTACCATACTGTGGGCTCAGTTGTAATCTGGATCTATCATATAGAAATTTAAGTAATATAAAAAAATTGTTGAATAACGACGATAAGTTTGTTGCGCTTACGTTTGATGATGGGCCTTCCAACAATAGAGTAAACGATATTATTAATGTTCTGGAAAGCTATGAAGCAAAAGCAACGTTTTTTGTGCTTGGTGAACGTATAAATAAAAAAACATATGAGATAGTAAAGAAAATCCATGAAGCAGGTCATGAGTTAGGCAATCACTCTTGGTCGCATAGGAAGTTGACATCACTTTCAAGTGAGGAACAATTGCAAGAATTGGAAAAGACAAATACAGCAATTAAAAATGCAATAAAACAAGATGTAAAATGGTTTCGCCCGCCATATGGATGTCATGACAATAATCTGATTGAAAATACTAATAAATTGGATATGTATTCGATATTATGGACAGTTGATTCGCTAGATTGGCAAGGTGATAAACCAGAAGCTTTAGTTGAAAGAGTTTTAAGTAATGTACATAATGGGGCAGTTATACTGTTTCATGATCACAATAACAGATCAAACACAATTGAAGCTTTACCTCATATTATTAAAATACTAAAAAAATCGGGTTACAAGTTTGTTACCTTAAGTGAGTGGGAGGAAAGGGTTTGTAATACGGTAAAAGCCAGAAGTGTAACAATAAAAGAGGGGGAAAAAGTGCGTTTTGAAGGAATGTTATGTGGACAAAAAACAAAGTCTTTAACCGCAGAGCATTCATATTAGGTGGTATTCAGCTTACCATTTCCGCTATTTTTAGCTATAGGTTATATAATTTACAAATACGAAACAGACAAAAGTACGAAGCACTATCTAATAGTAATAGAATAAGAGTCGCTACTATTATGCCTCAGCGGGGCAAAATTTTAGATAGGAATAGCACTGAACTTGCGGTAAACAAAATTTCGTATGTTGTTCTGTTTGATGGGCAAAAAACTTCTGGTGAGGAGGTCGATTTGCAAACATTATCAGAAGTCGAGTCTAAAATAGCAAGATCGTCAGAAACAAAAGTAACTGCTCTTTATAAACGTTATTACCCGTTTGGTTCAATATGTTCTCATATAATCGGATATACAAAAAGACAGCAAGGCATAAACGAAGTAGGAATCAGCGGTATTGAATATACATATGATCATATATTGAAAGGCAAGTCAGGAAAATCTGAGCAGGAAATAAATTCTAAAAAACGCGTCATAAAAGAATTATCAAGCATACCACAACAAGACGGACAAGATGTACAGCTAACAATTGATATTAATCTGCAAGAGAAAATCGCAAAGGTATTTAAAGATCACCAAGGCTCCGCAGTGGTAATTGATGTAAGTAACGGAGAAATTTTAGCACTATATAATTCACCTTCTTACGATAATAATCTTTTTGCAAGTAGACTATCAAATGAGACTTGGGAAAGCTTGAATGCTCCTTCATTACCACTTGTGAATCGTGCATTGTCGTATCAAATTCCACCTGGTTCAATATTTAAAGTAATAGTTGCGCTTGCGGGTTTAAAAGACGGGATAATAACACCAGAAGAGAAATTCTCGTGTAAGGGCTATATGAAAATAGGTGAGCGGAAATTTCGTTGCCTGAAAAGCAAAGTCCATGGGTATGTATCTTTAAATGAGGCAATGGCATTATCATGCAACACTTACTTTTATAACATAGGAAAAAAAATAAGTGTAGACTCTCTGGTGGAAATGGCCAGAAAATTTGGTATTGGCGGTGGGTCGCTGATTGGAACGTTTAAGGAAGAAGCTCCGGGATTGTTGCCCGATAGAGATTGGCGCGCACGAAAACTATATTCGCAGTGGTATTTAGGTGACACTATCAACTTAGTTATAGGACAAGGGTATTTGCTTACAACACCACTGCAGCTTGCAGTTCTTGCAGCGAGGATTGCAACAGGAAAAGAGGTAATTCCCCACATTGAAATGAGTAATACAGTGCAAAATTTCCCTGACATTGATGTAGATTATGAGCATTTTAGCATAATTCGAAAAGCTATGTTTGACGTGGTGAATTCTAACTATAGAAAAGGGCTAAGCGGCATACAAATTGCCGGCAAAACCGGTACACCAGAGATAAACTCTAAGGGTGAAAGTCATAAGTTATTTATCGCTTATGGTCCCTACCATAACCCGCGCTACGCAATCTCTGTGTTTATAGAACACGGCAAAGCCCCGCGCCAAGATGTTGCTATGGCTAATGAGATATTTCAATATATGCTTGAAAAGTAACTATAAATATTATGGCTATTACTTGTCGTGTATTATCTTAATATAAACATTAATTTAGTCATAAACTATTGACGAATGATGATAATCTAGTTATTATTAAATTATCATTCTACTAGCGGAAGTTACTCTCAAATGTTTGTTCATGTTAGCTATAAATATTAAGGAATTTACCAAACAAAAAAAAGGCAAAAGAAGCCCCGTGGTTATTATCCGCTTTAAAATATTGGCGTTTTTTATGTTTTAAACGCTTGACAAGCGAGATTAAGCTGCTTTTAATTGCAACTAACCTACGCTGCAAATGTTTAAGAAATTTACCAAGCAGAAAAAAAGACAAAGAATCCCCGAGTTAGCTGGTCTTTTACTATCTTTGTCGAGTATTGGCATTTTTTGATGTCTTGTAACGCTTTGTAAGCGCGTTCAGCTTATTTAGATAAAAATCTAGATGTAGATGAAGTTTTGTAAAGACATACAGTATCTATATACTGCAAAAAATTGAACATAAGACGCCGATACATTAAGTAATCCTTACCTTTTAATCTGCAGATTGGCGAAAGCAAATACAATAGCTTCACTGTCATAATAAGGGGGCTGGAGGAGTTTGTCAAGTGGTTTTTTTGTTTCATCCAACGCGCTGCCAAAAGTTTGTTATGCAAGAATGCATAGTATCCTAGCCATTTCTCACAGATTCATTTAAACTTAATCAAGTAGGAGTATTATTAACGCGAAAAGGGTTCAATTAGAGACTTAAGTGATATGGCGCGTGAGGAAGATATAAACCAATTAGTAGAAAATGGATTTGATATTAACTCAAAAGATGCAAGTGGAATCACTCTCTTGCATAAGTTCACAAAAGAAGGTGATTTAGTTGGAGTAAAATCATTGCTAGAGCACGAAGCTGATTTTAATGTCGTAGACAACGAAAATAGAAACCCACTGCATTACGCCATTATGCATGGACACAAGAAAATTGCTAAACTTTTTGTTAATCAGCTGACAATCAATTCCAAGGATAAAAATGGATTCACTCCACTGCACCTTGCTGCACTACAAGATGACACGGAATTAATAGATTTTTTGATAACAAAAGGCGCAAAAATTAATGAAAAAGACGCTAAAGAGGGCTATACTCCTCTTCATATAGCTTCACTATACGGTTCTAAAAAAAGCGTCCAAATTTTAATTGATAGCGGAGCAAATCTCGAATGTGAAGATAACAATTTTCGCACTCCTTTGTTTTTAACTATCTATCAATGCACTGCACATTATGACAGCAGAGCAGAAATTATAGAATATCTGATAAAGAAAGGTGCAAATATAGAAGCCAAAGATGCAGAAAATAACACTACGCTTTTCCTAGCAGCGTATAACAACAAAATGCAAATAGTTAAACTTATTGCAAAAAGACAGCAAGCAAGTAACGATGAAATTAAACTTAAAGAGTTTTTTTGCACAAAAAACAACCATGGTTTTGATGCATTAGATTGCGCTATTGAGCATAATAATAGAAAAATGGTAACATTTCTTGTATCAAAAGGAATAGATGCAAATGATCAAGATTTTAATGGCAACGCCAGGCTGCATAAAGCTAGCCATAATGGTAACACTAAAACAGTTAAGCTCTTATTGAAGCTTAAGGTAAACATTAATGCTGTTACTAAATGTAACAGAACTCCCTTGCTACTGGCAGTTAAAAAAGGCCATACAAAAATTGTGAAAATGTTATTGGAAGTTAGAGCCAATATGAACATTTGTGAGCAACAAGGTTTTGCACCTCTACATCTTGCTGTTCAAAAGGATTTTTTGATATAGCTCAGCTGTTAACAGAAAAAGGTGCAGACCTTAACATTAAGTGTAATAACGGTCATACCGCAATAGATATATTCATTAGCAAGGCTCATAGCAAAAAAAACATCGAAGAAAATTACAAAAAATTTTATAGATTTTTGATGCTTTACCTGAAAGAGCTACATAGTAAACACAAAGCCTGTTGTATACTTTCAACCCTAGCTCTAAGCTTAACAATTATAGGCTTACCATTTATTTTTAAGCCTATTATTAAATATAGAGAAAGAAGTAAAATATATAAAAAAACTAAGGCTATGCTGGAAAACTTACTCTACATTTAAGTACAAGAGGGGCGTACAAAAAAACATATATAGCTATACCGCCACGGCGCTAACGAGTAGCGGAATGACGAGTTACTATACCGCCGCGAACCGTCATACCGTGATTTATTCACGGTATCTCTAGATCCCGCTAACACGTAGCGGGATGACGGTTTTTCAAATCGTCGGTAAATCTAAGTCAGTTTAGCTATAGCCAGTGTAGGTCAAGCTAATATATGACAATTATCTGCTCGATGAAAACGAAATTAAATACATTTTTAATATTTTTATAGAAATCTATTAGTATAGATCTATATGCTGTTCTAATGGCTATTTTTAAATGCTTAATACTCCTCTTCATTATTTCTTGCACACACCTGCCTACTAAGCAACATCTCACTAATATAGGCAACGAAGATCATCATGATATAGGTGAGCACGATTATTCGTTGCAGCAATACAACACCTCTTTGGAGATTAATGAACCGGCAATACCAGAAATTATGCCTTTACCAATAGAGTTTCCCGATCTCACAATCAGTAATCAGCTTATTTCTATTAATGTTAGTGAAGAAGTATCAGTAAAAGATTTGCTGATTGAGATAGGAAAACTTTCTGACGTTAACTTGGATATAGACCCAAAAATATCAGGTAATATTATTTTAAAGCTAAAAGATAAGAATATAAATGAAGTAATTCAGAGTATAGCAAATAGCGCCAAATTGCGTTACTCAACAAGCAATGGTGTAATTAGAATTGAGCAGGACTTGCCATACGCGCAAAATTATTACGCAGACTTCATTAATATTCAACATTCTGCTCAAAGCAGTTTCGTCATTAGTAACAATATTACTAACAGTGATGGAAGTCACACTGATAGGGACTATAACAATGTTATGAAGTCTCAATACAGTAGTGACTTATGGAATTCATTAGAAAAAGGCTTGAATGCAATAATGGATGTTAACGGGGTGGATGATGGCGAATTCCTTTCATCCAACAGAGAAGCTGGTGTTATTATTTTGAATGCTAGAAAAGATATCCATAAAGCTGTTGAAGAATATATTAATAAGGTTAAGAAATTAGCGTCTTCTCAAGTAATGATAGAGGCAAAAATAGTTGAAGTTGTGTTAGATGACAAATATCTTTCTGGTATAAACTTAAATGACTTACGCGATGGAACTAAGTCTATAATAAATCAAGATAACTCCATTATTAACCTAGCAATGAACTTTGGTGCGAGTGATCTAGGAGATTTAGTAAAAAATTTAGACAAATTTGGCGCTTCAACTGTAATTTCAAGCCCTAGAGTACATGCTATAAATAATCAGCAAGCGATGATTTCATTTACCAAAAACCATATTTATTTTACTTCCGATATACAAAAAGATACTAGAAACTCTAATCAGACCTTAATTACCAAGATGAATAGTGTTCCAATAGGTGTTGTGCTAATAATCCACCCAAGCATTAACATTGATACTAGTGAAATATTCATGGATATACATCCAACTTTATCAAGAATTAACGGCTACATTAAAGATCCAGATATAGAGTACGTCGCACAGCAGAGTAAAATGAAATTAAATAGCGACATTCCAATTGTTGAAATCAGAGAAATGAACTCTATGTTAAAAATTAAGAGCGGTGAAATTATGGTAATCGGCGGGCTTATAGAACATAGAGAAGATAAGCAAAGCTTTAAAGCTACATTACATCAGAAGTCAAAAAGGCTAGCGAATAACATTAGAACAGTAGAAACTGTCATTTTTTTAAAAGCAACAATCGTACCAACATTTGGTTTGTTAGATAGAAAAGATAAGAATTTATGTATATATTAAATCACTACTAAAAATTAAATATCAAACCAACTTCAATATTATGAGTGGATATGTCATCTGCAACAGGTATCGGAACGCTAAAGTAACGATAGCCGAGAAAGGTTTTGACTTCTGGGATTATTGAATAGTTAATACCAAGCTTTATTTGATAAGCAAACCAAGGAACATTAAGTGGCATTGAACTTTGGGGTGATCCATTAATTCTTTTTAATCTAAAAACTGTTGGTCCTATACCAAGGCCGATGTATGGAGCAAATTGCGTATCCTGAAAGCTGGGATTATAATATAAGTTTAACAAAAACGCAAATATACTTGCTGATTTATCAAATACCAGAGGAGAATTACTATTTTCAATATTGGCTCTAGAATACATGGCTTCAAAATCAACTCGGCCATTTTCTCCAGCATAGTAACCTAAAGATATGCTGTTAACCCATTGGAAATCAATTTTACCATTAAATTCTTTTATGCTTTTAATTTCATTTGCCACTATATTTTTTATCATAAAACCATAATGACTTTCAACTAAAGTTAGGACTCTCTCCCCTATTGCCTTTATACCCTTTACAAATGTTTCTGAATTATCATGGTATACCTTACCACCGTTAGCACTAACATAAAAATCAAGTTTTTTTGATTTTTCTTTTGTAGGCTGCTCATTATCAGCTTGATCTGCAATACGTGACCACATATTTTTCTGATCAGCTACTTGGAGAATAGAAGGTTGTTCAGTAGGACTACTTTCAAGTTCTTGATATTTTAAATCATTTATTAGTATTTTTTTCTCAGTAACCTCTTCAGAATGCATTACATCTTCATTATTGTCCGTTTCTAGTTTTAAGAGTTGTACTTGCTCAATGTGTGTATTACTAATATAAGTAATAAAAAAATAGACACATGGAATGAAAATCAAAAATAAAGTAATAGATATTTTAGTTATCACAAATGAACCCATAATTATCATTTATAGTATAACTACTATATCATATATTTCTTTAATGTACAAAAATTAAGAAAGAATATTTCCAATTAGATAATTATTTTCCACTCCTTTAACATTAACTTTCACAATACTCTTGGCTTGAGCTTTTGATTCAAGCTTTACTAATGCAAAATTTTCTGTTCTACCGACATTATTTTGCTCAACCAGAACACTTTGTTCAGTGCCTATCAAAGATTGATAAAAGCTACTCATCATTTCTCTATTCATTTCTCTTAAATTTTTTACTCGTTCTTTACGCACATTCTCTGGTACTTGTGGCATTCGTGCAGCAGGTGTATTCTTCCGCTCTGAATATGGAAAAGCATGTAGGTAAACTATATTTGTTTTTTTCAGTAAATCAGCTGTATCCTGAAACATTTCATCAGTTTCTGTTGGAAATCCAGCAATAATATCAGCGCCAAATGCTATATTAGGCCTCAAGCTCTTCATTTTATGACAAAATTCTATTACTTGTTCTCTGTTGTGACGACGCTTCATTCTCTTTAGTATTAAATTATTACCAGATTGTAGACTCAAATGTAAATGAGGCATAAGTCTTGACTCATTAGCTATTAAATCCATTAATTCGTCGTCAACTTCAGCAACATCGATAGAGGAAAGTCTTAGCCTCTTCAACTCTGGTATATCTTTTAAAACTCTCCTAATCATTGAACCAAGTGATGGCTTGGCAAACAAATCTGTACCAAAGTCAGTAATATCAACACCTGTAAACACTACTTCTTGATATCCATTTTCTACAAAGATCCTAATTTGCTCTATAATACTGTTTATTGGCACAGATTGATTATTCCCTCTTGCCTCAGTAATTGAGCAAAATGTGCAGCTATGATTACAACCATTTTGAATTTCAATAAATGCCCTTGATTTATCTTCAAATCCATTAATTAGAACAGGTTCTGATTTGTTTACTTGGTTATCACTGACTAAGATTTTATCGTCATTTAGTAAGTAATTTTCAGCTTTTAGCTTATCTTGATTACCGAGCACTTTACTTACACCAGGAATGCTACTGTAAACTTCTGGATCCAACTGAACAGCACAACCAACTACGATAATTTCTTTACTTGGGTCGTTTTTATAGATCTTACGTATTTTTTGCTTTACTTGGCGTTCTGCTTCGTTTGTCACTGCACAGCTATGTACCACAACAACATTTTTTCTTTCTGCTTTTTTTAATGCTTCTTTGATTAACTCACTCTCGTAAAAATTTAGACGACAACCAAATGTTATCACTTCATTCATGCTAGTATTTTTTAGACCTTACAATTTAAATTATATCACACATCCAAGCAAAGTCTCTTGCATGACCATTGTTTTGGTAGATAAATGCTACGCAAGCAGCAGACACTGGGATGGCTTTGTTGCATAGCAACGTAAGTTTTTTCCAGAGTAAATAATTCTATGCGACTATTTCAAATTTAGGCATACCAATTACGTTGCAAATATCATTTTATAAACCCGACTGTTTGTCTCAAACCTATTCTGAACAGATGGGTTATTATATGTATCAAAATTACCACTTTGTTGCTGTAAATATTGTTGCCACCCTGCATTTTGGCCCAATTTCATACCAATTTTCTATGGCTTCGTTGATATCATGAAAAATATTTCCTCTTTTTTCTAGAAACTTGTTATATTCGTTTTGGTTACTGACTCTCATTTTTTGTGGCATATTTATCCTTAAATCGTCATTTTATAATGAATTTAGTCAGTAATCACTAGTTTTTCTGAACGCTATGCAACAAAGCCACCCCAGTGTCATGCTACTTGAATGACAAGAAAAAACCCACTGGGATAACAAGATTGAGATAGACTAGAAATTAAACGCTACTCCAGCTTCTGCACCAACAGTGCTGTAAAGAACTTTGAGTTCCCCTTTGCCGTCTTTGTCAGTTTTATCAAAGTTAGCACCATAAGAACCGAAATAGCGAGCTCCAGCGTAAAGTTTGACTTCTGGAGTTACATCGTAACTAACACCAGCTCTTGCTTGACCAGCAAAAGCAAATTTACCATTTTGACTACTCACAGCAGCTGCCAAAGGTGTGCTAATATACGCTGCACCAACACCAACACCAACATATGGAGTGATAGGCATATCTTCAATCGCTACATCGTAATAAACGTTAACTAATCCTGAAATTGCTGTTAAGCTTTCTGCAACTGCCCCTGGGACAGCAGTTCCAGTTACGTTAGTATCTTTATTTAGCCATGAATAAATCCCTTCAACATCAACTCTGATATCGTCCATTTTGTAACCAAATGCACCACCACCGGCTATAAAAGAAGCGTTGTACAAATCAGTAGTGTCGGCTGTATCTCCAGTTTTCTTTTTAAGACCTGTAACACCATCAATTTTTGTGAAAAGAGGTAAAATTTCACCGTTGTATTGCAAACGAACGTAGTAGCTAGTTTCTTCATCACTTATTGGACCAACAGGATCTGAAAAAGCAGAGTTTGATAAACTTAGCAACGTTGCTAAAGCGGCTGCTGAAAAAAACTTTTTATAATGCATAATTGTCCTCGTAAAAAAATTAAAATTCCACTTTAGCAGTCTAAGTAACAACTAAAGTTAAGTCAAGTGCTAACTTAATAACACAAAATATTCTACATTTTAACTAATTTTTGGGAAAAGACAAAGATTTTATTAATGAATAAATAGAGTTACACGACTTTTTTACTCTTGATTTTTTGGTATAGCTAACACAGGTAAGATTTACTATCGAAAGACCTCGTCATCCCGCTGCTTGTTAGCGGATGAGATACCGTGACGGTATGACGTAGGACTGCTGTCATTCCGCCACGTGTTAGCGGGATCTAGAGATACCGTGACGGTATGACGTAGGACTTGCTGTCATTCCGCTACGTGTTAGCGGCTGAGATACCGCGAATGAACCGCGGTATGACGTAGGGCTGTGCTAGCTATAGGTGCATTATATGAAGAAGTACTGGCGTTAGAAATATTAAAAAAGAAATACTTACACTAAAAGAAACTTCAGTAGTGAATTCAAAAAGGAAGTTTGAACCCAGGTGGTAAACCCATCATACCTGCAAGATCAGAAGTTGCATTTGCCATATCTTCTTCTGCTTTTTTAACGGCATCATTAAACGCTGCTGTTACTAAATCCTCTACTATATCTTTTTCCTCATTTCTCATAAGTTCTAAGTCTATGTTCACCTTTTTAGCTTTATAGCTACCTATTTTTATGACTTCCACTAATACAGAAACTTTGCCACCACCAGAAATACCTTGAAACTCTTTCCCAACATATTTTTCTTGAGCTTCTGCAAGCTTTTTTTGCATCTCTTGCGCTTGTTTCATTATTTGACTAAAATCCACAACTTACTCCTTATTTTCTATATTAACTACTTTTGCACCTTTAAATGTATCAAGTATATCCTTAACTGCAGGTGCATAATTTAAATTACTCACTTCCCTATTTATATAACCCGTATCAACTGTAATAACCCACTCCTGCTGAGTCACCTGGTTTAAGTAATTTTTTAAATCATTGCAAAAATTACTATCCAACTTAGATACAGCTTTTAATTTTAAATATCCAGGTTTACAATCTATTAATTGTAGATTATTACACAGTTGTTTGTAAAGATAAATTTGGTTACTCCGCCTTAATAGTTGCAAAACTTTGTCAAAATCATAATTTTGTTGCTGTTCATTTCCTATACTATGCGTATTTCCCTGCTGTGCATTCTGCGAAAGAATTTTTTTGACCACTTGTTCCGGAGAAGGCAGATCAGAAAGATAACAGAGGCTAATTAACATCATTTCAGCAGCAACATCGTTGCATGTTGAAGTTTTTATATCTTGAATACCTTTAAGCAACACCTTCCACAATCTCGAAAAAAATATTAAAGACTTCTTTATACTTAAATCTTTTATCCTGTTCTTTTCATACTCTGTAACTGCATTATCAATTTCTTTTGTAATCAAAAAACGGCATACTAACTGAATTGTTTGCAATAGACCTTCAAAAATACTAAGTGGGTTTGCTGTTTTTATCGCCTTGTCAAACACTGATAGAGCTTTCTGTAAATCACCTTCTAATATTGCTCCTAATAGATCGAATATAATATCTTTATCCACTAGGCCAAGTATGTCTATCACATTTTTAGTGGATATTGCACCATCTTTGCTATATAGCACTGCTTGATTCATCAAAAACAAGGCGTTACGCATTGAATTTCCAGAATGTCGTGCAATTAACTCTAATGCCCCCTTTTCAATGGAATAACTCTCTTTTTGTGCAACATCATTTAAACGTTCTACTATTTTAGCTACAGGAATGTTGTGTAAATCAAATCTTTGACAACGTGCAATAATAGTTATTGGTATCTTTTTTATTTCTGTAGTTGCTAAAATGAATTTTACACTAGAGGGTGGCTCTTCTAGGGTTTTAAGTAATGCGTTAAATGCACTGCTGGATAACATGTGTACTTCATCTATAATGTAGACTTTGAATTTAGAGCTTATAGGTGAATAGCAAATATCTCCCAGGATTACTTTAACATCGTCAATGCTAGTGTGACTTGCTGCATCGATTTCAATTACATCTGGATGGCTTGAATTTTTTATTGCTAGACAATTTTCACATGATCCGCAAGGTTCAAAAATTGGCCCCAGGGAACAATTCAAACATAAAGCTATTATCCTTGCAGTGGTGGTTTTACCAACTCCACTACTACCAGAGAGCAGTATAGACTGTGGGATTTTGTTTAAAATAAAAGCATTTTCTAATACACGCACTAATATATCTTGACCTACTAGATCTTTGAAGCTACTAGGACGATGTTTTAATGCTATATTCATAGCCTCGGATAAAACAAATAATGAAATAGGTATGCAACCCAAAAAGGTTCTGATATGGCTGCTTCATTTCTGATCTGACCAAATTACAGAGTTTTTGCCTGCATACCTTATAAAATATTATACTTTTTTTTTTATTTAACAAGGTATATCCTATATTAACCTTAATAATTTATATGTTAGATCTCTTGCAACATTACTTTGGATTAAACAACTGTTACCTAAAATACTCTTCTCTTGTCATCCCAACTTGGATCCAGAGAAAAAAGATGTGGATTTCAGTGTCACACACTGGAATAACAACCTATAGGTACTGGGATAACAAAAGAGGAATATTATGATTTTATATCATTTTCCTCTTTGTCCATTTTCACGAAAAGTTAGAACTTTTCTAAAAGAAAAAAAATTAGGCTGCGATCTAGTGTATGAAAATCCGTGGGAAAAACGGAATGAATTTATGGAGATCAATCCAACTGGGCAAGTACCAGTATTAATAGATAATAACTTTGTAATAGCGGATAGTAATGCCATTTGTGAATATATAGAAGAGACTTACAATAGCGACGTCAAATTACTTGGTTCATCCACTATTATTAAGTCTAAAATACGCGCTCTAATCAATTGGTTCGACAACAAATTTTACAATGAAGTTACTAAGTATATTATGAATGAAAAAGTAATTACTAACCGCAGCCCTGACTCTAGATTTCTTCATGCAGCTCAGCATAACCTGCCTTGCCATATGGAATACATCGAACACTTAATTAACAAGAACGTTTGGCTTGCAGCTGATAAGTTCACTTTGGCTGATATTGCTTTAGCATCGCATATTTCCGTAATGGATTATGTAAGTAGTTTTCCATGGGAAAAAAGTAAAATTTTAAAAGAATGGTACTCCATTGTTAAATCAAAGCCTTGTTTTCGTGAGATATTATTAGAGAGAGTTTCCGGTTTAACCCCTCCTAAACATTACGCTGACCTTGATTTTTAACTTATGTTAGCTTTAAAGCTACAGTCATTCCTTCATCAGTTGGAATCAATATAGAGAAATATTTCTTTTCATCTGATAATCTATTATTAAACTCCCTCATAGCATGCCATGATTTTTCTGATACTTCTTTTGGAGGCGATTCTAAAAATACTGTATTAAATAATAGAGTGTTATCTGCAACGATTAGCCCATCTTGTTTAATGTATGACTCTGCCCAATCTAAATACTTAGGATAACTACTTTTGTCAGCATCGATGAATATCATGTCAAATGGTGCCTTTGCTGATAATTCATTAATTTTTTCCAGTGCATCACCTTCTATTAGAGTAATTTTATCACTTAGATTAAAAGCACTAAAATTTTTTTTTGCTATTCTTGAGTGTTGAGGATTATTTTCTATTGTATATATATGACCGTCTTTCAGTAGAGCTTTTGCCATGCAAATCGACGAATAACCGTATAACGTGCCAATCTCAACAATACTTTTGATTTTATGGATTTTTATAAATAAACTTAATAGCTTTCCTTCTTCAGGGCCAATCTGAATATGTTGCTTTTTTTCAAGAATACAATATTCTTCTATTTTTTTATATTCTTTTGCAAATAGATTTCTTATATATGATAATTTTATACTAAAATTATTACGCATTACGTTTTATATTATAAATTAGGGAAGCTTAATTCATACACAGTTTATAAATATAATAATATAGTTTAAAATAATAAAAACATTTATTTTAAGTTATTATTTCATAGTATAAAATTTTAAGTGACAAAAATTATTATATATCGTACTATGGTTAACTAGTATAATAAACAATCGATTATTATACTAGAATTAAAGGGATTGTTTATGCGCATTTCTCTTTTTAAAATATAATTTTTATAATCAATTAGAGGGGGTTATATGTCTTATACTATTGCTAGTGAAGTTGAAACGTTAAACAAAAAATCTAACAAGAATGAAGGGGTTATGTTACTACATAATCCAGCTTATCGTGAAAAGTATAAAGAACGTTTTAATGAAGCTCAGAGAAAAGTTATGGATATGGTTCAGTTTTATGATGGGACAATAGTATTAATAGAGAATAAAATCGCTATGTATTACTACACTTGGCACAGTAAAAAAAGAGAGTTTGAGCGTAAAAAACAACAAACAGTAGTGAAAAACAATGACTCAGCATAGAGTCTTTTATATGGTAAGCTACAGTGGTATTACTTCACTATAGCTTTTCCATATAATTTATCTACCACATCAGTAAGATATTTCAGCTCTTTATACCCTTCATGTTTAACTTTATTATGCTCTATATATGACTTACCATCATCGTTAAGCTTGATGAAAAATATTGGAGTGGCTGTGATAGCAAGTTTATTGATTGCCAGTGATTTATCATTTACGATTTTATCCATAATTTTCTTATCATTAATGCATTGGTTAAATGCATCTTGCTTTAAGTTGCTTAGTGCAGCAATTCTTTGTAGTAAAGTCAAATCACTTAAATTGTAGTAATTCCACGAATCTATTGAGTTAAAAACAGCTTTGTTAAAATTAAAGTAGTCTTCTTGTTTTTCGTAGCAATGACTTAGCATTGCAGCCTTTAGCCCTCTGTAATCCAAAGGAAAATGACGAAATATATATAACATCTTACCTGTGTCTATATATTTCTCTTTAATTTTAGGAAAAACATTCTTATGAAAAAGAGAGCAGTGATAGCAAGTTAATGAAGCATATTCTATCATTAGAATTGGTGCTTTTGGATCTCCTAATAATTTATCATCAGGTAATAGTGATAGTAACTCCTTTGATGTTATTTCATTAGTTTCTTTTTGAATATGTTGGTTACTGGATTTAACAACTGCATAAGAATTAACACTCATAAGAATTAGTAAAAACAATAGTCTGAAAATCATTACAATACAAACACTTAACTTACTAAAAAAATTACATATTTATATTAATAATGTCAAGATAACTTTTGTTTAGCAAGGCTTTCAGCCCTATCTTTAAATGCAGCAATTATTTTACTCTGTGTATATTTATATACTGAGTTTAATAAAGTGGAAAATGAGTTGGACTTAAACTTAAACTCTATATAAAACTTTACCATAGTTTTATTTTCATCTATGGGAATGAATTGCCATTCATTGTATAGATGTTTAAATATTCCATTTGATGATACAGCTTTTATCCAACCTTCATTTGTTCCACTTGGAGAAAGAAAGGTTACTTCTGATGTGTACTTTCCTTTAATTCCATGAAAAACTGCGAGAAGATCCACAACCATTTGGTTGTCAATTTTTTCTTTTATATAAACGGCTTTGCACCAAGGAACAAAATCAGGATACCTTTCAACATCAATTACAATTTGGAATACTTCATTAGGCAAACATAGGAAGGTACCTTGTTCTCTGCATTGATGAAGCATAAATTTAGTACCAATCAAAAAAGGATCCGTATCTACCGTCAGCCTTAGTAGATTCCTGAGACCTGAAGTTAAGGTGGGCATCGCATATTAGTTTCAACGAAACCAGCAGAGGCAATTCCCTTCTCTAGAAATTATCGCTCGGGAAATTTAACTTAACTCATAACGCATAGCACAGACCCTTACTTGAATTATAGATGATTTACACAGGGCATGTCTATAGGTATATTAAAGTCAGCGATTATTATTTAATCTTTATTAAATTTTGCATTTTAAGTATTATAGTTTATCTTATGAACATTACTAAAGTTTTAATCATTATTGTTTTTATTGCAATTTCTTCAAGAGCTTACACTAGTTGTACAGATCACAAAATTTTTGTGCATACTATGAAGCAACAAGTGGATGGTATATCTACAAAAGGAAATAGAAAAAACCTAGGGCATGTACACGAAAAGCTTCAGGAGGTCATTCAGAATAATGTTAACCTCAAAGGAATATCGCAATTCGTTATAGGAAAACATTGGGCTTTAGTTAAACAAAAAGAAAAAGAAGATTTTTTAAGAGAGTATGAAGTGTATCTTACGCGTTTGTGCGTTAAAATTTTATATAAATACATGCATGATAGTGAAATGATCATAATGAGTACAAAAGCAGCTGACGATGAAACTTGCTTAATTGGTACAAGATTTTCTTACGGTGATGAAGAATTTACAAATATTGATTTTAAAGTTACTAAAAATAACAGTTCTTTCTTGATAAGTGATGTTGTAATGAGTGGAATAAGTATTGCTATTAATCAACGTTCTCAATTTAGTGAAAAAATCGACACGCATGGCATAGCAAGCGTTATAGCTGAATTAAAATGCAATAACAATCCATGATATATATGCCTCATTGGCCTAAACCGCTTGGTAGTAGACCAAAGGATTTTTCTCTTGATCGCATAAAAAGCTTTCTAAATAAATTGGACAATCCTGAGAAAAAAATGCCTCCCGTAATTCATATAGCTGGGACTAACGGGAAAGGCTCAACACTAGCATTTATAAGATATATAATGCAAGCAGCAGGGTATAAGGTCCATGCATACACTTCTCCACATTTGGTGAATTTTAATGAAAGAATAGTTATTGCAGGCAGTTATATCGACGATAATGAATTATATAGCTTATTAGAAGAATGCCGTGCCGTGATTGCAGAACAACCTATCACTCTGTTTGAAGCTGCAACTATTGCAGCTTTTTTAGCTTTTTCTCGTCATAAAGCCGATATTACTTTAGTTGAAGTAGGTATGGGCGGAAGACTTGATGCAACAAATGTTATAGATAGTCCGATTTTAACAATAATTACTTCCATTGCACTTGATCATACAGAATATCTTGGCCCTACTGTAGAAATTATAGCAGGTGAAAAGGCTGGAATAATGAAACCTAATGTTCCTTGCGTAATAGCACCACAAGAAAAGTCTGTGATGAGTACACTAGAATTCCATGCAATAAATAAGAAATCTCCTCTATATAGAGGAGGTCTTGAATGGAATTGCAAAAAAAAGAACAACAAAATGGTTTTCCAATCAGCTATTCAATCAATAGAATTTCCTTTGCCATCTCTGAAGGGTGAACACCAAATAATCAATGCAGGAAACGCCATTGCAGCATGTAGTATTTTAAGTGGAAAATATGGATTTGATATTGGAGAAGAGGATATCACTTCAGGTTTACAGCGTACCTACTGGCCTGCACGACTAGAGCTAATAAAAGAGGGTAATTTAATTTCCCTACTACCGAAAGATTGGCAATTATTTTTAGATGTTGCGCACAATAATGACGGTGCTAGAGTGCTATCTCAGTGGGTAAAAGATAATTTTGCTGAAGGTATCTATATAATTTTTGGTGTTACTCGTAACAGAAATGTGGCAGAGTTCTTAGAGCACTTAAAGCCATATATCAAGCTACTATGTGCGGTTTGTGTTAAGTCTGAACCTAAAGCAACAAATACAAATTTGATTAGGGAAAAAGCCAATAACATAGGAATAAAAGCAGTTGAATGTGAATCAATTGGCGATGCAATATCAAATCACATATTAAAAGCCTCTATCCAAAACATCAAAACCATACTAATCTGTGGCTCATTGTTCCTAGCTAGAGACTTCGCTATGGAGAATAACTAACTTTGATGATATGTGAGCATTAACTGACCGATGGGAAAATGACTTTGATTATTTATAGTATTGTATGAAGCGACTAAAATTGTCATTACAGCGCTTAGTGTACGACAGTGCTCCAACATTTAGGGTTGCAGTTTACTTGTAAGCAAGCAAACTGAGTTGGTGAGTATAAAAGTATAGCTTCTACGTCATAACGCCGCGGTATCTCAGCCGCTAACAAGTAGCGGGATGACGGTTGTCGTTTAGCTATAAATATTTAAGAAATTTACCAAACGAAAAAAAAGGCAAAAGAAATCCCGTGTTAGCTAGTTGTCACTTTCTAATCCTGCAAATTGGCGTTCTCTACTGTCTTAAACGCTTTGTAAGCGCGTTTCGGCTTATATAGCTAGAAATGTTGTGAAGACATAAGGTGCACATAGTGCGAAAAATTAAAAATAAGACGCCAAGTACGTTGTTTTTTTTGCTGTTTAATCTGCACAGATGAAGATAACTGAATACCTTCAGTACCATGATAAGAGGGCTGGCGGAGTTTGTCAAGGAATTTTTTCGTTTCTATGTTGTCAGCTACTTGGATTTGCCACCTGTTAATTACAACGTTCGTACAGATGTATGCTTGACATAGGATCCAGAAAATTTAGTTATATATAGGAAAATCTGATTTGACTACACCAACTCACGTTCAGCAAAAAAGAAAGCTATCTCCTTACGAGCATTTTCTAGACTATCCGAGCCGTGAACTCTATTTTCACTAATGTCATCAGCAAAATCACCCCTGATTGTACCTTTATCTGCCTGCTTTGGATCGGTAGCTCCCATGATTTGTCTGTATTTACTTACTGCATTTTCACCAACTAAAACTTGAACTATCACAGGACCAGAAGTCATAAACTCTACCAATTCCCCAAAAAAAGACCTATCTTTATGAATTTCATAAAACAGCTCTGCTTGTTTTTTTGTCAGTAACATCATTTTTTGTGCTATAATTTTGAGCCCAGAGCTTTCAATGTATGAATTTATCTTGCCTGTAATATTATTTTTTACTGCATCAGGTTTTAATATCGAAAGTGTTCTCTCAATTGCCATATTATTTCCTTATATAAAATAGTATATTTATAGATTTATTTTATTGTAAATTTTGATTTGATAAAAGCAGTTTTTTATTTATAGTTAAGAATAAACCATCAAGGAGGTATTGTATGGGTTACTGTCGTAAAAAACTAGCAAATAATCTTAAGTCATCAATTTTTTGTGGAACAAAAGGATTTTTGACTTTTAATTTGGCATTTTTAAGCTTTTTGGAATATAGCTTACATCATAATACAGAATTAAAAAAAGGTGCTGCCTTTGCAATGAAAAGGAATACTATTCCATTGCTTGAAATGGCTATCATAGTGCCATTTGTTTGTTTTGCGCTGCCAGCTATGGTAGGCAGTATGAGCCTCATGCAATGCGCACTTTTATGTGCTGCCTTAATGATTGCCACATGTTTTATTGTCAGAACTTTTCATCTGCGTGAGAAGTTAATGGAAAAAATCACTAACCATATTAGAAAAGAAATAGACGAGGAATTTAAGAAAGATACTATAAAATTTCCTATCTTTGATCAAAATAGAAAACACACCGAGTATAATTCGCCTAACTCAGGGCGACTACTGGATGAAACAAGTAGCACCTCTCTTTTCGTTAAAGTTTACTTTTTCCCCTCAAGGTCTCTTCTGAATGTCCTGCAAAGTTGTATAATGCTATCTTTAGCTGCTGTTGAACTTCTTGAAACGGTACCAAGTCTTTTTGTCGATACATTTTTCGATTGGAACTTCACATCCACCAAGAGTAACCTGAAGAGATCAGGCCACTTATTGTATGCCAGTGTAAGAAATTTAGTGCCTATAACTAAATTTGATGAGTGTGTAGCTAATTTTATAGGCACCCCAGAAGTAACTTGTTGTAGTAGTGCGTAGGTGAAAAAGGCAGTTATCTTATTTAATCTTGGCGGGCCTGATTCACTAAATGCGGTCCGTCCTTTTTTATTCAACCTTTTTTATGACAGGAGAATAATCAATCTACCGAATCCCTTTCGGTTTCTTTTAGCAAAGTTTATATCTGCGAAACGAGAAAATACTGCACGAAAAATATACGAGGAAATCGGAGGTAAATCGCCAATTCTGGAGAATACAAAAATGCAAGCTAATGCTTTAGAACTAAAATTAAATGAAGATAGAAACCATGTACACAAGGTATCCATTTGCATGCGCTATTGGCATCCATTTGCTGACGAAGTTGTTAAAAGTGTAAAACAGTTTGATCCTGATGAAGTAATTTTGCTGCCACTATACCCTCAATATTCAACTACCACAACTTTGTCATCCATCGAAAATTGGCAAAAAAATGCTAAAAAGCATGGCCTAAAATGCAATACAAAAATAATTCATCATTATTATGACAATGAAAACTTTATTGAGGCTCATACTAACTTGATAGCCAAGTACTACAAATTAGCCAGCAGGATTGGTAAGCCAAGAGTCCTATTTTCAGCTCATAGCTTGCCCCTTAGCGTTATTAAAAAAGGCGACCCTTACGCTTCACAGGTAGAAAGAAGCGTAGAGTTAATAGTAGAAAAGTTAGCTATCAATAACTTAGATTGGTCAATATGTTATCAGAGTAAGATTGGTCCTGTAAAATGGCTAGAGCCAAGCACTGAAAGTGAGCTATCACGTACAAAAGCTGATGGTGTACCTGTAGTTTTATCACCTATATCTTTTGTTTCTGAGCATTCAGAAACTCTAGTTGAACTTGATATAGAATATAAAGCAATTATCAAGGATGGATATTATTTTCGCGTACCAACTCTCAGTATTGATTCCTTGTTTATAAAATGCTTAGCCGATTTATGCATAAATCACCCTTAAAGTCCTGATTTATAGGGCTTTTCTTCAAGGCTTTTATGTGATAGAATAAAAGGGAGTTATTATTTTGTTAACTATTTCATGCCAAACAAGCTAAAAAAGAAATCTAACATACTCGCACAAAAGGTGCATGATATTTATGATCATGATTTCAGGAAGGTAATCTGCATCACAACAGGTTTAACAGCCCTATTGTGTAAGATTTCACTGCAATTTTGCTGCGAGTTCATTGACAATAATAGATCCAATATCTTTCTTATACGGAATGTTGCTCGACTAGTAAAGTTTCCGACATTTATTCTATATATTGCCCATTCTGCATTTACTCTACAGGATCTAATTAAGGATTACAGAAACCCTGAGAGTAAAAAAGAGCTGGCAAAAGTTGTGGGTAAATCGGCTAATCTTGCAAGCAGCATCATAGAAGCATTGATGATGTTGAAAGTCATCCATTTTTTTACTAGGGGTAATGCAGACGTAATAAGTCACATTCACTTAACATCAACGATCCTATTTCTGTTTATTTCGGAACCTATAAGCTACTATTATTCATGGAGAAAATACTTAGATAATAAGGATCCTGAAAAGTCTGCTAAGTGTAAGAAGGACCTTATTATCAGCACATTAACTTTGTCATTAGGTTTGTTAAACTTCATATTAAAAAGAATGGAGACTGCAACCATACCAATAAACTTAGGTAATGGTATAATCTATAATTTCAACTTAAGCGTAACAGTTAGCATAATATATAGTGCAGTATTTCTGGCAGTTCAGCTTGACAAATTGTTTCAACAACCTGTCAATGATGATCCTTCCACTGAACTTGATAATGCTGGCCATAACCATATTCAGCCCGGTAATGATGATAATGATCTGCCCGATGGCAACGCTGTGGGAATGTAAGGGTTAGAGGTGAAAAGATTTTATTTCTACTGCCAACGCTAGTACTGCTAATTTGCCAACAATACTCCAAAGTGACAGAATTTTACCTTCCACAACCTGGCTAACATCATGAAACTCACAGTCAGTGGCATTCAAGCTAGAATATACATCTTTCCTGCTATTACATCGGTATAAGTAACATGTTGGAGTATCTCCTATATAGTATATCAGCGGTTCTGCAGAACTGCTTTTAAATATGTCAATGGTTGGTACACCTTCTTGTATAATAACGCTATTGATTGCTATTCCTTCTTTTATCTTTTTCATTTTATGACGCTTTTTTTTATTGAGATTTAATATTTCCTCTCCACTTGTTGCTGTTATAATGCCCATCCCATATGTGCCATTGCTTGCTTTGATAAAAACGTAAGGTTGTGTTTTTATTTCATATTCCTCATATTTTTTTTGCACTAGAGATAATATTTGGTCAACTTTAGTCGCTACTGCTCCTAGTGATGAATCATCATTAAAGTCAACTCCATTACAGCTTTCTGTAAGCACAGAAACAAGCCATGGGTCCATTTTAAATTCGCTACAAAATTCGGACGCTAATTCTTGATAGATTTCAAAATACTTAAATTTCTGTCTGCTATGCCAACCGTATAGTGGGCTTGGTACTATATCTTGCTTTACGTCTTTTAGCGTGTCTGGAATGTGGCTCGTCATATCACGATTCAGTATAATAACATCAGACACAAATCCTGAAGTTGTCTTTAGCAGAGAGTTTTCTTTCACGATAGTTTCATATGGTTCTATTAAATTATATGCTTCGTTGTGAAAGAGGCCAATTCTAGTTTCAAAACCTGCGAGCTGCAGTACTTTCTCTATAACAAATACGTTTTCTATATACATTTTATTTCGTGTGTAATTCTCCGGTATTATAAGAGTCTTTTTATATTGTTTTGTTTCAAAATAACTTTTTATTAGTTTTGCTGCTGTTGCTCTTGATGTCTCACTTAGATTGTTGAACCCTGCAGGAAATAAATTAGCGTCCACTGGGGCAATTTTGTAGCTGGAGTTTCTAAGATCTATAGAGCTATAAAATGGCAATGTAAGGCCGTTAAATTTTGCCTCAAACCAATTATTTATACTTTTTTCCAAATCTGGGTGAATTATGTTTTGCATCTACACTTTAAATGTTATAAGGAAGGTATTATATTATAAGCTATAATTAAACATATTTAGCAAATTTGACTAAAGATTAAAGTATAATGAGATTCTTATTTAAAGTAATAGAAAAATGATTCAACACGATAACAATAAAATGTATGGAACTACTATACTGTCAATTAGAAAAGATAAAAGCGTAGTAGTAATAGGTGATGGACAGGTTTCACTGGGCCACACTGTTATAAAATCCGGAGCAAAAAAAGTTAGGCGTCTTTCTGGTGATTCTGTAATTGCCGGTTTTGCTGGAGCAACAGCCGATGCATTTACTCTCTTTGAAAGACTAGAATCTAAACTTGACAAGCACCCAGGGCAATTAATGAGAGCATGTGTTGAACTTGCAAAAGACTGGAGAATGGATAAATATCTAAGAAAATTAGAGGCTATGATGATTGTTGCAGATAAATCTATTTCATTAGTAATTACGGGAACAGGTGATGTTCTTGAACCTGAAGATGGAATCGCAGCTATTGGCTCTGGGGGAAATTTTGCTCTATCTGCAGCAAGAGCTTTAATTGACATTAAAGGAATATCAATAGAAGAGATTGCAAAAAAGGCTATGAAGATAGCTGGCGATATATGTGTTTATACAAATCATAATGTAGTTATTGAAAAGATAGAGGAGTGATATGTCTTCCAAGCAAAAAACTTTGTGCACTAATTTTTCCAATCAGCCTATAACCCTTTCAGAAGGGCGGCCTTGTAGTAGTGACACCTATGATGAAAAAAATGACCTCTATAAAGATACTAAGAGTGGTTTTGATTCAAATGACAGCGATATTCAAGTTAATGACAGTACTCAAGTTTTGTTAGATGACCTGCCACCACAGAAGATAGTTAAAGAATTAGATAGATTCATAATCGGACAGGATGATGCAAAGCGTGCTGTTGCTATTGCGCTCAGAAATCGTTGGCGTCGCAATCAGGTTCCATTTCCATTGCGTGATGAAATCATACCTAAGAATATATTGATGATCGGTCATACAGGGGTTGGTAAAACTGAAATAGCTCGCCGCTTAGCAAAACTTGCCGGTGCACCGTTCATAAAAATTGAGGCAACGAAGTTTACTGAAATAGGATACGTTGGACGTGACGTTGATTCGATAATACGCGATTTAGTTGATGCAGCAATAGTTTTAGTTAAAGAGAAAGCCCGTAAAGCCTTAGCTAACAAGGCTTTAATTTTAGCTGAGAAAACAATAGTAAACTCTATGGTAGGCGAAAATGCAACCGAAGAGAGTAAAAAAATTTTTAGAGAAAGGTTGAGGAATAAAGAGTTTGAGGACGGAGAAGTTTCTATTAACGTCAGAGAGAGCAAGAGTATGTTACCTACTTTCGATATACCAGGCATGCCAGGTGGGCAAGTTGGTGTGATGAATGTAACAGAAATAGTGGGCAAGATGTTTAACGGGAGCAAAAAAACAAAAACTATTACGGTGAAGGTAAAAGAAGCGCGTGAAATATTAATTAATGAAGAAAGTGAAAGGCTAATCGATGAAGATAAGATAATCAAAGAAGCCATTGATCTTGTTAGTAATGACGGTATAGTATTTTTGGATGAAATAGACAAAATTGCAGCGCGTACAGAAGTAAAAGGTGAAGTAAACAGAGAAGGAGTGCAACGCGATCTGTTACCACTACTTGAAGGAACAACTGTTACAACTAAGTATGGCCATGTAAAAACAGACTATATATTATTTATTGCATCTGGTGCTTTTCATCAGTCTAAACCATCTGACCTCTTACCGGAATTACAGGGCAGATTACCGATCAGGGTAGAACTTAAGGCACTTACTCAAGAGGATTTAATAAGAATATTAAAGGAACCAGAATCTAGTTTGTTAAAGCAGTACATAGCTTTAATGAAAACAGAAAATGTGATGCTTGAGTTCACTGATGATGGTATAAAAACCATAGCTGAAATAGCGTTTACAGTTAATAGGCAAGTGGAAAATATAGGCGCAAGAAGGCTTCACACTATCATGGAGAAGCTTTTAGATGAAATAAGTTTCATTGCTTCTGAGAAAAATAGCGAAAAATTCATTATAGACAGCAAGTATGTAAAAGATAAACTTGAGTCAATTTCGAAGCAGCTTGATTTATCTAAGTTTATACTTTAGGAAAAACAAAAAGCCTACTTTAAGTAGTATAGAGAGTGTTCAGAAGGTCAGCCAGTAAACCTAAAATTTCAGCTATATTCTTTAGGCTGTTTTTCAACAGTAGAATGGTGTGCTGCGACCTCTTGCTTAATATCTAAGCTTAAGTCAATTATTGAGATATTTTCTTCATCATAATCTATGTCTTTTATTAACATATCGTCAGTAATAGTCAAAAGGTCAGGCGGAGAAAGAATAGTTCTTTTATTACCAGCTCTCATTCCCACAACTCCAAGCTCTATAGCAAGTGGTATTTTTTTATCGCCAACCCTAAATTGCACTGTTTGATCTTTGACTATATATTCCCCATTATGCTCCTTTACGCTATATTTAACTGATATCTCATCACCGCACCTTACTTGTTTTCCAGTCTTGTTAATTAAGTCATTAAAAACCATCAGATTATTCACTGAGTCGGGATATTTATCCTTTACTTCGATCAGTTTGACGTAATAAGAATTAAAATTCATTTTGTTATCATTGGCAATAGTAACTACACGCTCTCCGCCTTCTTTCATACCTATCACCCCTAAACCCACTTCTTTTAGGTCATCTTGACCTATTTTCAAAGTAACATCAGAAACTTTGCTAGGGAGTGTTGCTGAGTTATTATTAGAAATTTTATATATTTGCAATAGGACTTCCATGCCACAGAAAGCCTTGCTGCCACTGCCTTCAGTAATTTCATAAAAATTTATCGAATCTTCTTTCTTTTGCTGCGTCATTTCTTCTAAATATTCTGTTAGCCCATGCTTTTCAATATAGCGGTCGAGTGCTGATTCAAGTATTGGCTTCACTAGATAATGTGCTATTGTCTGTATCAAACCACCATGCGTGGCACTTATCTCATAAAGCTTGTCCTTTTTTCCCGGTTTACCTTTGTTTATATAGACAATAGTAAACATAAAAGCAGAGGTTAAAGTGAGAATCATTACTATGGAAATAAGCATTTGTAATATAATTTTTCTAACCATCTTTCTTTACTTGATTCAATAAATCATATAAATAATTAGTATCCCCTGAAAGCGCACTCAAATTATCCAAGCCTTGTTTAAAGAGGGCGTCTATATAGTCCTCTACTTCACTTTTACCAAGTACAGACATTAGATTATTTGTTTTATCTTGTTCGTAATCTTCAATATCATCCTTAGCTTGAAAGATAAGCCCTAGGTTTATCCCGTAGTTATATAACGCTTTACGTTGCTTATCTGTAGCATTCCCTATTATAGCACCTATTTCACATGAAGCTGCAAATAGTTTTGCGGTTTTCATCAAATGAATTTCTTTTATTTTGTTAAAATCTGCACCAATATCTAAAATCTGTCCTCCTACCATTCCCCTAATTCCTATTGCCTGAGAAAGAACTTTCATGATTTCACAGCATTTCTCATTTAACGAAGATAATACCTCAAAAGCCAGAGTAAGTAGTGCATCTCCGGCAAGCACTGCTGTTGCTTCATCAAATTTTTTATGGCAGCTTAGCTGGCTTCTGCGAGTATCACTGTTGTCCATGCACGGTAAATCATCGTGAATTAGAGAGTAAGCATGAACAAATTCAATTGCTGCAGCAACTGATATTACTTTTTTAGCTTCCGCGTTAAACACTCGCGATGAAGCTACGACTAAAAAGGAGCGTATATGTTTTGCAGGAGCAAGGAGTATATAACGCATAGCTGATATAAGCTTATTCTCGCTATTTTCTGGTAAAAGTTTATTTACTTCTACAATAAGCAAATTTTTTGTTGTTTCGTCTAGCATTTTTGAATTGTTAATTGTTTAGCACGTAACGCTAGCCAGCTAGGGCAGTAGAAAACTTTGCTGTAGTTTACCAGTTATAAAAGATATTGCAAACATAAAAATTTTTTATAACATCAAAGAATAGGTTATTTTTTTGGTAAGAAATGTGAATAGCGAACTAGCAAAGAGCACTAGAGAAGACATAGAAGAGAAAGTGAAAAAGATTATACTAGAGCACATTAGTAAGGATGTAGAGAAATTCAACAGCTCTTCAAAGCTTTCGGAGCATGGTGCAGACAGTTTAGATGCAGTTGAAATCATCATGGCAGCAGAAGAAGAGTTCGGAATAGAAATTCCAGATGAAGACGCACAAAAAATGGAAACTATGGAGCAAATAGTTGAGTACATTAATAGTAAAAAAGGCTAATAGTTAGTGTTAAATGAGCAGAAGAGTAGTAGTCACTGGTGTTGGTTTAATCACTCCACTAGCGGCAGATGTTGACAACACTTGGTCAAGGCTGATAAAAGGCGAGTCTGGCATAAAAGCAATCAATACAGATAGATTTGACTCTTCTGATCTTGCTTGCAAGGTTGCAGGGCAGGTGCCTGTGCAATCCGATAACATTGAGAATTACTTTAATCCTGTAGGTTATATTTTTGAAAAAGATCTAAAAAGAACGGATCGTTTTATTCATTACGGCATTGCAGCAGCGATTCAAGCTGTGGAAGATTCATCTTTAGAAGATTCAAAAGTAGATAGAGAACGTGTTGGCGTAACTATTGGCTCTGGTATAGGTGGTCTTCCGTCAATTCAGGAAAATGTTATTACCATGCAGGAAAAAGGGCCCAGACGTGTCAGTCCATTTTTTGTCCCTGCAAGTCTAATAAATTTGATATCTGGCCATATTTCTATTAAATACGAATTTACAGGTCCAAACGATTCAGCAGTAACCGCATGTGCAACAGGTGCGCATGCAATCATAAATTCAGCAAGAACTATAAAACTTGGTGAAGCAGATATTATGATTGCAGGTGGAGCAGAAAGTGCACTGTGTAGAGTTGGAATTGCAGGTTTTGCGTCTATGAAGGCATTATCAACTAAATTCAATGATAAACCGGAAGAAGCTTCAAGGCCATGGGATGCAGAACGCGATGGTTTTGTTATGGGTGAAGGAGCAGGTATATTGGTGCTGGAGGAATACGAACATGCAAAAAAAAGGGGGGCAAAAATACATGCTGAACTGGTTGGGTACGGACTCACAGGAGATGCGCACCACATTACAGCACCACATCCAGAAGGAAGAGGCGCATTTAAGGCAATGCAGCTTGCCTTAAAAAGTGCGCAAATTAATCCAAATCAAGTAGGATATATCAATGCACATGGAACTTCAACGCCACTTGGAGATAAAATTGAAGTAATAGCAATGAAACAGTTATTTGGTGACTACGTTTATAAAATACCTGTTTCTTCAACTAAATCTTCTATAGGACATTTACTTGGTGCTGCAGGGAGCGTTGAAGCAATATTCAGTATTCTTGCGTTAAATAATGGAATTATTCCGCCAACCTTAAATTTACATAAACCTTCAGAAGGATGTGATTTAAATTTTGTACCGTTTAAAGCTCAGGAGCATAAAATTCAATATGCACTTTCTAATTCGTTTGGTTTTGGTGGCACTAATGCATCGCTCATCTTTGGACAAGTGTAATCAATTTTGCTGCTAAATAGCTAAAATGTACGAACATTATGATCTGTGATAGCTATATTATCTGTAATTTGCCTTTTACTGTCGATTTACTATACTTATTTGGTAAGATCTAGCTTAATTAAATGCACAAAATATTAGTAAGTAGTAACCATAAACCTCTGGTCGGAAAAATCAAGATTAATGGCTCAAAAAATGCTGTTTTACCGATAATGGCAGCAAGTCTATTGAGTAGCTTCTCGGTAATTTTGCATAATGTACCTGATTTAATTGATGTGCATCTAATGTCTAAGCTGCTTGAGAGTCTTGGAGCGAAAGTGAATTTTACACGCAATAAAGATTATAAAGCAAATCATACTTTGGAAATTGATTGCAGTAATATCAACAATCACGTAATGTCACACGAAACTGCAAGTAAGCTGCGAGCATCTCTTTTAATGCTAGGTCCAATTCTCAGTAGATTTGGTAAAATCACAACAGTCTTTCCTGGTGGATGCAATATCGGAAAGCGTCCCGTTGATATGCATATCAAAGCATTAGAAGAAATGGGAGCTAAAATTGAAGTTGAAGGCTGTAATATAATTGCAACAGTGAAAGGAAAGCTACAAGGAAAAGAAGTTATACTTGAGAAAATAAGCGTTGGTGCAACAGAAAATGTAATAATGGCAGCAACACTTGCAGAAGGAGTGACAATAATAAACAATGCTGCAACGGAGCCGGAAGTTCTTGATTTAATAGAGTTCCTAAAGAAAATGGGTGCTAATATTGAGATTAGTGATACAAGGATCACAATAACAGGAGTTGAAGAATTAAATGGATGTGTTCATAAAATAATACCAGATCGCATAGAAGCAGGCACCTATGCACTAGCTGCTATAATAACCGGTGGTAAGTTGGAGTTAGAAGGAATAAGTCTATCTGATATAAGATGTATTGTGAATGAATTGAAGGCTATAGGGGCTAATGTTGAACTATATAATGAGGGGGTTATGATTTCCAGAAAAAATTGCTCTATTAGGTCTGCTAACATTGCAACAGATCCATACCCCAACTTTCCCAGTGATATGCAACCACAACTGATGTCTGCAATGTGCATCGCTGATGGGATATCAGTAATTGAAGAGAACATTTTTGAAAACAGATTTGCACATGCAGATGAATTGAGAAAGTTAGGCGCCAATATCAGCATCGAGAAAAGCAAAGCTACTATAAGTGGAATAAAAAGCTTATCTGGAGCTAATCTGTGTGCCACTGACTTAAGGTCAACAGCAGCTTTGGTACTTGCTTCTTTGGTAGCTGGTGGAGAAACTACAATAAATAATTCGCATCATTTATGGAGAGGATATGAAGCAATGCACGAAAAACTCAATTCATGTGGAGCTGATATTTCCATTTCATCTTGAGGATATTTTATGAATGAAGCAACTAAACGAACTACAGTAAAAGAAATAGATGAAATCTTATATGAAGAACATAAGGTATTAGACCATGGATTTATTCGAGTAGTGGATTATATGGGCTCTGATAGCGCTATAGTTCAAGCTGCTCGTGTTTCTTATGGCAAGGGAACAAAACAGATAAGTCAGGATGAAGCACTTATAAAGTATTTAATGAGACACCATCATACAACTCCATTTGAAATGTGTGAAATTAAGTTTCACGTGAAACTTCCAATTTTTGTTGCAAGGCAATGGATAAGGCATAGAACTGCAAATGTGAATGAATATTCGGCAAGATATTCAATACTTGACAATGAATTTTATATACCAAAACCAGAACAGATTGCAAAACAATCTGATAATAATAAACAAGGTAGCGGTGAAGCTTTTGATCCGGATACCTCAAAGGAAATAATAGATTCTCTAACAAACGACTCTAATTTAGTATATTCTCATTATGAAAAATTTATTGAGCAGGGGCTTGCAAGAGAAATTGCCCGAACTAATCTAACGCTTAATTACTACACGCAATTTTATTGGAAAATAGATCTGCATAACCTCCTTCATTTTTTGAAGCTTAGAGCTGATAAGCATGCCCAATATGAAATCAGAGTTTATGCAGAAGTTATGCTGGATATAATAAAAAAATGGGTCCCATTGGCCTACAATGCCTTTGTTGAATATTGCCTAGAATCAGCTTGTATTTCAAGAACTGGTCTAGAAATAATTCGCAAATTAATTAAAGGGGAAAACGTTACTAGAGAAGAAAGTAATATTGGTAAAAGAGAATGGGACGAGCTGATGTCTATACTTGATAAACAATCTTAAAGATAAAGGCATACGTATCAATCTCCTCTGTCAGTTAACTCTCGTTCACCAAATTGAATCTTGCTTTTTACATCACATTAACTCATCACTTTTATAGAACATCTCATTAAAATCATCCAAAGTTCCAAAATCTTTATTTTGAACAAATAGATGACCATCTGTTATGTATGCCTTAGGCAGGGTAAATGGTTTATCATAATGCTGCGATGCTGGCTTAACAATTTCATTATATAAAACCATTACTTGCTCGTAGTTATATCCATCACCAGCATGATATTTACCACGTACGGTATCATAAAAATTCTTTATATCATCATATGTCACTTGCAGCTCCACCTCATACTTTCCCACTTCAAGAGGACTTCCTGTTCTTATTTTAAAGGGATGTTGTGCATTTGCAATACTGTTAGAATCTTCTGCTTCACTATCAGAATTTTTATCCATATTTTCTATCACACTTGCCATAACAGTTTCTTGTTCGTCTTCTATTGGTTTTGCTTGTTTTTCAATTTTATTATTGCTACTGTCAGTTTCCACAGTGACTTTTCTTGTTTCCATATCTTTTTGAGCTTTCTCATTACTTTGCTTGCGTATTTCATCTCCATGCAATTTCTCCTGCAGAGCTTTTTCCATGTCAGCATAACCGTCACGATTGCTTTGCAAAGCTGGTTGATCTTCAACATAACTGCTGCTATCATCTGCTTGCATTTGATCTATATAGTTAGATTCTTCTTCCTGTATAGTATTTTTTGTAACTCCCTTAAGGTAATCAAGCATATCTTTTCCAGTCTTTTCCCAACTTGCAGCATCTGCATATTTTCTATCATTATTGATTACATCCTTTAATATTCTTCTATCATCTATCCATTGTTCAGCATGCTCAAATAGCGTCCATCCTTCATTACCACGAATATCAACATCAGCTCCATTCTTTATCAGGTACTTTACTTTGTCCAATTGTCCATGCCTTACTGCATGAATAAGTGGTGTCCAGCCTTCACTATCTCGAACCTCAATATTTGCATTATTCTTTATTAAATATTCTAATATCTCTTGATTTCCTAAATTAACAGCAAAGTGTAAAGGTGCTAAACCGTAACTATCTTTAACATTAACATCTGCACCATGCTCTATTAGGTAATTTGCTACCTCTATATTTTTCATGCTCATGGCAAAATGTAATGGAGATTTACCAGAACTAATATCTCGAGTATTAATATCTACATTGTGATCTATTAAGTATTTAGCTATCTCTGTATGTTTGAGTTCAATAGCATAATGTAGTAGTGTTTGAGCAGAGGTGTTTTTGACATTAAGATCTGCACCATGTTGAGCTAAATATTCCACCATATCCAGGTCACCTAGCTTAACAAAATGGAATATCGGATTACGTACATTAATATCTGCACCATTGTCCACAAGATATTTTACTAAAGCTGTGTTCTTTATAGCATAGTCGAGCGGCCTGAGATTGTGAGCATCTGGAATATTAGGATTTGCACCATGTTCCACTAAGTATTCAACTATTTCCATGTTTCCCGATTTTATGGCATAGTGCAAAGGTGTCTTAAAACAAGAGTAATCAGTTCCTTCGTAATAAATATCTTGAGAATTGAGATTTGCACCTTGATCGATAAGATATTTTGCTATTTCTGTATTTCCTGATTTAATAGCATGATGTAGCGGTGTTTGTCCGGCTTTATCTTTCGCGTCAATATTTGCGCTATGTTCTACAAGTTCGATAACTTCATTCAAATCCCCTGATAAAGAAGCAGAGTGCAAACGCGTCGCACCGGTTACCTCATTTGTTTCATTTATGTTTCCTATAGTATCTTCTTCAACTGCCCTTTTCTTTCTAGATTTGACTTCACTTTTCACTGTAACTTCTTCGTTCATAGGTTGATCACTAAACATAACTTCTGCATCTATCTGGTTACTATCTTTCTCCAACTCATGAGATAATTTTTCAGATAGCTGATCACCACTCAAATATGGTTCCTTTGAATATTTAGCGTAATTATAGGGATCAGTGCTGTCTGCTGAATAAAACCCACTTTCAAAGTCTGAGTAGAAGCTTTGATTGAGCGCGAAAAATAAATTTTCATAATCAAGTAGCATGTCATAATCAGAGCTAACACAATGCAAGAATTCACTATCTTCATAATCTGCTATATAGAATTTTTCGGAATCAAGGGTAATTTCATTTGTCCCCTTACCTTCTGCAGTAAACTGTAAAACTACTTCTGAACGCCCGTTACCTACGTCATTACCTTTTACCACTTTAAACAAGGTAATTTCACCTTTTTCTATGAACTCCTTTAATTTCTCATTCTTTTGATCTAATTCTTCTTCTGCTTGTCTTTTCTCTCTTATCAATTTCTCCTCTTTTTCAGTAGCTCCATTTTGCAACTGTAAAAACATCTCTTGTGTGGTTAAGCTATTTGTGTTGCTTAAAAAATTATCTAACATATTTGATGCAATTGGTGACAATTCACCGTGATCATCAAATACTTTTTCCTTTGCCTTATCATAGTGATTTGGGTTATAGATTGCATAAAGAGGATAAAAACCATAATCTGCTATTGACGCCCCATCAGATGATAGTTCCATTGAGAATCCATAGTGATTAAGTGGAAGATTGGAAGTTAAATATCTACCGTTATCATCCCTAACGTATAGCTCACTTCTACCATTGTGCTCACTATATTTATTGTAGTAGATATAAAAATTCTCATGGTTAAGATTGAAGTGATCATCTAGGTTATCGAATTGAATTGTACTGCCAAGCTTCTCACGCAAAAGATTTTTGCTTTCATCTGTAAGCCTCATACGTGCAGAAAAGTAGTATCGATCTATAGGTTCGCCTTTTTCTATCTCAAAGTTCAAAGTAATCTTGTCGTTGACCATTGGTAGCCTCCAAACATTATGTAAATCTATTCATTATTTTATTTATCAATCATACGGTGTGTACTATGAAAAATGTGTTAAGTATTAAGATTTTTTTTTCTGTATCTAGATAAGGTAACAGTAATCTGTCATTTCAGCGCGTGAAGCTGGAATCCAGCTTTTTAAGTCATGAGAGCTACGAAAAATTACTTTACAAACTCCGCCAGCCCCCTTATCATGAAACTGAAGCTATTTATTTATCTTCGCAATCTGTGCAGGTTAATGACAAAAAACTTAGGGTATTTGGCGTCTCATGTTTAATTTTTCGCACTACGTGCATCGCATGTCTTTAAAAATTTCTGGGTTTTTACCTATAAAAGCCGAAACGCGCTTACAAAGCGTTTAAGACAGCAAAAAACGTCAAATTGACAAGGGAGAATTTGAATGCTAGCTACTACGGGGTTTCTTTGCCTTTTTTTCCGCTCAGTAAATTTCTTAACGTTTATAATTTAGGTTAGTTGCAAGTTAAAAGCAGCTAAATCGCTCTTTATCAAGCGTTTTAGAATAAAAAAACGCCGATATTTTAGTACATAGTAAATAGCCAACCACCAACGGGGTTTCTTTTGCCTTTTTTCTTCGTTTAGTAAATTTCTTAATGTTTATAGCTAAAGTAACTTAGGTTCATCGACAATCGTCATCCCGCTACGTGTTAGCGGGATCTATGCTAAGAGATACCGCGAATGAATCGCGGTATGACGGTTAATTATTCCGTGACGGTATCTGCTTTTTCCTTGATCCTAAGTTCCTGCATTGGCAGTCTGTTTTCATCAATACTCGTGCCATCTTCAAGTACTGCAGGTATTATGACTTTCTCAAATTGCCGTTCTGATTTTTTCTCTAAATAACCAAATATGTCATAAACACTGATCCTTTGACCAATCACTAAAAATGGCGTATCAGCAGTATTACGCCTTGAAGTTATGCATTGTTCAAACTTTTGACAGGCACTGATCAGCGATACCCGACTATAAGCGCAGCTTGCATCATGTAAATCATCAAGGATAATGCAACCACCGTACTTTCGACCTTCATCAAAATCAAGAGAACTATCCCCAGCTCCTGTACCTGTTACATGCCCTGATATTGAAAAGCCATTAACAAAACCTCCTTCTTTAGTTCTAATTACTCGCGTACTTTTGCGACCAACTACTTTTACGTTTGGAAAGACTTGACGGTAAAATGGAGACTCAAGGACAATGTGCAGTTCATTGATTTTTTCACGCATCAAATCTCTTTGGTGCGTAATATACATAAACTTTGCCCTTGGATTATTACCGAGGGCAAACGCCACATGAAATATAAAACCCAGTGTTGTCTTGGCACAGCGTGGTGGTATGTTCCACCATTGACTGTGTGCTTTTTCAAACACCAAGCGATTAACACTGCTAAAGAGCAGCCACAGATAGTTTTTGCTACCATCCTCTCTCTTTAAATTTAATCTGATATTAAATACTCGCAGCATGCCCTGAAACGCAAAGAAGCCAAAATCTTTGCGGCATAAAATAATATCCTCCTGAGATAGCATTTTTCATCCTTTAAACTAATTCCAGCATACACTAATTTATTGAAAAATTAAAAAAAATGTTGTAAAATTGTTACAGTAGTAGATTTTGGTAAAACTTATGGCAGACTTAAACGCTAATATAGTTCTCAGTAAAGAAACTTTACTGCACCTTGCCGAGCTAGCTGAGCTCACTAAGCAGCCTGCTCAAGAATTAGCAGAGAAACTACTCAAAGAAGCAATTGAGCTTGAAATCGAGGATTTTTTAGTGTCTAAAATTTCTGATGAGCGTGATGTTGAAGGCGCAGAAACAGTTGATTTTGAAGATATTAAGTGGGACTAGAACGTTATAAAATTAAGTCTCTAAAGAGCGTTACTGAAAGGGATTTACCAAATCTTCCAAAGACAATAAGGCTAAGAGTTCAAAAGGCTATAAAAGAACGACTTACAGTCGATCCAATAAATCTTGGTGAACCACTACATCATAGCTTAAAAGGGCGCAGAAGGTTAAGAGTAGGTGACTATCGCGTGGTCTACAGGGTAGATCAATCAGAACGTACAGTGGTTATCACAGAGGTAGGACATAGAGATACTATTTACAAGAGATAAGTACATTCTTTTCTTTATTGAAAAAATAAAATGCTGTAGTTGGCTATATTGCAGCCTTACCCGCAACCTGACCAAAATTATCTAACATTTGATTCATAGCTATCCAACGATCATTTAAAGATTTTCCGTAAGAAGTGTAACCACCACCTAGATTTTGACCAATTTGTGCACCAAGTCCATGTGCTCCGATAAGACTTTGCAGCCCTCCTAAAGATGAACCGATAAAGTCATTCAAGCCACGCGACGCAAGTTCAGAGTTTAAACTTGCAACTTTAGATAGACCATAGCTTGATTGATTAAGTCCACTGGCACGTAATTGATTGCCAAGCGCGGTGTTCATTTGATTGCTAACAAACTGCTGATAAGGACCTTCACAGTATTGCGACGCTATTTCATTGATAAATCCTCCTGGACCATCTTTTCCTAAGCCCCCAAGACTATCCATGAATTTATTGTACCGACCATACAATTCTTTTTGTACTCCGATATTATTTTCAAATTGGCGATTAGCTTTAGAACTACCAAAAAGAAAGTCAAATAAATCTCCTAATACCAATTCCCGCTATACAAGTAACGGATAGACAATAATGGAAAAAAGCCATACTGGAGTAAGTAAAATAGCGAGGTTTAAATGGCATTAAGATCAAAATTATTGGATGAAAAAGTGAGCAAAAGAAATGCTGAAGAAAGTAAGAAATAATGCATATGTTGCAAAAAAACTAAATGCTGTAATTGCAGCAAAAAAGCATAGTATAACAGCCGTAGCAAAAATATGTTGCATTTCAAGAAAGGCACTTACTGCATGACCTAAAATTTGGCAGAGAAGAAAAATTATTTGCTCCACCTCAACGCCGTAGAAAAACTATATTGAACCAAAGCCAACTTGAACAAGTTGAAGCATGGATACAAGAAAATCCCAACATTACCATTAAAGAAACGAGAATAAGAATTCAGGAAAAGTTTGGTTTAGCAAGTCTACAGTACACCGTAATATGCAAAGAATGAAATTCTCATATATCACACCAAGACCAGTGCATAACGGACAAGATAAAAGTAAACAAGAGGAGTTTAAAAAAAAATCTTAATGAAACTATAGTATTTTCTAAAACGAATGATAAACGTCTAAAATGGTATTACCAACTAAAAGGTGTAAGTCTGTACATTGATGCATTAGAGGTCTGAGGCGACTTTTGATGGTGTGCCAACAATGCTCTATCGGATTTAGATCAGGTGAATATGTTGGAAGATAAAGCAAATGACAGCCAAAAGACTCTATTAATGACTTTGTTTTGGGAGTTTTATGGAATGTAGCATTATCCATAACTATGGTTGTATTACGCTGCAATTGTGGTTCGCTCTAACCATACATTAAATACATCTTTATTACACCCTCCTGTGAAGGTCATTGGTGCAATAAACTTCTTTTTAATCCATCCACCTATTATACTCACTCTTTCCCACTTTTTTCCTGGAACATCAGCATATATTTTTTCTCCTTTTGGAGCTCATGCATATTCTCGGTATAGTCTATTATCAACTCCTGCTTCATCTATATATAAAATGCTACAGTGGTCTATTTTTGAGACTTTATCGATAAATTGCTGCCTATCTTCTTGATTGCGCTCTTGATAGAATGTGACTTTTTTTAAGGTTATTTTTAGCTGTTTTAACCTATACCAAACTGCACTTATTCCAAAGCCAAGGTTTTGTTTCATTTCTGCTAGTGTGTGATCTGGGTGTTTTTTAACATAGTCTACAAGTATTTTTGGGTCTATTTTCCGAATAAAACCAGTACTTTTTACCGCTTTGAGACCTTGGCCAGTAGCTTTCTTTTTTAGCCATCTATATAGTTTCTATCTCAAAAACCTCTGCAACTTCAACCTTTGACTTTCCTTTTTCTACCAAAGACACTGCTTTTTCCCTTAAATCTACACTATATACCATCGCTTTCCCTACTTAAAAAAAACATATTATACCTTTATCATTCGCTTTTGAAAATACTATAGTTTGCTTATGAGCAACCTGGATCCCAGTGGGCTTTGTTGCATCGCTCAAGTGAAAAGAACTGGCAGTTACTGACAAAATTCATTATAAATAGCCATTTAACTGTTGAAGAAAAAATATGCCACAAAAAATGAGAGTCAGTAACTGCCATGAATATAACAAATTTCTCCAAGAAAGAGGAAGCATTTTTTGTTATATCAATGACGCCATAGAAAATTGGTACGAGAATTGTCCAAAAATGCAGGGCGGCAACTATATTTATAGTGATAAAGTTGTGATTTTGGTGCATATAATCGTCAGTTTCTTTAGAATTGGTTTAAGACAAACAGTCGGGTTTATAAAAGGGTATTTGCAACAAATAGGAAGAGATTTGGCAGTTATCAGCTATTCACAAGCATCAAAAGAAACTTAATATTAAGATAAATGATTGCAGAATTGATAAAAATAATATGGAAGATATCGAAATTGCTATAGACAGTACAGGAATTAGTATATACAACAACACACAGCAAGGAAAATAGCACTGACAGAAAATATCGTGGCTATGAGCAAACGAGAAAATTGCACGTAATGTTGAATATAAACAACAAAAAAGCCATAGCTGTAAAATACAGTAACGGTGTCTACTCTGATCACTATGGAGCTTGTGATTTGCTAAAAGAAGTTGATTTTCAGCATGCCATAAAAGCACTATATGCAGATAGAGCATGTGATAGGCACAAGTTTTATAAGTTGTGTAACGAATATGATATAAAGACAAAAATTCCACCAATAAACAATGCGGCAGAACATCCAGAAATAGATTATATGTCTGACAGGAATGCTGCTATTAGGTTAATAAAATTATACGGTGAAGATGGCATGAAAGAATGGAAAAAAGAAGTAAATTATGGGAAAAGATCTTATATTGAAGGGTTTTTCTCAAGATTAAAGCAAATATTCGGATTTAGTTTTAGGAATAAATCTGAGATAAATCGAGAAAAAGAACTGCTAATCAAATGCTATTTGCTTAATAAATTCACTGATATTGGTATGGCTAAATTTGAGATAGTTACATGAATTTACCATAAATCACCATCTCATAAAGTGTGATGCAACAAAGCCATCCCAGTGTCTGGGCACTGGGATGACACCGTCATAAAGGAACTAGTGTCAGCTACTTGGATGACAGGAGAATGACACCCTCCTGGTAGGCCCAAATTGCAATGTTCGTACAGTTGTGGACGTCGAGCCTATCCTAGTGTTGCATATCAAGCTCATACTCAGTATGTAAATCTTTGACCAAAGCTACAACGTATTCTTTTTGAACAATTATACTGATTTTGATTTCGGATGTTGTGATAGCAAGTATTTCTATCTTTTTTTCGCTTAAAACCTTGAGTGTGCGGTGCATCACTTCAGTGTTAGACATAACACCAATACCAATTATTGAAATTTTAGCTACATTATCGTTTATAGCATAATTTTCATTCTTATTCAGTAACTTTTCCATTAAATCAATATCAAATTTGGAGATAACAAAACTTGACCCATGTATCATATCAATTTTAACGTTTGCCCCTACTATATCTCTTAAAGTACGCAAGTTATTTGCAAGGTTAGTGAAAGTTACAAGAGCTTCATTAGTGCTATAAGCTATTCCAGTAATTAAGTATCTCTCTAGTACATCCCTTTTGTGTAGTACTGTGGTGCCTTCTACTTCTTTAAAAGTGGATAGCACTTGCACTTTAATGTTATGCTTCATTGCAAGTTGTACTGAACGATTATGCAGTATTTTAGCACCAGATGACGACATTTCCAACATTTCATCGTAAGAGATAAATTTGAGCTTGCGTGCCTTTGGAACAATTCTCGGGTCTGCTGTATATATTCCATCAATATCAGTAAAAATTTCGCAAGTTCTAACACCAAAGGCTACCGTGAAGGCAACTGCTGATATATCAGAGCCTCCTCTTCCAAAAGTAGTGATTCTATCATCATTTATACCCTGAAAACCAGCGATGATCGCAGCAGTATAACCCTCAGCAAAAGATCTTTTCACACGGTCAATCTTTATTGTTTTTATTTTAGACTCAGAATAAAAATCATCAGTTACAATCGGTAACTGCCAGGCAAGCCACGATTTAGCATTAACTCCGATCGATTGGAGAGTGATAGCTAATAGACCGCAAGAAATTTGTTCTCCTGCTGAAAGCATAACGTCATACTCTGATAACTCTTGTCTGCAACTTAAATTTGAGATTTGCCTAGCCTGAAAAGCCATTTGGTCAGTAAATCCTGCAACAGCAGATACAACAACGATTACATTACAACCTTTCTCAATATCGTTTTTTATCAAATTTGCAACTCGGTTTAAATCAGTTAGCGAAGTCCCACCAAATTTTTTTATGATTATTTTGTCCATAGTTACAATATAACTCTCTTCTGAAGAAAAATATAGTTTTTGTAGAGATAGAGGTTGTCCGAAAACTAGAATTAAGGTAGAGTATAAGATGTATGGTTCCAGAGTGTGATGGTGTGGATCTATTATAAATAATTCAGGAGACTTTGTCAGCTGAGAACATATAAATTCAAAAGGCGTAAGACCCCTAAGAGCTTTGAGTCTCTTTGCATAATTGTAGGCCATAACAAAGTCATAAAGATGCTCCTTAAGTTGCTGATGCGAACGATAGTAATATTTCTTAACTGTAGCATTCTTTAAAGTTTTATTCATACGTTCAACTTGTCCATTTGTCCAAGAATGGCTAACTTTTGTCAGACGATGTTCAATGTTATTTTCTTCACAAACTCTATCAAATATGTGTTGGAAGGCGTATTTATGGCGCTTCTGATTTGTAAATTGTATGCCATTATCTGTCAAAATAGTGTGGATTTTATACGGTAAAATTCTAATCAGATTACCTAAAAACTCAGCAGCTATGGGTTTTGTAGCACTTTTGTGCAACTCAACGTAGGTGAATTTGATCTATTGCAACAAACAAATACAGCTTTCCTTCTTCTGTTCTAACTTCCGCGATATCAATATGGAAATAGCCTATAGGATATTGTTTGAATTTCTTTCTTGATTTAACTTCACCATCGACATCTGGTAGTCTGCTAATGTTGTGCCTTTGTAAACAACGATGTAAGCTGGAGCGACTCAAATGTGGGATTGAGGTTTGCAAAGCGTAGAGACAGTCATCTAATGGCAATAGAGTATGCTTACGAAATGCAACACTCCTCTTCTAAAGTTAAAACAGTTGATCTTGGATGCTTTGGACCATACCAGCATCTTTGGTAAATGAGCGTTTTCTCCACTTAATAATAGTTTTTGGTTTAAGGTTATAACACTTGGAGAGTTTTGCTATGCTCTCTTTACTATTTTGTATTGCTCTACGAATTGTCTCTGTTGTTCTGGCGCACCCATGTAATACTTGTCCCATAATTCCTCCCTTGATGGTATTTTTTTCTCACATTTTATCATACCATCACACTCTGGAACTGTGCATCTAATACAATTATAGAACAAGTTTAAAAGTTCTGGTAAAGTAGTTTTATTTACAAAGAATATGCTACTTGAAATTGAAAAGCGCAGCATAACAAATGCATTGTGGAAGTTGCAAGAAGCAGATCAAAGGGAAATCTTAACTCTTATACAGAGATTTGAGTTGCCAGAAGTACTAGCAAGAATATTGGTTACTCGTGGTGTTAACATAGAAAATGCGAGCGACTTCTTATATCCACTAATCAGATCGCTATTACCAGATCCCTTTCACCTTCTTGATATGGATAAAGCTGTTTCTCGTATAATACGGGCAATAAAAAATAATGAAAACATTGCAATATTTGGTGACTATGATGTTGATGGTGCAACGTCGTCAGCATTGATTAACAGGTACCTGAGAGCAATCGATATACACTCTATAATCTACATTCCAGATCGTGTTGATGAGGGCTATGGATTAAACACAGATGCTTTATTACAACTTAAAAAAAACGGGATCGATTTATGTATTTCCGTTGATTGCGGTACGCTTGCATATCAACCAATAGAAGATGCAAAGGTCTTTGGTCTTGATATTATAGTTGTCGATCATCATCTTGGTACGGAAAAGTTACCAAGCGCCGTAGCAGTTGTTAACCCAAACCGCCTTGATGAAAGCTCTCATTATACTAACCTTGCAGCAGCTGGAGTGTCATTTCTGCTGATTATTGCTCTTAATAAAAGCCTACGTGAGCAAGGATTTTTTACCAACAAAAAAGAACCAGATTTATTTGATCTGCTGGATTTAGTTGCCCTTGGAACTGTTTGCGATGTTATGCAGATTACAGGCCTCAATAGAGCATTTGTCTCACAAGGATTAAAAGTTATGTCAGCAAGAAAAAACGTTGGCTTGCGTGTTTTATTTGATGCTTTGGGGATCCTTGAAAAACCAAGTGTTTCACGATTAGGGTTTAGTATTGGGCCATGCATAAATGCTGGAGGAAGAATTGGAGAAGCATCGCTCGGTGCAAGGTTGCTTTTCACCGATGATGATGAAGAGGCACATTCAATCGCGCTAAAATTAATAGATTTGAATAATGCAAGGAAAGTGTTAGAAAATGAGGCTCTCTTGGAAGCTACAGCACAAGCGGAAAAATTTGCCCAATTAGGTGTAAATTTTATAATGGTAAGCGGCAACTGGCACCAGGGAATAATTGGTATAATTGCATCGAGGCTAAAGGAGCAGTTTCACTTACCAACAATAGTGATGTCTTTAAACAATGGAATAGGAAAAGCAAGCTGTAGATCAATTTTGGGAGTTGATATCGGTGCTGCAGTCCTTTCCGCAAAGTTTACAAATTTAATTATTGAAGGTGGTGGCCATAGTATGGCGGCAGGATTTTCAATTAAAGAAGACAAAATAAATGATTTGCATGATTTTTTTACTGAAAGATTTTCAAACTCTATAAATGAGAAAACTTTAAAAGCTGATAGTATAGTAACTGCTAAAGCAATAAACTTATCTCTGTGGAACCAACTGCAACGCTTGGGACCATTTGGAGTTGGGAATCCTGAACCAAGGTTTATCATTCAGGGAGCAAAGATAAGAAAGCCTGAAGTTATAGGAGTTGACCATATAAAATGTTTTATTGCTGATGATAATGTTATGGTAAGAGCTATTGCATTTCGCTCTGCAAATACTCACCTTGGCTCTGCTATCATGCAGGGTAATGTTAAAGCCATTTTGGGTAAAATCTCTATGAATTACTGGAATGGCAATGAATTTGTACAATTTTTAATAGAAGATGTATTGACCATTAGTTGAGTTACTATTTTACAATAATTACCTATCAATCTCACCAAAAACTATATCGAGTGAGCCAATAATTGCTGCAACGTCGGCAAGCATGTGTCCTTTTGCCATAAAATCCAAAGCTTGTAAATGTGCAAAGCCAGGTGCTCTTATTCGGCATCTATAAGGTCTATTGGTACCATCTGAAACTATATACACTCCAAACTCACCTTTTGGTGCCTCAACAGCTGTGTAAGCTTCACCTTTTGGTACGTGATATCCTTCTGAGTAAAGTTTAAAATGGTGAATAAGAGCTTCCATAGATTTTTTCATCTCTGCTCTTGGCGGTGGAGAAATTTTTCTATCTTCAGTTTTTATTGGGCCTCCAGGCATTTTCTCTATACACTGCTTCACCAAGCTAACAGACTGCCTAATCTCTGCCATTCTAACTAGATAACGGTCATAACAATCGCCATTTTGGCCAATAGGTATATCAAAATCTAGCTGATCATATATTTCATATGGCTGACTTTTTCGCAAATCCCAAGCAAGCCCAGCAGCACGCAGCATTGGTCCACTAAAGCCCCAGTCAAGTGCCTGTTTAATTGATATTTCACTGATTCCTACAGTGCGTTGCTTCCATATCCTATTTTCTGTTAAAAGTTCATCAACATCGTCTATATACTTTGGAAATTGCTCTATAAACTTTGCAATATCCTCAATCAAGCCTTCTGGAACATCTGCTGCAACTCCACCTGGTCTGATGTAAGCTGCGTGAAACCTTGCGCCTGAAGCTCTTTCGTAAAATTCCAGTATTTTTTCTCTTTCTTCAAAGAGCCATAAAAGAGGGGTCATTGCTCCAACATCAAGCGCTTGAGAAGAAACGTTCAGTAAATGATTTAGTATTCTCGTCAGTTCACAAAACAAGACACGTAAATACTTTGCCCTAATTGGAATTTCGCATTGCAACAATTCCTCTACACATAGTGAATACGCATGCTCTTGTGACATTGGTGACACATAGTCAAGGCGATCAAAATAAGGCAAAGCTTGAAGATACGTTTTATGTTCTATTAATTTTTCAGTACCACGATGCAAAAGCCCAATATGAGGATCAGCTCTCTCAACCACTTCGCCGTCCATCTCTAAAACAAGGCGCAACACTCCATGTGCAGCTGGGTGCTGAGGGCCAAAATTTAACATCATTGTCTTTAGATCGGGCATGTCCAGTAGTTTAAGATATTAAAATTGTATAGGCTAAAGTGCGCTCAAAGTCAATAGACTTCTTGCATATGCTACAACTGTCATTCAATAGAAACAAAAACTTTTACAATGCTAATAAGTGTTGGTAAAACTAAGTCACTTTAGCTATAGAATGACAAAAAGGGTTTGCATTAGCCAAATTTTTAGTTGAGGTAGCATAAGAGGTTAAAGGAAAAGCTTTGCGTTAATGGATTCATTTCAGGTATAATACAGATAATACCACAATACTTATAAAATGGATCATGTTGTTAATGCGTACAATAGACTTGACACTCCTATAGTTAGGGGAGAAGGGGCATATCTTTTTGACAAAGATGGTAAAAAGTATTTAGATTTTGCTGCAGGTATTTCTACAGCTTCTTTAGGGCATTGTCATCCATACATTACAGACAAACTGAAAGAGCAATTGAGCTCACTATGGCACTGCTCTAACATTTTCACTATTCCCGAGCAAGAAAGGCTTGCTGACCGTTTAACAACCCTTACTTTTGCAGATAAAGTTTTTTTCTGCTCAAGTGGGCTTGAAGCAACAGAAGCTGCAATTAAGTTTATTCGTCGTTACTTTTATTCAAAAAGGCAAGCAAAACGTAATCGTATTGTTACAATTGAAGGAGGGTTTCATGGCCGCAGTATTGCTGCAATTTCTGCTGGAAACAGTGAAAAATCACGCGAAGGTTTTGCTCCGCTTCTTTCTGGTTTTGATAAAGTGCCAAGAAATGACATTAAAGCTTTGGAGAAAAAAATCAGCAATGAAACAGCTGCTGTGTTTTTAGAGCCCATACAAAGCGAAGGCGGAGTATATCCACTAGACGTAGAATATCTTCAAAAAGTAAGGAAAATAACAAAAGCTCAAGGGATAATTTTGTGCTTTGATGAAGTGCAATGCGGATATGGACGCATCGGTTCTTTATTTTATTATCAAAATGTCGGCATTGAACCTGATATGCTAACCTGTGCAAAAGCTATGGGTAACGGTTTTCCTCTAGCTGCATGTTTAGTAAAAGATTACATAGCAGAAGCAATCACTCCAGGAACTCATGGATCAACCTATGGTGGCAATCCACTTGCCATGACTGTTGGTAATGCAGTGCTCGATATAATGCTAAAAGAAGGCTTTTTTGATCATGTTAAGAGAATTAGTAAATATTTAAAAGAAAAGCTGTTGCCTTTAGCTAAAGAATTTCCTGAGATGATTTCAGAAGTTCGTGGAGAAGGGTTACTAATGGGAATAGAACTAGCAACTCCTGTAGCTGATAAAGTTATTAGTCGATCTCTTGATAAAGGTTTAGTAATAACTAGGGTTTCAAACAACAAAGTAGTAAGGATAACCCCACCACTTATCATTGAGGATGAGCATGTGAATGCGGCGTGTAATATGCTTTATGATTTATTTTTTAAGATTAAAGATATATAAAATTCGGCAATATAAATTCAGGCTTGCAAATACCTCTCATAACATGTAAAATTAATTTTATTTTTTATCACAATAACATCGTACTTTAATGGATTGGTTATTGGTCTTAGTATCATCAGCAATTTTTATTTTGTTAATTTTATCGTTTTTGTTCTCAGGAGCAGAAATAGGCTTAACCTCAATTAGCCGTTCTCGAGTTAATAAGCTAAAGCTAGACGGTAACAAAAGAGCCAGGATAATAGACCGCTTATTAAATAAGAAAGAATTGACAATAGGAACGGTATTGCTCGGCAATACAATTATTAATATTACTTGCTCTGCTTTATTTACAGCAATATTTATCAATCTTTTTGGAAATGAGGGCATTCTCCTATCAACAATTATAATGACATTTTGTATTTTATTATTCTGCGAAGTTCTACCAAAAACTTATGCTATTCAAAATCCTGAAAAATTTGCATCATTTTCTGCTTATTTTGTATTGTTTTTTGTAAAGATTTTTTCTCCATTGACGCTAGGTATTCAATTTATTGTTAACCTCATCCTGAAATTATGTGGGCTGCATAAAGATAAGGAAGTAATATCTGCAGCGGATGCAATGCGTAATATGATTACTCTTCACCGCAGTGAAGGAACTATGTTACAACAGGATTTAGATATGCTAAGCAGCATACTTGATTTGGCTGAGACAGAAATATCACAAATTATGACCCATAGAAGAAATTTATTTTCTCTTGATATAAATCGAAGTAAAGAAGAGTTAATAAGGGAAATTTTAACTAGCAGTCATAGTAGGATACCTTTATGGCAAAAAGAACCAGATGATATTATCGGTGTAATTCACGTGAAGGGTCTAATAAATGCCTTGCGTGAAAAGAATAATAAAGCGGAAGAAGTTGACATTACCCAAGTTATGTCAAAGCCTTGGTTTATACCAGAAAGTACACCGCTCAGCGTGCAACTTCATAACTTCCGTAAGAACAGGAAACACCTTGCATTTGTTATTGATGAGTATGGAGCACTGCAGGGAATTGTAACTCTTGAGGACATACTGGAAGAAATAGTTGGAGAAATTTCGGATGAACATGATTTGATCACGGAGAATTTCATAAAGAAAATATCTGACAATATGTATCACATAGAAGGAAAATCTACTATTAGGGACATTAACAGGCAGTTACACTGGAATCTCCCTGATGAAGAAGCTACAACTCTAGCAGGTATGATTGTGAATGAAATAGAGCGCATTCCTGACGAAGGCGAGGAGTTTTCCATGTATGGTTTTCGCTTTAAGATTTTAAAAAAAGATAAAAATATTATTACTGTTGTTGAAGTGCAAGTAAAAACTGGTAATACTAGTAGCAGCAATTAATTAGTGGAGTTTCATGGAAGATACAGTAAAAATAACGGCTGAAGAGTTGAAGGGTTACATAGAGAGAATCGAAAAACTTGAACAAGAAAAGAGGGATGTGCAAGATCACATTCGTGATGTATATGTAAAAGCCGCAGATGAAGGTTGGGATATAAAAGTGATGAAACAAATTATTAGGCTGAGGAAGATGGATGATGATGACAGAGAGGAACAGGAAATATTGCTTGATACCTATAAACGTGCATTGGGAATGAGCTACGAAGAAGAGTTAAGTGAATAGCAGAATTGTAATTGGAATAAGTGGAGCATCTGGTTCTATTTACGGTGTACGTATTTTAGAGGCGTTAAGAAATATTAATAGATCTCTTATCCCTGTCATCCGAGTAGCTGACACTGGGATCCAGGGAAAAAGAAATATAGATTCCAGCGTCACGCGCTGCAAATTTGGTTATGAAACTCATTTAGTGATAAGTCGTGCTGGAAAAATAACTCTAGCTCATGAGATTAAAGAAAAACTTGAAGATATTACATCACTTGCAGATTTTTACTATTCTGAAGAAAAAATAGGAGAAAAAATAGCAAGTGGCTCATTTAAAACCTCAGGAATGATTGTAGCACCATGCTCTATGAAGACAATGTCTGAAATTGCATCAGGTGTTACTTCCAATCTATTGACAAGGGCTGCAGATGTAACGCTAAAAGAAAGAAGAAAATTAATTCTTATGGTGCGAGAGTCACCACTACATCTTGGGCATTTACAAAATATGTTAAAATTAACGGAGATGGGAGCAATAATTGCTCCACCAGTGCCTGCTTTCTATATTAAACCAAAATCGTTGGATGATATTATTAATCATTCTGTTGGCAAAGTATTGGATTTATTTGATATCAAATTACCTGACTTTAAGGAGTGGCAAGGAAGTGACAATTATTATTGATGGTAAAAAAATAGCAAACGACCTATGTGAGAGGCTATCACAAAAAATTGATATTTTAAAGAGAGAGTATAACATTTTTCCTTGCCTGAAAGTAATTCTCGTGGGCAGCAATCCAGCAAGTCAGGTTTATGTTCGCAACAAACAGAAAAAAGCAGAATCAATAGGCATAAGTTCTGAGACCATTGTTTTGCCTAATAATATTTCAGAAGATGAATTGATTGAAAAAATCAATGAGTTAAATGAAGATCGATCTGTGCATGGCATTTTAGTACAGTTGCCTTTACCAAATCATATTAGTGCAAGCAGAGTAATTAACGCAGTAAGTATTGAAAAAGATGTAGATGGCTTCCACGATGAAAACGTTGGTAGATTAGTTAAAGGTGAAAAAAACTGCCTTATACCTTGCACTCCTAAAGGTTCTTTGCATTTAATTAAATCAATTGAAGAGAACCTTTCCGGTAAAAACGCAGTGGTGATTGGTAGGTCAAATATCGTGGGCAAGCCAATGTTTCACCTATTGCTGCAGGAAAATTGCACTGCTACCATCTTGCACTCACAGAGTAAAGATTTAGCTGAATATTGCTCTAAAGCGGATATAGTAGTTGCAGCAGTCGGAAAGCCAAATTTTGTTCAAGCAGACTGGATAAAGAAAGGTGCAATAGTGATCGATGTTGGCATAAATAGTGTTAATGTAGGAGAGCTTGTAGGTGATGTTGACTTTGAGGGAATAAAAGGGAAAGCCAAAGCTATTACTCCAGTACCCGGGGGCGTTGGCCCAATGACCATTGCATTTCTAATGATGAACACCGCCATTGCTGCTTGCTTACAGAAGGGAGTTGATGCTTCTAATTTTATTAGTTGAGGTATGAAGAGGAAAGCTGTATGAAGATAGACATCTCACAATTAATAAAAAATTGAGATTTTTGAAATTCCTCAGTAGTCAAATTTATTAAATATTTAGGATCATCATCTATTCTTTTTTCTCTACAAGTATAGTATTTTCAAAAGCGAATGATAAACGTCTAAAATGGTATTACCAACTAAAAGGTGTAAGTCTGTACATTGATGCATTAGAGGTCTGAGGCGACTTTTGATGATGTGCCAACAATGCTCTATCGGATTTAGATCAGGTGAATATGTTGGAAGATAAAGCAAATGACAGCCAAAAGACTCTATTAATGACTTTGTTTTGGGAGTTTTATGGAATGTAGCATTATCCATAACTATGGTTGTATTACGCTGCAATTGTGGTTCGCTCTAACCATACATTAAATACATCTTTATTACACCCTCCTGTGAAGGTCATTGGTGCAATAAACTTCTTTTCAATCCATCCACCTATTATACTCACTCTTTCCCACTTTTTTCCTGGAACATCAGCATATATTTTTTCTCCTCTTGGAGCTCATGCATATTCTCGGTATAGTCTATTATCAACTCCTGCTTCATCTATATATAAAATGCTACAGTGGTCTATTTTTGAGACTTTATCGATAAATTGCTGCCTATCTTCTTGATTGCGCTCTTGATAGAATGTGACTTTTTTTAAGGTTATTTTTAGCTGTTTTAACCTATACCAAATTGCACTTATTCCAAAGCCATTTTATACCTTTTTATCCCTTCTGAGGTAACCTTTTTTCAGTTAGCTATAGGTATAAAATAATGGAGTATGTCTCTCCATCATTCAACAGCAATCACAGTATGTTTTTACAAATTTGAAAATTAGTGTTAAATAAAAATATAAATGCAAAAGGAAAAGAAATGATTGAACTTAAAGGCCAAGAAATTTGTGCAGGCGGAAATAAGAAAAATTTGATTATTTTTTTACATGGTTGGGGCTCAAGTGGCGATAATTTCATTCACCTTGCTAAAGTTATGAGCAAGTTTTTACCCGAGTCATATTTTGTAGCACCCAATGCTCCGTTTGAAAGAGAAATAGGTGATGGTTATCAGTGGTTCAGCTTGGAAGATCGTAGTGAGGAAGCGCTATATAATGGAGTAAAAAATGCTACATCAATTGTAAATCATTTCATTGATACAAAATTAAAGGAGCTTAATTTAAAAGATACGCAACTTTCTTTGGTTGGATTTTCTCAAGGAGCAATGCTTGCAATACATACAGCTCTCACCCGCTCTCAATCCTGTGCATCAGTTGTTGCATACTCTGGTAGGTTTCTTTCACCTTCAAAAACTGCACCAGAGATCAAGTCAAAACCTAACATATGTGTTATCCATGGTGATGCTGACGACGTGGTACCTTTTTCGTCCCTCGACTTAGCGGTTAAAGCTTTGAAAGAAAATGGAATAAATGTTGAAGGGCACCCAATTCATGCATTAGGTCATATTATTAATGAAGAGGGGATAAAATTAGGAGTAGAATTTATCAAGAAGAATTTTAAAAATTAATTTTCATGCACTTGTTTTGCTTTGGTTATGGATATGTGGCTAAATTTTTATCGAAAAAACTGCTGAACTTAGGTTGGAAAGTCAGTGGCACATCAAGAAGTAAAAATATACAAAATGTAATCCTCTTTAATTATGAGAAAGTTAGTCAAGATCTGCTTAAAAGCGCAACGCACGTTTTAATTTCTATTCCTCCAGATGGTGATGATGTTATGGAGAGATATGGTGATTGCCTGCAAAATGTTAAATGGTTTGGTTATTTGTCTGCAACTAGCGTTTATGGTGATTACTCTGGTAATTGGGTGAATGAGGAATCTGAAACAAAACCTATAGAAATCAGAGGAGAAAAGCGCCTTAGATCTGAAAAGAAGTGGCTGAATAGCAAACTGCCTGTACATATTTTTCGTTTAGCTGGAATATACGGTCCTGGTAGGAACGTGTTAATTGACTTGCAGCTTGGCAAAGCAAAAAATGTGAAAAAAGAAGGGCATTTTTTTTCTCGTATTCACGTTGAAGATATATCGAACATTCTATTTTCTTCCATGCAAAACATAAAACCTGGTGAAGTATATAATTGTGCAGATGATTTACCCACTACACAATCTGAAGTGATAATGTATGCAGCCAAACTTCTCAATGTTAGTTCTCCAGAGCCAATTGAGGTTTCTTCCTTACCAGATTATGCACAGAGTTTTTATTTAGGGTCAAAAAAAGTAAGTAATGTTAAAATTAAAAAAGATCTTAATGTCTCTCTAATTTATCCTAACTATAAGGTGGGATTAGAGAGTTTGCATGTAAAAAAAACTGAAATCACATTAGAATGAAGTAGATAGACCTATTGTTTAGTTGTATCCGTTCAGCAAAGTGGCAAAATAGGTAGGCGAGATAAACCAAAAAATCAAGAAAAAAGTAAGTTTACAACAAATGGTGTCATTCCAGTCTGGAATCCAGCCTTTCCATAATCATCAAAAACATTGTATTTTAACGTAAAACAGCTATTTTTATGCTCACCAACTTAATAAAATTCCTGGATCCCAGTGTCTGGGCACTGGGATGACAAAGGAGAGCAGTGTCAAGCACTGATCACTTTTGCTTCAATATTTGCACATTAGCCATGCCTTGAATCAATACGTTTAGTTCTGTAATTGTGTCCGTTCAGGAAAATGTTCTCTAGGTAAGATTGTGGAGTATTCGTTGCAGTATTTGGCTGTTCAATTACGCTAGTTGGTATAATACTTCTATTTCTTTCAAAATTTCCATCTCGTATAGCTTCCAGAACGCTTTTTCCTCCTAAAAGACAGTTTTCTCCTAAACTTTTCCCCTTATCTTCTAACTCGTTAAGCCTTGCTTCGCTCTCCTTATCAATCTTTACTTCTATTTCATTACTATTTTCCTTAGGATTTAGATGAATACTGATTTTTCCTGCTTCACTATCAAAAGATAATGTTACACCTTGCTTACAAACATCCAGATAATTTCTTTTTCCGTTGTAGCTTTCAACTCTTACTATACTTTTCCCAATTTGCAGTATACCAACTCTTAAGTTTAAACCTTCATTCTTTTCATTGCTTAGGATTTTTGCAACTTCAACAGTACTATCTTGTGGATATTTTATACAAAAGCACTCATTATCTATCTCTACTTTTAATTCTAATTTGTCCTTTTGAGCTTGCTCATTTTTGTTTACAATACTTTCATATGCTACATTTTTTAGATCGTTTTCAATTTCCTTACATTCCGCAAAGAGATCGTTGACATAATCAAAATCAGAAGTTACATGTCCTAGCTCACCACCATCGAAAAGACCTCTTTCTACTTTCCCACCTTTTAACAATAAATCCCTAATGGTGTTTCTTATGATGTCTAAATTACCATCTTCCAGTACTTCATTCGTGTTGTCATCATCTTTATCTTCATTGCTATAGGAAACATCCTGACCTCTAAATGCATGCGCTTTACTGCTAGGGCATAGGCCTTCATTATTGATAACATCTATTATTTCTTCAAATATCAAATTTGTTACAGTTCTATAACGATCACCATAACATGAATTTAGTCTTATCCCTTTCCCTAAATATTTATTTGTTATGTCTCGAACAAGCCTTAAAGCACTTCCTTTGTTATTTTCTTCTTCCACCTTTTTCATCTCCTTACAAAATTCATCAATCAGCTTCTCTTCATTTTCAGTTAATGGTATTTCTAGATCCATTAAAAGTGAGCCACCTTCCGGAAAATAAGAATAATCTGAACTACAGCTCGAATTTGAGTCCCAATCACTTGGTTCAGTACAAGGCGTCTGATTACCATCAGCAGAACTATGATATGAATCATAATCACTAAAGTTCTGTAGTCGATTATCACTTTCGTGTTCATCTGTTTTGTTTGACAAATCACTGCGAGAGAACTCCATCGGATCTTTTATATTACTTCCAAACTTTGTTGATTATCACTTTCGCCTAACCTAATATCAGTTAGTGTTGGATCATATAATTCTTGGGTATTTTTTGCTTCTGTTTTCCTCGTCTTACGTAATGGATAAGGCTGATAAAATTGAGTTCGTTTCCTTTTTACCTTATTCATGTTGCATAACCGTTATTCAATAATTCTTTAACAAACACCATAATACATAGGCAAGTCAGTAAAAAAATTTGACTTACATTACTCTACCACAATTTTGAGATAGAGTAATGAATTATTTTCGTTTGGCATTTAAACGTTTTGTATCTGCTGTAATGATTTCACTTCCAATTTGCTATTCTTTACATATTGAATTGCAAGCACTAACGCTTTACTCCCAGAAGCTGTGGTGCTATAAGCTATATTTTGCAAAATAGCAGTTCTCCTGATATCTTTGCTATCTGAGACTGATTTCACACCTTTTGAAGTATTGATTACTAGATTTATTTTTCCATCTTTGAGCATATCAACTATGTGGGGTCTGCCTTCTCTCACTTTATTTACAGCTTTTGCAGCAATGCCGTTATTATTCAGATATAAAGCTGTGCCTTTGGTTGCATATATTTCAAAACTCAGTTCTTTCAACATTCGTGCAACAGGCAATATATACTCTTTATCATCATCTTTTACTGAAACCAGAGCTGTTCCTTCTATTGGTAACTTGTATCCTGCAGCCATGTGCGTTTTTGCAAGTGCAGCTTCAAACGATGAGTCAATTCCCATTACTTCTCCTGTTGATTTCATTTCAGGGCCAAGTAGAGTGTCAATTCCCGAAAAGCGCGTGAATGGAAAAACAGCAGCTTTAACTGCAAAATGATTGAAAGGCTTGTTTTCCTGATTCAATTTTTTACCCAAAATAACCTGAGTGGCAAGCTTTGCAATAGGAATATTGATTACCTTGGAAATAAAAGGAACGGTTCGACTAGCTCGTAAATTTACTTCAAGTATGTATACATAACTCTCTTGAACAGCAAACTGAATGTTTATCAGACCTTTCACTTCTAGTGCAAGAGCTATTCTTTCAGTTTGGAGCTCGATCTCTTTTATTACTTCGTCACTCAATGTATTTGTCGGTATTGAGCATGTTGAATCGCCAGAGTGGATACCAGCTTCTTCAATATGCTCCATGACCGCTGCAATGAAAACTTTTTTCCCATCACACACAGCATCAACGTCAACCTCAACTGCATTGACTAAAAATTTATCAAGAAGCAGCGATCCGTGTTCAAAAATTTTGGTTTGATTCAAGACATACTCTTTAAAGCTCTGAGTATCGTGTCTAATCGACATAGACTGACCGCCGAGGACATATGATGGCCTGACTACTAGTGGAAACCCCACCTTTTCTGCGTTGGTTAACGCTTCTTTTACTGAATGGCAGATAGAACTTTCAGGTTGTTTTAAATTAAGTTGCAAAGCAAGGTTTTTAAACCTCATGCGATCTTCTGCAAGGTCAATAGAATCAAACGAAGTTCCCAGAATTTTGAAACCTCTCTCGTTAAGCACTTTGGCTAACTTTAAAGGTGTTTGACCACCTATTTGAACTATTACACCAACCAGTGTGCCATTTTCTTGCTCTTTACTTAGTATTTCAAGCACATCCTCTGCAATCAGTGGGGCGAAATATAAACGATCAGCGGTATCATAATCAGTTGAAACGGTTTCTGGATTACAGTTGATCATTATTGTTTCATACCCCATTTCTTTGGCGGCAGAAGCTGCATGTACGCATGCATAATCAAACTCAATACCTTGACCAATGCGATTTGGACCACTTCCTAAAATGACAACCTTTTCTCGGTCAGAAACATCTGCTTCGCACTCCATTCCCTCTGTCATCCGAGTAGCTGACACTGGGATCCATTCTTCCTTATCTCTGGATTCCAGCGTCACGCGCTGGAATGACATCATTGTGTTACCCTCATAACAGCCATACATATAAGCAGTGCTCGATTCAAATTCAGCTGCACAGGTGTCTACACGCTTATAAACTTGTTTAATGCCAAATTTTTTTCTTATTTCTTCAATTTGCTCTGCTTTCTTATTGCTTAATTTTGCCAATCTTGCATCTGAAAACCCCATTTTTTTCAGCTCTAACATTTCATATGCAGTCTCAGGAAGGCCGTTTTCCTTGATTTTTTGTTCAGCTAATATAATTTGCTGTATATTCTGCAAAAACCATAAGTCATATCCTGTAATCGAATTTATTTCTTCTATGCTTATTCCATGACGCATTGCGTCAGCAGCAATCAGTAATCTGTTTGGCAGCAATTTTGCTAATTGAGATCTGATGTGATCAATATCAGTATTTTCAGGAAATACTTCATTAAGTCCCGTAAGCCCAGTTTCAAGCGAGCGAAAAGCTTTCTGCAGCGACTCATTAAAAGTGCGGCCGATCGACATCACTTCCCCCACTGATTTCATGGAAGTTGATAGTTCACAATTCGTCCCCTTAAACTTCTCAAATTCAAAACGAGGAATTTTAGTGACGATGTAATCAATCACTGGTTCAAATGCAGCAGGTATAACTGGAGCGCAATCATTACGTATCTCATCGAGTGAATAGCCGATAGCAAGTTTAGTTACAACTTTTGCAATAGGATAACCTGTTGCTTTTGAAGCAAGTGCAGAAGAGCGAGAAACCCTTGGATTCATTTCAATCACAACGAGGCTTCCATCTTCTTTAGGATTCACTGCAAACTGAACATTTGCACCACCGGCACTAACATCAATTTCTCTTAGCACTGCTATAGATGCATTTCTCATCTGTTGGTATTCTACGTCACGCAGAGTCAAAGCAGGAGCAACCGTGATACTATCTCCGGTGTGCACTCCCATTGGATCAATATTTTCTATCGAACAGACTATTATGCAGTTATCTTTACAATCACGGATAACTTCCATTTCATATTCTTTCCAGCCGATAATTGATTCATCTATCTGAACTTCATTTATTGGCGAAATTTTGAGAGCACTTTCTGCAATATTGAAAAACTCCTCTTTATTGTATGCTATGCCGCTACCTGCACCACCAAGGGTGAATGACGAGCGGATGATTGCTGGTAATCCAATGTAATCCAAAGCCTTTCTTATTTGTTCTTGATTTTTTATAATGATACTTTTGGGGTATTTTAGCCCTATTTTATCCATGGACTGACGGAATAACTCTCTATCCTCTGCTTTTTTTATTGCTTCTCTATTTACCCCTATTAATTCTACATTGTATTTGTCTAACACTCCATCATCTGCAAGTTTTATTGCGCAATTGAGTGCTGTTTGCCCGCCCATTGTTGGCAATATTGCATCTGGCATCTCCTTAATTATAATTTTCTCTATGATTTCAGGCAGTACCGGCTCAATATAAGTTGCATCAGAAAACTCAGGATCTGTCATTATAGTTGCGGGGTTGGAGTTAACCAAAATGACTTTATAACCTTCACTTTTTAATACTTTACAGCTTTGCGTTCCGGAATAATCAAACTCGCATGCCTGACCTATAACTATTGGGCCTGCTCCTATTACTAATATAGATTCTATATCTGTGCGTTTTGGCATAATTACAATAACGATTTCTGTTCAAATAATGTTACCAATCTTTCCTGTATATGTGAATTTTTATTAAACCTATTAGCTAACTGTTTTTAGGCTTGACGCATAACTGTACGAACATTGTGATTTGAGTCCACTAGGAGGGTGTCATCCAAGTAGCCCCTCCTTGTATCTTGTCAAAAGCATCTAATGCTTAAGCTTAAAACATTAGATGCTTTTGACAAGATACAAGGAGGGGCTACTCGGATGACAAGAAAGAGGCTACTCGGATGACACCCTGACAACCGTCATCCCGCTAACAAGCAGCGGGATGACGGTTGTCAGGGTGTTAGCTACTTAGATGAAACCCTTTTCCGGTGGAGATCACTATCAAATCACATAAGAGAAAACTAAGACCAATCACATTTTTTATCTTGCGGTTTTATTTGCAATATTGCTACCACACTGATCAACAAGCAGAAGACTATATAAAGCCCAGCAGCAAGGTTTGTTTGAGGAAATGTTACAGTCAACCAAATACAAACCATAGGAGTAAATCCTCCATGTAACGCATAAGAGATGTTGCGTGATAAGCTCACACCACTAAATCTAACATTGGTGGGAAAGAGTTCAGATGCAACTATTCCTATGGGAACTATACCTCTTTCTATTATAGAAAGAGCCATTACACTAAGCATAATTATAAGGTAATTTTTGTAGTAATATGCAATAGATAACGCAGGACAACATAGTGCCATTGTAATTGCTATAAATAAGATTGCAGTGCGCTCTTTTCCAACTTTATCAGCCAACATTCCAAACGCTATTGAAGATATCGGCATTAATACACTGGTTATAATGAGCACAATTTCGTTGATATATGTCGTTACATACACATCCACTGATGCTATTTCCTTTGCGAGTGTTCGAAGAAATATGGTAAATCCGACAGCAACATTAACAGGTACAGATATTAAAATAGCAAGTATAAGAGCTCTCTTGTGGCGCTTTATAAGCTCTATTATTGGCAAATCAGGTAAATTTCTTTGTTTTCGATTTTTTTCATATGCTGGAGTTTCTCCCAATGTGTATATGCTATACGCGCTAATTAATCCTAAAATAGCTGAGAAAACAAATGGCAATCTCCAACCCCAGGTACAAAAATCAGTAGTTTTTTTGCAGATAATTACTATCACCGCAGAAAGCAAGACACCAATGGAGCGGCCAAAGCCCATTATTCCAAAATACATCCCTAAGTTCTCTTTCCTACTGGATAAATGTTCTATAAGATAAACAGAACTTCCTTGTTCACCACCAAGTGCAATTCCTTGTGTCACATGGATTGCAAGAAGCAATATAGTAGAAATTATACCTACTTGATTGTGACTTGGAATAAATGCAATGAGACTTGATGGTATCGATATTAGCAAGATAGTAATTATTAATGCTATCCTTCTTCCATACCTGTCACCAACGTGACCAAATATGAATGCACCAAGTGGCCTTACAATTGCACCTAGCCCTACAATTCCAAATAATTGCAGTATGTTACTGTAGACATCTTTTGCAAAACAAAACTCTCTGCTAATTATGTTAATCAAATCAGTGAAGAGCATGTAGTCATACCATATTGCGATTCTGCAGAGTATGGTTGATATCAATACCCTTATTTGGTGATTATCCACTAAATTTAATTCGTAAATGTTTGCTTATTCTATTCTGGCTGCTTTTTGGGATTTTGCAACCTAAGGTGTGGGTTGACTTTTTTGTTATGGTATGTGATAATTGAGATTGTTAAAATTTAGGTATTCACTGACCGTTCTTGTTATAAACACCAGAATAATAAGCTACTGATATTCTCCATCTTTTTTATCTTTAATCCATCATAGCTAGCGATGCAACAAAGCCATTCCAGTGTCCGCTACTCAAATGACATGGTGAGGCGTCATCCTGCTGCTCCTTTCTTGTCATCCCGCGCAGAATAATTAATCGTCATCCCGCTAACAAGTAGCGGGATGACGATTGTCAGGATGTCATCCTAGTAGTGTGACACTGGTTCACTCTATAATGATTTCATCCCAGCGCCCTCTTCTTGTCATCCAAGTAGCTGACGCTGGTTCCTTTATGACGGTTTCAGCCCAGTGCCTTTGTTACTTCTTTTTCCCATTCTCATTTACTTCTTGTGCTTTCGCTCCATCTACTTGAGTACTAGGTAATGCTACATATGTAATACTACCAGCTACGAGTGCAGATGCTACTGCTATACCAATCATTACTAACATCTCTAACCTAACTGTACGTTCAAGTGCAGTAAATGCTATCAGTCCAGCAGCAAGACCCATACCAACACCAGCAGTGTACCGTGCTGCATTGCTTTGTTTTGGTTGCTCAATTGTTTTGTTTTTAGCTTCTAATTCTTTATTTTTCTTCTCTAATTGCTGAACTCGATCATTTTTATCTTCTAAGTCTTTCTTTAGGCTTTTAACTTCATCATTTAATTTGGTTATTTGATCTTTAGCTTTATTCTTTGCATCTTCTAGTGCTTTATTTTTCTCCTTCTCGGCTTCTTTCTTTGCATCTTCTAGTGCTTTATTTTTCTCCTTCTCGGCTTCTTTTTTTGCATCTTCTAATTCTACCTTTAAGTCCGCAACTTCCTTACTGAACTTACTTGCATTTATTATACTGTTCTTTAACTCTTTCTTAATCGAATCCACAATTTCATCTGCATTTTTACTTTGATCAGTCCCTATTATAGATTCTATTTTGATTTGTAACTCTTCATGCAATTTCTCCTTCTCCTGTCATCCCAGTACCTTCTCCTGTCATCCCAGTGCGTGACACTGGGATCTCATTTTACTTTATGATGATGTCATGAAAGTAGCTGACATTGGGATCCAGAAGACTTAATTTCAACCAAATAATAAAGGCTAGATCCCAGTGTCAGCTACTTGGATGACAAAAAAAGGAGCACTGGGATGACAAAAAAAGGAGCACCGGAATGACAGCAGTCCTACGTCATACCGCCGCGGTATCTCTTAGCATAGATCCCGCTAACAAGTAGCGGGATGACGGTTGTCGGTGAACCTAAGTTACTTTAGCTACAAACGTTAAGAAATTTACCAAACGAAAAAAAAGGCAAAAGAAGCCCTAGTCATTGTCTACTTTCAGTATTGGCGTTTTTTAAGTCTTAAACACTGCAATTTAGCTGCTTTTAAATGCAACTCACCTTTGTTTAAATGTTTAAGAAATTTACTAAGCAGAAAAAAAGGCAAAGAAATCCCGTGTTAGCTAGTTGTCACTCTCTAATCCTGCAAATTGGCGTACTATACTGTCTTAAACGACTTATAAGCGCGTTTCAGCTTATATAGGTAAAAACCTAGAAGTATTGTGAAGACATAAGGTGCACATAGTGCAAAAAATTAAAAATAAGACGCCAACTACGTTGTTTTCTTGCTGTTTAATCTGCACAGATGAAGATAACTGAATACCTTCAGTTTCATGATAAAGGGGCTGGCAGAGTTTGTCAAGTGGTTTCTATTGAATATATACAGTGGAATGATAAAATTCACACACACATTTTACTACGTGATCGGCGCTGATATTAAAATGCTCATAAAGTGTTTTATAAGGTGCTGATTCTCCAAAGCTTTTCATGCCAATAAATATACCGTTTGAACCTATATATTTATGCCAACCCATTTCACTTCCAGCTTCAATTGCAACTTTGATGCTGTCATTATTTAATATCGCCGCTTTATATTCGTCACTTTGCTCATCAAAAAGTCTCCAGCATGGCATAGAAACAACCCTTGTACCTATACCCTTTTCCTGCAATTTCTCCCTTGCTTCAACTGCAATTTCAACCTCGGACCCCGTAGCAAATATTGTCATTTTTAATTCTTTTGAACATTCACACAAAACATATGCACCAAACTTCGATAGATTAGCAGATTGATCGATATCAAAATAGAATTTGCGCATGTAACTTACGTTTTGCCTTGAGAGCGCAAACAGTGCAGGTGACTCTTTTTTTTCGAGTGCAATGCTAACACACTCTAGAGTTTCAACTGCATCGGCTGGCCTAAAAACATATAGATTTGGTATAGCACGAAGAGAGGCTAAATGCTCTATTGGTTGGTGAGTTGGGCCATCTTCTCCCACTCCAATTGAGTCATGAGTCATCACATAGATAACCTGCTGTTTCATCAAAGCTGAAAGACGTATAGCAGGACGACAGTAGTCGGAAAATACCAAAAAAGTGCCACCATAAGGAAGAATCGCGCCGTGAAGTGCCATACCATTCATACATGCTGCCATAGCGTGTTCTCTCACTCCATAGTGGACATAAGAACCACTATAATTATTACTATCTATTACCTGCATGTGCTTATATTTAGTGCAATTTGACCCAGTAAGATCAGCAGAACCGCCGATTAATTCCGGCATATGTTGTGTTAAAAGTTCCATTACCATGCCGAAAGAAGAACGTGTAGCTTCGTTTGGCATTGTCTCGTGTATTTGTTTCTTCAAGTTAGCCAAAACATTATCGATATTGTCTGGTAGACGTTTATCTAACCGTCTTTGAAGTTCTTTATTTTCACTGGATTCCAGTGTCAAGCACTGGAATGACACCGAATTGCTGTTATCTGGCAGACGCTCATCTAGTCGCCTTTGAAGTTCTGCATGATATCCTGTCATCCCAGCATTCTCTTCTGTCATCCCAGTGCTTGACACTGGGATCCGTTCTTTTTCTTCTTCACTGGTCACATGCTGGAATGACAATGAATTGTAATTTTGTTTTGCTCTCTCAACAGTTTTCTTCCAGGCGTTTTTCACATCTTCTGGCACATGGAATGGCTCGTAATTCCAGTTTAATTTCTCTCTCATCTGTTTGATGTCTTCCTCCGAAAAAGCACCACTGTGAGCAGAGGATGTGCCAGCACGGCTTGAAAATTTTCCGATAATAGTTTTGCAGCAGATCATTGTAGGTTTATCAGACTTTTTTGCTTGCTCTATTGCAAGGGATATGGCATCAAAATCATGGCCATCAATTTTGTCAACATTCCATCCATACGCTAAGAAGCGTTTCTCTACATCATCAGAGCAGGAAAGACAAGTAGCGCCATCTATAGAGATATCATTATCATCAAAAAGGGCTATTAATTTATTCAATTTAAGATGCCCAGCAAGTGATGCTGCTTCATGGCTTATTCCTTCCATAAGACAGCCATCCCCTAGCATTACGTAAGTGTAGTGATTGATTCTGAATTGCTTTTTAAGGATTGATTCAGCAAGTGCCATGCCAACAGCAGCGGCAAACCCCTGACCGAGCGGGCCTGTTGTTGCCTCTACCCCGGAAGTCAAGCCAAACTCTGGATGACCTGGGGTCTTGGATCCCATTTGCCTAAAGTTTTTTAGCTCATCTATGCTAGTATAACCTGTCAAATATAATATTGAGTATAGTAACATTGACCCATGACCGTTTGATAAAACAAAGCGATCTCTATTGAACCATTTAGAATCATCAGGATTATGATTCAGATATTTAGCAAACAAAACAGCTGCAACATCTGCCATGCCAAGTGGCATACCTGGGTGTCCAGAGTTTGCTTTTTGTACTGCATCAATTGATAAAAAACGGATGGCGTTTGCCATAGATTCCAAATGTGAATGATTCATGTGTTAATAGAAAAACTTAAAAATGAAGTATAAAAGATTATATCAGCAAAAACAAGTTGACACTGAGTGCTAAAATCCTTAATAATCTAAAGTTAAATCGTGAGAGTTTTTATATGACAACTGTTATCACTAGAAAGTATAGGATTAGCCGTAGACTTGGTGTAAATTTATGGGGTAGAGCTAAAGACCCAGTAAACAAAAGGAAATACCCTCCAGGTCAACATGGTATTCTTGGATTCAAGAAGTTATCCGACTTTGGTAAGCAGTTTGCTGCGCATAAGAAATTTAAGTTTTACTATGCGATTTCAAGTAAGCAGCTCAGACGTACATTTTTAGATGCTTATAACAGAAGGGGTTATACGGCTGATAATTTTATCGGTATTTTAGAATCAAGGCTCAGTTCTGTTTTATACCACTCTAGTCTTGTGCCAACAATTTATGCAGCGAAGCAGCTCATATCTCATAAGCACGTTACAGTTAATGATAAGGTGGTCAACATATCGAGTTATCGAGTGAAACCAGGTGATATAGTAAAAATAAGAGAAAGGGCAGCAAAAATCCCTGTAGTAGTAGAGGCTGAACAAAAACAAGAGCGCAAGGCTCCGGATTATTTAGAGACAGATAGTAAAGAGCATTCAGTGAAGTATTTGAGGTCACCTCAATATTCTGAGGTTCCTTATTCAGCAGACATGGAAGTCAATTTAGTAGTAGAGTTTTACTCTAGATAGATAAAAAAAAGCCCGTGTGGCGGAATCGGTAGACGCAGCGGACTTAAAATCCGTGGGTTTTGCGACCTTGGGAGTTCAAGTCTCCCCATGGGCACCAATTTAACTTAGCAGATAAATACAAAAAAGTATGAAATGGCTTGATATAGAAGATATTGTAGAAGCTCTAGAGGAAAAATTTCCAGATGAGAATATAATTAATATCGGATTCACTGAGCTTAAAAAAAAGGTCTTGAGTTTAGAGGAATTTGATGATGATGAAAAACGCTGTAACGAGAAAATACTCGAAGCCATTCAAGCAGCTTGGATTGAGGAAAGATCTTAACAAATAAGAAATAACTATCGCTATTAAAAGTTAGCGCGTGACGCTGGAATCCAGAAAAAAAAGAAAAATGGATCCCAGTATCAAGTACTGGGATGACAACAAAAAAGAAGGAGTCTAAAATTCGGACACCGTATATCATTCATTTTAGACAATACTGTACTTTTTAAATCTAATTTAAAATTCACTCAGGTTAATAATAATTTAACTAATTACAATTAAAACAGCTAGAAGGTTAATTATGAGGCAAAGATGGCAGCACAAAAATTTTTGGATGGAACGTGATTACGACTTGCCTGACAAGTGCTACGTTGAGATAAATTTTACATAAAAATACTGCTTTTTACGGTGTGAGGCTAGAGGTTTGTAAAGTAGTTAGAAGGTTGTCATCCCAGTGTTAGCTACTTGGATTTGGCACTGAGGAAATCCAATGTAGTAGTAAACCTTACTTATTTAGTTATACTAGAAACAAAACAGAAAAATGCTCAAACGTAGCGGTCCAAAAAAATTAAAGTCTATAATTGAAAATTACGCATTAAAATGCATGAAAAATAAGATTAGCAAAAATGAAATACGTCTGATTTTAAACTGGCGAAATATAGTAGGGAAAGAAATAGCAGAGTGTACAAAACCGAAAAAGATCTCATATGCACAGAATGTAAATTCTGGTGTATTGCATCTAGTAGTAACAAATGGCAGTAAAGCATTAGAAATTCAGCATATGATTTCTCTTATAATAGAAAAAATTACGATATTTTTTGGCTATAAAGCAGTATATGGTATAAAAATTAAGCAAGAGAGTATTGACTATTTGACTATATAAGGTAATCTAAGTACATAGAATAATTTAGTATATTGAAGTGAGTAGAGTTTGTGAATTAACAAATAGAAAAAAATCTTTTGGTAATAAGGTATCACATTCGAATCGTAAAACAAAGCGTACCTTTCTTTTAAATTTACATAAGGTTACGTTGACAAGTGATATATTGAATAAAAAGTTTAGATTTCGTGTGGCAACAAGAACTTTGAGAACTATAGATTACAAAGGTGATTTAGATGCTTTTTTGCTCAACACAAGAACGATTAAACTAAGTGAAAAAGCGCAGAAGATAAAAAGAAGGTTGAAAAAAGTTTTAGTAAAGCAAGAGGTAGAGTTAGCCGTTTCAGATGCATAGCAAACCTCAATGGCTCAGAGCAAAAGCTCCGACCGGTGAAGTATTCAATGAAACTTTAAACATCGTTAAACTGCATAACTTACATACGGTATGTGAAGAAGCTGCATGTCCAAATATTGGTGAATGTTGGAATAAACGTCATGCTACTGTGATGATTCTTGGTTCTGTTTGTACTCGTGCTTGTGCATTTTGCAACGTTGCAGCTGGCATTCCTGATAAACTAGACCCTCATGAGCCAGAAAATTTAGCAAAAGCGATAAAAAAGTTAAACTTAAAACATGTTGTCATTACCTCTGTTGATCGTGATGATTTACCAGATGGTGGCGCAAATCAGTTTATACAGTGCATAGAAGAAATTAGAAAGATAACTTCAGAAACAACAATAGAGATTTTAACTCCTGATTTTTTAAATAAGAAAGGAGCATTTGAAGCAATTGCTGTTGCATCACCTGATGTCTATAACCACAATATTGAAACAGTGCCGAGATTGTATGCAAAAATAAGACCACGAGCTCGCTATTTTCATTCACTACATTTGTTGAAGATGGTAAAGCAGATTAATCCTAAAGTTTTCACAAAGTCGGGGCTTATGGTTGGTCTTGGAGAAACAAAAGAGGAAATACTTCAGGTTATGGACGATTTGCGCAGTGCTGAGGTTGATTTTATTACAATTGGTCAATATCTACAACCAACTCCAAAACATGCAAAACTTGATAGGTATGTTACCCCAGAGGAATTTGAGCATTATAAATACGTTGCTTACTCCAAAGGTTTCTTAGTGGTTGCATCAAGCCCACTAACTCGGTCATCATACCACGCTGAAGAAGATTTCAACAGGCTCAAGGCCTGTCGTTGACATTTGTGTTAATTCAAATTAATTTTTACTAATTATAAAGGAGTTGAGCGACTTTACGTAATGTCTACTATAAAAATCGAGAAGAAATCACAATTAGTTAAAGAGGTATTCGATTCCGTGGCAAGTCGCTACGACACCATGAATGATATAATGAGCCTCGGAATGCACAGATTATGGAAAGATAAGATGGTAAATAGTGTGCATTTTACAAAAAACTCTAAGATTTTAGATATTGCTGGAGGAACTGGAGATATAGCAATAAGAATAGTAAGAAAAGAGCCAAGTGCTAAGGTTACAGTATGTGACATAAATCAAAATATGCTAAGCAGAGGACGTGATAAAGCTATAAATTCAAACCAAATTAATTTTGATTGGGTATGTGCGAATGCAGAAAGTTTACCATTTGAAGACTCCGAATTTGATTATTGCACAATAGCTTTTGGCATTCGAAACGTTTCTGACCGCAAGAAGGCTTTAAGTGAGGCGCACAGGGTATTAAAACCACATGGGAAATTTATCTGCTTAGAATTTGCCCCTATGCACTATCAAAATGAGATATTTACCAAACTTTATGACTTATATTCATTTAAAGTAATTCCTAAAATTGGCAGCATAGTTGCTAAAGACAGGAGTTCTTATGAATATTTAGTGAAGAGCATTAGAGAGTTTCCAACTCAGGCTGATTTTAAAATGGAAATTGAAGAGGTAGGCTTTAAGAATGTTGAGTTTCATAATATGAGCTATGGAATAGTGGCATTACACATTGGAACAAAATGAATATTAAATTCTGGTATAGAACGCTGGATTATTATCTCATCCTTCCAGTGTTTTTTTTGCTCACTATAAGCTTCATTCTTGTTTATTCAGCAAGCCCTGTAATTGCGCAGCGTCTTTCTTTACCACAAGATTATTTTATACGGCGCCATACAATTTATATAGTCCTGTCACTAATTACCCTGGTGACATTTTCTTTTCTCAACACAAGAACTATACTTAACCTCTCATTTGCAGGTTTCATTTTATTTACTATTTTAGTGGCAGCTGCGATAATACTTGGTATAGAGGTAAAAGGTGCGAAACGATGGTTACATATTGTCAAAATTTCAGTTCAACCATCTGAGTTCGTAAGGCCATTTTTTTCTGTTGTTATAGCTAGTATCTTAGCCAGCGGAATGAAGTTTAAAATGCACATATCAATCATAATATTTCTGTTAGTTTTTGTGTTGTTACTTTTGCAACCTGATTTCAGTATGTCCATGCTTTTAACATATTCTTTTATTGGTCAAATGTTTATTGCATGTATACCACTTTTATACTTTCTATGCATAATAGGAATGGCCACAACTGGAACTACAATAGCTTACTTATGCCTCCCACATATAAAGCAAAGGATTTACAATTTTGTCTTTTTTACGCAACGCGATAACTTTCAAGTCACAAAATCATTAGAAGCATTCAAAAGAGGTCAATTAACTGGAGTTGGACCTGGTGAAGGTAGCGTAAAAACCTCTCTTCCTGATTGTCATACAGATTTTGTGTTTTCTGTTTTAGCAGAAGAATTTGGTTTGATTACGTGCTTAGCCACATTGATGTTATTTGGCATCATTTCCGCCCGCTTGCTTTACGTTGCATATAGAGAAAATGAATTATTCAATCTATTGGTGATTCTTGGTATCTCAATTCAATTCATCACACAATTCATAATAAACACAGGGGTAACATTGAGTGTTTTTCCTACCACCGGCATAACCCTGCCACTACTTAGCTATGGTGGTTCTTCTCTTTTATCTTCGAGCATCGCACTTGGCATAATGCTGTCTTTCAGTAGAAATCAAGCTATCGCATTAAAGTTTCGTGAGCGTGTTATGCTTGTGGACTAGTGGTCACCCGCTCACAACTATTATTGGTATCCCTCCAAAATGGGTATCTGTTCAGATGAGTGGCAAGAGATATTATGAAATCTGAAAGAGTTATGCATAGCTGTACGAACATTCATTTTTGAAGGTAAATTGCACAGCAAATGGTGTCATTCCAGTCTGGAATCCAGAAATTTTGCTTATAACTGAGCTGATGAGCTAAAGGTAGTTGTCTTACGCTAAAACAAACGTTTTTAATTAAGTTGCATAGAACCAGTGTCTGGGCACTGCCCACTGGTGGCCCAAACTACAACGTTCGTACAGGTGTGCGTGGCGCTAACACGTAGCGGGATGACAGCAGTCCTACGTCATACCGTCACGGTATCTCTAGATCCCGCTAACACGTAGCGGGATGAAGGTTGTCAGGGTGTCATCCAAGTAGCCTCTTTCTTGTCATCCCAGTGCCCAGACACTGGGATCCAGCAGATCAAGCTTTCTGCTCATTTGGTAGGCCTTGTTCTTTTTTCACTTCTTCTACTTTAGTACTAGGTTTTAACATCATATATGTGATACCACCAACTGCTAGTGCTGCTGCTGCAATTGCAACCACTGCTATTACTATAGGTATTAACTCAGCTGCAACCGTTCCGGTTACAAAAAGTGCCACTGCTGCTGCAGTGCCTAATAATACGGTTGCACCACCGGCAGAAATACTTTTATTAAGTGTTTGCTGCTTCAGTTGTTTTTCTTCTGCTTCTTTCAGAAGCTTCTTTATATCACCAGTTCTAGCTAAATCTTTTGGAGTTTTTCCAGAATTATTCTTTAATAAAAGATCTACTCCTTTTTTTATTAGAACTTTTACTATATCTATATGACACTTGTAAGCAGCAAAATGTAAAGGAGTCCATCCATCTTGATCTTTTGCATTAACATCTGCTCCTTTTGCTATTAGAACTTTCACTGTGTCTATATGACCATTTCTAGCAGCCCAATGTAAAGGAATCCCTTTACATTTATTTTTTACATTAACATCTGCTCCGTTTTGTATTAGAGCATTTACTGTGCCTATACGACCATATTCAGCAGCATCATGTAGAGGAGTACTTTTAAAATTATCTTCTGCATTAACATTTGCTCTGTTTTGTATTAGAGCATTTACTACATCTGCATGACCATTTTTAGCAGCTGAATGCAATAACATAAATCGATCATATGCTATTAATGTATCATCTTTAATTTCAAATAGGTAATCTACATCAAAACCAGCTTCTTCCCATTTCTTATATTCTTCTGGATATTTCTTTAATTCCTCTTTTATTTTGTCAATTACGTTGTCTTTACTTAAGCCTTCCTCCTTATCAACTGCGCTTAACATTCTTTTCCACTGCTCATAGTTCATTGTCATAATTTTACCCCTACTTCAATAATATTTTAATTATCATGTATTATGGCAAAAAAATCAACTCATCTCTTCCAAAGGTTCTATATTAAAGATGGAAAGTCCAGAAGCGATCTAAGGCTTGTACGAGGTGAGGTCTTTCTTATATTTTTAATTGTGTAATCTTCTGTGTTTGTAAATGTTTTTTCTATGCCCCACTGCAGTAATAAGTACTTTACGTTCTGAATGATTTATGATGTAAATTATACGGTAGTTGCTAACCCTTATCCTATATTGCCCTCTAAAGCTATGGCATAAAGGCTTTCCTAGATTAAAAGGATCAACTGTAAGGCGTTTCTTTATGGCCTCCTGAACCATTAATTTAATCTTTGCCGGAAGAGCTGGAATTTCTTTTTCAATAACATTTTTTAAGAATTTTATAGTGTAAGTTTTATTTCCAGATGTTTTCATCATCCTCTACTTCTTCTTCACCTTCAGAGAGGCGATCGTCAGCTATTTGGGATAGCTCTACATCTTCTTCGAACTCTTCTTCCACTAAATCTACTAAAACTTCAGGGATAGTTTTATTTTGGATCTCTGCCATTTCTGTAAGATACTGAGCCAATTTACTGTCAAAACTTACATTAACATTGAGCTTTTTTTGACTGTGAGCCATATATTAACCAAAAAATACTACTATAAACTATAACATTTTTACTTAATTTTGTCAACTTCTCTATTCGTTGAAAAAACAATCTTGCACAAAAAAAGTCAACTCATCTCTTCCAAAGGTTCTATATTAAAGATGGAAAGTCCAGAAGCGATGACGTGCGCTAAGGCTTGTACAAGGAACATTCTTGCAGCGGTGAGGTTTAAGTTGTCTTCCAGTATGAACCGCATGTTTAAATCACTCTTGCCATACCCCCATAAAACGTGAAACGCTTCTGCAACTTCAAGTAAGTAGAAAGTAATTCTGTGTGGCTCACAAAGCCTTGCCGCTGTTTCTATCACATTTGGCCACTTTGCTAAGGTTTTTATGAGGAAGAGCTCCCCATCGGTCTTTAAAAGTGAAGGGTCTGCTGTTGGGAGCTCTTTTGGAGCATTACGCATTAACGAATGAGCACGAGCATGCGCATATTGCACGTAAAAAATAGGGTTGTCTTTTGACTGTTCTTTAACTTTAGCAAAATCAAAGTCCAAGACCATATCATTCTTGCGTGTTAACATTATAAAACGAGTTATGTCCCTGCCAACTTCTTCCACTACATCTCTTGCTGTGAGGAAGTTTCCTGATCTTTTGGACATCTTAACAGGTTTGCCATTCTCGAAAAAATTCACAATATTATGCAGTTTTACCTCTATTTTTGCTTGATTATCACTCAGTGCAGAGACAACTGCTTTTAGCCTTTTGATATAACCACTATGATCACTACCGACTGCTACTATCATATTATTAAAACCACGTGATATCTTATCAAAATGGTAAGCGATATCTGAGGCAAAATAAGTCCAACTGCCGTCCTCTTTCTTCAATGCGCGGTCAACGTCATCACCAAATTTTGTAGAGCGAAATAACATCTCTTTTCTGGAAGTCCAGTTTTCACTTTCTTTGCCTTTTGGTTTCTCCAGGTACCCTTCATACACCAAACCCTTGTCAGACAATATCTTTATACTCTCTTCAATTTTGCCACTTTTTTGTAGCTCATACTCTGAAGTAAAAACATCATGACTTACCCCAAGTAAGTTCATGTCTTCCTTTATGAGTTTTAATATAGAACTTAAAGTATATTCCCTAATCACCTGATTATCTTGCTTTTCTAGAAGCTCCTTGCCATATTTTTTGGCCAGCCCATTCCCTATCGGTTTTAAATATTCACCTGGGTATAAACCTTTTTCAATGCTGATTTTTTCTCCCAGAGCTTCCTTATACCGCAAATATACTGACTTTATTAGTGTATCTATCTGCGCTCCAGCATCATTAATATAGTATTCCTTAGTAACTTTATAACCAACTTTTTTCAATAAATTTGCCAAAACGTCACCAAATACTGCTCCTCTTGCATGACCAATATGCAGTGGACCAGTTGGATTTGCCGATACAAATTCAACATTGATGGCCTGATTGTTCCCTATATCTAGGGTGCCAAACTCTGTTTTCAGCTCATTTATTTGTTTTAAAATTCCATGCCATACTTCTATTTTTAAGTGCATGTTGATGAAACCAGGGCCTGCTATTTCCACTTTTGCAACTTCATCAAAAGGTTTAAATTCTCTTGCTAACATCCCTGCAATCTCGACTGAATTCTTCTTTTCATGCTTTGCAAGCACCATAGCAACATTTGTATAGATATCACCATGTGCTCTATTGCTTGGAGGCTCTACAATAAAATTTGCCGCACTTGTATTTATGACACCCCTTTGCTTCAACTCATTTAATTTGCTGGAAATTAGAGAGGAAACCTGTTTGAAAATGTTCATTAACTAAAAAGCTATAAGACTTGTAGCAGTATAGCGAATAAGTGGGGCTAGTTGAAGAGTTATCTGATGTAATCTATAGCTAAAGTGATTAGGTTTACCGACAATTTGAAGAACTGTCATTCCGCTACTCGTTAGCGGCCGCGGTGGTATGACGTGTTGCTCCGTGTCAGCTACTTGGATGACACCTATAGCCCTGTCATTCCAACTCGTAACGCTGGAATAACAAAGAAGAATGGGCTATTGGTTTTTCATATGGTTATGCAAAAGCCTAATCTTGCAGTCTTTTCTTTAATGGCACATGTATCAAAATCGTATAAGCTTATACCATTCCCTGTTCAAAATATCATTTATATAAAAAACGCTTGTACTACATCCTGAAAATCCCAAATTGTTTCTTTGCAAACTTCACAATCTCCTTTTTCTTCTGCACAACTAGTTATTCTTTTATCACTATCAAAAAATTCTTTGCATTCATCAAGTGTTTTATCACTTATTGTCCCATCTTTTTTTACAAGTTTATGCGTTTTCTTGTCAGCAATAATCAGTGGTTGATTTTGAGAAAGCACTACCACTGGCTTATTTTTGTCGATGCTTCCACCTTTGTAATATACTTTTGCGCTTACTACATGAGCCTCATCATCAAAAATATGATTTTTACAATTCTCATACCAATCATCTTTAATAGTTTGCAGTATATCATAAGATTCTTTGCAAAGATCACTTGGAGGAATACTAACGCACCATTCATTCATATCTCCCCTAGAAGTGATATAACTGTAGTCTGTGCCATTCTTATCACAGTTAGTTACTTCTATACCAAATTGTTCTACATAATAATCCCCAGCTTTAATTTTGTCAATAATTTCTGCGCTTAAGTCAGGATAAAATTTATCCAATGCTTTTCTTATGTAAAGCTTAGCATCACTACCTACATTAACATATTCACCATCTTCTCTAGCATTCTCACATCCCCTTCGATTACACCCACTCTCGTCAATTTCTTTAGTAATTTCTTCTTCAATACATTTACACTTAAGATCTTTTTCTAGTTCACCCTTAATATTTTTCTTCAATTCATTCTTAGTCTCATCATCAATTTCGCACTTAAGATCTTTCTTTAGTTCATTCTTAATATTTTCCTCCATTTCACCCTTAGTCTTATCATCAATTTCACACTTAAGGTCTTTCTTCAGTTCATTCTTAATATTTTCCTTTATTTCACCCTTAGTCTTATCATCAATTTCACACTTAAGGTCTTTCTTCAGTTCATTCTTAATATTTTCCTTCATTTCATTCTTAGTCTTATCATCAATTTCGCACTTAAGATCTTTACTACATTTATCATAGATCACCTTGCCTTTATTGGCAGTATCATCACATGGTCCTATAAAAAGATTGACTCCTAATGTATCACTGGGACAGCACATATTAAATGGCAACCGATATGTATAATTTGTATTTTCTTGATTCGGGCAAGAAAGATTTTTCACTAGCATAAAGTACCTCCATTGGTAAATAAAATTGTTAAAAAATTAACCACAAAGTGGAAGCATGTACCAACAATGTACACGCTGCATTACTTTTATATAATATCAACAGCGCCCTCTGGTACTGACATATCATGGACAGAAAAATAGGTTTCAACCTTTTTAAAATCTAACACAGAAGAGTTTATTGCTTCTACACATGCATCACATGAAGAACTGTTTTCACAGCTGCCCACAAGTTTACCTTTTGAATTAATCTCAAGGTCATTTTTAGTGTTTTGAATAATCTCTGCGCATTCTTTAAAGTTTTTGCCCGTCGACTGCCTAGTAGCAGAATCAAGAATATCACCAGTTACCGGATTGATCATTATTGCAAGTTTTGAAAGGTCAACTGGTTGTTTAGGTTCTGGATCAGGTTTTAGACAAGGCAGTATTTTTATATTGGTCCAATACAGCACCGTGGGTCAATTACGCAAGCTGTGTCTGCAGAAGCGCATGAAGATGAAAAAAAATTATGAGTCATAAAAATCCTTAAAAAAATACTATAAGATTATTATAAATTAAAATGATTAAAAATTTAATAACTTTAATTATAAATCTAGCATATCAACTAACGATATGATGTAAATTTTCTTTCAATTCCACTGTATCTTCGCCAGTTTTGCATACAACCCGTCTTTACTTATTAGGGAGTCATGAGTCCCTACTTCTTCTACTTTTCCGTGATTAATTACTATAATCTTGTCAGTTTTAAGTGCAGTTGATAGTCTGTGTGTAATTACGATCGTTGTTCTGTTTTGCATTAACTTGCTTAATGCTTTTTGCACGAGGTTCTCACTTTTATAATCAAGGGCAGAGGTTGCTTCATCCAGTATTAAAACCTGAGGGTTTTTGAGTATGGCTCTTGCTATTATAATACGTTGTTTTTGTCCTTCAGAAAGTTTTAATCCTCTTTTTCCTACAAATGTATCAAATTTATCAGGCAGCTTATCAATAAATTCCATCGCATAAGCGCTGATAGCTGCTTGCTTCACTTCTTCATATTCAGCACCAGGTTTGCCATATAGTATATTTTCCATTATTGAGCAAGAGAATATTATGTTATCTTGTGGCACTAAGCCAAACAACAATCTGAGGTCATTTAACGCAATTGACTTAATATTGTGCCCATCGATAGTAATGCTGCCTCTGCTTGGATCATGAAAACGGAGCAGAAGTTTTAAAATGGTGCTTTTACCACTGCCAGATGGTCCAACAATTGATACTACTTGACCTGCCTTTATAGAAAATGATATGTTATTTAACGCTGGCTTATCAGACTGAGATTCATAAAAAAATGTCACGCCATTAAACGAAATTCCTTTTTGAACACTACAAATTTTTATAGGATCATTGGCATCTGCTATAGAGCTTTTCATATTTTTAAATTCAAATAAACGCTCTACTATTCCAAGACCTCGTTGTAAATCACTGATATTATCGCTCAAATTATTTATAGCTCCTGCCGCAAGCGCTGAATAAAACACAAATGAGGAGAGTTCTCCAATAGTTATATTATTGCTTAAGACTTCTTTAATACCAAAAAAGAGCAAAACAACTAGTGAACCTATCACACACGTGATAACTAGAGTTACTAAAATAGCACGCAAGAGTACTAATTTTACGTATGATTTTGATACTGAGTTTAAATGCTCCTTAAAACGGGTTTTTTCATTTTCTTCGAGTACAAACGATTTGATAGTCACTATAGATCGAAAATTTTCCTCACTAAGTGATGCAAGCTCACTTAATTTATCCTGGGCAAAGCGTGCATAGCTACGCACTTTTTTTCCAAATGAGGTCATAATAATGAGTAGTATAGGTACTATTGCGGCTGCATACGCAGTTAGGAGCAGATTTGTATATAATAACATGGCAACACTGCCAATTAATATTACAAAATTTCGCAATATGGTGAGTAGGCTGCTATTTATTATTGATTGCAGCGCAGAGGTATCAGTAATGAGTGCTGAGATAACATCTTGTACGCCTGTGTTCTCAAAGAAACTTGGTTGCAAGTCAGTGATACTGCTATATAAGTCATATCTGATTCTTGCGATAACTTTCTCGCTGCCAATGCCAATGAAATATAACCGAGTAAATGCAGTGAGAGAAATGGCTAAAACTATAAGTATTGCAACTAATAGTTTGGTAGTAAAATCGTGCTCTGTGCCAGAATCAATTATGTTGCTTAAGCCTCTGCCAAAGAGGAGGATCGTTAAGGCTGAAAATAAAACTGCAATAAAAGCTATGATGAAATAAGATAGATTAGGCTTTATATAGCAAAATAACTCTCTAATATTAGATCGCATCGTATTTTGAAGTTTCTAAAGTTAAGTATATAGATTTTAGTTTCAGGGGAAAGGGGAAAGGTGTAGCACAATAGCTAACGTCATACCGTGTACAAACGTTGCAATTTTTAAGCAAAGTGATGTTGTTCAAGTAGCTGACACTTGGGGTCTATGTTTTTTCTGGTCACACGCTGGAATGACAAAGTGAGCGTGCGTAGGTGTCATCCCAGTACTCCTTTCTCGTCATCCCAGTGCCTATTTCTTTGTCATCCGAGTAGCCCCTTTTTTGTCATCCCAGTGCCCAGACACTGGGATCCAGAAAAGTTTGCTTGTAAGCAAGCAAACTAGCATAGAAAGTGGTTACAACATTTTCGATGAGATTATATGGAAAACTGGATCCCAGTGTCTGGGCACTGGGATGACAGCAGTCCTACGTCATACCGCGATTCATTCCTACGTCATACCGCGATTCATTCGCGGTATCTCTTAACATAGATCCCGCTAACAAGCAGCGGGATGACACCTCTCTTGGGCTCTTTTAGCTACAAACATTAAGAAATTTACCAAATGAAAAAAAAGGCAAAGAACTCCCGTGGTGCGAGTTTTGACTCTATATTACTGTAAGTGGCGCTGTAATAATGTGCTGACGCTTAGTTTAAGCGCGTTTTGGCTGAATGTAGAAAAAATTTAAAAGACATGCAGCCGCTATAATTTTATGTAATCCGCCAAAAAATACCCTAAGTTTTTTACTGAATTTTGTCATTGAGCCTGCAGGTCAAAAACAAGTTTTGAGTCATGAATACCCTTACTGTCATAATAAGGGGGCTGGCGGAGTTTGTCAAGGAAGTTTTTTCGTTTCTATTCCCAAGAAAAGTTCGTCATATGGTTATGCAAGAAGTCTATTCGTGTAGTTGTCTAGTTATAAATCACTCACAATTGATATGCTTGAATTATTCTCAGTAAATAAATCAAGCATAATGTTAGGTATTCTACCATCAACTATGTGAACAACTCCAGCACATTCCTCTACCATTTTAGTATATGCCATAAGCCTTCCAATAAATTTTTCTCCTTGAATTTTGCCACAATCAATCGATGCATTTAAATTTTTAACAGATATCTTCCTGCCACCAATTTTATCTATTTCTTCACCTGTATCGCTAAAGGTTATCATTTTAGATGCAGAAACTGCAATTGCAATTGTGCTTGCAGTGCTATCGGCATCAATATGATATGTTTCCCCATTTTTTCCATGACCAATTGGTGCAATAACTGGTATAAAATCTGATTCTTCAATAAAAAATAATATATCAGGATTGATTTCAGTGGGCCTACCGATGAATCCCATGTCTAGTATTTTTTCGATGTTATTTGATCTGTCTTCCTTAAGCGTAGCGCTTATCTTTTCAGCTTTTATTAAGTTGCCGTCTTTTCCACATAATCCAATAGCTGAACCACCAGCAGAATTTATATGCTGAACAATTTTTTTATTAACTGAACCACACAGTGCCATTTCAATGATTTTTATAGTGTCTTTGTCTGTAAGTCTGATACCATTCACAAACTTACTGTCCATACCCAGCATTTTTAACACTGAGTTAATTTCATATTCTCCGTCATGAACTATCACCGGATTTATACCAAGCTGCTTTAATAAGACAACATTATGCACAAAAGTATAGAATAGTGTTTCATCTGAGATCGTTACGCTGCCACATTTAATGACAAAAGTTTCACCCACAAAGCTAGGTATGCTAGACAGCACTTCAAGTAATATTTCTGCTTTTTGTTCAAATGATACTTCACCCTTTAAAAATTCACTACTTTTCATTTTTTTATCTTGTAAACTTGAAAAACTCATCTCTTACCTTGGTTATTTTATGCTTAACACGGATGCTTATTTGATGAATTGACACATTCTCATTATTAATCCATTTTTGAGTATCTTCTAGAATGGCATCTAGGCTTTTTTGACTCACTTTATCTATTTTTGTTAGCACAACGTTAAAGTTAATATTATTATATATTAACCAATAAATGAAGTCTTTGTCTATTTCTTTTAATCCTACCTTGCTATCTATCAACACAAACACTCTTCTTAGATTTTTTCTTTGAATTAGATAATACTCAATTAAGTTTAAATATTGTATAATTTCCTCCTTACCTGCATGAGAATAACCATACCCTGGTAGGTCAACAAGTCTGAATTTATCATTGTACATAGAGTAAAAATTTATTTGTCTAGTACATCCAGGTTTAGAGGAAACTCTGGCAGCTTTTTTGCTGTTTATCAGTAAGTTGATCAGACTGGATTTTCCTACATTTGATCTACCAGCAAACGCAATCTCTGGAGCCGACTCATCTGGTAATGATTTCATGTCCGAAGCTCCAAATATGAAATTGCAGCTTGATGTTATCTGTCTTGCCATTATATTCAAGTAGAAGGTAGTAGATATATTATAGTGTTATTGCTTGATATAAGAAATTTTTTATTTCAGTATATATTACTTAGTTAAAATACTAGATCTGTGCTATATGAATATAGAGAATAATTTACAAGACTTAAAGAAAAAATTTAATGATATAGAAAGGAACTTGGAAAACCTTACCAATTTAAGTCAAAAAGAATTCATTACCCTTTCAAAGGAATACTCTGAGCTCAGGCCAATAATCAAGATAATTGATGAATATAACACGCTGAAAGAGGAAATTTCAGACTTAGAGGAAATAATGAAAGATGAAAACAGCGAAGGTGATATAAAAGAGTTAGCAAAAGAAGAATTTTTCGAAAAGCACAAGGTATTATTACCAAAAGTAAAAGCAAAACTAAAGTTAGCATTATTGCCTAAAGATGAAGATGACTTAAGAAATGCAATATTGGAAATCAGAGCAGGTACAGGAGGAGAAGAAGCAGCATTATTTGCAGCAATGTTATTTCGTATGTATCAAAAATATGCAGAAAGAAGAAATTGGAAGTTCGAGCCAATAAGCATTTCTAATACAGGTATAGGTGGCTATAAGGAAGCTTCTGCACTCATTAATGGAACAGAAGTTTTTGCAAGGTTGAAATTTGAATCAGGAGCACACAGAGTACAGAGAGTGCCAGAAACTGAATCCTCAGGAAGGTTACATACCTCTGCCGCTACTGTTGCGATATTACCTGAAGTAGAAGAAGTTGACTTTAAAATAGAAGAAAAAGACTTACGAATAGATGTTTATAGATCCAGTGGTCCTGGAGGGCAATCAGTGAATACAACTGACAGCGCAGTAAGGGTCACCCACTTGCCAACAGGGATAATTGTAATACAGCAAGATGAAAAATCGCAGCACAAAAATAAAGCTAAAGCGCTTAAAGTATTGAGGGCAAGGCTATACGAAATTGAAAGACAAAAAAAAGAAATGGAAAGGTCAACAATGAGAAAAAGTCAGATTGGCTCTGGTGATCGTTCCGAGCGCATAAGAACATATAATTTTCCACAATCAAGAATAACAGACCACAGAATTAATCTAACTTCACATCGGCTAGAGCAGATTATAAAAGAAGGTGAACTAGATGAATTTATTGAGGCATTAATTTCACGTAATGAAGCAGAAAGATTGGCCGGGGAAAGTTAATCGCTCACATCTGTAAAAAGATCATTAATTATACCGGATCTTTTAAAAACAATAAACAGGCAGTAAAAACAAGTTCTAGTACTATCGCGGATAGAACAAGAACAGCTACACTAATTGCTTGACCGTTGTAAACGTAGCTTGTTAAGCCGATAAAAATAGCCATAATAAAAGCTCTAATGAACGAGACTGCAGAAGAAGCTGTGCCTTTAATTTCAGGGAAAACATTTATTGATGCATTAAAAATCACTGGCTGGCAAATTGCACAACCGATAGAAAAAATAATCATAGACAGTGTTACTAAGTAGAAAGAGTGGGGTACAATTATACTGAATATTACAAGCAATAGAGACCCAATAGCACCCACGCTCGTACCAGAAATTACACACCATATTGCTCCAAGTTTCTGTAAGATTTTGCCAGCAAATAGACTAATGAGTGAGAAGCACCCAACTATTGCACCTTGATGTAGTGCATAAATAGTGCTAGATAAACCAAAAGTCTTCATATACAGAAAAGGTCCACAAGTGATGAATGACATATAAGCGGCAGAAAAGAGGCTTGACATTAAAGACAACGTAACAAACCTCGGACTAGATAGTAGTTTTCTGTAATCTTTCATTATTTTTTTCAAACTGAAAGCATCGCGATCCTTTTTTGTTTCTGGTAACAGAAAAAGCAGCAAAACCCAAGAGATCAAACAAAGTATTGCAACAGTTGCATAATTACCACGCCATTCTACAATTTCATTAATGAAACTGCCTAACACTGGCGCAATTGCCATGACAACTGTAAGAACAGAATTCATGATTCCAATAAATTTCACCGCTTCGTCGCCTTTGTAGCTGTCTGCAACGATTGCAAACACAACTACAGATGTGCTAACACCAATGCCCTGAACAAAGCGAGAAATTAAAAGCCAAAAAATCGACGGTGCAAAAACACAACCAACAGCGCCGATTAATAACAAAGTGTTACCTATGATCATAATCCTTCTTCTGCCATAGCATTCAGACAATGGATCAAAAAACAACCCTCCTATGCAAAAGCCTAGGAAATTATAAGCAATAGTTAATTGAATTGTGCCTTCTGATACGTTAAAATAGTGCACCATATCAGGAAAACTAGGTACGGAAATGTCAATTTCAATGAACTTAGCAATTAGAGACAGGATTAATAGAAAGGATAGTAACATTTGAAATTTTTAATTAATGAATAAAAATATCACATTTAAAGCGTTGAAAGAAGAACATTTTTTACTGTTATTAAAATGGTTAGAAACACCTCATGTGAAGCTATGGTGGGTAAATTGGACACTAGGGTTAATTAAAGAAAAATATGACAACTATGTTAAAGCCCTTACTCTCTGTCCTAACTTTACTTATTTCCTCTTACTTTTTCAACAGTCCGTCTAAATTACCACAAGCAGTTTAATTTTTCATCATTATTCAAAAATATGCAAGGAGCTTTATAGAAACTTAACATAATTTTATCATAAAAATGTCATTCTTAAGTCTTATGTAAAAACAAATTTTGACACTAAGTGAATCTTTTTTAATTAACTATGAGCTGGATAAATTGGAAAATAAATTTTGTTTACTTTTATAATACCTTAAGATCTAATATCACTTTATCAGTCAAAAGTATCACAATAGGCTAGTATGTTCCTTACTCTTTTCCTAAAAATATTACCTATTTATATTACAATATTTATTGGTTATTTATCAGGAAAATGTCTTAAAATTGACAGAAACACTATATCTCAAATACTCTTTTATATAGCTAATCCAATAGTGATTTTATATGGAGTCTCTCATACAGAAGTTAATTTAAAAGTAATTTCTCTGCCGATTTTGATATGGTTTATAGGTAGCACTATGTCCTTATCAGTGTATTATCTTTCTTCTTTTTTATTTAAGGATAACACGAGAAACATATTAGCGTTTAGCTCGGGCAGCACAAGTATGGGGTATTTTGGCCTGCCGATTGCCATGGCTTTGTTTGATGAAGATTCAGTATCTGTATATGTTGTTTGTTATATAGGAATGGCGTTGTTTGAAAATAGCTTAGGATTTTACATAGCTGCAAATGGTATTTATACCGCAAAAGAATGCATATTAAAGTTGTTCAAACTTCCTTCGCTTTATGCGATGGTTCTGGGCTTCTTTTTAAGTATATATGATATACAAATACCTACTTTTTTAACAGATGTTATGATGAATATTAGAAGTACATTTGTCACATTAGGGATGATGCTACTTGGAGTGAGCATTGCAAATATTACAAGCTTTAAAGTAGATTGGAAGCTTGCTTTGATCACTATTACAGCAAAGTACGTATTCTGGCCACTGTTTGTTTTAGGAATTGTCCTTCTAGACAAACATGTTATAGGTGTATACGACGAGAGTATATATAAAGCACTGATGTTGCTGGCTATTATTCCAGTTTCTGGGTCCAGTATAATACTTGCTAATATTTTGAATTATCAACCAGATAAAGCTACTCTGTTGCTTCTAATTAGTACTGCAGTGGGACTATTTTATGTTCCACTAATAATATCATTATTTTTTACTAAACTTATTCTTTTTTGATCAAGCGGTAGATAAAACTTAAATTTACACTAGCTTCTTGCATAATCACATAAAAAACCTACTCTTTTTTGTCATTCCAGCGCGTGACGCTGGAATCTAGTTTCACTTTATGATGGTGTCATGAAAGTAACTGGCACTGGAATCCAGAAAAAAGAATGGTGTCATGAAAGTAGCTGACACTGGTTCACTCTATAATGATGTCATTCCAGTGTCAAGCACTGGAATGACATCATAGGGGCACTGGGATGACAAGAAAGGGGCTTGAATGACAGGAGGTAACGCAAGAAGTCTACTGCTATTCCATGTCAAGAACAACCATAAGTTCATTAGGGTTCACATAACCTAAAGCATTTTTTGCTTGCTCATCAAGCAGATCTAAATCTAAGCTTTTTTCATATAAGCCAAATACTTTATTGTCCAACTTTTCCTTTTCAGAAGAGACATCCTTTAGCAAAAGCTTATTGTACTCAATCTCTTTTTTTAAGTCGATTAACGTCAATAAGCCACGTTTACCTGTAATTGTGCTAATGCTAAAATATAATGTAAGAGAAGAAATGAATAAGGCTGCGCTTAAACACAGTAACTTTTGCTTCTTTTTAGGTATAAACACCGTACTTTCACATACAAGAAATGTATAACATGAAAAGGTGAACAAAAAGCTAAGAACCTTGACGCGCTTTACACCTTGGCTTTACCTTGTTTATAATGTAAATCTTACCACCCCTTTTCACAACTTTACAATTTTTATCTCTGTTACGATGAGATTTTAGCGACCCTTTGACTTTCATATCTATAGTAAGAATTAAATTACCTTACATTATGATCACTTACAGAGAGTTAGTCAATTGATAAATTTTTCACATTTTATTAAAATACTGTATAATTGTTGCTGATACTTCTTCGATTGACTTTTGCGTGACATCAATAATTGGCCAGTTATTCTGCTTAAATAGTTCCTCTGCTTCTTTAATTTCCTTTTCTACTTTTCTAGGATTAGCATATATATTATTATCTTCGTTGTTAATTGAAGTAAGTCTATTTTTGCGTATTTCTATTAGCCTACTTATGTCTATTGTTACCCCTATTGTTAGTTTATTTTTTAATTTTGCCAAGTCGACATAAAAGGGTACTCCACTAACAAAAGGAATATTTGCAACCTTATAGCCTCGGTAAGCTAAATACGTACTGGTGGGAGATTTTGATGTACGTGAAACTCCAACCAAAATTATATCTGCTTTATCAATATCTTGAATATTTTGCCCATCATCATGATTAATAGTGTAGTTTATTGCCTCAATGCGCTGAAAATATTCGTTATTTATCTCAGTATGCAAGTCAAGCTTTTCGTCTTTTTCAATTTCAAGATAGGACGAAATTTCTCTAATAATATGTGATAATATTGCTCTATAGGGAATTTTCAACTTTATACAGTTATCTTTTAGATATTTTCTTAGCTCATCATCAGTAATAGTGCATATAACAAAATTATGCTCATCACTTTTCCTATTAATTTCCTCCAGAATTTTGTCAATCTGCTCTTCTCCTTTTACAAAAGACCAAACATATTCGATTGTTTCTACAGAACGAAAGTGTTTCAGAGCTGATTTTGCAACTGATATAACAGTTTCACCACTTGAATCTGATACTAAGTGTAAATTAAGCTTTTTAAGGGTCATGTTTTATATAGTGTTATACTAAAATAATAGCAAGCAATCGGCTACTGAAATTGTGCTAATTTGTTAATCTATGTCAATGCAGAAAAACTATCCTGTTGATAAAACTCAAACTAATTGGTAAATTCTTAACGCAATTATTCTCAAAACGAATGTTTTTATTAAAGCCTACAAATTTCACTTCTTTTTCTAAAAAAGCACTACCTTGGCTTGGGGTTATTTGTTTCGCATGTTTTTTAATTGGAATGTTTTTGGCGTTACTCTTCTCCCCAGAGGATTATAAACAAGGAGAAATTGTACGAATTATGTACATTCATGTGCCTTCTGCATGGCTTGCTCTTGGAATATATGGACTCATTGCATCACTTAGTTTCATTTCATTGGTGTGGAACAATAGCATTGCTAGTGTCTTGGCACATGCTGCTGCTCCTGCAGGGACAGTCTTTTCTGCAATATGCTTAATCACAGGTAGCATCTGGGGAAAAGGAACCTGGGGCACTTGGTGGGTATGGGATGCAAGGCTTACTTCAATGCTAATTTTATTTTTCCTATATGTTGGCTACCTTTCATTGTGGAGCGCTTTTGATAATGAAGCGAGGGCAGAAAAATCAGCAGCAGTATTTGCCATTTTTAGTGCTATAAATATTCCCGTAGTAAAATTTTCTGTGAATTTATGGTCTACTCTCCATCAGCCAGCAAGCATTTTGAGAAGAGGTGGAGTAGCAATAGAAAGTTCTTTGCTGTTGCCACTCATTGTAATGTTTATGTTTTGTGCCACATTTTTTTTAGTAGTGTGGATACTATACTCACTTCACTTAATTAATTTGTACAAAATAAAGAGAGAAATCAGTATGCGGTATTAGGTAGCTTTGTAAGTATACAGGTAAATATGCTAGAGAAAATTAGGTAAAATATCTTTGGTCACTTTAAATACTTGCCTGCTGAAACTGAAGAACGTGCTATGTTATGTGATCTAACTAATTTTAAAAGCAGCAATGACCAACTAACTAGAATAGATCAGGTATTGAATCGAGATCAACTTGAACATTTTACCAACGTTCTTGAAACATATGATGCAACGGCACGTAGTTTTTACGATTAGGTGCATTGTAAAATAGCAACCGTTGCAACCATGAACTCTAAAATATTCAAGGAGCCTACCAGTATCTTTAAAGTAAATGTTCATGTGATTCCACAGATAATTTCTGTTTTTTGATTCTATCTGTCCATTTATCATTTTCTATATCTTGTTTGTTGGTTGCTCTTTTTTCTTGCTCAACAATTGCCTTATCTACCTTCTGATAAATTGCATCAATTGCATTAATTGCATTTTTTTCTTTGTATACTTCGCTTTTCCCTTCAATAATTAACTTAATAAAAGTATTTACAACAGACTGCACTTGATTATGATTAACCTGACCTTTTATCAAAGAAGGTAAAGATCCTAATTCCATTATATGTTGACCTATGTTATTCTTTATACCTTCTGTATGCATTAACTTTATTATTTCATCATCAAATTCTTTCAATACTTCTGATGCTGTTTTATCTTGAGTGGAAAGCCCTAAATTATCTGCTACTTCACTTGTTAATAACTCTCTGTTTTCTTTATTATCTTCCAATTTAGCATAATTACTCAACAGATCCATAACTGTAGATACTCTGACTTCAACAATACCATCAACATCTTCATTTCCTAAAGCAACTCCTGATTCCAATAACCTCCCTCTGAGATTTTTGCTTAAAAGATTGATAAACTCTTTATTTGCATCCGATCCTGTAGCAGATATTGTACCATCTAAATAGTTACTTTGAGTACCTAAGCTGTGCTCTATTTGTATTTTTGTCTCAGGTTTAAATCCTAATTTTGCACAGAATTTCTGAAAATATTCTTTAATAATGTCAAACAAGCTCTTGCCATTATCTTTATAATTTTTTAACTCTTTAGGAATAGTAAGTGACAATTTACCATCTCTGTATGTTACAAAGTCTTTACCATCTTGAGACTCAAGTGTAAATTCTAATGAGTTAGACAGATCACATATCTTATCACCATGCATAACTTGATTTTTAACAGAGAGTATTGGTAGCCTCATGTCAGATCTAATTCTTACATTATTTTGGTTAGCACAATCAATATTTATTACTTTTTTAGGATTTTCTACTATGAACGACTGTCCAAGTGCAAGTTGGGTTTGTATAAATGGAGCAGCCTCATACCCTGCTTGATTACAATTGGTGACTAGCTCTTCTAAAATAGCATTACTTGGAACTTCTGCCCCAGCGTATCTGAACATTTTCTTGAAAACTTCTTTTGCAAAGGAACGGTAGTCTTTGTTTTCATCTTTCTCTGTTGGTAATAGATGTTGGCCAGCATTGTAAAATTCTTCAAATTCTTTCTTATATGAATCGGTTTTTTGATGATTGGCAGTTTTGGGATTTTCACAGTGATTTTTCCATAGCTCACCCAATGCATTACTTACAAGCTCTTTCTCAATATCTTCGAGTACTGAAGCAACAAAAGCTTTGCCATGATCCGTATCTATCTCTCTTGTTCCTTTTTTGTTAAATATTTCGTCATTATATATATCATCACTATTAAAAAGTTCGCTTTTGTGGTGCTTAGCTCCTTCCTTAAATGCAATAATAAGATTTTTATCTATTTCTTTTCCGTTAATAATAAAATTCATCCTTTGAAAATCTAAGAACATTGTTTCACCAGAATTTGCTAATTCATTATCTTGACCTGCTCTTAATTTACTAAAATTGAACTCTTTAGCTGTGGCCTTTAATCTAACTACTGGACTCTTATTATTTTTTCCTTTTGCCTCTTTCATAAATAACACCTTACTGTAAATATGCTGTAAGTTATATCATATAATGATGAATAATTTGGTAATATATTAAGAAAATCGACAGTATATTTCTTTATTTAAGAGGTGCAGGAAAGGCGCAGATTTCTCTTTCCATTTGTAGCGTACTGCATTAATATTTATGTATTAATTTAGAAAATAATGATGAATAACATTGTAATTGTTGGTCTGCAATGGGGTGACGAAGGCAAGGGTAAAATAGTAGATTATCTTTCTGGGAATGCAGATGTAGTTGTGAGATTTCAGGGAGGAAATAATGCAGGGCACACTATAGTAATAGATGATGAGGTTTATAAATTAAATTTACTGCCCTCTGCTGTTTTGAGAACGGGCAAAATATCCATCATAGGAAACGGTGTTGCTCTTGATTCACATGCTCTAATCTCAGAAATAGAGTCATTGAAAGTTAAAGGAGTGGACGTAAACTATAACAACTTGATGGTATCCGAGAGCTGTCCATTAATACTTAGCGTACATAAGGACAAGGAAAAGCTATTTGAAGATTTAAACGGAAATCACAAAATTGGTACAACAAACAAAGGGATAGGGCCATGTTATGAAGATAAAGTTGGAAGGAGAGCTATACGCCTTTGTGATTTAGAAAACGCAGATGAGCTCAATAAAAGAGTGGATACTCTTCTGAATTACCACAATGCTATCAGAAAAGGCCTTAACTACCAGGTCGTTAAAAAAGAAGAAATATTAAAAGAAATTCAAGGGATTTCAAAAAAAATTCTTTCATATAAAAAACCTGTGTGGAGGATATTAAATGACTTTGTGAAAGAAGGTAAGAAAATAATATTTGAAGGCGCCCAAGGCACATTTTTAGATATCGACCACGGAACTTACCCTTTTGTTACTTCAAGTAATACTGTAGCGTCGCAAGCAATAACAGGCTCAGGATTAGCCTCCAATGCTTACATTATTGGTGTGGTAAAAGCTTATACAACAAGAGTGGGCAATGGTCCATTCCCTACTGAGCAAAAGAACGAGATTGGAGATAGCTTATTTACTATAGGCAAGGAGCTTGGAACAGTGAGCAATAGAAGAAGGCGCTGCGGATGGTTTGACGCAGTTTTAGTGTGCCAGGCTGTGCAACTTTCTGGAGTTTCAAGCATTGTATTAACCAAATTAGATGTGCTTGATTCTTTTGATACAATTAAAATATGCACTGGTTACAAGTATAGCGGGAAAATGTATGATTATTTACCCGCATCGCATTCAATACAGGAGGAATTAGAGCCAATATATGAAGAGTTTCCTGGCTGGAAAGAAAATACTCAAGGTAAAAGGTCGATTGAAGCATTGCCTATCAATTTAATAAAATATATAGACAAGTTAGAAAAATTAATAGGTGTACCAATTCATCTAATTTCAACTAGTCCAAAAAGAGAGGATGTTATTGAGCTTAAAGATTTCTGAAAACGTCTTTTAACTTTTATCCAATAAAAAAAATACTTGCATAACTCAAAATACTAAGTCTATTATATAAGATATATTATAAACTTATAGTGAGTAGTGTACAATGAAAGACAAAAGCTTAATACTATACTAAGTCTATTATATAAGATATATTATAAACTTATAGTGAGTAGTGTACAATGAAAGACAAAAGCTTAACACTTGCAGTTATTTTCAACACAATTAAGTTAATAATAAAAGTTAGTGTAGAACGTGGTTTGATTTTTTTGAATATATGTTAATTAGTATAATATAAATATAGTCAAAGGAGGTGTGTTATGATTGGAGGTTTGACTAAGGGAGACAAAGCAGCAGAGGCGGGAAAAACAAGTGATCAGTCAGAGAATTATGATGTTGAATCAGTTATAAGGGCAGCATCATGTACCTGGTATGCAATACATCGCCTACTGGTGTTGTATGGAGAAGAAAAAGAAAAATTATGTTATTCATCACGGTTTACACTACCTTTTATATCTCTCAAGAACCGTATCAATGAAGTGGAAAAAGAAAATCCTTCCACTAAGGACTCTGCTACAATAAAGTTCTGCCGCTCAATTGCAGAAAATGATAAATTATGCAAAGAATTAAGAAATTTAAATAATCTTGCTGAAAATTTTGCCAATAAAGAATTTGATTCTCAATTAGAGAAGATAATAACAGGTTTTAAACTAAAAGATCTAGAAGACAAGGTAGGCTTCTTAGTACTTTTGAAAGAAGAAAGTGACTTCACTGCTATACAAAAGGCTTATAGGGATGAGTGGAGTTTTTATGACCTAATAAACGATAGAGATTTTAAACAAACGTACATAGATAAAGCAGTAACAGAGTCTGCTAATAAGAGCTTTAAGGAAGATATAAATAAATGCATAGAGTTGGCAGAGCAGGGAAAAAAAGCTGCAAGTAAATATTTTGAGAGGAAAGACGTAGAGCTTCGAGCTTATTACACAGAAACTGATAACGCTGATAGAGTTTTGAATGTTAACCTTATTAATTACAATAGAAGTGAGCCAACAAGAATTAGTGACATTTTACAGCAAGAGAAAGATATTAAAGAATTGAATATCTATTGCAATAAAAAACATGAAATACACGCTCATCAAGAAGATAAGAAAAGATATTATGAATTTAAAGAAGGCGCATATTATGAAATGACAAGCACTTGGCCTGTAGAGAATGGATCCAGAATGTGTACCATGATTATGAATGTGAGTAGTAGCGGCATAACTGAAGTACTAAAATTTGATGGTGAAGATTTTGTGTCATCGGAGGAGATCCTAGAATTAATAAAGCAAAATGATGAATTATATATTCAAGGCCTCGTCTTACATGATGCTGTAATGAAATCACTAGAAAAGGGTAAGGCTGCTGATGTTGTACCTACTGCTAATAATAATTTTCAAAATGAATCTATAGTGGCCTATCAAGATAAGGAACCAGGGGGGGAATCGAAAGGTCCAGACCCTAAAGTTGATGATGACAATAGCCTTCCTTCTTCTCCTTCTATTAATAGCAATGCATTAATTCAAACAGAAGTCAATTTACAGCACACTGAAACTCAACCAGAAGTTGCTTCACAACAAATGGATGAATTGATTTTAAATAATCAGATGCTGTCCGAAGAAAACGTTGAATTGAAGCAAGAAGAAGCAGAGTTGCAAGTGATAAATAAAAAGCACCATGAATTAACACAAGAAAATCAGCAACTACAGGAGAAACTAGAAACAACCCAAGCAGAAGATAATCAAACAATTGTAAAAGAGAGGCAGAATAGCGATTTACAAGATAAACTTGGAGAAGAGAGACCAGAATTCGACATTCCAGAAAACGAGTACGAGGAATTCCCAGGAGATACAATGCTTATACTTAAACTCACTGAAGATGAAGATAACGTTAATGTTACACCAGAGAAGAAAAAATTACGCAGATTTTCAAGCGTTGATAGTGGACTTGGTGATGAGCATTATGTATCGGATCAGAGACCTGTAGAAATTGAGCAAGAGCAAAAAAACACAGAATTGCAAACTGAACTGGCACAAAAAGATAAAAAGTTAGCAAGTGCGTTAGCAGAGCTACAAGGGAAAGCACAAGAACTTGAAAGTGTATGTGAAGAAAAAGGAAAGCTAAGGCAAGAGCTGGAAGTTGCTAATGCAAAAAAGGAGGAGTTAAAAAGTAAATTAAAGAAATCGCAAGAAGAACTATGTCATGTGCAGAAAGGAAAGTCTGATTTAGAGGACAAGTTTGATCAGTTAGAACGCTCTAATAAGGATATAGAGGAAGATAAAGAATGGTTTTCAAAACAAGTATTAGATCTGCAAAAAGAATTATCATGCTCGGAAGAGGTAACCCAAGAATTAATCAATAAGTTAAAAAGTGCTGAAGCAGAAAAAAAAGAAGTGAATCAGAAACTTGCAGAAGCTGGGCAAAGAATTGAAACATTAAAAAAATGGACTAGCGATTTACAAGATAAACTTGAAAAAAAGGAGCGAGGATCAAAGGCAGAAATAGATGCAATGCGCAAGGAGTTAACGCAGCTTAAAGAAAACCTGAAGAGGAATGAGGAAGAATTTAAAAGTGTGCATGAAGAAAAAAGAAAGCTAGAGGACAAGCTGAAAGGTGTTAATACAGAAAAGAAGGAATTAGAAGACAAATTAAAAGAATTTGAAAAAGAGATAGGCCAAGCAGCACACATAATGGAGGAAAAGGAGCGGTTTATAAGCAATTTAAAACGTCAAATGCAAGAGTTGGAAGATGAGTATAAAGCACAACAGGAATCTTCTAAACAAGAGATATGCAACCTAGCATGGAGAGTTGAAGAGTTAAGAAACGAGCTAGAGCGTGAGAATGAATGGGATGATAAAGTTAATGAATGGGATGATAAAGTTGTAGAAATGCTTAATGGACTGGAAGAAAAAATTCGTGCTGATGGACAAAGGAGCCTCAACGATCAATTTTATACTCTAACAGGAGACATTTCTAGTGAGCCTGACAATGCTCCACGAAAGAAGATAGAGTTATCCAGACCTTCAAGCGTTCCACCAGAAGAGGAGAGAAAATTATCCAGATCTTCAAGCTTTGATAAAGGATATGATAGCAATGAGGAGAATTGTGATAATGATTTATCTTCCAACATAAGTCCTATAAGTTCTATTGAGAAGGTGGCAGAGAGTAGAAACGTAGGTAGCTCGCCTTCTCTCTGTTAGGAATTGGTTGCCATAAAGCTCGGTTAGGTTGGAGAAAGTGAAAAATGCAGGGCTGCACTTCGAAAGCATTATTGTGAAGATGGTTGGGATTAAGTTGCAAGAGAAATACTTAAGTGGGGTGCAAAAAGTCTTTTGTGTTGATAATAATTTAAAATCTATAGTAGACTGAAAAAGATTATTAAATTATAATATAACATATGATAAAAGACGAGAAATCGAAAACAATTTTTGAAGTGGAAGGGGCAGTAACTGCTTTACTACCTGCAGCAGAATTTAGAGTGAAACTGGACAATGAACATGAGATTATCTGTCATGTATCAGGGAAAGTGAGAAGAAGTAAAATACGCATCATTATCGGGGATAGGGTGTTAGTTGAGATGAGCATTTACGATAGGAATGCGAAAAAAGGTCGGATCATTAGAAGGCTTAAAGGTACAAGTGACAGAACGATCTCTAAATAATCTTATTCTTGCTTCATCATCGAAAAGGCGTATAGCTTTACTAAAACAAATAAATATTGAGCCAGGTTTAATTTTGCCAGCAGACATAGATGAAGCCCCTTTAAAAAAGGAACTTCCGAAGGATTACTCAATCCGTATGGCAAAAAGTAAAGCTGAGAAAATACAAAGTTCAAATCCAAATTACTTTGTGCTTGGTGTTGATACAGTTGTTGCTTGTGGTAGAAGGATATTGCTTAAAGCTGAAAACGTTGAGCAAGCAGAAAAATGCATCCGCTTGTTATCAGGAAGAAGGCATAGAGTATATACCAGTGTGTGTCTATTAACTCCCGATCAATCTAAACAACATATTAGAACTGTGGTTACAATAGTGAAATTTAAACGTCTCAGTGAACAAGAAATTAAGTATTATTTAGCATCAGAAGAGTGGAAAAATAGGGCAGGGGGATGCAATATACAAGGCCTAGCTGGGATGTTCGTATTGTTCTTACGCGGCTCCTACTCTTCCGTTATAGGGTTACCATTACATGAAACCTATTGTTTGCTAAGTAATTATTTTAACCGGGAGTGTTAAATAAACCATACGCGTCAAGTTAAGGCCCAATATAGCACCATTTAAAGTGGGTAGATAGCCTTTCGAAATCCCTTAACAAGTGTGCCCAACAAATCTGTCTTTTTTCGTCACTGAAGTAGTTGTGAACCGCATACCTATCGGTAACAACCAAATTCTTATAACTAGAAAATGTACTACTCTCTAGAAACTTAACTCCTCTTGTGTCTGCTAATTTAATAAGGCTTGCTTCATTATTAGCAAACACCCAGCACCAGCCAAGTTTACCTTTAGAATAATGGCTAGTTTCATCAATATGCAAAACTTTGCTTGCTCTCTCTACTTGTTCATATACATCTTAATACATAATTCTCCACAAAAACAATCTTCAGGGAGGAGCTGGATAATTATAAGCTCAGCATTATTGTTTGGCGCTATAGGAGCCACACTGGCTACAATGGGAATTATACCTGAAATTGCTGCTATTGGAGTAATTGCAACTGTTGTGTTGTCAGGAATCGCTGGTACTATAGTAGGTGGTGTAGCGGGATATCTTGTTAATGTGGCAATAAATCAATGCTGTGGAGCAAGCAGCTCAGTAGTTCAAGAATAAGACCAATCCGGTAAAGAAGCATTTGTGGGAGTGGAAACCATTTTTTGATTTTTCTTTACTAAGTCTACTAAATATAGTTTAGAGTTGCTTGGTGATTCTGTTCTTGTGAAAATGATTTCTCTACCATTTGGTAGCCATGCCGGAGATTCAATTTTATGCCCTTCTGAAAGTAGACGTTCTTCTTTGCCATCTGGCTTCATAACTCCTATGTAAAATTTTCCTGACTGAATCTTTGTGAAAGCTATCAGATCTCCTTTTGGCGACCAAACAGGCGTAGCATATCTTCCACTTCCAAAACTAATTCTTTTAGGTTTTTTACTTTTGTTAGTAAAATCGATAACATACAGCTGCTGACTCCCACTCATATCGGAACTAAAAACCATATACTTTTGATCTGGAGAAAAAGAGGGAGAAGTGCTTATAGCTGAACCTTTAGTAATTTTTTTTGTCCGTTTACTACTTAAATCCAAAGATAATATATTCGTTTCACCACCCAATGAGTGGGAAATTAAAAGAGATTTACCATCAGGAGAAAATCTTGGTGCAGAAATAACTCCTTCAAATGCGCTGATTATTGATTCAGTGTGGTCTTTTAAATTTTTTAATACTATATAACTTTTACCATTTGCGTATGAGATATAAACAATACCCTTTCCATTTGGTGAGAATCTCGGTGTTGACACAAATCTATCGCCATTTGTTAAGTATTTTATATTACTTCCATCTTGATTCATCACAGCAATTTTACGTACGGATTTATAATTGCTATCTTTTTCTTCAGCAATATACGTGATTTTTGTGTTGAAGTGCCCTTTCTCACCAATCAATCTATCATGTATCACATCCGAAACGAGGTGGCCAATTTTTCTCCAGTCTTTTGCTGGAAAAACAACTGACTGAGTAAGTAATTCTCTTTTTGTAAAAGTGTCAAATAAACGAAATGATAGCTCTAATGCACTACCAGATACTTCGCTTAAACTTACTGTGACTACAGTATCGCTTTTCCAAGATTTAAATTCAGCTTCCGCGCCACGTTTTACATTAAATAAGCCACAATTAGATAAATTTGTTCCTATTACCTTTGCAATATTTTCGCTTAATTCGCTTTCCAGCGCTGTTTTACATGTACATTTAGATACAACAAGACCAATGTTACCAACACTGCTTTTTTTTATATCAACATATAAAGCAGCTTTTGTAAAATAAGGAATAAATAACGAAACAAGCAATATTAATTGAACGAATAACTTCATTCTTTCATTTCATACCTGTTCTATCTGGACTTCAATTATAGGTCTTTTTAGTAAATATTCCTTTAAGATACTCAATATTGAACTTTCAATCTTATTTTTAATTTTTTTTGTTGGCTGCAAACTAAACAACGACTCAACTTTCTTGACAATTTTCTGTATAATAGCTGCATCTTCTAGCACTTCAAAAACACCAGGTACAAATACTTTCGGTTTAGTAAGCAATTTATTTTTCTTGTTTACAACTGCTATTACCACAATAACTCCGGCATCTCTCATTCTTTTACGCATTTTTATAACACTGCTCTCCGGATGACGTAGCAGCATACCATCAATACCAAAGTAGTCAACATCGATTGAATCAACTTTTTCTCCGCTCTCCAAATTAACAATATCACCTGGTGCAATCATTATTGCTTTTGCCACACCGCACTCTTTAGCAAATTTTACATGTGCATGCGTGTGAATATATTCGCCGTGAACTGGAATAGACATCTTCGGTTTTATTAAAGAATACATTTCCTTTAACTCTTCTCTTGTTGGATGCCCAGAAGCATGAACATGCTCTGTTTTTTCAGTAACAACTTCTACCCCCATCTCAATAAAGGCATTGAGCATGTTGTGCGCACGAGTTTCATTTCCAGGAATGATTTTTGACGAAAAGATCATGGTATTACCTTGCTGCATTTTAAATGCTTGATGACTCTTATTAGCAAGCCTTGAAGTTGCTGCCAGTGGCTCACCTTGACAACCTGTGCAAAGTAGCACCAGTTTTTCCCTTGGAAAATTTACTGCTTCCTTTGCTTCAAGAAACTGAGGAGAATCAGTTAAATAACCACTATCTTGCGCAACCTTCACTATTCTCCATAAAGATCTACCAAGTAAAACTACTTTTCTATTTAGTGCTTTTGCAGCTTGGCTTATCGTTTCAATTCGTGCCACATTTGAAGCAAATAGCGAAACAGCAACTAATTTTTTAGACCGCTTTATTATGTTATAAATGTTATTATAAATTTCACCTTCTGACTCAGGGTGATGCTTGCTTAATATATTGGTTGAATCGCAAATTGCTGCAAGCAGGTCACCTTTATCGCCAATTTCTTTTAGACGCTCTATATTAGAAGTTAATCCAACAACAGGTTTTGGATCAAATTTCCAGTCTCCGGTATGGAGTGCACTACCCATTTCAGTGCTAATTAATATTGAATTTGCCTCAGGAATTGAATGAGTTATATTTATAAACTCGACGGTAAAAGGACCCAAATTTGTGCTGCCATTTATGTCCACCTCTTTCACAGGTACTGTATCTTCTAATCGAAACTCCTTTAGTTTCTCCCTAAGAAAATTAACCGTAAACTTTGTTGTATATATGGGGCACTGCAACTCTTCCCACAAGTGGGGCACTGCACCGCAGTGGTCCTCATGTGCATGTGTAATTATTATTCCAAGCAAATCTTTTTTTCTTTGAGCAATAAAATCTACATCAGCAATGAGCAGCTCAACACCTGGCATAGTTTCATCTGCAAAACCAACACCAAGGTCGATCATAATCCACTTACCTTGATAATGATATAGGCTAACATTCATCCCGATTCTTCCTACTCCCCCAAGCGGAAGAAATAAAAACTCATTTTTGTTTATATTCATTAAATTTAAATTATTAAAACCTGAGAGTAGCAAAACTTCGACCTTAAATAAAGAAATTTATTGCTTTTACATAATTTTAAGGAACTAAGAAGTTTCTGTTGGCTAATAATGTTGATATCAACACTATTGTTAAGTTTTCCATTAATAAGGTCAAAGAATTGCAGGATTAAATGAAAACCCGTAAACAGTTACTCCTTCATGTCATTTAGCAGATTTCTTATTTTTTTTTTACTTTACTAAAAAACCCTTCAGATCGTTGTTGTACATTTGCATTTTCCTCTTCTTCAAACGCTTTTAATAGCTCAATTTGCTTTTTGGTTAAACTTTTTAGATTTAAGGTTTCAACTATTACCTGTACATACAAATCACCGCGAACATGTGAACTCATATGCGGCATACCCTTCTCCTTACAACGTAACTTGGTACCAGTTTGAGTGCTCTCTGGAACTTTTACTTTTGTTTTAGCTCCATCAATTGACTGAACATCAATTTCACCACCAAGCACAGCTAGTGTCATTCTTATAGGTACTTTACAGTGTAAATCTGCCTTATTTCGAGTAAAGATTTTATGGGGAGCTATTTTCACGTATACGTATAAATCTCCACTTTTTCCACCTCTTGCTCCAGCTTCTCCTTTACCACTTATCCTTACCTTAGCTCCTTCTTCTATGCCCTTTGGAATTGAAACGGATATATTTACTTCATCTCTTCTACGTCCACTTCCACCACATTTCTTACATTTATTTTGTATTATTTCTCCTTCCCCATAGCATGTAGTACATGTTCTTTCGATGGTAAAAAAGCCTTGTTGAGTTCTAATCCTACCGCTTCCCTGGCATGTGGGGCACTGAACTGGTTTAATTGCTCCTTCGCTACCTGTGCCTTGGCATGTGTCACATTTTACATTTGTCACATAATGTATAGGCGCTTGTATTCCTTTAAATGCATCTTCTAAGGTAATTTCAAGATCATAACGTAGGTCTGCTCCAGACACTCCTGTTGTGCTCCTCTTTGCTCTTGATCTACTTGCACCACCACCGAATCCTCCACCAAAGAAGTCATTGAATATGTCGCTAAAATCTCCTGCAGAGCTAAAGCCTTGAAACCCACCAGAAGCACCTTCGTGGCCATAACGGTCATAGCTTGCCCTTTTCTCAGAGTCAGATAGAACTTCATATGCAGCTGTTACTTCTTTAAATTTTTCCTCTGCTTCTTGATTGCCAGGATTTCTATCAGGATGATATTTTAACGCTAATTTTTTATACGCTTTTTTTATCTCATCAATACTGGCATTTCTTCCTACTTCCAGCAGATCATAGTAGTCTTTTTTGCTCATATATAATAGTTTAGTGTTTAACCTTTAAAGATAGGTATTGCATATATTAATTTCAAGTGTGACTTCTGTTTCCTATAAAATGTGGTGCACCCTGAGCGACTTGAACGCCCGACCTTTTGATCCGTAGTCAAATGCTCTAATCCAACTGAGCTAAGGGTGCTTTCATAAAGTTAACTTTAGCAGGTTTTGTAGCTTGATTCAATTAATTTGGCTAAAAATAAAACTGTTAATTTTTATCATACGTGAAACCTGCAAAAAATTGCATTTGTTTTCTTAAGAATCATTTTATGGTCAAGCTCACAACTATACGAACATTTGTAGTCAAGGCACTGGATCTGAAATTGCAATGTTCGTATAGTTGTGGGTTTAGAACCCCTCACAATTCCCAAACTGCTGTTCCGCATTAGAATTATTAAATTCACTATAAGGAGGAGAGTAAGGAGGAGGTGGTCCATAATTCCTAACTGCTTCTTCAGCCTCCTCAACATTGTCTGATTCTTTCTCATGCTTCATATGAAAAGCTAAACCACCAGCAAAACATACGAGAGAATTAACGCCAAGGATAGCTAAACCCCACACTGGTAAGACTGGGTAAACAGCACAAGCTACCTACTTTCAAAACACGTTCCCTCAGATTCTCACTTTGGCATCATTCTACCTTATCTAAAGCCATTTTATACCTTTTTATCCCTTCTGGGGTAACCTTTTTTCAGTTAGCTATAGTAGATCTTTCAGAACAACTAAACGTGACTTGTTCTACTTCCATCTAATACAATGTAACAAAGGGGTATAACTCAGAGCTAGAGGTTATGATTGTAATAAAGATATAAAAAAAACGGATAAGTCAAGCAAAGTTACATTTGTAACTTTGCTTGACTATCCATTTATTACCACCTAAAATAGCTAACAAAGCCATTCCGTATGACATTTTATCTATATCTAATCAAGCATATTAATAAGTAAGTAAATTTTAATATAATCTTATTATACTTATAAATATGCTGTATAGAATGAAAGTATGGATGATTTCATAACTGCAAGAAGGAAAGATGATGCTGTGGTATCTGTTTGTCAGGATAATAAGAAAAAAAACGTATTAATTTTAGGGCTCAATCAAGCCGCAAGGAATTTGTTAAAATACGAGGAAGGGAATTTACTTAATAAGCCGTTAATCAATATTTTAAGTGCAAGAGCAGCTGACGACATGAAGAATTATTTAGAGTATACCGAAAATGGCACGATTTACTTGATGTATTACCTAAAGTGATAGGTTTTTCCTTAACTGATGCTAAAGGAGAAGATATAAAGACAAAAGTAAAAGTTTTCCGCACTGCACAATTTGCTAGTAATAAAATAAATTATGAGCTATTGATACGTGATATCAGCTTGTCTCATAAATTAGGAATCTTTAGAGATGAATATCTAATGGGTAAAAAATATAAAAACCATGACTTATTCGATATACCAAACAATGAGTCTACTATTCTAGAGTTATACGTTATATTAAATTTTGCCTTTCAACATCAAATTAATGCAGCTATAGGAGTGATTGGCTTAAATAGTAGCTGTAGTGAGACAAATGATGCACTGAAAGTTATCATAGAACATTTTTGTAAAAATTGCCGTAGTGATGATTTTCTAGGGTATATTGATGAGAATAAAGTGCTTTTTGTTTTGATTAACTGCGATGTAAAAAGTACGTCTAAAATAATTAATCGTATACATTCTGCCATTAATAAGCAGTTATTAAAGCGAAAATTACCAAGTGTATCAATAATTTATGGGAATATAGCTCAAAAACGGGCAGCAAAATCTACCAGCGGCGCCTTCTGAAAAGTTGTTTTTTATTTATATTGAGTTTAAACTTAAATTTTTATAAAAATTTAAGTTTATTTATGAAGTTAAGGTACTACCTGGTAGCATTGCTTTCATCATTATTTTTGCAGAATAGTGCTAGCTCTAGAACAATTCTGGATAAGGAAATATTTTATGCAGAACTAGATGGAAAAGTAGATTTGAGATTCGGCTACGCCTTCAACAGAGGTTCTTTCAATGCTAAGGCTAAGGATAAAACTTCAAGTTATTCATACTTGCGCTTTCTTTATTTACAGCAAGTTTATCCAAATACTCAAATGGGGTTTAATGTTAAGGCAGGAGTTTCTGGTATTGCAAACCTAAAAGCGTTAGACATAGAAAAGTTAGACATGGAGGAATGGTATTTCATCATTAAAAATCAGGTGCTTGGATCAATTGAATATGGTAAAAGAAGTTTAGTTAGTCAGGGCATGTTAATTAACACTTCAAAAATTTATACAGCTGCTGGAGGAGTAAATGGTCATTGGACAAACTATGCAAATTTGCGTGGTAACGAAAACAGAGATAATGGCCCTGGATATGATAAAGACAAGGTATTTTGGGTAAAACCCAACATTTACAGTAATTATAATGGACTCGAACTAGGGTTAAAACAATCATCAATTAACTACATCTCCCCTGAAATCTATAACTTTCAACTCGGGTTCAGTTATGTCCCAGGAAAAAATAACTTACAGTACAGCAATTTAATTGCTGCTGGCCTTTCCTATAAAAATGGCCTATCAGATGATATAAATTTTACTACTGCCTTAACTGGTGAATTTGCAAGAGAAAATTTAACTGATTGCTCAGATGGAACTTCTAAAAATTATGAATGTCGTAATCAATTACTGCACTGGAATTTTGGTTTGAAGCTAAAATTGTTCGATCTTGATTGCATTTTTTCGTATGGTAATGGCGGTAAATCTGGTGAGAAGCGTAATCCTGAAATAAATAATACGTATTATATGAATGCAGGTATTGCTTACCATTCTGATTCTCGTAAATTGAGCTTAACATATTTCAATAGTGGTAGGGATATTGCAGCAAACGAGTTAACATCATATGCTTTAAGCCTTGAATATCCATTTTTTATGGGCACTTCATACTATTTCGATATTGTAAAATTTAGTACCAAAGAGCCTGAAGTAGAAAATAGCAACTCTGGTTATGTGCTCTTGACTGGACTGAAATTAAGTTTTTAATGAGGTTACATTGCCTCCTGTCATCCCAGCACTCTTTTCTGTCATCCAAGTAGCGGATAACATAGAAACGAAAAACTTACTTGACACATTTTGCCAGCCCCCTTATCATGACGTGTATAACAATGTTACAAAAAATAATATCATAGGGTTCTCTCTACTTTTTCTGGGTAAGATTAGAATTTCCTCTTAAGCCTTTAGCTCCTCAAATACTTCACTTGCTCTATTTAAAACAGAATCAGGAAAACCAGCAAGTTTTGCTACATGTATTCCATATGACTCATCTGCAATGCCTTCAATTACTTCATGTAGAAAGATAACCTCTCCGTTCCACTCTCTTATTTTTACACAAAAACATTTCACGTTCTTCAAGTATTTGCTTACTTTAGTTAATTCATGATAATGAGTTGCAAAAATGGCGCGGCACTTATTTACATTGTGAATATGTTCAATCACTGCCTGTGCAATAGATAATCCATCATACACTCCTGTGCCCCTACCAATTTCATCAAGTATCACCAAGGAACGATCTGTTGCCTGATTTACTATCGTTGCTGTTTCGATCATCTCTACCATGAAGGTAGAATAACCAGCTGCTATATTATCTGTTGCACCAACCCTGCTAAATATCTTGTCAATCACTCCAATATGCGCACTCTCTGCTGGCACAAATGACCCCATGTGAGCTAAAACTGCAATGAGAGCGTTTTGCCTCAAGAAAGTGCTTTTTCCAGCCATATTAGGACCAGTAATTAGATGTATACCAGCTAAATTGATGCTATTTGCAATGAATTTATCGTTAACTTCAACCACTGGATGTCTTCCATTGCGAATATTGAACTCTTTACTGTCATCGATAATGGGTTTTACGTAATTATTTTGCACTGCAAGCTCCGCAAAAGTGGCTCTAATATCAAGTTTTGCCAAAGCATTTGCAGCAAGAGCAATTTTTTCAGATTCTTTAGCGACTTCACTACACAGTTCACTAAAAATTTTCACTTCTAAGCCGATTGCAGCATCACGTGCCGTAAGAATTTTATTTTCTAGTTCTTTCAATTCATTAGTAGTGTAGCGCATGCTATTTGCTAAGCTTTGCCTATGAATAAATATGTCCGAAGTTATTTTGTGATTTGCTGACACTTCAACGTAATAACCAAGTATATTGTTGTGTAATATTTTGAGTGCGGCAATGCCAGTTAGGTCGCGATAAGACTCACGGAGCTTAGTTACCAACTTGTTACTGTTGTTCAATATATAAGATAACTCAGATAATTCTGAGTTGTATTTTGGATTGATAAATCCTCCTTCTTTCACGGAACTGAGGTTATTATCAAGTATAGCGCTGTTTAGAAGCTCGAATAGATCTTTATGATTACCAAGACTTTTATGTATTGTGCTTAGTTCACTCTCGTCTGATTTTACTGTCATTCCAGCGCGTGACGCTGGAATCTGCATCTGGATTCCAGTGTCAGCTACTTGGATGACATATTGTTGTGGGAGAGATCCATTTTCACCTGATTCAATTTTACATAAGAACTCAGATAACTCTAAAGTTTTTCCTAGGCCTATTTTTAATAGGTTCATATCCTTTGGTGAACCACGTCCTAGTATTAAGCGCGATAAAGACCTCTCAATATCCGGAATGTTAGATAATATCTCTCGTATTTTTCTGCGTGGCTCATGATTATTTACAAAAAATTGAGCGGTGCTGAGCCTCAAATTGATTGCCTTGGAGCAAGCAAGTGGTGAAGCGAGCATTTGTTTGAGCAGGCGTCCACCAGAGGCTGTAACTGTGTGATCAATAACTGAAATTAGTGAACCTTTCTTTTCACCAAATTGAGTTGAAAACAACTCAAGATTTCTCCTTGCTGAAGCATCAATAAGCATGAAATTTTGTTGCTTATAGGTTTTTGGGAATTCAAGCCTTGGAATGGAGCCCCTTTGTGTTACTCTGACATATTCAAGCAGTGCACCGCACGCCATGATTTCTACTTTGCTGAAATTTCCTATACTCCCAAGTTCCCTGATTTTATAAAACTCGCATAACGTTCTGTGAGATTTACTATACTCAAAAAAACTCTGTGCGTGTTGTGTAATTGATATTTTATAATTTTTTAAAATCGATCTAATTTTTTCGTCCTCAGTGAATTTTTCAGAAATTAATAATTCTCTTGGTGATATACGCAATAAATCACTATCTAGAGCTTTCAAATTCGTTAAAGTGTGAAAAAATTTTCCCGTTGATAATTCAAGCCAACTAATAGCATATTCGTCATTTTGTTCAACTATGGATGCGAGATAATTATTGCTTTTATCCTCCAGTAGCGAATCTTCTATAATTGTACCTGGAGTTACAACTCGTACTACATCACGTTTTACTATGGATTTATAGCCCCTCTTTTTTGCTTCATCAGCAGTTTCTAATTGGTCACAGATTGCTACTTTGAATCCTAAATCTATTAGCTTGTGTAGGTAAGATTCGCTACTGTGTGCTGGCACTCCACACATTGGTATTTCTTGCCCATTTGAATTGCCCCTCTTGGTTAGCACTATATTCAGCAATTTCGCAGCTTTAATAGCATCATCGAAAAACAACTCATAAAAATCTCCTAGCCTATAAAATAGCAGATGATCCTTGTATTGAGCTTTCAGGTTCAAATATTGCTCCATCACAGGAGTGTTTCTTTCTTTCACAAAGCTCATAATATTTTTTAATATATTGTATTGGTAATAAATTCAATGTTATTATAGATTATATTGCACATGTGAATAACATAAATTTTAGATAGGTGTATAGAGGGGAAAATTTAAAACAATTAAATTTCTTGGATCCAAGTAGTCAGGACACTTGGATGACACCCTCCTTGTATGTATTATAGCTAAAGTGACTTACGACAATTTGAAAAACAAAAATTCGTCATTCCGCTACTAGTTAGCGGAATCTATACCGCGAATGAATCCATAGCTGTACGAACATTCATTTTTGAAGGTAAATTGCACAGCAAATGGTGTCATTCCAGTGCTTGACACTGGAATCCAGCTTCTATGCAACCTCATCAAAAACATTCATTTAGTGTAAGATCAGCTACTTTCCATGCTAGTTTGCTTGTGAACAAGCAAACTTTTCTGGATCCCAGTGTCAAGCACTGGGATGACATCATAGGGGCGCTGGGATGACACCCTCCTTGTGTGTATTATAGCTAAAGTGACTTACGACAATTTGAAAAACGACACATTCGTCATTCCGCTACTAGTTAGCGGAATCTATACCGCGAATGAATCGCGGTATGACGTGTTGCTTGGGTCAGCTATACGTAGGTTGTGGCCCTTCTTTTTGCACCATCAACAGATATTTCAGAGCTAACAGTGCTAATAGTTTTTTCTATCGCTTTAGCCTGTTCATAGTCTTGACTCAAAAAATACATGGCCAGCCCAACAGCTATACTAGCAACAAGAACAGGTGCTATCATTACACCTAGTATCATACCACCAGAAAGACTTACTGCAACACACACACCAGCTCCAAGTACAACACCAAGAAAACCACCAATTATTACGCCAGGCACCAAACTGCCTATCATAGCGCTTTCTTTTTTCGTATTAGCTTGTTCTTTCATACTTTTAATAAGCACTTTTTTTGTTTCTCCTTGAGCTAAATCTAAAGGAATTTTATTATCCGCGTTTTGTATCAAAGGATTTGCACTATATGTAACAAGAAGGGTGATTATTTCTTCAGTTTTCTTACCTATAACTGCATGATGTAGTAATGTATTTCCCTTTTCATCTTTAAAGTTTATATGAGTACGAAGTTCCTCATCTAGATTTCTTATTGGGTTGTTTTTTGCATATATCCTAGGTTTTATTGCTCTATCTAAGCATTGTATCACTTGTTCTAGTGATTGCTCGCCAGGATTTTGTATAAAATGAAGCAGAATTTCGTGTACTATTGCTTCCTTTGTAGTTTTTTGGTATCGTAAAGCACATGCAAATGTGTCTTTATTAATAGTTATTTCTTTGTTTTGTTTAAGGAAATCTTTTAACTTTCCAACTCTATTTATACTGTGATTTTCGCTAGCAATTATCGATTGTAAAGTTTTTCTGTTATCGTCACCAGTCATGCTATCCTCCTTGATTTGATTGCATTACTCATTAATAAATAATATAATAAATCCTGCTAAAAGTCAAGCAATTAATTAATAAGTTAATATAATTCTCCAAAAGGAGCTCCTTACTTTTTGTTCAGCATGTCCATTGGATCAGACTCTTTAAGCTTGCTGTTTGCTGAATTTATTCATCACAATAGCTACAATGTGCTATCGAAGTTCTCTGTAATCTTAGTTGGTTCTTCTAGAATATTCAAAATATCAGCTGCACAATAAACCCGATCTCTCTTTCCTTGAGAAGTTTGTGAAACGATGCCTAAATCTTCAAGCTTTACGATTGCTCTTTGGGCTGTTGTAAATACGACACCTAAGTTTTCAACCACTTTCCTTATAGTAAAGTAAGGGTTTACAGCGAGATACCTTACAATACCACTCGCAACTCCTTCAGTTTTAGAACTAACTTCAGTTTGCCAATTTGCAATCAAAATGTTAATTCGTTCTGCTCTTGACAATGCATCCAATGATTGCAGTACTACACCATTTAAGAAATAAGAGAACCAATCATGCCACGTGCCTCTGTTGCTTATATTGTAAAGTTGGTCATAATACTCACTTTTTGTAGCTTCAAAAAATGCACTTAAGTATAACAGAGGTAATGGTAATAATTTTCTTTCGATCAGAAGTAATGTTATTAATAAACGTCCAATACGTCCATTGCCGTCCAAGAATGGGTGAATCGCTTCAAATTGATAATGACATAGAGCTATATGTATAAGTGGGGGTAATGTTCTATCATGTAGAAACTTTTCAAAAGAGTCCAAGCAACCCATCAATTCACCTGGCATTGGTGGCACATATTTTGCTGTGTCTATTGTACATCCTGGGCTTCCAATCCAATTTTGCACTCGGCGAAATTCTCCTGGAGTTGCGTGAGAACCTCTTACACCTTGCATAAGTTTTCCGTGAATTTCTTTAACCAACTGAAGCGACAGTGGAAAAGATTGTAAACGTTTTAGTCCATAATCGAGCGCTGATATATAATTGCGTACTTCTTGTAAATCATCGGGATTGCGATCTACATTAGCACCTGCTTCTTGAGCCAAAATTTCACCAAGAGTTGCTTGAGTTCCCTCGATTCTACTTGAAAGAACTGCTTCACGTGCTATAAAGGGTCGTATGAGAAGATGAGGGTTAGGCAATTTAGCTCCTTCCCTGGATAACATACCCAAAATATGATCTGCTCTGGAAAGACTATTAACTAAATAATTGTCCCATTCAAATTTTGGTGGCAAGGGGTTAGGTATAAATGCCTGATAACCAGCGAATACTTTGCCTGATGGTGATCCTTTAATATACATTCATTCAACCTAGCACACTATTTTTATAGTATATATTATTTTCAAATAAAGTCAAAAATGAAAATAAGGCTTTATCTTATTTGCGTGCATGAAAATAAGAAACTCTCTTATTGTCGATTTTGCTCAAAAACAAAAATAGAAGAAGCTGCTGAACTTTATATTACGTTTGCTTCAGTCATCCTGTTTTTCTGGAGAGCTAACTTCTGAGTGAAGTCACTTAATTTTTACACATTTATTGTAGAGTAAGAAGAGCCGAATTTGGGACAAAAATGCTAGCTGATGCTTGGACTTTACTGACACTTACACTACTTGAAACTATACTTAGTGTAGACAATTTAATCTTTATTTCTCTAGCAATAGATAAGGTACCAAATGCGCTGAGAGAAAGAGTGCGCCTTATGGGCCTTGGATTAGCGCTATTAATGCGTTTTGTAATACTATTTTTTACATCATCTATATTGTCAATGCAAAAACCTATATTTCACACTGCATCGCTAAATATTTCAGCAAGGGATTTACTTATGATCGCAGGGGGATTATTCCTTATTGTTAAAAGCTCTATGGAGTTATGGGATGACATCTTTGTATGTAAGAAAAATAAAAAGAAAGCAAACGTTAAATCAAAATTTTTTTTAGTTGTGCTACAAATTATATTAATAGATTTAGTTTTTTCAGTTGATTCGATATTAACTGCTATAGCACTAACTTATAACATGATAATAATTGCCACAGCGTTTACATTTTCCATGCTAGCAATGCTGTTTTTATCAAGTTATACCGCCCAGTTAATCAAATCTAACCCAGGCTTAAAAGTAATTGCTATCTTATTTATTTTACTTGTCGGTGTGTACCTCATACTTCATGGATTTCATATAGAATTACCAAAAGGATATTTGTATTCTTCATTTATGTTTGCACTGCTTGTGGAAGTTATAAGCAAAATAAAGAAAACGTAGTGTGTAGATATAGCCTCACTCAAGCGAGATTTTCCTGTGGATTTAAGGTAATAAGAGGAAGTAGTAATGTTTTTTCGGGGTGAAAGTAACCTCTTGCATACATATTAAAATCTAGGAAAGTTAGTTTTTGTGCTATAATGGTTCTTTATTGAAAATAGCGTTGATGGATATCACTACTAGCTTATTAGGGGATATTAGTAATTTAATAGATAGAGCAAAGAATCATCTTGCTACACATTTCAATTCTACTCTAGTATTGTTAAATTGGGAAATTGGCTTCAGAATTGGTCAAGATATCTTAAAGCACAAACGTGCAGACTATGGCAAACGAATCATCTCCCAACTTGCAAAAGAACTTCAGATTAAATATGGACGTGGGTTTGATAGAGCTTCATTGTTTCGGATGGTGCAAATATAGGAATGGGGAGAAATTGATGAAACATGCATCCAGTTTGCCTGAGTGGCAAAAAAATGTTGTTGAGTTCTTATCTAGTCGTAGAAAGTATCGGTTATTTGGATGGGAGTTTGGTCCAATTTTACTTGATGAGTTATATGGGATAAGGGATTATCGCACAGACTATATAAGAGTTGGAGCTTTTTTCACTCCTATAGTTGCTTTTTCTGCTGGGCTTGTTTCATTTGTATCAACACGCAGGGTATATCTTGCTGCAGTAGTAACTTCTAGCCTAATAGTACTAGGGATTATAACTACACTTGCCGTTGACTATCAAATGACAAAAAGAAAGGCTGGGGTGGTAAGCCAAGAGGATTGTGTTAAATTGCTGAAAGCACTAGAGAGAATGCCGCAGTATTGGTGGTGGCCATGGAGTAAACAGATAGAGGATATTACGATCACTGAAGAACAAATAAATAGAGCAGTGAACTACAATGATTACTCGATTGCTTCACGCTTAATCTATTCCTTATTTACTAACGTTGCGTTGCATCAACTTTACGTTGCAAGGCTAAGTTATCTTTATAGTTATCATAAACTTGGAGGGAAAATGGTATTAGGGTTTGATATAATAGGTTCATGTAAAAAATTACTACAAAGCAACAATCTTATTTCTAGTGATGAAAAAGTACCTGAAACTGCACAGGAAGCATATAGGGAAGAAAATAGGTTAGAAGAGGCAAGTAGGATTGATAAATTAGTCAGGACCATAAAGGTGTCGTCCATAGATGGAAAGTCTGCTTTGTCTGAGTTGAGTAGCTTGGCTGATCAGGAAGAAGAATTTTTGATGAGGGCAAGAAATAGGTACTTAAAAGATGCAAAGGCATCTGTTGAATTCCTTTGTGAAAAGTTGTTGGCAATAAAGAACATAACATATAAAGAAATTGAGTCTTTAAGCAACGTTATAGAAGTAAGATGGAAGGAGTTTGATAGTGCTTATAATGGGTATGTGGAGGAATATTATAAACATTGGGTAAGTTACTTAGAGTCTTTGAATGCTCGTTATGAAAAATCTGAGTTGCTTGAGGTAATAAAGGAAGCAGTAGAAAAGTTGTTAAAAGAGAGCAAGGAACAATATGAAATGCTAGTAGGGCAATCTTATGGCGTGAATCCAGATGAGAATTTTGTACTACCTATGTTAGACTATTTTACTTTGATGGAAGCATACTATAAGTTTGCTACTAAACTACTTAAGGACAAAAAGAATTGCTATAGTCTTCAGGGTTATCGTTCCGACTCAGATGCTCTTGATAAGATAAGTTCCATACTGAAAGAAAGTAAAGATAGCAAGGAAGTTTTGAAAGAAAAAAGCAAAGAAGAGGTAGAGGGTGAATCATCGCATGAAGAGAGAATAGAGAAGAAAAATCAATTATCTTATAAAGATAACATAAAGGAGGATAAGTTATCCTACAGAGAATTACTATTTCATACAAGAGCTATGGTAAATTCCTATGTTAAGAATAATGAATTAAATGAAGAGGTAAAGAGATCCTATAAGGAATCGAAGGTAGGTAAAGTACCGACTAAAGAAGAAATAGGAAATGTAATAGTATTCATGTTAAAACGCTTAGAGGAATTATTGAGTAATAGATTTCAAAGCAAGAAAACAGCTTTCCAAAGGCAAAGAGAAGAATCTGAGCAATTTAAAGAAATACGAGAGGAAGCAGAAGAAGGATTAAGACAAACAAAACACAAAGCAGAACTTATTGAGGAAGTGGAGGATCTTTTTGCGGAAAGGTTATCTGACTTCAACATGGATAGTAAATTAGGGAAAGCAATATTGAAAGATCAAAGAAAGATTAAACGGAAGATTGTGAAGTGTATTATGGAGTACAACTTTTCTCTAGAGCAGGTGCTAGGTGCAATAATGGAAGGAATAAAGTTTAATGAAGAACGAGTTGTAAGAGAAGGCGCTGTTAGTGATGAATTGATAGAAGTAGTTATAAGAAACTTTTTGACTATTAATGAAATAGTTGAAGAAATGGTAGAGAAGGTAGTAATAGAAGTTGATAACAGTACTGTTTTGCAAGATATGCAGGCGCCAAGCTCTGTATTTAACAATGTAACTAATGAACCAATTGCAGGACCTTCTTGTAGGAGATAAGAGTTTTAAAGTTTGTGAAAAACTTGGATTTGTGGCTATTATTTTGTATGCTCTTTTTATCATAAAAAGTATTACTTTTATAAAAACACAAGTCCCTTTAGCGTCACAAAAAGTTTGTTCATTTACTTTTCCAAAAATCACAAAAAAGTACCTACCTTTGTGAGAACAATTTAAATAAAAGCAGCGTTGTGAAAATAAAAACGTAAAATTGTTGCAACGAAGCTAAGCAAACTAGTTCATATATAAATTTAGTTAAAGTAGGCTAATATAGGTAGTTTTAGCGTATAGCAAAGTTACTATAAATAAAAGTTCGCACAGGTTGTTTGGTAAAGGAAAGAAACTACAAAACAATTCAAGTAGCAAACTCTTCGATGGAAGTAGAGAATGGGAACCGTAGCCGTCGTTCTATCGATCAACCTTATTTAAAACCACTTTTGTTCCAGATCCGAGGTTGGTTTGTAAACATAATGAGTCGATTATCTTTTCAAAGCGTTTCCAACAAGCAGACTCTATTATCAGCGCCTTTAGTAAATAAAGAATTTGTAAAAGGAATTGACGATAAAACTAAAGTGGTGCCAGACATTAGAAGCATTTCAGCACAATCTGATATAAATGGAAGAATACTATTAGCTGATATGTTGCTGGCCAAGAGAGGTAAAAGACAAATGTATACTTCTTCAGCAGATAAACAGATTTCTTTGCAAGAGGCACAAGGCTATTCATTAAATATCGTAGATAAGTTTGAAGCAGAACTAAAACAAGCAGCTTTTCGTTGTGGTATATCGGTACAACAATTAAAAATTAATTTTCAAGAAGTACAATTAAGTGTACTTAAGAAAGTCATAGCGGGAAACTATCATGAAATCTCAGGTATGCTGTACTCATATGCAGAAAAAGCTTGTCCAGCATTAGAGCAAAAGGAGAAATTCTCAATGTCTTTTAAAGGTAAAATCGAGCAAATGTTGCAGAAAGAAATGATGCCTTTACTGGACAAAGCAAATGTTGATCCTTCATCAGTAAGTACTAATAAAGCTGTAGCTCTATCTGGTCCTAGAACCAATTTAAATAACGTATCAATTACAACTAATTCTACTGAATTGATCAGATAGAGCCTGAGTGAAGGAAGGAGCAGGTGTTTGCATTTTTTGTGGCTACTTGCTCCTACTGTTTCTCTAACTAATGTTGATTGATCAGAAAGTCTGTTTGATTTCGTCAAGGGAAAGTCCGGTGATTTCAGCTATAACATCTATAGAGACAACGGCCTTAAGTGAATTTTTTGCCACTGCTATTTTAGCTTTCATTTCACCTTTTTCTTCGCCGATTAGGATGCCTTTTTCATGTCCGATTTGGATGGCTTCTCTATTTATGAGCTGTATTAGCTGTGGTATTACGTAGCAGGATTTCCTATTATCCAATCTGGTGCTCCTCTGCCATTTTCCCACTTAGCAAATCTCATCTTTTCCTTGAGATAATATCTCCTATAAGCTTCCACAGAACTGCTGCATTTATACTGATCCGGCAGTGCTTGTATAAAAGCTTGCATATCAGTTGATCGAAAAATGAGTAAATCCTTATTACTATCACACCAATTTATTACTTCCTCTGATTTATGCTTTCTTTTGTATCGCCAAGTGTACTCTTTACATAATTCTCTTCCGTACTCTATCAACCAACAAAAATTCCCTTTCGATTGCCTAGCCCACAAAGAACAAGGATGATTGTTGTGAGTCAGTTTATATGGGACTTCTATATTCTGATTTATGATACTGACAAAAGGATTTGGCACTTTCAATGCTGTTGAAAAAACATTACTCAATAATTGAGCAGTTTCTAATGGCATTTTTACTATATGCTTATCACATAACATTTGAGCCGCAATTGCTGGGTTTTCATCTAGTATAAAGATGTTCATCTATACACCCAAAGATAGAATTAGCTTAAGTCTTTGACTTCGTTAACTGTAAGACCAGTAGTTTGAGCTATAATATCAATAGAAACCCCTGCTTTAAGTAGATTCTTTGCAGCTGCTATTTTAGCTTGCTTTTCACCCTCTTTTCTGCCTTTTTCATGACCGATTTGGATGCCTTCTTGTCTACCTTCTTGTCTACCTTCTTGTTTAGCATCATCGAGTTTTTGAGCGAGTACAGCCTGTTCATCAAGAATACGTTTTATTTCCTGTTCGTAGGCAATAAATTCTTTCTCTGACCAATTGAATCTATTTAGCTCTTCATAGGCCTTTTTAATTATTACATCACTACCTATTATTTTTTCCAGCTCTTCTTCACTAGTCTCATCTGCATATTTAAAGAAGTATATCCATTTTTCAACTATATTTTCTAACTGATCTTCTTTTGTTTTCGGAAATTTTGGCAATTCAATAAATATAAAATAAAAATCTTTTAGATCGTGTTCATTAGTGTCTTCATCTCGAATAGTATGCTTTGATTTGTACTCAGATTTATTAGGAAACAGTACACAATCTGCTATAGCAATGAAGATAATTTCCTTAAGGTTATAGTATTGATCGCCCTTATCAGCTTGTCTTGAATAAGCTTTAGCTGCATAGTATTGGGCGCGTTTTTCAAAGCCTTTAGTTTTAGCGACCTGCATCTCGCAAATGTATTGAGCACCTGTAGAATCTCTACAGAGAACATCAACAATACTTTGCTTTTTAGCGGCGATATCAGGGTCTTGAATAGTACTTAAAAACTCTATATCCTTTATTTCATTTTTACCAGTGAAGCCAAGAATATCATTGAGGAAGTGAATGAGGATATCTTTATTCTTTTCAGTACCAAAGATACGGCAAAAGGCGACATCATTTTTGGGATCGAGAAACTTAGAAAGAGCCATAACGAACTAACCTAAAAAGCGTTAATAATTATACATAATTCTGAAAAAATATTCAACTTCTTTATTTTTAGTTTATTTTTTTAAGTTTTGAATGCGTTGATGAAAAAAATGTCTCCCATAGATGGCTTTAGAATGCTACTACGCACCTTAGAGGTCTATTAGGTAGATCTTTTTATAACCCCCTCATAAAGTGCCTAAAAACCCCAGCAAATGAATTCATGAGCTATAAAGAGCTTTAAAAACACTTATTTTTGGTGCAAGAGCCTAACAAAAGCGCGAGCGTCATCGAGCTCTCACACCTTTCATAATAAAGAGCTTGAAGTCAACATTTTCATGGTAAATTTATGCTCACCTGTGTAATAATGTGTAGTTTATTTCTGTTAGCGGCATGACAAAACGTACTACTATCTCTATAAGATACGAAATAGCGCAGAATGTAAGAAGCTGGATATTAAAGCGGAAATATACCGCAAAAGATTTGGCAAATGAAACAGGTATAAAATACTATACGCTGCCAAGGTATGTAAAAGGAAAATGTGGCATTCCAACTGAAAAGTTAAAACGTATAGCAAAGGCATTGTCAGTTCCTATTAGTAATCTACTTTCTCCACCAAGAGAAGACAGTTGTTTTGATAAAGATAAGGCGCAAGAGACGTACGATTTCATGGGAAAATACATGAAAACGATAAATCAAGTGAAGTAAGATTTGTAAGCTTAGATAATTCTTTTACACCTTCATCACTAATATTATTTTTTCCCAAGTTAAGTGAAGTAAAACTTGTAAGCTTACCATTAGCTAAAGCTTTCGCACCTTCATTACCAATATTGTTACCATTTAAGTGAAGCCTTTCAAGATTTTTAAGATTACCTTCAGCTAAAGAAGATCATTAGAGGGAAAAGAGGAGCTTGATGATTTGGAAGAGAGCTTAATTGATGAAAGATAGCGCTATGTGTTTCCAAAATTGTGCATAAAAGTAAAACAAAACGAAGGTTAACAGTTGCGTCTTTTTCGCAAGAATAGCTGATAAATGGATTTATGGAAAAAAGGAGTGCCTGAACTATGAAAACATTTACAGGAGAAACTATGAGAAAAAGAACATTAACTGTTACCTGTCGATATGAGCCTGATGAGTTAGCAGATAAACGCTTATCGGATGTATACGGGCAACTGATAGAGAGATTGATAAAGAGAAAAAAAGAAAATAGAGAGAAAGAAACAAATGAAAGTAGTGAGTTTATATGCGAGAGTGTCATCGTGCAAAAAATTAAGCATAGTACGACAAATACAAGTTTTCTTGTCGTTTTAATCTGCACAGATTGCGAAGTTAAATGAAATAGCTTCAGTTTCATGATAAGGGGGCTGGCGAAACTTGTCAAGTAAGTTTTTTCGTTTCTGCGGGCTACTTCTTGACACCAGTGGTGTTAAGTATTCGTACAGTTATTGGTATTATTAAGATACTCCCTAATCTTCTTTAAATCCTCCCAGGCTAAACGTTTTTGCATTGGCTGACGCAGTAGGTAAGCTGGGTGAAATATAGCAGCTGTAGTGATTGAGTGAGATAAATATTGGTTAGTGTACGTATGAAATCTACCACGCAAATTCGATATAGTTTTTGTGCTGTCAAGAAGGCTATAACACGCAATTCCCCCGACCAAAATTAGAATTTGCGGTGAAACCAGTGCAACATGCTTCTCAACAAATGGTCTGCACATATCAAGCTCTAGGTCGGTTGGCTTTCTATTGCCAGGTGGGCGCCAAAATACGGTATTGCTTATGTATACCTTAGTGCGATCAAGATTGATTGCATTTAACATTTTATCGAGCAACATTCCACTTGCACCACAAAATGGTATGCCTTGAAGGTCTTCATTTGCTCCTGGAGCTTCACCAACGAGCATAATTTTTGCGTTTGGATTACCATCGGAAAAAACAGTATTAGTTGCAGTTTTTTTTATCTCACAACCTTCAAATGATTCAACTGCACTTCTTAGTTCATCCACACTACTACATTTACTTGCAAGTTTCCTTGCTTCAATTATCCAATCACTTGGAAACATGTCTTTTCCATCTTTAGTGTCACCCCAGCGCGTATCTGCATCTTTCTTCTGGGTCCCAGTTTGGATAACAGAGGGTTGCACACCCTCTTTGCTCTCCAACTTTTTTTCCTCTTCACCCTCTGTTAGTGTGCAATCAACGCCCACTTCATGGTAAAATTTTAATAATTCTAGGTCTTCATTGCTCATAATGCTTTTTAACCTTTTGTGCTTTTTTCATGGCCATATCATACTTTAATTTAGATAAATGTCTAATATATAATATGCCATTTAAGTGATCTAGCTCATGCTGAATACACCTTGCGAGCCAGCCGCAAGCTTTTAGCGTCTGTTCCTCATTATTTAAATCCTTATATTTCACAGTCAAATATTTTGGACGCTTAATTTCATAGCTTTGCTCTGGAATTGAAAGGCACCCTTCTTTGAGAATTACTTGTTCATCGGATAATTCCGTAATTTCAGGGTTAATCATGTAAAATTTGCCAGTCGATTCATACCCTACTGGCTTGTCTTCAGCTCGAGAGAGCTGAATGTCCATAACAAAAACTCTCCTCAGCACTCCAACTTGCACTGCAGCAAGGCCAAGACCTTCTGCATCGTACACAGTTTCGAACATGTCGTTTACTAATTCTTTAATTTTATCGTTTATATCTGTTACTTCACTGGCACGTGTGATTAGTCTTTCATCAGGGGCAATTACAATTGGTAATATGGACATAAAAATTATAATTCTATGTTTTGCTTTTCCTTTTGTCCAGAATTTAGTGTATATTAAAATGTTGCTATATCTATAATAGAAATATAAATTATTAAAGAAAGCTACAATTTAAATGAAATTGCGTAATAAGGTTAACTAATGTACTCTGCAGTAATAGCAAAACCAAAGAGAAACGTTTTTGCTGTTTTAGACATAGGTACAACAAAGATTATTTGTCTAATCGTTAAAATAAATGGCAACTTCAGCTATAAAGTGACAGGAACGGGCTATAAGATTGCAGAAGGTGTAAACGGTGGGTCGATAACTAATGTAAAACACGCAAATTACTCCATCTCATCAACTATAGGTTTAGCTGAGCAAGTGTCAGAGGAAACTATAGACCAGATATATGTGAACATTGCTGGATGTGGCATCTCATCTTTTAATGTACATAATGAAATTATTGCAGCTAATCATGAAATTTCTGACCGGGATATAAAACGTGTAGTTTTTCAGACGTTTGAGAAATATATTGAAGAAAATGTTATCATTCACAATATACCACTGAAATATCACTTAGATGACATGACTGACATAAAAGAAGTTGGTGGATTGTACGGAAAAAGACTATCTGCTGATGTTAATGTTGTCACTGCTTCGCGTCCAGCGCTTACCAATATTGAAAACTGTATTACCAATAATGGTGGATTAAATATGGCAGGTTGTATTGCTTCTGCATATTCTGCAGGTCTTGCCTGTCTGAGTGAAGATGAAAAAGAGCTCGGGACTGCTATTGTTGATATAGGCGGTGGGTGCACTGCAATTGGAATTTTCAAAAGAGGGAAACTTGTGTATGCAAGCAGCGTTCCAATTGGTGGCGTTCATATCACTCGAGATATTGCTTACGGGCTATGCACAAGCATAGAACGTGCAGAGTATATAAAAATACTGTATGGTAGCACTATCGTAACTTCAATAGATGAGAACGAATATATTACAGTCCAAAATAGTGAAAATGATGAACCTACTCAAGTATTCAAATCTGAGCTTATTAACATCATAAGACCAAGAGTTGAAGAAATACTTGAAATGGTAAGAGAGCAATTTCAAGAGCAGAAAGATCCAATTAATAAAGTAGTGATCACAGGTGGAACTAGTCAACTCACAAGCATGAAGGAAATTGCAGGCTATATATTCAATAAGCAAGTTCGAATTGGGTGCCCTGAGTCTTGTAGCGGTCTTGATGGCGAATATGATAAAAATCCTGTATTTTCTGCTGCTATAGGTTCTATAAAGCTAATAGTTGACACTTTTTATAAGAATAACTCTGGAATGCTCGGTCAAGATGGTAAAATAAGTAAGTTGTACCATTGGGTTAAATCAAAAGTTACAGTTTAATTTTACTGAATGAAATTCTTATATCTGTCAAAGGAAACATTATGAATAAAAAACATTGTTTCAAAATTAATAGACTTGTTCGTGATCATACAACTGAAATTATACGTTCCCATGGAATTATTGTTTATGAGAGGGTGATGGAAAAAGATGAATACATTGAACGTCTCAAAGATAAACTTTTAGAAGAAGCAAAGGAAGTTATTGCCTCTAAAACCTCAGATGAAAACCTTGAAGAGTTAGCTGATTTACTTGAGGTCATACATGCATTAGGCAAAGAAAGTGGACTATCTATAGAACAAATTGAAGAAAAGCGTATCTCTAAAAAACAAGAGAGAGGTGGTTTTGAGAATCGTATCTACAATACTTACATTGAGGTGAATTCTAATAGCATCGATTACTATCACAAAAAACCTTCAGATTATCCTGAGATAGTAGTTGTATAGTTCAGATTATTAAATAGACTTCTTGCTTGACCACCTTTCATACAAATGACTTGACACTAGGATCCATAGGGCTTATTTTCATAATACGTAAAGTTATTACATTTATATACTTGCAAGTAAGCGTATCAATTACAATAAGACATGGAAAATATGAACATAACTATACACTCACAAGAAGATTTTGAATTTATGCGCAAGGCTGGCAGGCTTGCTGCTGAAACTCTTGATTTCATTGCACCGTACGTAAAGGTAGGGGTGACAACTAATGAGTTAAATGATCTATGTCATGATTTTATAATTAATGCAGGTGCAATTCCAGCACCACTAAACTATAGGGGGTATCCAAAATCGATTTGCACTTCAAAAAATGCAGTTGTGTGCCATGGTGTTCCCGATGATAAAACGCTTAAAGATGGAGATATTTTAAATATTGATGTCACGGTGATTTTAAATGGTTGGCATGGTGATACAAGTCGCATGTTTTGGGTTGGCAAGCCATCAATAAAAGCAAAACGTTTGTGTGACGCTACTTATCATGCATTGATGGAAGCAATTAAACAAGTTAAACCCGGCAATAAGTTAAATGAAATAGGGCTTGCTATAGAGAAATATATTAGAGATTTTGGATATTCTATCGTACGCAGCTACTGCGGACATGGTATAGGAAAAGTCTTTCATGCTCCACCAAATGTAGTGCATTTCTATGATCAAGATGAAAATCTCATCTTGAAGGAAGGTATGTTTTTTACAATAGAGCCAATGATTAATGCTGGAAAACATGAGACTCTGCTCAGTAAACTCGATGACTGGACAGTGACAACACGTGATCTTTCACTTTCTGCTCAATTTGAACATACGCTCGGAGTAACTAAAGATGGTGCTGAAATATTCACATTATCACCTAAAAATTGGCACTTCCCACCATATAATTAGATTTTTTTAAACTCTGCTATACTGCAACTATACTTGGATCTTGAAGAAAGCTAATCCTTAATTTGCGATATAGCAACTAGCCCAATTAATGCACAGAAAATCATGTAAAAACTAGCTGAAGTCTCTTGTCCTGTAACTTTGATAATTGTTGTGCATATAAATGGTGCAAGGCCACCAAAAAATCCAGCAGCTATATTTCTTGACAAGCCAAATCCGCTGTACCGAACCTTTGTTGGAAATAATTCACACATAAATGCACTGACAGGACCAAGCGATGCAGCTATTGGAATTATAAAAGAATATGTGCCGTAAAAGTGAGTAAGTAATTGCCACTACATAACATTGAGAAAACTGGATAACTCACTATTACAAAAGCTATAAATGAAAATTTCATAACTTTTTCTCTTCCTACCTTATCAGAAAGTATTGCAAACAATATTGTCAATCCTCCAAGCGCAATTTGACTCAGTATTTCTACCATATGGTTAAAATGAGTATTTATTGTTGATGTAAGCACATTGAAAAATACCAGATATATGTAAAGAGATGAGTTTTCAACTATATCAACCCCAACTGATATCAGAAAAGGTTTTTTATAGCTATTCAATAACTCTTTTAATGGCAGTTTAGATGGATTTTTCTGTCTTTTATACTCTGGGCTTTCATCAAGTATATATCTCATATATATGCTGATTAATCCCATTGCTAAACTGAAAATGAAAGGTAATCTCCACCCCCAAGATTCAAAATCAGATACTTTTTTGCATATGAGTACTGCTATCAGGCTTAATACTGAACCAAAAATTGCGCTTAATACTTCAATGCTGCCAAAAAATCCTTTTTTGTTTTTAGGAGCGTGTTCTATTAAAAATGGTGCATTTCCTGCTTCTCCTCCAAGGGATATACCCTGCAATAATCTTAAACAAACTACCAGCATTGACGCTAGTATTCCAATGCTTTGATAACCTGGAACAAAAGCAATTAATACAGTTGATAAAGTCATTAATATAATCGAGAGCAATAAGGCAACTCTTCTGCCATGCTTATCACCAATGTGACCAAATATAGCAGCGCCGACTGGTCTCATTAAGAAACCCACTGCAAACACTCCAAAAGCCTTCAATACGCTGGTTAGTTGATCATCCGATGGAAAAAACACACCACCTATTATGTTTATTAAGTGGCCAAAAAGCATGTGGTCATACCACAATAAAGTGTTACAAATCAAACTTGAAAATATTACTTTTGTTATTTGCTGCATAATTTTCTATAGTTTGTTTAGTATTTAGTAATATACATTACTTTTTTTTATATAATAGAAAAATTTGAACATTATATCAATAATAGTATCTTATTAAATCTTAATATTTTTATATCATTGACTATATTCAAGTATTTTTATATTATTGCCTATATATTTCCATATGTTTTAGTGGGAAGCTATTTTTATTTGTATGCACAGAGTCTTTTGATGGAGCACTATGACACACACTCCAGTTTTGTTAAAAGAGATGCTATCACTACTATCACCGCAGGATGGTGGTATATACGTGGACGCCACATTTGGAGCTGGAGGGTATAGCAAAGCAATATTGGAGTCAGCTGATTGCAAGGTATATGCAATTGATAGAGATGAAACGGTAACTAAGTTTTATGATGATTTAAGCGTTAGATATCCCGATAGAATAAAACTATTCATTGAGAAGTTTAGTAATATTAAAAGTATACTAAGCAGCGTTGAGCCATCTCCTGTCATCCCAGTACTTGATACTGGAAAAAATAACTGGTCACGCGCTGGAATGAAATCAAACGGAGTGGATGGGGTGGTTTTTGACATCGGAGTTTCATCTATGCAGCTTGATAACGGAGATAGAGGGTTCTCATTTTTACATGATGGTCCACTCGATATGAGCATGGATAACTCTTCTTATATAAACGCTTCAACGTTTGTTAACGCTTTACGCGAAGAAGAAATTGCAAATACTATATATAACTACGGAGGAGAGCATCATTCTCGCAAAATCGCAAGAGCAATAGTAAGTGCACGGAAGAAGAAAACTATCAAAACTACATTTGAGCTTGCGAACATTGTACGTTCTGTGGTGTTCCGTGGAAAAAGCAAAATTGATCCTGCAACCAGAACATTTCAGGCAATCAGAATATGGGTAAACGATGAGCTGGGAGAACTTGAGAGGGGCATTAAAGCTGCATCTGAAATTTTAAATGAGAATGGCAAATTAATTGTTGTCACCTTTCATTCTTTGGAAGATCGTATAGTCAAAACTTTTTTTAAAGATCTATGTGAGCCAAGATCTACTGATTGTAAGACATTCTCTCTTCTAAATAAAAAAGTGATCAAAGCAAGTATAGAAGAAGTAAGTGCAAATCCGCGTTCACGCTCAGCAAAACTAAGAGCTATACAGAAGTTGTCATGAGAACTTTCTGCATCATCTCAATAGTTATGTTTTTTCTTAGCATTGTAGGACTATTTAAGATAAAACTACATGTTCAGTCATTAAATAGAGAGCTAATAAAAATAAAAAGTGAAATTAGTTTAGTACAAAGTGATATAAAAGTTTTACAAGCAGAGTGGAGCTATTTGAATAATCCAAAAAGACTTGCAAGCCTTGTAAAGAAATACCTAAAAAATAACTCTTTAATACTGGCTAGCCAGGTTAAAAATCTTGACTCTTTAAATGGCCGCAGTGTGTTAGCACAACTTAAAACCCAGAGTTAAATTGGTTATACTAAGCTTTATCTTTTACAGATAAGCACACCACAATAAACCTTACTTTAGTATGAAATTGCTTGCGTAAGATTTTGGCAGCCTCTTAACATTTTTTGGCATTTCAATTACGTATTTAACGTTGCGTTTTTTTGCGTAGAATACTGCTTTTTCAAGAGAATCAAACTTTAATACAATCTGTTTTTTTGGATCTTTTGAGCCAACCCACCCCATTAAAGGTTCAATGTAGTAAGAACCAGATTCAATTTTTAGGTGCCAGAGATTTGTATTACCTAAACCAGATTGTGTTGCAGTTTTTGTTGGTTTATAAATCCTAAAAACTACTTTATCATCAATGCCCATAGTTCTTGTTAAATAAGCTTAAATATACATCTAAATAAATCCTTTCACAAACAATTAGTATGAAAGAATGAAGTTTGAAATAAATATTTTTATGTTATATTATTATTAAATTATATTAAAAGGATTAGCTGAATAGGAGTAATCGATGACGCAACAAGAAATAGTAACAATTAATGCAGAGTTACGTGATATAACAAAAACAAAAGCGATGCATTCTCTAAGGAAGAAAGGAAACATCCCTGGAATCATATATGGAAAGGGTCATGATAATGTAAATTTAACATTGTCTGCAAAGGAATTCACGAAGCAATATAAATCAGGCTCTCTTTCTGCACATTTGATAGAGCTGAATATTTCGGGCAAAAAGGAATATGCTCTTGTTCGCGATATCCAATTGCATGTAGTAAAGGATACTGTGCAACATGTTGATTTTCAATTTGTTGATAAAGGCAGCGAAATTAAAATAGACATACCTCTATCATTTGTGAATGAAAGTAAAGCTCCAGGGATCAAGTTAGGTGGAGTGCTTAATGTTTTGTGTCGTTCTATTGCTGTTAAATGCTCTCCTGATAAAATACCTCAGGTTATTGAAGTTGATTTATCCGGTAAAATGATTGGCCAGTCTATACATATTAATGATGTAAAATTACCAGAAGGTGTTAAGTTTGTAGCTCATGAAGAAGAAAATTTTACTATTGTTACAATTTCTGCTGCCGATAGTGACGTTGAAGAACCTCAAGCAGAAACAGAGTAATAGTGCATCTGATAGTTGGACTTGGTAACCCTGGTGGTCAATATGAGTTAACTCATCATAATATCGGCTTCATCGTAGTTGATAAAATTTACAAATATTGGAATTTCCAGTCGTTTTCTAAAAAAGCCGATTATCTAATAACCTCTGGCATAATTAATGATAATAAAATCATGTTAATAAAGCCTTATTCATTTATGAATAATTCAGGCATCCCTGTTGCAAAAATACGAAACTTTTACAAATTATCGCTAGATAATATCGTTGTCATACACGATGACGCTGATTTGGAAATTGGAAGAATAAAAATAAAGAAAGGTGGTAGCTCTGCTGGACATAATGGACTTAAATCCATAGATAGTTTTATTGGTAATGATTATTGGCGCTTGAGATTTGGGGTGGGTAGACCTGAAGATGAAAAAAGCTTAGCAGATTATGTATTATCAAAATTTTCAAATTTTGATAACGTTACTCCCTTAGTGGAAAAAATAGCAAAAAATATACACTTAATGCTGCAAGGAGATAATACAGCTTTTATCAATTTGATTGTATAATATTATGAAACACAAAACTAAATTTCACACAATTAAAATAACAGATTTCTTGTACTACCTCCCAAGCCACAACTGTCATTCAGTGGAAACAAAAAACTTCCTTGACAAACTCCGCCAGCCCCCTTATTATGACAATAAGGGTATTTATGACTCAAAACTTGTTTTTGACCTGCAGGCTCAATGACAAAATTCAGTAAAAAACTTAGGGTATTTTTTGGCGGATTACATAAAATTATAGCGGCTGCATGTCTTTTAAATTTTTTCTACATTCAGCCAAATCGCGCTTATTTTAAGCGTTAGCACATTATTACAGCGCCAGTTTAAATTATTATAGGGTCAAAACTCGCACCACGGGAGTTCTTTGCCTTTTTTTTCTGCCTGGTAAATTTCTTAAATATTAAAGCTAAGGTTAGTTGCATTTAAAAGCAGCTAAATTGTAGTGTTTAAGACTTAAAAAACGCCAACGCGTTTAATACAATGTTGCAAATTCTCCTCCTGCGCTAGTTCTTTGATCCGAAATGCTACTTCCACCTTATCAAGACCAATGTTAATTTGCTTTATCAATGTCCTAACAATACCACGTTTAGTTTGCCAATCTAGGTAGTCTAGGTTCGATTTAACACTAGAATAAAAACCCTTTATGCTATTGATAATAATGCTCATTCTCTCCTGTAGTGTCTTTTGATCAATAACTTTTTTCTTCTCTTTTTCTACCACTTTCAAACGTTCATTAAGTTTTTCTTTTGTCCGCTTAAATTCTCCCTCACTTATATATTTTTTTTCTCCTGCATTTTCTTGACTATAATAATCTTCCATAAGTTTTTCGATACCTTCTTTTATTTGATTTTCCCTTCTTGCAAATTCTTCATCTGATGATTCATCATTTTTCTTTTCTGAAGCTCTACTTTGGTACTCCTTTTTAATCCTCTCTGGGTTCTTTAACAAACTTTTTACTTCTTCCCATATAACCATTTCTAACATATCTGCACGGATATATTTATTGCTACATTTATCGTGACTATTAATCATAACACGCGCATTACAACGATAGTAGCTATAGTCTGCAGAATCAGTTTTTTCTTCTGTATTACTATATTCTTCAGTTGATAAGCCCGTTGCTTGGAAAATTATTTCAACAGAAACTCCTGCTTTAACTAGATTCTTTGCCACCTCTATTCTTGCCACTTTTCTACTATTTTCCTTGCTAGCTTGTGCAGATGTAATTAATGAATAAACTACATTACGTAATTCTTGATTCTCAATTTTCTCATACTTTTCTACTAGATCTAATATCTCATTCTCGAGATAACTTTCTTCATTTGATATTGTGTGTTCAGGAATAAGATCTATAATGCTAACTGATAGTGCTTCTGCGATGCTATATAACCTTCTGATTGAAATTTTACGCTTTCCTTTTTCGTAATGAAGTATTACCCAGTATTTTACCCCGATTTTCTCCGCTAAATCCTTTTGAGTATACCTCTTTGCTAGCCTACAACTTCTTACTTTCTGTCCTACTTTGTGGTCTAGTATGCTAGCAGTCATTCTTTTTCGTAGCCTGCCATAAATCTCCTTTAGAAGTTTTAGATAGAAATTTTGCTAGCATATTGGTACCTTTGCTGAAAACTAGTATATTAAATGCCTATGCTGTGACAAGCTAAAATGAGAAGTTCACACTTTAAATAGGTATGTTTAAGACCACTAAACTCATGAGATTCATTTGCTGGGGGTTTTAGGCACTTTATGAGGGGGTTATAAAAAGATGTACAAAAAGGACATCTAAGGTGCGTAGTAGCATTCTAGGGTCATCTATGAAGGTAGTTTTTTTGCCAACTCTTGAAATTTAGCTAAATTTACCACTTTAATAGACCTCAGCATAAAAACGTTGAATATTTCTTCAGAATTGTGTATAATTATTAATGCTTTTTAACTTACTTTCTCATGGCTTTTTCGAAATTTCTCAATGTGCGAAATGATTATGCATTTAAGAGAATATTTGGTACTGAAAAGAACAAAGACATTCTTATTCACTTTCTTAATGATATATTAGATCTTACTGATGACAACCAGATTAAAGATGTCTCCTTTCTCAGTCCCATTCAAGACCCTGTTATTGCCTCTCAAAAGCAAAGTATTGTTGATGTTCTCTGTGTTGATTCTACAGGGGTCAAAACCATAATTGAGATGCAAGTCGCTAAAACAAGAGGTTTTGAAAAACGTGCCCAATATTACGCTGCCAAAGCTTATTCAAGTCAAGCTGATGTAGGTGATCAGTATCATGACCTTAAAGGGGTTATCTTTATTGCTATTGCTGATTTTATCCTATTTCCTAATAAGCTGGCTTATAAGTCTGATCACGTGACTTTTGATAAGATGACCTTTGAACATGATCTCAAAGACTTTAGTTTCACTTTCATAGAGCTACCAAAGTTTAACAAAACAAAAGAAGATCAATTAGAAAATATTGTTGAAAAATGGATCTATTTTTTTAAGCACGCAGATGAAACGAGCGAAGAGGATCTAAAAAAAATAATAGGTAGTGATGTAATTATTGGTAGGGCTTATGATGAGTTAAACCAATATAATTGGAGTAAAGAAGAACGTCTTGCATATGATCAAGCTAAGAAACGTACCGATGATTATTTATCTACCCTTGAAGAAAAACTTAATGAAGGCATCCTAATCGGACATGAAAAAGGCAGAGCGGAAGGTCGAAAAGATAGGGATATTGAAGTCGCAAAAAACCTACTTAAGGCTGGTATCTCGATTGACGTCATTTCCCAAACAACCGGTCTTCCTAAAGCTGAAATAAAACAACTTCAGGAAGAAAATACTTTTTAACCATTTTTGTTAAGCTCTTCACAAAAGAGGGATTTCATAGCCCTAAAACATGCTTTATGCCTTTAACTACTGATGTATCGCTTAAGAAGGTATCAGGCTTTTTAGATGGCTCCATTGCAACTACTTTCCTTGAAACACTAGATGTTGGCTGATCTGCAGTCTGCTTTTGTTGTAGAAATACAGTTTCCTTTTTAGCCAAAAACTCTTCTAGATGGCTTTTCACATGAACTAGAAACTCACCAGTTTGTTCAAACTCTGGACAAGCTTCTTTTGCAGATGAGTATAAGGTTTTTGATATTTCAGAGAATTTACCACTTCTTATTTGCCCGGCCACCTTTAAGAATACTTCTACAGGATTAAATTTTAGATTTGTAACTGGTATTCCTGACTCAATAGCAGCACCCTCTAATGCTTGTTCAAATTCTTTTGCAATAGGTAATGCATGAATTTGCGCTTCCTGTTTAGAAATACTTCTTATATTGTTAGAAATATACTTTTGGCCTGTAACTTTTCTTATAAATACATCTAATAAAAGAAGTGTACCATTTGTATCAATACCTTGAGTTGTAATAGCTTTAGAAGGTTGGGAATGCTTCATATCTATAGCTGGCTTAAAAGGAGAAGAGATAAACTGAGAAATACCTTTAACAGCATCTACTATAGTATTAGCAAAAACATTTACCCATGAAGATGGCTTACTTGCTCCACTTGTAGCCTGATTGTTCTTTATCTTTGATTCAAGATTTAGTGAAGGTAACGCTCTTGTTGTATTAGGAGCTAAAGCCTGATTGTCAGAATTAGTTGAGAAAGGTGGTTCTATGTGGGATTGATCTATAGAACGACGGCTGCGTCGCCCATTCTCTGCTTCACTTGAAGATTTTGCTGCTTGCATTTTTTCGTTGTTCAATTTCTCTACCTTTTCTCCAATAAAAAACGGTATTACCTCAGGTGTTTGACTAGCGAAACTTCGAATTGCTTGTGGTGCAAATTTAGCTTGCAATAAATGAGTTATCTCATGAGCTAAGATATTATCCATAGCACGTGATCTGAATGTTACAATATTACGATTGTTTACGATCACCCCCTCTGACCCATCGCTGTTAGCACCCAGAATGTCATTATACTGTTGAAAATCTGCCCTGTTATTGAAAATATAATACGTTAGATCTCTTTGCTCCACGTTCTCTGCAAAGCAAAACTTTTCCTAGCTCTTTTATTCTACTTTCCCTTCCTTCTTGATTTACTAACTTATACCAATTCTCAATAATAATGAGACAAATGAAAAAGAGTGCTTTCCGCCTATAACTGGAGGTTTAAGTGAATTTATCGTATATTCTATTTGTCTTCCCAATAACGAAGTTTGGTATTACCCTTTTTATTTTTCGTTAATACTGAAAATAGATAGTAACCGGGGCTTCTTTTGCCTTTTTTTTCTGCCTGGTAAATTTCTTAACATTTATAGCTTAGGTTAGTTACAAATTAAGAGCAATATTCACTAGGGATGATGTCATCCGAGTAGCTTGACTACTTGGATCCAGGAAAGTTTGCTTGTGAGCAAGCAAACTATAGCTAACCCAAGTAAGGTTTCCCCGAGTGCTAAAATCAATAGCTGAATTGATATCGGGCCAAAAGTTCTGCAGAGCTTTTCTTATGGCATGCTTGATGGCAAACCATAACTTTTCAATTGGATTTAAATCCGGCGAGTATCTTTGTCTTTGCACATATTGCCAAATTTTTCAATTATCTTTTCTCTTGCTTATCTTCTCCATAGTCATTTTTTTCTCGTCTACTACTTTCAAAACACGTTCCCTCAGATCCTCACTTTGGCATCATTCTACCTTATCTAAAGCCATTTTATACCTTTTTATCCCTTCTGGGGTAACCTTTTTTCAGTTAGCTATATAACCCTAATTATGAATTAACAGACAGTAGAATCGAAAGATTATTACAAGGAAAAGTCTACACAGATCGACCTTTTTGTGAATCTGCGTTTCTGCTTTCTTCAACTTGTTTTGCAAAAGATGTTTCCTGTTTGCTGATATGCTGAAGTGGCTTAGCAATTTCGCGCACAACGGCAGTAACTGCTGTTAAAAATGTTTTTAACAATGCACCTAAAGCTCCACCAACTGCTTCCCTGCCATATATATGAGCTTGCTTTTCGTTATCGTCAGCAGTTTCCCCTGCTCTCCTTCTTGGATCCATCCTATGAGCAATCACCGAAAACAACACTCCCCTGATTGAAGACTTCACTCGTTTTTTTGCTTCATCATCATGTGCTGTTTCATGTCCATGACTTAAGTGTTTAGCGTTCATTAGCTCCTTTTGTTGCTGGGCAAACATGCTACTTAATACTTCTTCTATTGCTTGCTTCCTTCTTTTCTCTCTAACCCTTTTCATAGATTCTGATTTATCGCGAGTATGCTTTGTGGTTTCAAATTCTGCATCAATATCTTCAGACGCAGCCTGACTATATAAAGTCTCTATGAGCCTGTCTATGCTTCGCTTTATTTGCATAGTCCTTTCGTAACTATCCAAATTATCAATTCCTTCGTCGATCTGATTTAGAATATCCTCAAAAACTTTTAAATAGTCTTGAATATACTGTATGATGTATTGCTTATCTTCCTCTTTGTATTGTTCTTCTTGATTTTCATTTTCTAAACTTCTCTCTCTTCTGTCATTGTTATTTTCTTCAATATTACCACCGTCTTCCTCGAAAAGGTTTTTGTCGTTCATGATTTTTTTTAATTTAGTTAAAATTCTCACCAGTTACTATTGTATATGAAAAAATTAAATTAACATTAATGAAAAGCGTTTACAACTTCAGCACTCGCTAAAATTACAGTAAAACTGTCAAAAGCAGCGGGGTCATAATATCTCTCATACAGTTCAACTGAACACCGTAATCTGATCTTTTCCTTAGTGTTAAAATTAATTTCATAATCATTATTAGAGTTTAATATAGCAGAATTACGTAATAATTCATCAGCTAATACAGAGTCTAAAATTCCATTAATTTTTATCGTAATGTGTCTGCTTCCAGCACAATCGAGCACTTTTCTCCAGCCAAAAGAAGAAATATCTTTCACCTCTTCTCTGTTATTACGCAAAGTAAACCTTAGGTTTCGTATATTATTTAACACAATAAAATTATTGTCATGATCTTTAATTTTTAGCTGTAATTTGCTCATTATCGCCTCCTTTCATTAAAATATCAAAATTAATTGTTGAATGTAAAATTTCATCGTGCTGACTCATAGCACAATTACTTTCCAAAATAGTTTCATTATCAGAATATTTAATACTCTTAAGTATCAAGTTAATATGCCTTATAATGGCAAACATACTGCCTATATGATGGGTATATATGTCGCATGAAAATCTTGCCTTTGTAGCAAAATTGGACAGCATGTGCAGATTATTATAATTCACTACATGCAATCTCAGGTAAGGAATGGTGACCTGTTTAGGTAAGTAGTCATAAATGTTATACCAAACTTCGTTATTGGGAAGACAAATAGAATATACGATAAATTCACTTAAACCTCCAGTTATAGGCGGAAAGCACTCTTTTTCATTTGTCTCATTATTATTGAGAATTGGTATTAGTAACATATTTCCTTAAATCAGAGTTTGCTTTTAGTGCTGCATAAATACTATTGTACAACTCGTTTATAGCTTGAATTTTTTCCATGATTAATCCTCGAAAGATATATAGCTAAAACATAAGCAGCGTTTCCCGATACAAACTCGTCATCCCGCTGCTTGTTAGCAGCCGAGATACCGTGACGGTATGACGTAGGACTGCTGTCATTCCGCTACGTGTTAGCGGGATCTATGTGAGATACCGTGACGATATGACGTAGGTAGCCCAGTTTGGATGACAAGAAAGAGCTACAAAACAACCTTTGGTTCGCGAAATGGAGAATACACCTTCTTCACTTCAGACAAATGGCTACTTACCCCCGATTCACGATCTTTGTAAATAGCAGAAACATGCCGCATAATACCTAGTTTTATCTGCTCAGGAACATTGTCATAGCCAGCCTCGTATACAACATCAACTCTTATTGCATTCAAATAATTGAAAAACTCAACGTAGCCCCCTACATCACTAAAATAATACTTAAGTGTTCTCTTCTCTTGACCTTTAGACATCATTGCAGTAGCCAATACTATCTTACTCACAGGGCCATAGCTTAAATAGATCCTACGAGGTACATAATCTTCATATGAAACTTGCCATGTTTGCTTTACTAGTGACTTTTCCATATGCCATTCAGCGTAATCAGTTGCCATAAAAATTAAACTTGAAATCAATTTATCATCCTGGTCGTTCTCAATGCGTAAAAAAGATTTAACCTCTTCTAAAGTAACTGGAAAAGATTCAGGCTTAGATTTACGTTGCACATGTATTCTTGGTGAAGTAGATCTTGTTGACATGATAACCCTCCTTATAAATATATTTTTGTCATTCTAACGCTCCTTATTTTGTCATCCCAGCACCTTCTTCTGTCATCCCAGTGTCACGCACTGGGATGACAAAAAAAGGAGCACTGGTTCCTTTATGACGGTGTCATCCAAGTGGCTGACACTGGTTTCTTTATGATGGCAGTGCTTGACACTGGAATCCAGCCTTTCACTGTCAAAGATGTTATTTTTAATATAAGGTTAGTCACTTTCGTGCTCACCAACTTAATCTCTAATCAAAATTTCTGGATCCAAGTAGTCAGGGCACTGGGATGACATCTTTGTGTTTGAGGCAAAACTGGCTATAATATTTCTTCGCAAACAAATGTTCGTACAGAGCTACTTTCATGACACCACGATTATGCTATAAATTCTTTATCGTATGAATATATTAAGAAGAGAACGTATTAAAGCTGTTTCTCCTTTTTTATTGATAAAATTTGAACTTATAGCATATTCAACTAGGCTGGATTTTAGTAGATTAACATTTTGAGAATGAATATTATTGAAGATGGAGTTTAACTCTTTAGCAAGCAGACTGCGAAATTTTTGCACACTGTCATATGCGATATTTTCAAGTTCATGTGCAAATTTATCTTGAGCTATAGTTGTTATATCTTCAATTTCCTTATTAAACTCCTCTAGCTTTTTTTCGTTATTTTTAAAATTTTTCGTAAAAGTTTTCATATCAATTAAACTCAACTACTATTATGATTATAATGATAATGAAAAACTACCGAAGTAAAAAATTCACACTACTGTGTAACTCATAACTGTACGAACATTGCAATTTGGGCCTACCAGGAGGGCAATGCCTTTTATCCAAGTACCCTCTTCTTGTCATCCCAGTCTGGGATCCAGCTTTTTGGTAATTTTACCGAAAATGTTTGCTCGTTTACAATCAATTTTCCTGGATCCCAGTGTCAAGCACACAACTGTACGAACGTTGTAGTTTGGGCCACCAGTGGGGTGTCATCCCAGTGTCACGCACTGGGATGACAAAAAAAGGAGCACTGGAATGACACCCTACTTAACCCGTCATACCGCCGCGGTATCTCCTTAGCATAGATCCCGCTAACAAGCAGCGGGATGACGATTGTCGTTTAGCTACAAACATTAAGAAATTTACCAAGTAGAAAAAAAGGCAAAAGAAGCCCCATGGTTGGCTAATTACTTACATTATACTTTCAAGTATGGCGTTTTTTTATTCTAAACGTTTAATAACCGCGATTCAGTTGCTTTTAAGCCGCAACTAATCTAAATTATAAACATTAAGAAATTTACTAAACAGAAAAAAAGGCAAAAGAAACCCTAGGGTAGCTAATTATTCACTATCCATTTTTTAAGTTGGCGTTTTTTAATGTTTTAAATAGCGTATTTCAGCTTGTGTAGGTAAAAACCTAGAAATTTGATAAAGACATAGAGTGCACATAGTGCAAAAAATTAAACATGAGACGCCAGATACGTGAGTTTTTTTGTCATTTAATCTGTACAGAGAAGATAAATAAATAGCTTCAGTTTCATGATAAGGGGGCTGGCGGAGTTTGTCAAGGAAGTTTTTTCACTTCTGCGGGCTACCTGGGTTAATATTATATAGGAGGTCTGCTGCCAATAAAGCCTAAACTTACCAAATACATTTCTGTAGATTCAGATCTACTTGACTTTGGTTTAAAATATTTTACTGTTTTAAACATTTTTTTTAGCTCGTTACAAAAATCTTTATCAGATTCTCCTTGGAAAATTTTTACTACAAACGTGCCACCATGGCTCAAGAAATGCTTTGCAAAATTGAGCGCTGCCTCACATAAAAGCATAATTCTGATATGATCCAACGATTTTAAACCACAAGATTCGGGCGCCATGTCAGATAAAATTACATCAAATTTTTGATCCTTGAATTTTTCTCTTAAAATTTCAAGCCCATTGATAATATCACATTGTATAAACTCTACTCCATTAATTGCGTTCATTGGTTTCATGTCAAGAGCAACTACATTTGCACCTTTCTGAGACGCGACTTGTGACCATCCACCAGGAGAAGCACCAAGATCAATAATTTTTTGCCCTTCTTGGAATAATTTAAATTTATTATCCATTTCTACCAGCTTATATGCTGAGCGTGACCTATAACCATCCTTGCTAGTTTTTCGCACATACTGATCATTCAAATGACGATGTAGCCACCTTGTTGAAGATAGTTTTCTGCCTCTAGCCGTCTTTACTCTAGTTTTTATTGCTAATACCCTACTTATTATTGATTATATCTTTGAGCTCTTTTTCAACTACTTCTTTTACCAGTGCATGTAGATATTTATTCAGCCATTCTGAGAGCTGAGGTTTTAAAAGAGATGTAACTAATTCTTCAACAGTAAGATTCGCTCTTTTTTGTTGTTTATGCTGCAATTCGTTTTGCATTTTTCCAAGCAGCGCTTTGATCTCTTCCATATTCTCTTTTAAAACTAGATGATCATTATTTTGCGCTTGTAAGCCGCTATTACTCGCTTTGTTATTACTCATTTGGATATTATCGTACAAATCAATGTCTTTTTTTTCTTCTGAATTGTAGCTATGGCCATTAAATTGGTTGTTGTTGCAAGCCATTTCCTCACTTTGGTCATCATTATCAATGTTCTCTTCTTTACCATTTTCTTTTTTGCCATCTTCTTCCATGTCTTCTGGATACTCTTCTTCAAGGCATAGCACATCATCATTTTCATCCTTTATTTCTGCTTTATCGTTACTTGCGTTTTTACCCGATATAGCTTTTTTTATATCTTCTAGAATATCCTTTACAGATTGATTGCCTTGTTCATCATGCATAGTGCTAATACCATTAAATTTAGAGATTTATACTATTTATTATAAAAAGCAAATTATAAACACTAGTTACATAATTGCTTTTTGCTTCAACTAAGTCTGAACGTGCTTTAAATAATGCATCTTCAGTGTCCAAAAGGTCAGATGTACTCTTTAAACTTAAGTTTACCTCTTGCTCAACTCCTTCCAATGCTAAAGCTGCTGCTTTTTCCGCTTCTTGACTTGCTTTAATAATGGCTTTTGCTGTTAGCACATTATTCCAAGCATTTACAACTGCTTGTTCTATATTTTTTACCGTTTCATAATAATCGTAGGTAGATTTTTTTGCATCCATTTTAGCTTTACTGACACCAAAAGCATTCGCTCCTTTTTTAAAGATTGGAACATCAAGAGTAAAAACTATATGAACATTTTCTAATAGCTTGTCTAATTTTACACCATCATTCCCAAAATTTTTGCTTGCGCTTAGATTTAAAGAAGGAAGCCACTTGGAGCTTTCAGCGATCACTTCCATTCCGGCTGCTCTTTTTTGATAAACTGCTGCTTTTAGAGATAAATTATTGGTTTTTGCTAATTGTAAACATTCATTTAGCTCTGGGACAGAAGGTAGTTTATCATTAGCTTCAGAAAGGTCATCAGCATCTTCGCCAATCAAATGATAATAAGCAATATTTGCCAATTTTAATTTACCTTCAGCATCAACTCTTTCGGATATAGAAGACGAAAATTTTGCTTTTGCTAGCAAAACTTCAGCGTTAGTAACTTCTCCAAGGGAAAAGCGTTTTTTCATAGCTGACAAATGTTCCAAAGAAACGCGTTCTTTATGTTCTCTGAGCTTTAATATTTCTGTCTTTTGTAAAACACCAACATATGCTTTCACAGCATTAAGTGCAACCTCTTGTTTTAATTGCTGAAATCGCATTTTTTCTGCTTTGAGAAGATGACTTGATCGACTGAATGTGGCAAAGGTGCCACCTCCATCTATTATCCTTTGGCTTAATATCAGACGTTTTCCAGGTAAATTAGGTTGATTATAAAGATTAAAATTACTATCAAAATTGTACTGCAAACTAATGTCAGGTAAAAATCCAGCTAACCCAGAAGACTTAAGCTGTTTTTCTGCGCTTTTATATTGGTAAAATTGAGACTTTATTTTTGAGCTATTTTTGATCGCTTTGCTTATAACTTCTCCCACATCGGTTGCATAGCAACTTATAGTACTAAAAATGATCGCAAGTGTAATAATCAATCGAAACATTCTACTTCCTGTGCATATTGGTTGCGCAGCTCAATTACTAACATAAATTACTTTAATAATCAATAACTAATATTGTTGACACTATTGAGAAATTAAGTATATAGTAGCTTACTATTGTTTAGTTAAATTACAATGAAAACTTTTTTCTTAAAAGAGAAACAAATCGACAAAAAATGGTTTGTCATAGATGCAGAAGGATTAGTGGTAGGAAGGCTTGCAGCATTTGTAGCGACACTATTGCGTGGAAAGCATAAACCTGAGTATACACCTCATATGGATTGTGGCGATAATGTAATTATTATCAACGCAGAAAAGGTGCATTTTACCGGGAAGAAGCTTAAAGATAAAATTTACTATAAGCATACAGGTTATTCTGGTGGTTTGAAGAAAACTACTCCAGATAATATTTTAAATGGCAAATTTCCTGAGCGTGTAATAAAAATGGCAGTGAAAAGGATGCTTGATGATGGCCCTATGGCGCGTAGACGCTTTGAAAATTTGTATGTTTATTCTGGTTCAGAGCATAAGCATCAAGGGCAGCAACCTGAAAAGATAGATTTTGCCTCTTTGAATCGTAAAAATAAAAAGTAATGGAGTAAAAATGAAGAGTTCTACAATAAATAATAATGATTGGTCAGAAAAGACAATTAAATCAGCAGCTGATTCGCTTGGTCGTTTATATGCTACAGGCCGAAGAAAAGAATCTGCAGCAAGAGTATGGATAAAGCCGGGAAGTGGAAAATTTAGTGTTAACAAAAAAGGCGATCTAATTTCTTATTTTAAAAGAGAGTCAGTGTGCCAAATAGTGAAAATGCCATTTGTAGCAACTTCTACGTTAGACAAATATGATGTATTCGCAACTGTAAAAGGTGGAGGGCTATCTGGTCAAGCAGGTGCTCTAGCTCATGGAATAAGCAGAGCTTTAAGTAGTGTAAGCCAAGATTTGCATTCTATATTACGTAATGGTGAGTTCTTAACTAGAGATTCGCGTGTTGTTGAACGTAAGAAATATGGTCAACATAAAGCTCGGAAAAAGTGTCAATTTTCTAAGAGATAGTTATTTCATAGTGGTGTTTTTTTGTAAGTATTATACAAATATTTGCAAAAGTATATAATATCCTCTATTTTTGTGATGAATTTAGTTGACTATCGGTGTCAACATAATATGCTATTTGTGTGATTTTTCAATATTAAGGTAATTTATGAGTAAAGAAGATATAATAAAACAATTAAAGGAAGATTGTTCTGGTCAGAATATAGATATAACAAAATCTGATTTGAGCAAGATTCATGATGCGTTTATTAAAATAATAAAGGATGAGCTGCATGGGAAAGGTGAAATACGTTTGCATGGAATAGGAACATTTTCTACTGCTATAAGTCAGGAGAAACAATGTCGTAACCCCCAAAATGGTGAGATCATGACTGTTCCTGAAAAGACAAGGGTAAAATTTAAAGCAAGCCAAACTCTTTTAAGTATTTTAAATGAGAAGGAAAAAGCAGCAGTTAGTTAGACATTATCATTTTCATTGTTTTTACTACGCTGTGTAAGCCATAAAATACAGCTTCGCTAATTAAATAGTGGCCTATGTTAAGAGCTGAGATGTGAGGTATTCTTGTCATCTTCTTAGCGTGTTTATAAGTTATGCCATGTCCTGCGTGGCATTCTATTCCTAATTTATTGACGTACTCTGCAGCATTAGTAATTAACTGTAACTTTTTCTCTGATGGATTATCACAGTAATCCCCTGTGTGAATTTCTATTATGTCAGGTTTTATCTCTAGCTTCTCAAGATATTTTAGTTGATTAATATTTGGATCGATAAACAGTGAGACTTTTATGCTAGAGCTATGCATTTCCTCTATTATACTAGAAAGTTTGCTGTGCATATTAATGATATCCAGGCCACCTTCGGTTGTTAATTCTTCTCTTTTTTCTGGTACTATACTAATCGAATAGGGTTTTACCTTTTTTGCTATTTTAAGCATTTCTTCCGTGGCTGCAATTTCAAGATTTAGCTCAGTGCTAATGCTTTTTTTTAGGTTAAATACGTCTTCATCTCTAATATGCCTTCTATCTTCTCGTAAGTGTACAGTAATAAAGTCTGCTCCAGCGTCAATGGCTATTTCTGCTGCTTTCAATAGATCTGGGTAGGAAGTTCCGCGTGCGTTGCGGAGGGTTGCAACGTGATCAATATTAACACCTAGTTTCACAATCTACCTCAAAAATTATTTATGGATTATACATGTTATTAGGTCTTTTGCATAGTCATTGTTTGATTAGCAATACCATAGCCGAGAGACGGGGTTGGCGAAATGTGTCAAGATGGCCTAGCATCACGCGCTGGAATGACATTTGGGAGTATATTATCCGTTTGTCACTTCTAAATGATAAAAGCCTCAATGAATTTATTAGTTTATTATATGTCTCTTTTCATGTATAAATCTATAGAAAGTTTTATACGGAAGTTGTTTTATGAGCAAAATTATAGAAATCAGAGCGCCAAAAACTCTTGGTGGTGAGTCAGTTACGGAAGGTATAGTAAAAATAAAGAAAAATATTGGAGAAGCAGTAAAAGTAGATGACTTGATCTTTGAAATTGAGACTGACAAAACAGCACTCGAATTAACTGCAGAAGCTTCAGGGCAAATAACTGAATTTCTCGTAAAGGAAGATGATGTGATAAGTCCTGATCAATTGTTAGCGAAGCTTTCTGTGGGAGAAGTAAAAGAGGAAGCGAGAAAAGAAGATAAAAGCGAAAGTTCTGCTAAAAAAGATGCTCCATCAGCTCGCAAAATTATGGAAGAAAATGCAATTAATGCAGAAAGTGTCAAAGGAACTGGCATGGGAGGCAGAGTAACAAAGGCAGATGTGATAGGCCACATGAACAAAGCTGAACAGCCTGCAATAAAACAATATGAATTGCCAAAAAGTGTAGTGAGTGGAGAGCAAAGAGAGGAACGAGTAAAAATGAGCAAAATAAGACAAGTAATTGCTGCTCGTTTGAAGGCATCGCAAAATACTGCTGCAATACTGACCACGTTCAATGAAATTGACATGAAAAATGTCATGGATCTAAGAGCAAAATATAAGGACACTTTTGAAAAAAAATATGGAATAAAACTTGGTTTTATGTCGTTTTTTATAAAGGCAGCGGTGCAAGCACTGAAAGAGATCCCTGAAATTAACGCTGAGATCTCAGGCGATGAGATCATATATAAACATTACTATGACATAGGTGTTGCTGTTGGCACCGATAAAGGTCTTGTTGTACCAGTTATTCGAAATGCTGATCAGATGTCATTTGCAGAAATTGAGTTGACTTTAGTTGCTCTTGGCAAAAAAGCTCGCGAGGGTAAATTACAAGTATCAGAAATGGAAGGCGCAACATTCACTATCTCAAACGGCGGAGTATACGGTTCACTCCTTTCTACTCCGATAATAAATCCTCCGCAATCTGGAATACTTGGAATGCACTCAATACAAAATAGGCCAGTTGCCGTGGGCAATGCAGTAGAAATCAGACCTATGATGTACATTGCCCTCTCTTACGACCACAGAATAGTGGATGGCAAAGGAGCAGTGACTTTCCTCGTTAAAATAAAAAATTATATAGAAGATCCAAATAGATTAGTTTTGGAAGTGTGATTATAAAATAAGTGATTGTTAATCTAGTATTGCTAAAAACCTAAATATCATCTAGCTCTGCCAGTAGTTTCACAACTTCCGGGTGATCAGGGCCGTAATGTTTCTTAAAGATGGATGAAGCCCGTTCAAACAACTCCTTTTGTTTCTTGTGGTTACCTAGAGCACCATGGGCATCGCTTAGGTTTATCAGTAGTTTAGCAACTTCAGGATGATCAGGTCCATAATGTCTTTTAAAGATAGGTAAAGCCCGTTCAAGCAACTCTTTTGCTTTCTTAGGATGACCTAAAAACCTATAAGCGGCACCTAAGCTTTTCAGTAATTTAGCAACTATGAAATGATTAGAGCCATAGTGTTTCTCAAAAACAGGTGAAGACCATTCAAGCAACTCTTGCCTTTCTGAACATTACCTAAGCTAATGTGTCTATTACCTATCCATATTAACAAATCTGCAAGATAATTCTCCTCTAGTATTTGTTTTTCCAAAGGATTGTTTTCTAGCCAATCATCTATATATGATGAGAACGCCTCTAAATGTGGTAATAATTGTTGTTCCTTAGCATAATTTTTTAATTTGTTACTGTCATCAGGGGAACTTTCTTTTAATAATTGAAAAACGGTTTTTATATCTTTTTTAATTTTTCCACTTTCCTCTGACTTTAGCCTAATTACATCTTGTACTAAACAGTGAATAGAAACACTACTACTCTGCTCATTGGACACTAGCATCGAATATCTCAATAATATACCTAATACTTCTTCAAAAGGTTTTTCTTCAGAATTGTTCTCTACAATCTCAGGAAATATTCTTAACAAATCTTTAGGAATATCATTGTCTAAATATGCACAAGCTACTAACAACTTGCTTGCTAGTTTAGACTCATTACGAATTGCGTCCATTGTAATATCCCAAGTAATAAACACAGGCTCATGGTTAGAATCCTTAGGTAGTGTTTTATGAGATAATAAATAAAGCTTCCTTTCTGCATAAATTTCTAAGTAACGTGAGATAGTCATTTTGTTTTCTTTGATGTAAGCGCAAGCCTGAGCTAAGGCCAAAGGTAATCTACCTAACTTTTCTGCCAATATATCTATATTTGGCCTATCGCTTTCTGAAACCTGGCCTAGAATTTTCTTAACATATAATTCTGATTCTGGGGGAGTAAAAACGTCTACACCTATACTCCCTTGTGGCCATTCAGTATTACGAGACGTAACTATTATTTTGCCGCCTTTTGTAGGTCTGAGCTTAGAAATGACTTCATAATTTGATACATTATCATAAATCAACAACCAGCCTTCACGTTTAGAATCTTCTAGCCAGTTTTTCACATAATAAGCTCGCTGTGCAATAGAAATGTTGTCTTCATCGTGAATAATATTTAATTTTCTTCCTAAATTAACATATTCACTGAGTAGTTGATCTTCATCTTTTGCATTAAACCAACATATTGCCTTGTATTCTTTCCCATGTTTTTGAATAAAATCTAGCACTGACTGTGTTTTACCTACTCCACCTAACCCGTACAAAGCAGTTAATATAACTGGCTCATTTTTTGTCTTTAGATGATTTACTATTTCTTCATTGAGATATTCTCGTTCAATGAAATTTCCACTAGCTATTTTAGGTGGAATGTTCCACCGTTCAAATAGATCTTCTCTAGGTTTGAGACTATAAAGATGTTCTATAACTTCCCTAAAATAATCGTCTTTTCTTGTTAGATAAGAAACTTTGCTACCCTGTTGTGCCCACCATTTCTCTACCTTGTCATATACACGGACAAAAACTGTATCAATATCTTCTTCCCCTGATATTTTGTATACATTTCCTATTTCTTTCTTAATAATATCATCTGATTTTGAATGATTAGGTTGATTAACTACAAACCTTATTCTAAGTAAAAAATCTTCTATTTCATCTTCACTGCCGCAGCTGAAGTATTTTTTCAGTTCAATATGATTTTTTATTTTATAGCACGTTCCTTTTTGACCTTCATAAATACTTAAAATGTTATCATTTGTTAACTTTGACTCTTCCAAATACTTCTCTAATGTCTCTATGCTACCTTGTTTTTCTGCACCTTTTTTTAAGTTCACATTAACATTAGTATGAATGACAAGTGTGATATCACTGTCCTTACACTCAGGGTTTTGCTTAATCTCAGGATGAGATTCAAAATATTTGTTTAACCCGAAATCTTCTTTCTGTTGCTTTCTATCATTTCCATCAATAAACAAATCTTCAAAAGTAATATTCTTCGAAGGGCGATATGTATTGCAGTGCTTAGCTTGAGCCAAGACAACTCTCGATTTGTTTTCCTGATCTTTACATTTAAAAAAAATATCATCAAAGGCTCCAAAGCCTTCTATGTTTGATGCTAACCAAAAGTCAATTTTACTACTTAACCCATGAAGTAGATACAGCATTAATAATTTTACTTCATACTTACGACCTTGATCACCTGTTGATGTGCCATCTCTCTTCTTAAATTTAGGATTACCAAGTTCTTCAGACTGCTTATTTTCTACATTCATACCCTACTAAACCTACGAATAACTTCTTTCTATAAAAAATTAAAGTCACCAAGTGCCTAAGATAATGCAACAGATTCTTTAATATTTCGATAACAGTGCCGAACAGGGTTGATTTTGTTTTCTATCTTAAGTATAAAGACTCCCCGAATCTAATATGTCATTGCTGTAGGCTGCATTTAGTAATATAATCTCATATTAAATAAGACTTTACTTAAGTTTATGCTAGATTCTCCGCTAATTTTGACAGCCATTCTTATATTTTTCATTTTTACGTTGTCATTCTTTTTTATAAGAAAGATATTTGGGTCAACAAACAAGAAGATAATAAAATCCTTTAGGAAAATTGTTCAGCAAATAAATGCATTAGAAACAGAAATGCAGAGCTTATCTGATGAGGAGCTTGCTGGTAAAACTCAAGAATTCAAACAGGAATTGAAAAATGGGAAAACGTTAAATGATCTTCTCGTACCTGCATTTGCAGTTGTGCGTGAAGCCTCTCGAAGGTTTCTTAATATGAGACACTTCGATGTTCAACTGATCGGTGGAATGGTGCTCCATAACGGCATGATATCAGAAATGAAAACAGGAGAGGGAAAGACACTCGTTGCAACTTTAGCAGCATATCTAAATTCCTTAGAAGGGAAAGGCGTGCACGTCGTAACTGTTAACGACTACCTTGCGAAACGAGACACAGAGTGGATGAGCAAATTATATAATTCTCTTGGGGTTTCTGTTGCGTTTATCACGAATAACTTGACAGACGAAGAGAGAAAAGAGGCTTACAGTGCAGATATCGTGTATTCCACAAATAACGAGCTTGCCTTTGATTACCTGCGAGACAATATGAAATTTTCTCAAGAAGACATGGTTCAGAGAGGCTTTCACTACGGAATAGTTGATGAAGTAGACTCAATACTCATTGATGAAGCTCGCACTCCGCTTATTATTTCTGGCCAGATTGAGGAAAACAATCAGATATATAAGCATATCAATAAAATAGTAACCAAATTAGTTGACTCTGATTATGAAGTGGATGAAAAGGGTAGGGCAGTGTTCCTTACTGAAGATGGTATTTCACGAGTGGAAGAACTACTCAGGTCATACAATCTCATTCCTGAAAATTCCTCGCTCTATGATACTGACAGCATGATAATGACTCATTATATAGACCAAGCATTACGTGCACATAAGCTGTTTACTGCTGATAAAGATTATATAGTAAAGGATGGCAAGGTAGTGATTATTGATGAATTTACTGGGCGTATGATGGAGGGCAGGAGATATTCCGATGGTCTTCATCAGGCACTTGAAGCGAAGGAGAATCTTGAAATTCAGCATGAAAACCAAACTTTAGCATCGGTCACATTTCAGAATTACTTTCGTATGTACAATAAACTTTCCGGAATGACTGGAACAGCAGCAACAGAGGCAGAAGAGTTTCGTGATATATACAGACTAAATGTAGTAAAAATTCCAACCAATGTACCTGTAAAAAGAGTTGATATTGATGATGAAATTTATGGCACAGGAAAAGAAAAATTTAATGCTGTGTTGAAGTTTATAGAAGAATGCCACAAACGCCTTCAACCGGTCCTTGTTGGCACGGTAAGCATCGAAAACTCTGAGAAGCTTTCTGCGCTTTTGCAAAGCCATTCTCTTAAGCATTCAGTATTGAATGCTCGTTATCATGAACAAGAGGCGTACATAATAGCACAAGCTGGAGTGCCAGGTAGTATCACTATAGCAACTAACATGGCAGGACGTGGAACTGATATTCAACTCGGTGGAAACGCTGAAATGATTGCAAAGGTAGAGCTAAAGAAGATAAAAAATGCTGATGAAAGAGAAAAAAAATACCAAGAAATAGTCGAAAGAGTAAAAAAAGATAAGGAAATTGCTATAAAAGCTGGTGGTTTATGCGTGGTTGGAACCGAAAGACATGAAAGCAGGAGAATAGATGATCAATTACGCGGCCGTTCTGGTCGTCAGGGGGATCCTGGACTTTCTAAGTTCTTTTTATCGCTTGAAGATGATCTAATGAGAATATTTGGTTCTGATAGAATGAGAAGCTTTTTACAAAAAGTAGGGTTAAAGAATAACGAAGCTATTCATCATCCATGGATCAATAAGGCACTTGAGAAGGCGCAGAAGAAAGTTGAAGCTAGAAACTATGATGTGCGGAAGTCTTTGCTTAAGTTTGATGACGTAATCAACAACCAACGTAAAGTTATTTTTAAGCAGAGAAACAATATCTTAGGCAACGAAATTAATGATTTACTTGAAGTATATAGCGAAGTAAATGAGAGCATAGTAGAAGGTATAATCCAAAGTGGCTATTATGAGGATTATATTGAAGATATAGTCAAAGAATTCCATACAAGGTATGGAATAACGCTTGATAAAGAAGATTTAGCAAAGTTTTTAAACAAACAAGAAGCTTTGAATTATATAAATGATAAGATACAAGAATTTTTTACTGAGAAAGAAAAATATTTCAACAGTCAGCACACTACAGATTTGTGGAATACGATCGTGAAGCAAGTAATGATAATGACACTTGATCATTTATGGAGGGAGCACCTTTCAACTTTAGAAAGCTTAAGACAAAGCATAAGCTTACGTGCCATGGGGCAGAAAGATCCACTGAATGAATTTAAACGCGAAGCTTTCTTGATGTTTGAGTCAATGCTTGAAAAATGGAAGGAACTCACCACTCATCGCTTAGCACACTTTAAGTTGGCAGACAACCAAGAGATAGGCAATAGGTTACATTCTGCGAGAAATAGCAGACTTCCAAAAGTCTCAAGAAACGACAAGTGCCCTTGTAATTCTGGGAAGAAGTACAAACACTGCCACGGCGCAGTTACTGTGGTAAATTAGTAACTATGGTTGTACAGTTTGTTTATTTCCATCAACATTACTGCAGCTAACCTCACTTAGCTTACTGTTTAATGAATGCTCTGATGACTTATATGCAACCCCATAGGAAATTCCACCAACGATCAGTGCAGATGCCACAGTAATTCCAACTATTGCTAGTGCAGGTAATGCAGTAGCGTAAACGAGTCCTAATGGAACTACAACAGCAGATATAACAACCCCAACGGCTCCTGCTTTTGTAGCTTTAGGCCTATGTATACATGATGGGTCTGCACCATAATTTAGCAGAAGTTTTGCCATTTCTGGATATTTACTATGCCAAGCACAACTCAAAGGGGTATATCTATTTTTATTTTGTAGATTAATATTAGCTCCATTTTTTAGTAGAAGTTTCACTGTCTTTATATGCCCGTGCTCAGCAGCATAATGCAAAGGAGTTCTTCCACCTTCATCTTGTAGATTGATATTAGCTCCATTTTTTAGTAGAAGTTTCACTGTCTTTATATGCCCGTGCTCAGCAGCATAATGCAAAGGAGTTCTTCCACCTTCATCTTGTAGATTGATATTAGCTCCATTTTTTAGTAGAAGTTTCACTGTCTTTATATGCCCGTGCTCAGCAGCATAATGCAAAGGAGTTCTTTCACCTTCATCTTGTAGATTGATATTAGCTCCATTTTTTAGTAGAAGTTTCACTGTCTTTGTATGCCCGTGTTTGGCAGCATAATGCAAAGGAGTCCCTTTATCTTCATCTTGTGCATTAACGCCTGCTCCTTCTTCTAGCAAAACTTCTACTACTTGTGTATGCCCATGCTGAGCAGAATAATGTAAGGAGGTTTTTTCCCATTCATCTTGTACATTAACATTAGCTCCGTTTTTTGTTAAGTATCTTACTACTTTTTCATAGCCATTTTCAGCTGCTATAAGTAATAAATTGCACTTGAGTATTATAAACGTGTAATTTATATCAAATTCGCTTTTTTTCCACTCATCATATATAAGTTGATTTTCCTGCTGCAGCTTATCTTTAATTCTATCAATTAAATTTTCCTTACTCAGATCTGGACTACTGTTGACTTCTTGTAGTATTAACCTTAATGTCATTTCCTTCTCCAAGATATAAAATTTTATTATGGCATATGAAGTGGATTATGTTAATGAAGAACTAAGAAACTGGTTCTTCTTTTTTTCTATAGCTTTAGGTTTACCTACAATTTGAAAAACAACAAATTCGTCATTCCGCCGCAGTATCTCTAGATCCCGCTAACACGTAGCGGGATGACGAGTTACTTAACGTCATACCGTGATTTATTCACGGTATCTCAACCGCTAACAAAGCGGGATGACAGCAATCCTACGTCATACCGCCGCGGTATCTCTAGATCCCGCTGCGGGATGACTAGACTTTTTGATTTACTCCCACTCAATGGTTGCTGGTGGTTTAGAAGTTAAGTCATAGACAACTCTATTTACTCCGGAAACGTTATTAACAATTATACTGCCAACATTCTGTAAAAAGTCCCAAAACACTAGCGAATGCTGATCCTTATCTTCAAATGGAAATGCATCAGCCGTCATACCATCGGACGATGTTACAGCCCTTAAAGCACAAACATATCCGTATGTACGACCATCTCCCATGACGCCTACAGTTTTTATTGGTAATAATACAGCAAAAGCTTGCCATATCTTATCGTATAGATCGTAATTTTTCATCGTATTAATATATATTTCATCTACTTCTTGCAATATTCGCACCTTTTCTTCATCGACTTCACTTATAATCCTCACTGCAAGTCCGGGTCCAGGAAATGGATGTTGAAATATTATCTCGTCTGAAAGCCCAATTTCTTTTCCAAGTAGCCTTACCTCATCTTTAAAGAGGTAGCGTAAAGGCTCTACTAGCTTCAGGTTCATCTTTTCTGGCAACCCACCAACATTATGGTGAGACTTAATTGTACTAGTGTTGTCTGAGGCATGCCCTGACTCAACTACATCAGAGTAGATGGTACCTTGCATCAAAAAATCCACATCACCTATTTTTTTTGCTTCTTCTTCAAACACTTCAATGAAAGCGTTACCGATAATTTTTCGCTTTTTTTCTGGATCAGTTATTCCCTTTAACCTACTCAAAAATAAATTTGATTTATCAACGTAGTTTATCGGAATTTCTTTCAACATAGCAATGGTCTGGTTCTTGCGTAACAACCCAGTATCGATAAAAATACAGTTCAATTGTTTTCCTATAGCTTTATGTGTGAGAGCCGCTGCAACACTTGAATCAACCCCACCACTTACTGCAGCGATTACTTTTTTCTCTCCTACTACATTTTTGATTTTTTCCTTCTGCTTTTCAATAAACGATTTCATTGTCCAGTCTCTCTCGCAATTTGCAATATCCAAGAAGTTAGAGAGCAATTTACTGCCATTTGTTGTGGGCCTCACTTCAGGATGGAACTGAGTACAGTAAATCTTCCGCTGTTCGTTGACAATTATTGCAATTGTTTGATTTATCACACTTGATGCGATAACAGTAAATCCCTGTGGTATAGTATCAACACTGTCCGCATGGTTCATTAATACATCCACTTCAGAATTAACATCCCAGGTATCCTTTATAATGGGGGATTCTTTTAGTATCTTGATTTTAGTTCTGCCAAACTCCTGTTTGAAACTCTCTTTTACTTTTGCTCCAAAATAATGACAAATGAGTTGCTGTCCATAGCATATTCCAAGTATAGGAACGTTTGTTGCCTTATTAAGTTTTATAATTTCATGTACTACTCTACTTTTTTCAGAACAATCATCATTTACAGATTGTGGTCCTCCAGAGAGAATAAACCCATTGAATTTTGATATTGTTTCAAAACTGATGTTGCTTGGAAATATTTCGCAATACACACCCATTTCCCTGACTTGTCTTGCGATAAGCTGTGCAAATTGTGAACCAAAATCAATAATGGCAATTGCTGACAATTTGCTCCTCCATATTATTTAAAAGTGATATCTGATAATAAAGAAAATAAAGAAGTAAGTAAACTAAGACCTCTTAAAAGCTTTGATGTATGACTTAAACGTTAGCTATGATTTATTTTGAGTTGACAGAAACTTTGCACGGTGGTGACTCAGAGTCCTCAGTTTTTCTTTGGGGTCAAGGCATACTTTAAAAAAATCCCAACCGTTGCAACTTTTACCGGTAATTCTTGTGCCAGCCGTAGAAGGAGCACTATATTCTTCCCCATTGTAAATAAACTTTCCCTCATTACTGACTGTAACTTCATACATTTTCTTTTTATATTCTCCAACAAGTGTTCTACCTATAAAAAGAGCTTTAATAACTTTTTGATTTTGCGTCAAGCCATCATCAACTTGCACAATTTCTTTAGGTTTATCTATTTTGAGCTCATTTAGTGGCTCATTACCCACCATATTGTTTAATACTTTATTTATTATATATGTTACTGCCTCATCTTTGACTTCTTCTACCCTTTTATCTACATATTTTTCTACTTCACTACGCACATGCCTTTTCAAACTTTCAAGCAAATCCTGTAAGTCGAGTAAAGTTAATTCAGATGTTTCCATAAAAACCCCCAGTTTTATTATCACGTATCAATAATACATCTAGTATACTTAAAATATCTTTAAGAAAGGCGACTCTGACCCTCAGGTAGCTAATGTTAACTACCGATATCGTACGTGAACCAAAATCAATGATGGCAATTGCTGACAACTTATACCAAACTTCGTTATTGGGAAGACAAATAGAATATACGATAAATTCACTTAAACCTCCAGTTATAGGCGGAAAGCACTCTTTTTCATTTGTCTCATTATTATTGAGAATTGGTATTACCCCTCCATATTATTTAAAGCAATATCTGATAATAAAGAAAATCATGGGGCAAGTAAACTATAGCTAAAGTGGCTTAGGTTTACCTACAATTTGAAAAACAACAAATTCGTTATTCCGCTACTTGTTAGCGCCGCGGCGGTATGACGTAGGGAAACCTTCTTGGGTTAGCTATATCTGTTTTGCCACTCTGCTGAACGGATACTTTGAAAGTAGATCTATTATAGAATTGATATGAGCCTTATTTTACCCTAATCGTTTGTAACCTTTGGCACTACGAAATACCCATGCTCAGGTTTTGTATTGGACAATATCTCTTCTTTAATGTTTTGAGAATTTATAACATCATCGCGTATATGAATGTCCTTGTCTATACTGCCATAACGCATAGGAGAAACACCTTCAGTATTAACTTGTAATAAAGTATCATGTATCCAATCCAGCATTGTCAGTTCTTTGGAGTAGTGATCAATCTCGTCATTTGATAACTTAATCCTTACAAGCTGTGCAATTTTAAGCATTTCTTCCTTGGTAATTGTTATTTTTCTCTTATTTGCAAATTCTATTAGTGAAGTAATAACGTCTTCTGTTGACTTAGCTGGCATCTTTACCTCCTTGGATGAAGTGAGTTAAAATATCTACGACCGAAACAACTTCTATTTTACCAGTTTTTTCAAGTTTGTGAAGTATAGTATCCGTAATCACTAATTTATCTAAAGAAGAGGAAGAAATTTTTTCAACTGCACTTCCTGAAAGCACGCCATGTGTGATGCATGAAATTACGGACTTTGCTCCGCAATTTTTTAAAGCAAGGGCTGCATTACACAATGTTCCACCAGAGTCAACTATATCATCAACAATGACACAATTTTTATTCGCAACTTCTCCTATTATGTTCATTACTTGAGATGTGCCTGCTTTCTCCCTATATTTATCTACTACAATAATCTTATCACTTAACCCTATCTTATACTTTTCCTCTAAAGTCTTTGCAAAAGCACGTGCTCTGCCAATTGCTCCAACATCAGGTGCAACAATTGCCAAATTTTCCTTGTGTATACAGTCAACAAATGCTTCAAAGCAGTTCAAATTAGTTATCGGTACATCAAAGAATCCTTCAATTTGACTTGAGTGCAAATCAATCACTGCAACACTACTTGCACCTGCAGTTTGAATAAGATTTGCAACTAATTTGGCATTTAAAGCAGATTGCATATTATTGTTCTTGATAATTCTATCTTGTCTGCTATATCCATAATAAGGAATAATTACTACTATCCTTTTGGCTCCTAATCTATTTACTGCATCAATTATAAGCAGAAGCTCCATAAGGTTATCATTCACAGGGGGAGAAAGAGATTGTACTATGTATACTTCTTGATTATATAGATCATTTGCTACTTCTACATTTACCTCGCCATCGGTAAACTTTGATATCCAAGCAGAGGATGGTTGAACATCTAGCCGGTTAACTACTGATTCCCCTAATTCTTTACTAGCATTACCTATTATTATCTTCATAATATACCAATTGAGCTTGTAAGATTATACAGAAATTATGAAATAATTGAAATGTAAGTTTCTTTATCTAGCATTCTTGTCGGCAAATTAGGTACCTCTTGTACAATGACCTGTCATTTTCACGCATTGTTTCAATATACAGACCCAAATTGAAACAACTATACAAAATCCTGCTTATGTTTCAAGATAAATGACTTTAATGAAATATAATTTACCTTACCACTTCGTTTTGATTCTCCAGTTCAACATAGGATAAATTACTCATACATTCTCCTAATATTTCCTCCTTTTTATCATTATCTAGTCCACTGCTAAACCCCTGACACTTTTTCTCAAGAGCTAAGCGTGTAGCTATCTTACTGTTTCAGACAATAATTCCGGCAACTCATTACGAATCTTTTCCTGCTCTTCCTCAGAGAAATTGGCAAGGTTTTCCCTGGCCATTTCAGAAAATTTTTGAGTAATCGTTTCTTTTATCATTCCACCAACTTCCTGTTTATTTAGTGTAATAACTACCGATGGATGCAAGCCAGATAAAGACTCAACCATTTTATTGTATGTTCCACCTGAAGTAAGTAAAATAGCGAGGTTTAAATGGCATTAAGATCAAAATTATTGGATGAAAAAGTGGTTCACTAATAATGAGAATTGGTATTAGCTATAGAAAACTTGTATAGATTTTTTCTACTTCTGTGATATCATAAGCCTGTAATGATAAAATAAGCAAATATGGATAAGTCAGCGTATGAGATCATAGAACATGAGTATGATGTGGTAGTAGTGGGTGCAGGTGGAGCAGGGCTCAGAGCAACGCTTGGGATGGCTGCAACTAATTTTTCAGTTGCCTGCATTTCTAAAATTTTCCCTACACGAAGTCATACAGTTGCAGCACAAGGCGGAATTAGTGCAGCTTTAGGTAATATTGGTGAAGACGATTGGCGCTGGCATGCATATGACACAATAAAAGGTTCAGACTGGCTTGGTGATCAAGATGCAATAGAATATATGTGTAAAAACGCTGCTAAAGCTGTTATTGAACTTGAAAATTTTGGCGTACCTTTTTCTCGTACAGAAAATGGCAAAATATACCAGCGTTCCTTTGGTGGAATGACAACTCACTTTGGTAAAGGAAAATCAGCGCAGCGCACTTGTGCGGCAGCAGACAAAACTGGGCACGCAATCCTTCACACTCTATATCAGCAGTGTCTTAAATTCAACGCTGAATTTTTTGTTGAATACTTTGTGATTGATTTAATTATGGATAGCGAAACCGGAGCATGCTGTGGAGTTCTTGCTTGGTCGCTATGCGACGGTACATTACATAGATTTCGCGCACATTCGGTGGTGCTAGCAACAGGTGGATATGGACGTGTTTATTTCTCTGCAACAAGTGCGCATACCTGCACAGGTGATGGTAATGGCATGGTAGTAAGGGCTGGATTACCACTTGAAGATATGGAATTTGTACAATTTCATCCAACAGGAATATATGGCTCAGGGTGCTTGATGACAGAAGGGTGCCGTGGAGAAGGGGGGTACCTCGTTAATTCTCAGGGCGAAAAGTTTATGGAACGTTACGCACCAAAAGCAAAAGATTTAGCTTCCCGTGATGTGGTAAGTCGTGCAATAACAATTGAAATTAGAGAGGGAAGGGGAGTTGGACCGAAAAAAGATCACATGTATTTAACTATAGCGCATCTTGATCCGGAAGTAATAAAACTCAGATTGCCGGGCATCAGCGAAACCGCAAGAACTTTTGCTGGAGTTGATGTCACTAAAGATCCAATACCTGTTATTCCAACTGTTCACTACAACATGGGCGGCATTCCAACCAATTATCATGGAGAAGTGATCACGCTGAAGCAAGGTAAGGAAGAAGTGGTAGATGGACTATTTGCAATTGGAGAAGCTGCATGTGTCTCTGTGCACGGTGCAAATCGACTTGGTTCTAACTCACTTCTTGATCTTGTGGTTTTTGGTAGAGCTGCAGCGCTCAGAGCAAAAGAGAAACTAAAATCCGGTACACCACATAAAAAATTGAGCTCAGATTGTACAGATTGGATAATAGATAGGTTTAATAAAATGCGATTTGCTTCTGGGAAGCTCAAAGTAGCAAAAATACGCAGCGAAATGCAGAACACTATGCAAAAGTACGCATCAGTGTTCCGTGTTGCTGAAGTTTTAGAAGAAGGTAAAAAAGCTATAAAAAAGGTAGCAAAAATGATGCCTGATGTTTCACTTGAGGATCGCAGTATGATATGGAACAGTGATTTAGTTGAAGCACTGAAGCTTGCTAACATGATCCCACAAGCGGTTATTACCATGGAATGCGCAGCCAATCGAGAGGAGAGTAGAGGTGCTCATGCTCGTGAAGATTTTCCTGAGCGTGATGATAAAAACTGGATGAAACACACCATAGCGTGGCTTGAAGAAAAGAAAGGTCAAATTAACGTAAAAATTGATTATAAAAAAGTGGCTGAAAAAACTCTGAGCGATGAAATTGACTTCATCGCTCCGGAAAAGAGGGTATACTAGCTTATAACTAGGAAACCTTCAACACATTTGTGCGTTGCTCTTTAATAGATGTATCTTTTACTTCACTTTTTGGATTTCTTGCACGCTTTGTCTGTCGGTCATTGTCAGTAGAGTTCTTTGTTTTATTAGTTAGTTTTTCAAAACATTTCTTAACACCACTAAACCCTAAAGTGAGAGCAAGACATGTAGCTATAGCAATAGCTGCGAGGAATAAAGCGGCAAGGGCCCCAATGTAACCCTGAGAGACACCATATGCTACAGCTGAAATGAAAATAACCGTTGTTATGGATATTAATGTTTGACGGGTTCTCTTTGCTGGATCTATGTACTTTCCAGCAGCAGATACTGCTTTTCCTGTAGTAGATGCTGTTTTTTCTATAAAAGAACCTGCTTTTTCAATGCCAGACTGACATTTTTTTGAAGCAGTTTTACAGTGGTATTTTTCCTCGAGTTTCTCCTTTAGCTCTCTAACCTTTTTTTGTGCTTCTTGTGTAATTCTTGGATATTCTTTTAAATTAAGTAAAGTTAGATAATACTTTTTAGTATCAAATGTTTGACCTTCCAACTCTAGAGAACAGGGATCAGCGCCCATTTCTAGCAGCATTGCACAAAACTTTGTTGTATTGCTACAACTAACTGTTGAATCAAAAATTGTTCCTTGCTTTAGATATTCAATTTTTTCTTTCCTTGCTTTTGTTTTTAGCACCGCTTGTAGAGGCGTGTCTTCTTTCTGGTTGGTAGCATCTACAGCTTCTCTCAATTTATCTTGAGATATCACTTCTTTTTCTACTAAATTCAAAATTAACTCCAAATATGCAACTTTTTGCTCTCCTTTAAGTAAAGCAATATGATGTAAAGCATTGTTGCCATTTGTGTCTTTCAGGCTAATATCCGCCCCTTTCTGTAGTAACTCCTCAAAAAGTTTTTTATCATTATTTTCAATTGCTGAATGTAATGGATTACTATCTGGAGTATTTATGGTATACCCTATAATTTCTTTAATTTTTGTTTCTGTATTGGTTTTTATTTCTGGTTCTAATTCAGACTTCTTTACTGACTCTGCCAATTTTTCTAAGAAGTTAAGATAATATATTTTTTGTTTTTCGCTTAACTCCTGTAATTCTTCTTTAGACAACTGCAAATCATCAATATTTGCTCCTAATTTGAGCAATTGTATAGCAGATACTATTGTATTGTCGTAGTGTGGTATAAGTTTTTTAAAAGGTGTTAAAGTTTTTCTAGGTGTAGTCTCAAAACTATGTTTTTCTTTTGTTACTTTACTAAGTAACAATGCTTGCAGTGGTGTTTGACCGTTGCCATTTTTATCGTTTACAGCTTTTTCAAGTTGTGCTTTAAGTTGCTCTTTTCCTTCCTTCTTACTCACATCTAGTACTGTATTTAAAAAATCAAACTTTTGTTTTTTCTCTAATTGTGTAACTATTAGGTGTAAAATATTATTTTCCTTTTTATCTTTTACACTGCTAATATCCGTGCAACCTTTCAGATATTCTCTAAATTTCCCTTGATCTCCATTTTTGATTACTTTGAATATTGGCTATTCCTCATCAGTATATTGAACATTGCTGTTCGTTATCCCGTTGGTTTTCTCCACTTCTTGGTTTTCATTTGCTGTGTGGAAAATTGGTATACCCGAAATGTGGTCTTTCTCGTCAGCATGATCATCTTCAGCTTCGCTACTGTTGCCGCTTTCAATTCCACTGTCTTCACTTTTACCCGTTATCCCGTTCTCTACTTCTTGATCTTCACTTATTGTGTTAGCACTACTGATTGAATGCTTCTTACTAGCGTCATGATTATCTTCAGCTTCGCCACTGTTGCCGCTTTTGGTTTCACTCTCCCTACTCCCTCTACGACCAATTTCATTTTGATCAACGTTATCAGGATGATCTTTTTTGCTGCTCTTGTTAATAGCTTCTGAAATTACTTGTTCTATTTCCTCTTTTTTTGTTGGGTCTAGTTTTTTTGACTGTTTGATTTCTTTTTTCAATGCTGGAAGGAAGTGTTGAGTATAATACTTATAATATTTTTCTTGTTCTTCAGGTGATTCTCCTAATTTGGTTAATACTTCGGTTAATATCTTAGGACTAGCCCCTTCCTTGAACAATCCCTTGCATTTGTTGAGAGTCTTGTCTTTCCCAACTTCTGGGTGTAGGTGTTTGTGCTTTCCTTTTGTTACTTTTTTCGTTATAATGCTCAATAATTCATTGTTGTGTACTAATACCAAACTTCGTTATTGGGAAGACAAATAGAATATACGATAAATTCACTTAAACCTCCAGTTATAGGCGGAAAGCACTCTTTTTCATTTGTCTCATTATTATTGAGAATTGGTATAACTCACTAGATGTAGAATTTTCTTTTGTCATACCAAAGCCTCACTAAAAACTAACTATTTGTGTATCTTTGTAGTTGTAAGTGTCAACAATTTGAGATTGAGAACTAACAACTAAAAAGCTAGATTTAAATTTTAAAATGTTGTATATGTAATTGAAATACAGGCAGAAGAGCGTTTCTGCTAGTATCATAGTTAAACCTCACTTCAACGATTATCTACTATTTTAAATGTTTAGTTTTAAGAAAGGATAAATATTGGTATATAGCTAAAGTGAACAGGTGCAAAATGTGCTATACCGCGGCGCTAACGAGTAGCGGAATGACGGCATATCAAATTGTAGCTAGCTATAGAACGTTCCCTACTAGCTTATTCATGAATTGACGTAGTATTGATACATCGCTCATTTTAGTAGCTGGGTTTTCTGTATATTCTGATTGACTTGATGATTTTTGTACCTCTTGCTCTTCTAAATCGTTGGACTTATTTTCTATATCCTTAACAGAGTTATTGCATTGTGTATCATTTTTTGGTGCGTTATCTTGAAGTGTAAGTTGCTTTTCTTCAGTAAACTTTCCTTTAATTTTTCCAAATCCTTCATAAATATTTTCTAAATTCAAGTAAATAAGATAACAAACTCCAATAACTGCTATAATAGATGAGGCAGTTGCAATTGTAATACTTCCTTGAGAAGCGCTGAATATTACCGCACAGGCTAAAGCAGTAAATACAAGCGTTGTCACTACTTTACAAACAACATTATTGACATACTTCACAATATCGCGTGCTTTTAACTTCTTGCCAAAATTGCACTTCAGTTCAGTTCTCATATCATCTGGAATAAGCGCTCTACCCATTGATTTCTCTATTCCTTTTATAATTTTATAATACTCTTTGCTCCATAATCTTTCGGGTAGTATTAACTGCTTTGGGTCAACACCATTTTGCACTAATTTTACACAAAACTTGATCGTGTTATCACGGCTCTTAGGATTGACCAAATTATGTTTATCTTTTGTCGTCTTAGTAATTAGCGCTACTTGTAGTGGTGTGCGTTCTTTTTCGTTAGTGGCGTTTGCAGCTTTACTAAATTTCTCTTTTTCCACCGAATTTAAAATCAACTCTAAACATGTAACTTTTTGTTCTCCTTTGAATGAAGCAATATAGTGCAGAGCATTTTTTTCATCTTTATCTTGCACAGTAATATCTGCACCATTTTGTAAAAATAACTCTAAGGCTTTATATCTATTTGTTTTTTCAAATTTTCTATCTGTACATGATCGATCCTCATTCTTTTCTTTTATATGCTGAAGCAGCTGATGAAGAGGTGTTTGTTCTTCCTTGTTAGTAGTATTTACAGCATTACTAAATCTATCTTTATCTGAAATCAACTTCAAACATGCAACTTTTTGTTCTCCTTTGAATGAAGCAATATAGTGCAGAGCATTTTTTTCATCTTTATCTTGCACAGTAATATCTGCACCGTTTTGTAGTAATAGCTCTAGGGTTTTATATCTCTTAGTTTTCTCAAATTTCTTAAGTGATCGGTTCTCACTCTTCTCTTGTATGCGCTGGAGTACCTGGTGGAGCGGTGTTTGCCCTTCTTTTTTATCATTTACAGCTTTTATAAATTGTTCTTTTTGGCTTGCTTCTAGCAATATATGGAGAAGTTTAAGTTTTTGTTTTGTTTCAGGTTTAACAATCAAGTGTAAAGCATTATTATCATCTGTGTCTTTAAGGCTAATATCTGCCCCTTTTTGCAATAGTTCTTTAAAAAGTTCTTTATCATTATTTTTAATTGCTAAATGTAATTGATAATTATCATTACTATCTGGAGTATTTATGGTACGTGGTATAATTTCTTTAATTTTTGCTTCTGTATTGATTTTTATTTCTGGCTTTAATTTAGAGTTCTTTCCTTGCTCTGCTAATTTTTCTAAGAAATTACGATAGTATGTCTTTTGCTCTTCTTTTAAGTCTTGTAATTTTTTTGTAGATAATCCTAAATTATCAGAGCTGGCTCCATGCTCTAACAATTTTGTAAGAAACTTAAGTGTGTTATCGTTATCTTGGATTGTATGAGACTCATGTTTTTCTTTTGTTATCTTGTTAATTAGTGCCACCTGAAGAGCGTCCTGATTTTCACTATTAATGAGTTGTGCTAAATCTTCCTTGGTGACCGTTTTTATTAGGATATCCAGAAACTTGCATTTCTGTTTCTTTTCGAGCGATGCAATAAGGTGTAAAATATTATTTCCTTTTTCATCTTTTATGCTGCTAATATCCGTACAATCTTTTAGATATTTTCTAAATTTCCTGTTATTTCCATTTTTGATCGCTTTTAGTAATTGAACATTATTATTCGTTATTCCGTTGCTTATTTCTACTTCATGATCATCTTCAACATCGCTACCGTAGCGACTCTCTGTTTCACTGTCCCTACGATCATTTTGGTTGTGGGTAAAACAATATTTGCTATTATAAGTAATTTCTGAAATTGCTTGCTTTACTCGCTCTTTTGTTTCATTTGGTGTTTTTTTCGATCGTTCTATTACTTCATCTAGCACTGGAAGGAAGCATTGGACATAATACCTATAATATTTTTCTTGTTCTCTAAGTGATTCTTCTAATTTAGTTAATACTTCAGAGCTAGCACCTTCCTCAAATAACCTTTTGCACTTCTTGAGGGTTCCATCTTGACCTCTTGGTTTTTCACGCTTGTGTTTTTCTTTTTTTACCTTTCTCTCTATAGTGCCATACAATTGCTCGTCTTTTCTATCCTGCTCTCGCTTTTTATTTTTATCTATGCATTCGTCTAATTTATCTGCATTAGTAGCTAGTGCGCTTAGATCTATACCCATACTAAAACCCCAGTATTAAAAGCTATTTAAGTTGTCAGCACTAAACTAACAACCAAGAAGTTTGACTTTTAAATTGAGCTAAACGTTGTATATGTGATCAAAATATAGGTGGAAAGGCAGAAAACTAGTTTCTATTAGAAAATCTGTTATCATAGTCAAATCCTCACTTGAACAGTTGTCTACTATTTTAACCATTTAATCTTAAAAAATAATAAATATAGCTAAAGTGAGTAACTGCAAAACGTGCTACTGGCTAAAATATAGCTAAACTGACTTACGACAATTTGAAAAACCGTCATTCCGCTACTCGTTAGCGCCGCGGCGGTATGACGGTCCGCTACGTGTTAGCGGAATCTATGCTGAGATACCGCGAATGAATCGCGGTATGACGGTTCGCGGCGGTATAGCTATAGGATAAGAAACTATAGCTGCAGATCGATGCTTCTATAAATCTTCCAGACTTGGTTTTTCTTTTAGTTTTTTAAGTCTTTCTTTATTTAGTATGGAGCTTATCTCTTCTACACTTTTATCAATATCATCATTGATTATTACATAATCATATTTATCACGTTTGCTTATCTCTTTTTGAGCTTCGGCTAATCTGCGCTCTATTTCATCCGCACTGTTGCTATTACGCTTTTGCAGGCGTAACCTCAGCTCTTCTATTGAAGGGGGAAGTATAAAAACACTTACAACTTTTTTTCTCATGAGCTTGAATAAGTGAAATGCCCCTTGCCAGTCTATGCTTAGTAAAACGCTTATTCCACTGCTTAAGTTTTGCTCTATAAAATCTCTTGGTATACCATAAAAATTCTCAAAAACTTTGGCGTATTCAAGCATCTGACCAGCTTCGCATAACTCGTGAAATTTTTCTTCGGTAACGAAAAAATAGTCTTTTCCATTTATTTCGCCAGAGCGAGGCTTGCGCGTAGTCGTAGAAACAGACCTAACTAAATTAGTTGATTGCTCAAGTAATTTTTCTGATATAGTAGTTTTTCCAGCTCCAGAAGGAGAGGATAGAACCAATAATATGCCCTCACTTTTTATGGTCATTTTTCTTTGCATTTTTTAATATGGCGCTTTTTGGATCAGAGTTTAAAAAGCTAGAACCTTCTAAATTAGAATTTGATAAGTTGGTGCCAATGAGAGAAGAGTTATCAAAGACAGTATAGCGCAAATCGGTTTTTTCAAGATTTGCCTTATTCAAATTAACGTTTACAAACTTTGCTCTACTCAATGTTGAATTAGAAAAATCAGCATTTTCTAAATTCATATTCTTAAATTCAAAGTAAGAATAATTTACATTAAATTTTTCACCCTGTGATATTTTCTCTTGCAAATCTCCAATTGAAGTTATAGCATTTTCTAACCCTGCAAGTTTTTTCTGCCCTTGATTGTCAATCAAAATTGAATTATCAAACTTGCAATCTGTTAAATGAGCATCAGCAACTGAACTTTTATATATGCTTGAAGAGTGAAAAGACATATCACTAATTGTTGAATTGCTCAAATTGCTAAGAAAAAAGCTAGTTTTCCTAAAGGCATTAGCGTGAAGCAAAGAAGATCTGAAATCGCTTTCAATAAAATTTGAATTAGTTACTTTTAAATTGGACCAGCTCGAATTATCAGCTAATAAATTAAAGAATGTTGAATTTTCTATTTCACTGGAATCAATATTATGGTGAAAAAGTGTACTGTTATAAACTTGAGAGTCTTGGATTTTTATCTTATACATTGAAGTTGTAGAAAGGTCTGAATCTTCTATCTTCGCAGAGGTGAATAGTGAATGGTCAAAAAATGAGCCATTCATGTCAGAATTCGCAACTTTAGTATTATGAAACTTTCCGTGACGAATGTCAGCATTAGAGACATTAACTTGATGCAGTTCACTAAAACTAAAATCAATATTGGATAAATCAGCATCCTGAAGACTTGCTCCAGAAACATATACATGTTTTATCTTGGAACCATTTAGTATAGATTGAACAAAACTTGAATTATCGTCATTCACATAGGAAATTTGTGTGTTGCTTAAATTAGCTTCGTCGAAGTTACTGTTAATTATGATAGAAGAATTAAGGCAGGCATCGGAAAGATTGCTACCTGTAAAGTCTGATTCTTTTAACTCTGCACCATATATGTTAGCATTTTTTAATGAAGAAAATTGTATCTTTAATTTATATGCATCCACTCCAAAGAAACTTGCATTATCAAGGTTATTTTTCTGCATAACAGTATCGTTTATTTCACTATCATTAAAATTTACGTAGCTAACATTCGAGTTTGATAAGTTGGAAAGATTCATTTGCACATTCGAGAAATTAGTATGCAAACCAATTACGTTGTGCATACTTACTTTTTTGAGATCGGAACTGATAAAATCAGCATAACTAACATGAGACTGATCAAATACGATATCTGTTAAGTTTGCAGAAACAAATTTTGTAAAACTCAAATTTGTACCTTTTATTTTAATGCCACGTAAATTAGCATTGGAGAAATTAGCACCACGTAAATCAACATCAATGAAAGACACGTCGGATAAATCGGTGTTAGAAAAATCAGCACCAATCAGACTTACTCCATCAAAAACAGATCCACTTAGGTACAATTGGCTAAAATTAGCTCCATTTAAGTTAGAGCCAAAACCTTTCTTAAAATCTTCTGGCACGCCCTCTTTGTGGCACTGCACCAAAAATTCAGCAAAGTCTTTTTTACTGTAAGATACGTATTTTGCATCATGTAGAGCGTTTAAAAAATCACTAATCTGATTTTTTTCATCATTTGTTTCGTTTCCATAACATAAATGACCAACTAAAATTAATATCAAAAATCTAATCATCTTGCTTATCGCACTGCGACTCATTGTTTTCTTTCGTTTTCACAGCCCAATCGTAAATTGCTGAGCTTTCTTTATTGTCTATTTTTCTATCCTCCAAAAGGTGTGGCATCATTTCGGCAATCGCATTTATTATATTGATCTGCTTTTTTTCGATTGCTATATCAATTGGGGATTGAAAATTATTATTAACTACTCTAAGATCAGCGCCTTGTAATAAGAGAAAGCGCACTATGTCTACCTCACCTTGTTTAACTGAATAAATGAGAGGAGTATCACCCAATTTATTTCTAAACCTTAGTATCTCTTGAGTTGTTAATCCAATTTTTTCTAACTTGCTTATTATTCCCCTTAAGCAAGTTAAGTTGTTCTTCTTAATACAGTAAAAAAATTGCTTACTGTAATCATCAATAAATACAGTTGTAGGAAGATGCTCATTAAGGCTATCATATTGTCGTTTATATATTGACTTGCTTTGTATATCTTTATGACCCCATTCTTTTATTGGTTCTCTGTTTAGCTTTGTCCATTTTTGTAAATTTTTCTTTTCACTTTGCTCTTCTTCATCTTTTTTAGTTATAGGTTTTACTCTATTGCGGTCCTTAGAATTATTGTTTGTTTCTTTCACTTTTTTTTCTTCAAACTGATTCTCTACTTTTTCTTTTTTTCCCTCTAATAATTGACTCGCATCACTTTTTGAAAGTTCATTATCTTTTATATCAATCTTCTGATCAGCTTGTAGATTTTTTTGCGGGTCAGTTGTATTCTCATTTAAATCAGCACTTAAAGGCAAAGGCTCTGGTTTCAAATCTTTATTCACTTCTTTATTGGCCACATTTGGTAAATTTCGAGCAAATTCGCCTGTACTTTCTTCTAGCTGGCCATTTGGCAAATCTTTATCAATCCTTTCACCTTCACTTATAGTTTTTTCAACCACAGAAGCTTTATTCTCGTTGTGTTGCAGCTTCTCTTTATCGGTTACTCTTTTGCTCTCAGCCTCTTGTGTTTGTTTAGCATCGACGTTGCTTTTCAACTCATCTTTTTGATTTGTGCTATCTTGCTTCCTTACACCTACATTTTCGTTTTTATGAACTGATTCAATTTTCTTTTCTTCAAATTGCTCTACAGCAAATAGACTCAGTGATCCAAATACAACAACTAATAATACAAAGTATAAAATACTCTTCATAAATATTCCAAGCATAAGCTTAATTAAGATGATACTATAATCAAATGATTAATCTACAGTAAAAAATGCCTTAGGATTTAATTTATAAAAAAACAATAGATTTTTTGTATCTGTTCAGGGGCATCGCAAATATTGAAGCAAAGTGGTCAGTGCTTACTGTACGAACATTGTGATTTGAGAGCAATCTCCGCTAGGGAGGATGTCATCCCAGTGCCCTGACTACTTGGATCCAGGAATTTTGATTAGAGATTAAGTTGGTGAGTATAAAAGTAGCTAACCTTATGTTAAAACACAATATTTTTGGTGAGGGGTTGTATTAAAAGCTGGATTCCAGTGTCGAGCACTGCCGTCATAAAGGAACCAGTGTCAGCTACTTGCATGACACCCTGACAACCGTCATCCCGCTACTTGTTAGCGGGATCTATGCTAAGAGATACCGCGAATGAATCGCGGTATGACGTAGGACTGCTGTCATTCCAGTCTGGAATCTAGTCTTTACTGGGGAGAAGAAACTCTCCTTCTACAGTGTATCCGTTTAGGGGAGGTATCTGTTCAGATGCATGGCTAATGTACAAATATTGAAACAAAAATTCCAGTGCTCCCTTTCTTGTCATCCCAGTGCCCAGACACTGGGATCCAGAAAACTTAACTTTAAATAAGTGGCTGCATAATAAACTACACATTAAACCTAAAGTGCATTATATCACCATCTTGCACGATGTAATCTCTGCCTTCAAAGCGAATTTTTCCTGCGTCTTTGCAAGCTGATTCACTTCCATACTTTATGTAGTCTGCAAAGCTTATAGTTTCTGCTTTTATGAAGCCTTTCTCAAAATCAGTGTGGATTACACCTGCTGCCTTATCAGCTGTTGATCCTATTTTTACTGGCCATGCCCGTGCTTCTTTGGGGCCCACAGTAAAGAAAGTTATCATACTCAGCACTTCATACATAATACGCGCTACTCCATCAAGGCCTGATTCTTGTAAGCCAAATTCTGATAAAAAACTCTGTTTTTCCTCTTCACTATCAAGATTTGCAATATCTGCTTCAAGTTTTGCTGAAATGCAATAAAATTTGCTTTTATTTTCCTCTGCCATTCTCTCTACCTTTTGAGATAATTCATTGCCAGTTATAACATTTGTATCTTCAACATTGCAAACGTACATAACGGGCTTTGTTGTCAGCAATTGAAGTGACTTCATTTCGGCTTCGTCCATGTTTTCCAAACTTCTTGCAGGGTTACCGAGTTTTAAAGTAGCTAATACCTCTTGCATTAATTCAAGTTGTCTCTTTAGCTCTTTATCACCTTGTTTTGCTTTCTTTTCCAATTGAGGAAGCCTTTTTTCTATGCTGTCAATATCAGCTAGGATTAATTCCATTTCCACCACTTCAGCATCTGATATTGGATCTATTTTACTGTGTACATGGCTGATATCGTCATCCGTAAAGCACCTGAGCAGATGCACGATGGCATCAACTTCTCTGATATGGCTTAAAAATTTATTGCCGAGTCCTTCACCTTTGCTTGCGCCCTTTACAAGACCTGCAATATCCACAACTTCTAATTGATTATAAATTATCTTCTCTGAACCGGCAATTGCTGCGATTTGTTTCAAACGCTGATCTTTTATCGAAATCTTGCCTATATTTGGCTCGATTGTGCAAAAAGGATAATTTGCAGCTTCGGCTGCACTTGACTCTGTAAGTGCATTAAATAAAGTTGATTTTCCTATGTTTGGTAACCCAACTATACCACAGTTAAAGCTCATATTTGCTATTTAAAGCCATAATTATTGCACAATTTAAGAATTTCTGCTATACTTAATTAGTTACTTATTGACAGTTTTGTTGGTATAGTAATATATAGCTTAAATTAAGGTAAAAATTATGCTTCAATCTAGGGAACAGAAGCTACTAAGTGATTTTCATGATGTTGAGGTTGGAATAAAAAGGCCCAAGATCTCAGGGCAAATGAATGTACCTAGGAAACGGAAACTATCAAGTGATTTTCACGGTGTTGAAAGTCCGAAAAGGCTCAAGAGCTCCGGGCAAGAAATAGCTTCTTTAAATAGTAATCCTCACCCTGACAATTTTTATGTAGGGCAAGCAATTGGTAATGGAAGCTGCTTTTTTGATTCATTTAGACAAAGTTTAGAGCAGCAGAAAGAGATAAAGGTTACTGTTGAACAGCTACGGGTGGACTGCAAGGAATTTGCACAAAACAATCCGCCAGAATGGTTTGTACATTCTACTGCTAACAGTTACGATAATGATGGCCAGCGCCGTAATGAGACTGCAAGTGATTATACAGCAAATATCATGGACAACAATAGATGGGGTGATCCTGAAGTTGAAGGCAGAATACTTTGTGGAAAGTATGGTGTGAAATTGCATGTTGTAGAGAGTAACCCATTGCGTGTTGCTGACAATCAACAAGACCCGTTCTTGCATCAATTAATAGACAATTCAGGTTCAAAAAATGCAGGTGAATACAATAAAGTTAATTACGACGACAGTAGTGTTTTGCATGTAATAAACAAAGGCTATGCTCATTTCGAACCATTGCTTGATATAAACAAAAGTTTAGCAAAACAACTGCAAGAGGAAACCAAACTTAAACAAGAGCAAGAACAAAAAGATTTCCTATTAGCAAAAAAACTTCAGGTAGATGAGATCTTGGAATATTGTAACGTTTCAAAGGATATCTCTGAGAGAGCAGAGGTTGAAAAGAGATTTGATGAGTTATTGGCAGAAAATGCTAATGGAAAAATTTGTGATGTTGTAGAGCAGTGCGTTAGTGATATAAAGCAGCGCATAGAGCGCTCTGAAGAGCAAAACCCTTCAAGTTTACTAAGTTCAAGATGTGGTACGGAATCGATGGCAGAACAACCATTTCATCAGCAGCAACCAATACTTGTAAAGTAAATCTTCATAGCCCTGTATATTTTTATATAGGGCTTTTGCAAGCATTTCATATAATATGAACTTGCAGTACATACTAACCTAAATGCAAGTTGACCATGAAACTAGTTTAATCATCGATGCCATAGAGAAATTTGGTGGTGAGGCTAGGCTTGTCGGCGGGTGTGTGAGAGACTCAATTTTGCAGCGTGATGTCCATGATATTGATCTCGCTACCAATTTGCTTCCTGATCAGGTGATGAAAGCGCTAAAACTCCGTAATATAAAAACTATTCCAACTGGCTTAAAACATGGGACTATAACTGCGGTTCTAAATCAAAGATCTTTTGAGATCACAACACTAAGGCATGATGTGAAATGTGATGGCAGGCATGCGAAAGTAGAATTTACTAATAATTGGCAAGCTGATGCTTCAAGGCGTGACTTTACATTTAACGCTCTATATGCAGATAAGCATGGCCATATATATGATTACTTTGGTGGTATCGAGGATTTAAAGGCGCGAAGGTTAAACTTTATAGGCAACGCTGAAGATAGAATTAAAGAAGACTATCTACGTATTTTAAGAGCATTTCGTTTTCATGCAAAAATATGTGTCGGAGATTTGAGTGATGAAATACTAAGCGTATGCAAAAAGCATTCGCATATGATCCAAAACCTCTCTGGAGAGAGAATAAGAGATGAAATACTTAAATTGCTGGAGTGCAATGATCCTTTTCCAACACTTAAGAGCATGCAAGAATCTGATGTTTTGCAAAAGATTATCCCAAAAGAAGTAAAATGCGAAATTCTGTCTTCGTCACTTCTTTTCGGCACTGATGCACTAGTAAAATTAGCGTTACTCCTTAGGACCACCAAAAATGACAGGCTAAGTCTTGGAGAATATGTAAGCAAATTTTTACGTCTTTCAAACAAGCAAAAGAAAAAGCTGCTATTTTTACTATCCAACGATATCAAAACAGAACTTTCAGAAAAAGAGCAAAAAAAATACATATCTTTATTTGGTAGAGAATTATATTGTGATTTAGTAAAAATTTGTGGTGTTGAGTCTGGAGAAAATGTTGATAAATACATTTCGTTTGCTAATACATTCAATATTCCAAAATTTCCTTTATCTGGCGATGATTTAATAAGTATAGGTCACCAGCCAGGAAAAAGTTTAGGTAGGAGCTTGGAATTGCTAAAACAACATTGGGAAGACAGCTCCTACACTTTAACAAAAGAGGAGCTGGTGCTTTATGCTAAGAGCCTACTCTAACTGCTTTCCGACTGTTCAATGAATGTATGCTTGCAATATTAGTGTGACTCATCGAGGAATTAGGTGTGTATTCTTTTTTAGCTTTTTCTGTTAATTGGTATTCGTTTACTCCTCCTTGAGTTTGATTACACATTTTCTGATCTGGAGATAAAAATTTATCTCTTATGCTTGATGTCAGCTGTAACTCTTGAATCTTATCTGAAAAAAATCTCATTCTAGCTTCTACTAGCTCTTTCACAACAATTTCTTTAAGTAATTTTCCTGAGTCGTTATTATTATTATTTTTGCTATTAAAGCTGTGCAAGATAGAATCTCTAGTTGCAACTGCATCTTTTTCGTTAAAATTTAATTTTTTCATGCATTGCTTAACAGAAGTTAACAACTTGGCTTTTAACGTGTCATCTCGTAGTTCTTTACCTATATTTTTTTCAATGCAATGTTTGTTGACAACTTCTTTAACCTTGGCTTCTATGATCTCCCTTGCGGATTGTTTTAAATTACTTTCTAATAATTTAAGTAATTCTTTACTTTCAAATTTTCCACTATTTTTATTTGATAGAGATTTTATGGTTTCATCAAGCACGTTATGGCAAAAGTGCTTTTCTTTAAATTCAGGAAAACCTTTTTTTAACTCCTCGTTTTTCCTAGATAAAAAGTTATTGAGATTCTTATCCCCAAAAAGCTTATTGGGCAAGTTTCGTAATTTTGAAAGAGTTGATTCAGTAGTTGATTTTGCAGTAGATGCTGCGCTTACCAAACTCACTGTATCTGACGCTTTAGTTTTTGTTTGTCCTTGTGATTTTTGAGTTTCTTCATCAATATCTTCTAACCTTTTATCAACATCCTTTAACTTTTCTTCCAACTTTTGTTGTTCTTGATTATTTAACAGTTGTTGTTGCATTATTTTTAATTGTTCTTCCATGTTTTCTTTTTCTCCCTGTAGTTTCTTAATATCAGCTTTCAATTGATCTTCTACTTGCTGCTGCTCCTTTTGTAACTGCTTAATCAACTTCTCTTGTTCTGCAAGCTTTTCTTGTAACGCTTCATCTGATTCTTTCTTTAATTCTGCCTTTAGTCTTTCTATTTCTTCAGCTTTATTTCCTTCTAAGATCTGCTTTTCTTCTTCAGTAGCGTTTAGCTGACTGATTAAAATTTTTAATTTATCTTCTAAGTCAACTTTTTTTCCCTGTAGTTGTTGCTCTTGATTATTTAGTGGTAGTTGCTGCGCTAACAATTCCATCACGCTCAAAGAAGTTTTATTTAAGGTATCACCTATTCCAGCTAACTCCCATTCTTTACTTCCTTCTAAGATCTGCACTTGTTCTTGCAACCTAGCAACCTCATTTTCTGAGCTCTTTTTCTCTACTTCAGCAGTTCTTAATTGACTTCCCAAGCTCTCTAATTTGCGTTCTAACTCACGCTGACTTTCCTCATGCATTTTGCGTTCACCAAGCAAATACAGTAGACCAACTGTATTTTTTTTCCTTTCGTTTAACATTAATTTCATAATTAACCGTATTGTTAGTATTTAGCATAAAATTACCTTATTTTTTAACTTCGATTTACAGAAAATTTTAACAGTAGTAAAGTTATATATATTAGTATAAATGTTAAATAAATACTAACGCAGGTATCAAATTATGGTAAAGTCTTTGCCCGCCTAATACACTTTAAGCAGAAATGTACATGTCTGTAAGTACAGCATTTGCTTTTTCTATCGCTCTTGCTAACATTTCCTGTTCATTGTTCTGATTTTTCACATTGATTACCTGAGCAGCTAAGTTTGCAGGAAAAGTGACCAAACTGACTTCCCATAATTCCACTTGTTTTAACACTCTAGCTCCGCTTTTATGATCAACATCATACTCTATAGGTATATAGCCGATGGAAAGTCCATTGATTACTCCAGTTTTGAGCATTAAGTACGCTTCCTTTGCTTTTTGGATGCCCAAAAGTAAGTGTGCGGTTATATACAGGCCAACATCATTTTCGCAAATATCTATAATATTACCTATAGGTTCACCTGGATTGTGCTGCCAAAGGAGTTTTATTTTATTTCTGTTTAAATTTTCCTTAAATGCTCCGGGTAAGATCAGGTCATTTTGTTTATCAACTATATTAAAAACGCTAGCATAACCAGAAAATACACCGTTTTCTCCTATGCTTTTTATTGACAATGGTGAATAGAGAAATTTCTTATTCATAAAGCCTCCTGTAGTATTGGGAATTTTGTTTGCACAATGCACTGCAATGTCAAATCTATTATATGCAGTTCTCTAAAAAGGGGAAGCACTTTTCTTAGTTACTAAAAACGCTAACTGGAATCCAGATTGGACACTGGGTTATAAAAGTATAGCTTCTACATCATACCGCCGCGGTATCTCTAGATCCCGCTAACAAGCAGCGGGATAACGAGATGCCACCGCGAACCGTCATACCGCCGCGGTACCTCTAGATCCCGCTAACAAGCAGCGGGATGACGATTGTCAGGGTGTCATCCCAGTGCCTCTCTATAATGTCATCCCAGTAGCCCCCTATAATGTCATCCCAGTAGCCCCTATAATGTCATCCCAGTGCGTGACACTGGGATCTCATTTTACTTTATGATGATGTCATCCCAGTGCCTCCTTCTTGTATCTTGTCAAAAGCATCTAATGTTTTAAGCTTAAGCATTAGGTGGAGAAGGGAGGAACTCTGTGCTTCCTCTTAGATATAAAATCTGTAGAGGAGATAAGAATTCCCTTCTCAAAAGTATAGGCTGGACGGTATCGTAGAAAGACCTGAATGGTTCTAATTCTGTATTCACAAGACTAGCCTTACTTTTCATTTTTAATGGTAACGTATGGGGTTATATATGATCAACAACTTTTTGGGCATAGATATATCAAAAGATCGCTTTGATGTTTTTCTCTCATTTATAAGCAAAAAAGGAAAGCGTGAAACTAGAAAAAGAAGCTTTAAGAACGATGATCATGGGTTTCAAAGTCTACTGAATTTTCTACACAAACATAATGTAGAAAAAGTAAAAACCTGCATGGAATCTACTGGTTGTTATAGCGAAGCACTGGCTGAATTTCTACACAATGCTGGACATTTTGTAAGTGTTGTAAATCCTTATTGCATAAAATCTTATGCAAGGAGTAAGCTGATACGACAAAAGAATGATCAGACCGATGCAGAAGTTATTGCTGATTATTGCCAAAGACAGGAACCTTCTAGTTGGACACCACCTTCTCCTGAAATGAAAAAATTAAAACATCTTTATCGTTGCTCAGTTGCGTTAAAAGATGAGTTAACATTAGTAAATAACCACTTAGAAAAAAAAGAGAGACTGCCTAAAGAAGTTGCAAATGCTTGGGAAGACCTTGCAATGAATATAGCTCAAAAAATAGAAACAATAAAAAACTCCGTACGTGAACTATTAAATCAACACAAAGAATTGTTGGAAAATTTTCAACTTCTATTGACTATTCCAGGCATAGGAGAAGAATCAGCAATAGCTATTTTAGCTGAAGTTTCTGATATAGAGGTTTTTAGAGATGCCAGGCAATTGGCAGCATATACAGGAGTTATACCACGAAATATGACGTCAGGTTCCTCTGTATATGCCAAACCCAGATTAAGTAAATCCGGTTCACAAACATTACGTAAGGCACTTTTCTTTCCTGCCATAGTAGCTAAGAATCACAATCCTATCATTATGAGCTTTTGCCAAAGATTAAAGGAAAAGGGTAAGCATAATATGGCCATCGTTGGTGCTGCAATGCGTAAGCTACTCCATATCATTTTCGGTATTCTGACATCCAAAAGTGCTTTTGATCCTAACCATATCAAAAACTACAGGGCTAGGAGGTTGACTGAAGGTTTAGTACTTTAAAATCAAAAATGCTTCCTATCTATCTTATGTAAAGTGGTATCTTACACAAATTTATTGAGTGTTGTTGGTTAGTGGATATGTTGATAAGTAAACTTCATCTGTTTTGTGCGTATAAAACTAATTTACTTATCAACATATCCACTAACTATAATCTGTGTACTGTTACACAATTGGAAGTATTTTTTGATTTTATGATGCAACTTGGGAAATTTTTATAATTTTTTTGTTGACTAACAAGACGGTATCTCCTGTCATCCAAGTAGCTTGACACTGGTTTACTTTATGATGATGTCATGAAAGTAGCTGACACTGGTTCTTTTTTTCTAGATCCCAGTGTCACGCACTGGGATGACAAAAAAAGGAGCACTGGAATGACAGCAGTCCCACGTCATACCGCGATTCATTCGCGGTATCTCTTAACATAGATCCCGCTAACAAGCAGCGGGATGACACCTCTCTTGGGCTCTTTTAGCTACAAACATTAAGAAATTTACCAAACGAAAAAAAAGGCAAAAGAAGCCCCGTGGTGCGAGTTTTGACTCTATATTACTGTAAGTGGCGCTGTAATAATGTGCTAACGCTTAAAATAAGCGCGATTTGGCTGAATGTAGAAAAAATTTAAAAGACATGCAGCCGCTATAATTTTATGTAATCCGCCAAAAAATACCCTAAGTTTTTTACTGAATTTTGTCATTGAGCCTGCAGGTCAAAAACAAGTTTTGAGTCAGAAATACCCTTAATACTACAATAAGGGGGCTGGCGGAGTTTGTCAAGGAAGTTTTGCATTTAATCCGTTTATGGCTTAGGTGCCGGCCAGCTATTTGACTCCCGGCTGGGTCGAATTTGTATAGCTACATTGTCGGTAAATCTAAATTGCTTTAATAATTTTGATTGAAAAATAGTTTTTCTATTATATAAATGCTACTTTAGGGTAATCAAAATGGAAGACGATAAATATAGCCTAGGTTTAAGAGTTATCCATTGGTTGATGGCTGTTTTTATTATTGGTATGCTTTGCTCTGGACTTTATATGAAAAGCTTACCACTTAGCAATGAGATTAAGTTCAACATATACGCTATTCATAAGGCTTGCGGTATCACTATTCTTGGACTAATCATAGTACGCATATTTTTTCGCGTCTTTACTTATGTTCCACGACTTCCAGCAAATTTTTCTCGGTTTGTAATCAATGCAAGTAAAACAGTACACTTTGGTTTATATTCTTTAATGGTGCTAATGCCACTATCTGGCTATGTTATGTCTTCTGCTTCTGGCAAAAAGATCAAGTATTTTTTTCATATCCCTTTGTTGATTAATCAAAACAAAGATCTAGCTAACACGGCTAATCAGCTACATTCGATGCTTGCATGTTTTATGGTACTCTTTATAATCTTGCATATACTTGGCGCTTTGAAACACACATTTACAGATAAGCAAAACATTTTTAAACGTATGATATAGGTTATATGTTAAGTAGCCTCTGGAAAAAAGGAACAGATTTTCTTGGTAGTGAGTTTGCGATAATGGGTGGTGCTATGAGCTGGGTTTCAGAGAGAAACTTGGTTTCGGCAATCTCAAACGCTGGTGGTTTTGGTGTAATTGCATGTGGTGCAATGTTTCCAGACCTATTGAAAAAAGAAATCATAGAAACACAGAAATTAACTAACAAATCATTTGGTGTAAACCTAATTACTATGCACCCAAAGTTGAGTGAGTTGATAGATGTGTGTATTGAAACGAAAGTAAGCCACATAGTTCTTGCCGGTGGACTGCCAACGAAGCCTAATATAGAAAAAATCAAGAGTGCGGGCATTGAAGTTATGTGCTTTGCACCAGCATTAAGCCTTGCGAAAAGGTTAGTAAAAATGGGAGTAGATGCGTTAATAATAGAAGGAATGGAAGCAGGCGGGCACATAGGGCCAGTTAGCACTTCTGTTCTCGCACAAGAGATATTGCCTCATTTTAAAAATGAACAAATACCAGTGTTTGTTGCAGGTGGAATAGGAAGAGGTGAAATGATAGTTAATTACTTAGAAATGGGGGCAAGTGGCTGTCAAATAGGTACATTATTTGTCTGCACTAATGAGTCAATTGCCCACAAAAATTTTAAGAAAGTGTTTATTAAATCAGCCGCACGTAATGCAATACCTTCTGTACAGATAAGTGCTGATTTTCCTGTAATTCCAGTAAGAGCTATAGCCAACAAAGCAAGTGATGATTTTATGAAGCATCAAAAAAAAGTTATTGATGAATACCAAAAGGGACAGATCTCAAAAGAAGATGGGCAGCTTGAAATAGAAAAGTTCTGGGCTGGGGCTTTAAGAAGAGCAGTAATTGATGGAGATGTTGAAACGGGATCTTTAATGGCCGGTCAAAGTGTTGGCATGGTTGATAGGGAAAAGCCTGTAAAAGAAGTAGTGAATATGTTAGTTCAACAAGCGAACAATTATATTGAAATGTAGAAGTAAATAGTTAACCATAATTATCCATAATATAGCATAATTGCCCAGTTTTAATGTAAAATTAACGCTAAAGGGGTATCTATACATTTTATTATGTATGGAGGAGTCTATGCCAAGTTCTAAAAAAGATATTAACCAACAATTGCGCGACACTATATACAAAAAGGTAACAAAAAAAACACATAGTAATCAAAGTCCAAAAAAAAATGGAGATGGAACTATCGCAAAATGCATAGAGTTGTTCAACAAAGGAGCTGACCCTAACGTATTAATTCAATTAGAAAAATCACTGAGAGAGCAAGAAAAATATCAAAAATACCATAATTATTACACCGAGAAATTTCTTCCAGCATTGGAAACAAAAGTGACAGAGTCAGAGGAATTAATGAAACCTTCAGTACTTAACAATGAAGAAAAATCATCACAAAGATCACCAACAATAAAAGCAAAAATATTAGGAATAATTTTAGAGATTACAGGGATTACCAATAAAAGTAGTGACAAAAATTATTCTAGTAGCACTATTCAAAATCAAAAAGGTTCTAGAAATAATCAAACAGATAGACAAGGTAATGTTATGAAACCATTTAACAAACAAAGTTTTTCTGGTGAAGTTCCAAATTCTACAAGTTCGGATATGACTCCTCAGGAAGAGGATTCTGTAGACAAGGGTGTAGGTGGAACAGGAATCTCTGGAACATATAATCCTTTGAGAAGTTCAGGTTATTATGGTGCTTTAATAACTCCTACATCAGAACAATCACAAGCAAGAAAGGAGATCCCACAATCACAATTGAATGGTTTCTCTAGTCAATCTGACCTTTCGATTGATTGTAAAGATTTAAAAAATGACTCAGATAGTGGAATAAATTCATCTGGCTTGGTATCAAGTAGCAGAAGGAGCAGCTTAACTTCAGTAGCAAGCAATTCATCTGAGGAAAGTGTAAGCTCAGCTGAAGAAAGTAATAGTTTGCAACCAAAGGATGAAGGAGAGACAAAATTAGCACACCTAACCAAAACCAGGCCCAAAGGGCCAAGCGGACGAAGATCTCCTTCTAAATATCATGAAAAGATTGAAGATCAAGTTAAAAAAGAGTCACCTCAGTGTGTGATCTCAGTGACAGGTAGTCAGGCAATGCAATCCGAAAAAAAAGAAGCTGCTAATTACGAAAATAAGAGTAAAGTTAAACAACCCAATAACAGAAATCTTCACGTTGCACTCGTAGCAGGTTGTGCTCTCTCTACAATAGGGTGCATTGTTGCAGGAGCAATGACATCAGGACTGGTAGGAGCAGGACTACTTGCTATGGCTGCAGTGTTTGCTATAGCAGCAGTAGCTGAATTGCATTCAAACTTCCTATCAAGTAAATTAACATCCATTAATGTGGAACCTCTTATTGATGATAAAAAGCTTACAGCATGTTCACATCTGTAAAAATTAAATATGTGTTACTTGTAGTGGATAAGTGAATTCAGTTCTTGCATATTGATATAAAAGTTGTTATATTTGAGGAATATTTAAAGGGTATTTAGTTGATGCGCATTCAATTGAATAAAGTTTTGGTTTTTATAGCCTTATTAAGTTTCATTTTTGCATCATATTCTAGCGAAGCTTCGGTGAGTGATGAATTAAAGGATGTACAAGAAACGGTAAAAGATTTTATTTCTTCATTTTCAATTAAAGATACTGTAGAAAATATGAGTCCTTCAACAATCATAGGGTTGTGTATAGCTGCGGTGATACTTGCAGTAGTGTTCAGAGGTCTAATCTTTTTTATGATAATGTTTGGTGTACTGATCATGATGTTTGGTAGTACAGAAAAGGCAACAGACTACTTAAAAGAAAAATTTAATTTTGCAAAAGATATAAAATTACAATCCGATAGCGAAAAAAAAGATAAAAATTAAGATAGTATTTTTATCTTTTTTAATTATCTTTATTGAATACGCATATGCAGCTAAAAGTACAAGCAATTAACTCTAAGTTTGAAAAAAAGAACAACTTAGCATTACTAGAGAGCATTGATTTAGATTTCATTCCTTATGCTTGTCATTACAATGAAGAAACTATACTAACAAAACAGGGAGAGTTGTTAAAAATAATCAAGTTAGAAGATTATTCTTCTGTTGATAATTACAGCGACCTTAGAACTGAAATTAGAAAAAGCATATCAAAAAATATTAATAGCCTATATTTTACCGTTTGGATTCATACTGTCCGAAAGCGCAATAAATTGAGCTTAAAATGGAATAAAACTGAAGACTTCTCTGATAAGCTACATTCAGCGCGGTTTGATAAACTCACTGATAGTAAATTACAGTATATAAATGAATTATATATTGTAATATTGTTTAGCGATTTTGGTAAGCATACTAATAATTCATTTTTTTTTAATAGAATAAAGAATAAGCATAAGCTGTCTTTACAAGAAAGCCACCAGGAGTTGCAAAAGATAACTGACTTAATTCACGATGATTTAGGACCTTTTGGAGCTAAAAAACTGGGTCTAAGATTTAGTGAAGGTAAAATATATTCTGAAATGATAGAATTTCTCCACTATATTGTTACATTAACGCACAAAGATTATCCAATACATGAAAGGGACCTGTCGCAATATATTAGAAATTTTAAAATAGCTTTTGGTTTCAATACGTTTCAGACAATCTTTGAAAATCAACAGAAATTTGGCTCTGTTTTCAGCATAAAGGAATACCGAGAAATCTCCTTAGGCAATACAGATAGGTGCTTGCAGCTTGAATCTGAATTTATCATTACAGAAATAATGATATTTACTAGTAATAGTAAGGCAATAAAAGAATTTAATAAACAAATTAACATGCTGCAAATTAGTGAGGATAATACCTTACTTAAAAGCTCAGGAATTGAAGAAATAATAGAGCTTGAAAAGACCTCTAGTCTAGACTTCTGCCAACAGAAAATTATTTTTACAATATTTGCAGACGATAGGAATAAGTTAGCCGAAAATATTAGTGATTTATCTTCTATAATGTCATTAATTGGCTTCATGATATTTAGAACTGATCTACATATGGAAAGTCATTTTTGGGCACAACTTCCGGGCAATTTTACCTTTATTACACAACCGAAAAATATATTAGCAAAATATGCTTGCAGTTTTGCTATGCTGCATGATTTTACGTCAGGTACATTAAAAGGAGGAAGGTGGAAAGAAGCGGTAACAGTTTTTTTCTCAAAAGAAGGAAATCCTTACTTCTTTAATTTCTATGGAAAAAGAAATAATGGCCATACTACGATACTTGGAGCTCCAAATTCAGGCAGAACTTCACTCATTAATTTCCTATTATCAGAATCAAGAAAGTTTAACCCAAGAATTGTCATATTGGATAACACTGGAAAGTCGATAATTTTTACTAAAGCAGTGAGTGGTAAATATTATATAATCGATCCGAAGTATAAGGACAAAAGCCTAAAATTTAATCCACTAAACATTGAAGATAGTGCTTCCAATCGCAATATGTTGGTTGAACTGATCAAAAGAATGGTAGCCGATACGAGCTTGGTGGACGTAGAAGAAAAGATAAGAAAAATTGTGGATTCTATATTTGCTATACCCAAGGAGTCACGTTCTATTGCGCAAATTTCTGAGGTGCTTTTGCTCCTCGGGGGTAAAATAAGTAGATGGTGTGACGGTGGTGAGTTTGCTTACTTATTTCAAGATGGTAATGAATCAGATATTGACTGGGAAACAAAAATTATATCTCTCAACACCGCAAACCTCACAAAACGAAAAGAATGTATGTCCGTGATACTTTACTATTTTTTATATTCTTTTGAGGCAAAATGTGATGGCTCGCCTGCAATACTTGTTTTGGATGAAGCATGGGAGATAAGTAATATCTTTCCTACAGAGAAAGAGTTTGATAACTGGATGCAAAGAATGACGGAACTAAATGTTGTAGTAATCCTAAGTACTGAAAACTTAAACCTCGCATTTGCTAGCAAATTTACTCAATATTTAGATAAACATGTTGATACAAGGATCTTGATGCCAAACGTCAATGCAAATAGGTTATACATGAAAGCATTTTCTTTATCGAAAGAGGAGCTGAATATAATTCTGCAGACGCCAACACAGGAAGGTTTATTTTTGATAAAACAGTACAAAGGGTTAGTAACTTTAAATTTAGATTTGAAGAATATGCAGGAAATACACGTACTTTCAGCTAACAAAGAGACTATAAAGTATATGTACGAGGCAATAAAGGAAAAAGGAGAAGAAGTTAATGAGTGGTTACCGGTGTTTTATGAGAAGTGTAAAGCTTAATTTCTTATTGATGTTCTTTTTGATACTTGGTCTTTCGTATCAAGGATATGCTGATTGTCCGCCTCTTGTAAAGAGTAATACTTGGTTCGAAGCAATAGTTAGCGGAGATTGGGTAAAAGAAATTAAAGTACAAGCAATAAAAGATCAAGGAGTTGATGGCTATTTTAATCCTAAAATTAGAGTATGTGCTTATGATGGAAAAAGTTATTGCTATGACTTAGAAACTGGAAAGTTTTGCCGCCAAATATATGGAACACAAAGTACAGGTGGGGGTGTTTCTGCAGCAGTTTTTATCGACTGGGAAGGAGATACAGTGTTAAATGATGGAAAATTTAAGGAAGGGATTGCGAAAGGTCTCGAGTGGGAGTGGGTAGATAATGTTACTGATGAAGAAAAAAGGAAATTTGCTAATTCCCCTAAGATATGTGCTTGCAGCCAAAAAGCAGCCTGCATGGGGGATTTTTTCTCATTTTTTACTAAAACAGGTGAAGGAGCAAATATTTTTCGCCCTGGATATATGGCAAATACCTGTGATACTTGCTATCAGAAAAAAGTAAAATGTGCCCCTGTGCCACTTGCACCTGGCCCCCCTCCGTTCTGTGAGCAACTTGCGATGTCACCTCCACAAGTTAGAATTGTTCCTATAACAGATGAAGACAATGATTACTTTAACCCTAAAGTTAAGGTAATCATTGGTGATCTGAAAGGAGGAGACGGAGAGATTGGAGAAAAATTAGATTTCCCTAAAGGGTATGGAGAAGATAAAGCTGAGTGGCGCTCTATTTTAGACAAAGATGGCATCACGTACTACTTCAAAACTTATAGAGAAAAAGATAAGCTCTGCGCTGAATACCTTGGAACTCAAAGTATAGATGAAAAAAATCCACAGTTCATCCGCTGCTTTCCGGCACCACCTACTCCAGAGCCTGAAGTAGTAGAGATAGTAAAAAGTAACACGCCTGGAAAACAGAGTAACACGTTAAAGATAAGAATGAAGATGAGTGAGAACACTTGTACTTATGAAGCACGTGGAACCTACAGCAATGGTTTATGTACTTTTAATGTTAATGCTGGTTCTTCTACAAACATTGGCCCTCTATCTTTAAAGGTAGTAAAACCGAGAATAGTTAAAAAAACAACTGATAGTAATAACGAAAAAAGTTATATTGATAATATTATAGAAGGTATATTAGAAAGTAATCCGCAACAATTTAAAGTTCTGAAAGAATATGACTATGTTCCTGATATTGAAACAGAATGTAAAGAGTTTCAAGGAAATAAATGCAAATTGAACAGCTTAGGACAACCAGAAGTAGAAATAAAATATAAAGAAAATTCTAACAGTAGAATGCTTTGTCTTTCTGGATGGCAGCCAGAACCAGAAGAGTTTGTTCTTGAAAGAGAAAATAAAATAATACCACTAAAATTAATGGGAACAAAATATATTAAATACAATGCTGTTTATTCAAAGGAATCAAATCGGTTCTATTATCTTCCAAGCAAGGAAAGGGAAACAGTCGACCTCTTAAAAATAAAAAGACTTCAAGATCAGTTGGATAAAATAATATTTAATAAGCAAGGGTATGTTTTCTTCCCTGACGACAATAAACAGGAAAAGGGGAAATGCAGTTACTGTGTAAAAAGAAATGATGAAATAGACGATGCATTTAAATCTAGTAAAGGACTGAAAATAGTATACAAATTGACGGATGTAGAGCATAGAGAAAAATGTAATCAAGGTGATGATGGTTGCATCTGCTCTGATGGAAAATGCAGCCGTTCAAAACAATATTTGAATAAAAATGAAGATGATAAGCCATTCTACTTAAGGTATGAGGAAGTGGATTGTAAAGATAAGGATGGTAAAGTATTAAGAGATGAAAAAAATGAAGTACAAAAGTGTACACAATTAAAAGATCAACTGATTAAAGCAGATAGAACAGAGGTCTTTTACGCTGATAAATTGTGTAGGTTCGATTTAGAAGGTTTAAAAAAGAAAGTAAAAGAAAAATTAAAAGAGATAATCAAGGAAAAGCTGAAAAATAAGAAACCAGATCTTGAAAAAAATAATGAAAAATCCTATGATCCTGAAAGTAAAGATGTTTATACAGATGACTTATCAATAATGTTTGACCGTGTTGAAATAGAAGCATGGGGAAGTGGTGAAGCAGGTCATATAAAAGATACACCCGCTAACTGCAAACATTATGTAGATAGTGCCACCGGGAAGAATGCCTGTTCCACTGAAACTAGAGCAGGAATGCCAGGCGATTATATTAAAGCTAAACTGAAAATTGACCCTAATTATCCTGTAATTAAGGTGAAAGTTACAGAGGGAGGGGGTAACCAGGAAAATAACTCCTCAGATAAGGACGGAGGACCTATTTTTATAAAAATGTGTCGTTCAGACAAACAAGATTGCAAGCCATTAATCACTGTTGCAGGTGGAGGTATGTATAGAACATATGGTCCTGAACGTACAAGTTATCGGTACACAATAATTCATGAACCGAGTTTAGAGTTAGCAAAAACAGTCATACCAGCAAGTGCATTGAAGTCTACTGAAGATAATAAAATAACATATATAGAAGATGGTCAAGTCAAGTATGAAATAATAGAGTGTGGAAGTGGTTTGAGAAGCAGTAAACCTGGTGCAGGTGGTTGCATTTATAAAAGCAAAGAAATTTATGGTAAAGGCTCTCCAGGGTATGTGAAGATTAGACCTATTATAAAGGAATTTGACAAAGAAGAAATAAATGATGCTATTGAAAAAGTGACAAGAGATCTATATGATCTTGAAGCTATGACTGATTTTTCGACGAAGGACCTTAATGTGAATATAAGAGAGAAAGTTGAAGAGGAAATCAAAAAAGAATTGTTAAGGTAAAAAGATATAACTCTGAAAATTATGCTCTCGTTTTAATAATTAATTAAAGTAAAGCATGTAGTAAATGGTGTATCTTAACAAAAAGGTATAACGAATGTAGGAGGGTACTTTATGTCTCTAAAGAATAAAATTTCTGAGCTAATAGAACAACAATTTAGCATTAAATACCATGACAATTATTTGGCTTACACTATACACAAGTGGGCTGCAAATGAAATATCTAATTCTATTGCTTTTTGCATAATTGGTTGTGGAAATTGCAAGATTGGATATCAAGATGTTGCAAATTCATTCAACATAACAAAAGAAGAAATTGATCAAGATAATATTGCAAGCATAGAAAGCAAAATAAAAAGTGAAGCTGAAAAATCAGGTAGTGAGTTTCTTAAGTTGATTTCTAGAATGGATCAATCGCTAAGAGAACAAAGTGAAAAGTCTATTGTACAAATTTTAAACTCATCTGCTGAGGAGATGTTACAGAGTTTTTGTGACAGCACTATATGGCAAAATAATTCTCCAGAACCTCAAGAAGTTAGTGCAACTCCTGCTTCATCTGAAGAGTCTGCTACAGAAGGTCCGGAAACTAGTGTTAATCCAGATCCTTTATCAACCTAATCAACCCCATATATATGTTTTTTTTGTACCCATGCTTTACGTTTTGGGGTGGAAAGAAAGCACCATTCTTCGTTGCATTTTTCTATTTTCATTACAACGAACTTGTCTATTTTCATAGTAATCTTGCTGTCTACACTCTGTTTTTGATATCCATAAGTATCTTCTTTTATCATTGCGTGGTGCTTATCACTAAGCAGATTGCCTTTTATCCATCCGCAGTCTTCATCTATATCGCAGACCTTTTTCCAACTCTCAAACTCTTCTATCACTTTCAGGGGCAGATTTTTGCAAGTGTATATCCATTTTACAGGATAGTGAAACCCTGGCCCCGTTCTCATGTTGATTTTATTTGATTTGGTTGAAACAAAGTTATTAGCAAACAAGCTATGGCTAAATAATAAAAACAATAGGATAATAGTACTGAACCAAGATCCCAGTGTCACGCACTGGGATGACGTGAGGGATAGTGTAACAGACTTATTCATCATAATTCACGATTAGATTGACATAAGATAAAGAGTAAATTAAAAATTGAATAGATCTTTAAATGCAAAATCAATGCCTATAGAAATATTAATGCCTGCTCTTTCACCGACAATGAGCAAAACTGGAGGAAAAATTGTAAAGTGGCATAAAAAAGAACAAGACAAAGTTGAAGTAGGCGACGTAATTGCTGAGATAGAGACTGATAAAGCCATAATGGAGTTTGAATCTATAGATGAAGGAGTTTTAGCAAAAATTTTAGTAACAGAAGGAACAAGTGGCGTGCCTGTAAATCAACCGATAGCTTTAATGCTGGAAGAAGGAGAAGATGAAAGTGCACTCGGTAACTATGTTTCAGCTTCTGCTAACAATATTGAAGCTAAGAAAGAAGTTGAAACCAATCCCTCAGTGCCATCCAATTCCTCAATGTTACCCAACTCTTCAATATCATCCAATTCTTCAATATCATCCAACCCTCCAATGTCATTCAACTCTTCAATATCATCCCAGTGCGTGACACTGGGATCCAACTCCTCAATGTCATCCCAGTGCGTGACACTGGAATCTAGAAGAAAAGAAGCATGGATCCCAGTGTCACGCACTGGGATGACAGAGGGTTATGTAGAAGGTAGAATAAAAATAAGCCCATTAGCTAAGAAAATAGCTCAAAATGAAGGGGTTAATGTGCAGCAATTAAAAGGTACAGGACCATATGGTCGCATAATTAAGGCTGATGTGTTGGAGTCTTTAGGTAGTGGTACACGCATTGAAAGTCGTGAAAGGCCCGAGGAAGATACCATGGTTGAAGTAAGCAATATGCGCCAAGTGATAGCACAGCGCTTAACTGAATCCAAACAGAATGTTCCACATTTTTATTTAACTGTAGACTGCCAGGTTGATAAGTTAATATCGTTAAAAAACGAGATTAGCTCAGCAGATGAAAATAACAAAGTAACAATTAATGACCTAATCATAAAAGCTGCAGCTTTCAGCATGAAAAAATTTCCTGATATAAATTCTTCGTGGATAGATAATAAAATACTTAAATACTCGAATGTAGACATTTCAATCGCTGTGGCACTTGAAGATGGGCTAATTACTCCTATAGTAAAAAATGCTGATAAAAAGGGTATTTTATCTATATCAAAAGAAGTGAAAGATTTAGTAAGCAGAGCAAGATCTGGAAAATTAAGGCCAGAAGAATTTCAAGGAGGTGGGTTTACTATTTCCAATTTAGGAATGTTTGGTATAAAAGCCTTCAGTGCTATAATCAATCCGCCGCAATCTTGCATTATGGCAGTTGGTTCATCCAAAAAACAACCAATAGTTATAAATGAAAAAATAGAGATAGCTGAGATAATGACAGTAACACTTTCTGTTGACCATAGAGCAGTTGATGGAGCATTAGGAGCAAAATTTTTAAATGCCTTTAAGCATTATATAGAGAGTCCTCTGGCGATGCTTATTTGAAACCTATTAGCATCGTTATTACAAAATTAATACCTCTAAGTTTATAATTCTACTAGTTAATAGGCTTAGAGGTAAAAAAATGAATACTACAGTAGAAAAAAATAATCCAAAAATTTTTCCTAAAAATGAAGGAAAGATTAACTCAAAAGGCATGGTTGCCCCACCGGTACCACCAAGAGCACCAGAGACCAAGTTATCGTCGCAGAATGAGTTAGAAAAAATAGTAAAGCTTAAGAAAGTTGCTCCACCTGTTCCTCCGAAATCTTCCCAAGCTAAATTTGCTGGAATAAAAGCGATTTTTGAGCGAAATGCATCTCATTCCCAAGCAAATGATAGTAATAAAACAGTAAGTAGCAATCTTGGAAGAACATTTGGCCCAACAATGCAAAAACTCATGAAAGACAATATTCATAGCACTTCTAACAAACAACGCCGTGATTCAGGGGATAGTGGTATCAGTGATGTTAGTAGCAGTACTCTTGATAAAAAAGCTAAAGCTTACAATCCACTTGATTGGAATCCAATCTATCAAGGTAAAAAGCGCTTTAGCTTAGACAATATGTCGAGTAATTCGTCTTCATGTAGTGAAAAAAGCAATATTTCAGATATAAGCGATAAGTCTAATAATTCAAACATTGTCAGATGTAATATTACTAGGAGTAACAGTAAGGAAGACCTTCGTAAACCTGATGCTTCACATAATGACAAATCTGCAGGTAAAAAATTATCTAATGTCAACGTAAGCGAATTAATCAGAAAGTTTGAACAAGGTAATAACATAGTAAAGGGGCGTTAATCAAATATTACCCTATCTTTGTATATGCAAAGGTAGGGTATCTTTTCAAAATATTATATCCTTTATAGCTTTGTTAATTTTTGATTCCTTCTCTGCAAAAGCAGCTTCTAGAGAGGTTTTAAGTTTTTCCCATTCCTCTTGACCATTTAGAATTAAAGATTTATATTCATTTTCAATTTTTTCCAATGCTCTTTGACATGAGGAATCTAACTCCTCATACAAATCAGTATTTACTGATTGCAGTATTACCAAAAACGAAAACAAATTTGGAGCAGGTAATTCTTCTCTTGTGTAATTCAGAAGACACAGCTTTATTTTTTTTACGCAGTATTCTATTGTTTTTAACGATAGTAAAAGGCTTTCTGCATAAAATATAAAACTATCTACAATCAAATTTTTTGACTTTTTCGGTAATTTAATATTTTCAAATAGTTCTTTTGTAAATTTTTCTATCGGTTGCTTCGGTAAATGTAAAGAGAGATCAGTAAAAGATTTTAGGTCAAAATTTGGTCCAAGTATCGTGCTAATGGCTTTATGCACATTGCTCTTATCTTTACTTACAGAAATAATGAAAACCAGCCCCTCCACATCAAGCATATACTTTATAGATTCCAAAAAATCGACAACGAATTTAGGGCGGCACACATCAAGATTATCCACCATTATATAAATGTTTTTGTCTTTTCTAATTCTATTAACTACTTTTGCCAATTGTGTTTTAAAATCCTTAATGTTTTCTTCTCTTCTTTGAAGAGTATTCAACTCTCTCAGTACAGAACCAATATCTTTCCTATCAGCCTCTTTTGTAGCGTCAAGCAATACGGAAAGCATAGCAAGTGGAGATTTACTGATCAGCTTTCCTAGTGTGTTTAGAGAAAATAGTTCTTGGTTTATGTTCTTGAACTGTTGTATAACGCTTCTTTTTACTTCATACGATGCAAATAAATCTTCAAATAGAAAATTTAAAAAAGAAGGAAGTGGTTGATCCAGTGCATTGATATCCCATGCGTTATAGTAAGCTGCAATTTCATTTTGCTGTTTTAACTCTTTTACCCACTCTTTCAGAAAAAACGTCTTACCCCATCCGTCATATCCTTCTAAAGATATTACTGTAAAAAACTGATCAATCGTTTTAATTATAGTGTTGAATTTGCCTGAAAATTGCTTATAGTTTAGACGGTCATTTTCCCAAGCCGCCACTTGAAGTGGTGGCGCTGTTTCTTTCTTCTTGAACGTTATTAACGATGCAAGTTTTTTTAAGCACATACCTTATTTTATATTTAACTCATATTCTTGTCTTGAAGTGAGGGCTGCTTTTAACGTTCCTTCATCTAGATAGTCAATTTCTCCGCCCATTGGTATGCCGCAAGCAAGACGTGATATTTTCACATCCAAATTTTTTAGCAATTCAATTATATATTGTGCAGTAACTTGACCCTCTAATGTCGGATTAATTGCAATAATTATCTCTTCAACTTTAGATTTTGTCACTCTTTCCAGAATAGTATCAAGGTTAAGTTCTTTTGGACCTATGCCGTTTATTGCAGACAATCTGCCCCCCAAAACATGGTATAAACCTGAATATATATTTCCTTTTTCAAACGCCCATAGATCACCCAATTCTTCTACTATACACAGTAACTTAGTGTCACGTTTTGGGTTAGTACAAATAGAACAAGGTGATTTAGTATCTAGATTTCCGCAAATCTCACATTCTACTATAAGATCTGCTAGCTCTTTAATCAAAGATACAAGTGGTAGCATAACTTTCTCTTTGTTTTGGAGTAAATGTATAACCAACCTGCGTGATGATGATGGTCCTAAACTTGGCAATTTAGAAAAAGCATGAACTAGATTCTTTATGTTAATGTTCATTCAATAAATTCAGAATAGTTCATCAAATGGTAACATCAAACCCTTTGTAAAGAAAGTGGTAAGTTTCTCTTGATCCCACTTTGATTAGCTATAGAAAAAATTTTTTACTCTAATGCAAAAAATTACTTCCGCACACTTAAAGCCTGATTATAATAGACTTCTTGCATAACCCAAACTAAGTAGAAAAAAGGTATAGCTGACCCAAGCGAGACGTCATACCGCCGCAGTATCTCTAGATCCCGCTAACAAGTAGCGGGATGACTACCCCTACAACAACATTGCAAGTATTGATTTTTCTCCCCATGAGAAGAGTCTGGAAGCTCTTTCACTCTAAACACGATGTTCACATCCTCAAAATTAATCTCAATTCGCTTAACTAACGTTCTAATAATATCACGTTTAGTTAGCCAGTCTGCATTATCAAGACTTGAGTTAATACTAGAGGAAAATCCCTCTAAATTTGTTACTATTAGAGTGAACTCTTCTGTGAGTTTTTTCTGATCAAATATCTTTTTCTTTTGTTCTTCAACCATTTTTAAGTTTTGTTTCATTGCTCTAATTCTTGGCTCAAATTCTTCTTGATCAATATATTCTTGAGCATCACTATCAATTAACCTTGCAATACCACGTTTTAATTTATCTTCTTGTGCTTCAAGCAAAGCGCTTTTTTGATCTAGTGGTAAGTTCTGAAAGTCTTCGTTTATACTCCTCTAATATTCTATTCGGATTTTTTAATAGATGCTTTACTTCTTCCCACACAGCTATGTCTAATGTATCTGTACGAATTAATTTGTTGTTACACATTTTATTACCACCAAAACGGCGTGCCAATACAACGATAATACACCTGATTATTAGTTTTTTTCCCTCCTTATTCCTTGCAGTGCTAGTACCATAATATGCATAATTACAAAGCTTACATACTACTAAACCTTGCAATAAATATCTTGCTCCTCTTTGTCTTGTTCTTGCTATTTTTCTATTCTCTGCTAATTGTTCTTGAACTATATCAAATAAATCTTCGTTTACTATACTAGGTACTTTAATATAAATCCAATCCTCTTTTGGAACAGGATAAGTAGAATAATTATCTTTTGGTTGCTCGCAGGAGTTTTTTTTGGTCTTATATATTTTAATTTTACGCCTAACCTTGTTTTACCAAAAGCTGCTTGTCCTCTATAAGCAGAGTTTTTTAACATACTCAAAACTACAGCCCTATCCCAATATTCTTTTCCTGTTCGCGTCATAACGGACATAGCACTTAGCCCACGACATACTTCTCCTATACTCGCTCTTTCTCTTCCTACCCAAAAAAATACTTTACGCACAACTTTAGCTTCTTCTTCATAAATTTCAAATAAGGCTTGTCCTGTCTCTGTATTTTTATTTATATAATGATAGCCATAAGGAGCAGCTCTCATTACACTTATATAACCCTTATTGGCTGCATAAATCTTTCCTCGGCAGCTTCCTTCCATGATTTTTGCACGTTCATATTCTGCTATCATACCTTGCATTTGTAATAGTAATTGAGATTCTGGATTATCGCTAATTTAAAAAAATGACTTCTACTCCTAGTTTCTTGAACTCTTCAAGTAATACCATCTGATATGCATACTTGCGAGATAAACGATCAGGAGAATGAATATAAACCTTATCAATGCTACCTTCTGCTATTTTATCACGTAATTTTTCTAAACCAGGACGGATTATATTAGAACCATTATCAATAAATTTATATTCATTTAATAATTTATGTCCGTCCATACTAATTTGATTCTCTATAGCAGCAATTTGACTTGCTATTGTACCTTCTTGTGCTTGTCTCCCTGAAGAAACTCTTGCATATAATCTAACTGTTACCATTTAACCCTCCTCAAATCTACTTTCTTACATTCAGAGTTTTCTTCCTTTTTGCTCACTTTTATTGGTTTACTTAACACTAATTTTTCATATGCATCTAATAGATACAACTCTGCTAATCTATTCACTTCATAACTATAACGAATACAAACTATTAATTTCTTGTTGCCCATTAGCTCTCCCATATGTTATTCATCGAGACATATGGTTATTTGATCACTAGCTCTATAAATAAATTCAACTCTCTGTTCTTTTTATAGAAGCTTTTGGGAAATAGTTTTCTCAAGTTTCAGATTTCTTCCAATATTGTTGGCGGAGTCCCTACGTCATACCGCCGCGGTATCTCAGCATAGATTCCGCTAACGAGTAGCGGAATGACGATTCTTCAAATCGTCAAGGTGTCATCCCAGTGCCCTGACTACTTGGATCCAGAAAACTTAACTTTAAATAAGTGGCTGCATAATAAAGACTAGATTCCAGCGTCACGCGCTGGAATGACACCATTTTCGGTCTCTTAAGTTGCTTTAGCTACAAACATTAAGAAATTTACCAAATAAAAAAAAAGGCAAAGAACTCCCGTGGTGCGAGTTTTGACTCTATATTACTGTAAGTGGCGCTGTAATAATGTGCTAACGCTTAAAATAAGCGCGATTTGGCTGAATGTAGAAAAAATAAAAAAGACATGCAGCCGCTATAATTTTATGTAATCCGCCAATAAATACCCTGAGTTTTTTACTGAATTTTGTCATTGAGCCTGCAGGTCAAAAACAAGTTTTGAGTCATAAATACCCTTATTATCATAATAAGGGGACTGGCGAAACTTGTAAAGTAATTTTTTGCAATATCAGGGGATAATTTCGACCATAAACCCCTACCAATAAATTTTAACAAAAATACTTTAGTGCATTTTCAAATATAAGCATTCCATCACCATATTTTGGCACAGCAATACCTAAACGCTTGCTCTTTTCTTTTTCAAGAGGCCAATTATCTTGCTGAGTAAAAAATATTCCCCTCTCTGGATGGGGCATTAAAGCTAGCACTCTTCCACTTTTATCTGATAAAGCTGCTAGGTCGTATGTAGATCCGTTCGGATTGTAAGGAAATTGTAGGTTAGCATAGTTGCCATTTTCATCAATGTAACGTAATGCGGTGGAATTGCTCTCAATCAATTGGTTCAAAATATCTTGATCCATAAAAAATTTGCCTTCCCCATGAGCAATAGGGAGATATAGTTCACTCAGGCCCCGTAGCCAAACAGAATTACTCTGCGGATTAACTCCCACTCTAATCCAACGGCATTGATAATTGCCTATATCATTATGGATTAAAGCTAGACTAGAGAACTCTGGAATTAATTTTACTAATATCTGACAACCATTACATATTCCTATAATCAGCTTGTCCTGAGATAAAAACTCTTGAAACTCATCCAACAAGTTGTTTTTAATACGTAAAGCAAACGCATTACCAGCACCAGTGTTATCACCATAGGAAAAACCTCCTGGAATTGCAAGTATATTGCTTAATTTCAGTTCACTTGGATTATCTATGATATCATTAATGTGAACGATTTTTACTTCAATATTACTAATACCAAGTTTTCTGCTGCATTCCATAAATGCAAATGCGGTTTCTTTTTCGCAATTTAAGCCATAACCAGATAGGACTGTGATTTTCATGAATTGCTAAAAATTAAAAAATTCGAATTTCTTTTTTACAAAATTTGCTACTAAATTTAACGCAAATAACACCAATAATAAAGCTATAATTGCAATAGCAGCAAGTTCAATAAATGCAATTTCAGGACTACTTGACCATATGTATATTTGTACAGGCAGAACAGTCGCCGGATCGAAAAAGGACGTAGGTGTATCAGCAATAAATGCTACCATACCTATCATAAGTAAAGGGGAAGATTCACCTAAAATCCTTGCAATTGCAAGCACAGTACCATGTATTATTCTTGGTAACGCAATCGGTAAAGAGTGATCTAATATCACCTTGATGTGAGGCGCACCGAGCGCAAACGCTGCATCTTTTATCGTAATAGGAACATTCGCAAAGGCATTTTTTGTTGCAATTATAATATTAGGTAACATCATAAATGAAAGAGTCATTCCACCAACAAGTGGTGAAGAGCGTGGTAGCCCAAATATGCCAAGATAGAGAGTTAAGCCCACTACACCAAATATTATTGAAGGCACTGCAGCAAGATTATTCATGCTAATTTCTACAATATTAGTCATTAGCCTATTTTTAGGCATAAATTCGTAAAGACAGATGCCCGACATAATCCCTATTGGTAATGCTAATGCTAGGCACACTATAATTGTCATTAATGAACCGATAAATGCCCCTAAAATCCCTGCATTCTCAGGTTCACGAGAGTCAGATTTAAGGAATAAAGACTTATTAAAAAATTTTTTCACTCTCCTCTTTTCTTTTAGCCAATCAAGTAATTTAGCATAACGATCATTCAAATGTTTATCTTTATTTATTGAATTAATTATACTTGACGCGGTAAACCAGATCTCATATTCACCACTATCTTTTACTTTCTTACGAAAAAATTTCTCTAGTTCTTTGTAAGAATTACGACTTAAAATTTCGTCACTGTCTTTAAAATCAGTTCCTTTAAACACCTTACGTAAAGAATCGTTGAGTAAGCCAATGGACTTATACCGCAAATCACTAGGATTATTTGTTAAAGTAAGATCAGCACTTATTTCAATTGGCAATAAAATTTTCGTTACTGTTAAGGCACTGTAAGAGTTAACTAATATACTCAACAATATACACACAGGACAGCCAAGTGAGATAACTAGTGCCGTGAAAGAGCAAAAGCGTAACGCTCTGTTCTTTTTATTTTTCCTTTTTATACGAGCATGTACACGCCTTGACTGAAGTAATTTAAGGAATTTTTTCTTTATACTCATTTATTTTTCCTGGATCCTATCGTCAAGCCCACAGCTGTACAAACGTCCAGTTTAATAAACGTTGATGTCATTCCAGTGCTTGACACTGGAATCCAGTTATAAAAATATTTACAAATCAGGCAATTGGTAACAGACTCCATGCTAAAAATAACATCCATGATATAGAATAAGGTAGATCCCAGTATCAGCTACTTGGATGACACTGGGGAAGTGTTGGGATGACACAATTGACATCACTCCCTATTGTATCTACTTAGATTTCTTTTTAACATAAGTAGTACGCTCTTTGATCCTTGCAGCTTTTCCAAATAGTTTGCATAGATAATACAGTTTTGCTCTACGAACCTTTCCTTTTCTTGTCACTTGCACTGAAACCAGTGCAGGAGAATAAACAAAAAATTGAGACACTATACTTTCTCCATGGCTCACTTTTCTGACTGCAAAAGAAGAATGTAACCCGCGGTTCCTTTTTGATATACATACACCTCCAAATATCTGTATACGTTCACTTGCACCGTCAACTACTTTAAAAGTGACCTTCAAATCATCACCAGGACGAAATTCTGGTATTTCTTTAGCTAACACTTGCATTTGCTGTTCGTTAAATTTTTTAAGTAAATTTGTCATTTATCTCTCCATTCAATAATTCAGGCCTACGCTTTTTTGTTATAACATGAGACTGCTTCTGCCTCCAATCACTTATTTTTTTGTGATTGCCAGATAACAAAACCTCAGGTACTTTATATCCCTTCCACTGCTCAGGTCTAGTATATTGAGGATATTCAAGCATACCACCATCATAACTAAAACTTTCTTCAATAATACTATCGGAATTATTTACTACACCTGGAAGAAGTCTAATGCATGCATCGAGAACCACCATCGCAGCTGGCTCACCTCCTGAAAGTATATAATCTCCGATACTTAATTCATAAGGAGTATACGCATCAATTATCCTTTGGTCAATACCTTCAAATCGACCACACAATATTGTTATATGAGGAAACTCTAATAATTCTCTGGCAATATTCTGATTAAACTTAGTTCCAGATGGAGTCATGTAAATAAACTTAGTATTTTTATGAACAGAGAGCATACTATCTACTGCATCACCAACTACATCAGAACGCATAACCATTCCTGCTCCACCTCCATATGGAACATCATCCACAGCTGAATGTTTATCTTTCGCAAAAGAACGAATATTTATTACTTCAAGGTTCCATATTTTTTTTTCTAACGCTTTTCCGGCAAGAGAATAGTTCAAAAACCCGGGGAACATTTCTGGAAATATGGTTAATATTGTAACATTGAATGCCATTAAGGTTTATTTTAAGTTATTTGGAGCTATACTCTAAGAACAGTAAATTGATATAATATATAGTTAAATTAAGCATGTCACTGAATAAAACAATATACGAAGGTAAAGCGAAAGCCATTATTGAAACTGAAGACTCATCAACTGTTATACAGCACTTTAAAGATGATGTTACAGCATTCAATAAGAAAAAATATGAAATTATTGAGGGCAAAGGAATAATTAATAATCATGTTAGTGCTTTTATCATGGAAAAGCTTGAAGAAGCAGGAACTAGCACGCACTTTATAAAAACTCTAAACGAAAGAGAACAGCTAGTCAAAAAGCTCAAGATAATACCTCTTGAGGTGGTAGTTAGAAATGTTGCAGCTGGCAGCTTTTGCAAACGTTTTAATATCAAAGAAGGTGAGGCACTTACATCTCCTATAATCGAGTTTTTTTACAAAAATGATGACCTAGCCGACCCAATGGTGAATGAAAATCACATACTGTATTTTGATTGGCTATCTAGCAAAGAAATGGATGAAGTTAAAACTACAACTTTAAAAATCAACGAAATCTTAGTCCACCTATTTTCAAATGCAAGTATATATTTAGTTGATCTCAAGTTAGAATTTGGCAGATTAATAAATGACAGTACTAAAATCATTTTAGCCGATGAAATCAGCCCTGATAACTGCAGGTTATGGGATAAAAATACTTATAAAAAGCTAGATAAAGACGTCTTTCGTTTGAATTTAGGAGATTTAAAGGAAGCGTACCTAGAAGTTGCAAAAAGACTGTCAGTAAAGTTAGACTAACTAAATATTACTCTATCAAGTGGAGGGTTACATGCCTCATCAAGTTTTCCAATAATTTCAATTTTTTCTCCACGTTTTTGGAAATGATTTTTCACGTTTTGCATATTCTCAGGACTTACGATCAATACCATGCCAATACCACAATTAAATGTTTTTAGCATTTCTTTCTTCTCTATTTTACCCTCCTTTGTTAGCCATAAAAATATATCTGGCCATTTCCAGGAATTAATGTCTATGTTTGCAAATAAGTTTTTTGGAAGAATCCGCGGAATATTATCTATCAAGCCACCACCTGTTATATGTGCAATGCCTTTTATCTTTGGCATAATAGGCAACAAAGAATCAACATATATTTTTGTTGGTTCGAGCAACACTTCTTTCCAAAGCTGATTATTCCATGGAGATGAGTCGTTATAATTTATACCTAAGCCTTTGAAAATATGGCGCACCAAAGAAAACCCATTTGAGTGAATTCCACTTGACTCTAAGCCAACTATATAATCACCTACTTTCATCATGCTACAGTTTGGAAGAATTTGCTTTCGATCAACTACACCAACCACAAACCCTGCAAGGTCATAGTGATTATTATCATACATTCCAGGCATTTCTGCAGTTTCCCCACCAACCAATGCTATTTTAGCTTGCTTGCACCCCTTTGCAATGCCTTGGACCACAGATAATAAAACGTCCTTGCTCAAAACGCCTGTTGCAAAGTAATCAAGGAAAAATAAAGGCGTTGCTCCTTGTGCAAGTAAGTCATTTACACACATTGCAACTAAATCTATACCTATAGTATCATGCCTATTCACTTCTTGAGCTATCAACAGTTTCGTACCTACTCCATCAGTTGAGGAAACAAGTACTGGATGGTCATATTTCTTACTTAGTGCAGCAAAATCAAACAACGCAGAAAATGAACCTATTTCGCTGATTACTTCTTCTCTAGTAGTTTCTTGAGCAATAGGCTTGACTTCTTTTATTAACTTATTATATAGTTCAAGATCTATTCCTGATCTGATATAAGTATTCATAATCCTTCTATAAATTTTAAAATTGTTAATACTATATTAATGCCTTGATATAAAAAGTGCAACGAAACTTTCTCTTAATTGACTATTATATGTTTACCAATATAGGGTAACTTAAATCATTTATAATTATCCAATGAACAAAAACATCAAAAACATACTGTTAATAACGGAGCTGCTATCAGGACGGCTGCTTCATGACTTTGCTAACTCTATGAATGGAATAATGTTTGGCTTAGAAGAGCTTGAAGTAATAGATAAGAACGATGCTGATGCGCAGAAGGAAGCGTTGTCGTTTCTTAAAGAAAGCTCCGATGATTTAATATATAAACATAAAGTTATGAAGCAGGCATATTCTTCTTCAGCAGATAATTACAGCTTTGATCAGACCAAATCTAATATCGAAAATTATTTATTAAAAAAAAAGTAAAGCTTACGTGGAAAATAGACGCATACTCTGCAAAAAATAAGGAAGATTTAATTGAAAAGATAAATAAGATAATTTCTAATATGGTGCTAACTATAGCCAGCGCAGTGGCGGAAGTTGAACTAGTGTCTGTTTTACTGAGTCAAACAGAAGATAAAATGCTATTAACTATAAAAATTCTAAATGAACACAAACCAATAAGCAAATCATTAGTAGACAAATTAATCAAAAAAAATGACACTAATTTAAATACAAAAGATATTAATATCTATATGACCTCTTTATTATTAGAGTACTATAAAACTGAAATGCATTGTACTTGCGAAAATAATTTGCTGGAGATAGGTTTAACTATACCTTGAGTTGCATATTTGGTTATTACAACTTTTTCTTCGTTTCAAGGCAAGACATTCCCCGACAAGGGGTACCAAATCTAATTTTTGTAATCACTTAAGTCTAGTACTATTTTATTAATGTAGCGCTCATTTGCATCTTTGATGATAAACTTCATACCATTTTTATATTTAATGACTTCATCTACAGAAGGCACTTTACCAGCAATCGAAAGAATCAAACCACCAAGTGTAACATAGTCTTCTTCAGGGTCACGTAATTCTATTTTTAGATCCTCTTCTATATCCTTTATAAGAACCCTTGCTGACACTTCAAACTTATTTTGAGACAATTCAGTAATGGTATATTCTGAATTTATTTCGTTCTCACTATCAATGTTTGGTATTAGCTCCTCTATAAGATCGGTCATTGAAATTAAACCATCAGTTCCACCATATTCATCCAATACAATAGCTAAGTATGATTTAGAAGATTTCATCCTAACAAAAAGATTAGTTGTCTTCATCGAGGGCGGAACAAATATTACGCTTTGTATAATATTTCTCAGATTAAAATTTTTATCCCTATTAAAAATAACATCTTTTACATAAAAAAAGCCTATTACGTTATCAAAGTTATTTCTATAAATTGGTATTTTAGTGTGGCAAGTGTTTTTTATCTTCTTTATTATTTCACGCTCGCTTGACTCAATGTCTACTGCGCATATCTCTGTACGTGGAGTCATTATATCCATTATACCACAATCGTGGAATTTTAATAGACCATTAAATATATTAAGGTCTGGCAGATCTTTCATTAATGCTTCAGTCGCACACTTTTTCAACACAGAAGCTTTTTTGAAAAGGAAGAGAAAAATTCTATATGCTATTTTTTCTACTAAGGTTCCTTTTTTACTCAATTTATTCCCTGTAATGGCAAAAACGTTTTCAGATCAGATTTATCAAGAAAACTTTTATTAAATGTTTAATAAGCATGTGAATAATGTCAAATTAATTTGTGAATTATTTGTTGATATAAAATACCAACAATTGATCAACAATTTTTTCAACGACATATACATAGTTATGTAACAATGCATGATGGTAAAATGTTTTCCATAAAAGAAAATTACTAACACTCTGAACATCTTACTTATACACATAAATCATAACAGAAAATCAATAGCATATAGAAGTTGTTAACATATTTATCCACAAATTAAACAACGCCAATTTTTACTGAATTTTAAGTTAGTAACAAGTCGTTGATAGAACTATTATTACTACTATACTTTAGTATACAGAAAAATAGATAAAATAGA